>NZ_CAJHOG010000001.1:1300269-1383128 GCF_905120495.1 Sphingobium sp. S6 | reverse complement strand
CTAGCTTGCTGCGCTCGCTAGTGGATCAAATATACTAATGCAAGTCAGTCGCAGCGATCCGCAGCGCGATCGGTCTTTCGGCATAATGAGGGAGGTGGCAGTGCGAAGGCACCCGGACCGTATGTAGTTACATGTGTTGACCGGCTCTTAATTTGCTAGTGTCCCATCAAATGTAGCGCTCGCGCTCGAGTTCATAATCCGGCCGAATCCAAGGCTCACGTGCTCGACATCTCGTAGGACGTGTCAAGGCCTAATCGTTGGTGGATTCAGACGCTTTCCAATGCCCACGCCCTCAACTACCACAATTGTGGTAAGCCGGACCGCTTGGCGCCGGCTAAGCTTCAGGCACGAGGATAGTTCTGCGATTCTGGGACAATGTGATTTCCTGGTCGACTGCGGACGATGCTCGTTCAAGATGTCTATGGAACAACATAATCTTGTCGAGAGGAATGCGGGGTGTCTCTGCAGAGAATGAGCAGCCTTGGTTCGCCCACGGCTATGCCGGCATCAATCGTCCCGGGGAGCTTTCCCGTTTCGCTCACGCGGCTGTCTGTTGTTGCTTCAGATCGTGTTCAATTAAGCCCGGTCAACGATCCTCAAAGAGGATCGTCCCGATAACGCCACCCAAAGGAAAATGCCGAGCATGGATATGCTGGAAGCTAGCGTTGCCAATTTAGACCCCGTGATCAGCCTGCTGGCCTTGGTTCAGATAAGCGGTGATCGGTCGCTTCTAGAGGAGCACGGTCCTGCGCTCCGTCTGCGGCCGGGAGACAAGAACCAGACGATGTTTACAGGTGAGCGCCGGGCCGAGGCGGGCGGTGACGATAGTTACGAAAAGGCCGCCGCCCAGGTGCGCTCCCTTCTGGTCGCGGAAATGAAGGCGGGTGCTAAGCCCTTGCTGCCTTCGCTGGACATCCCGCTGTTCAGCAAAATGGCAGAGCTTGCCGCTGGCCGACCGCTACCGGACGTGTCTGTCGGCCCGGCCTATCAGCATAGCGGTTTCACCACGGACACGCGCGTCCGGCGGCCGCGAAATGCGCCCCCGGCAGATTTCAAGGTGTTGGTCATCGGGGCTGGTATGATGGGCATCAACGCCGGGGTGAAGCTGCAGCAGGCTGGTTTCAACTTCACGATCCTGGAAAAACATGGCGATGTTGGAGGCAATTGGCTCGAAACTCGCTATCCTGGCGCTGCCGTTGATACGCCGAGCCGCAGCTACTCCTATTCCTTCGACCCGAACCCCAATTGGACGCGCTTTTATCCGACGGGCCCTGAGTTTCTGCGCTATATCCAGGACATCACCAACAAATACCGCCTGCGCCCCCATATTCAGTTCGGCGTCTCCGTACAGGGCGCTGATTGGGATGAAGCGTCCAGCAGGTGGGTAGTCGAAGCCCGACGGGGTGACGAGGCCGAGCGGTACGAAGCCGATTTCGTCATCTGGGCGGTAGGACCCAACAACGCCCCCAACTTTCCTGATGTGGAGGATCTGGACAGGTTCCAAGGTCCTGTCATGCACACCGCTCGGTGGGATCCGGACGTCGATCTGGCGGGCAAGAAGGTCGTGCTGGTTGGCAGCGCATGCAGCGGGGTCCAGGTGGCGACCGCCATCGCCGATCAGGTCGGTGATCTCACCATCGTCCAGAGGCAGCCGGAATATATCGTTCCCAATCCCCTAGCTCATACGACAGTTGATCCGCTTGAGCGTTGGGCGTTGGAGAATATACCCTTCGTCCACCAATGGCTGCGCTTCCAGGCGGCGGCGCTCTCCTACCAAGATTTGCGCGGGCTTGCAGTGATTGACGAAGACTATCGGGCCCGCACGGGCGGCGCTTCGCCGCTCAGCGACATGATCAAGCGCCAGGCGATGGACTATCTGGACAGCCATTTTGGCGATGATCCTGCCATGAAGGCGGAACTGACGCCCAGCTACCCGCCCTTTGCCAAGCGCATCATCCATGATTGCGGGTTCTTCGACACGGTGAAGAAGCCGCATGTGCGTCTGTTGTCGGGGGCGATGCAGCGCGCCGACGAGAATGCCGTCATATTGGCTGACGGGCGCAGGCTGGAGTGCGATGCTATCCTGCTTGCTACCGGCTATAAGTTGATGTTCGGGCGCCAGTTCGACATCAGGGGGCGCAACGGCAGCTTGCGGGATGCCTTCGATCCCTATCCCTTCTCCTATCTCGGCCTTCTGGTCCCGGGCTTTCCGAACATGGTCTATCTGGGCGGGCCCTATAGTCATCTGGTCGCCAATCATGCGGTCGTCAGCGAGCAGCAGGTCCACTACACGATCGAACTGCTGCAATGGATGGTGGATGATCAGCTTGCGTCGCTCGACGTCTCGCGCGAAGCGGCCGACAGGTTCGTGTCTGAGGTCGATGCCGAACTCAGCGGTACCGTGTGGGCTAACAGCGGCGATGCGCATGGCTATTATCGGGATCAGGGGAAGAAGGTGGTGATCGGCATCGCCCGCCATAATTCCCATATCTGGCACGACACCCGGTCGCCGCGCGCGGAAGATTTCGAGATCAAGCGGAAGGCCGATGCCCGGGATGATGAGGTGGAGCCCGCAGTTCGCTTGTCCATGTAACCTGTTCCAGCCGATTTCCGGCGCGACGAGGCCGTCACAAGAGCGGACCGTCGATCAGATAAGAGAGGAGGGCTCATGCCGCTCGACCCATATTTTGCGAAGATGGTGGCGGACGCCCCGCCATATCCTCCGCTGCGTGACATACCGGTGGAGTTTCTGCGGAAATCCTTACGGGACAGCGCTGCCGCGCGTCCCCGCGCGGAGGTCAGCCTCGCTTCCGTCGAGGATCGGGCTATCCCAGGTCCGGCAGGGTCGATGGGAGTGCGGATCTACACGCCTTTGGGGATCGGGCCTTTCCCGATCATCGTCTATTTTCATGGTGGCGGCTTCGTTGTCGGCGACCTCGATACACAGGATGTCATCCCCCGCTCACTAGCCGCAGGATCGGATAGCGTTGTGATGTCGGTCGACTATCGGCTGGCACCCGAGCATAAATTCCCCGCTGCCCCGGAAGATGCCTGGGCCGCCGTGCAGTGGGCCGCAGCCAATGCAGAAGCGTTGCAAGGGGACCAGGCGCGCATCGCTGTCGCGGGCGACAGCGCAGGCGGCGTCCTGGCCTGCGTCACCGCGATATTGGCGCGGGATGCTGGAGGGCCTCATCTGACGGCGCAGCTTAATTGGTATGGTCCGGGCGACCATCCTTTGCGCGACAGTGAGTCAACGCGCGAGTTCGGTGACGGGCCGGGGCTCCGACTCTCCGACGTGCACTATTTCTGGGAACTCTATCTGGAGGATGAGGCGCAATATGCCGATTTCCGCGCAAGCCCCGCACGCGCCAAGGATCTTGTAGGCTTGCCTCCGGCTTTCATTGCGACGGCGGAGTGCGATCCCGCTCGGGATGAGACCGAAGCCTATGGCCATCTGCTCCGCGCAGCGGGCGTCGATACGGAAATACATCGCTACGCCGGCATGACCCATGGGTTCATGGCCTATGTCGGTGCGGTCGCCGGCGCGCGACAGTCGATGGACGACGCATGCGCCTTCCTGCGCCGCCGCTTTGGCAGCAACCCGGCCTGAAACTGCATCAACAAGGTATGATCGATGACGGAAGAAGAACGTAAATTCAGCGGCGGCGTAGCGGTCATCACGGGCGCTGGCTCCGGCATCGGCATGGGCCTTGCCAAACGTGCTGCGAAGGTCGGGATGAGGGTTGTCGTTGCTGATCTTGTCGGTGAACGGGCCGAGCAGGTTGCGCAGGAGATCCGGGACGATGGCGGCTCGGCCGAGGCGATGACCGTCGATGTGTCGCGCTATGAAGACATCGACCGGTTGGCGGAAACCGTCTTTGCCCGCCACGGCTCCGTTCGGCTGCTGGTAAACAATGCAGGCATCGAAACCATGGGATGTTCCTGGGAAATTCCCGCCGAGCGATGGGAGACCACGCTGAACGTCAACATCCACGGCGTGGTGCATGGGTCAAGAGCCTTCGTCCCCAAGATGATCGCGAGCGGCGAGGAGTGCTGGATCGCCAATGTCGCATCGGGCGCGGCCTTCGGGATGATGCCCGCCAACATCGCCTATGTGATGTCGAAGCATGCGATCCAGTCGTTCAGCGAAGGCCTGTACCTGGAAATGGAATATGTGAACGCCCCGATCCATGTGGCGAGCGTTCTTCCGGGGATGGTGAAGACACGGATCTTCGACCGGGAAGCTGGCGCTGGCGAAGGTGAGGCCGCGCATCCCTACCGGGACGCCATGCGGCTGCGGATGCAGGATTATGGCATGGAATTGCCGGAGGCGTGCGAGAAGATCCTTGGTCAGATCGCCGCGAACGCCTTCTGGGTTTCCACCCATCCTGACCTCCTCAAGCTCCTGATCGACACGCGGATCGATTTTCTGGGCAGCGGCAATGCCCCGGTACTGAGCGATCAGGTCCGTCAAATGCTGCCCGAGCGATCTGCCGGTCCGACGATCGCTGGGGAATGCCTGCTATCCGGACGATCAGAAGGGCAGGGTTGAGATGCAGGGGCGACTAAGCGGGAAAGCGTTGATCGTCATTGGGTCCGGCACCGGCATAGGCGCAGCCACCGCGCGCCGCCTGGCTGCTGAGGGCGCCCGGCTATGTCTGGCGGACATCAATCTGGCTGCGGCCTCGGCCGTAGCAGCGGAGATCGCGGCTGACGGCGGGGAGGCATTCGCCACCTTCATTGACCTGGCCGATGAACCATCGGTTGCAACAGCGATCGAAGCCGCTGCCGAGCGCCTCGGCGGCCTCGATGGCGCGCACGTCAACGCGGCGGACATGCGCGCCATCATGCAGGACAGCAATGCACTTGCCGAGGAGCTGGAGATTTTCGACAGGACATTGACGGTAAATCTGCGCGGGCATCTGCTCTGCACCCGGGCCGTGCTGCCGCACCTGTTGGCCCGCGGCGGCGGGGCGCTGGTCTACACCAGCTCCGCGGCTGCCGATATGGGCGACCCGCTTCGGCCGGCCTACGCGGCGTCGAAGAGTGGGCTGAACGCCTTGATGCGCCATGTCGCCGCGAATTGGGGCCGGAGAGGCGTCACGGCCAACTGCGTGGCGCCCGGATATGTGATCACGCCCGAAATGACGGCGGGCGGCGCGCTGACATTTGAATTGCTGTCGCAAATGGGCGAGCAGACGCCATCGCTGCGGTTGGGTAACCCTGCGGACATTGCGGCGATGGTCGCAATGCTTCTGTCGGATGACGGCCGCTGGATGAACGGCCAAGTCTATCATGTGAACGGCGGCGCACTGATGCGCTGATTTACCTCATTCGGGGTAAGCGCAGGGCGTAGCAAGGTCTTAGCCATCGACATTGTAGCGAGCGTCAGTAGGCCAGTTGGATCAGGCGACGCTCTTATTCATCATCGATGACGACAAAGCTGCTGAACAAGAGCGGCAAGATACAAAGGTTGAAATATGAGCAGCATCTCAGATCTTGAGACAGTATTGAACGATCCGTCGACCATGATGGACATCGGTACCGAACGGCTTTGGTCGATCGACTATGCCGACGTCGAGGCATTTCAGCTATCAACCATCGCAAAGCGCTTCTCCGATCTACGTGACAGGCTCGGAATCCTCAACAATCTCGCCGAGGATATCGGGATCACGGAAATTCGTGGCGTGGCCGACATCACCGCGCTTTGCTTCCCGCACACGACCTATAAGTCCTACACTGAAAAGTTCATCGAGAATAAGGAGTTCGG
Source organism: Sphingobium sp. S6 (assembly GCF_905120495.1). Lineage (NCBI taxonomy): Bacteria > Pseudomonadati > Pseudomonadota > Alphaproteobacteria > Sphingomonadales > Sphingobiaceae > Sphingobium > Sphingobium sp. S6. The sequence continues at coordinate 1,377,358 of NZ_CAJHOG010000001.1, read as the reverse complement.
CAAGCTCACCAACTGGCTGTCCGCGTTCACGACGCATGATCTCAAGTCCACGGACACCGGCAGCTGCCAGTCGATGGAAGAATGGATTTCGGTCCTGGAACGGGATACGCCGATCCGGCCGATGTGCTCATCTGGCACCAGTGGCAAGATCTCCTTCTTCCCCAAGAGCACGGACGAACAGCTGTTCTCCCATTATGGCTACATGTTCGGCAACAGCGGCTTCCGGGATGAGGATGATTCCGGCCTCCAGACCGGCGAGGTTGATTTCTTCTGCCCCTGGCCGGTCGCCAGCGGTCATCATAACCTCCCGACCGCATTCCGCATCTTGCGCGACTTTCATTATGCCGGGCGCCCCGGAAAGCATGTGTACACGGTGGGCGATGGTCATTGGGACCTGGACATGCACTGGTTGTCGGCAAAGCTGCAGGCGGCGGCGAACCGGGGTGAAACGCTGCAACTGGACCCCCGTCAGTCGGAGTTGCGCGAGCGGCTGCGTCAGGTGCGCGAGCGAGAGCTTCAGAACAAGGAAGCGGAATGGGACGCGTTTCTGAACGAGCTGGTGGTTGGCCATGCCGGTCAACGCGTGTTCGTCATGGCGGCGGCGCCTCAGCTCTATTCCATCGCGCTCGAAAGCGAGAAGCGTGACCTGACGATCAACCTGACCCCCGACAGCTACATTCAGGCAGGCGGCGGATCGGGCCTGCGCGGCACTGCTTTCCCCGACGACTGGATGGACACTGTCCGGCGCCGTATTCCTCACCGCATAAATGAGGTGTACGGCATGTCGGAGATCAATGCCGTCGCGCGCCTGTGCAGCCATGGCCAGTTCCACTTCCCGCCTTGGGTATTCATGTCGGTCCTTGACCCCGATACCGGCGTTCCGCTGGCGCGCGAAGGCGAAGTCGTCGGCAGGTTGGCCCTGTTCGATCTGCTGCCGCGGACCTATTGGGGCGGCTGCATTTCGGGCGACAGGGTTACGGTGCAGTTCAGCGGCGAGTGCGGCTGCGGCCGCAGGGGGCCGCAAATGAGCCCGGAAATCGCGCGCTACAGCAGCCTCAAAGACGATGACAAGATCACCTGCGCTGTGTCCGCTGGCGCTTATGAGCGTGCGACAGACCTGACGCTGACCGCTTGAACGAGTGCGATATTCGCCCAGTCCTAATTGGAAGCAGATATGTCCGATCCCATTGTGCCGCTCGTCATTCGCGGCAAGATCATAACCGAGAAGCTGAAAACCTATTCCACGCGAGGCGGGAAGTTCACTTTCCGGTCCCCCGACGTCACCCAATATATCGATCAGCTGGTCCTGTCCGATCCCTGGCAGCAGAATGATCTTTATCAGATCTCGCTGGACGAAATCATCGATTATTTCGTCGAACTGGGCCAGCGTCTCGCACTGGGCAGCAATGTCCATGTACAAAAGGCGCTCGAGATGAGCATCGGGACGTCGAGCTTCAGCGAAGAGATGCTCCGCTTCCAATATGGCCTGATCCCGATGCTGCTCAGCCGCCCCGCGATCGAGGAGCAGATCAACAACAGCATCGGCCGCGAATATCTGGAAGGATGGGTGCCGGGCAGCGCGGGCGGCCGCGACTACGCCATCCGGGCATTTGGCGCACGGGCTGTTCACGTGATCGCGGGCAATGGCTGGGTTATCGCGCTGCAAACCCTGCTCGTGAACGCTTTCACGCGCAGCGACGCCATCATCAAGATTCCGTCAAACGATCTCTATTTCTGTCTTGCGGTCGTTCAGACCATGATCGAAATGGCGCCTGACCATCCGGTGACCAGACATGTCAGCGTCGCCTATTGGAAGGGCGGGGACGAGGCTGTTGAAAGGGCGCTCTACCGGCCGATCAACCTTGAAAAGATCGTCGCATGGGGCGGCTTCTCCTCAATGGAGAGCATTCGCAACTATCTCGGGCCGGGCCTGGATCTCGTCGCACTTGATCCCAAGAGCAGCGCATCGATCATTGGGCGGGCGGCGTTCGAAACCGAAGCGTCCATGGGGGAGGCGGCTGAAATGGCCGCCCGCGATATCGGCTATCTGAACCAGGCTGGATGCATCAACGCCCGCACCCTCTACATCGAATCCGGCACCGACGCTGGCGGGATCAAGCGCGCCAATGATTTCGGCCGCGCGGTATTTGATGCGATGCAGAAGCTGCCCTCCCATCTCAGCAGCGCGCACCCCGCCTTCGACACCACCCTCCGCGAGGAAATAGAGGGCGTCCGTCATTCCGGCATATTCCGCGTGTATGGCGGAAGATCGTCCGAAGGCGGGATCATCGTCTCGCAATATCCCGATGGCGTGGACTTCGCGGACAGGCTGGATTGCCGGGTGGCGAACATCATCCCGGTCGATGCGATCGACGAGGCCGTCAATCGGCTCACCATTCATACCCAGACTATCGGCATCTATCCTGACGCACTGAAAAGCGAGATCAGGGACAAATGTGCACTGCGTGGCGGCCAGCGCCTGACTTCGCTTGGCACGGCGACGCTAGGGGGCTTCGGCGGCCCCCAAGACGGCATCGAACCTGTCCGGCGCATGGTTCGCTGGATCCGCGATGACACGGCAGTCGCCGAGGCGCCTGCTGGTCATTTCGGCGCCGCTGCCTAGGTTCCCTACAACTATTAATATGGGCGACTGAGAATGTCTCAACAATCAGACAACAAGGCGATCGTGGCACAGTTCTGGAGCGCCTTTTCAGACTGCCGCTTCGACGAAGCGCTCGATCTTCTGCATGATGATGCGACCTGGTGGGTTGCCGGTGATCTGGGTGGCGTGTCCGGCACCTACACCAAGGAACAATGCGCTCCGATGTTCGCCGGCATCGCCGCAAGCACCAAGGCCGGTGTGCGCGTGACGCCGGGCATGATGACAGAGGAGGAGGATCGCGTTGCCATGGAGGCGACGTCACAAGGCGTCACGGTCGATGGCGTAGACTATGCCAACACCTATCATATTCTCCATGTCTTGCGTGACGGGAAGATCGTGAAGGTGCGCGAATATATGGATCCGGGCCGGATTTCGCTGGCTTTCGCTTCCGCGGTCAGGGATCAGTAGCCGTTGGGCGGACGGCGCGGCGTTTCTTGAGAACCGCCCCCGTCATCATGAATGAACTGGGCAGCGCTGGCTTAAAGAAGTGCGCCGATGGAGAGGATGATCGACTTGGCAGATTCGTCGGTGAGGATAGCGACGCCGGACATGGCAGCAGGCGGAGTGGCGTCTGAAAAGGAGCCGCCGTCAGGGAAGGCTTCTCCGGCCGCTGCCGGGGCCGTCGGCGGCTCGCTGGGTCTGATCTTGGCCGTCTTCGCCGAGAGCATGCTTTCCCCTGCTGGCATGCATTTCGTGGCGCCGTCCCTGCCGTTGATGCAGGCCGAGTTTGCCGGAGTGGCCCAGGCCGACATTCTTGTCCCCATGGTGGTCACGCTGCCGGGATTAATGATCGCCCTCTGCGCCCCCTTCATGGGAGCGCTTGGCGACCGCATCGGGGTTCGTCCGCTGCTGCTCTGGTCGATGGTCGCCTATATGATCATCGGCACACTGCCTTATTGGCTCGAATCGCTGTACGCCATCATCGGCGTGCGTTTCCTTTTCGGCATCGCAGAATCCGCCCTGGCGGTCTGCGGCACGCCCCTGATTGCCGCAGGGTTCCTGGCAGGGCGCAGACGCGCCATGATCAGTGGCCGGGTCGCCTTTATCGGCCTGTCATCGATGCTGCTGGCGATGTGTGGTGGCTGGGCAGCGCAATATGGCTGGCGTACGGCCTATCTTCTGTATCTGTTTGCCGCACTTCCGTTGCTGCTGGTGCTGTTCTTCGTCCCGCGTTCCCTTACCATTGTCGCGTCATCGTCAGCGGGCAAGCAGCCTCGCCAGCTATGGGCGATTTATGGATTGAATTTCGTCTATGGGACCGGGATCGCCGCTCTGTTCGTCTACTCCGCGTTCCTTCTCAAGGAGATCGGGATCCACACGCCCAAGCTGGCAGGCACTTTATCTGGGGTCGCTGCCTTCACAACCGTTGCTGCCTCGCTTTTGTTTCCGCTCATCTCCCGGCGGATGAGTGGACGCGCGCTGATGATTCTGTCTTTCCTGCTCATGGGTACCGGCTGCGCTACGCTGTCAGGGGCGGGTGAAGCAATGACGGTCGGGGCGGGTCTCGTCCTGACGGCGTTGGGAATGGGCCTGTTCATTCCCGCTTCCACCGACATGCTGCTGCATTATTGCCTGCCGCAGCATCGCGGCCGCGCCACCGGGATCGCGATGATGGCTCTTTATCTCGGGAATTTCGTAGTGCCCTTTAGCATGACGGCGCTGACGCGCTCGGGATCGTCGATCAGCCAGGGCTATGTGCTGTTGAGTGTCGCCTATGTGGTCACTGCGCTGGTCGCGCTATGGCTCGCCAAATCGGTGTTTGGGAACCTCGGCGGAAGTGCCGATCGCGCGGCCGCGCACTGACGATCGTGGCGCTTTGATAATGAATAGCCATGGGCTTCCTGGCAGAATGAAAGGAATGTAGGATGGATCGGCTCAAGGGCAAAGTAGCCATCGTGACTGGAGCCGGACGCATCGGCAATATCGGTCTGGCGATTTGCGAGGCCTTCCTGCGAGACGGCGCCAAGGCGGTCATCGGCACTGATCTGCGGGCGGACGAAGGCGAAGCCATATCGGCGCGGATCAGCGAACTGAAGGCTCCGGGTAACTTCAAACTGATAGCGCATGACGTCACCAACGGGGCACAGTGGGAGAGGCTCGTGTCTGACGTCGTTTCGGAATTCGGCGGGCTGGACATCCTGGTGAACAATGCCGGCATTTCCATCCATGGCGGTATCAAGCACAGCAGCCTGGACGATGTGCGCAAGGTGATGGCCGTCAATCATGACGCGCTTTTCCTCGGGATGAAGTATTGTGCGCCTGCTCTGGAAGGTACGATCGAACGTTTCGAAGGCGGCGGTTCGATCATCAACAATTGTTCGATGGCGAGCTTCAAGACGAGCAGCCACAATATAGGCTATCATGTGTCGAAAGCAGCCGCCCGCATGCTCACCATGTGCGGCGCAGAGGAATTCGGTCCCCAGCGGATACGCGTCAATTCAGTGCATCCGGGCCTTACCGTCACACCCTTGGTGCGCGAAGGGCTTCAGGAATATACCCAGAGCGGCATGTTTTCGTCTGTGGACAGCGCAATCGAGGAGATTGCCGGGCGCAACCCGCTGAAAATCGCGGGACAGCCCGAGGATGCGGCGCACCTGTTCGTCTATCTTGCATCGGACGAGGCGCGCTTCGTAACCGGGGCGGCTTTTTGCCATGATGGCGGTTTGGGCATCCAATATTGATGGGCTAGCTCGGGGAGCCATCAAGGGCTTCCAGCGCCCACGACATCAAGGGTGACCTTTTCGATCCGGCCTTCACCCTCGCTGCCCGCGGCTGAACCTTCAAAATCGGGCACAGTGCATATATAGAGGGTCGATCGGTCCGAGCCGCCGAAAGCGCAGGCGAGAGCTCGCCTGCCTGGCTGCATCGGCACGCGGTGCGTTGTCCGGCCTTGCGGGTCGATACGCAGCACACCCGGCCCGCTGCTTACCACGCCAGCATTGTACGACACCGGCGCTGCCGCCCACACTGCACCCGAATCATCGAGACAAATCCCGTCGGGAATCGCGCCGTCCGGCAGTGTAGCAAAGACACGCTGGTCCGAAAGCACGCCTGACACCCTATCAATGGTGAAGGCGGAAACGCGCATTGCCGAGCTTTCTGCAACATAGAGCGTTTTGCCATCCGGGCTGACCGCGATGCCATTTGGCCCCATCATCTGCCCCGCCGCGATCATGGCCTTTCCATCGGCGTCCGCCATCAGCAGCTCAGTTGGTTCTGGCATGCCATGCTGCTCGCTCGTCCAGATGTCGTGCCCCGGCTGACTCACATAAGCGCGGCCGTTTGCCGATATCATGTCGTTGAGGACGAAGCGGCAGAGCCCGCTCAAATCTGCATGTTCGACGGCACCTTCGGGATCGATACGAACAATCCGTCGGCCCTTCGACAGCACGGCGATCAGGTCGCCATCTTCGAGGAACCCCAGTCCGCCGACGAAGTCTCCCGCCGTTTCAAACAGGATCTCGGGGGGGTGAGCGTCCCTCAAACGATATACTCGGCCTCGCCGAATATCTGAAAAGTAGAGCGCGGCTTCGAACCATCGGGGGCATTCCGGGAGGTTCAAGCCTTCAAGGACGGTTTCTGGATATTGCGTGGTGATCAATCGTACCTCCCTGATAAACAGCCGTTCTGAACGACGGCCGAAGAATCGTTGCAGCAATGGCACTTGTGATGTGCAAGATCGCGCGCAAGCAACGGCTGTAACTTCGCAAAACCCGTGAACGGCACATAACCGGGACGGCGACGGTCCCGAATCGCTTGAGCAAGGCCGCAATGCATGATCTAGTTGTCACTGCGGCTCATGCGGTCAGCAAAGAATAAGAAGATCAGGAGTGGATTGTCAATGAATGTGGTTGATAGGATCGGCGTTTCCGCGGCTGGCGATGTCAGCCGGGACAACCGGCTGGTTTCGTCAATCTACGGGGCCGCACAATCGTCAACACCTTGGTATGATGTGCTGGACGCTCTGTGCGAATATTATGGTCTCGAGAAGGCTGTTTCCATCTTTTCAAAGAAGGGTCTGGACAGACATTGCATGACTGTGGATGCACGTTGCGGAACGCGCGAAGCATGCAAGCCGGATCCTGATGGCGGAGCGGATCCGCTAAAAGGATTGGTGCAGGGCGAAGCGGCCTTCTGCCATGATCGGCATCCGGATCAACCTGCCGGGTCATCCGCGACCATTAACTTGCTCGGCATCGACTTTTTCATTGGCGATGATCTGGCGAAGCTGAGGCTCTACCGGGTGGGCGAAAAGACCTTTCAGCCCTCCGATGCCGTGCAGATTCAGGCTTTGGCTTTCCACATCTCTGAATCGATGAAGGTGGCCAGCCATGTTTGCCGTCTTCAGCACAATCTCTCGTTCCACGACATGGCGCTGAACCGCGTCAATGTCGGCCTGATCATCGTGTCAAGCGATGACCAGGTGGTATGGCTCAATCAACGCGCGCGCAGGATGTTGGCCGAGGAGGATGGCGTTCGTCTGATCAACAACCAACTTCGCTGTTGCTGGCAGGCGGATACGGCCAGATTATGGGCAGCTGTGAAATCGGCGCGGGAGGATCCCGATACCACATATGCCGCCAGTCTGTCCCGTCCCCATGGCGAACATGACATGTCGGTCATGATCATAGCCAATCCTCGGCATGACGGGCGCAACGATGGTGGACTGCCTGAGGTGGGAATATTTCTTCGGGATACGGCGCAGCGCACCACATTGGATCCCAAAGTCCTCAAGAAACTGTTCGATTTCACCCAGACCGAGATACGCCTCGCCATTTGTCTGAGTGAGGGCAGCAGCCTTGAAGATGCTGCGGTGGACCTGGGCATAAAGCTCGCCACGGTGCGCGTGCACCTGCGTTCCATGTTTGGCAAAGTGGGCGTGCATCGCCAGTCCGAACTGATCCGACGTATTCTGGTCTGATCTGTCGACCATCATTTTCCGCGCTTTGACGTGAGCGATTTCTCCTCATCTGACTGGGCAAGGATTGGTGAGGGGCTGGGATATTGCCGGTCTCTACGCATTTTACCTAAAATAGGGTAAGCGGCCACATTCCTCATTTTCTAAGACAATCCAAATTGGTGCAGGACGCTCTTCTTCAGATCCGCAAGATGCTGGCTCTGGTCTCAGATGCGCCTCTGCAAAAAATGCCTTGCTCAACGCACGATAAGATCAATTAGAACATAGAGGGGATAAGTTCTTGAAGCATCTTCTTCACATTCGGCATTTCATGGTGGCAACTAGCGTCTTGGCCTTGGGCACGCCCGCACTGGCGCAGGAGGGCGACCCGCAGCAGGAAGCCGGGCTCAACGACATTGTCGTTACCGCGCAGCGGCGCGAAGAAAGCCTGCAGAGCGTACCAGTCGCGGTGACTGCGTTTGGCACCGAGCAGCTGGAACAGTTGCGTATCACCAATGCGCGCAGGCTGGATGCTTTGGCGCCCGGTCTGCAGGTCACCACCCGCGGTCAGCAATCGAGCGTCACAGTCGCCATCCGCGGAATCACTTCGGGCGTCGCGAATAATTCGGTCGACCCTAAAGTCGGGATCTATGTCGATGGCGTTTATGTCGGCCGCTCCGTGGGCTCGCTGTTCGATCTCGCTGACATCCAGCGGGTGGAGGTGCTGCGCGGCCCGCAGGGAACCTTGTTCGGCCGCAATGCAACAAGCGGTGCGCTCAATATCACGACGGCCGAACCAAAAGGCGAATGGGGGCTGAACGCCAATCTCTCCTACGGAAACTACAATGCGTTCCGGGGCAAAATCACGCTTGACCTTCCTGCCTTTGGACCTTTCTCCGCAAGGCTTTCCTATCTGCACGACCAGATTGACGGCGATGTTGAAAATCTTCTCGCAGGGCGAACTATTGATCTTAGGCTAAGGGAACCGAGTTTCGGCGTCTTCCGTTACGGGAAAGCTCTCGGCATGACGAATGTCGATGGCGTGCAGGCGAGCGTCAAGGGCGACTTTGGCGACCTGGTCGCAACCTATCGCTTCGACTATACGGACAGCCAATCCTTGGGCCGCGCGATTCAGACCTTCGGTGTCATACCGGACTCGACCGGTGCGCTGCTTTCGGGGATTATCGCCTTTCAGCCTCTATTTGGCGGCATCACGAATATCTCAACGCGCCGCCTGGATGCAGTGGCCAACGCCAGCAGCAAGGAACATGTCATAACCCAAGGGCACAGCCTCACCTTGGCACTTCAGGCGACCGACAATTTCTCTGTAAAGAGCATCTCCGCTTATCGCGAACTGGATCAGAAGCCTTATATCTACGACCTTGGGGGCACGGGCGGCAACCGCTTCACCTTCGCGCAACTTAGCGCCTTGCTGGGCCGCAACGTTGCAGGCGTGCTGAATCCGGCCAACGCGCCCGGCCCCAACGATAGCTTCTTCTCGCTGCTCACTGCCCGCACAACGCAGCAAAAGCAGTTCAGCCAGGAAGTGCAGTTTCAGCTGGCCACCGAGCTGTTCGATCTGACGGCTGGCCTCTTCTATTTTCATGAAAAGTCACCGGCTAAGGACGTTTTAGGAACGTTCCAGCCGGTTGACGACGGTGTCGTCATTCCCCTCCCCGGATTGGACGGCCCGTTCGGCAACGGCTTGACCAGCACGGTCGCTGTCAACGATTCCATGGCGGGCTATGGCCAGCTGACCTGGCACGTCACGCCAACCTTCGATTTGACGGGTGGGCTCCGCTATACGATCGATGACCGTGAACTTGACATCAAGGCGATCACCGGAGGGCAGGGCGGCAGCCTTGGCGTTGGCCGGTACAAGGCTTCTTATGAAAAGCTGAACTACACCGCCATCGCGAACTGGCGCCCGTCCAGCAGGTTGACCGCCTATGCGAAGGTGGCCACGGGATATGTCTCCGGCGGCATCTTGAGCGGCATCCCGTACGAACCTGAAACCCTGCAATCTTTTGAAGTTGGACTGAAGTCGATCCTGTTCGATAACAAGATGCGTGCCAACATAGCTGGATTCTACAACAAATATCGCGGCTTGCAGGTCCAGCAATTTGTCAACGGGCGGCAGCGTTTCGACAATGCAGGAAGGGCGACAATCAAGGGCGTTGAGGCGGAAACGGAAATCGTTCCCTTCGCTGGCCTGACCTTGAGCGGAAACGTCAGCTATACTGACTTCGACTATCAGGAGTTCATCATAAATGGCGTGGATATCGCGGACGAGTCACGCCCAGTGTTCCTGTCGAAATGGACTGCCAGGAGTTCGGTGAACTATGCTGCGCCAGAGTTCGCGAATGGCAGCTACATTAACGGCCGCATCGATGTGACGTACAAGAGCAAGCATTATTTCCTGCAGCGCCCGATTCGCGAAGCCGCAACCGGCGCGATCTCGCCTCTCGAACAATATGATGGCGTACCCGCCCGCACGGTCGTGGACGCTCGTCTGGGACTGATGGATGTGCCCATCGGCGGGGGCAAGGTGAGCGTGTCGGCGTTCGGCCAAAACATCTTCAACAGGCGCTTCAATCCTTATGGCGTGTCCGTGCTACAGTTGGTCACCGCCTATGACCGGGGCCGGACTTACGGCGTTGAATTCGGTGCGAAGTTCTAGGCGGGTCGCAGGTTAGCGCAGCGCATGTCGACTGCTCGGGCAGCGTCTAAATTCTGGTTGCCGGAGCTGCCCGCGTACGCTGCAGCATACAAACTCTTGGAAGCCCTGGACAAGTTGTGCTCTGGGAGCTGGCAAGGTTGGCATAAGCAAGGTCTCGCGGCCGCCTTGCACGGCGCCATCCGTGCTCGATCCGATCCGGGTTGCATCCGCGAGGTCAGCCTGACCGCCTCGAAGATCCGTCTCCACGATACGCCGGTCTTCATCTCGATCCGGGCAGGGGCAGGACGGCCATCGGCAGGCTTCAGGCCTACGTCGTTGACGATCGGCTCCGGCACCACCCCCTTCCCCTTCTCTCGTCTGACATGCCTAGATCGCTCGATTATCGCCAAAATTGCTAGCAACTGGCCTGCTGCCCGCTGGCATGAACTCACGCCGTGAAACTGGCGGCCAGATCAGCATCACCAAAGCCGCCTGATCTGCGGTTTCCAGCTCACACTTACGCGGCGACGCTTAGATGCCTGACAAATCCATACGTCCGGAATGGCGGACATTGAGAGTTGCGGTCGTCGGCGTCGCTGCCGCTGGACGGCGCATATAGGTCGGAAGCTAGCGCCGCTAGGACGGCAACTTTCCCCACCCATCGGGCACCGCGTCGTCGTCTGCTCGCCAGAGGGTGAGGAGCTGCGTCAAGGAGAGCCGGGCATATTGGCGCTGGACCGCAAGGCGTCACCGATGATGTGGTTTTCGGGCTATCTTGGTCGGGAAACGGCCGCTTTCGTGGGCGACTATTATTTGAGCGGCGACACGGTCGAGCAGAATGAAGACGGAAGCATTTCCTTCATTGGACGGGCCGACGACGTCATCACCACCTCGGGCTATCGCGTGGGACCGTTCGATGTCGAAAGCGCTCTGCTGGAACATGATGCGGTGATGGAATCCGCCGTGATCGGCAAGCCTGATCCGGAAAGGACCGAGATCATCAAAGCCTTCATCGTGCTGAACCAAGGGTACAGCGCGGATGACCCCGATTTAGCCTCCTCGATCCAGCGCTACGTCAAGACGCGCTTGTCTGCGCACGCCTATCCCCGTGAAATCGCCTTCGTGGAGTCTTTGCCCAAGACACCAAGCGGCAAGTTGCAGCGGTTCCTGCTCAGGAATGAGGAAATCGCCAAACAGCGGGATGCTGAACAGTCAAATAACTGACGGGTTCGGAACGAAAGGTTCGTGAATAGGTGCCCATTGGGCGCGAAACAGGATATTATTTATGGACATCAAAGGAATGGCTGCCATCGTCACCGGCGGCGCGTCCGGTCTGGGCAGGGCAACGGCGCAGATGCTGTCGGAGCAGGACGCCAAGGTCGCCATTTTCGACTTGAACGAGGAAGCCGGGCAGGCGACCGCCAAGGCATTGGGTGGCATTTTCGTCACCACCAACATCGCCGACGACGCCAGCGTCACCGCTGCCCTGGACGCAGCCGAGCGGACGCATGGCGTCTCGCGCATCCTCGTCAACTGTGCTGGCATCGCCCCGGCAGTAAAGACAGTGGGCAAGGAAAATATTCCGCATCCGCTGGACAGCTTTGTGAAGACGGTGAGCGTCAACCTGATCGGCAGTTTCAACGTCATTGCCAAATTCTCCGCGCGGCTGGCGGCAGCGGACGAGATTGACGGCGAAAGAGGGGTCATCATCAACACAGCGTCGGTCGCTGCCTATGACGGACAGATCGGTCAGGCGGCCTATAGCGCTTCGAAAGGCGGGGTGGTCGGCATGACCCTCCCGATCGCGCGCGATCTCGCCCAACACAAGATTCGCGTGATGACTATTGCGCCTGGCATCTTCCTGACGCCGATGCTGGAATCCTTTCCTCAGACCGTTCAGGATGCCCTTGGCGCACAGGTGCCGCATCCCAGCCGCCTGGGTAAGCCGACGGAATATGCGCAGCTGGTGGAAAGCACTATCCGCAACCCCATGCTGAACGGGGAGGTGATCCGCCTCGACGGCGCCATCCGGATGGCGCCGCGCTGAACCTCGGACGAAAAACCGGCGCAAGATCATCGCGCGCAGTCTTCAAGAGAATCGATCTATGTCACATGATCCTGTCGTCATCACAGGCTATGCCCGGACGCCCATGGGCGGCGTTCAAGGTGTCCTTTCCCCGCTCAAGGCTACGGAACTGGGCGCTGTGGCTGTCAGAGCTGCCGTTGAGCGTGCCGGAGTATCGGCCGATGCGATCGACCGCATCTACATGGGCTGCGTGCTGCCAGCCGGGCTGGGACAGGCACCCGCGCGGCAGGCTGCGCTCGGCGCTGGCCTTGGTGCCAACACGGAAGCGACCACGGTCAACAAGATGTGCGGATCGGGCATGCAAGCGGCGATCATGGCGCATGAGGCACTGACCAGCGGAGCGGCCGATGTCATCGTCGCGGGCGGGATGGAAAGCATGAGCAACGCGCCATATGTGCTGCCCAAGCATCGCTCAGGCGCGCGCATCGGCCATGACCAGATCATCGACACGATGATGATGGACGGTCTTGAAGATGCTTATCAGCCCGGCAAGGCCATGGGCGTCTTTGCCGAAGAGGCTGCGCGCGACTATCAGTTCACCCGCGCCGATCAGGATGATTATGCGCTACGTTCTCTATCTCGTGCCAATCAGGCGATCAGCAGCGGTGCTTTCGTTCGCGAAATAGCGCCGGTTGCGGTGCCTGGCCGGAGCGGAGAGACATGGGTCGACACTGATGAGCAGCCGGGCAAGGCGCGGCCGGACAAAATTCCGACGCTGAAGCCCGCCTTTGGCAAGGACGGCACGATCACCGCCGCCAACGCGTCCTCCATTTCGGACGGCGCCGCCGCGCTCGTCATGACGCGGCAGAGCGTGGCGGATAAACTCGGCCTTCCCCTCATAGCGCGCGTCGTCGCTACGGCGGCTCATGCCCAGAAACCAGCAGCCTTCACCACCGCGCCAGTGCCTGCCATGCGCAAGGTGCTGGCCAAAGCGGGCTAGGCTTTGGACGACGTTGATTTGTTCGAAGTCAACGAAGCCTTTGCGGTCGTGGCGATGATCGCTGCCAAGGATTTGGGCATCCCCGTGGACAAGTTGAATGTGAACGGCGGCGCCACGGCGCTCGGCCATCCGATCGGTGCATCCGGCGCGCGCATTTTAGCGACACTGCTGGGCGCCTTGCAGCGTCGCGGCCTCCGACGCGGTATAGCGAGCCTGTGTATCGGCGGTGGTGAGGCAACAGCCATGGCGATTGAACTAGGCTAATCGGCATAGATGAAGGGAGCTATTTGACAGATCACGTCTGAGGGGATGTCAGCTTATGGCAATCGGCCGAGATTTTATCTGATGGTGATTATATCGGCTGAACGTTGGCCAGCATGATCTAGGAACCGAGACATGGCATCAATCTGGTCGTCATGGGCGCCGTTGGGGAAACGGCGGACCTCGTTCAAAAACTCTTCCAGCCAAGGGGCCTCGCGCGGCAGGAACATGAGCCCGCCTTCGATCTTGTGCGACTGAACCCGCATGCGGCTGACCTTGTCGATCTGCCCAGGATCATAAGGGATCACGGGGTACCCACCGTTATCGTCGCGTAGGGTCTGGATGAGGCCGCTGCCCGCGCCCTTGTCTTCGATCAGCATCTTGTCCGGCCTGACCGTTTCCGCCAATTGCTTAATGGAATGGAGCAGCTCTGGGAATTCGACACGACGGCGCCAGACATAATCGAGATAATAGCGGTTTTCGCTCACGCGCCACAGCATGGCTACCGACCAGTCGTTGCGGGCGCAGCCCGCCCTCATTGTGCCGCTAAGTCCGCTGCCGAAGTGATAGCCAGTCATGGCTCGCGAAGGAGGCCCCTTAGCATAGTGTCGCGTATGGCTTACAGCGGTGATGATCGCGCCCAGGGTGGAGGAGGATCGGCGCTCCGCTATCTATGGGCGGTATATGCGTTCATTGGGCAAGATCACGCCGACCTCCTTCGCATAGCTGTCCCAAGCCTTGATCAGTTTGGTTTTCCGGTCCGGTTCCGCCCGGGACAGGTCGGTGACCTCGCCCGGGTCGTGCGCGATATTATATAACCCCCACTGGCCATCCCCCAGGTCAGTGATTTTCCAATCACCTTGCCGCAGCGATCGGGAGCCGAATAGCTCGGTACCTACCGCGTCTTCCGCAGCATAGACACGTTCGGATGCATTGGTGAGATAAGGGACCCAGCTCTTGCCGCGAATAGCGGTTACCGGGCGGCCTTGGAAGCTGCCCTGCGGTTGCGGAACCTGCGCGAGTTCCAGTAGCGTCGGAACTATGTCCATGACTGACGTGAATGCGTTGGCGATGCCTTTTCGCGTGAAACCACGATAGCCCGTAAAGGCTACGGTGCGTGTTCCACCCTCTGTAGCATAGGCCTTGTACAGCCATGATGGAGCTGTTGCAGCCTGTGCCCAGCCGGGGCCGATGCCGACATAGCTATTCGCGTTGCCGCGATTTTCCAGCCCGTTGTCGGCACGCGCAGTCGCCTGCTTGATTGACGGCAAGCCGCCATTTTCAATGTCCATTCCTTCCGCTCCATTGTCGGCAAGGAAGATGATGACCGTATTGTCATACTGCCCAGTGCGTTTGAGCTCTGCGATCACGCGCCCCACATTCTGGTCCATTCGATCGACCATGGCGGCATAGACTTCCATGTTACGGGCGGCGCTTTGCTTTTGCTCGGCGCTCAGGGCATCCCAATTGCCGTTTTTCTGTACAGGGGGATGAGCAGCGACGGCTGGATCGATCAGGCCGAGTTCTACCTGCCGCTTCAGCCGCTGCGCGCGAAGGACGTCATACCCTGCGTCATAGCGGCCCTTATAGCGGGTGATGTTTTCCCGCGGGGCCTGGAGCGGCCAGTGGGGAGCGGTGAAGGCGAGATAGGCAAAGAAGGGCTTGGCCTTGTCTGCGCCGCTGTATGTGGACTTCAGTTGATCAATCAGGCGGGCCGCAAAATAATCGGAAGAATAGAAGTTGGCGGGCAGTGCGGACAGAGGGCGGCCATCCTGCGTGTAGGTAAAGCCTTTTGCCGGATCTGTGGAAAGGTTGCGGCCGAAATGATTGTGGGCACCCTGCAACAACGCAAAACTATGTTGGAAGCCGCGAGCATGGGGGTCCTGACCGGGGGCGGTGCCAAGGTGCCATTTGCCCGAAAAGAGCGTGCGGTATCCGCCTGCTCCCAAGAGCTCGGCTAGCGTCGCCACGTCCGAGCGGAGATAGCCCTCATGGCCTGGCTGACCCCTTTGATTGGGCGCGAGCAGTTCCGCCATTGAGCCCAGCCCAGCCTTGTGATTGTCCGTGCCTGTCAGCAGCATCGACCGTGTTGGCGAGCAGGTCGGCGCGGTATGGAAGCCGGTAAGGCGGGTGCCGCTTTTGGCGATGGCGTCCAGATTGGGCGTCGCGATTTCACCCCCGAATGCGCCGAGGTCCGAATAGCCAAGGTCGTCTGCGACGATGACGAGGAAGTTGGGTCGCTGCGCTTCTGCTGCGGAAAGGGCCGTCGGCGAAGCGGCGCCCAGAAGTGCGCCGAGGAAGGGCAATATGGTCTTGAGAGGCCGGGGCATGGATGCTCCAAGAGACAGGAGGGGACCGCCGCGAGCGCATGCGGTCCCCGGAAGGCTGAGGGTGGGTTATTCAGCAGGCGTGAGGATGGGCGCCTGTTCTTTCTTGACGGTACGGCTGCGGCGGCCATCAATTGCCACGGGGATGTCACCGGCTACCGTGGCGCGGCGAAGGGTACGGCGTTGCAGGCCGAAATCGGCTATCGCGCGATGCTGCGTGGCGCGGTTGTCCCAGATGGCGACGTCGCCCGCAACCCAGCGCCAGCGCACGGTGTTTTCCGGCTTGGTGATATGGTCCTGCAGGATCGAGAAAAGCCGCTGCGAATCCGCGGTATTGAAGCCGACGAACTGCTTCACGAAGTGGCCGACCAGCAGGCTACGTTCGCTGGTTTCGGGGTGGACACGAACGACCGGATGTTCCGTTTCATACACGGTGGAGGCAAATATCTTGCTATATTCCTCCGCCCGTGCGGCGTCTTTGGTGCCGAGGGCATGAGCATAGTCATATTTGTTGGAATGCACCGCCCATAGGCCATCGACCAACGTTTTTAGCGCTTCAGGCAATTCTTCATATGCCGTTGCGCCATTTGCCCAGAGCGTGTCGCCTCCGGCTGCAGGTACGTTGATCGCGCGCAGGATCGATGCTTTGGGATAGGCTTCGACGAAGGTGACGTCGGTATGCCAGCTGGATGCCGCATAGCCTTCCTTCGAGTCCAGTTCGAGCAGGTAGCGCGAGCCTTCGGCAACGGGGACCGTCGGATGCGCCACAGGATCCCCCAGCAAGGCGGCAAATTGTTCATGACGCTCGTCCGTCAGTTCATGCTGTTCGCGGAAGAACAATACCTTGTGCCGGGCGAGAGCCGTCTGGAGCGCGGTGATGATTGCCGGTTCCAGATCGCCCGACAATGCGATGCCGCGAACCTCCGCACCGATACGGCCAGCGACGGGGACGATGTCGAGCGGGCTTTGTGCGTCAGCGGCGTTGATGAAGTTGTGAATCTGGTCAGTCATTGCAGGGGTCCTATTTTTGCAGGGGTTTATTCGGCAGGCGTGAGTGCGGCGTCCCGCTCCTCCAGCCGACGGCGAATTTCGGAATGTTGCGCTTCGTGCAGCGGGAAGCCGTGGATCAGCGCAGCGGAAATCAGATGAGCAATGGCGGGGCCGAGGGCGAACACCCAGAGCAGTCCATGCAGGGCTTCGGGCGTGTTGGTGACAGCTTGAGGGTTGAAGCCGAACCATCCTACCAGCGGCAGGGCGATGCCGACCGCCACTGCCATGCCTGCCTTTGACGACAGGCTGAAGGCGGAGAAGAACAGGGCGGTACGATCTGCGCCCGTACGCAGTCGGTGAGCATCAGCAACATCGGCGACCATGGACCGCAACATCAGGTTGCCCGATCCCTGAGCGAGGCCCTGGGCTACCGTCAGTGCTAACAGCAGGGCAATCTGACCCGGCACCACCAGCAGCAGGGCAAGGTTGATCGCGACCTGCGTGAGTTCACCCGCGACCGCAGCCCGGTGCTTGCCGATGCGATAGCCGATCTGCGCCCAGATCGGACCAGCGACAACGCCGAAGACAAACTGGAAGAGGTATAGGCCGCTCGCCCATTGCGGTAGGCCCATGTAGGCGGTGACGAAGAAGACGATGAGGCCTGCACGGGTGCTTTGTCCGATCGTAACGGCGAAGTCGGACAGCAGCACGCGGCGGAGTAACGGATCGCTGAACAGGATCGTGATCGTCCGGCCGAGTGGCGCGCGCTCATGATTGACGGGAGTGGCAGCTGGCGCTTCGGTGAAGGCGCGCAGCGCGAGCGGGACCGTGATGATCAGGCTGCCGATCACCACTGCTCCCATAGCGGCGAGCTTGAGTTGACCATCCCTGGGGTTCAACTGGTCAATGATCGTCGGAAGGATCAGAACGAGCAGCAAAGCGGCTGCGGCGGCGACCGTCTGGAACGTCACTATCCGTGTCCGTTCATGATATTCGCCCGATATCTGCCCCGACCAGGCGAGATACGGGATCTGGATCATCGCCGATCCGAGATAGATCGCGAACATCGCGGCCCCGAGGTAGAGGGGCGAGACGAGGCTGGCAGAAGGGAAAAACAGGGCGAGGGATGCCAAGCCGAAGATGATGGCGCCGCCAACGATCCATGGCCTGCGGCGACCAAACCGGCTGCTCGTTCGGTCGCTGAGGACGCCGATCAGCGGATCGGCAATCGCTCCCCAGAGTCGTTCGGCGAGAAAGATCGCACCGATCACGCCCAATGACAGCCCGAAATGCTGAGCGTAGATGGCAGGGAGATGGACGGCCAGCGGCATCTGTGCAGCGGCGACGGGCACCGAAAGCGATGCAAAGCCAGCCAAGCGCCATCTGTTCAGCTGTCCGGTCCTGTCCCGGGCTGGGGCATGAGCAAGCGAATGTGGAGAATAGAGCGTTGCCATCATCTGCCTCACAATCTGGTTCTGAGGGTCGCGCCGAGAGTCCGGGGGTCGCCGATCGTGCCGGTGACGAGGCCGAAGCCGCCGGGAGAAAGCGCCTGGAAGTAATCTTTATGGGCTAGGTTTCGCGCCCACACAGACAGGTCCCAGCGGCCATCGTCGGCCCGGACGCCGATGCGCGCGTTCAGGATGCCGTAACCAGGAACCTGCGCGTATCGGCTGCTGCTTGATGACGTATTGAAGCTTGACCGATGGGAATAGTCAGCGTGGCCGTAGATGACCGTCAGGCCGCTGCCCAGCGGCTGAGCCAGGTCTGCTCCCAACGTGTAGGTGAATTTAGGTACGCCGGGCAGTTGGACACCCGTGAGATCCTGCGTCGGGCTGAGCGCAGCATTGCGTTCCGGTGCTTGGGGCGCGTTCCTGTAGTCGCGGTAGGTCGCATCGACATAGGAAGCAGAGGCCGTCAACCCGATCCATTTTGATGGCGCATATGAAACATCGGCTTCTAAGCCACGCGATCGGACCTTTGGAATGTTCGATATATATTGTATTGCCGGACCGACCGCATTGATCTGAGTGATCGCCGTCTGATAATCCGACACTTCAGTCCAGAAGGCGGCCGCGTTGAATGTCACGGCGCGGTTGAACCATTGGCTTTTCAGCCCGAACTCGTAATTGTCGACCTTTTCCGGTTTTACTTCAGCGACCGCACCGGCAGGAATGTTGGTGAGGTTGAGGCCACCTGATTTGTTACCGCGCGAATAGCTGCCGTAAAGAAGGGCGTCCGGCGTCACCTTCCAGGCGAGTGTGGCCAAGCCTGAAACACTGTCGTCCGAAACCGCCACATCATAGCTCGTGCGCGGATTGAACTGGTTGCGGATGGCAGTCGCTGCGGCGGCATCGGCGGGGGACAAGGTGGACAGATCGGACCCGGCGACCCAATATTGGCGATAGACGCCCGTCTTGTCTTCATGGGTGTAGCGCAGGCCGCCAGTGAAGGTCAGGTTGTCGCTGATATGCCAATTCGCCTGTCCGAAAAGAGCATAGCTCTTCGTCGCCGGTTCCGAATAGCTGTTGGATTCAAAGCCATTCAACGCGGCGTTGGTGACGACGGGATTGCCTGCCGGGGCGAACCAGTTGGGAGCTGCGCTTCCATAAGCAGACGCGCCATATCCGCGGACGGTTTGCCAGAAGTAATAGGCGCCCAGCGTCCAATCGATCCTGTTGTTTCCGGTCGATCCGAGGCGCAATTCCTGACTGAACTGGCGTTGGCGATTGGCTTGCTGCGCCTTTGTTACGACCGGGAGGGACGTGGAATCTCCGTCATTCGCCGGGTTCCAATCCCACCAGCGATAGGCTGTCACGGACGTCAGAGCAACCTTGCCCAGGTCCCAATCAACCTGAGCCGACCCGCCATAGCTTTCCATCTCCGCTTGATAGTGACCATCTGAGTCCCCTTGACGAGCGAAGGGATCGGCGGCCAGCGGTGTGTATCCGGCACGGGTGGTACGATTGAGGAAGTTGTTGGCAATCGGCGCGCCGCTGTCATAGGTGCCGAAATAGGTGACCGGAATGTTCAGCACATAATGCTGCTTTTGGTGTGAATAGTCACCGATCAGACGTATCGAAACGGCTTCGGTCGGAGTGACCAACAACTGGCCACGGATCGAGAAATTGTCATAATCCTGCGCTTTTGATCCGTCATGGAGATTGGTGAGGAAGCCGTCCCGATGGGTATCGGCCAAGGACAAGCGGAACGCGGCTTTGTCAGCGATGATCGGTGCCGACGCGGAAGCACGGAGTTGGTGATAGCCATAGTCGCCACCGGTGATCTCGCCAAAGAATTCAGGATCGAAACTCGGCGCACGACTGGTAATATTAATCGCGCCTGATGTCGTGTTCTTGCCAAATAAAGTTCCTTGCGGACCGCGCAGCACTTCTATCTGTTGAAGGTCGACGAGGTCAAATTGCGACTGGCCGGGGCGGCCGTAGTAGACATTATCGAGATAAAATCCGACGCCATTTTCGAGGCCGTCATTTGTCAGAGAGACATTGGCGCCGAGGCCGCGAATATTGACATTTGTGTTGCGTGGATTGAAGCTGAAAACTTGAAGACTGGGAACAAGCTGCTGGACTTGTCCCAGCGTAAAATTACCTGTCTTGTCCAAGGTCTCGGCACTGACGACGTTGAGGGCGATGGGCACATCCTGCGCGTCTTCGTCCCGGCGGCGGGCAGTAACAAATATCTCGCCCGCGTCCGCTTCTGCACTGGCTACATCTGCCTCCGCAGGGGCAGGCGCAGCGATCGCGTGGGAGGCGATGGATAGAGCCAAGACCGCGGTTGAGGCGAACAGGCGGAAATGCAAATGCGCTTTATTGTTGTTGTGCGGCAGGTAGATCACTGATTTTCCTTGAATTTATTATCTTGGCGAGATGGCGGGGAACTGAGATCGGCGGCGGCAGGCGCTCCGAACACCGCAGCTGCGGCCTGGCATAGGGATATTGAGTAGCGCTGAGCGGGACACGGGAGGGGGCGCGGGGCGCTGTCGGTTGATACGGGCATGATTCATCCTCCGCTGAGCACCATCGGGGCTTTGTTGGACGGACATGTCCGGTCGCTCCCATCAGCCAGTGGCTAAGGAAGGATCGGCGTAGCGATGGGCGGGGATCAGCTTCCGACCGCGCGCTCCAGCCTGCGGATCATCTTGATTTTTACGAAACTCGAAGTCGGTAGCATCGTCATTACCCCTTGAAACGGGGGGAACACGATCCCTGGCGTGGTCGCCTTAGCATCGTGCGCTTTAGCCGTTGTTGACGCGGAGCAAGCTGCATCCCTTCAAAAGCCGCGGGCTTGCATGCTGTTAAGCATGGATGCGTTGCCAAGTGCACCATCTGGTTTATCTCTACTAAAAGAATAGAGTTGTGGTCAATCCAAGTTTTGCTTTTACGAGGCCAAATTCTCTTTTCCGTCGCTCACTCTTCGGCTGCCGAGCGGCGGTAGTTCTTATGCCGACTGCACTCTTCCCGCCAATGCGCCACTCGCGTCATCGCGGGATGGCGCCGCCCGGAAATAGATTATGGCCTCCTTCTTGCACCGAGTTGCGAATGCGCCAGGGTGCGGCTCGGGAACGCATACTCCTCCAACGATCCGCCCCGCAGTTCCAACCACCGAACGAAGCTGATCCTAGCATTGTCCATCAGCGCGAACTGAACCGGCCGCCCGGTCTTCTGCTGAACGACGATCGCCCGGGCACGAACCTTTCGGTCACAAACAATGTCGCCGATCTTGATCTTCACCAGGCCACCGCCGCGCAGCTTACTGTCGATGCGAGGTCAAAAAAGCGCCTGATCCCTAGTGCGCCCATGCTGATCAAGAAAGAATCGGATTGCCCAGATCTGACGGGGCTTTAGCGCGCTCCGCGCGACTTTGCGTCCCGCGTTCCATGATACTCGCTCGCGTGCGGTGGCATCAAATTCTTAATCCCATGATACTTCTCCTCGGGCCACAATGGCCCGGGAGAAGAACGCTCGAAGGAAGGTCGCCCCGTTCTTGCCTTACAGTGACAAAATATCGAAACCCAGATCCGGAAGGGCAGCTATTCATTATAGCTCATCACCCTTGGCTTGAGTAAAACTTTGGCGATAAGGTAGACGACAATATCTGCCATTCTGTGTTGCTGAACCCCAGCTCAGTAAGATTAAGGCCCCGACAACGGCTGACTGCGCTCGTTGCTTTTCTCCTGATATGGCCTACCTGACGGGATAAGGCGCTGCACGCGGCGCCCCTGCACTTCGGCCACATAGATGACGCCGTTGCTGTCGGTGTCAATCAGGTGGGGGCCGCGAAACTCGCCCGCTGCCTCTCCGCGATGCCCGGTAGTGCCGATCACGGACATGTTCCTGCGGTCCACCACAACAATCATGTGATTGCCCCAATCGGCGACGAACATGTATTTCTGCTGGGGATCGCGTGAAAAGGTGATGCCCGAGGCTGTCGTGGGCGAAGGTGCATCCCGATTTATGAAGACTTGCCGCAGATAGCGTCCGTGGGCCGAGAAGGCCTGGATGCGCTGGTGCATGCGGTCCGATACATAAACGGTTCCGTCGCGCGCTTTTTCTACCCCGTGCACACCGTAAAAATATTCCGGCGCGAGCCCATCCGCATGGAAATCTGCCGGGGGTGGCGCAGGGCGCGGATCGGGCGGGGCTTTCCCATAAGCGCCCCACATGCGCCGGAACGCGCCGTCGTCCTTGCCGAACACGACCAGCCGTTGATTGCCGTATCCGTCCGCAACATAGGCGGCCTGTTCGCGGTCATCGATGAAGATGTCAGCCGCTGCGTGCACATTCCGCCGGTCCTCATTGCCGGTGCTTTTTCCGCGCTGCCCGATCTGCCGGACGAAACGCCCCTGCGCGTCAAAGACGAGAAGCATGTCGTCGCCCTCCGCCTCCACCCGACTGCCGCTGATCCAGATATCGCCATTGGCCGCTATCGCCAGACTATGCTCTTTGCCCGGCCACTCATAGCCTGGGCCCGGCCCTCCAAAGCCACGAACATATCTGCCGTCCCTGTCGAATTCCATGATCGGCGGCGCGACGTTCGCTGGAGTGCGGCCGGTAACTGTTTGGGGACGGTGCAGGACCCACAGGTGATCGTTCTTGTCCACGGCGACCGCCACCATCTCTCCGGTTGCGAGGTCCACGGGCATTTTGAGCCACTGCGTATCGAACCGGAATGATGGCATGGGCAACTGAGCCGTTTCGCCTTTCATCGGAAGAGGCGCGCACGTGGTCGTGGCAAGGGTCAGCAAGAGAGCAAGATGGCGGATCATGCGTATCTCTCCAATGATTGGTATCGATGTGGCTGCGATCTACGCGGTCGAGGCCTGCTGCCAAATGCTGGAGCCATGGCCGCCGTCTTTCAGTCCTATCCCGCAAGCTCCCGCCGCAATATTCGTTGCGATGGGAGATCGTCTGACACAAATGCGTCGATGATCTGCGCGATCGTTGTGTCACCCTCGAACCCCAGCGCCCGGGCCGTCGCGTCATCCCAGGCCGCTGGCCAACTCGCGACAATCTTCTCGATCGCGGCATCCGGTACGTCGCTCACCATCTGCCGTGCCGTCTGGCCTCCGATGATCTCCAACGCGTCTAGTATCTCACCCACGGTGACGGACAATCCGGGCAAGTTTACAATCCGCCGCGCGCCCAAACTGGAGGTGTCCAAGGCACCGGCGTGCACCAGCGCGGCGATCGCTCTCCGCGGCGACAGCAGCCAGAGAGCGGTATCGTGCGGTACTGGGCAGATCGCCGCCTGTCCGGACATCGGTTCGCGGATGATGCTGCTAGCGAAAGAAGATGCAGCCCTGTTGGGCAGGCCGGGACGAACGCTGATCGTGGGCAGGCGCAGGGTCAGCCCTTCGATAAAGCCGCGCCGACTGTATTCGGCTACCAGCAGTTCCACGACCGCTTTCTCCATCCCGTAGGATGAGCGCGGATCGACCGCGCTCTCGTCATTGATGGGCGCGCTGGGATCGGATGGCCCGAAGACCGCGACTGAGCTGGTGAAGATCACCCGCGGACACCGGCCGGCTGCGCGGCATTCATCCAGCAACAGCCGCGCAGCGTCGATGTTGACACGCATGCCAAGGTCGAAATTGGCCTCGGCTTCGCTGCTGACCACGGCGGCGAGATGGTAGATGACATCAGCCTCAGCTACGAGGCGCGCGACGAAGGTACGGTCGCACGCGTCTCCGACAGCATAATGGACCCTCGCGTCATCAAAATCAGGGCCCGCCACGCGGTCAGCCAGCAGAAGATGTGAGCGGCCCTTTGTGAAGCCGTCCTGCGCCAGCAGCGCGTGGGCCAGCTTCTGACCCAGGAAACCGGAGCCGCCGGTGATGACGATGTTCATTGCGCACCGCCTGGCGCGCCGAACACGCGATGAAGTTCTTCGATCTGCGTGGCATTCAACGGCCGGGTTGGCGTACCGCGCAGCAACAGGAACAGCTTGGCCGTCTCCTCCAGCTCCTCGATCGCGTTAGCCGCTTCGGCCAGCGATTTGCCCGCGACGATGGGACCATGATTGGCCAGCAATATGGCAGCGTTGGCCGATGCCATGCTGCCGATCTGGTCCGCAAGCGCTGGGTCCCCGGGGCGATGATAGGGGATCAGCGGCAATCGACCGACCTTCATCACATGATAGGCGGTCAGCGGTGGCAGGCAATCGGACGGATCGAGGCCGTCCATACACGACACGGCTGCCGAATGTGTGGCGTGAAGATGGACTATCGCATGAGCGCCCGGTCGGGCGTCGTAGACCGCCCGATGCAGAAATTCCTCCTTTGACGGCGGATCGCCCGCTATCCTGCCGCCATCTGGTGCGAGCACTGAAAGACGCTCGACGTCCAGGTCACCCAGACGCGAATTGGTAGGCGTCATGATGATGCGTCCGTCCGCCAGCCTGGCGCTGATGTTGCCGCTGCTGCCCGGCGCCAGGCCGAGGTCGCACAGGCGGTACCCCAGGCGCACGATATCCGTACGGATGGCAAGCGCAGGATCATCAGTCATCATAAGTGCTCCCAGGCTTTCAGGAAGAAGTCGTCGCTGCCGAAATTTCCTGATTTCAGCGTCAGCAGCAGTGGCGGACCCTCGTCCCGCGCTGCAATGGTCCACGGCACGCCGGGATCGATTTCTGGTCCGATGTCAATCCGGCCGAGCCCCAGCCGACTGACCACAGCCCCCGATGTTTCGCCGCCCGCGACGATCAGCGCGCCACCGCCATCCTCAAACAGATAGGCGGCCATCTCCGCGAGGATAGCTTCGAATGCGGCGCTGGCTCCATCGGGCCACGCGCGGCGCTGCGCTTCCACCATGTCGGGCGTTGCGGTCGAATAGATCAGCAGCGGCCGATCGAGCGCCTGCTTGTCGATCCAG
The DNA here is from genome assembly GCF_905120495.1 of Sphingobium sp. S6. Lineage (NCBI taxonomy): Bacteria > Pseudomonadati > Pseudomonadota > Alphaproteobacteria > Sphingomonadales > Sphingobiaceae > Sphingobium > Sphingobium sp. S6. The sequence goes on along the minus strand of NZ_CAJHOG010000001.1, from coordinate 1,352,149 downwards.
TCCTTCGCACCGGCGACGACTTGTTGCGGTGTCTCTCCTGCACGCAGCGACAGCCGAAGGGATGGATATCGCTCGGCAGCCAGCTCGACCTGGCGTCGCGTGGCGGCGGAGCAACTGCCGGCAAGGATTGCGCGCCGGGACGCGCCAGCTTCGGGCAACGGCGCCGATGCGCGGCAAGCGTCAGGCGGCGCCAGCGCGCGGGCGATGCCCGAAGCAAGGCCAGAAGCGCCCGATGCCAGCGGCACTCCTGCGCAATATTGTCCAAGCAGCGCGAGGTCCTCGTCGCAGATGGCATCCGCGATGACGGCAATCATGCCCGCGCCACAGTGTTCCGCCATCGCTTCGGCGGCCGCTCCTGCTGCAAGGATTTCACGCGGCAGAAGGCCGACTGTACCGCGCGTCTGGCGTTGCAAAACCCGAACCAGATCGGCATCCAGCATCGGATTGAGCGGATGATCGCGCATGGTCGATTCATTCAGCAGCCGATCGCCGACAAACAGATGTCCCTGATAAACGGTCCGGCCTGTCGCTGGGAAGGCCGGGCAGGCGATCACTGCTTCAACACCCAGGTCCGCCGCCATGGCTTCGAGCACGGGCCCGATATTGCCCGCATCGGTCGAATCAAAGGTCGAACAATATTTGAAGTATAAGCGCTCGCACCCAGCCTGCTTCAGCCAGCGCAGGGCTGCAAGCGATTGTTCGGCCGCCGCATCGGGCGCAATCGAGCGCGACTTGAGCGCAATCACGACGGCGTCAATCTCGGCAAGGTCAAGATCAGCGGGTATTCCGAACAGCAGCGACGTTCTTAATCCCCGGCTCGCCAGTTCGTTGGCCAAGTCGGTTGCCCCGGTAAAGTCGTCGGCGATACATCCCAGTCGCATGGCGGCTCCTTCAGCGGCCGCATTGACACATACAAACTTGTCTGACAACCAGACAGGCATGGAAAATACGAACGGTATCGTAGGGGAGGGCGCTGCTCCGGCGCAGGCAGATGCTGTCTATCGCAAGGTCAAGTGGCGGCTCGTTCCGTTCCTCATGGCCTGCTACGTCGTCGCTTATCTCGACCGGGTGAATGTCGGATTTGCAAAGTTAGGAATGTCGGGCGAGCTCGGCATCAGCGAAGCTGCATACGGACTTGGCGCGGGCATCTTCTTCATCGGCTATTTCCTGTTCGAAATTCCGAGCAACATGGCGCTCCACCGGTTCGGCGCGCGGCGCTGGATCGCCAGGATCATGATCAGCTGGGCCGTCGTATCGGCTGGCTGCGCCTTTATAGAAGGCGAAATGTCCTTCTATATCCTGCGCTTCCTGCTGGGCGTGGCCGAAGCCGGTTTCTTCCCCGGCATCATCCTCTATCTGAGCTATTGGTTTCCGTCATCCCGCCGGGGTGAAGTCATCGCGCTCTTCATGGTCTCTATTCCGCTAGCCGGCATCGTCGGCGGGCCGTTATCCGGTTTGATCATGGAGGGGATGGACGGAATTGGCGGTTGGGGCGGCTGGCGCTGGATGTTCGTGATCGAGGCTCTGCCCGCTGTCGTTCTGGGCTGTCTCGTACCGCGGATGCTGCCTTCGCGGCCTGCCGAGGCGGATTGGCTCGATGACAGCGAATGTGCATGGATCGAACGGGATCTTGCCGCCGATGAACCCGAAGGCGTGCGCCATCACGCGCGCATCCGCGATGTGTTCGGCGACCCGCAGATCATGCGATTGGCCCTGATCTACTTCGGCTGCATCATGGGCCAATATGGCTTCACCTTCTGGCTACCGACGATGATCGATGACATTTCGGGCGGTTCGCCGTTGGTTGTCGGGCTGTTTTCGGTGCTCCCATATGCTTGTGCAGCCGTCGTGATGCTGCTGGTTGGACGCAGTTCGGATCGCACCGGCGAACGCCGTTGGCACCTTATTCTGCCCTTGCTGGTGGGCGCGGCCGCGCTTATCGTGACGCCAATGGCGCAAAACCCCTTACCAGCTATCGCCCTCCTGTGCCTTGCTGCGGCATCGACGCTCACCGCCAGTCCACTTTTCTGGAACCTCCCAACGGCGTTCCTGCGCGGCAGCGCCGCTGCTGTGGGGATCGCCGCGATCAATTCGGTTGGCAACCTGGCAGGCTTTGCCAGTCCGCTGCTGATCGGATGGATCAGCGGAACGACGGGCAGCCGGGCAACCGCGACGGCGGTACTCGCACTTATATTGATCGTCGCCGCCATCGCCGTATTCGCCGGATCGCGATCACCGGCCAAAGCTGCGCTCGGTTCGCGATGATAGGAAAGCCCGATTGTTCGTTTCTTGCAGTTGGCGTGATGGAAGATTGCTTTTGGTCAACCCATGATGCGTGAATTGGATCGCGGTCCCGCTCTCCCCCTTACAGGTTCTGATCATCACAGCGGACGCCGTTCGCAGTGGATAGCGCGCCTAATAATTGAGCATATCGAGAGCCACGATCTCGTTCCCGGTGCCAAGTTGCCGTCGGAAAATGCCCTCGCGCAGCGTTTCAGCGTGAGCCGTTCGGTCATTCGGGAGGCGATCGCCATGCTCCGCGCTGAAGGGCGCGTGGAGACGGTTCAGGGCAGCGGTGCCTTCGTCCGTCTTCCTGATGCCGGAGGGCCCGAACTGGACACGCTGACGCAGTCTTCTGTGAAGTCGTTGATCGATCTTATCGGCGTGCGACGTGTGGTCGAGAGCGAGATTGCAGCGATCGCGGCAGCGGAAAGAACGCGCGAGGCCATGGCGGCAATTGACCGGGCATTGGATCGACTGCGGCGAGTCCAGCAGGCCGGGGAACTCGGCGTCATCGAAGACCGCGCGTTCCATGCCAGCATCGCCGACGCGTGCGGCAATGATTATTGGCGTAAGGTCGTCCATGCCCTCGCACGGCCCATCGAGGTAGCGATCGGAGTAACACGGTCGAACGAGGCGCTCAGCGGCGATCTCGTTCGCGCCGTGGACGAAGAGCATGGCGCTATTCGGGATGCGATCGCCGCCGGCGATCCCGATCAGGCTCGCGCTGCGGCGGTTCGCCATATGGAATGCTCGGCTCAGAGAATTTTGAGTGCTGACCGGGCGTTTTGGCGCACTGGCGGCGGCGGAATTTCCCGACTAAGCCAGGCTGACTAATCTGAGAGTCAAGCTCGCAGCAAGATGGGGCCTCCAAAAGCCCGTTTTCTCCTCGCCGCCAATCTCTTTGCTCCCATGGGGAAAGGTTTTGACGGAAGATTGCGAATAGTCTGGTCGAAGCAACGTACAAGGAATTCTAAAAACGATACCTAGCTAACCACGAGCGGCTCGTCGATCCCGTTGAGAAGTGCGCACCCGTTCCAGTGTGATGCTCGATTGTCGCGGGGGATATTCGGTTCTTGATCTTCGAGAGGATGCAAGGATCTGGTCGACGGGTGACGCGATTGACCCCAATTGTTCCGCATCGTGAAAATAATCGGCCGCGTCTTTGTCTCCTTGAAATGAACATCCACAATGGTGCGGGATTGAAAGCGCGTAGATCGTTCCGGCGTTGACCAACGTTCTCCTCGGCCGACAATCCACAAAGATGAGAATGTCTGAAATTAGGGGGTAGGGATGCGGGGACTTTGTTCCGGTAAAATGATCGGCATGTTGATGGCGGGTACGGCCCTTTGCTCAGGGAGCGGTGCATGGGCGCAAACGGCGCCGTCGGGCGAAAGTGAAGCGAGGCCAGCCGACATCATCGTCACGGCAGGCAAGCGAGAGGAACGGTTGAAGGACGTTCCGATGGCGGTCGACGTCGCCACGGGCGAACAGATCGAAAAGTTCAACTTGTTCGATTTCAAGGACGTTCCCGCACTTGCGCCGGGGCTTCAGATCGCCAACACGTCAGGGCGGGTCAGCGTCGCCACGCTGCGTGGCATTTCGTTCAACCCCGACATCGGCGGACCAGCTGCCGTCGCGGTCTATTATAACGAAGTGCCGGTCGATATACAGACCGTAACCACCGCGATTTACGATATTCGTCAGGTGGAAGTGCTGCGTGGACCGCAGGGCACGCTGCGCGGACGCACCGCGCCTGCGGGAGCGATCACGGTGACGACACGGCGCGCCGACTTGAGCGAGCCGGAGGGCTATTTGCAGGCAACCGTCACCAACAAACATGCGCGAAACTTTCAGATCGCGGCGTCCACACCGCTGATCCAAGACAAGTTGGCGATCCGCGTCGCAGCGGTTCTCGATCGGAACCGAGCCAACCATGTCTACAACATCAATCGTGACGAATGGTCCAACCAGGAAACCGAAAGCGTTCGCGCCACTCTCTCCTTCGCGCCGACGGAGCAGCTGCGGGGAAACATCGTGTACCAATATTTGGAAAGCGACCTGCTACAGAATAGGGCGGTTCAAGGCCCGGGCAACCGCCCCAGTCTGTTCTCACCCTTCGTCAGCGGGCCTGCAATCAGCGCATCCGACCGGCTGGCGGTACATGAAGGATTGTCATTTTACACCAATCGCACACATCTGGTGACGGCGGACGCCTCCTATGACCTGGGCAGTCATCTGATCTCAGTGCTGGGTGGCTTCCAGGACACGTCGCTCCATTCACGCACCGACCAGGATGTGGGCAATGCGGTGCAGGGGTACGATCAGGTGCTAACTGTGGCGGATCCAACTCGAGTATACACGGCCGAAGCCCGCATAGCCTCCGCGTTCGAAGGAATTTTCAACTATACGCTTGGCGTGTTCTACAATGAGACCAAGGCGGGCGGCCTGTCTTCCATTCGCGTCGACAGCTTCTTTGCCAACCGAGTGCCAAACACGCCCTTCCCGGCGAGCATGTTTGCCCTGCCGCTGCTGGCGGAAGTCGACATCACCAACAAGACCAGCGACCTCGCCTTCTTCGGCCAGACGCGCTTGAAGCTGACCGATAAGCTAAGGGTAGAACTGGGCGCGCGTTACACGCGCACCGTGGCTACGGCGCAGAGCTTCCTTGAGGTGACGACCACGGGCGGCGTCGGGATACCCGTACCCGCAGGCATTGTCGTGCCCCGCGTGGCAACGGTCGATCCCGATTTCGTGCGGCAGGTCAATCATCCGCTGACAGGCACGGCCAGTATCAGCTATGATTGGACGCCCGACATCACCACCTACGCCACCTATGGCCGTTCTTACCGCCGTGGATCGGCACAGCTCGGCGTCAATTCTCCGCTGGATTCCGACCTGCTGGTGCTCGACCCCGAACGGTCGGATGCGATCGAGATTGGCTTGAAAGCGCAGATGTTCGACAGGCGCGTGTCGTTAAATCTCGCGGCCTTCTACCAGAAGTTCGATGGCTTCATCGGGCTGGTGACCGCGCCGACTGCATCAGCTAGAAACGGCGTCATCGACGGATCGAACGCCTCAATCAGCTTTAATGGCGACGCTATTTCCAAAGGTGTGGAAATGCAGCTGGATGCACGTCCGATCGATGAATGGGATATTTCGGTTAACGCGTCCTACGCCAACTCACATTATGACAATGCGACGGTTCCCTGCCGGGATTCCAACGGCGACGGCGTGCCGGATACTGCAGGACAGCCTGCGGTCCCTGTGGGCCAGCAGGTGGCGTTCTGCACCACCAATGACCGTTTGGCCAACATCCCCCGCTTCGCGTTGAGCGCCAACAGTGAACTGCGCTTTTCGGCTGGATCAGTGGAACCCTTCATTCGTGGGTTACTGACCTATCGGCCAGGCTTCTATGCACAGACCGCAAACTATAGGTACAATGCCATCACCAACGTCAATCTGTTCGCTGGCATTCGGTCAGCCGACGCCGGATGGGAATTGACGGCGTTCGTCAAAAATCTGTTCAATTCGACACAGATTACCAATGCCACCACCGCGGAATTGCAGATTGCAACGCGCTTCCTGGTTCCAGGGCCAGCGGGCAATCCCACCCCGTTCCGGTCGGGCTATACTAACTTGTCCGTCAATCCGCCGCGCGAATTCGGCATAACGATGAACTACCGCTTTTAATCGAGGAGCCCGCAGCGCTCGAATGATTTCGGGCGCTGCGTTGCGATCGAAACTTCGACGGAACTCCGCGGTGAGATACGGTAGAGTCGATACTGGCGCATTGCCGTCATCCAGTGTTCTCTGGATCGGATGATGCGAATGTCCGGTGGGTTCGGGGCGGACGTCAGGAAGGGTCTGGTCCAACGCCAGGCATGGCCCGTCGAACAAGGGCTGGTAGAGCAGGAGGGACAGGCTGTCCGCCTCCGCCGCGACTTGCTTGTGGTTCTCCAGCAGCGCGAACTCAGCCGGACCAGCCAGCAGATCGAACAGGAAACCGGGCTGAGGCATGTCACGCCGCGACCTGGCGAGATGGTCGAGGGCGTCTACCGCCGCGCCGTCATGTCGGGGACCAGCGCTATGCCGTGATCGAGAAGGCGCATGAGTTCAGCCTTGAAAACCTTCAAGACCCGCGATCAATTCTATCTTCCCGACGACCTGTCGGTGAAGCTGGATGCGCTGACCGACAGCCGCACCGGCTTCGACGACAGCATCGGCAGGACCTACATCCATCGACGCCTCGCGATCGCCGGTGGGAGGCGTCAGCTTCCCCTGCCGATGATGACTCAAAAATCCAGGCCGAAGGATTGGTCGTACAAAACGTGGCGGTGTGCGAATTTCCAACCATCCGGTCTCTTCACCACGGTATCGCGCATGCGTCCGGTAACCACCAGTTTGGGCGCCATCGGCGTTCCGCCTGCATTGATGTTCAAGAAGGAATAATGAGCGATCACAGCGTCGCCTTCCTCCTCGATATAGATGTTGAGGTGGTAGTGTCGGTTCTTTCCGCCAGTCTGATGATCGGATTCCTTCGCATGTTCAATCTGTGCGGCGACCCCTTCATATTTTATTGGGAGATGCTCAATTTCTGTTACCACTTCAGGGACATACAGCCTTTCAAGGCCTGCCCAGTCGCCATAATCTGAGCAATGGGCAAAACGCGCGAGCAATTCATGAATAGCGAACTTGTCTTCAAGAGTAATCATGCTCTTATCCTGCGAGTGGAATGGGAATTGCCGGTGAGGTGCAGTCTCTGCCGAATATGGTCATCCACGATGTCGGTACGGGCGGGCCTTGCATCGAACCCGCCATCGATCGGTCAAGCGGCCCGCTGCTCCGGGCCTTGTGCTTCCGCCGGATAGATACTGGGCGGGCCAGTGTCATATGCCCGGGTCAATAGCCCGATAAATTCGCGATCATGCATCGGGTCAGTCGGCACTTCGAAGCTATGGCCCCTGGCGCGCAGATCGCTGATGAACAGGTCGAAGACATGATCGTGCGTCAGATCGTCTGTATGATCAAGGACCTGTTTAAGCTCTGTCAGATCGATGTACAGTTCAGCCCCCCAATGCACCAGGATGCGTGCCTCCTGAGCCGGAATTGCCTGGATTACCTCACCATCGGACGTGATCTGCCAACCATCCGGGACGGCAGGGTCCGCCTGTAACAACGAATTGAATGCCAGCCCCTTGGGCATGCGCTGATCTACAGGACCATTGGCTTCAGCCCTGTGGTACATCATCTCGTTTTCGGCAACGACACCTTTATTCCACATTGGCGCGGCTATGCGCTGCGGCAGAGCAGCTGGACCGTCCGGCCAATAGGTGAAGCCACCCCCGATCGCGCCGCGGTAGAACCAAGCGATGACCTGGGCTTTCTTCAACTGCCATGATCTGAACAGGCCCGACTTCGCCATCGTATTCAGAAGCCACACGGGCGCGTTCTGCAAATCGATCCCGCGAAACTCGGTCCCGTCAAGGTGCGCCGGATCATTGTTCGCGGCTGGGCCGTTGATGTTGAAGAGCATGTGCGCCGCCTTGGCGTAATCCGCTTTCCAGACGCTGCGGGCCATGTCGAGAAATGGCAGGTTGAGGAAGCAATCTTCGATCTCGGGGAAAAGGCAGACGCCGTTCTTCGCGAGGCACCCACTGAAATAGGGTGTGAGGAACATGTGCCAAGTCAGTTCCACCCCTTCCGGAACTGACCCGGTAGTAGTGGCCATAACCTCTTCAGGCGAATCGAAATGCTGAGCCAGGATCAATTCCCACGGACCCTCGGTCCGCATCACATTGACGAGCCGTTGGAACTGGTCATCGGTGTATGTGTCATCGATTATCCGTGGCGGCGCAACAGGTCGGATCAAGGATCTAAGGTCTGCAACCATGACGGTCCTCTCATGTTGTCTTTCGGTCAGTGTATATATTCGTATCGATCCACCGCCCGGTCTCCCCGCGGTCGGTCAGCCTACTGGTCCAGGGGCCAAGTGGATTGGGGCAACGCAGATTCCGGAGAGGAAGGGGTGAGCATATTGAGCCACGATATCGATGGATCACTAGTTCGGCTCTAACGTTACACTGGATTCAATATCCAAAAATGCTACTGCCGTCGATTGGGCTACCATGATACGGATCGTGGCCCCTTTTGGGAAAGGTGGATGATAGTGGATTCAGCGACGCGGCATTTTACGGCTGCCGCCATCAGAGCGGCGCTGCCTTACCCGCCTTTGATCGATCGCGTCGGGATGGTCGTACGGAATGATGTCGTCGCTCCACAGCGCTTAAGGGCCAATGGAGAGACCGGGGTGGAATTGTTGGCCATGCCTGCCGTCGGTCAGTGTTATGCCGGCCTCAAGCTTCTCACGGTGGTGCAAGCCAATGCGGCCAAGGGGCTGCCAGTGATCGGAGGCTCCTACATCTTGTTTTCGACCGAGGATGGACGTGCGCTGGCGACGATGGACGTGGGCGAACTCACTGGGCGGCGGACGGCGGCTGTTTCCGCTTTTGCGTCCAGGCAATTGTCGCGACGAGAATCCAGCAGCCTTCTGCTGTGCGGCTCCGGCCATATGATCCCTTACCTCGCCGAAGCTCATGCTGCGGTGCGGCCGATCAAACGCATCTCAGTTTGGGCACGCGACTTGGCAAAGGGGAAGGATGCAGCGGAACGGGTGCAGCTGTGCGTGCCGGATATTGATGTGGAAGTCGTATCCGACTTGGATCAGGCGGTTGGTTGCAACGACATCATCTCGGCAGCGACGAGTGCCATCGAACCTATTATTCGTGGCACATGCTTACGCCCTGGTACGCATATCGACCTTATTGGCAGTTACCGCCCCGACATGCGCGAGCTGGATGATGCTGGCGTACAGGCCGCCCGGATCTTCGTGGATAATGTGGACACGGCGCTCTGCGAAGCGGGCGATTTGATCATGCCAATCAACAAGGGGGTTATCGGCCCCGAGGCGATCAAAGGGGATATGAAAGCGCTCGCATCTGGCGTGGCCCGCTGCACGCCGGAGGAGATAACGTTGTTCAAGGCAGTGGGCAGCGCCGTCGCCGACCTTGCGGCAGCCTCTCTTGTGTGGGAGTCACTTGGCGATCAGCGGGGTGCTGATCGTCGTAATGGGCCAAGTGACCCTGAGACGCGCCACTTGTCGCTGGGCGGCCAGCAAGCAGCTATTTAGGGTGCGGCGGGTTTGGCGCACGGAGCATTTTCCATTCCACCGCCAGTTGACAGTGCTGTCAACTAGATAGGCGTGAAACAGGGGCACGAAGGTGAAATGACCGCTAAAATTTTTCCGTTCAGTCGACCGTAAAGATTTTCCCTAGCCCGAAGCGATCCTCTCGCCAGATGCTGGCAGGTCGAGGCCGATGAGCTGAACGTACAACGGCGTGCAAACATCAACTTACCGCTTGCGTCTAATTGTATACGATATACACTTTGTAAACAGGATTCGGAATTGATGCCCGCACTCTGCATGAAGCTTCGGCGGGCGCGACAATATTGGCCAACCATTGGAGAGCATGACATGAGCGAGCAGCAGGCTGTAGAACGGAAAGGCACATGGCGCCTGAAGGATGGCGTCAATCGCATCTGGCGGATTGGACGCCCGATGGCGGGAATTCCTACCGTTGATGACTATCGACTGGAGGAAGCTTCTGTCCCCCAGCCCGGAGAGGGGCAGTTGCTGATCCGGAATATCTACATCGCGATCGCACCGGGCATACGCCCCATCATGCCCTATGCGGGGTTTGAGCCCGAAGTATCCAACCAGCCATCGAAAGGCCGCGTTGATGCATCGGATGACGAAATTCTGATGAGTCACATGACGGTCGGTGATCGCATGCGTTCCGGGATGGTGCCTTCGATGTCCCCCCACACGGGCGGCAATGTGGGGCGCGTGATTGAATCGCGGCACCCAGGCTTCAAGGCGGGAGACTATGTCTTTGGAGGCCGATTCTGGCAGGATTTCGAAGTGGTCGATGGCGACGCCACGCTGCGTGTGGACCCCGAAGACCTGCCGATCGAAGCCAATCTTGGGATGGTCGGCCTGTCCGCCTTTACCGGCTGGGTGGGATATCGACGCTTCTGCGAGGCGAAACCGGGTGAAACCATGGTGATCTCCGCCGCTGCGGGTGCGGTGGGCATGATGGTGATCCAGATGGCCAAGGCGGAGGGGTTGCAGGTGATCGGCATCGCCAGCGGCGCTGAGAAATGCCGCTTTGTGACGGAAGAACTTGGGGCGGACGCGTGTATCGACCGTCTAACGGCCGATGTTGGTGCCGAACTCGACAGGCTCGCGCCTAAGGGCATCGATATCTATTTCGACAATGTCGCCGGAAATCTGATGACGCCGGTATTCGATCGGCTCAAGCCCTTTGGCCGGCTGATCGTGTGCGGCATGGCGGCCGAGTATAACGGCTTTGAGCAGAGCAGCATTTCCACCGGCATGATCCTGGGCAAGAGGCTGCGAATTCAGGGCTTCGTGGTAACGGACTATGAGAGCGAAAACGACGCCTTCCGCGCAGATGTCTCCAAGATGTGGCGCGAAGGCAAGATCACCTACAAGCACCATATGTACAACGGCCTGGAAAGCGCGCCGGACGCGCTCGCTGCATCCCTGTCCGGCGCATATGCCGGTGGCAAGATCATCGTGCAGGTGTCTGAGGATGATAGCAAAGCCTAAGCCGGTGAACTGAAAACGGGATTGAGCCTGTCGAGGACTTGCTCCTTGCAAGTTTTCGGCAGTCTCGGACCTGATTGGAAGAGTGTTGAAATCGTCGGCGCGGGATAGATGACTCCGCGAGATCTGATCCTGGCCGGTCCTACGCGCGGACACGGGTATCACGCATAGTGATCAATAGAAGAATTTGAACAAGTCAGGCACGCCCTGCATGTCCGTTGATAATGTCAGGTATATCACCACCTGAAATAGAAAACCGAAGATTGCAGTGAAATGCCAGCAGCATGCTGGATAAAAAGTCTACACAATCAGGGGAGGTATAAATGCGCTATAAGGATAGCCATATATTTGCTTGCGGTACGGCTTTGTTGTCCGGCATTTTGGCCGTTGTCATTCCGACGGAGGCTTTAGCCCAGTTGGCCACGTCTGATGATCAAGGTCAGATTACAATTCCCGAGATCATCGTCACTGCTAACCGGCGTGAAGAGCGTGGCCAGGACGTGCCGATCGCCATCACCGCCATGTCCCCCGCGCGACTGGAACAGCAGGGGATCAACAAGGAGCAGGACCTGCAAGCCAGCGTCCCGTCCTTGGTCGTCGGGCAGAATGGTCAGGGATCACGCGAATCCAACTCCATCACGCTCCGCGGTCAGGGTGCGACGTTTCAGGCTTCTCCCGGTGTTGTCGTCTATCTGAACGAAGTACCGCTGCCATCCGGAATCTCGCTTAGCCAGCAGGGAGGGCAGGGCAATTTCGTGGATCTCGAAAATCTGCAGGTGTTGGCGGGGCCGCAAGGCACGCTATTTGGACGGAATACGACGGGCGGCGCGGTTCTGCTGGTGCTCAAGAAACCCACGGATAGATTTGGCGGCTGGGTGAAGGGGGAAATCGGCAATTACAATCGAACCAATGCCGAAGGTGCGCTCAATCTACCGGTGAACGAGAAGTTGGCCGTGCGCGTGGTCGGGGCCTATCATGACCGCGACGGTTACACGCGCGATGTGGTTTGGAACAAGGATCGCGACAATGAGCACTGGTATTCAGGTCGCATCGGCATCCTGTTCAAACCTACCGAAACCATCACCAACTATACCATGGCTTACGGGTCGTATTCCAAGAATAACGGTGCGGGCCTGATCCACCAGGGCTATAATGTGGATGGACTGGCCGGCATTTCCATGTGCGCCAATTTGCCGGTTGGTTTCGTGGGAGGATATTCCTGCGATGTCTATCGCGCTGCGTCCGAACAGGCAAAGGCGCTTGGGCCCCGCAAAACGGCGTTTTCGGTCGATGTGTTCAGCAAGATCGAAACCTGGGGAGCGAGCAACACGACAGACATCGAGTTGTCAGACCAGATCACCTTGCGCAATATCGCCAGTTACCAGAAAATGAAGCTCGACTATCGCTATGATAATGATGCTACCGTTCTTCAGCAGCATGATGTCAATCCCGGCAGACTGCCCCGCCCCGGGGCCGTCAACCTGCCAGGAACGGACATTCCCATCATATATTTGAACGAGACCGAACATACCTCCCTGATACCCGACAATCTGCGGGCATGGACCGAAGAACTTCAGTTGCAGGGCAAGATGCTGGACGGCAATCTGAACTGGACTGTGGGTGCCTTCTATTATGATCAGAAGCCCGACGGGCCTCAGGGGTCACGATCGATCTCCTATTGCCCGGCAGTGTCGACGGGATCAGAATCCTGCACGGCTTCGCATGCGCGATATGGTGTCAGCACAGTATCGAAGGCGCTATATGGGCAGGCTACGCTGGATCTGGCGGCGCTTTCGCCATCGCTCAATGGCCTGCGGCTGACCGGCGGCTATCGCCATACGTGGGATCATATCGAAGGTTTTTCGACGCAGTTCAATGACGACGGCTCGCAGCCGGGATTTGTCGTCTGCTCCAAGGATAGCGCGCTGATCGTTCCGGAAGCCACGGCGCTGGACGCGTGCAAGTTTGGCGGATCTCAACGGACCAACTCGCCGTCATGGCTGATCGGCCTGGATTACAGAATATCGTCGAACATCCTGGTCTACGGAAAGGTCAGCCATGGCTACAAAGCCGGAGGCTTCAATACCTATGCGGTATATTTCGGCCAGGGCACCGATCCTGATACGCGTACCTTCCTGCCGGAAAAAGTGACGGCTTACGAGATCGGTATGAAGTCCGATTTTCGGCTGGGATCGGTGCCGCTGCGTTTCAATATTGCGGCCTATTCCACGGATTACAAGGATATCCAACGCACGGCGGGGGATTATAATCCGACGACGGGAGCGGCTGGCGCGCGCACTTTGAACGCGGACGCCCGCATCAAAGGGATCGAGATCGAAGCGTCGATGCGTCCTTTCCCCGGCGTCGAACTGGGCGGTAATTTCAGCTATACCGATGCCAAGTACAAGAAATATCAATATATATCCGCCTCGGGCACGATCGCTTGTAACGGCGCGGTCGCTCCAGGTGGTGTGGCCGATGCATCCTGTATCGACCTGCAATATGTGGCACCCTATATCTGGAGCGCTCATGTTGCCGCCGAACAAGCTTTGGGCAACGACTTGGGGACCTTGTCGTTCTTCGCGAACTATTCGCATACGTCGAAGCAATATACCAATGCCGTCGATATTCCCGGTCGGGAGCCTGGCTCCATGCTGGAACCGTTCGGTTTACTCTCGGTATCGATCGACTGGCGCAATGTGGCGGGATCGGGATTTGATCTGGGGCTATTCGGCACCAATCTGGCGAACAAGCTGCACCGCGTTTCCAGCACCAACAGCAATGGAAGCTTCCTCTTTTCATCCACCCTCTATGGCGAGCCGCGCATGTATGGCCTTCGCCTGAAGTACAGCTTCGGCGGTGAATAAGCGGGCAAGCGACGAAGACTGCCGTCTGCCATCGGGAAGGCCACGACCCACAACAGCTCTCAGGCTGAAAGGACGCGGTTTGGATGAGAGCGGGTCGGGGCACGGCATATTCGAAAAATGACAGAGCGGCCATGCCAGGGAGTTGAACTGGCGTGGCCGCCAAGCGCAGCAGGAGACTGGTGAATGAACGGGACGACAGGCGAAATCATCGCTGCCACACCTGCCGCGAGCAGCCCTGACGGAAGAGCCTGGATGATGGTGTTCCGCGCCTTCCTCGCTCAGAATGTTGCGGTGGGCAGCGCCTTTGGCGGATTTGGCGTTTCTGTGCTGTCGTTGCAGGAATTGCATGGAGCGAGCCGCGGCGAAACGGCGTTGGCATTGTCCTTGTCGGTACTCGGGATGGGATTGGTAAGCCCGTTCGTCGCCGCCCTGATTGCGCGACTTGGACTGCGTTGGACGATGACGATCGGCGCGCTGATTTCGGGCTGCGGCTATGGCCTGCTGGCTGTAGCGCCCAACATGCAGGTAGTGCTGCTGCTCTATGCCGTGCCGATCGGCGCGGGTCTGTCGATGTTTGGCCCGTTCCCCGCCAGCGTTCTTGCCAGCAACTGGTTCAGGCATAATCCGGGTCTGGCGCTCGGCATAGCGAACATGCCGTTGTTCGTTGCGTTGATGCCGATGGCAGGCCTGATCATCATACGAGATCATGGGCTTCCTGCCTTTTATCTCACCCTGGCGGCCCTACATTTGGCCCTGTTGCCGTTGATGATCGGAGTCTCGGATGCAGCGACGCATGGCGTCGAACACACCGAGGGTTCTCTACGCAACGATAGTGGTGCGATGAGATCGATCCGGCCGGTTCTAAGCAGCCCGTCCTTTTGGGTGATGAGCGTGTTCGCGGGCTATCTGAACGCGGTTGGGATAACCGGCGTGTCGCACCTTGCGGCCTTTGCCGCCGAACGCGGCGTGGGCGCCGAGGAGGCTGCGGGCCTGTTGTCGATTCTGGGCGGCGCCGCCATCATCGGTTCTATCGCGGTCGGCATCCTTTCCAACCGGCTGGGAGCGCCCGCAACACTTGCCCTTATCGGTGCAGGCATGGCGATCAGCTGGTTCGTTCTGCTATCGACCCTGTCCTTTCCCATCATGGCGTTGGCCGCGCTGACGCTGGGCGCTGGCGGCGCAGGTATATTTCCGGCGGTGAGCATGTTGTCGGGGCGTCTTTTCGGTCAGCAATCGCTTCCGCGCATCATTGGCCTTTATAGTCCCGTCACTTTGCCGCTGACCTTCTTCTTGCCGCCACTTGCGGGCGTGTTGAGAGACAAAATGGGGAGTTATACTCCGGTTGCGGTCATTGTGATCGGGGGTTGCGCCATAGTGACGATGGTTTTCCTGGCGATGGCGCGTGGGCTCGCTCATCGTCCCGCACCGCCGACGGAAATTTGAAGGTCTAAGGGAGCGCTTCTGCCGCTTGCATGCGGCTCAACGCTGGTGCAATGCGTAGACTTTATCCAATATCAGGATGTTGAACCGCCATGAAGAGGATATCGGAACTGCGGCATTGCATCATGCGGCTGGCGGAAAGCCGGTGATGCCGCAGCAGGTTGTCATCATCGGCGGCGGCATAATAGGATGCTCCGTCGCCTGGTTTCTTCGCCATGAGGGGTTCACGGGCGAGGTCGTCGTCATCGAACGTGATCCCAGCTATCAACAATCTTCCACGACCCTCTCGGCCGCCTCCATTCGTGTCCAGTTCGGCAGCCCCGTCAATGTGGCGTTAAGCCTGTTCGGCGCCGACTTCCTGCGGGACCTGTCCGGCATCCTAGGGCGCCAGGCTGATATCGGCTATGTGGAGCGCGGCTATCTGATCCTGTCGCCCCCGGCGGGGGTTGCTGAAGCCGACCGGCTGCTTGATATCCAACGCGCGCAAGGATGCATGGTAGAGCGCTTTGAACCAGCTGCGCTCGCTGCGCGGTTCCCATGGCTCGCGGTCGAGGGCGTGGGTGTCGGGACATTCGGGCTGCGTGAGGAGGGATGGTTCGACGCATGGTCGTTGCTCGCGGCAATGCGGGCCGCAGCGATCGATAAAGATGTCCGTTTCTGCCGGGCGGAGGCCGACGGACTGCGCGAAGCGGGTGGCCGGATCGTGAATGTCCGTCTGGCCGATGGCACAGAGCTTAAACCCGACTGGGTGGTGTGCGCCGCTGGCGCCCATTCTGGACGGCTGACGGCATCTCTGGGCATTGATCTGCCCGTAGTGCCCAAGAAGCGGAGCATCTATCATTTCAAGGCTCCGCTCGACAACACAGACGTTCCCATGGTCTTCGACACTTCCGGCGCCTGGCTTCGGCCTGAAGGGGAGGGTTTCATCTGCGGCATCTCTCCCGATTCATCCTGTGATCCCGACGCCTATGGTGACTTCGAACCCGACATGTCGCTGTTTGAAGAGCGGGTCTGGCCAGCATTGGCCGCACGCATCCCGTCGCTGGAGCAACTGAGGCTGCTGCATGCTTGGGCAGGCCATTATGACATGAACATGTTCGATCATAATGCAGTGCTGGGCGCTCATCCGGAGATCGAAAACCTGATGTTCGCATGCGGTTTTTCCGGGCATGGCGTGATGCACGCACCCGGCGCGGGCCGAGCGGTAGCCGAGATGATCGTGCATGGCGGTCACCGCACGATCGACATATCGCCGCTCGCGTTCGACAGGATCGCGCAAGGGCGTCCCTACATCGAATCTACCATCTATTAAGAGGACGACATACAATGCAGAGCAAGAGGATCGCTGTTGTAACCGGAGCGGCGCGCGGCATAGGTTTCGCTTGCGCGCGCCGGTTCGCGGCGGACGGCGCGCAGGTGGTGCTGGGCGATGTCGACGGCGATCATCTTGACCGGGCGGTCGACATGCTGGCTGCGGAGGGGTTCGCGGTTCGGGGCTGTCGTACCGATGTCAGCGCCCGCGCCGATGTCGAGCGGCTGGTCGGGACTGCACTGGATGCGTTCGGCGGGATCGACATCATGCTGAATAATGCGGGCATCGCCATCAGCAAGGACATCTTGTCGATCACCGACGAGGAATATGATCAGGTCCTGGGTGTCAATCTCAAAGGCGCGTTCCTGGGCCTCCAGATCGCCGGGAAGCAGATGGTCGAACAGGGGCGCGGCGGGGTCATCATCAACATGTCTTCCATCAACGCGCGATTGGCGAACCCCTCCATCGCCACCTACGCCATTTCGAAGGGGGGCATGAATCAGTTGACGGCTACCGGCGCCGTGGCGCTCGCCCCGCACGGGATCCGCGTGGTCGGCGTCGGCCCTGGCACGATTGCCACCGAAATGCTGAAAGAAGGCATTTTGACGAATGACGATCAACGTCGCATGATCCTTTCGCGCACGCCCAGCGGGCGATTGGGTGATCCGGCTGAAGTTGCGTCAGTCGCCGCCTTTCTGGCGAGTGACGATGCGTCCTACATGACCGGGCAGACCATCTATCCGGACGGGGGACGGATGGTGCTCAACTATGTGGTCCCGGTGGAAGAAGCATGACCGAACGATCAGAAGAAAGCCCTCCCTCCGCAGCAGGATCGCTGCCCTCGATCGACCTGAACGCCGATATGGGCGAAGGGTTCGGCCCGTGGTTGATGGGCGACGACGAAGCCATGTTCGCGCTGGTCAGCAGCGCAAACGTCGCCTGTGGAGGACATGCCAGCGACCCCGACACCATGTTCCGCACGCTAAGCCTAGCACGCCAGCATAAGGTGGTTACCGGCGCGCATCCGAGCTATCCTGACAAAGAAGGCTTTGGCCGCCGTCGGATGCCGCACAGCCCGGACGAGATCGAGCGGTTCGTGGCCGCGCAGGTCGGCGCACTGATGGCGATCGGCGCGCTTGTCGGGCAACCCGTTGCCTATGTGAAGCCGCATGGCGCACTGGGTAACGTGGCCACGGTCGAGAAGCCGGTAGCGGCTGCGATCGTGGCGGCGGTCCGTGCCGTCGATCCGGGTCTTGCGATGCTTGCCATATCGGGGACCATGCTGGAGCAGGTCGCCCGCGACAGCGGCATGCAGGTGTTCAGCGAGATCTTCGCCGACCGGGGATATACAGCGGCGGGAAATCTCGTCCCTCGCAGCGAGCCGGGGGCCTTGATCCACGACGGGGCGTTTGCGGCGCGCCGCATCGTTGCGTTCCTCGAAAGCGGTATGATGCCGACGGTTTCTCACGACCCGGTCGCGCTGGAAGCGCATTCGATCTGCGTCCATGGCGACAGCCCGGATGCAGTCGCCATGGCACGAACCGTGCGGGATGAGCTTACCGAGCGGGGCTTCGCCATAGCCCCCTTCCTGCCCTATAGATGAGCCCTTATGTCATCCGTCCCGTGGGCGAGGACGCGCTGCTGATCGAACTTGGGAGCGTGGTGTGCGAGGAAACCCATAGTGCCGTGCTGGACCTGGACAGCGCGCTGCACGCCGCTGGCATTGCCGCCATTTGTGAGACGGCGCCCGCATACACGTCGGTCATGGTTCGCTACGATCCCGATTTGACAAGTTTCGAGGAGTTGCGGCTTCTTTGCGAGCCATTAATGTCTCAGCCCCGCACGGCGGATCGTGCCGGAAGATGCCATGTCGTTCCCGTCTGCTTCGATGACTCCTATGCACCCGATCTTGATGAGATAGCGAGCCGCGTCGGACTGACTCCGGAAGTGGTAACAAGGCAATTTCTTAAGGCACGCTATCGCGTGTACATGTACGGGTTCGCGCCGGGCTATGCTTATATGGGCGGCGTGCCGCCTGCGCTGCACCAACCTCGCAAGCCCGCAGCCGTGCGCGGATATCCTGTCGGCAGCGTGCTAATCGCGGGGCCGCAATGTCTCATCTCGACTTTGCCGATGCCCACCGGCTGGTGGGTGATCGGGCGCACGCCCTTGACGATACTCGATCGCGATTCCGAAGAGCCTCCCGTCTTCCAGCCGGGCGATACGGTGCAGTTCCAGCGGATCGATTCAGAGCAGTTCGCGCGGTTGGCAACGAAGTGACCCGGCTAGCTACCTTCGTCGTCGAACAGGCTGGCCCTCTGACAACCACGCAGGATAGCGGGCGTCCCGGCCTGCTGCGTTTCGGCATACCTCGATCCGGCCCGGTAGACCGTTTGAGTTATGAGGCAGCGGTACATTGCTTTGGTGCGCCGGTCGTAAATGGGGCGGTCGAACTGTCATTCGGCGGCATCATGCTGCGATGCACGCAGGGTGAAGCCTCATTCGCGGTCTGCGGCGGGGGGTTCACCGTCGAACTGGATGGAGTGCAACTGGGCAGTTGGGTGGCCGCGCGCATCTGTGCTGGAATGACGTTGCGGGTACGCCCCGGCGCGGGCAACTGGAGCTATCTTTCCTTCGCCGGAAACATTGTGGCTCCCGCATGGCTCGGCAGCATCTCCAGGCATGCCCAGGCAGAGTTGGGCGGCCAGCGTCTCGTCGCAGGGGACGTGCTGACGATCGCAAGTTGCCGACAGTTGGAGGGTAGCGTGGGGGATGCTCGCGCGGTGCCGCGTCCAGCGGGCGTGGATGACCCGATCTCACGGGCACGGGTTGTCCTTGGACCTCAGCAGCGCTTTTTTGACTCAGCGGCGGTGGAAACGCTGCTTAGCACCTCCTTTCGTCCATCCGCATCCTTCGATCGGATGGGGCTTGTGCTTGATGGTCCCGCGATCCCGCCCATCGCGACCGATATGCCCAGCGAACCGCTATTAAGGGGCGCTTTGCAGGTGAACGGAGAGGGGCGCACGACCTTGCTCCAAGCCGATCACCAGACAGCCGGTGGCTATCCCAAAATCGCAATGATGTTAGGGGCTGACGCCGATCACGTCGCGCAACTCCCGATTGGCAGGGCCTTCCAGATCGTGGCTTTGGATGTCGTGGCGGCCCGACACGCATATCTGGCCGAGCGACGTGCGCGCGAGCAATATTATGGATTGCTCCTGCAACCGCTGGATCTCAGCGCCCGGCTGGCGAATGCCAATCTCATAGACGGTGCTGTCAGTGCTTTGGATACGCCTGGCGAGGGGGACGCTCTTATCTGCCGATCGTAAAAAGGGGGACGGCAAGAAGGGCGCCGACATCTCGGAACGCGCCGCCCGTTATCATCACTCGACCCCTTTCAGGCGGCACCAACGAATCCTTGAACGACGCTCGGTATCCGGTATTATTGGATAATAAATAAAATCGGAGAGATGCAGCATGCCTTCAGACCTCGTCAGGCCGATAGCGCCACCGATGCTTATCGACGATATCTACAGCGAAGATCAGTACCGGCGGCTTGTGGAAGTAGCGCGGAGCAAAGGACCGTGGGAGCTGACACTGCGCCAGTTCTACTCTTCGCCAGAGGGAATTGCCGACACCACCTTAGGAAAGGACCTGAAGGACGCAGCGCCGGCGTGGGAAGATTTCTTGTTACCCTATTTCACCGGTTATCTCGCCAAGGGCGGTGTTTGCCTGTATCCGGAAATCGAAGACACTTTCCTGAACAGGAAATTTTTGGACTTCGGCAGACGCTATTGGAACGCGGAATATGCCAGGCCAGAGAATATGATCTTTAACATCAATGGTCCGACCAATAACTTCGACGGAGGGCATCTCGACGGAGCGGAGTTTCGAGGATTAAACTTGAAAAATACGCCAAATTGGCTCCTAAACTCTATGATCAGGTCGGATCTGTTCAAAAAATGGCAGATGAAGAAGGCTCAGGTGATTGCCTGGTTTTATCGTGGTTCAGTCGGTGGGGGCTTTACCTATTGGCCGAAGGGTCCGCATGCCACACCTGAGCGTATTGCCGCTCCGGTCTGGAACCGCGGGATCGTGGCTGAAGTTGAAAGAATGTATCATCGTGGCGAAGCGAACGGGCCGTTGGAGCAAAGGCAGACCAAAGGGCTAACGATCGACTCCCGATTTGGTTCGGACCCCGATACCGTCGATGGATGGCAGATCACTACCGATGGTGAGGTGATCCAAAAGATTTCGGCACGCGAAATGCGGATGCTGGTGCACTGGCGTGCTGACATTTTTACGGATTTGACCGAGCTCATACAGGTTGTGGATCATACCGATGACCTGACGCATGACCAAGTCATCGATACGTTCATCAAGGATATTCAGAACCGCGGCCGCGCGTTTGAAACGCCTTCCGATCCGCTTCATGATCGAGATTTCATGCATTTGCTGACCGAAGTCTATGATCCGGGTCTTCCAAGCATCTATCCGGCTGAGGCGCCCGGCCCTCAGCAGAAGGCTGCATAAATATCCAGAAGTGATCCGGCACGGGTATTCCGTTTCCTGCAATGCGTGCATTGCTGTGCCCGATGCGCTGCCGCAATCGGGGCGTCACATGCCGCTTTTGCCTGGATCGGCTTTGCAGAGAGCGGACGATCAGCGCGATTGCGACGGCCGAAGCTCGTGGGGGACGCGTTGTCTCTCCGTCGCAGGATGTAGGCAAAAATCCCATCTATCCGAGGCGATCCGGCCAGCTGGCGTTGGTGCGGTGGCGCATATCTCCATTGTTATGGATTTCAAATATGTTCAAGTCGGGGAACCGTGGTTGTTCACGGTTGAAGAAAAATGGGATACTAACAGTCGCGATGCCAGCACCACGTAAATCTGGAAGCGTTTTCCGCAGTACGATAGCGGATGGGGTGACCAATCAACTGCGAGCGCTGATCCTGTCCGGCGAAATTGCCGACGGTATGCCGCTTCGCCAAGACGCGCTTGCCGAGGAAATGGGCACGAGCCGGATACCTGTCCGTGAGGCACTGTCACGCTTGGAGGGCGAAGGGTTGGTCGCAAGCTATCCTCACCGCGGCTATGTTGTTACCGGCCTGTCACGTGATGATATCCAGGAATTATTCGATTTGCGGGCACTCCTGGAGCCTGAATTGCTGCGCTATTCCATTCCCCGCCTGACTCCCGAAGATATTGCGGCCGCTGAGACGGTCATCGAGGAATATGATGCCGCCATCGCTTCGGGCGACGTGGTGAGTTGGGGGGAATTCAACCGGCGCTTTCACATGACGCTCTATAACCCGTCCGGGCGCCTCAAAACTTTGAGGATCGTGCGTGAATTGCTCGTCAATTCCGATCGTTATACGCGGCTTGTGCTGACGGTCGGTGACAGTGTGCAGCGTGCACAAGACGATCATGGCGCGCTGCTGGATCTCTGTCGGCAGGGACTGGTTAATCAGGCGGTTGATTTCACCCGCTATCATATCGGGCGCACAGGTGATGATCTGATTTCGCTTCTCGATCGAAACGGATTGGCTGGTACGATAGGGTCTGCTGAAGGCGTGAATGGGACAACAACGAAAGCGACTAAGCGACCTCGCTACACTGGGGCGGCCGGGTAGCATGTTATAATTTACCTCTCTCTCTCTCTCTCTCTGAGCGGCCCATGGACTTCGCCGGGCGACTTCCGGTCTGACATTGTACAAGCTGACACTTCAGGAGATGGCGAAGGAAAACTTCAGGGCCCCCCCGAAGCGGCGGCGCTGTATTGATCACGCGCGAGGAAAGCTTCAGGTGTCCAATGACAATCTGCCGGGTGCTGGGTCAGCATCGATCAGCGCAGCGCAAAGTGCCATGCGGGGCGGTGGCGATCAGGCGCTAACGGAGGAAGCAACATGATCGCTACGGCTATTGTCGGCTGGTCGTCTTGTTGTTCAATGCAGGATGGATGGGAGCCATAAGCGGGCGGACAAGGCGGCGAGGGGCTCAAGTCCCGCAACCCAGCAAAGCGCTGGCGTCTGTGGCTCAACGACGGGTCATGCATTCGCCTGCGTCCTGAGTACCCGATGCACGCGGGCCTGCCATTTCGCCAAGACTCGTACGCTTGGTGGTTGCAAGTTCCGCATCCTGAACACCGTCGGAGCTGTTGGTTACCCGCAGCCGCCGACACATATATGGTCGGCGGCTAAAGGTCGGGAGCCGGCGCCGTGCGAACGGCAGCTTTCCAAATGTCTTCATTCATAACGGGACATTCCCCTATCAGCAGAGGACATTGAGCGCCTGCCAATAGGCTCCACCTTGGACAAGGCTTGCACGAATCAGGGGGGCAGGTGCTTCCTTGTTTTATGGTGAATTGTGACTTGAACACGCACCTATTCGAGTATCGTAAGCGCCATTACCCCCTCCGCCAGCATCCGAATCAGGTTAAAAAAAACGGCGAAATCTGTTCGAGCTTCAGTTCTTGGGGGAAGTGCGTTTGTCCCGGCAGCAGCCAGCGATGGTCGAACCCGCCGAGTGCGACGTGCGGCCTGCCCGAGGATTGTTCCCCCATGAGGCAGCCTTCGCGTATCACCATGACTGCTCCGGGTCTCCTCAATTCAATTTCAACCGCACGTCGCGGTAGGGGTGGAGGATCACGGGGCCGATCAGCCCTGTCTGCTTCAGCATCTTGGCGCCTTCTTTCGTGGCTTTTTCCACCGCATTGCGTAACGGCGTGGCTACGCGGACTTCGATGCGGTTCGCGCCCGCGTGCAGGAAGGGGCCGATGTCGATCCGGGACGTGTCCTGATAGCTGCTCGGCGGGACGTCTGCGCCATTGATGGTCAGGCGGAATGTGTCGACGACCATCCCGAGGTCGAGCCAGGCTCCGTCGGGCTCGCTCCAGGATGGGGCCAGTTGGATGCCGGTGGCGTAGAAGCCGCGGCCCGCCTTGTCCGGATGTCCGAGCGCGCCCCAGCCCGGCAGGGTGTGATCGGCGCCCGCCTTCACCGCAATTTCCGGCAAGCGCTGGCGCCGGCTGTGATCGAGGCCGGGCAGCCCCGTATCGTCCGCAGTCCAGCTTTCGATGCCGAGTGTCCAGCGATCGAGCGGGATGTGCGCGGCGAGCGTTTCGATATGAGTGCGGATGATCTTGCCGTTTGACAGCTTGGTCTGGAAGTCGCCTGCCCGGCCAGTGCGCAGGATGAGGCCTGCGCCATCGCGGCGGATCATGTCAGCATCGGTAGCAATGGCATGAACGCCGGTGCCGACTTCCACCCCAGCCGGTCGGCCGATCGCGATCAGCTGGATGTCGTTCGCGGCCAAGGTGATAGGGATGCGCACTGCGCCGCCCGCCTGCTCGTACAGCGCCAAGGGCAGGATTTCGCCTGTCCAGCTGTTCAGTTCGAACGGGACGCCGGATCCCGTGAAGCTGAGCGTCCGGGCCGCCGTCTGGGTGCTTTGGTTGAACAGCAGATAATAGTCGGTGTCGACGGTGCGCCTACGCACGGTCAGGATATCGGATGAGCCAGCGCCATCCGCGCGGGCCGCCGCTGGTATGATGCCCATCGTCGCCAGTGCCGCGGCCGCCTGCGCTTCATCGGCAACGAAGCGAACGCGCGTACTTGGCCGCTGCGACATCGTCTTCAGTTCCGTAACGATGCGGGCAAGCTCCGCATCGCCGCCGCGCTCGCCTGCCAGTCCGGGTGTACGCTTGGGCACCTGCCCCAGGATGACGAGCGGTACGCCCCTGCGCGCCAGATCGCGAATGCGGCGCAGGCTTTCGACGGGCATCACCGTCCGATCGTTCAGCAGGATCGCCTTGAAGCCCATGCGGTCGGGCATCCAGACGGCCTCTCGCACGTCGCGGGCGGACTTGGCCGTCAGATAAGCCGGGCTGACATATTGATGGGTAAAGCCTGCGGCGGCCAGCGGAGACGTGGTGGATGGCATCTTCGACAGGCCGGGATAACCGGTGAAGGCCGTCACATTGGGCGCGATCCCTTTCACGCCGAAGTCATGCCAGAAGACCGCGACGTCATATCTCGGGCGGCCTTGACGCATGACAAGTTGCAGCCGCGCGAGATGATCGTTGATCAGCCGATAGTCCGGCCATTGCGGCATCCTGGGTCCGAAGGCTTCGGAAAATTGCGTGTTGCCATCGAAGCTGTTGCCGGGCCAGCGGGAGCGCACGCCGCTGCCGCTTGGCGTCGTGATGTAGGGAAAGCCGTGCCAGACCAACTGGTTCACGCCGCCTGCATATGCCTTGTACACCCAGTTCAGGTTCGCATCATTGCCTGCCTGCCCAAATGGCGCGCCCGTCCCCTGCGCGATGGTGAAGGACTTGCCGCCCGCTGTGGTCGCCCAGCTGCCACCCTGGATTGGACAGCATTCGGTTGACAAGGGCGCTTCCATCAGCCTGAGTTGAGCGCCGGTGCCGATGACCTTGAACAGTTCGGGATTGTTGAGGAAATTGCGATTCTCGCCTTCGGGAATGTCCGGCAGAGCGGCAAGGTCGGCGATCTCCATAGGCCCGCCCTCCACCTGAAGGCGCGTGGTCATGCCTAGGCCGTGCGCCCAGCGCGCATAGGGCTTCATATGATTGTCGCCATAAAGGTCGGAAAAGGTCTGGCGATAATCCTCACGTACCCGTTCCCCGGCATCGGCATAGTCGAAGAAGCCCTTGCGCGCGCCCACGCCGCCGCCGACCAGAAGGGGAAGATAGGGTGTGAGCGAATAGCCCCTGCGCCGCTTGAACTCGGGCAGGAAGGTCGATGTCCATTTGAGACCTTCCGACGGTTCGAAGCTGTCTTCGAAGAGCGAGCTTTTGTTGGTGCGGATAAGGGAACGCAGGCGGGGCGTCAGGATAGAGCGGTCGTAGAAATCGGTGACCGCACGAGCACCCGCCGGGCCGATATGATCGATCACATAATTGGGCGTACTCGCGCTCAGATTCTCGAGCTTCTGTCCATCGGCGATCTGATAGAAGGCAATCACCCACCATGGATTGGGCCCCGAAGGGGCTGTCCATGTGAGACTACCGTCCTTTGCAACCTTTGCCGTCAGGTCCTTTACCGACCGCCGGTCAATCATCCGGGTGCCGCCGGTTTCAGGACAGGCATCCGTCGCGCAGCGCGCTGCGAGGACGGCCACAAGGGTAGGGCGCGTATCAGGAGCGGTGAGGGATCTTGCAGGTAGCGGAAGCGCAGCAGTCCAACTCTGTCCGGGCGCGATCCGTGCGTAGCCAGCGACAAGCTGCTGCTGTGCCGCTGGATTGTCGAGGCTGGACACGCTTGGAACGCCGGTGGGCCAGTGCGGGCCCGCCATCATATCGACGCGCAGCCCCTTGCTGCCTGCATGATCGAATATCGTCTCCAGGGCTTGGGACCAGCGGCTGCTGCCAAAGCCATTGTCGCGCAGAAACTCCGGATCGCTGCCGATGGCGCCGGGAACGGGCATGGCGGCGATTTCGACTCCGCCTGCACCCGCATCCACCATCTGGTCGATTTCACGGCGAAGCTCTTCCTCCTCCACCGCCGCGAGGGGAAGCCACCAGCGGTATAGCGGACGGACAGACGCGGGCGGATCGCGGAACAGCTGTAGGTCGAGGGTGGGCGCTCCGCCTGCATGCTGAGCAGCGGCGGGAATGGCCCAGCTAGCACCCAGAATGAGGCACAGTTTAAACGTCAGCAGATTTTTGCGCATGGGTTCCGCCTCTCTCCGGAAGGCAGGTATAACGCTTGTGAAACAGAACATAAACGTTCGATTAGCGGGTATGGCTGATCTGATGCTATGGAGCAGCCGACCGGCCTAACCTCCTTCCGTCATGGCTTGGTGGATGTCCATGCGGCTGAGACCGAACTGGCCGAGATCATAATTGTGGCGACGAAGCTCTTTGTGACGCTTCCCTTTTATGAAGCGGCTCATGCCTTGCCCTATGCTTGGCCGAAAAGGCATGTCGAGAAACTTGTAGATCCGTCCAATCTGCCTGCGCCAATCCTGGTTCACGGCATCATAATGTACGTCCACACTCGGCACGGCTGCTCGGCGAAGGGCTGCGTTGAGGCGGCGTTCCCGCAGGGCGGTCTTGCGGAGCCATTCCTGGCCAATCCATCGAGCGTCAGCATCATCCGATTGCAGACTCATCTGGTTGTGCACCAGGGACGCGGATGAGGCGATGAGGGGCTCGGGGTCGCGATGCAAGCGGATGACGCGCGCTCCGGGGAATGTGGCCAGCACTGCGTCCATATCCTGCGCGAATTGCGGCAGTTTGAGCAGCCACGGCCGGGAAGGCGCGCGCCGCCGGAACCAGGCGATGGTCTGCAGAAGCCGCTTGAACTCCGCATAGGCAGCCGCCGGATCGGCATCTTCGACGGCGGCGGTGAAGCTTGGGACGCGCCATTGCGCTTCAAAGGCAGAGCCGAACATGGAGATGTTCTGAAGGCCCATCTCCTCCTCCGCATGATGGACGCCGGTCGGATGGATATGGCGGAACGCGGGATTGAAGAAGTGGGCGCAGGAGAGCGCCACTGCCGCGCGGATCACGCGATCGGCATGCGCCAGTCCCCAAAAGCGGGGAAGCGGATTCCAGCTTTCGTAAAATCGTGTGAAGGTGAGCCGGGGGTCGCAGGCGAGGAGGCGCTGGATGCGCGTGCTGCCGGATCTCATCTGGCCGACAATCAGGATCGGCGGCTGCAATTTGATGTCGCCGATTTCCGGATGGCGCGCCCATAAGGCTTGCATCCGTGCCCTGTTAAGCAGCGCGGCGGTGATCTGGCCATGTGCGATCACGCGGCCCAAATTGTTGAGCGATGCCTCTCTCTCCAAAGCCGACGCCAGGATGTTCAGCCGGTCGCGCCAGCAGCCATCGTGCAGATTTCCCGTCTTGCTTGCTTTGCAGGCTGCCACGATCAGTTCGTCAGGATCGAGTGTGGGGCGATCGAGCCATCCTTTCGACCAGGCTGTTTCCAGCAATCTATTTGCGGTTCTCCGCCTCTGCGCCGGTCCGGCACTCTCCAGCGCGGGGAGGTGAGGGGCCGCAGCATGTCGGGAAATGGTCGCCATCGCAGTCGAACGACCGACATGGCAAATGGTGCCGTGTCGGCTGACGAACCGCCCGCCGGATCAATGTCGGCTAACGGCAGTCCTGTTTAACGATAGCGCGCAATCGATAGATCGCCCGTTTCAATCGCCGGTTTCCGGTTGGAGACGATGTCGGCGATCACATGGCCCGAGCCACAGGCCATGGTCCAGCCAAGCGTGCCATGACCTGTGTTGAGGTAGAGGTTTGGGATGTGCGTAGAGCCGATGACAGGCGTGCTGTCTGGCGTCATGGGGCGCAGGCCGGACCAGAAGCTCGCCTTGCCAAGGTCTCCGGCCGCGGGGAACAGCGAGCCTACCGAATATTCCAGCGTGTCGCGCCGTTTGCCAGGCAGGTTGGTCGAGAAGCCCGAGAGTTCCGCCATGCCTCCGACGCGGATGCGGTCGCCCAGGCAGGTGATCGCAACCTTGAAGCTTTCATCAAGCAGCGTGGACACAGGGGCGCGCTCTGCTGCGGTGATGGGAACGGTGATCGAATAGCCCTTTACCGGGTAGACGGGCAGCTTGATCCCCAGCGGCGCCACCAGCAGGGGCGAATAGCTGCCGAGGGCAATGATGAAGGCGTCTGCGTCGACCGGCCCCTTGTCCGTCTCGACATGATCGATGCTGCCCTTGCCCTGGACGAGGCGTTTGATCTTATGATCGTGGAGGAAGGTGACACCGGCGGCCTTCGCCATATCGGCGAGCGCGTTGGTGAATTTGAAGCAATCCCCGGTCTCGTCATTGGGCAGGCGCAGGCCGCCGACGATCGGCGACTGGCTGTTGGCGAGGCCCGGCTCGGCGGCAATACAACCGGCCTTGTCGAGTATCTCGAACGGCACGCCGTCAGCCTGCAGCACGGCGACGTCCTTGCCGATGCCGTCGAGCTGCTTCTGCTCGCGGAACAGCTGGAGCGTGCCCTGGCTGCGCTCGTCATAGGAGATGCCGGTTTCCTGTCGCAGCGCGATAAGCTGATCGCGGCTGAACTCGGCCAGGCGAACCATGCGGCTCTTGTTCACCGCATAGGCCTTTTCCGTGCAATTGCCGAGCATGGCCACGATCCAGCGCAACATGGCAGCGTCGAAGGTGGGGCGGAGGATGAGCGGCGCATGCTGCATGAACAGCCAGCGCATCGCCTTCATCGGAATGCCTGGCGCTGCCCAGGGCGAGGCATAACCCGGGGAAATCTCTCCCGCGTTCGCGAAGCTGGTTTCCAGGGCCGGGCCCGACTGGCGATCGATCACAACCACCTCATGCCCAGCCTTTGCCAGATACCAGGCCGACGTCACGCCGATGACCCCGCTGCCGAGAATCGCGACCTTCATGCTGTCATACTCCGCTTTTGCTCTGCAGGCTCGGCAAGGCGGTACTCACGACGATACCGGTGGCCGAGCTGGGTGAGGATTTCGTAGGAAATGGTCCCCGCATCAGCCGCGACATCGTCGATCGACTGATGCGGGCCGAGCAGTTCGACAGGCGCGCCGGGATAGAGCAGCATGTCGGGGACATGCGTCACGTCGAGGGTCATGCTGTCCATCGACACCCGGCCAACGATCGGCACCCGGATGCCGCCGATGAAAGCGGAGCCGCGATTGCTGAGGTGCCGCGGCCATCCGTCCGCGTAGCCGACCGGGATCGTCGCGATGTGAGAGGTCTCCTCCGCCAGGTGGCTGAGGCCATATCCAACGCCCGTGCCAGGACCGACCGTGCGGAGCTGCGCAATCCGCGCCTCAAGCGAGACGACGGGATGCATGGGGTTGGCGCTGTCCTGCGGCGCGCCGCCATAAAGGGCGATCCCGGCGCGCACGACCTCATAATGCGGGTGGTTGAGGAAACTGCCGCCGCTGTTATCGAGAGAGCGCGAGACGCCAGGGAAATGGCGCGTAAAATCGTTGAAGGCAGCAACCTGCTTGTCATTGAACGCGGACGAAGGATCATCGGCGCAGGCGAGGTGGCTTAGGATGAGCACCAGTTCGATGCCGTCCAAAAGCGACCGGTCGGCTAGGAGTGCCCGGACCTCGTCCGGCGATAGGCCGAGCCGCGCCATGCCGCTGTCCACCTGAAGCGCGGCGGGCAGGGTGCGGCCCGAAGCCTGCGCCAGCTGGGACCAGCGCCTGATCTGGTCGAGCGAATTGAGAACCGGGATGGCGCCCGCATCCCGGCAGTGCCGCTCCGCCCCCGGTTGAAGGCCGTTCAGGACAAAGAGCTGGATGGAGTCGGGCAGTTCCGGCTTGAGCGCGATGGCTTCTTCCAGCTGCGCCACGAAGAAGCGGCGGCAGCCAGCTTCCAGCAGGGCGGCTGCCACGGCGGAAGCGCCGGTGCCATAGGCATCGGCCTTGACCACTCCGGCGACCTCGGCAGGCGCAACCTGACGGGCGATCAGCCGGTAATTTTCCACCAGCGTGTTCAAATCGATGCTTAACAGTGCGCCTGCGCAATCCACCGGTGTCATGCCGATACCCCTTCATCTGTTTTTCTAACCGGGGCGACGCAGCTTTTTTCACCAAATTGTCGTGATTTGTTCTAAGATGGTGCGGATTGCGGAAGGATGTTCGAGGTTTTTGAATAGAATGGCCATTGGCTTGGATCAGATTGACCGTGCGATCCTGCGTTTGCTGAGGCTGAACGCGAGGCGGCCGAATTCCGAGATCGCCGAAGAGGTGGGCCTGTCGCCATCAAGTTGCCACCGCAGGATCAAATTGCTGGAAGATGCAGGCGTCATCCGCGGCTATACAGTGCTGACCAGCCCTTTGCGGGTCGGTGAGACCAGCGTGAACATATTGGTTCAAGTGACGTTGGACAGGCAGACGGAGGATTATCTCGCGCGCTTCGAACATGCTGTGCGGCAATGTCCGGAAATCCGCGAGTGTTTCCTGATGACGGGCGGCACCGATTATTGGTTGCGTGTCGAAACGGAAAGTGTGGCCGCTTATGAGATCATTCACAGCGAGGTTTTGTCGCGTATGCCTGGCGTCGCTCGGATCAACTCGAGCGTGGCGATGCGCGACGCCCTCAGCCCGCGTTCCACCGGACCCCGGAGCCGTTGAAAACGGCTTCAGGAGTTGATCAGCTTGGCTCCGCCACGGCGTCCGTTGTCGCCATCTTGGGAATTTCTCGAGGGAAGCGGCCAAGCGCCGCCTCAGGCGGTACGATGTCGCTACGCTCGGGTGCTTTCAGCGGATCGGTGTAGAAGCCCAGCGAATAGTTGCCGAAACTGTAGCCGATCAGGTCGGTCAACTCCTGGTCGAAATTCCGCGCGATCTCGGGCGGGCAGGACAGATATTGATTTTCCTCCTGCCGCAACCAGCCCAGAGTATATGTGACGTTGAGGGCCTTGCGGGGCTTGTCGCTCCGATTTTCCCCGCCGCCGTGAATGACGCTGCCATTGTAGAGCAGGACGGAGCCAGCTTTCATGACGGCCTGAATGCTTTCGTCCCTGCGCGCCTGGCGGTTGAACGGCCATTTATGGCTGCCTGGCACGATATGCGTCGCGCCATTATCCTCCGTGAAATCTTCCACGGCCCAGATGCCGTTGCACTGAGGCTCAATGCCTTCGGGAATGACGCCGCCGCTATCGTCGCCGCCCCATACGAACCTGTCGCGATGCAGCGGCTGCACGCCTTGACCGGGCATGATGGTGATCAGTTGCGTGATGTTGAGTTGAATCTTCGAGCAGAAACGCCCAAGCGTCGCATTTGCCGTGCTCAGGATCAGCGGTTCGACCGCGATCTCGCGCACGCTCGCGCATCGGGCGATCAATCCGCCAGTGCGCTTGGTCTTACGACCGGACCAATCATCCAGCCCGTCCGGGGTCTGAGCGATCCATGGCGCGACATCCTCCTGAAGAGTTTTCAGTCGGCCCGGCGACAATATGTCCCTTATGATGCACGCGCCGTCACGGTCCATGGCGGCGACGATCTCCTCCACGGTGCAGTCAGGATCCAATATCTGCAGCCCCATAGCTCTTGTCTTCGCTCCGATTGCTAGTGGCGCTCGGCCATCCTCATCCGACCACGGTGGGATTAAAGTTGACCATCGTCAACGATTTTGCGAGAGTTCCGTTCACTCGGAACAAGGCCGAAACCATGAAAATTCTCCCATTTTGGCTACAGTTGACGACCGTCAACTTATGGTCCAAAATTCCGTCCGCATCCGCTCGAATCGCGACGGGCCGAGCCGCTTTGCGCGGACGATTTGAGCGAAACGTGCTTAATCAATGGAGTGCCTGATGACCACCGACATTGCCGACCAGTTTCGCCCGTTTGCGCCGCCTTATGTGATCGAAAACGCGTATACGGAAGATCAGCGTCAGCGGATATTCAAGGTCGTGCGGGAGAATGGCCCCTGGCCGCTTATTCTCGCCGAGAACTTCAAGTCGCCGGAAGAAGTCATTGCTGCGGTCGGCGGCACCATTCCTGAAGGCATGACCCTTACCTGGGACATGATCCTGCAGGGTAGCGGGACGTTTCGAGGGTATATCGCCCGGCAGGGTGTCTGCTTCTATCCTGAACTGAACGACTGCTATTATAATTCCAAGTTCCTCGAAATGGCGCGCAACTATTGGGGCGCCCAATATGCGGAGCCGGAGACGTTCCTGATCAACATTCAGGGGCCGACCATCATCGGTGGACCGCCGCATCTGGACGGCACGGTGTTCCGCGGCATGACCATGGAAAATACGCCGATTTGGCTTCTCCTGACGATGGCGAAGTCTCGCCTGTTCGAACACTGGCGCAGCAAGAAGATGCAGGTTACCGGCTGGTATTATAAGGGCAATATCGGTGGCGGTTTCAACTATTGGCCGGACGGTCCGCGCGGCGAACCCAAGCAGATCACCGCGCCTATGTGGGGCCGCGCTGTCGTTGCCGAAAACGAGATGATGTTCCATCATGCTCAGGCGACCGGTCCGCTTGCGATGCGTCGTTCCGAAGGCCTCGATATCAGCAGCGTGATGGCACCTGATCCGACGGTCGAAGGCGGCTGGCGGATCGAGACCAACGGCGTGGTCAATCAGCAGTTGCCGGCAGACGAAGTGCGCCTGCTCGTCCACTGGGGTGCGAGGGTGTTCATGGATATGGCCGACCTGAAGCGGACGTTCGATCACACTGACGACATCACGCATGACAAGGCTTTGAACATGCTGATGGACGAAGCCCGCAAGCGCGGCGCTCAGTTCGAAACGCCGACTGATCCGCTGACCGATCGCGCCTTTATCGGCATGCTTTCCCAGGTTTTCGCTGTGAATGGCCCGACGAACATTCCGGCCGACATGGACGAAGCGCCGCTCGCCGCCTGATTACGGCAAACGGTACATTGCAAGATCGAGTGAATGGCGGGCCCTTACGGCCCGCCATTTGCGTTTTGGTCTGTCCGAAAATGTGAGTCGGCGACGATAATAATATTACAGCATTTCCGGACCGGCGGAGACTTGTAGAACAACGAGCTGCGCAAATAAATTCAGCTTGACAACGGTTGAAATACGTCAACTATTGAAGGTGGCGAATGTAGCGGTGCGCAGTCGGTTAAGTTTCTGACTGAACGAATATAAATGCCCAGTCGCCGATCGGAACCGGCAACTTTGCCGGGGGCCGCGATGTCCCATATGGAGGGGGCATTGCTACATATGGGGAGTAGCAATGATGCGAACAGTGAAAAACAGCTTGAAGCTTCTGTGCGGAGCCGGGGTGACGGCGTTGTGGGTCGCCGGAGCCGCGCATGCGCAGGCCCAATCGTCCGCAGGTTCGAACGAGAACCTGGAGTCTTCGCCCGATATCGTGGTCACCGCGCAACGCCGCGACGAGCGTGCACAGGACGTGCCCATCGCGATTACGGCATTTTCGCCAGAGCGCCTTCAGCAGCAGGGCATTACGCAGCCGCAGAATTTGCAGGCGACCGTCCCCTCGCTTGTCGTCGGCAACAATGGCAATCCGTCACGTGAAGCGCAAAGCTTTACGATCCGGGGGCAGGGTGCGACTTTCCAGGCGTCTCCGGGCGTGGTTGTCTATTTGAACGAAGTGCCGCTGCCTGCGCCGATTTCCATCCCTCAACAGGGCGGTGCCGGTAATTTCGTAGATCTGGAAAATGTCCAGGTCCTAAACGGGCCGCAAGGGACATTATTCGGACGTAATACGACTGGCGGCGCGGTCCTGCTCGTACCGAAGAAGCCGACGAACGACTTTGAAGGCTATGTCCAAGGCAAGTTCGGTAACTATGACAACAAGGAGCTGGAAGGCGCGATCAACATCCCGATCGTGGATGACAAAGTCCTGCTACGGGTCGCCGGAGCCTATCAGGATCGAGATGGCTACACGCGGGATGTGGTCTGGAACACCGATCGTGACAACTTGCATTGGTATTCCGGCCGCGTTGGATTGACGCTGCGGCCGACCGAGAATTTCGAAAACTACACCATGGCCTACGGGGCGAATTCCCGGACGCATGGCACTGGTACGGTCAACACCTATCTCAACGTTCCGGGACTCGCGGCCACGAGTCTGGTCGGCCTTCCTTTCTGCGTCGAAGGGCCTACAATCCCTGGCTTCAGTGCATCGTGCGACGTGTACAGAGCGGCTAGCGCCGAAGCAGCCGCGCGTGGTCCAAGGCAGACGGCGCATGGCACCAATTCGTTCCAAAGGACAAAAACCTGGGGTGTCACCAATACTTCGACGCTCAATCTGAATGAAGAACTGACGCTGCGTAACATCATCAGCTATCAACGTTTCAAGACGACATATGCCGTCGATAGTGACGGCACCATCTTCCAGTTCGATGATGGTGACCCGAGGAGTTATCCGGCTCCTGGCGTTGTGACGCTTCCTGGTGACGGCACCCCGGTGGTTTATGAAAACGCCTCGCCCACGCGGCTGCCGCGCGACGATATCAAGGTGTTCACCGAGGAACTGCAGCTCCAGGGCGACTTGTTCGACAAGCAACTCACCTTTACCGCAGGCGCGTTCTATTATGATCAGCGTCCAGCCGGGGCTCAGGGAGCGGGGGCGACGGGCTTCTGTCCAGCCTTGTTCACCGGCAATCCATTGGTTTGCGGTGTGTATGATATCAGATACGCGATCACCAACACTTCGAAAGCGCTATACGCGCAGTCGACACTGGATCTAGGGTTGGTTTCGCCTGCACTGCAGAACCTCAAGGTCACAGGCGGCGTTCGATATACTTGGGATAGGGTTCGTGGCTCGGCTGCCCTGTATCAGGTACTCGCCCCAGGGGCATTCTTCTGTTTCAGCGACAATTCGATAGCGACAGAAGCTACTGGCTGCCAATTTGAAGCAAATCTGAAAACCAAAGAGCCAACTTGGAATATCGGTGTAGACTACAGATTCTCACCCGAGCTGCTGGCTTACGGGAAGATCAGCCGCGGCTACAAGGCCGGGGGAATAAACGCAAACGCCGTATTCACGAGTACCCGGACATTTCCACCGGAGTTTGTCACCTCCTACGAAGCCGGGTTCAAGTCGGATGTGCGATTGGCAGGTATGCCGCTTCGCCTCAACGGCACCTATTATTATCTGACCTACAAGGGTATTCAGCGCGCTACAGGCGACTTCAATCCCGACACCTTCGCATCTGGCGCCAGGGTCCTGTCGGCCGATGCACGTATTCAGGGCGTGGAAGCGGAAGCATCGCTGCGACCGATCCCTGGTGTCGAGATCGGCGGTACGTTCAGCTACACCGATGCGAAGTATAGAAAATATGAGTTTGTGCCGAGCAGCCCGACCCAGGACTGCACCGGCAATGTCATCAGCGATCCGGCGACTGTGAACCTTGCCTGCATTCCGTTCCAATATGTGTCGCCGTACATCTACAGCTTCCATGTATCGGCGGAGCAGCCCCTTGGTAATGATCTCGGCACCTTGGCGATGTTCGTCAACTATTCGCACACCTCGGCGCAGCATACGGCGGGGACCAGCATTCCTGGAAATCAGCCGGGTGAGCGGCTTGAACCCTTCGGAACGCTGAACCTGTCGCTCGACTGGCGGAATGTTGCGGGCAGCCGTATGGACGTGGGCTTCTACGCCACCAACCTGACGAACAAGCTGTATCGGGTGAGCAATAGCAATACCTACAATAGTCAGCTGTTCACCGCGACTCTATATGGAGAACCCAGAATGTACGGGGTTCGTCTACGCTATTCATTCGGGAGGTAATGTTAAGTTGCCCGAGGGAATGTCTAAGTTGAAACCGGAAAGTGTTAAATATGTCGGATGATGTGAATAAGGTAATTCCCTTGGGCTTCACTAAGCTTATCGTGCAGGACCTTGACAAGGTCGGGGCATTTTACGGGGCGGTCTGCGGGTTGGTGGAGGAGGCGCAGGCCGATGCAGATATTGCGGGCCGTCCCATCCGGGAATTGTACTTCAAGTCAAATCCGCCGGGGACTGGGAACTTCACGCTGACCAAGTTCCTTGATGTGGATAAAACGCCCACAGAGTCACTTATCCTGGGGTTCATCGCGGATGACATCCATCGCTTCGTGGAAGATGCTGTCGCTGCGGGTGGCGTTGTGGTGATGGCCGTTCAAGCTGATCCTGAACATGGTGTCCATGTTGCCTTCGTCAAGGACGTCGA
Organism: Sphingobium sp. S6; assembly: GCF_905120495.1. NCBI lineage: Bacteria > Pseudomonadati > Pseudomonadota > Alphaproteobacteria > Sphingomonadales > Sphingobiaceae > Sphingobium > Sphingobium sp. S6. The sequence goes on along the minus strand of NZ_CAJHOG010000001.1, from coordinate 1,315,911 downwards.
AGGCAATCTGATCGAGGTGGTCCAGCTTATGTGAGCCGCCTGGCCGTCATGCGTGGAACGGCCGTCCAGTCAGTTCCAGCGCCTGAGGGTTTCTGAGCCAAGCGAAAGGGGAGGTGCATTGCGCCTCCCCAGAGCGCCGTCTTCGATAACTGACAGGCGCCTCAGTCTGGATCAGTTCCGGAAATTCCCGGGATAGGCCAGCTCTTCCAGGGGTTTGCGGTCGCTTGGCTGTTCGCGCGCCTGAAGTTTTTCAGGGAGATTTGCAGGATCGCCCATCCGCCCGATCGCCACCGCTGCTTCAATGCGGAAGCCATCGGGGATGGCGAGTTCAGTCCGCGTCTTTTCCATGTCTATCCCGACCATCCCGTGGGCATGATAGCCGAGCAGATGCGCCTGCAGTGCTATGGCCGCCCAGGCGGCGCCCGCATCGAAGCTATGCGAGTGGCTAGGCTTGTCGGGCGCTCCCATCGTCGTCTCGCTCAGGATGAACAGCAGCGCGGATGCGTCCTTGGCCCAAACCGCGTTGAAAGGGATGAGAAGATCAAGGAAACGATCCCAATTCGCCGCGTCGTCGCGCGTCGCGTAAAGAAAGCGCCAAGGCTGATAGTTGAAGGAGGAAGGAGCCCAGCGTCCGGCATCCAGGATCGTGCGCAAATCTTCGGCAGACATGACAGAGCCATCGAAAGCGCGCGGTGACCAGCGGTGCAGGAACATCGGGTCCAAAGCCGTGTCAGTCTGCCGATTGGTCGTCATGTCTTTTTTGTTCCTTTGCTAGAGTTTGTGCACAGACGGGCTTCCCGTCCCGCCGCCAAAAGGCTTGACTAATTGTTGTCGTATGTCAACTTCGTAAAGCTTTGATCTCGTACGAGCCAAGCTGGGCGTCAGGGGGCGAGTTGTGATCTGAGCCTTTGCCTCCAACCTTAGGCAAGTGCAAATTGGACGATGTCAACATTTCATGATCCGATGATATGTTGCCTGAACTTTTCATCATTCAAAATCAGCGCTACGGGAGGGGTATGACTGATCAAAAGGTGAAAAAGGCGAAGCTCGTTGCTCCTCCGCGTCCCGGCGTATATTCGCGCGGCTCCGACACGGTTGACGCGATATTGAAGGCCGCGCTGCAGGTCCTGGTTGAAGAGGGTGCATCAGCCTTCACGCTCCGCCGCATCGCGGCTCAATGCGGCATGAAGGTTGGAAATGTCAGCCGGCACTTTCCCCGCAAGGAAATGCTGGTCCAGGTGTTGCTGGAAGAATTGCTCACCCCGACGGTGGGGGAGGCGAGGAGCAGCCTTACCAGCCGCGGCATACCCGCTGAAGAAGCGCTGGCTCTCGTCATCGGCGGCACTCTCGATGAAACCAAGACCAAGAAGATGACCCATCTGTTTACGGAATTGTGGGCGATGGCGAACCATAATCAGTTCGTGGCTGAACGGATCGAGATGGTCTATCAATATATGCACGACCTCACGGCGTCCTATATCGCCGAACTGAACCCCGCGCTGTCGCCTGCGGAGGTGAGCGTCGTGGCCCTGTTTATCAACACGTCGATCGAAGGATCAACGATATTGGCAGGCTATGGCAGACCGTGGGAGGCCATGATGCCGCAGCTCAAGGCCTTTACAGTCAAATCCCTTATCCATCTCGCCAAGACGATCACCCCTGAAGAGGTGAATGGGCTCCGTCCCGCAGCATGATCATCTAGCGTCCCGCTACGCCTGGCTTTAAAGGATACAGTCATGGCAGCCAGCTTGCGAAGCTGACAGCGCTGGAGGAGTGCTGTGACCTTGAGCTCAGGGGAGCGCGCCGTGCCCTACGTTTGCCGGAGTGTTAGCGTTCCGATAGGCCAATGCAAGAAACTGGCAGCATCTTGTTTAGTGGATGCCCGACAAGGATTCGAACCTTGATTGACGGAGTCAGAGTCCGCTCTCTTACCATTAGAGGATCGGGCACCAAGGCGGGGGTCGCCCGCATTGGAAGCGCGCAAATAGGCTGGTTGGATCGGCTGGTCAAGGGGCTTGCGCCGGAAAAATGCCGCGCACTTCGGCCATGAAAAAGCCCGCCGGACGTGCTGTCACGTCCGGCGGGCTCTTTTCATCATCCCTTGTGGGGTAGATGGGCTTGGGAGCCGCTTCCAATGTAGGAAGCGGCTCTCCTCATTTCAAAAGGTCAGTCGAGGTCCTGCGTGGTGAAGTCTTCACCCTGAACAGCTGCCAGCGGATCGTCTCCGATCGCGGCTTCCGGACCCTGCGCCAGTTCGGCGGCATGCTCTTCAGCGGCCGTTTTGGGCGCGATCAGGTCAACCTGGCTCGACGCCCGCAGAGCAGCCCGCATCGCCGCGTCACGCGACGAGGCGGCAACGCGCATGCGGTTCATGCCAGCGCCGGTGCCCGCCGGGATGAGGCGGCCGACAATGACGTTTTCCTTAAGGCCAACCAGCGTGTCCTTCTTGCCCTGAACCGCCGCTTCCGTGAGGACGCGGGTGGTTTCCTGGAAGGAGGCCGCCGAGATGAAGGAACGCGTCTGCAGCGAGGCCTTGGTGATGCCGAGCAGTACCGGCTTGCCTTCGGCAGGCTGGTAGCCGGCCGGAAGCTTCGCGTTGATCTCGTCCATTTCCTCGCGATCGACCTGCTCGCCCACCAGCAAAGTGGTGTCGCCGGACACGGTGATCTCGACTTTTTGCAGCATCTGACGAACGATCGTTTCGATGTGCTTGTCGTTGATCTTCACGCCCTGCAAGCGATAAACTTCCTGGATTTCCGCGACCAGATATTCGGCCAGCGGCTCGATGCCGAGCACTTCCAGGATGTCATGCGGGTCGGGTGAACCACCGATCAGGTTATCGCCGCGCTTCACGAAGTCGCCTTCCTGAACGTCGATCACCTTGCTCTTGGGGATCAGATATTCGACCGGCTCGCCGCCATCCTCGGGATTGATGGCGATCTTGCGCTTCGCCTTGTAATCCTTGAGGAACTGGACGCGGCCCGACACCTTGGCAATGATCGCATTGTCCTTGGGCTTGCGGGCTTCGAACAGTTCGGCGACGCGCGGCAGACCGCCGGTGATGTCGCGGGTCTTCGCGGCTTCGCGAGAAACACGCGCCAGCACGTCACCAGCCTGCACCTGCGCACCATCATCGACCGACAGGGTCGCACCCACCGCCAGCATGTAGCGGGCAGCTTCGCCCGACTGATCGTCGAGCAGGGTGAGGCGGGGACGCAGATCCTCCTTCGTACGGGCGGAACCGCGATGCTCCGTGACGACGCGCTGGGCGATGCCCGTGGCTTCGTCGGTCTGCTCGGTCAGCGTCTTGCCGTCGATCAGGTCCTGATACTTCACGATGCCCGGCTTTTCCGTGATCACCGGCATGGTGAACGGATCCCACTCAGCGAAGCGGTCGCCCTTCTTCACGGCATCGCCATCTGCGAACAGGATGGTGGCGCCGTAAGGCAGGCGGTGCGTTTCGCGCTCGCGGCCTTCGGAGTCGATGATCGCGATTTCGCCGTTGCGGGCGAGGCTGAGGCGGCGGCCATTCTTGTCGGTGATGGTTGGCATGTCGCGCAGCTCGATCGTGCCGTCCGACAGGGCTTCCAGGTTCGACGTTTCGTTGAAGTTCGCCGCGCCGCCGATGTGGAAGGTACGCATGGTGAGCTGCGTACCCGGTTCACCGATGGACTGTGCCGCGATGACGCCGACCGCTTCACCGATATTCACCGGCGTACCACGGGCGAGGTCACGGCCGTAGCACTTGCCGCAGACACCCATTTTGCTTTCGCAGATGAGGGGTGAGCGGATCTTCACGGCCTGCGTGCCGATCGCCTCGATCTGCGCCACCAGCGCTTCGTCGAGCAGCGTGCCGATCGGAACGATGACCGAACCGTCCTTGCTGTCGACGATGTCCTGCGCCGTGGTGCGGCCCAGGATACGCTCGCCAAGCGAGGCGATGACCGAACCACCCTGAACGATGGCCTTCATCTCCAGCGCCTTTTCGGTGCCGCAATCCTCTTCGACGACCGTGCAATCCTGCGACACATCGACCAGACGGCGGGTCAGGTAACCCGAGTTCGCCGTCTTGAGCGCGGTGTCGGCCAGACCCTTACGCGCGCCGTGGGTTGAGTTGAAGTACTCAAGGACGGTCAGACCTTCCTTGAAGTTCGAGATGATCGGCGTTTCGATGATCTCGCCGCTCGGCTTGGCCATCAGGCCGCGCATACCGGCAAGCTGCTTCATCTGGGCCTGCGAACCACGGGCACCGGAGTGCGCCATCATGTAGATCGAGTTGATCTGGGCCATGCGACCGGTCTGCGGGTCCTTGGGCTGGGCGCGGATTTCGTCCATCATGGCGTTCGCGACCTGGTCGCCGCAACGGCTCCAGGCGTCGATCACCTTGTTGTACTTTTCCTGCTGGGTGATCAGGCCGTCCTGATATTGCTGCTCATAGTCGGCCACCAGCGCCTTGGTTTCGTCGACCATCGCGGTCTTCGAATCCGGGATCACCATGTCGTCCTTGCCGAACGAGATACCGGCCTGGAACGCGTGGCGGAAGCCCAGCGCCATGATGGCGTCGGCGAACAGCACCGTGTCCTTCTGACCGGTGTGACGATAGACCTGGTCGATGACGTCACCGATTTCCTTCTTGGTGAGAAGGCGGTTGACCACGTCGAACGGCACCTTGTGCGACTTGGGCAGACATTCGCCGAGCAGCATGCGGCCCGGGGTCGTCTCGAAGCGCTTCATATACTGCTGACCGGCTTCGTCTGTCTGCGGCACGCGGCTGATGATCTTCGAGTGAAGCGTCACGGCCTTGGCATAGAGAGCCTGGTGGACCTCCTGCATGTCGGCCAGCAGCATGCCTTCGCCCGGCTCGCCTTCGCGCTCCATGGACAGGTAATAGATACCCAGAACCATGTCCTGCGAAGGAACGATGATCGGCTTGCCGTTCGCGGGCGAGAGGATGTTGTTGGTCGACATCATCAGCACGCGCGCTTCGAGCTGGGCTTCCAGCGAGAGAGGCACGTGGACGGCCATCTGGTCACCGTCGAAGTCGGCGTTGAAGGCCGAGCAGACGAGCGGGTGCAGCTGGATCGCCTTGCCTTCGATCAGCACGGGTTCGAACGCCTGGATGCCGAGGCGGTGAAGCGTCGGCGCGCGGTTCAGCATGACCGGGTGTTCGCGAATGACTTCGTCGAGAATGTCCCAGACTTCCTTGCGCTCCTTCTCGACCCACTTCTTGGCCTGCTTCAGGGTCATGGACAGACCCTTGGCGTCGAGGCGGGCGTAGATGAAGGGCTTGAACAGTTCGAGCGCCATCTTCTTGGGCAAGCCGCACTGGTGCAGCTTGAGTTCCGGACCGGTCACGATCACCGAACGGCCCGAATAGTCGACGCGCTTGCCGAGCAGGTTCTGACGGAAGCGGCCCTGCTTACCCTTGAGCATGTCAGACAGCGACTTGAGCGGACGCTTGTTGGCGCCGGTGATGACACGGCCGCGGCGGCCATTGTCGAACAGGGCGTCGACGGCCTCCTGCAACATGCGCTTTTCGTTGCGGACGATGATGTCCGGCGCGCGCAGTTCCATCAGGCGCTTCAACCGGTTGTTACGGTTGATGACGCGGCGATAGAGGTCGTTGAGGTCCGACGTGGCGAAGCGGCCGCCGTCCAGCGGCACCAGCGGACGCAGTTCCGGCGGGATGACCGGAACGACGTCCAGGATCATCCATTCGGGGCGGTTGCCCGATTCCAGGAAGCTCTCAACCACCTTCAGGCGCTTGATGATCTTCTTTGGCTTCAGTTCCGATTTGGTGGTCGCCAGTTCGTCCAGCAGCGCGACCTTTTCACCTTCAAGGTCGAGGTCCATCAGCATCTGCTTGACGGCCTCGGCGCCAATCCCGGCGGAGAAGGCGTCTTCGCCATATTCGTCCTGCGCGTCGAGCAGTTCGTCTTCAGTCAGAAGCTGGAACTTTTCGAGCGGGGTCAGGCCCGGCTCGGTGACGATGTAGCTTTCGAAATACAGCACGCGCTCAAGCTGCTTGAGCTGCATGTCGAGGAGCAGGCCGATGCGCGAGGGCAGCGACTTCAGGAACCAGATGTGCGCAACGGGCGCTGCCAGTTCGATATGGCCCATCCGCTCGCGGCGGACCTTCGACACCGTAACTTCGACACCGCACTTTTCGCAGACGATGCCCTTGTACTTCATGCGCTTATACTTGCCGCACAGGCACTCATAGTCCTTGATCGGACCAAAGATGCGCGCGCAGAACAGGCCGTCACGCTCGGGCTTGAACGTACGATAGTTGATGGTTTCCGGCTTCTTGATCTCGCCGAACGACCAGCTGCGGATGCGCTCGGGAGAGGCGAGGCCGATCTGGATCTGGTCGAAGGTTTCCGGCTTCTGGACCGGGTTCGCGAAGTTCGTCAGTTCGTTCATTTCTCATTCCCTCTAGAGGGTAAATTTTCGGAGCGAGGAGAGGGGAGAGAGCGCTGCCTTCGGGAGACAGCGCTCCGAGGTTCCCTTATTCCGCCGCCTGCGCGAAGCCGTCGCCGTCTTCCTCGATCTCGTCCATCGACGCGAGTTCGACGTTGAGGCCCAGCGAGCGCATTTCCTTGACCAGCACGTTGAAGCTTTCGGGAATACCGGCCTCGAAAGTGTCGTCACCCTTGACGATCGCTTCATAGACCTTGGTACGGCCGACCACGTCGTCGGACTTCACCGTCAGCATTTCCTGCAGCGTGTAGGCGGCACCATAGGCCTGGAGCGCCCACACCTCCATTTCACCGAAGCGCTGGCCACCAAACTGCGCCTTACCGCCCAGCGGCTGCTGGGTAACAAGCGAGTAGGGGCCGATGGAACGTGCGTGGATCTTGTCGTCGACCAGGTGGTGCAGCTTCAGCATGTAGATGATGCCGACGGTCACCTTTCGGTCGAACCGATCGCCAGTCCGGCCGTCGTACAGGTCCGACTGACCCGACGAGTGCAGGCCCGCCAGCTCCAGCATCGCCGAAACGTCGGCTTCGCGGGCACCGTCGAACACCGGGGTCGCCATCGGCACGCCGCGTGTAAGATGTTGAGCCAAGTCAACGATCTGCTCGGCCGTGCGGCCTTCGATCTGGTCGGCATATTGCGGCCCGTAGGTTTCGAGCAGACGGGTCTTCACCGCGTCCGGCATCTCGCCGCCCTGCGCATTGGGATTGGCGTCACGCCATTCCTCCAGCGCATGCTTGAGCTGCTGGCCAAGGCCGCGCGCGGCCCAGCCGAGGTGCGTTTCGAAGATCTGCCCGACGTTCATGCGCGATGGCACGCCCAGCGGGTTGAGCACGATGTCGACATGGGTGCCGTCCTCAAGGAACGGCATGTCCTCGATGGGCAGGATGCGAGAGATGACACCCTTGTTGCCGTGACGGCCGGCCATCTTGTCGCCCGGCTGCAGCTTGCGCTTCACCGCGACGAAGACCTTGACCATCTTCAGCACGCCCGGGGGCAGTTCGTCGCCGCGCTGCAGCTTGTCGACGCGATCCTCGAACTTCTCGACGATCAGCTTCACCGCTTCGTCATACTGCGCCTTGACGGCTTCGATGCCGGCCTGGCGGGCGTCGTCCGCAACCGCGAACTTCCACCATTCATGACGCTCGACTTCACCCAGCAGAGCCTCGTCGATCTCGACGCCCTTCTTGACGCCTTTGGGAGCAGCCGTGGCGGTCTGGCCAAGCAGCATTTCCTGGAGGCGGTTGAAGGTCGCGCGGTTGAGGATAGCGCGTTCGTCTTCCCGGTCCTTGGCGAGGCGGTCGATTTCCTCCCGCTCGATCGCCATGGCGCGCTCGTCCTTGTCGATGCCGTGGCGGTTGAAGACGCGGACTTCCACGACCGTACCCGCAACGCCCGGCGGTAGACGCAGCGAGGTGTCGCGCACATCGCTCGCCTTTTCACCGAAGATCGCACGGAGCAGCTTTTCTTCCGGGGTCATCGGCGATTCACCCTTGGGGGTGATCTTGCCGACCAGAATGTCGCCCGGCTCCACTTCGGCGCCGATGTAGACGATGCCCGCTTCGTCGAGGTTGCGCAGCGCTTCTTCACCGACGTTCGGAATGTCGCGGGTGATGTCTTCCGGCCCGAGCTTGGTATCGCGGGCCATGACCTCGAACTCCTCGATATGGATCGAGGTGAAGACGTCATCCTTCACGATCCGCTCGGAGATCAGGATGGAGTCTTCGTAGTTGTAGCCGTTCCAAGGCATGAACGCGACCAGCGTGTTCCGGCCCAGCGCCAGTTCGCCGAACTCGGTCGACGGGCCGTCGGCGATCACGTCGCCGCCCTCGATCAGGTCGCCCACCTTCACCAGCGGACGCTGGTTGATGCAGGTGTCCTGGTTCGAACGCTGGAACTTCTGGAGCGTGTAGATGTCGACGCCCGACTGGCCGGGTTCGATATCGCCGGTCGCGCGGATAACGATACGGGTCGCGTCGACCTGGTCAACGATGCCGGGACGTTTGGCCGCGATGGCTGCGCCGGAGTCACGCGCAACCGTACCTTCCATGCCGGTGCCGACGAACGGCGCCTCGGCATTGACGAGCGGCACGGCCTGACGCTGCATGTTCGATCCCATGAGCGCGCGGTTGGCGTCATCGTTTTCCAGGAACGGGATGAGCGAGGCCGCGACCGACACCAGCTGCTTGGGGCTGACGTCCATCAGGGTGATGTGGTCCTTGGGCGCCATCAGGAATTCGCCCGCTTCACGCGCCGAGATCAGGTCTTCGGCCAGCGTGCCATCGGCGTTCAGCTCAGCGTTCGCCTGTGCGATCGTGTGCTTGGCTTCTTCCATCGCCGACAGATAGACGACCTCATTGGTCACCTTGCCGTCGATCACCTTGCGGTAAGGCGTTTCGATGAAGCCATACTTGTTGACACGGCTGAATGTGGCCAGCGAGTTGATCAGACCGATGTTCGGGCCTTCAGGCGTTTCGATCGGGCAGATACGGCCATAATGGGTCGGGTGAACGTCGCGGACTTCGAAGCCTGCGCGCTCACGCGTCAGACCGCCCGGTCCAAGTGCCGACACGCGGCGCTTGTGGGTGACTTCCGAAAGCGGATTGGTCTGGTCCATGAATTGCGAGAGCTGCGAGGAGCCGAAGAATTCACGCACCGCAGCCACGGCGGGCTTTGCGTTGATGAGATCGTTCGGCATCACGGTCGATACATCGACGCTCGACATGCGTTCCTTGACGGCGCGCTCCATGCGGAGAAGGCCGACGCGATACTGGTTTTCCAGCAACTCGCCCACCGAACGGACGCGGCGATTGCCGAGATTGTCGATATCGTCGATCTCGCCCTTGCCGTCCTTCAGGTTCACCAGTTCCTTTACCACGGCGAGAATGTCCTCGGTGCGGAGCGTGGTGACGGTGTCCTCGGCATCGAGGTCGAGGCGCATGTTCAGCTTCACGCGGCCCACGGCCGACAGGTCATAGCGCTCGGGATCGAAGAAGAGGCCAGCGAAGAGGGCTTCGGCAGTTTCCTTCGTCGGCGGTTCGCCGGGGCGCATGACGCGATAGATATCGGACAGCGCCTGGTCGCGCTCTTCAGCCTTGTCGGCTTTCAGCGTGTTGCGGATCCAGGGACCGGTGGTGACATGATCAATGTCGAGCAGTTCAAGGCGGTCGATGCCCGCCTTGTCGAGCTTTTCGAGATTTTCCGGTGATACTTCGTCGCCAGCCTCGATGTAGATTTCGCCAGTGCTTTCGTTAATGAGGTCGTAGGCGCTGTAGCGGCCATAGACTTCCTCGGTCGGGATCAGCAGCGTTTCGAGCCCGTCCTTTTCCGCCTTGTTGGCGGCGCGGGGGGAAATCTTGTGACCGGCGGCGAACACGACTTCGCCCGACTTTGCATCGACAATGTCGAACGCCGGCTTCTGACCGCGCCATGCTTCGGCGGTATAGGGGATCTGCCAGCCGCCTTCGCCGCGCAGGAAGGTCACCTTGTTGTAGAAATAGCCGAGAATGTCCTCGGCATTGAGGCCGAGCGCATAGAGCAGCGCCGTAACCGGCAGTTTGCGCTTGCGGTCGATACGGACGTTGACGATGTCCTTGGCGTCGAATTCGAAGTCGAGCCACGAACCGCGATACGGAATCACGCGAGCAGCGAACAGATATTTGCCCGACGAGTGGGTCTTGCCACGGTCATGGTCGAACAGGACGCCCGGCGAGCGGTGCATCTGCGACACAATGACGCGCTCTGTACCATTGACGATAAAGGTGCCGTTCTGCGTCATGAGCGGCATGTCGCCCATGTAGACGTCCTGCTCCTTGATATCGAGCACGGAGCGGGTTTCGGTGTCCTGGTCGACCTCGAACACGATCAGGCGCAGCGTAACGCGCATCGGGGCGGCGTAGGTGATGCCGCGCTGACGGCATTCTTCGACGTCGTACTTCGGATCTTCCAGTTCATAATGAACGAAGTCCATTTCGGCCGTGCCCGCGAAATCGCGGATCGGAAAGACCGAGCGCAGGGTCTTTTCCAGGCCCGAGACATAGCCGGTCTTCGGATCGGAGCGGAGGAACTGTTCATAGCTCTCCCGCTGGACCTCGATCAGGTTCGGCATCTGCACCACTTCGTGAATGTCGCCGAATACCTTTCTGATGCGCTTCTTCGCGCCGGTATTGCTGATCGGGGGGAGAGCTTTGGTCGCCATTGCGTTTCCTGCCTGTAGTTCGTCGCATTTATTCGCATCACAGCGAAAATTCAGCCTGACGAGACGGGCCCAAGCGCTGATTCGCGCCTATGCCGCCACGCAAAAAAGTGCGGGCCGGGACTGTCCGATCCGCACTGTCAGCACCTTGTGACCCACTAATGTCGCCCAATCCCGCCGGTTTCGCGCGCTATTCGAAGCCGGTCCCCGGGCGATCCAGGGGACGGTCCACGCTTGCCGGAAAGCTTGCAAGGACCGGATTTTCAAAACGCCATATAGAGACAAGGCGGCCGCTTGTGAAGGGGCGAACGTCAGAACAGCCTGGTCAGTTCGTAAAAACCCGCACCGATCAGCGCCGCCGCCGGGAGAGTCACCACCCAGGCGATGACAATGCTTGAGGCGACGTTCCAGCGGACTGCGGACAGGCGGCGGGAAGCGCCAACGCCGACGATCGCACCAGTGATGGTGTGGGTCGTCGATACCGGGACGCCAAGATGCGTCGCCATGAACAGCGTGATCGCGCCGCCGGTTTCCGCGCAGAAGCCCTGGGCGGGAGTGAGGCGCGTGATCTTCGATCCCATGGTGTGCACGATTTTCCATCCGCCCAGCAGTGTGCCGATGCCCATCGCGGCCTGACAGGAAATCACGACCCAGAAAGGAACGTGGAAGCCGCCTTCAAGCATGCCCTGCGAATAAAGAAGGACAGCGATGATCCCCATCGTCTTTTGCGCGTCGTTGCCGCCATGGCCGAGCGAGTAGAGCGAGGCGGAGACGAGTTGCAGCTTGCGGAAGACGCGGTCCGCGCCCTGCGGAGTGAAGCGGCGGAAGATCCAACTGACGATCAGCACCAGTAGCAGCGCGAGCAGCAGGCCGATGGCGGGAGACATCACAATAGCGGCGCTGGTCTTGAACACGCCGCTCCAGACCACTGCGCTCAAACCCGCTTTGGCCGTGCCCGCGCCCAGCAGGCCTCCGATCAGGGCGTGGCTGCTGGAGGAGGGGATGCCCAGCCCCCAGGTGATGAGGTTCCACGCGATCGCGCCCATCAAAGCCCCGAAGATCACCTGCGGATCGATGATGCTCGCATCGACAATGCCCTTGCCGACCGTCTCCGCGACATGAAGGCCGAAGAAAAGGAAGGCGATGAAATTGAAAAAGGCCGCCCAGGCCACGGCATATTGAGGCTTCAACACGCGCGTCGATACGATCGTGGCGATCGAGTTCGCCGCGTCATGCAGGCCGTTCAGGAAGTCGAATGCAAGCGCCACCCCGATAAGGGCGACAAGCAGCGGAAAGGCGAGATGGGCTTCCATGGCGGGTTATGCTTTGTCCTGCATGGATGGAGGCGTCCTACTTCGGTTCGCTTCGAGCGTGATCGAGAAACGGCATATGCGTGCTGCCCTTTTTCCGGGCTCTGCTCAAGCGGAGGAAGCGAGAGGCGTCAGGCGTGATCGATCACAAGGCCGGAGATTTCATTGGCGACATCCTCAAACCGATCAGTCACCTTTTCCAGATGGGCGTAGATTTCATTGCCGACGACAAAGTCCATGGGATTGCCTTGGCGCGCTTGATTGTAGAGCGCCTTCAGTCCCGCTTCGTGCAATATGTCGGCATGGCCTTCCAGCTTCACCAGCCGCTCCGTCAGATCGTGGAGCCGCACTGAGTTGAGGCTGAGCGAGCGCAACAGTGGCATTGCTTCGGCGGTGATGCGGGCGCATTCGACGATCAGCGCGCTCATATCCTGCATCTGCGGAGCGAAATCCTTGACCTCGAACAGGGCGATCGCCTTGGCGGTCTGGTTCATCTGGTCGATGGCGTCGTCCATCACGCCGATCAGGCCAGTTATGGCGCTGCGGTCGAACGGGGTGACGAAGATGCGGCGGACGTCCTGCAAGACCTCGCGGATGATATCGTCCGCTTCATGTTCCCGCGCCGAAATCTCCTGAATATGCGCGTCCATGTCCGGCCCGCCCTTCAGCAGCTTGGCGAGCGCGTCAGCCCCCGCAACCAGGGTTGCCGCATGATCTTCGAACTGTTCGAAGAAGCGCCCCTGCTTGGGCATCAGCGCGTGAAACCACCGCAGCATTCCAGTCCTTTCGCTTTGCCATTCCTTGACCCGCAGCAGCATTCGGATGAACAAGCCGGGATCACGCGGCGGTTCGCGAAAGGCCGCGATAATGGTTTGAAGATCAGGTTCGTCGACTGCCTTCGCGGCCTCGGCGACCGGAAACCAGCGCAGTTCCCTCTGCCCCTGTTCGGGCCATTGCGACAACTGGCCCGTCACCGCAAGCGGAAAAACCTCCACCGTGGCTTCGCGCGAGCCACCTTTGCGGCGGCGTTTGTCATAGCGGTAGCGGCCCAGGGGGGCGGGGCAGGCGATGCCGTGGATGCCCGCCTCTTCATAGGCTTCGAGCTCCGCGGCCCGGTGCGAGGCCATGCCCTTGATACGATTGCCCTTGGGGATCACCCACCGGCGGGTTTCGCGCGACGTGATCAGCAGGATGCGCATGGAGCCGTCATCGGCGGTGGCGTAGGGAAGGGCGGCGATCTGACGCATCAGTCACCCCCTCCCAACGCCCGCCGCGCTTCTGGCCGCTCCCGGTTCATGCGCGCCTTGTAACGAAATCGTCACATTGCGCAATCAACCAGGTTGGTCAGATGGCCAGGCGCGCCGTCACGCGGATGTCTCGCCCGGCGAGCGGCGCGAAGTCCTTGAGCACGCTGGCATGGCGCCGCGCTTCCACATCGAAGATATTGTTGGCGCTAACCGTGATGCTGGTGCGGTCGTTGCCGCTGAACGGCTTGAATGACAGTGATGCGTTGACCAGCGTGAAACCGCCTGTGCGTGTTTCCGATGAGGCGATGCGATCCTGCGCGAAACTATGCTCCACCTCGCCGCGCAGTGTCAGCCGATCGTCCTGCAACTGCAGCCCGCCGAGAAGGCGGAGCGGCGGGATGCGCGGCGCAGGCCCCGATCCGGTGATGGTTGCACGGACATAATCGGCTACGCCATCGAGGTTGAGGGCATAGCGGCCCAGCTGCGCCAGCTTCACCGACCCCTCCACTTCGATGCCCCAATAGCGCGCGTCAGCCTGGGCATATTGGAAGCAGGGGAATTCGAGCTCTGCGCCTCCATTGGCCGCCTGGCACACGCTGTCTTCGACGATCGCGTCATAGATATAACCGTCGAACCAGTTGTGATAGGCGGACAGGGAGAGGGTGTAACCGTTGCCCTGACCGCGCAGCGATCCTTCCACGCCCCAGCTCTTTTCCAGGCCGAAGTCGGGATTGCCAAGCTCGAATGCCTGCGTGCCCGCGTGATTGCCCCGCGCGAACAGTTCTTCGGCGGATGGGGCGCGTTCGGTGCGGGCGAGGTTCAGGCCTAGCCGCCAGCCGGGGACGACCTGCTGGCTTGCGCCGATGGATGCGGACACCGCGTCGAAGCTGCGGCGCTGCCCTGCGATGAACAGGTCGGCGTCCGGGTCCGAGCGCAGGCGCGTCTTTTCATAGCGTGCCCCAGCCTCGAGCCGGGTATCACCCAGATCGATCGACTGGAGCGTGAAGAAGCCCAGCTGCTCTGTCTGGTTCCGGGGCAGGAACTTTTCCTCGCCATCTGCTGAAAAGCGGCGGGTGAAATATTGCACGCCGGTCGCACCATCCCAGACGCCACGGCGGGACTGGATGAATTCCAGTCGGCTTTCCATCGATTGGTTGCGGAAGGTCGTGCCGATTTCGCCTGTCGGCTCGATTTCATCATGCCGATAGGTTGCCCAGCCCGCCCGCAGGCGGATGCTGTCGAGGAAGGGGCCGTTCACCGCGACTTCGCCGCGCAGGTCGGCGCGCGTCTGCCGCATGGCGAGCGTCACATCCTCGTGGGAATGGCCGTGATCATGATCATCCTCATCGCCATGATCATGGTCATGATCATGGTCATGGTCGTGCGCCTCCGTCACGTCGATACGCGATGGGACGCCATATCGATTTTCACTGTGGGAGACGGAGAAGCCCAGATTGCCTCGGTCCCCGACATAGGCGATGCCGCCTGCCACTTCCCAGGTTTCCGCCGCCGTATTCGGCAGCTTGCCGCGCAGCCGGCCATCCTCCCGGATTTCCTCCTCGTCAGACGCGGCGGCGATCGCGCGCAGCGGAGCGGAGAGGATATAGCCGCCGGTCCGCAAGTCGCCGGTCTTGGTGTAGCTGCCATCGGCATGTGCGACCAGGCCTCCGCCGATCGGCACTTCGATCTCGCCAGCGACAGTCCGCTCGTCGGCTGCGCTGCCATAGGTGGCGATGCCGTCCACATGCACCGGTTCGTCGGGGACGCGGCGGGGAATGCGGCTGTCGATCACATTGACCACGCCGCCAATCGCGGACGAGCCGTAGAGCAGCGCCGAAGGGCCGCGCAGGATTTCGATTCGGTCGGCGGTCAGCGGATTGATCGCGACGGCGTGATCGACCGAGGTGTTCGACACGTCGAAACTGCCGATGCCGTCGGTCAGGATGCGCACGCGTTCGCCCTGAAAGCCGCGGAGGACGGGGCGGGAGGCGTTGGGGCCGAAGGATGTCGCGGACACGCCGGGCTGGCGCGCCAACGTCTCGCCGATGGTGGGCCGCAGGTCGCGGGTCAGTTCCGCGCCGGAGAGGATCGACGTTCCCGACAATATGTCGCCCTGACGCCGGGGGATGATGGCGGTGACGACGATATCAGCCTGCTGGTCGTGATAGGCGGACTGTTGCAGGGATGTGGTTTGGGAGATGGCGGGGAAAGCAAGGCAGATCGGGGCGAGGGCGCAGCTGGCTCGCAGGAGCGGCAGGGGGGAATTCATGAAGGAAAGCCTCGATTAAAACGGTTTGCGGGTCGCGCCTAGCTTAAATGTTATAACGTATCAATGGGGAAGTTTGCCGGGGAAAACAGCTCGTCTTGATGCAGAGGCAGTTGACGGCGCGGCTTGCGCCTTGTTCGACCCTGG
>NZ_CAJHOG010000001.1:143872-1300169 GCF_905120495.1 Sphingobium sp. S6 | reverse complement strand
GCATCGGGCATCGGGCATCGGGCATCGGGCATCGGGCATCGGGCATCGGGCATCGGGCATCGCGACATCCGGGCGTCGAGCGCAAGGCGATGGGCGTCGGCGTCCGCGAGGGTAAGCTGGGGTGTTACCGATCACCCCTGCCGGTGAGTTGACGGCTTCATGGAAGGAGATGGCGCGGGTCTGATGGGAAAAGCGCGTAATGTCTGCCGTCCAGCATCGCGGGAGCAGCGCGACGCCGAGCTCAAGGAGCAGGCGAAGCGTGGCAGCAGCTGCGCGAGGGGCCGCCAAACCGTCTGCCCTGGACCGGGCGGTTCAGTTCGCCACGCGTTCCGCCGCATCGTCGGTAGGACGGCAAGTCGCCCATGAAATCGGCCGCGCGGTGTTCGGAGGATCGAGCCGCCGTTCTTCCAGCGGAGGTGCGCGTTCTACTTCTCCTGGCGGCTGATGGAGCGCGGCGAGGCCTCAGGGCGCTGGCCGGGGGGCTTGGAAAGCGCGCGCGCTTGAGGCCCGCTTCGCTACAGGAAGAGAAATTCTGCGAGGGCGTGAGCAGGGGAATCCGGGTCGGCGCGGGGGTGCAGGGCTTGCCGGACCTCTATAGAGGGGAGGGGGCGTTCGAGGGGCAGGCGGCGGATGCCTTGCATGCGGCCGAGGTCGCGCGCGAGGGGGCCGAAGGCGGCGAAACAGCCCGCGCCTTCCCGCAATATCGTCATGATGTCGAACATATTGTCGGTTTCGAGCACCGGAGCGCCCATGCGGATGCCATCGCGGGCAAGGGCTTCGTCGATGATGCGGCGGAGGCCGTTCTGCGGCTCCATTGCCAGAGTCGGGCTGATCATGAGATCGTCGGGCGTGACGATGTCGCGGCGGGCGAGGGGATGATCCGCTCCGGCATAGAGGTTGATCTGTTCTGACCAGCCATAGCGAGAGGGTAGCCCCGGCTGCTCGCCCAACGCATAGAAATAGGCGATGTCGACGCGACCCTGCTCCAGCGCCGCGCGTGCCTCTTCGCCCAAGTGAATGGAGAGGTCGAGGGTTATCGCGATATCCTCGTTCGCTTCCTCGAACGCGGCGAGCGCTTCCTGGAAATGACCGAAAACGGGCGCGGGCGCGGCGAGGACGATGGACTGCCGGTCTGCTTGACGGGAGGGCTGTAGAGGCGCTGCTTCCGCCGGGGCAGGCGCAGGAGGTGGAGGCGGAGCGACGTCTCCGGACGCCCAATTTTCCTCCTGATCCTGCGACAGGAGGGTCATCGCCTCGGCAGTCTTGCGCCCGGCGGGGGTCAGCCGCTGACGGTCGAGGGGCCCTTCGAAAAGGCGGTAGCCCAGGCGCATTTCCAGCGAGGCGATGTCGCGGGCGATGTCCTCCACCGGAACGCCAAGGTCGCGGGCGCAGCGCGCCATGCTGCCCGCCGCCACCATCTGCGCGAAGATATCGAGTTGGCGCAGGGAAGGCGTGGCCATGCGGGGGTGATAGTGCAATTGGGGGGCTGGGGTAAGCGGGATATTTTTGGCACGGGCCGACTTGCTAGACATCTATTTGGGTTGCATCCTGAGCTTTCGCCTCGACAATTCCCCTTGGCATCGGCGGTGAGTTCGGCAATCAGGCGCCATGATAAGTCGGTTCAGACGGGCGATAGCAGGCGGCGTGGGAGAGAAGCGTGGCTTTGCGAACATAGTCCGCAACACGGGCTGGCTGCTCGGCGGCAAGGGGCTGGGCGCGGTGCTGAGCCTGGTCTACCTCGCCATTGCGACGAGAACGATGGGTCCGGCGGGCTTCGGCGTGTTCAGCCTGGTCATCGCGATCGCCCAGTTCATCGCGCGCATCGTGACCTTCGACAGCTGGCAGGCGGTGGTGAAGTTCGGGCAGGCGCCATTGCGGGATGAGCAGAAATCCTCGCTCGCGAGGCTGGTGGGCGCGACGTTGACGATCGATGTGCTGAGCGCGGTGGCGGGGATTGCGCTCGCTGCGGCCATTGCGCTGCTGCTGGGGCCGGTGCTGGGATGGAACCGGCAGGTCGCGTGGATGGGGCTAGGCTATGCATCCGTGGTGCTGCTGGCCACGCGGTCTACGGCGGTCGGCATATTGCGCCTGCTGGATCGCTTTGCAGCGGCGGCCTTGGCGGAAAGCATGATGCCGATCACGCGCATGGCAGGCGCGCTGATCGCCTGGTGGTTCAATCCGACGCCGCTCGGATTCCTGACGGCCTGGGCCTGTTCGGAAGTGGTGGTGTCCACGACCTACTGGATCCTCGCCTTTCGCTATGGCCGCAGTCACATCGGCGCGGTGAAGCCGGTCGGGATAGGGGAGGCGCGGCGGCACTTTCCCGGCATCCTCAACTTTTCGGTCGCGAGCAACATCAACCTCAGCCTGCTGGCGCTGATCAACAATGTGCCGATTTTCCTGGTGGGCATGTTCGCGGGCACCACGGGGGCTGGATATTACCGGCTGGCGGCGCAGCTGGGCAATGCGATGACGACTTTCTCGCAGCTCATGTCACGCGCGATCTTTGCCGAGTCCACGCGCCATCATATGCGCGGCGGGCAGGAAGGCGACATGAGCGCGCTGCGCAAGCTGTCGCGGCAGATCAGCGCGGCTGCGGCCTTGAGCGCCATATTCATCATCCTGATGCTCTGGCTGGTCGGGGAGTGGGTGCTGGTCAAGATGTCCGGCGCGGCATACCTGCCTGCCTATCCGTTGCTGCTGTTGCTGGCGGGCGCGGCGGCGATCGAGATGGCGGGAGTCAGTTTCGATCCCATCCTGATGACGATCGACCGGCAGCGGCTGACGGTGATGGTGCGGCTGGTGGAATGCGCGATCTTGGGCGCGCTGCTGGTGGTGTTGTTGCCCCGGCTGGGTGCGCAGGGGGCGGCGCTGGGGGTGCTGGTGGCTTCCATGGGCGGTTTTGTGATGCGGGCGGCGGCGGTGCGGCGGCATTTGAGGTAGGGGTGGTTCGTTCAGAACGTCCTGCTCTTCCCCCAAAAAAGTGAAGCCGCTTCGGCCGCCTGCTTGCAGCAGGCGCTCAGGACAGGCTTCGACAAGCTCAGCGCGAACGGTGACAGGTAGGTGACGACGCGCTAGCGCAGCATCTCCGCGAACAGGGCCTGATATTGGGAAAGCGCGGCCTCCACGCCGTAACTGCGCACTGCTTCCCGCGCGCGATCGGGGTCGGCGGGACGGGAGAGGGTCCAGTCTATCGCCCGAGCGAAAGCGGCTGCGTCGCCCACCGGCACCATCGGATGCTGCCCGGCATCGGCGATGATGTCGCGCAGATTGGGGGTGCAGTCGGTGATGACGAGCCGGCACCCGCAAGCGAGCGCTTCGATCGCGGTGGCGGTGAGGCCCTCCCAGCGGGAGGACTGCAACAGGACTTCTGCGTTTGCATAGAGCTCGGCCAAGGCCTGAGGGTCGGAGACGAAGCCGAGAAAGTCGATGCGGTCGGCTATGCCGAGGTCGGCGGCCTGCTGCTTGAGGTAGTCGAGCAATGGTCCCTGCCCGGCGATGCGCAGGCGCCAGTCATGGCTCTTCACCTGCGCGAGCGCGGCGAACATCGTGCGATGGTCCTTTTGCGGGACGAGGCGGCCGACCGCGAGAAGTTCCCGCACTGCGCTAGGTGAGGTCGGGCGGCGTTCGCGGCCCACTTGCTCCAGCAGCGGGGTTACGGTGGGACGCGGCAGAAAGGCGACCTTTGCATGGACCGAGGGGCAGCCGTGGCCCAGCAGATCGGCATCGCTGCTGCCCATGACGATGGTGCGGCCGCTGAGCCAGGCGGTCAGTTGGAATCGCTTGCGCCGGAGCCACGCAAGGATGCCGCGCTTGCCGGGGCGGACGATGGGGTTGGAGATGCGGCCGACCGCCTGGGTCGGCGTGCCCAGCACGGCGAGAGCGACGAGCAGATTGCTCTGATTGCCGGCCGAATAGAGGATATGCGGCCGATGGCGCCCGATCATGCGGCGAAGCGCGGGCAGTTGGGTAAGCATCGAGAGGCCGCGCGGAAGCTTGGCCGCAGGCACCTGGCGCACGGTAACATCGGGCGCAATCAGCGAGGCGAGGGGGCCATCGGTCCGGGCCATCCACAGTTCCGCGCCTGTTCCCTGTGCCGCCAGATGGTTGGCGAGCAAGATGGCCACGCGGTCCAGCCCGCCGTCGCTCGGCTCATAGAGATAGATGGCTATGCGATGAGTGTGATCGAGCATGGCCTCCGCGTGCAAGGGGCCGTGCAAGGAATGAGGTTGGCCGCTGCCCATGGTCCCGCCCGGCGATTGACAAATGAAGCGAAATGCCGCTTGCGCGTTATCGGACCCGCGCCCGCGGTTCAATCGGCAAAAGAGCAGGGCTCATGAAGTTAATTATCCAGATTCCGTGCCTCAATGAAGAAGAATCCCTGCCCGAGGCACTGGCGGCTTTGCCCCGGGAAATCCCCGGCGTGGACAAGGTCGAATGGCTGATCATCAATGACGGCAGCACCGATCGCACGGTCGAAGTCGCGCGGGCGCATGGGGTGGACCATGTCGTCGACCTGCCGGTCAATCGCGGCCTTGCCTATGCCTTCATGGCGGGGTTGAAGCGGTGCCTGGCGGAAGGTGCGGACATCATCGTCAACACGGACGCCGACAATCAATATAATGCCGATGACATTCCGCGGCTGATCCAGCCGATATTGGAGCGGCGCGCGCAGATGGTGATCGGCGACCGGCCGATTTCCACCATCGCCCATTTTTCCTGGATCAAGCGCAAGCTGCAATGGCTGGGCACCAAGGTCGTGCGCATGGCGTCGCAGGCCGACATTCATGATGCGCCCAGTGGTTTCCGGGCGATCGCCCGTACGGCGGCGTTGGAGATCAACGTCTTCGACACTTACACCTATACGCTGGAATCGATCATCCAGGCCGGGCTGTCGAAAATTCCGATCACTTCGGTCCCGATCCGCGTCAATGGCGAGACGCGGCCGTCGCGCCTGCTGCGGTCGATGCACAATTATGTGTGGCGATCGATGAAGTCGATCACGCGGACCTTCTTCATCTACAAGCCGCTCATGACCTTCTTTTACCTGAGCCTGCCGCCCTTGGCGATCGGCGCGGCGCTGGTGATCCGCTGGATGCTGTTGTTCGCTGGCGGAACGGAGCGCGCCCATGTCCCCAGCCTGGTGGCGGCGTCATGCCTGCTGGTGCTGGCAGCGTTGATGTGGATCGCGGGGCTGCTGGGCGAGCAGTTGCTCGTCACCCGGCGCATGATCCACGATCTGCAACTGCGCATGCGCGACATGCCTTCGTCCTATGACGTGTTGAAGGACGGCAGCGCGTTATGAGCCTTGCGCGGCGCGACCTGCTTGCGCGGCAGGCTCTGGGCGAAATACCCAAGATCCTGACGCTCCTGGACCGAACGCCGGTCAGCCGCACCTATGGCTGTTTCGATCGGCTGTACTGGCATTACCGCATGATCGATTTCCCGTGCGGGATGAGCCAGGAATTCGTCTATCCGCTGGCGCTGGCCTGGTCGCTCGATGCGCCGGGCAACGCCTATTTCCAGGCGCCTGCGATCCGGGAGTTCGTGGAAGCGGGGATCAGGTTCGCGGCGCGATCCGCCCATGCCGATGGGTCGTGCGATGACTATTACCCGTTCGAGAGGGCGGCGGGGGCGGCGGCTTTTTCGCTGCTCGCCTGCATCGAGGCGGCGCGGATCATCCGCGTCGATGGCGACGCGGAGATAAGGGCTTTCTTCCGCAAGCGGGCGGGGTGGCTGGCGACCCATCAGGAATCGGGTCGGCTGTCCAACCATGAGGCGCTGATCGTCGCCAACCTGATCCGCATGTCGGCGCTGGACGGGCCCGAATGGGAAGAGCCGCTGCGCGCGCGGGTGGCGCGGCTTTTGTCATGGCAGCATGAGGAAGGCTGGTTCGACGAATATGGCGGGGCCGATCCGGGTTATTTGAGCCTGACCATCGGGCTGCTGGCCGACAGTGACCGGCGCAGGCCTGAGCTTGGCCTGCGCGAGGCTTGCCGCCGGGCGATCAGCTTCTTTGCGCATTTCGTGCATCCCGACGGCACCGTGGGCGGCGCTTATACCAGCCGTGGCACGCAGAATTTCTTCCCGCATGGCTTCGAGATCGCGGGCGCGTGGATGCCGGAGGCGACGCTGGTCAATGACCGGGCGTTGGCGCTGTTCGAGCGGGACGGGCCGCCTTGCTATTCCGACGACCATATCATCGGGCATCATGTGTGGAGTTGGCTGCTCTGCTGGTCCGAATGGCGGGAGGAGCGGGTCGAGGCTTTGCCGGATGCGCGCGCATCGGCCTGGTTTCCGGGGGCAGGGTTGGTCGTGGAGCAACGTGGGCAGCAGGCGCTTTATGCCGGGTTGCGGCAGGGGGGCGCTTTTCAGTTGTTCGCGGGCGATCGCCTGAGCCTCGCCGACAGCGGGATTGCGATCGCGACCCGGGCTGGCCGGGCGGCGGTGCAGCATCTGCCGGGCGATTATGACGGGCGCCGGGATGCAGACGGGTTCGAGGTCGCGGGCAGGATGGCGTGGGCGAAATCGACGCTGCTGACGCCGGTCAAGTCGGTGATCCTGCGCTGCATGATGGTGAGCCTTGGCCGCTTCTTCCCGGATCTTGTCCGGCGCTTGCTCCAGAAGATCCTGGTGACCGGGCGCAAGGACGCGCCCTTCCGTTTCCGGCGGAGCCTGCGCTGGGACGGCGAAGGGGTCGTCATCCGCGACGAGATCGTGGCGGAGGAGGGTTGGCAGGATGTCACTTCGGTAGGCATCGGGGGCTTCCAGACCTCATCGACCACGATCATGGCGCGGGTCTGGCAGGCGAATCATTTGCAGCCCTGGCGCGACCTGACGCATCTGGTCCGAGGCCTTGGCGCGGGCGAGCCGCTGGTGATCGAGCGCCGGGTCCCGCGCGAGGGGACCACTGGCTGATGCGCAAGCTGTTGAGCGTTGCCGTCAGCCTCATCATCCTGGCGGTGATCTGGGCCAGCGTCGATGCGGGCCGGGTGATCGACGTGTTCCGCCATTCGGATCGCTTCTGGCTGGCAATGAGCCTGTTGGCCGCAGTGCCGCTTACCCTGGCGACAGCGCTGCGCTTTGCGATGCTGAGCCGGTCGCCGATCCCCTTCGGCGCGTGCCTACGGTTGATATTGTCGGCATCCACATTGAATGCGGTGCTGCCGTCCAAGATGGGCGACATCGCGAAGGGATGGGTGCTGGCGCAGAAATATGCCTTTCCGGCCGAGCGGGCGGTGTCGCTCGTCGTGTTCGAGAAGATGATGGACATGGCCGCGCTGCTCCTGTGGGGAACGTTCGCCCTCATCTGGACGGCGGGTTCGGACTGGCTGCTCTGGCTGTTCACGCTAGCCGTCGCGGGGCTGTTTCTCCTCCTCTCGCTGCTGATGGCGCCGTTCAGCACAGCGCGTCGGCCGCTCTTGTGGGCGATCGGCTTCATGCCCGGCAAGATCGGGACGCGGCTGGATGGCTTCATGCAGGAATGGTCGGTGATGGCGGACTGGTTCTGGTCCCGTCGCACGCGTGCCTGGAGCACCGTCCTGTTTTCGATCGCGATCTGGGCCGGGCATCTGGGGCAGTTCTGGCTGTTCACGAAAGCGGTGCATGCGGATGTTCCGTTGCTCGACAATCTGGCGTTCGCGACCTTGTCGATCCTCGCGGGGCTGTTGCCGCTCACCATGGCGGGGATCGGCAGCCGGGACGCGGCGATCATTCATTTCTATGCGCAATGGCTTTCACCGGCGGCCGGGGCGGCGGTAGGCGTCCTTGCGACGTCGCGCTACCTTCTGCCCGCTATCGCCGGTGCGCCATTCGTGCGCGACTATTGGACCCGGCAAGGATCATTGGCTACCAAATGACGAGCAGGATCAATCCCCTGGCAGCGATATTCGCGCTGCTGGTCACGCTGGCCATGCTGATCTACGCCCGGGCTGCGTTCCTGACCGATGCGCAGTGGGTCATCGCCGACGACGCGCGCCAGTTCCTGGCCTGGACGTCGCGTATCGCCGATCCGCAAGCCATGCCCGGCAACTTCATGGCCGATTATTGGCAGCAGACGGCGCCGCCTTTCTACCGGGCGTTGCTCTACGCTGCCGTCGCGGTCGGCATGCCGCCCATCCTGCTGTCCAAGCTGCTGCCGCTCCTGCTGCTGCCGATCAGCGCGGTACTGGCATGGAAGGTCAGCGGCGTGTTCGCGCGCGAGCGGGTCGTCCAATTCGCCGGCGCATTGTGCATCATCGCAACGGCGTTGCACACCGACTCCATCTTTTCAGGCACGCCTCGCGCCTTTGCATTGCCGCTGATGCTGGTCGCCATCCATGGCATGGCGGCGGGCAGGAACGGCATCGCGGTCCTTGGCCTGCTGATGCTCGGCGTCGTCTATCCTGCGCCTGCCGTAACCTGCCTGGGCCTGTTCACGCTGCACCTGTTGCAATGGAAACCGCCGCTCCGGTTCCGCGTGACTGGCGGCAAGATCGCCTTGCTTGCTCTGGCGGCGGCCTGTGTCGTGCTGCCTGCTCTCATATTCAAATCGGGTTTGGATCAATGGGGTCCGACGCTGACGATGAGCGAAGCACGCGGGGTCTTCAGCATGATGCTCTATGACGGCCGGAGCAGCATAACCGGACCCAATGGCGACATCGCCTGGCTATGTTCCCGCCGTATCGGCTTCTTGCCGAGTGTCGTGAATTGCCGAGGCAACACTGATCCCCGCCTGTTGATCAATCTTTGCCTGACGATCGTGCCGATGCTGCTGCTATGGTTCTGGCAGGCGCGGGCCAAGGGTGTGTCGGAGATGGGTACTGGCAAGAATGCGGCGCTGTGGCGCCTCTTTCCCTACAGCCTTGTGTCTGCCATCATCTGCTACCTGATTGCGGCCGTCATCGCCTTCAAGGTCCACCTCCCCGCCCGCTATAGCCAACCTGTGCTGCTGATCATGGGTAGCCTCGCCTTCGGCATCATGGCAGGCAAGGGTTGGGAGCATTTGAGAAAATCAGGTGGGGTCATTCCCAAGCTGGTCGCCGCATTGTGCCTGATGTTGGCGCTTGTGGCCTATGTGACCCCAAAGACGACCTTGGCCCGGCCGCGTGACGCCGCCTTGATCGGCCTCATCGGCCGCACGCCACCATCTACACGCATCGCAGGAATAGAAAGCGATCTCGACTTCGTACCGGCAGCGACCGGGCGCGGCGTGCTTGCCACGACGGAACATGACATTCCCTATCACCGGCAATATGATTGGAAGAACAGCGACGGGCTGCGCGCATCATTGCAGATGGGCGAACTGACCAGTCCTGCGGCGATTGCGGCGATCCGGCGCTACAGGATCGACCTGCTGGTGTTCGACCGCGAGTTCCTGGAGACCGGCGTGGTCCCAGGCCGGTATCTTCGGACCATGGCACCGCCGCATAGGATTCGTCCGTCGGAAGGTCAGCTCGCCGCGCTTCGCGCAGCGTCCTGCCGCATTGTGGAGACCAGATATTCCGTCCTGATCTTCACAGGCTGCTTCCGACAGCTGGCTCAGGCCGCTTCATCCGGGGCGAAATAGCCGTTCGCCAACCATGACAGGATCGCGTCTGCGCCTCGCACTGATGAGGGGCGGGTGCTGCGCGACATGGTGTAGTCGAAGATTTCCTCCTGCCGCGCCTGGTAGAGACGGCCCCGCTCTTCAAAATGGGGGAGCAGGGGGAATAGGGGCGCTGCCGAGCGAACCACATCGCCCGCGCTCCACGAGAGGTAAGGCAGCGCCCCTTCATCTGCCCGGCTATGCGTGTCGATGAAGAAGGCAGGGCGGGGCCGGATGAGAAATTCGTAAATCTGGCTGCTGACATCCCCGATATATGCGTCCGCCGACAGCGTGTAGCTCATGTCGGTCAGCGCTTCGCTGTCGATGTCGATGCGGATGTTGGCCGATTGCCGCCACTGCGGGTTAAGGTCTGGCCGCCGCCGCGCCACGCGATATTCCGGCGAGATATGCAGTTTCTTCCGAAACAGCATGATGTGGGGCGCGAAGACGAGATTATAGGCCTGCCCGGGGCCAAAGGCGAACCAGTCGATCAGCGCCGGGCCATGATCATACCAGCTGGACAGATGTGGATCGAAATGCGGGTTGTAGAGGAAGGTCGGGCGGTCGTTCTCAAAGAATTTTCGGGTGGCCTGGCTGTCGATGAGGTCGAATTTAGGGTAGCCGATGATGGCGACCGTTTCAGGTGAAGCCAGGCCGTGGCGAATCATTTCGTCCGCGACCTTGCGCCCCGAAACGAGCATGGCGTCGAAGCCGCTCATGTCGGGATGATAGGTGACGGAGCGGTCGCCCGCGCCGTGCGGTACGAAGATGAATTGTGGGCCGTCCTCTTTCCATTGGCGCTTGAGATGAAGGCAGGTACGTTCCGGGCTGACGATCAGAGCGGCGTTTCGCAGTTCGCCTGCATGATGGGTAAGCCGCTTCAGCCTTTCGGCAGGCGCGATCCGGTTGATCAACCGGGTCAACAGGCCTGGGCGGGGCAGGCTGAGGTCGAACCAGCCGATGCGCTCCGCAGCCTCTTCCCCCAGCATCGATCGTAGGCGTTGCGCGATCGCGCTGGTGCCGTAGGCGCAGACGATGGGCCGATCCACGTCCCTCAGCGCCAGCACCTTCAATATGCCAGCGGTATGCGCAAGCTGGTGGGTCGCGTCATGGTTGAACAGGAACAGCAGGGATCCGGGCGGTATCCGATTCTCTGGCGGTGACGCTCGCATGAAGACGCCAGTATCGGGCAAGCAGCCTTGCGTCAAAGATGGGCGTAGCTGTTGGATCGCCCCGACGAAGCGATGACATGATATCTTGATCGGCGGCCCGCTTGCCAATAGCAGCACGACGCCTCGGGCAAGCAAGCGGGATGACGGTGCGAGACCGCGATCGTCCCTATGCTGCTGGTCCCGGGCAGTTGGACCAAATGCATGCAAGCTGCTGATGTACCCGCCGCACCTGAGCCTATGAGGCTCTACTTCCTCGACAGCGTCCGCACATTGTGCATGTTGCTCATCATCCCGTACCACGCCGCCCATATTTATGAGACGGAAAAGGATTGGTGGGTTCATTCACCCCAGAATAGCTGGCTGTTTGACCTCATCATCACGCTGCAACGAAGCTTTTGCATGAGCGCCTTCTTCATCGTGGCGGGCTTTTTTTCTGCGCTGGTTATCGAAAACCGGGGTCTGCGGGACTGGAGCAGCAGCCGGATATCGCGCCTGCTGGTGCCGTTGGTGGTATCCTTGCTCACGGTTCAGATCTGGCAGATGGTCATCGCTGCCAACCTGGAAGGAAATGGCGCCTTTTGGCCGTTCTGGGAAAGCTATCTGGCGGAAAGAGGCAGGATCAACATATTCCACCTGTGGTTCATTCCATGCCTGATCTTCCAGTCATTGGTGCTGGGATTGATCGTGGCACGGTTTGGCACCAGGCCATTTGTGTGGAACGGCACCTATCGCCGATCGATCCTGTTGCTGGTGGCGGCCAACCTGCTGCTCTTCGTGTTGGCCCGGAACCTGCCCAAACTGCTCAAGACCGACCTGTTCCTGATGTGGGGCCTGATCGATCTGCAAAAGAACATCTTCTACCTGGTGCCGTTTCTTCTGGGGGCCAAGCTGTTCTGGGACCGGGGATTTCGCGACGCCTTTCTGCGCCTTAGCAAATGGTCGATGGGCACGGCACTCGTCACCTACGCTCTGGTCACGATTTTCCAGCATTCCGACGGGTTTCCGGGCAAGCCCATCCGCGACATCTCCCTGCCGATCGCGGCCATCTGCATTTCCCAGACCTTGATCGCCTTGGCTTACAAGTTCCTGCGGGGGCCGAATATGCTGACGAAGCATTTGTCGGAGCCCAGCTACTCGCTTTATCTGCTGCATCATCCGATCGTGATGGTGGCGGGCATCGCATTCCTTGGCATCAACATGAACATATTCGCGGAATATGGGATTATCGTCGCCGCTGGTTTCGTCATTCCCTATCTGGCGCACCGCTATCTGATCGCGCCATGGCCGCTCATGTCCTTCCTGTTCAACGGGAAACCGTTCAGAAAGCGGGAATCGCGCGCTGGACGGGCTCTGACCTGAACGCTGTGGCTGATCGGAGGTGAAGAATGGCCGACATCATCAATCTGCGGCAGGCGCGCAAGGTCAAGGCGCGGAGGGACAAGGAGCGGGTGGCTTCTGCCAATCGGGCGAAGTTCGGCCAGACGAAGGCCGAGCGCGAGGTGCGGCGGGCCGAAGAGGCGCGGGTGGAGCGGCTGCTGGATGGTAGCAGACGTGATGGCGACGTCGATCCGGTTGAATAGCGGTCGGGATGGTAAGCAGTCAGAGGGAGCGGTGTAGGTCACACAAGATGAATGGATATTCATCTTAGGGTGAGATAAAACAACTCGTCCTTCGTGAAAATCAACTCGTCGTGAATCCGTGACCACGTCTGCAGTCAATTGAAAAGCTCGTTGGTTTAGTTTGGGCTATGAGAGGATATATTCATTCTGCTCGCCCGGCTGGCGCCGCGATTGCCGCTGTTCTGGCCCTTGGTTCAACCTATTCTTTCGCGCAGGAAGCCGTTGCTCCGGACGCGGCTTCGCCAACTGTCGTCGTGCCGCCACCGGTTGTGACGCCTTCCGCACCGGCTCCTCAAGCGATGGTCCAGCCGACAAGCTCGGTTGAAGAGCGGCTGAATGCTGCGGTGGCCGCTTCGGAAGCCGAAACGGCGGCGGCTCCTGTCGCTGCCCGGCCGCGTGCGCGCACGGCGACTGCGCCGGTAAGGTCCGCTCCCCGCGCTGAATCTGCGCGATCGGTGGAGCGGACGGAGGCGCAACCAGTAGCGGCGGCTCCGCAGCGTGAGGCTGCCTTTGCTCCGGTGCCTGCGCCGAGCGAAGCTGCACCTGCTGCCGCTGCTACGGCTGAGGTGCGGGAAGCTAGTGCTGCCGATGCTGGTACAAACGAATCGCTGCTGTGGGCTCTGGGCGGTGGCGCATTGCTGCTCGCCGGAATCGGCGGGGCGGCAGCCGTTCGTCGCCGCCGCAGTCGTGTGGAAGCGGAGGACGAGGTCTTCGCCACGTCGGCGACCCCGATCGTCGAGGAGCCTGCTGCTGCCGCGCCGATAGCTGAACCCGCTGGCGCGCGCGCGCCCGCACCGCTTGCTGCCGGGGCTGCTTATGGCTCCAGCCTGGAGGCGATGGTCGCCGCACCGCCGAGCGCGGACAATCCCTTCCGGACGCAGCGCAAGCGCCTCGCGCGGGCGCGGTTCCTGCTCGCACAGCAGGAGAAGCGGGAGCAGGCGCCTTATGGCGATGCGCGAGCAACCGTGCCGCCGCAGACGATCCATGCCGAACCGCAGATGCAGACCGTCTATCGGATGGGCGCGGATCGCAATCGCCGGATGAGCTTCAAGCCGCAAACGCGCTAAAGCCACCGAACGACCAGCAGACGGGGGCGGCATCGCAAGGTGCCGCCCCCTTTGCTTGCTTGATCCATGTCGATTCGGTTGCACTTGGGGCCGACCCCTGATACCGGCGCGCCGGTAATTTCGCGCCAGCACCAGGCCAAGTTTTTAAGGAAGGTCGCTCCACCCATGTCCGATAAGATCAACCGCATTGTCCTTGCCTTCTCAGGAGGGCTCGACACAAGCGTGATCCTGAAATGGTTGCAGCAGACCTACCAATGCGAAGTCGTGACCTTCACGGCCGATCTGGGGCAGGGCGAGGAGCTGGAGCCCGCGCGCCAGAAGGCCAAGCTGATGGGGGTGCGCGACGAGCATATCTTCATCGACGACCTGCGCGAAGAATTTGTGAAGGACTATGTGTTCCCGATGATGCGCGGCAACGCGCTTTATGAGGGACTCTATCTGCTGGGCACGTCGATCGCCCGCCCGCTGATCGCCAAGCGGCAGATCGAGATTGCGCGGCAGGTCGGCGCGGACGCGGTTTCGCACGGCGCGACTGGCAAGGGTAATGACCAGGTCCGCTTCGAACTGGGCTATTATGCGCTGTCACCCGATATCAAGGTGATCGCGCCGTGGCGGGAATGGGACCTGACCAGCCGCACGCGCCTGATCGAATTCGCCGAGCAGCACCAAATCCCGATCCCTCGGGACAAGCGTGGCGAAAGCCCGTTTTCGACCGACGCGAACATGTTGCACACCTCGTCCGAGGGTAAGGTGCTGGAAGATCCGTGGGAAGAAGTGCCCGACTATGTCTATTCGCGCACGGTGAACCCGGAAGATGCGCCCGACGCGCCGGAATATATCACCATCGATTTCGAACGCGGCGATGGCGTGGCGATCAACGGCGTGGGCATGAGCCCCGCGACGCTGCTCGAAACGCTGAACGAATATGGCCGCAAGCATGGCATCGGCCGCCTCGACCTGGTCGAAAACCGCTTCGTGGGTATGAAGTCGCGCGGGATGTATGAAACGCCGGGCGGCGCCATTTATTATCTCGCCCACCGGGGTATTGAGCAGCTGACGCTCGACCGGGGCGCGGCACATCTGAAGGATGAGCTGGCGCCCAAATATGCTGAACTCATCTACAACGGCTTCTGGTTCTCGCCAGAGCGCGAGATGTTGCAGGCCGCGATCGACTACAGCCAGGAAAAGGTGACGGGCACGGTTCGCCTGAAGCTGTACAAGGGCGGCGTCTATGTCGTCGGGCGCAAGTCGCCCTATTCGCTCTACAGCGAAAAGGTGGTGACGTTCGAGGATGATGCGGGCGCTTATGACCAGCGGGATGCTGCGGGCTTCATCAAGCTCAATGCGTTGCGGCTTCGTCTCTTGGGTCGCCGCGACGGCTGATGATATCACTTTCGCTATATAATTTAGCGTCGAATTAACCATCTGCACGGCATATCCCCATGATGGAGATTTGCCGTGCAAGGTATTGAAATCGAGCCTGCGTCGATCTGGCGGGCGATCGAGCGGTCGACGGCTATCGTCACCTTCGATCGCGAATGCCGCGTCACAGGGGCGAACGATAATTTTCTCGACCTGTTCGGCTATCGCTTTGCCGATGTAGAGGGGCGTCATCACCGCATGTTCTGCGAAGCGGACTATGCCGCGTCGCGCGACTATGCCGAATTCTGGGACCGGCTCCAGTCCGGCCAGTTCGACACCGGGTCCTATCGGCGTCTGGACAAGCAAAGGCAGCAGGTGTGGATCCGGGGCAGCTACAACCCGACATTCGGGCCTGACGGTATGCAGACCGGCGTCATCAAGTTCGCGCATGACATCAGCGATCAATATCGCGCCGTCGCCGCGCGTGAAGACGCCGAGCATCGGTTGCGCATGCAGGAAAGCGAACGCCGCGCCGATGTCGAGCGGGTACTCAGCGAAGTGAACAGCATCGTCGGATCGATCGCTGGCATCGCGCGCCAGACCAATTTGCTGGCGCTGAACGCATCGATCGAAGCGGCGCGCGCGGGGGAGGCGGGCAGGGGATTTTCCGTGGTCGCGGCAGAGGTCAAGAAGCTGGCGATCGATACGCAGGAAGCGACCGGGCGCGCGCGAGCGATCATCGCGGGCTAAAGGCGCGGCGCCCGGCGCTGCGATACATATTGCGACAATTTAGCCCGTGACGTGACAAGTTTGCGGGACAAGTCTTCCTCATAAGGGGTTTCAAGGACGGCGATGGCCGTTCGGCACCCCTTTGGAAGGAAGAGAAGAGATGATCCGCAAATTTCTGGGCACTGCTGCTGTCGGCGCCTTGTTCGTTGGCGGGCTCGCGGGCACGCAGATCGCGCTCGCGCAGCCGGGCGATGGTGGGCCCGGTGGCCGCCATGGCGGCATGATGGCGAAGGCCGATGCGAATAAGGACGGCAAGATCAGCAAGGCTGAACTGACCGCAGCGCTCGACGCGCGCTTTGCGAAGATGGACGCCAACCGCGATAGCAAGCTGACCAAGGAAGATCGCGAAATCCGCCGTCAGGCGCGGCTCGACCAGCGTTTTGCCGCTCTGGACACCGACCGCAACAGCCAGATCAGCAAGGCGGAGTTCGCGGCCGGGCATCAGGCCCGTTTTGGACGCGGTGAAGACGGCAAGGGCCGAGAGGGTGATTGGGGCAAGCGCGGCCATCGTGGCTTTGGCGGCGGCAGGATGTTCCATGGCGGCGGCGCCCGTGGCGAGGCGATGAAGGACGGCGTCATCACGCGCGCCGAGTTCATGGCCAAGCCGCTTGCGATGTTCGACAAGGCGGACGTCAACAAGGACGGCTTCGTGACGGCGGACGAGATGAAGGCCGCGCGGCAGGCCATGCGACAGGCATGGCAGGCGAAGCGCGGGGCGGACGCCGCTCCCCGCAACTGATCTTCAGGGAAGGGTGAAGGCGCGTGTCCTTCACCCTTCCAAGCCGCAGATAGTCGTGACAGATATCCCCCATGAACGAAAAACCCCATCTGCTGCTCGTCGATGACGAGCGTTCGATCCGAGAGCCGCTGGCGCAATATCTTTCCCGCAACGGATTTCGCGTGACCGCCGTCGAAAGCGCGGCGGAGGCGCGGCTGCGGCTGAACGCCAACGCCATCGACCTGGTGATCCTGGACATCATGATGCCGGGCGAGGACGGGCTGTCGCTCTGCCGCCACATACGCGAGACGAGCGAAATCCCGGTCATCCTGCTGACGGCGAAGTCGGAGGAGACGGACCGAATCGTCGGGCTGGAGATGGGCGCGGACGACTATGTGCTGAAGCCCTTTTCCCCGCGCGAACTGGTGGCGCGGATCAAGGTGATTTTTCGCCGCGTGGCGACGGGCGGCCAGCGGGTTACGGCTCCCGACGGCGCAACCTATGCCTTTGCGGGCTGGCTTTTGAAGACGCAGGAACGGGTGCTGGTGGATCAGGAGGGCGTTTCGTTACCGCTGTCCACCGCGGAATATAATCTGATGCTGGCCTTTGCCACCCGGCCCAATCAGGTGCTGAGCCGGGACCAGTTGCTCGACATCACCCAGGGGCGTGAAGCCAATGCCTTCGACCGGGCGATCGACAATCAGATCAGCCGGCTCCGCAAGAAGATCGAGCCTGATCCCAAAAACCCGACGCTGATCAAGACCGTGTGGGGCGGGGGCTATACGCTGTCGGCCGATGTGAGGAAACTGTGAAGCGCCTTCGCCTGTGGCCGCAGAGCCTGGTGGGCCAGATCATCATTCTGGTCGCGATTGCCTTGTTCGTCGCGCAGGCGATCAATTTCGGGCTGCTGCTGCGGGAGCGGAACCGGATGACGCTGACGGCGCAGACGGCGCCCGGCGTCTATCGCATCGTCGATGCGCTCGACAGCCGGGGTGAGCCCCCTGCGCGTCTTCGTCCGGGGCGCGCGCGCTTCTTTCGCGCGCCTCCCATACCGATGGGCGAGGCGCGGCCAGAGATCGAGCGGCGCGCGCTGGCCATGTTCGCCGAGGTGGGCTTCCCCATGCGTTCGGTGCAGGTGTTTGAAGAAGATCGACCGCCGCCGATGCGCCGCACGGACAGCATCAGGATGCGCGTCATGGGCGACATGCGGGGCGAGCTGCGTGGCGGCCGGCTGACGATGGCAGCCGAATATGCGCCGGGGAAATGGGTGGTGACGCAGACGCGGGCTGGAAATCGGGCGCCGCGCTTTGGCGGCTGGCTCGCCTGGCAGACGCTAATCCTTTACGTGATCGTGCTGGCGCCGCTGCTGTGGGTCGGGCGCAGGCTGGCGCGGCCTTTGGGGCAATTGACCCGGTCGGCGCAGCAATTTGCGCGGACGGGGTCGGCCGATCCCGTGGAGGAGCGTGGGCCCGGTGACGTGCGCGAGTTGACCATGGCTTTCAACGCGATGCGCAGCCGCATCTTCGCGATGCTGGACGAGAAGGACCGGATGCTGGGCGCGATCGGCCATGACCTGCGCACGCCGCTCGCGTCGCTGCGGGTGCGGGCGGAGTCGGTGGAGGATGAAGGTGAGCGCGTGCGCATGTCGCAGACGATCGACGAGATGAACCGGATGCTGGAGGATATTCTCTCCCTCGCGCGGGCGGGCCGGAGCAGCGAGGCGGAGCAGAAGGTCGACCTCGCCGCGCTGGCCGACGCTGTGGTGGAGGATTTCGTGGAATTGGACGCGCCGGCGGAGATGGCGGAGAGCGAGCGCGCGGTGGCTTCCGTGCGGCCGCAGCAGATCAGGCGGGCGCTGCGCAACCTCATCGAAAATGCGATCGTCTATGGCGAGCGTGCCCATGTGTCCGTGGTGCGGGAGGGCGGAACGATCCGGTTGGTCGTGGCGGACGATGGGCCGGGCATTGCCGAGGACCGGATGGATGAGATGATGGAGCCCTTCACCCGGCTTGAGGGATCCCGGAACCGGGAGACCGGGGGTGCTGGGCTAGGCCTTGCGCTGGTGCGCGCGATCATGGCGGAGCATGGCGGTGCGCTGAAGCTTGCGAACCGGGCTGGCGGCGGGCTGGAGGCGAGCTTGGTGCTGCCGGTTTGAGGATGGGAATGCTCAAGGGATTTTGAGTGACCTGCTCCCTCTCCCCTTCAGGGGAGAGGGCTGGGGAGAGGGGGGAGGCACCGAGACCGCCTTTATATTCCCCTCTCCCGCCTGCGATACGCTCGGCACCTCGGCCAGAGTCGCGTGCCTCTGGTCGACCCCTGAAGGGGAGAGGGATACAGTGCGCTCACCGCCCAAAACTAATCAATGTTTCCCCGGCTTGCTCAAAGTGCCCGGCGCGGTTGGGTTCATCACCTGCACCCCTGCGGGCAATCCCGTGCCGCCCATGTCGATCTTCGTCGCTTCCTCGCGAGCGACGCGGGCGGGTTCGTCGCGTTCCTTGATCGCGGCCTTGGTTTCCTCGTCCTGCCCCTGATCGTCGCTGCCGCTGCTGCCGCCGCCCTGGCTCCAGCCGAGGATGATCGACATGCGGCGGTTGCGGGGGTCGTAGATGTTGCCCTTGGCGAAGGGTTCGCGGTCGGCGACGCCTTCGATGCGGGCGAAGCGGTCGTTGCCGATGCCGCTCGCCGCCAGCGTCTTGCGCGTGGCTTCGGCGCGGGCGGAAGAAAGCATCCAGTTGTTCATGCTCTGCCCTGAGCTGTAGGGCAGGCCGTCGGTATGGCCGCGCACAATCAGCGGGTTGGGCATGCCGCGCACGACGCCCGCCACTTCGCTCACCAGGTCGCGCGCCTGTGGCAGCAACCGGTCGGTGCCCATGGCGAACATCGCGAAATTGGCTTCGTCGATCAGGTCGATGCGCAGCCCTTCGCGCGTTTCGGTGAAGCGGACGTTGCGGCGCAGCTTGTCGAGCCCCTTCTTGCGGGCCATGCGCGCTTCCAGTTCCTTCTTCACCGCTTCGAACTTCATGCGGTCGGCGGCGCGGGTGGCCTTGCCGCCCTGATCCTTGGTGCCGCTTGCGTCGCGGGGGATGGTGATGGCGAGATTGCCCTGGCCGCCCGTGGTCGGGTAATTTTCCTTGCTGACCATGGAATCGCCGCCGAACAGGCCGCTCGACCCGGCCGAGGCCATTTTGAGTTCGACCAGCGTCGGGGTGAAATAGTCGGCCAGGCCCTTGCGCTGCTTTTCGGTGGTCGCGCCAAGCAGCCACATGAGCAGGAAGAAGGCCATCATCGCCGTCACAAAGTCCGCATAGGCGACTTTCCACGCGCCGCCATGATGGCCGCCATGGCCGTCGACGATGATCTTCTTGACGATGATCGGCCTTGGTTCGGGCTCGTTCGCGCCGCGCTTCTTGTCCGCCATGGCTTATTTGCCCCGCATGCCGTCGAAGACTTCAGCAAAGGCCGGTTGGTTGGCGTGCGTCAGGCTGGAGCGTGCGGCCTCGATCACCAAGGGCTGCGGGTGGCCGTGCAGCGATGCGATGATGATCTGCTTCACGACATGGTACATGGCGCCGTCCGCTTCGATCACCGCGCGGCAGCGGTTGGCGAAGGGGCCGACCATGCCATAAGCGAGCAGAACGCCAAGGAACGTGCCGACCAGCGCCGAACCGATCATGCCGCCCAGCACCGAAGGCGGCTGGTCGATCGAGCCCATGGTCTTCACCACGCCGAGCACCGCCGCGACGATGCCGAGCGCAGGGAGGGCGTCCGCCAGGCCCTGAAGGTTATCGGCGGGCTTCAACGCTTCATGATGATGGGTCTTGAGGGCATTATCCATGACCTCTTCGACCGCGTGCGGATCAAGCGTGCCCGAAGATACGACGACGAGGCGCAGCGTGTCGCTGATCAGGTGGATCAGTGTCTTGTCCGCCATCAGGCGCGGATATTCGGAGAAGATGGTGGAGCTCGCGGGATCTTCGATATGCGGTTCCAGCGCCACGGGGCCTTCGACGCGCAGCGTCTTCATCAAGCGGGAGACGAGGAAGATGCAGTCGAGAAAATCCTGCTTCTTGTATTTGGGGCCCTTGAACACCTTGCCCAGGCCGCCGCCGAGCGCCTTCAGGTCCGCGCCGGAGTTGCCGATGATGAGCGCGCCGACAGCGGCGCCGCCGATGATCAGCATTTCGTGCGGCAGGGCATGCAGAACCGGGCCGATGTCGCCGCCCGTGAAGATGAAGCCGCCGAACACCATGGCGAGCAGCACGACCAGGCCAATGATTGCGAACATGATTACCCCTGAAAATTCTGCCCGCCGGGCTGTCGTCCGGCGACGCAAGATGCGCTTGCGTCAGATGGTTAATGCGGAATGGTTAGCGGGAGGTTTAGGACGGCGGATTTTTCTGCCGTTTTGATTTCTTATTGTCATCCCAGCGAAAGCTGGGATCTCAGGAGAGTGCGCGCCACGCCGCCGAGATCCCAGCTTTCGCTGGGATGACGAACAGGGGGCGGGCGGTGTTGACGCTTAGCGGATGAGGTCGAACAGCGTCTGCTGGTTGATGCGCGCGAAGGCGGATTGGGCGGCTTCCAGTTGGAGCAGCTTGCTCTTCACCGAAGAGATGACTTCGGCGAGGTCGGTCGACTCCAGCCCCTGGCGGCGTTCCTTCAGGTCAAGATCGACGCTGGTCAGCCGGTTGCCGGTCACGTCCAACCGGTCACTGCGGACGCCTTGCTTCGCCTGTTCGATGGTGACGTGGCTCTGCCCCGCCTTGATCGCGGTCAGCGCCGACTGGAGGTCAGCATCGGTGCCGCTCTGCAAGGCGGTGAGCGCCTGGCCCAATATGCCGTCCAGCGTCATGGGCGTCCCGCCGACATCGATCCCTTCCGAAACCTCCTGTCGGGTGCCGACCACGGCCAGCTTCAGCCCGCGGCTGACCGGGACGAGGACGCTTTGTGTGTCGTCGAATACCGGGACGCCCTGATAGTCAGCCTGATTGAGGAGGGCGCCAATCGCTTCGCGAATGCCTTTTACATCTTCGAAGATCGCAGTGCGCTGCGCGTCATTCAGCGATCCGTTACGGGCGGACGTCACCAGTTCCTGCGCGCTGATGAGCAGGGTGTTGATCTCTTCCAGATTGGCTTCGGCATTGGCGGCGCGGCCCATGCCATAGCTGACATTGGCCTGCCAGGACGATTGCTGCGCCTGCGCCTTGCCGATTTCCGACACCTGGACCCAGGCCAGCGCATTGTCCGACGGCTTGGTCAGCGTGATACCGGTCGAAATGGCGGTCTGCCCTTCGATGATGCCCTGCGACAGCTGCTGCTGACGGCGGATTTCGGCGATCAGCGTCTTGTTGGTGATGCCTACCATGGGTCAGCCCTTTCAGATGATCTGCAGGATGGCATCGACGGTTTCCTTCGCGATCTGAAGGATTTTCGCCGAGCCGGAATAGGCCTGTTGCAGGCGCAGGAGCTCTGCCGCCTCCATATCGAGATCGACGCCGCTCACCGCTTCGCGCGCGGCGATAGCCTGGTCGCTGCGGCCCTGCGCGGTCGTCTGCTCGGCCTTGATGGACGCGAGCAGGTTCGCCTGCGTCGCGATGATCGAGGTCCAGCCCTGCTCGACGCTGCCATTGCCGCGCAGCACCGTCGAAACGGTAAGCAGGTTGCCGTTCAGCGTTCCGTCCGCCGACTTGGTCGCGAGCGCAGCGGGATCGGTGATGAGAGCAGTGACAGTCGCCGCGGTCGTCCCGGACAGCAGCGCGCCGCCCACCGCATTGGCATCGGTACGCGCCTGCGCGTGCCAATTGTTCATGTCCGTCACGAACTGCTGCGCCAGCGTGTCCAGGCTGGTGCGGCGCTGCGATGTCGTGACGGCCGAGGAAAAGAGGCCACCAAGCGTACCATTTGCAGGTGCTGTCAGCGCGGTTCCGCCAGCCGTGGCGAGCGCCAGCGTGCCATTCGCGTTGACCGTCAACGCCAGCGTGGTGGCAGCGTCGCCCTGCACGATCGTCGTGCCGTTATAGTTGATCGTCGCCACGTCATGCGCGCCGAAGCTGATGTCGACATTCAAGTTGGCCGACAGCGTGTTCAGCGCCGCGTCACGGCTGTCCAGAAGCTGCGCATAGGCCGACGTGCCGGGCTGCGCGCGCAGCAGGCTGTTGTTGATACCGGCCAGTTGCGACAGCGAGCGGTTGATGGTTTCGACGGACGCCGTGGCTTCGATGGCTATGCCGCTGGATACCTGTGAAAGGTCAGCCGAGGTACGCTGAAACGCTTCGGCAACGCGGCTGATGCTGTCCAGCGTGGTGACGCGCAGCGAGCGGTCGCTGGGGCTGGCGGCGAGCTTGTCCATATTCTGGTACATGCCGGTCATCAGCTTGCCGATGCCGGTTTCCGTATCGTTGAGCGCGCCTTCCAGGTCGGTCATCCAGCGCAGCCGGGCCGTGGAATTGCTGAGCGCCATCCCGCTGGAGCGCACGGCCGCGTCCAGATAGGGGTCGGACGCACGGTTGACGCCCTGCACCTCTGTCCCGCCGAAATTGGCGCGGGCGATATAGGTCGCCATCGTGGCAGTGGAGGAACCCGATTCGATTGTGGTCAGCGAGCGGCGCGAATAGCCTTCGGTGCTGGCGTTCGCGATATTTTCCGAGATCGCGGCCATCGCCTGGCGATAGGCCTTGGTGCCCGAAGCCCCGATGATGAAGAGGTCGCTCATTCGCCCTTATCCTGCGCGGTAGCGGCAGGCGCGATCGGCTGGCGGGCTTCATATTGGCGCAGCAGCATTTCGGCGATGCCAAGGCTGCCTTTTTCCGCCATCGTGTCGGCGGTGCGCGCGTCGGACATGTCGCGAAACTGTTCGGTCGCGCTCGAATCGAAAATGCCTTCGCCGCCGCCAGACTGGCGCATTGTGCCGATCATCTGGCGCAGGAAGATTGCCTCGAACTGCTTGGCAACCTTTTCCAGCTGCGCCTTTTCGGGCGAGGCAGCGGGCTGAACCCCTTTGGAAATCGCATTTATCTGCATCACAAAACCACCAGTTCAGCCTTCATCGCCCCTGCCTGCTTCAAGGCTTCGAGGATCGCGACCATGTCTGCGGGGGATGCTCCGATGGCATTTACCGCCTTCACTATATCGGCCAGCGATGCTCCACCTTTAAAATTAACCATTGGTTTCTTTTCCTGATCGATCGAAATCGAGCTGGAAGGCTCCATGGCGGTGCGCCCTTGCGAGAAGGGAGCAGGCTGGACGATGCGCGGGCTTTCATTGACGCTGACGGTCAATTTGCCGTGCGCGACGGCGGCCGGATGGATCCTGACCGCGCCGTTGATGACGACGGTGCCAGTGCGGGCGTTGACGATGACCTTGGCAGGCGCGTCGGCGGGCTTGATCTCGATATTTTCGATCATGCCCATCATCATGATGCGGTCGGTCGCGCCGGGGGCAGCGGTGATGTCTACCGAGACGGCGTCGGTCGCGCGGGCGCGGTTGTCGCCGAAGGTGCGGTTGATGCCGTCCGCCACCCGCAGGGCGGTGGTGAGGTCGGCTTCGGCGAGGTTGAATGTGAGGGTGGGGGCCGTATCGAAGCCGGTCGCGACGGCGCGCTCCACGGTCGCACCGCTGGGAATGCGGCCAGCCGAAGGAATGTTCACCGAAACCTGGCTGCCGTCCGCGCCAGACACGCCTAGCCCGCCGACGGCGAGGTTGCCCTGTGCCATGGCGTAGATCTCGTTATCCGCGCCGCGTAAAGGCGTCATGATGAGCGTGCCGCCACGCAGCGACTTGGCCTTGCCGAGCGCCGAGACGGTGACGTCGAGGCGCTGGCCGGGCTTGGAAAAGGCGGGGAGGTCGGCGGTGACGAGCACGGCGGCGGCGTTCTTGAGCGCGGGGTTGATGCCCTGCGGCAAGGTAAGGCCGAAGCGCGAGACGACGCCCTTCACGCCTTGCGTCGCATAGTCGAGGCTGTCGTCCCCCGTGCCCGCGAGGCCCACGACGATGCCGTAGCCGGTCAGCTGGTTGGGGCGGACGCCCTGGAACGTGCCGAGGTCCTTGATCCGTTCGGCGTGGGCGGCAGGCGCCGCGATGAGCGCGAGGATCGAGAGCAGCAGGGAAGCCAAGCGGGTCATGAAGGCGCGCTCCATCAGAAGGGGCTGATCATAGAGAAGAAGCGCTGCAGCCAGCCCTGGCGGCTTGCGCGGGCGATCTCGCCCTTGCCGGTATAGATGATCTTGGCGTCGGCCACGCGGGTCGATGCGATGCGGTTGTCCGGGCTGATGTCGGCCTGGCGGACGAGGCCGCTGATCTGGATATATTCGTCGCCGCGGTTGAGCGTCAGCGCCTTTTCGCCCTTCACCAGCATGGTGCCGTTGGGATAGACCGCCGCGATCGTCACGGTGATTTCGCCGTTCAGCGCGTTCGACTGGGTGGCGTTGCCCTTGCCGGTGAAGCCCTGGTCACCGCTTGCCGCAATGTCGCTCGGTGAGAAGAGCTTCGAGAAGAGGCCGGTGGTCGGCGGCGTCAGGCCGATGCTGCCGCTGCGGCTGGTGTCGGCCGAATTGGTCTTCGTCGCCTGGGTGCGTTCCACCAGCACGATGGTGATGATGTCGCCGACGCTCTGCGCGCGCGCGCCGCTGGTGAGCGGGGTATAGCCCATCGACGCCTGGAAGATCGA
The DNA here is from genome assembly GCF_905120495.1 of Sphingobium sp. S6. NCBI lineage: Bacteria > Pseudomonadati > Pseudomonadota > Alphaproteobacteria > Sphingomonadales > Sphingobiaceae > Sphingobium > Sphingobium sp. S6. Next base: position 1,275,212 of record NZ_CAJHOG010000001.1, on the reverse strand, counting down.
ACCGTTCGCCACAGGAGCGGCAGGGGCGGCAACGACGGTGGGGGCATAAAATTGCCGCTCGGCATCGCGCTTTTTGCCGGCCATTGCCGGGGTGGCAGCGAGGGCCACCAGCGAAAGTGCGAGGAGGGAGGTGGAGGCGAAGCGCATCATCCCACTCACAGCTGCTGGTTCACATATTGCAGCATTTCGTCGGTCGCCTTGATCATCTTGCTGTTCACCTCATAGGCGCGTTGCGTTTCGATCATGTCGACCAGTTCCTCGACCACGTTGACGTTCGAGGTTTCAAGATTGCCCGAGCGGATGACGCCCCGGCCTTCGAGCCCAGCAACACCAACCTGCGGCGTGCCGCTGGCGGCGCTTTCGGTGAGCAAGTTGCCGCCGATCGGCTGAAGCCCGGCGGGGTTCATGAAGCTTGCCAGTTCGATCTGGCCGAGCTGGGTCGGTTCGGTCTGGCCCTGAAGCGTTGCGGTGACGGTGCCGTCATTGCCGATCGTGATGCCGGTCGCGCCCTGCGGCACGGTGAGCTGCGGCACAAGGGGGAGGCCGTCGCTGGTCACGACCACGCCTTCCGCCGTGGTGCTGAAATTGCCCGCGCGGGTATAGGCTGTGGAGCCGTCCGGGCGTTGGACCTGGAAGAAGCCCGATCCTTCGATCGCCATGTCGAGCGCGTTGCCGGTCTGCTGCAACGTGCCTTGCGTGTTGATCTTGCTGGTGCCCTGCATCGCGACGCCCGAGCCTAGATTGAGGCCGGTGGCGAACTTGTTCTCAGCGTCCGAGTTAGCGCCCGCTGCGACCATCTGCTGGTAGGCGAGGGTCTCGAAATCGGCGCGATCGCGCTTGAAGGCGGTCGTATTGACGTTCGCCAGGTTGTTGGCGATCACGCGCATCTTCGTGTTCTGCGCGTCAAGGCCGGTGCGGGCGACGTGAAGGGCTGCGTTGCTCATCGTCTTGAAACTCCGTGTTGCCGGTCAGGCTTGCAGAATGAAAAGCAAGGTTCGTGCCAGATTAACCATCTAGGCGCATGAGCGACGCGCCGCCGTCATCCAGCTGCTTGGCCGTGTCGATCAGCTTCACCTGGGTTTCCCAGGCGCGGCTCGCCTCGATCATCTGCACGAGCGCCGAGGTTGCGTTGACGTTGGAGCCTTCGACGGAGCCGCCGGTGACGGTCGCGAGGGGATCGGTCGGCAGGACGCCGCCATTGGTTTCGCGGAAGAGGCCATCCGTGCCCTTGGCGATGCTGGAGCCGACCGCGCGGACGAGCTTCAGGCCATCGACGCGCTGTGGGTTGGCCGGATCGCCGCCCTGGGGGACGCCCCAGATGCTGCCGTCCTGCGAGATGGAGACGCTGTCCATCTGCGGCAGGGTGATCGGGCCGCCCTCGCCAAGAACCGGCAGGCCGTCGCCGGTGGTAAGGAGACCGCTGTCGGAGAGTTTGAGGTCGCCTCGGCGCGTATAGGCTTCGCTGCCGTCCGCAGCCTGAACGGCGAGCAGTGCATCGCCGTTCATGGCCACGTCCAGCGGATTGCCGGTTTCGATGACCGCTCCTTGCGCCATGTCGGACGCGATCACCTGTTCGGACGCCTGCGCCCGCGTGTCGAAACCATCGCCCTTGATCCAGCGCGTCTCTGCATTGGCGATCTCCGCGCGGAAGCCAACAGTGTTGACGTTCGCGAGATTGTTGGAAATCGCAGCTTGCCGCGCCATCGCGCCGCGCATTGCGGTGAGTGCCGTGTTGACGAGCCGGTCCATGACTTTGTCCTGTTCCTAGCGCGGCGGGCTGACCGGGTTTCGTGAAATCCGGTGAAGCCCGCGCGGGGCCTGAGCGTAGCCAAGGCGCGGATGCGTGAGCATCCCTGCGCCTTGCTATTAAGTGCGCATGTTGACGATGGTGGTCGACAGCGTGTTCGCCGCCTCGATCGCCTTCGAGTTCGCCTGGAAGTTGCGCTGGGCCGAGATCAGGGCGACCAGTTCCTCGGTGATATCGACATTGGCGCGTTCGAGAGCGCCCGAGCGTACCGAGCCGTAAAGGCCGCTGTTGCCTGTGCCGAAGCGCGGCTCGCCGCTGGCCGAGGTCGAAGTCCAGTGTGCGTCGCCCATCTGGCGCAGGCCGTCCTGGCTGTTGAAGGCCGCCATGGCGGTGGTGCCGAGATAAACGGTCGAACCGTCGGCATAGACGCCCGTGATCTGTCCATCCTTGCCGACGCCGACGCTGTTGAGCTGGTTACCGGTGCCGCCGGCTGGCCAATTGGTGGGAACCTGAAGATCGGCAAGGTCAGCGGAAGTCAGCGTGCCGGCGGCAAGGCCAGCGGCTATCGCAGCGCTGGGCTGGCCAGTCGTGGGATCGACCGGGATCACCTGCACGCGGGCGCCGGTCGTGTCGACGACGAAGCGGTCCTCCGTCAGCGACAGGGCGCCGTTACGCGTGAAGCTGACCTGGCTGTCGCCGGTGCGCTTGACGGTGAAGAAGCCTTCGCCAGTGATGGCGAGGTCGAGCGTCTTGTCGGTACCCTCGATCGTGCCCTGCGTGAACTGCTGGGTGATCCCCTGCACGCGCGCGCCCTGGCCAGCGACCTGCGTGGTCGTCTGCATCGGCGCGGCGGCGAAGATATCGCCGAACACGGCCTTGCTCTTCTTAAAGGCGGTGGAGTTCACGTTGGAGACGTTATTGGCGATGGTCGCCAGATCGGTCTGGGCGGCCTTGAGGCCGGAAAGCGAGATGTAGAAGGACATGGCGTTGCTCCTTGGGTGAAAAGGATTTGAAGTATTTCTAGGTCACGAGGTTAGGCGAGTGAAATGGCGTCCGACGGGCTGTAGCTGCCCAATGGGGTGATGAGCTTGGAGGCGCTGCCGTCGGCGGGTGACTGGACGGCGGCGATGGTGGCCCAACTGGCGACACGCGACGGTGAAGCGCCGTTGACGCGAATCTTGAGCGCGTCGGTGGCGACCCGCTCTCCCGCCTCATTCTTGCCGTCCCAGTAGAAATTGACGTCGCCTGCGGGCTGATTGCCGAGATCGATGGTCTTGAGCACGTTGCCGGACCCGTCGAGCAGATCGACGGTCGCGCCGCTGGTCGCGTCCTTGAAGCTGACCTGGCCGATATATTGACCGGACGCATCGGGGGCGACGATGTTGCTTTGAACCAGCATCGACTTGCCGATCCAGCTTGCCGCATCGCCAAGGCGCGAGCCCGTAAGCTGCGAGGCAAGGCCTTTCAGCGTCTGGTTCATTTCCGCAATGCCGCTGCTGTTGGTGATGGTGGCCATCTGGGCGACCATCTGCGCGTTATCCATCGGCGCGAACGGGTCCTGCGTCTGCATCTGCGCGGTGAGGAGACGCAGGAAATCGGCCTGGCCCATCTCCGCCTTGCCCGTGCCGACATTCTTGTACGGATTATAGACGGAAAGGCCCGCGCTGTCGGTGACGGTGGAGGTCGTGCTCATTTGCCGATCCTTATGGTTTCGAGCATGAGGGATTTGGCGGTGTTCAACACCTGCACGTTGTTTTGATACATGCGAGCGGTCTCGATCATGTCGACCAGTTCAGCGCTGCTATCGACAGCCGCTTCCCACACATCGCCGTTCTGGTCGGCGAGCGGGTGGTTGGGGTCGTGGCGCTTGGTCGGCTTGGCGTCGGTGGTGAGGACGTTGGCGACCTTCACGGTGGACACGCCGGGCTTGTCGGTGACCGATTGGAAAACCGGCTTGATGGCGCGATAGGCGTCCGCCTCGCTTCCGGTGACATTGCCCGCATTGGCCATGTTGGAAGCCGTGGCGTTCAATCGCACAAGCTGCGCGCTCATGGCGCGACCGGCGATATCGAAGACGTTCATGGGACCCGAACCGCTCATGCTCATTCTCCCTTCAGCGCGCGCGTGATGGTGTTGATGCGCCCTTCCAGGAAGGAGAGGGTCGTGCGGTATTTGACGGCGTTTTCAGCAAACAGCGTCTGTTCGGTGCTGAGTTCGACGGTGTTGCCGTCTAGGCTGGGCTGAAGCGGCACGCGATAGCCCATGCTGTCGTCCACGGCCTTGCTGACATCCGCTATTCCGCTGCCCTGCTGGCGCGTCGTCGCTTCCTTCAGCGCAGCGTCGAAATCGATGTCCCGCGCCTTGTAGCCCGGCGTCGAGGCGTTCGCGATGTTGGACGCGAGCAGGGACAGGCGTTGCGAGCGAAGCGCCAGCGCCTTTCCATGTACTCCGAACAATCCGTCTTCCAGCGACATTTCCGTCTTTCCGTCTTTTTGCCCTTGAGGGCCTAAACTTTGTGGTTCCTCCGCCGTTCTGAGCCCTGATGGCGTGAACCGCTGGTGATCCGAACGGCTATTTCGCAAGAGCCGTGCCAATTTGCGTGGGTGACGCATCGGCATGTGCGGAAACGGCGGAAATCCTTGGGTTCGGATGAAGGCGGCGGCAGGGGCGGCAAGATTTTGCCGGTCCTGGGCAAGGCTTTGCCGCTGGTGATCCGGGTGAATGGGGGACTGGTTGATGATCGGACTATTGGCGCAGCTTTTCGATCCCCTGACGCTGCTGATCATGATCGGCGGGGTGGGCGCGGTGGCGCTGTTCCAGAATGGCGGTCCGGCGATCGGGCGTGGTTTCGCCGCGCTGGTGCCGCTGCTGCGCGCCGATCCGGACAAGGATCAGGCGACGGCGCGCGCGGCCTTGCTGAAGATCGACCAGGTCGCGCAACTGCGCGGGCTTGCCTGCACCGATCGGGTGAAGACCGCCAACCCCTTCCTCGCTGAAGCGGCACGGCGCCTCGCCAACAGCGAAAAGACCGAGCAGTTCGAGATTTGGGCAGCGCAGGCGCTGGCCGACCGGGCGCGCCGCCATGCCGGCGCGCGCAACGTCTGGCTGTCGATTGCCGATGCCGCTCCCGCGCTGGGCATGGCGGGCACCATATTGGGCCTGATCGGCATGTTCGCGGCGATGGACGATCCGGCGGCTCTGGGGCCGTCCATGGCGCTGGCGCTGCTGACGACGCTCTATGGCATGGTGATCGCCAATGTCATCGCCGCTCCCATCGCGAGCCGCCTTGCCGACCTGTCGGAGCGGGAACTGGCCTGGCAGAAGGAAGCGGCCAGCCGCTTGGTCGCCATCGCGCGGCGGGAGAATGTGACGACGCTGCGGGCAGCCATCCGCGAGGTGGCGTGATGATCGCTGCTGCCTCGCAAGCCCGGCGCAACCGTTGGGCCGTGAGTTTCGCCGACCTCCTGTTGCTACTGCTCGGCTTCTTCATTTTGTTGCAGGCAAGCGGGCAGAAGCGCGACGCCATGCTGGCGCAGGTGCGTCAGCAATTTGGCGGGCGCGCGGTGGCCAAGGACATGGAGCTGCGCGCAGCGGAGATGTTCCTGCCGGACGAGGCATTGTTGTCGGGTCAGGGCAGGGCAGCGCTGGCAAGAGTGGCAGCAGGCCTGCGATCGGGCAGCGGCAGGATCGACATCAGCAGCCTTGGCACCGATCCCGCGCGGCGGCGGTTCGATCCTTGGGATCTCGCGGCGGCGCGGCTTGGCGCGGTGGCGCGCGAGTTGAAGGCGCAGGGGCTGGCCGGTGATCGGCTGCGCATTCGCGGCCTCGACCAGATGGACGGCGGCACGGGCAAGGGCCAGCTGATCCGCATCGGCGAGGCGGCCGGGCAGCGTTAACGACTTGTTAGCCATATCGGATGCTTAATGCGTGGCATGAATCTGTCCGCATCCGGAGATATGCTGTGAAAACGCTGCCCCTTATTGCCGCCATGGTGCTGGTCACAGCAGTTTGTCAGCCTGCGCTGGCGCAACAGAAATTCGAGAATCTGGATCGGCTGGACGGCTTGGTCGCGATGACCGTGGGCGCCAATATCGGCGAGCCTGGCGGGCCCATCGCGCCAGTTGACCGGCGACTGCGGCTAGCGGCCTGTCCTGTGACGCCGACCGTCGAAGGGCCGACTTTCGGCGCGGCGATCGTGAAGTGCGACTCCGTGGGATGGCGTATCCGCGTGCCCTTGAACGGCGGCGGCGGCGCTGCTGCGGCACCGGTTGCGCGCTATGGCGTTGCTGCGCGTCCTGCGCAGCGCGATTTGGTGGTGAAGCGGGGGGACCCGGTCCAGCTGCTCGCCGGCAATGCGAGTTTCAGCGTCTCGCGCGCGATGATCGCGGATGAAGACGGCGCCGTGGGCGACACCATTCGCGTGCGCGAGGACAAGCGGTCCACGCCTGTCCTCGCGCAGGTGGTCGAAATGGGCACCGTTCGCATTCCGGGATTTAATGATTTTTGAACCCTGCCGTTATAGGGTGAACGGGACGAGTGAAGGATTGTAAGCCATGATCAAATCTGTCGGCCAGAATATGAGCGCCGCCATAGAGGCTTCCCGGTTGCGGGACAGCGGCAAGACGCGGAGCGCTTCCGATAAGGGTGGGCCGAGCGTGTCGTCATTTTCGGCATCCGCCAGTCCCGCAGCCCGCATGGCGGCGGAAGGCGCGCCGGTCAACATGGACCGCGTCGCGGCGATCAAGGCAGCCATCGCCTCGGGCAATTATCCGGTCGATCCGGCTGCGATCGCCGACAAGATGCTCGCGCTCGACCTACCGATCAACGGTTAAGGCTTATCATGCCGCTCGGCCTTGCAGCGTTGGACGACCTCTTCTCGGCATTCGACGAGCTGCGGGTCGCGCTTGACGGCACCGACGTCGCGGCCATCGATGCTGCCGCCGCCCATGTGAGCCGGAGCGCCGCCGCAGTGCGTGCGATCGGCGCATGGCGCGCGGATGACGCGATTCGCGAACGAGTGACAGCGCTGCTGCCGATGATCGAAGCGGCGCGCGTGCGGATCAATGTGCTGACCGATCATGCGGGACAGCGCCTGTCGCTGCTGGCGGCGCATGGGTCGACCCAGGCTCCGCTGGTTTACGGGCGATAGAGGCCAGGGGCTCCGCTCCCCCGAACGGTAGGTTAAACTCTGATGTTGTGAGACGAGGCGCCCCAGAGGCGCCTTTTTCTTTGCATGCTGAACGCGCCAGCAACATTTATGGAGCGCGCGTTAACCAAATCTTGGCATAAGCCTTGCTCTAATGCTCCCCGGTACCAACGGGGATTATTTCATTGTCGGCATTTGCAGACATAGCAGCGACAGGCGCTTCGACCGGCAACCGCGTGACGAACGCGATCGCCATGGCGAGCCGCAGGACGGGCGTGGACTTCGCCTATCTGCTGGGCCAGGCGAAGATCGAAAGCAGCCTTAATCCCACGGCGCGCGCGAGCACCTCGTCGGCAACGGGCCTGTATCAGTTTATCGACCAGAGCTGGCTCGCCGTCATCGACAAGCATGGCAGCGAATATGGCCTTGGCTGGGCCGCCGACATGATCAGCCGGGGCCAGAACGGCCGCTATTATGTCGCGAACCCGGAAATGCGCCAGCAGATCCTGGATCTGCGCAACCACCCCGAAACCGCCTCCGTCATGGCCGCGCAGCATGCGGCCGACAACAAGGCCTATCTCGAACAGCGGCTTGGCCGTGAGGCTGAGCCGGTCGATCTCTACCTCGCCCACTTCCTGGGCGTCGGCGGGGCCAGCAAGTTCCTGTCGGTCCATGATCGCGCGCCGGGCGCAACCGCTGCGTCCATGTTCCCCGCCGCCGCGCGGGCCAACCGCTCCATCTTCTACGATCGCTCCGGCAGTCCTCGCAGCTTCGCCGAAATCCGTGATCGCTTCGCGTCGAAGCTTCAGCGCGGCGTCGATTCGATCAACACTGGCCCCATCCAATATGCTGCCGCTCCGCTGCCCGATGGCGCGAAGACCGTGCAGCCCGCAGATTATGTGCGGATCGAAACCCAGCGCCTCGCAAATGCGGCCGATGTCAGCATCAAGCCGCAGCCGCAGACTGCGCGTCTCGCCTATCTCATGCTCGCCACCCTCGGAAGGTAACGGCCACTCATGACTCCTGCCCAAGTCAAAGCGAAGATCTGGATGAGCGCCGCCAAGGGGGCCGTGCTGCCCATCGCGACGCTGATGGTCGTGCTGTTCATGATGGTGCCGGTGCCTGCGTTCATGCTGGACCTGGGTTTCATCACCAACATCATGATTTCTCTGGCCGTGCTGATGGTGGCGCTGAACGCCGCCAAGCCGCTGGACTTTTCGAGTTTTCCCACGGTGCTGCTGTTCGCGACCTTGCTTCGCTTGGCGCTCAACGTCGCATCAACGCGTGTCGTGCTGGTGTCGGGCCATGAAGGATCAGACGCTGCGGGCCATGTGATTGAAGCCTTTGGCCATTTCCTGATCGGTGGCGACTATGTGGTCGGCATCTTCGTCTTCGCGATCCTGATGATCATCAACCTCGTCGTGATCACCAAGGGCGCGGGCCGCGTCTCGGAAGTCAGCGCGCGCTTCACCCTGGACGCCTTGCCAGGCAAGCAGATGGCGATCGACGCCGACCTCAACGCTGGCCTGCTCACCCCGGAAGAAGCGAAGGTTCGCCGCCGCGAAGTGGCGACCGAAGCGGACTTCTACGGTTCGATGGACGGTGCGTCCAAGTTCGTGAAGGGTGACGCGGTCGCGGGCATCCTGATCCTTGCGATCAACATCGTCGGCGGCATCATCCTGGGCGTGGTCAGCCATGGCCTGTCCATGGGCGAGGCCGCGCAGACCTATATCATCCTCGCCATCGGCGACGCGCTGGTGGCGCAGGTTCCCGCGCTGCTGCTTTCCATCGCCGCCGCTGCGATCGTGACGCGCGTTGGCAGCGAGGATGATCTGTCCAACCAGATCACCGGCCAGTTCGGATCGAGCAAGGCCTGGACGCCTGTGGCCGCGATCCTGACCTTCCTCGGCATTCTGCCCGGCATGCCGCACATGATCATCCTGCCCGCGGCAGCGGTTGCGGGCTATATCGCGTGGCACCTGCGCAAGCAGGCCAAGGTGAAGGCCGCCGAGCCCGCGCCGATGCCGGAGCCCGCCAATCCCGCGCTGATCGAATGGAATGACGTGTCCGACGGCGCGATCCTCGGCCTTGAGATCGGCTATGGCCTCATCGGTCTGGTCGACGAGCGCAAGGGCGCGCCGCTAATGGCCCGCATCACCGGCATTCGCCGCCAGCTGTCCAAGGAACTAGGCTTTGTCGTGCCGATGGTGCGCGTGAAGGACAATCTGGCGCTGGAGCCGAACCAATATCGCATCACCATCGCTGGCGTGGTCGTCGGCGAGGACGAGATTTTCCCCGACGATCTGCTGGCCCTCGACAGCGGCGCGCTGGAAGGCGTGGTGTCCGGTCGTGAGGCGAAGGACCCGACATTCGGCCTCGACGCCGTCTGGATTTCGCCAGCCAAGCGCAGCGAAGCGGTGGTCGCGGGCTATACCGTTGTCGATCCGCCGACGGTGGTCGCGACGCATCTCAATCAGCTGATCGCCATGAATGCGAGCGAGATGTTCGGCCTCGACGAAGCGCGAAAGCTGCTCGACAATCTGAAGGACGCAGCGCCGCAGCTGGTCGATGGCCTGACCCCCGGCACGCTCAGCCTCACGCAGATTTCCGCGCTGTGCCGCGCACTGCTCTCCGAAGGCATCGCGCTCAAGGATTTCCGCCGCATCTGCGAAGCGATGGTCGATGCCGCGCGGCCGGACATGAGCCACGAGCAACTGGTCGAAGCCGTGCGCCAGCGGATCGGCGCGCTCATCATCCAGGGGCTGGTCCCGGTGAAGATGCCGTTGCCGGTCATCACGCTGGACGGCGATCTGGAAGCGCTGCTCGCGCAGGCGATGCGCGTTGCTGGCGACGCCAAGCATCCGATCGAACCCGCGCTTGCCAACCGCATCATCGAAGCGGTGGTGCAGGCTGCCCGTCCGATCATGGGGCAGGCGCGCAACTTCGCCATCGTGACTTCGCCTGTGGCGCGCCGTGCGCTCGCCCGCCTGTTCAAGCCGCATCTGCCCGAAACGCCGGTGCTGTCCTTTCTGGAAATCCCCGATGGCAAGGGCGTGGAGGTCGTTGCCGTCGTCGGCGGCGAACAGCGGCCTGCGCCCCGTCACGATCCGCTTCCCACTCGCGAACGCGTCGCCTGAGGATAACTGACCCATGTTCATGAAGAAGGTCATCGCCGGTTCCGACGCCAATACCTACGGCCGGTCGAACAACAGCCCGGAACAGCTCGCCCGCCGCTACATGCCGCTGGTGCGCAAGATCGCATGGCATGTGCATGGCCGCGTATCGAGCGCCGTTGAGGTCGAGGATCTGCTCCAGATCGGCATGGTGGCTCTGGTCGAGGCAGCGAACGGTTTTGAAGATCGCGGTCTTGGCTTCGCCTCTTACGCACAGATGCGCGTGCGCGGCGCGATGATCGATCACCTCCGGCGCGGGGCGACGATCGCCCGGTCGGCCATGGCCAACCGCAAGCAGCTGGCCGCCGTGCGCAACCGGCTGGAGCAGCAACTGCGCCGCGCGCCGCTCGAAGCGGAAATGGCGGGCGCAATGGGGATGGAAGCGGCCGACTATCGCGAACTCGCCGACAGTTGCGAGATGGTGCAGCACAGCAGCATGGATGAAGTCTATTCCGACCAGTCCATGTGGTTCGCCGATGTGGAAGACCGCGCCGACGATGTCATGGAACGCGAATCGCTCAAGGCTGCGCTTGCCAAGTGCATCGGCGAACTGCCGCAGCGCGAAGCCATGGTGCTGCAGCTCTATTTCGTCGAGGAACTGAACCTTGAGGAGATCGGCCAAGCGCTCGACATCGGCGCAGCCCGCGTGTGCCAGATCAAGAAGGCGGCGCTGGACAAGCTGCGCGACAAGCTTCGCGAGTGGGATTGAATTTTATGCGCCGTGTGCCTGCTAAGGCAGGAGCCCTGTTCTGCGGTCCCAACTAGGCTCCTGCCTTCGCAGGAGCACCGTGTTTAGGTGGCTATCTCGTGAAATAGGTCACGCCAATCGGCGTTACTCTCTTCAATCAGGCGCAGCTTCCAAGCGCGCTTCCACTTTTTGATCTGCAGTTCGCGCAGACGAGCTTCCTGCAGATCATCATGGGCTTCAAACCAGACGAGAAAGTGGCAGCGATATCTCAAGGAAAACTCGCCGCCGAACCCGTTGCGATGCTGCCAGCTGCGGCGAACGAGGTCGCTGGTCAAGCCGAGATAGAGCGTGCCGTTACGGCCACTAGCCATTAGATATACATAGCCAGCTTTGTTCATGCATTGCGCATTACCGTGTTCCTGCGAAGGCAGGAACCCAGTTGTGCCGTGTGGACTGGGCTCCTGCCTCCGCAGGAGCACAAAGTTCATCGCCGATCGTTTGCGACTGCCTGCTGCAGCGGAGCCATCCCAGCAGCCTGTTCAGGATAATGCGGCGCGCGATAGCTGTTTGTCCGCCACCAGGGCTCTGCCACCTGAAAAAGTCCGCTGCGTTCCGCCTTCTGACCCAGACCTTTACGCGCCGTGACGGCAGCAAGGACGGGAGCAAGCACAAGCCCCGCGACCACGGGTATGATCCATCCCACCGACGTGCCGCCCTGGATCGCCAATGCAGTCAGCAAGCCGCCCAGCATGATATGATATTTGAACAGCCAGACGGCGCCCCCGATCGACATGCCGTCCCGGTCGCGAACCTGCCCGCTCCAGCTGCTTTTGCGCCCCATCAATATGCCGAACAGGTTGATCGTCTGCGTGAGCATGCTGACGGGCGCCATCAGGATCGAGAGCGCGATGTCCGCCATGACGCCCCGGCTCATGCGCGCCGCTCCGCCAAAGCCGATGCGCCGCGCCGGATCGGCCATCGCCCATCCCATCGCCAGCAGCTTCGGCCCGAAGAGCAGCACTGCGGTGAGCGCCAGCAGCCCGCCCGATGGCAGGATGGCGCTCGGCGGCCACACGCCCGCCAACGCACCGCCCAGCACGACGAGCAAGAGAGCCAGCCATAGCGGCGACGTACAATAGGCCGACGCGCCGACCAGCAGCTGGAACCGGCTGACCAGATGCAAGCCCCTGATCTTGGGGATGAGCGGCACATGCTGGATATTGCCCTGGCACCAGCGGCGGTCACGGGTGGCAAGGTCGGGAAGGGAAGGGGGAAACTCCTCGAAACTGTCGTCGGCCATGACCATGTGCACGTCCCAGCCGCGGCGGCGAAGCAGCGCGGCCTCGATCATGTCATGGCTCATGATATGGCCGCCGAACGGGGCGCGGCCGGGCAGTTCGGGAAGGCCGCAACTCTGCGCGAAGGCCTTGGTGCGCAGGATGGCATTATGCCCCCAGAACATGCCTTCCGATCCCGCCCACCAGATCATGCCCGCAGCCGAGATCGGGCCGAACAGGCGGCTGGCGAACTGCTGCCACCGGGCGAAGAAGGTGGATGCCCCCACGATCGTCGGCACGGTCTGGATCAGGCCGACATGCGGATGCCGTTCCATGTCGAGCGCCAGCCGGGCCATGGTCTGCCCGCTCATCACGCTGTCCGCGTCCAGCACGATCATATAGTCATAGCCGCCGCCGAACCGCTGTACCCATTCAGCGATATTGCCGGGCTTGCGGCCGATGTTGAGTGCGCGGCGGCGGTAATGCACCGGCCGCGAGAAGCCCTTGCGCATTTCCAGATAAGTGTTGCGCTCTATCTCGCCATTGTCCGGGTTGGAATCGCTCAGGATGAAGAATTCGAAGCGTTCATTGCCCATGACCTGTGCAAGGGAGCGCTCCATGATCGACAGGCGGCCCATCACGCCCAGAAAATCCTCGTTGCAGACCGGCAGCAATATGGCCGTCCTCCCCCGAAGCGGAGTGGCAAAGGAGGTTCGATAGGGCTGGGCGGCCGACGCCTTTCCCATCGTCAGGATCAGGAACCCGATCAGGCTGGTCGCAAAGCCGAAGGCGATCCAGGCGAATAGCGGGATGAAAAGGGCAAGATAGACGCCTTCCCACAGCGAAATGCCGTCGAGGCCAATGGAGCGCCGCATTTCATGCGCAGCCATGGATGCAGGCAATAAGGCCAGCAATATGACGAGCATGCGCCGGGCCCATTGATCGATGTTCAGCGGACGGTGCGGAAAATCGCGCGGATGCTCGCTGAAATCCTGCTCCGGCATCGGGAGCGGCATTTCGGCGGGCACATGCTCGAACGCGCGTGCGGAGGCTTGCTCCTTGCCGCTACCCGTTTGCCCGCTGATCATCGCCATTTCACGTCTGTCCGTTCCAAAAATCATGACGCACGCGTCAAAGCGCCCGGTCCCTGCCGGTTCCGTCAAGCGCCCAGCGGATAATGCACATATTCGCTCATGGCCGCATTACCGGAGCGAAGCTGGACGCGGACATCGGCTGCTTTGCCGCTCTCGCGTCGCAGATCGAGCGCCACGCGGAAAAGGCCGGGTTGATGAAGGACGGGATATCCGCCCTTCCTGACCAGCGTAGCGCCAGCCAGATCGACCCAGATGTCGGGCCGCGCGTCCTTTGCCACGCCAGAGAAATCCAGGATCAGACGGTCCACGCCCGCTTCACCCGCCTGACCGGTCCACACATTATTGAGCACCGCGATGCCCGTTGCAGGTCCGCCCGCTGACGACCAGTCGAGCCGGTAGCTCGCATCGATCCGGCTGCCCGCCCGAACCGCCGCCGCTGGCGTCCAATAGGCGCAGACATTGTCGACATATTCGCTGGTCGTGGGAAATGCGTAGAGCCGGACCTGCCCCGCACCGAAGGGCTTGCGCGGCGAAGCCCAGAGCGAGGGGCGGCGTTCATAGAAGACACCGTCATCCTGATAATGGTCGAAATTCCGGTCCCGCTGCATCAGGCCAAAGCCCTTGGGGTTGCGTTCGGCAAAGGCATCGACGCGCGGGGCGGCGGGATTGATGAGCGGACGCGCATGGATCGTGCCGTCCGCGCTGCCGATTGCCAGCAGGTCGGAATCATGGATTTCCGGCCGCCAGTCGGTGCGGGATGCGCGGCTCGCCTGATCATACCAGAACATGCTGGTCATCGGCATCAGCCCCAACTCCGCGATCGGGCGGCGCGCGAACAGTGCGGCATCGACATCCTGCCGCACGCCCTGCGTCGTCTTTTCAGTCACGAAGCGATAGGCCCCGGTGATCGAAGCGCCGTCCAGCAGGGCGTAGATGGTGAGGCTGCTCGGACCCGTGCGCTCCAGCCAGAAATGGGTGAAGCGGGGGAATTCCTCCTTGCCCTGTATGCTGGTGTTGACCGCGATCGCGCGAGCGGACAGCCCGAATTGTTTGGTCGCGCCGGGGGAGCGGAAATAGCTCGCGCCGAGGAACGACAGCCAATCGCCATCGCGCGCGGCGTTCATAACGCGAAAGCCCGCATAGCCAGCGTCCGGACCCAAGTGCCGCACCGCATTGTCGGCAGGCGCGTCAAAGATCGTCGGATCATAGCGCAGCGGCGTGGCCCGGCCATTCTCCACCAGCGCAATCTCCACCGGCTGTTCAGCAGAGGCGCTTAACGGGAAAAGCTGTACGCCGGTATCCCCCGGCAGGTTTCCCCAGATTGTCCGGTCCTCGCGAAAGCGCGCTTTGTAGAGCGCCTCGTAATCCACCTTGCGGGCACCCGGATGATGCGGCGTTTCCCGGTAGGGCTGCCGCGCAAGACCCCTGGCGCGGGCAATCACCATGTCCCAGGAAAAACGCTCGCCTTCCTGCTGGGCGAGTACGGTCCCTGGGAAGAGGAGAGCAGCGCCTGATGCGCCGATCAGCGCGCGCCGGTCGATATCCATCATGGCCGTAATGATGGGCGCATGATCGCATAATGCAAGCCTTGGCGCCCCAAAATGCGGTGAAGCCTCCGCCCGGGGGGACGGAGGCTTCGAATGCTGGCCGTTCGATCGAAGGTAGTTGCCCGGCGCGGTGGGGACTGTTGATGCGCCGGGTTCCCATGACTGGCTGTCAGGTGACCAATACCTCAGCCGGTCAATCTGGTTGGCTGAACCGGATTACTGGATCAGCTTCAGGACATTCTGCTGGCTCTGGTTTGCCTGAGCGAGCATCGCCGTCGAAGCCTGGTTCAGGATCTGCGCCTTGGCGAGAGCAGTCGTTTCAGCCGAGAAGTCGGCGTCTTCGATGCGGCTGCGGGCGTCAGAGAGGTTGGTGATGTTGTTGGTCAGGCCGTTAACCGTGGATTCCAACTGGTTCTGGGCTGCACCGAGCGAAGCGCGGGTCGTTGCGACTGCCTTCAGCGCGGTGTCGACGTTACCCATGGCAGTGGCTGCGTTTGCGGCAGTGTCGACTGCAGTGCCCGCAGCCAGGTTGGCGAGTGCAGTAAAAGCAATATTCACAACGTCGCCGGAGTTGGCGCCAGCCTGGATGTTGATGTTGCCGGCCTTGGCGGTGTAGGTCGCGGCAGGCGCTGCATCGCTGTTGAAGATACGCACGCCGTTGAATTCGGTCGTGGCGAGGACGCTCGTGATCTGCGTCTTCAGTGCGGTTGCTTCAGCGTTCAGGTTGGTCCGGTCGGTATCCGAATAGGTTTCCGACTTCGACTGGACGGCCAGTTCGCGGATGCGCTGCAGCATGTTGGCGACTTCACCCAGCGCGCCTTCCGCCGTCTGAGCGAGCGAGATGCCGTCATTGGCGTTACGGATGCCCTGGGTCATGCCCTTGATCTGCGAGGTCATCTGCGAGCTGATCGCGAGGCCCGCTGCGTCATCCTTGGCGCTGTTGATGCGCTTGCCGCTCGACAGACGCTCCATGGCGGTGCTCAGCGACTTGCCTGCGAGAGCCGAAGCGTTGGCGGCGCGCAGAGCGGAGGAGTTGGTTCCGATAACAGTCATGATATTCCCTTTCTATGTCCTATCAGGTCGCTGCCATCAGGCTGCTTGCGGCCTCGAAAGGGGATAACGGCGCGGCGGAAAAAGCTTTTAGGGCTCGGCGCATTTTTTTCTGAGAAAGTTCAAAAAGCCCCGAAATCAGCGGGTCTTGCATAACCGATCCATATGGAAGCCGGTCCACCGCCCCGACAAAGCGGAAGAAAATTGCCGCCCGGCAGCAAGGTTATTGCCGCATTAACCAGATGATAACCATGCGAAGGGCATTTGTCAGAGCATCGAAGGGGGTTGGGGCGTGCGGGGGCACAAGCCAGCCGAAAATGGATGGGACTGTCATGTCGTCGCTTGACGTGAGCCGAGGTGTCTGCGCGCTCGTTCCGGGCCTGCAGCATTGGCTGGAAAATGCCTTTTACATGGTACGCATCGTCGATGCGCAGAGCCCGCGCGAGCGTGACGAGCGCCGCGTGCTGCTGGCGACGGAGATCGGCCATGCGACCCATCGCGATATTCTGATCAATCTGGTCGATGGAAAGCCTTCGCTGGCGCCTGCCGCCAACGGCCTGCCTGCCCGCGTGGCATTCAATATCGAAGATATGGGCTTTGCCTTCGCCCTCATCGCCGAGCTCGCCCGCCCCGCGAGCGTCCCGGCAGTGGGCGACGCAGCCAGCACTCGCCTGATGACGCTGGCTGGCCGTGTTGCCCGCAGCGACGCCACGGTCCTGATCCAGGGTGACACCGGCACCGGCAAGGAAGGCATGGCGCGCTTCCTCCACGCCCAGTCGGGCCGCATCAGCCGCGACTTTATTGCCGTCAACTGCGCCGCGCTTCCCGAAACCATGATGGAAGCGATGCTGTTCGGGCATAAGAAGGGCAGCTTCACCGGCGCGGCCAACGCTTCGGATGGTCTCTTCCTGGCCGCTGATGGCGGCACGCTGTTCCTGGATGAAATCGCCGAGTTGCCGTTGCCGCTTCAGGCGAAGTTGCTTCGTGCGTTGCAGGAAGGGGAAATCCTGCCCGTCGGCGCGACCCATCCCGTGCCGGTCGATGTTCGCATCATCGCTGCCTGCAACCGTGACCTTGCCGCCGAAGTAGCCGCCGGACGTTTCCGCGAAGACCTTTACTGGCGCCTCAATGTCATGCCGCTGGAACTGCGCCCGCTGGCCGAGCGTGCTGGCGACGTGACCGCCATCGCCGCCGCCATGCTGCTGCGCCATCAGGAATTCGTCTGGCCGACCGCTGCGGCACTGGAAAAGCTCGCCGCCCATGTGTGGCCCGGCAATGCCCGCGAACTTGGCAATGTCCTCCAGCGCGCCATCGTGCTGCGCGAAGGCGACCGGATCGACGCGGAAGACCTGCACATCGCGGGTGCGCCGCAGTTGCGCGTCGTCGATGCGCAGCCCGCGCCCGCCGGAACGATCAGCCTGCGCGACGTCGCTCGCCAGTCGAAGCTCGACGCCATCCGCGCCGCGCTGCGTGAGACGGACGGCCACCGCGCCGCCGCCGCGCGCAAGCTCGGCATTTCCGAACGCACCCTGCGCTACCGGCTCGCCGAAATGCGCGAACTTGCAGCGGCTTGAGGGAGGTAGGGCATGACCGGCATTTCCCCGACTGACAGCGTGATGGCGATCCGCAACGCCATCCTCCAGAAGAACGCGGCTCTCCGCGATGTTGCCCAGACCGGTACGGTCGGCGGGGGCAGCATCGGCGGCGCCGAGGGCACCAAGCCCGGCGGCTTTACCGAGGCGCTCAACTCCGCCCTCCAGCAGGTCAACGGCCTGCAAGCCCAGGCAGGCGAGGCGGCTTCCGCCTTCGAACGGGGCGAAACGACCGACATCGCCGCCGTCATGCTCGCCAAGCAGCAGGCGTCGGTCAGCTTCGAAGCGACCCTCCAGGTCCGTAACAAACTCCTGTCCGCTTACAAGGACATCATGAGCATGCCGGTATAATCCATGAGCGAGAACGCACTCACCCTCGATGGCGGCGCGACCGCTCTCCCCGCCACCAGCGCCCCTGCCTTTGGCGGCGCGAAGGGCGCCGATGCGCTGAAAGCGCGCTTCACCGGCTTCATCAAACAGCCTGCGGTGGCGAAGAGCCTGCCGCTGCTCGGCCTGCTGGGCGTCGTCGCCACGGCTGGCGCTGCCTGGCTGGCGCTGCGCGAACCGCCCCAGCGTGACCTGTTCCGTGGCCTGCCCGATGCCGACAAGTCGGCCGTGGCACAGGTGCTGGACCAGAATGGCCTGACTTACGACTTCGACAATTCGGGCGCGATGACCGTGGCCGAAGATGATTATTTCAAGGCAAAGATGATGCTCGCCGCCCAAGGCCTGCCCAAGAGCGCGCCCGACGGCAACAGCATGATCGACAGCCTGCCCATGGGTGCATCGCGCGCCGTGGAAGGCGAAAAGCTCCGTTCGGCCCGCGAAATGGACCTGGCTCGCACGATCGAGGCGATCGATAGCGTCGAAAGCGCCAAGGTTCACCTCGCCGTCGAACCGCCAAGCGTGTTCCTGCGCGAACGGGCCAAGCCCTCCGCTTCGGTGATGCTGCGCCTCGCTTCGGGCCGCACGCTGACCGATGCGCAGGTGAGCGCAATCGTCCACCTCGTCGCCTCATCGGTGCCGGAACTCAGCCCCGACCAGATCTCGCTGGTGGATCAGAATGGCCGACTGCTCAGTAACAATGACGGCAATGCCGCCGACGATCGCCAGCTTGCGGTGCAGGGCAAGATCGAGGACCGCTATCGCCAGTCGGTGATCGCGCTGCTGACCCCAATTCTGGGCGAAGGCAAATTCTCGACGGAAGTCCGCGCCGAACTCAACTTCGCAGAGCGTCAGGCGACCCGCGAAACCTATCCGCAGGACGAAGCGCGGCTGCGCACTGAAACCGGCAGCTGGGCGTCCGACCCGCGCGGCCAGGGCGCTGGCGGCGAAGCAAGCGGCGTACCGGGCGCACTTAGCAATCAGGCCCCGGTCAACCCGACCGTCACGCAAACCAATCCCAACGGGCAGGCTGTCAGCCAGGGAACGCAGGCCAATCAGCCCGCGACCCCGGCAAGCGCGCCGATGAAGACCGAGGAAACCTTCAACCGCAGCTTCGAACTGGGCCGCGAAGTTTCTGTGACCAGGGACGCGGTCGGCACCGTCAAGCGGCTGTCCGTCGCCGTGGCGCTCGACAATGGCGCGGACGGCAAGCCCCGCTCGGCACAGGAAATCGCGGCTCTGGAAGCGTTGGTGAAGGGCGCGGTCGGCTTCGATCAGGCGCGCGGCGACGTGGTGGCGCTTTCGTCGCGCAGCTTCGTCAAGGCCGAGGAAGTGAAAGCGCCCTGGTATGAGGCGGACTGGATCTCTCCGCTGGTGCGCAACCTGTCGGCGCTGGCCGTCGCGCTGCTGGTGATCTTCGGCATCGGCCGCCCGCTCTTGAAGCGCCGCGCCGCTGCTCAGGAAGCCGCCGCCGAGCAGACCGCTGCGCAGGGTCAGAAGATCGGTCGTGAAATCTCCTCCGAGATCACGAAACAGGCCGCGATCGCGCCGGACGGCAGCAAGGCAGTGACGCTCGACATGATCTCGTCCACCTATGACTATGCACAGCGCGCCGACCTTATCCGCAACTTCGTGAAGCAGGACCCGGATCGTGCCGCCCTTGTCGTCCGCGACCTCCTGAAGGAAGGGAAGAAGGACAATGGCTGAGGTCGATACCGCTCCCGCCGCCATCAAGGGCAGCGCCGCCGCCGCCGTCCTGCTGATGCTCTTCGACGAGGATGAGGCCGCGCAGATCCTCTCGCGCC
This sequence comes from Sphingobium sp. S6, assembly GCF_905120495.1. Classification (NCBI taxonomy): domain Bacteria; kingdom Pseudomonadati; phylum Pseudomonadota; class Alphaproteobacteria; order Sphingomonadales; family Sphingobiaceae; genus Sphingobium; species Sphingobium sp. S6. Next base: position 1,255,709 of record NZ_CAJHOG010000001.1, on the reverse strand, counting down.
TCGAACCCGACGAGGTCCGCCAGTTGGGCTACGCGATGTACGACGTCGCCGACGTGGCGGTCGAGGAAGTCAACGAGGCGCTCGACCATTTCGTCACCAAGGCGAAGAAGCGCACCACCATCGGCTATGGCGCGACCCGTCACATCCGGGGCGCGATGACCAAGGCGCTGGGCGAGGAACGCGCCGAAACCATCCTGGCGCGCATCACGCCGCCGACCCGCTCCACCCAGCTTGAAATGCTGAAGTGGATGGACGCCAAGGAAGTGGCTTCCCTGATCGAGGCGGAGCATCCGCAGATCATGGCGATCGTGCTCGCCCATCTGGAAGCGCCCGTCGCCGCTGATGTGCTGCAACTGCTTCCGGCCGAATATCAGGAAGAGATCGTCTATCGCATCGCAACCCTGGGTCCGGTGTCGAACGAAGCGCTGGATGACCTGGAACAGCTGTTGCTGCGTGGCTCCACGGCCAAGAAGCAGGGCGCGGCGTCCCAGCGCGGCGGGACGATCGAGGCGGCTGCGATCATGAACAATGTCCGCAAGGAAAATGAACAGCGGATCATGAAGGCGGTGGCCAAGCGCGACAAGATGATCGCGCAGACCATCGAAGAAGAGATGTTCGTGTTCGATAACCTGATCGACATGGATGACAAGAATATGGGCACGCTGATGCGCACCATCGACAGCAGCGTGCTGGTCGTGGCGCTGAAGGGCGCGAACGAGATGCTGAAGGGCAAGATCTTCGGCGCCATGTCCGCCCGCGCCGCGCAGGCGATCGCCGACGAGATCGAGGAACGCGGACCCATTCGCCTGGCAGAGGTGATGGAGGCGCAAAAGCTGATCATCGCCACCGCGCGTCGCATGGCCGACGCTGGCACCATCATGCTCGGCGGCAAGGGGAACGACTTTGTTTAAGGTCTGGGACGCAAGCAGCAGCCGGGACGCATCCAGCATCCCCTTGGGCGGCATGGGGCAGGTAAAAAACGGCAGCTTCCGCAGCCTTTATTCCGACGCGGCCCCGGCGCCCGGCAGGACGATGCACGATGCCGCGCCCGCCATGACCGACGAGGACATCATCGAGCAGGCCCGGATGGAGGCCTTCACGCTCGGCTTCGATGAAGGATGCCGGGTGGTCGGCGACGCCGCCGCCGCGGATGCCGAAGCACGCGCTCGCCTCGCCGAAGCACTGGAAAATCTTTCGCCCGCGCCCAGCGGCATGCTGTCCACCATGTTGTCGGCCACGGTCGTCCGGCTGGTCGAACAGATTGTCGGCGAGGTCGAGATCGATCTGGAGCGGCTCGTCCAGCGCTGCGACACGGTCGCCGCTTTCATCGAGGATAATGAGGACAAGAGCGCGCTGCACTTGCATCCCGACGATGTCGCCATGCTGGAAGGCGAAACGATCGGCGTGAAGCTGGTCGGTGATCCCGCCATGCATCGCGGGTGCGTGCGGCTCGAAACCGCAGACGGCTGGATCGAGGATGGCCCGGACGTGCGCCTGTCGCGCCTGCGTGCGCTGATGGACGACATGGAAGGCCGTTCATGAAGGGGGTTTGGGCATGATCAAGGCATCGCTTGCCCAGGCGGAAAGCCTGTTCGACCATCTCCAGGTCCAGAACCGTTCACCCCGTCACGTCGGCCGTCTCGTCAGCCACGATGCGGGCATGCTGGAGGTCACGGGCTTTCGCAAGCCGATCGGCGCAGGCGCGCGGGTGATCGCGTCGGACGGCACCATCTGCCGCGCCGAGGTGGTCGGCTTTCGCGGCGACAAGACGCTGCTCGTGCCGCTGGATGCCGACGCACCGCTGGAAAATGGTGCACGGGTAGAACCGGACAGCCAGGCGAACATGGTGCAGGTGGGCGAGGGGCTGATCGGCCGCGTCATCGACGCCATGGGCCAGCCGCTCGACCGCAAGGGACCGATTATCGCTGGCGGCAGCTGGCCGCTCAACGGCGTCAAGGGCAATGTCCTCGACCGGGGCCGCGTGACCGAACCGTTCGACCTTGGCGTGCGCGCGGTCAACGCGCTGCTCACCGCCGGGCGCGGCCAGCGCATCGCCATCATCGCTGGATCGGGCGTGGGCAAGTCCGTCCTGATGGGCCAGATGATCGCAGGCGCGGAAGCCGACATCGTCGTCGCGGGCCTGATCGGCGAACGCGGCCGCGAGGTCAGCGACTTCCTGGAAACCAAGCTCAAAAATTCGATGCACAAGAGCATCGTCGTCGCCGTGCCCGCCGATCATCCCCCGGTGCTGCGCCTGCGCGCCGCCGCGCGGGCCACCGCCATCGCCGAATATTTCCGCGCGCGCGGCAAGAAGGTGCTGCTCCTCATCGACAGCCTGACCCGCTGCGCCCATGCCCAGCGCGAGATCGGCCTTGCGCTCGGCGAACCGCCCGCGATGAAGGGCTATCCGCCCTCCGCGCTTGCGCTGATCCCCCGTCTGGTGGAACGGGCAGGGGTGGATGCCCGCACCGGCGGCTCGATCACCGCGCTCTACACCGTGCTGGCGGACGGCGATGACACCGACGATCCGATCGTGGACGCCGCCCGGGCGATCGTGGATGGCCATTTCGTCCTTTCGCGCCATCTGTCGGAACAGGCGATCTTCCCCGCCATCGACATCGGCAAGTCCCTCTCGCGCGTCATGGCTGACGTGGTGCCGGACGATCATCGCATGGCCGCTGCCTCCTACCGCCGCCTGTGGGCCGCCTATGAAGAAAATCGCGACCTGATCCTGATGGGCGCCTACCGCCCGGGCAATGACCCGGTGATCGACGAAGCCGTGCAACGCCGCCAGGAAATCCTCGATTTCATCCGGCAGGATCAGAAAAGCCGGATCGACCTCGACACCAGCGCTGGTGCTCTCATCGCTGAGTTCGGCGCATGAAGGGCGCGCTCAAGACGCGCCACCGCGTGCTGCGCGTCCGCCATGTGCAACATGCCATGGCTGTCGCTGAAACGGCCCGTGCCCGTGACGAGGCAGACGGCATCGAACGCAATGCCGACCGGCTGCGCAAGGTGCGGAACGATCTTTTTTCCGACCCCGGCATGGCAACTGGCGCGAATTTTGCAGCGATGCAGGAACTTGCTGGCCGGCTTGAGCAGGCTGGCCGTCAGCTGGATGGCGCGCTCTACGATGCGCGCCGCAAGGTAGAGGCCAAGGAAGGCCTGACCCTTGCGGCCAATCGGGATCGCGAGGTCGCCGAAAAGCTCAAGGATCGCGCACGCGCGGACCTGGAGGAATGGCGGGAAAACAAGCTGGCGGCCCTGCCGCGCTACCGCCGGATGCAGCGGACGGGAGACCTATGAGATGAACATGCTTTCCAGCCTGAAGGCACTGCTCTTTTCCTCGGCCGTGCCGGGCGTAGCGGCGGTTCAGCCTGCCACGCCAGGCGAGACGGCCGATTTCGCCGCGCTCTTCAACGGCACGATGGCGGAAGAGACCGCCCTTGCTCCGGCCCTGCCGCAGATTGAGGGACCAGCTGTGCCGCCCGTTGCGGCCGATGCCCCGCCCATTGAACAGCAGGACACCGCTACCGCTCCCTCCGGCCTTCCGATGAACATGGCTCCGCCCGCGGCCACGCCTGCGCAGGGCCACGTCCCGCACGGGCTTGCCATAGCGGTTGCCGCCGGCAAATCCTTGCCGTCGCAATTGCCGCCCGGCCGAGCGCTCGGGCTCGTCAAGCAGGCTGCAGATGTTCCGGTGGAGCAGCAGCCACAGGTTGAGCCTTCGCCTTCCCAGGCGCAGTCCGAGACAAGCTTGCCGGACGAAGCACCCATCCCTGCGCCAGATGCGTTGGGTGAAGCACCCGTCCAGCCGGAAGCCGCAGTACCGGATAAGGGGACTAAGCCTGCCCAGTCGCCCAAGGCCCATCCTGCCGCTCACAAGGATGAGCCTGCGCCCGGGCCTTCCATTCCCGTCATGGCGGAAGCCTCGCCGGTCGAAACCAAGCCGGTGGAGACCAAATCCTCGCCCAAGGATAAGGCAAAGGTCGAACGGACGGAGCAGGACCCTGCGCCTACGGCTCCAGTGCCGCAGCCCGTCATGGCAGCTGAAGCCGTTCCGCCGGTCAATCCTGAACCTGTAACCGATGCATCAGCAGACGGCTCCGAACCTGTAGCTGCCGCACCCAATGTGGCACCGACTATCACGGCTCCCATGTCATCTGCGCCTACGCCCCGTCCTGCGCCAATCCAAAGCGACCCTGAAAGGATCGCCCCAGACCAGCGCCACGCTCGCGGCGAGGGGAAGATATCCTCGGCGGTTCCAGACGCGCCTTTGAAGGCTACTGCAGGCGAAAGCCCAGCCTCCGAAGGCGTATCGCCCGCAGCGCCGGTCCTCAACGGCAAGCCGGTGAAGGCGGAAGCGATCGCTCTCCTGGCAATCGTGCGTGAACAGGTGGCCGCGCGCCAGACCGGCGCGCCCATTCGCGTCGGCGAACAGGTTTCCGCCGCTGCGCACGCGAAAGCCGAAACGCCCGTGCGTTCAGCCGAACCGGCATTGGAATCGTCCGTCGGTCCGCCGTCGCCTGATGCAGCTCCCGCTGCTCCTCCGGTCACGGCTCCGCAAACCGCCAGCCTGTCCGTACCAAGCGCAGTTCCCGCTTCGCCATCGCCCGATTTGTCTGCCAGCCTCGGCGCTCAGGTCGTCGACATGGGTGTTTCCGGCCAGTGGATCGACGGGCTTGCTCGTGACATTGCAGGGCTGTCGGCAAACGGCGCGCAGGGACGGTTCCAGATCGATACGCAGCATCTGGGCGCGGTGCAGGTGGACATTCGCCACGACACGGACGGCGCCGCAGTCAGCCTGACCGTTGCCAGTGAGGCGGCGGAGGCGGCGTTGCGGCAGGATAGCGACCGGCTGAAGCTGGACGCGGGCCTCGCTGCCGTTCGCATCGCCGAGTTGAAGGTCGAACGCGCGCCTGCGGTGGCTGAAGCGCATCGCGCCGAAACAGGCGGCCAGTCATCGTCTCAGCAGCAGCAACAACAGTCGCAGCAAGGCTCTCAGAGCTCCGCCTGGGCGCAGAATAACGGCCAGAATATGGGCCAGCCCCAAGGCCAGCAAAATCGCTGGCAGGGGCGCGAAAATAACGGCTTTGGCCCTAAAGGCTCCGGCGATCCTGCCGTTCTTAACCATGCGGACGCGCAGCCTGCCGCCCATGGCCGGGCGCGCGCGCGTTACGCTTAAGATTCAGGATTTTCGGGGGACCGGCAGATGAGCGACGAGGCAAAGGCGAAGAAGAAAAAGGGCGGGGGCATGAAGATGATCCTGCTGGCCGCCGCCGCGCTTGTCCTGGGTGGTGCGGGCACGGCTGGCGGGCTCTACGCGGCCGGTTTCTTCAGCGCCAAGGAAGAGGGCCCCAAGGAAGATCCCAACAAGCCAGTCCTCGTCCTTGCGGGCGAGAGCGCCGAGGAAGTCGCGAAGGCTCATGGCATGGGCGGCGAAGGGCATGGTGAAGGCGGCGGCGGGGGCCATGCGCCCGCGCATCCGGGCAAGGGCATCGACCTTCCCACGCCCGCCAATCCGGCGGCCTATCAGGCGACCTATTTCCAGTTGCAGGCGCCCTTCACCTCCAACATGTCGGACACCGACGCCTTCGCCCAGATTTCGGTGGCGGTATCCACCTATTACGACCTGCGCGTGATCGAGGCGATCAAGACGCACGAGATGGCGATTCGCAGTCAGGTGCTGATGTTGCTCGCCCAACAGCCCGAAGCGATGCTAGCGACGCCGGAAGGCAAGCGGCAGCTCCAGGGCCGGATCAAGGGCGTTATCAACGATGTTTTGAAGCAAAAGACGGGCTATGGCGGCATCGATAACGTTTATTTTACCAATTTCGTTATTCAATAGGGGTGCCTGAAAGGTCGGGAAGTCCCCTGACCCGCTAGGGCAGGGGACTATGATGAACGACGTTCAGACCTACGCTTTCGGGCGCGGGGAATCGCAGACACCACAGCTGCTGTCCGGGCTCGACCGGCTGGGCGAAAAGCTCGGCCGGCGTTTGCGCGCCTTGTTCGAGCCAATCTCGGGCGTGCGCCCGCATATCGCCATGCTCGACGCGCAAGTGCTGGATTTCGGCCAGTGGTCGGCGCAAGTGCCCACCTTTTCCAGCATCGGCGTCTATCGCATCGCGCCGCTAAAGGGTCAGATGCTGCTGCGCATGGACGCAGCCATGATCTCCACGCTGGTCGATTGCTTCTACGGCGGCCTCGGCAATCGCCCGCTGCCCGCGCGGGGCGAGTTCACCCCGACCGAAGACCGGCTGATCAGCCGCATTTCAGAAGGCGTGATCGCGCGCCTTTCGGAAGGGTGGACCCACATCCTGCCGCTGGAAATCGGCCTCGTCATCCGCGAAACCGGGATCGGCTTCGCATCCGCCGCGCAGCCCGGCGAGCAGATGGTGCTGCAACGCTTCATGCTCAGCATCGCGCGTGATCAGGAATGGCCGATCGACCTCCTCTACCCGCTGTCGTCGTTGCGCGCGGTGGAGCCGCTCATGGGGACGAAGGCTCCGGTGGACGAGGAGCGCGTCGATCCAGTGTGGCAGGCGCGCATCGCCAATCGCATGCGCGACATCCGCCTACCCGCCCGCACCGTGCTGGCGCGCCCCAATCTCTCGCTCGCCGACCTCATGCAGTTGAAGACCGGCGACATCATTCCAGTCAATATCAGCCGCAGCCTGCCGTTGATCGTGGGCGACCGCATCGTCGCTCATGGATCGATCGGCGAACAGGACGGCCGCGCCGCATTCCAGATTGAAAAGCTTTTACAGGGACCTGAACAATGAGCGACATGAGCGAAGCGCCGCGGATGGACGGCTTTGCCGACAACGGATTGAGCCGGATGGTCAGCAATCCCCAGTTCCGCCTTCTGGCCGACATTCCCGTCCGTATGTCGGTGGAGGTCGGCTCCACGTCGCTGCGCCTGGCGGAGGTCATGGATCTGGCCGAAGGCAGCATCGTGGAACTCGACCGTCAGGCCGATGATCTGCTCGACATCATGGTCAACGGGGCGCTGATCGCGAAGGGCGAGGTGGTGACGGTGAATGGCCGTTACGGCATTCGCATCGTCGACATCGCAGCTGCCGAAAGCCGCCTGGCTGGGGTCGAACGGCGCGGTTGATCGCGCCGCCATCCTTTTTCCCTTGCTGCGCGCCGATCTTTCTGATTCGGAAGGGCGGTTAACCATGATAGCGGACCGGCCCTCATGTTCTGGTATTTCGTCAAACTGCTGATCCTCCTGCCGCTGGTCGGCGGCATGGCCTTCGGCGCGCTGTGGCTTTGGCGCAAATATCAGCCCGGCATGATCGCAGGGCAGGACGGCCGATCCTTGAAGATGCTCGAAGCGCTCCCGCTCGGCACCTTCGGCAAGCTCGCCGTGGTCGAGTTCGAGGGCAAGAAGATACTGCTGTCCGTCACGCGCGGCCGGATCGAAAAGATCGCGGAAGGCGATCCCTATCGTGCGCGCTAACGCGCTGCTGATCGGCGGACTTGCGCTGACGGCTGGGCTGCTGCTGGCTGAACCCGCGCTCGCCCAGGCAGCCGCGCAGGCCGCACCCGCGGCGCCGGTCGACAATGGCGGCGCGCTGACCCGTGCGATGGGGGCGATTTCGGGCGACGGCCGCCCGCTGTCCCTGTCGCTCCAGATCCTCGTCCTGATGAGCCTGCTGTCGGTGCTGCCGTCGCTTGTGCTCATGATGACCAGCTTCACCCGTATCATCATCGTCCTGTCGATCCTGCGCCAGGCGCTGGGATTGCAGCAGACCCCGCCCAATCAGGTGCTGGTGGGCCTTTCGCTCTTCCTCTCCCTCTTCGTGATGCGCCCCGCGATCGACCAGATCAACGCGCAGGCCTTCGACCCCTATGGCAAGGGGCAGATCAGCATCGAGGAAGCGGTCGGCCGATCGGGCAAGGTGCTGCACGGCTTCATGGCCAAGCAGACGCGCGAGACGGATCTGAAGCTCTTCGCCAACCTCGCCGAAGCGCCCGCCTTTCGCTCGCCCGCCGACATCCCCTTCTCGATCCTGCTCCCCGCCTTCGTCACGAGCGAACTGAAGACGGCGTTCCAGATCGGCTTCATGATCTTCCTGCCGTTTCTCATCATCGACCTCGTTGTCGCCTCCACGCTGATGGCGCTTGGCATGATGATGCTGTCGCCGACGATCATCTCCATGCCGTTCAAGCTGTTGCTGTTCGTGCTGGTGGATGGCTGGGCCCTGACCATGGGGTCGCTGGCCGGGTCGTTCGCGACATGAACGGTTCCACTTTCCAGATGGAGATGAGGGGGTAGGCCGATGGAAAACGCCGACTTCTTCATGGGCCTTGCTCAACAGGCGCTCTGGATCACGGCGCTCGCCGCCGCGCCCATCCTGATCCCGGCCCTGATCGCTGGCGTCCTCATCGGCATGGTGCAGGCCGCCACCTCAATCAACGAACAGACGCTGAGCTTCATCCCCAAGATCATTGTCGTGGGCGGCATGCTGGTGCTGTTTGGCGGGTCGATCCTTGTCCTCATCGCGGACTTCACCCGCGAGATATTCGAACGCATCCCGGACCTGCTCCAATGATCGCGCCGGGCTTCGCGAATGTGGAGACGCAGCTCTGGATCTGGCTGATCGCCATGATCCGTCCGGGCGCGGCCTTCATCGCGGCGCCCGTATTCGGCGCGCCCTCCGTGCCGCTGCCGCTGCGCTTCATCCTCTCGCTTGCGCTTGGCCTCGCCGCCCTCAACAGCGTCACAATCCAGCTGCCGCAGGACGGCATTGCCAGTTTCGCGGGCGTGATGCTCGTCATGGGCGAGGTGCTGGCCGGGCTCGCCATGGGCTTTGCGGTGCAGATCGGCTATGCCGCCGCCTTCGTTGCGGGCGAGGCGATTGGCAACACCATGGGCCTGAACTTCGCCGCCATGGTCGATCCGTCCTCAGGGCAGGCGACCCAGGCGGTCGGCACATTCCTGTCGATCCTCGCCACCTTCCTGCTGCTCGGCATGGACGGCCATCTGATGCTCGCCAGCTTCGTGGTGCAAAGCTACAAGGCGCTGCCACCCGGAGACGCGATGCTCAGCAATGATGCGGTGTGGCATCTGGTGCAGTTCGGGGGCGCGCTCCTGGGCGCGGGCCTCACCATTGCGCTCCCCGTCGGCTTCGCGCTGGTGCTGGTGCAGATCATCATGGGCATGCTCGCCCGCAGCGCGCCGTCGCTGAACCTCTTCGCGGTAGGCATGCCCGTCGCCGTCATGGCGGGCCTCATCCTGCTTGCCATCGCCGCGCCGGTGATGGGTGAGGGGCTGACCGCCGCCCTCAAGTCCGGGCTCGACCAGGCCCAGTCGATCGCGGAGGGCCGCTGACATGGCTGGCGACAATGGCGGCGGCGAAAAGACCGAAAAGCCCACACAGAAGAAATTGCAGGACGCCGCCAAGAAGGGCGACATCCTTCAGTCCAAGGAACTGGCGACCGCTCTGGTCGTGATGGCGGGGATCGGCTGGATAGCGGTGACGGGACCTTCCGTCGTCGAATCCCTCTCGCAGATGCTGATAGAGGCGCTGCGCTTCCGGCGTGAGGACATCATGGACTTCGCGCCCGCCGCGCGGGGCATGAGCCTGCTCACCGGCATCGCCCTGCCGGTCGGCGGCATATTGCTGGCAACGACGCTCGCCGCCATCGCAGGCCCCGCCATCCTGGGCTCGCTCGGCTTCCGCCCCGGCGCCTTCGCGCCCAAGGCGTCTAAGCTCAATCCGGCAGCGGGCCTCAAGCGCATCTTCGGCATGCAGGGCCTTATCGAGCTGATGAAGTCGATCGCCAAGGTCGCGCTGCTCGGCTCCATCGGCGTCTGGCTGATCTGGGACCGGCTGACCGCGATCATCGGCCTTGGTTCGTCGGGCCTTGCTCCCGCCATGTCGGAACTGGGCAACATGTTCATCATGACCTGCCTCGTCATGGCGGGCGGCTTGTTCCTGATCGCTGGTATCGACGTCCCCGCGCAAATCATGCAGCGTTCGAAACGCCTCGGCATGAGCAAGCAGGACATCAAGGACGAGCATAAGGAAAGCGAAGGCTCGCCGGAACTCAAGGGCCATATCCGCCGCCGCCAGTTCGAGGTGCTGAGCGGATCGACGCGCCAGGCGGTGGCTGAAGCCAGCGTGATCATCACCAACCCGACCCACTTTGCCGTCGCCCTGCGCTACAAGCCGGGGCAGGATGCCGCGCCAGTCGTGGTGGCGAAGGGCTGCGACGCGATCGCCGCCGCCATTCGCGAGCTTGCCGACCAGAATGGCGTGACGGTCCTTCAATATCCCGATCTTGCCCGCGCCATCTACTTCACTTCGCGCGCCGGGCAGATCGTCAATGAAGGGCTCTACATGGCTGTCGCGACCGTCCTTGCCTTCGTATTCCGCGTCGAAAACCGCATGGCCGGCGAGATCGACCGGCCCTTCATCAGCGTCCCCGACGACCTGCGCTTCGATGCTGACGGACAGAAGCTTTAGAAAAATCCTCACGGTGAACTAAATCTTAGGCATTGCTGGCCGTAATATATTCATGGGGACGCATTAGGATGGTGCGTCATGAACGAATATGCTTCGCGGAGCGACTTAACGCAGGTTGATCGGGTGTCTTCCCGAACGCCTTCGGCCGTGCCCGCGGTCCAGCCTGTAGCTGCCCAGCAGGGCATGGATACGCCAGCAGGCAAGCCGCAGGACGGCGGTACGAATATGGGCCTTTCCGAAGATGATCTCGCCAGCGCGGCCGAATATGCCAAGGTGCATGCGCGCGTGGCCGACATCCTGGCGGAACTGCGATCGGCCTCGGCCACGCCGACCGTGGAAGGCGCGGAAGCGGAAATCCAGACGCTGCTGCCTGCGCCCATGATCCTCGTGCCCTTGCCGCCCGCTTCGAAGGAAGCGGTGGAAAGCGCCGTGACGCTGGGCAAGCGCATTGCGGAACAGGCGAGCTACGCGCACGCTGCGCAGGCCCATCTCAAGCGTGGAACGGTGGATCAACTGCTTTCGACCGACCATTGAGGGAAGATCGTCAAGCGCGGTCTTTCCTTTCCTCATGAAAATCATTCCTAAAGGTCTTCGTCCTAGAGCCGTTCTCATCCTCGAAAGGACGGACGATGACTTCGGTAAGCAGCAGTATTTCGACAGCGCTCGGCATCGGGTCCGGCATTGATACCGGGGCGCTGGTCACCAGCCTGGTGAGCGCCGCGCGCGACCCGAAGCAGAAGATGATCGCCGACCGGCAGAGCGCCAATAATGCGCGTATTTCCGCGCTTGCCTCTGCTTCCAGTTCGCTCGACACATTTGCCGACGCGCTCAATAGCCTGCTCGCGGGCACCGGCTATGCGGGCAACCCCGCCTCCAACGATCCCAGCATCGCGGCGGTCAGCCTGCTGCCCGGCGGTACGCCCAAGCTTCCTGCTCAGCTTGAAGTGCGCCAACTCGCCGCGGCGCAGACCATCTCATCGGCTATCGCCGCGAACGCAACCGCCTCCACCCCTATCGGTGCAGGCAGCTTTTCGCTCAAGGTGGGCAATGGCGCTGCCGTTCCGATCACGCTCGCTGCGGGCGCAACCTATGCTGATCTTGCCGCCGCCATCAATGCGTCCGGCGCAGGCGTGACGGCCAGCGTCATAACTGACAATCAGGGCACGCGCCTTGTGATGAAGGGCGCGACCGGGGCCGCGAACAGCTTTACCTTCACGAATACGTCATCACCTGCCAATGCCGCGCTCGACGCCTTCACCTGGGACGGCACGACTGGCGGCATGACGCGCCAGGTGCAGGCGCAGGATTCGATCATTCGCCTTGACGGGGTAGAGCAGCGCTACAGCAGCAACACCATCGACACCGCGATCGCCCATCTGCGCATCGACCTCAACAAGGCCGCGCAGGGCACCAGCGTGACGCTGGCGACGACGCAGCCGACCACCACGATGCGCGACCTGATGGTCGAGTTCGTCGACGCCTACAACACGCTGATGAAGGCGCTCAACACCGCCACGGCAAAGGGATCGGACCCCTCCACCGCTGGCGCGCTGAACGGCGAAGCGTCTGTTCGCGACATGAAGCGGCAGCTGTCCCAGATGACCTCGGCGGTGCTCGCGCCTAGCGGGGCCTACACGACTCTGTCTTCGATCGGCGTCAGCACCAATCGCGACGGCACGCTGAAGCTCGACACCGCCGCGCTCGACAAGGCGCTGACCGCCGACGCGGCCGGGATCACGCAGATGCTCAATCCGGCTGTCAAGTCGGACACCACCCCCGGCCTCGCAGGGCTGATGGACGGCGTGCGCGACAAGATCCAGCAGAAGGACGGCCCGCTCGCCACCGCCAAGACCAAATATGAAAAGCTGGCCGAAAATCTCACTGAGCAGCTGGAAAAGCTGAACGAGCAGATGACGGACTACCAGGCACAGCTCTCCAAAATCTACACCAACATGGAAAAGCGGCTTTCCGCGTTCAAGGCGACACAGACCTATCTTGAGCAGCAGGTCGCCATGTGGACCAAAAGCGATAATTGATAACAGGGGTCAGATAAGATGTTCTATTCTCAGGGCTATGCAGGCAATCGCGCGGCGCGCGGCTATGCAGCGGTTCATTCGGGCAGCCGGATCGAAGGCGCGACGCCCCATGCGCTCGTCAAGGTGCTGTTCGACGAGCTGCTGATCGCCCTTGAGGCCACTGCGCTTGCCGAGCGCAACAATGACCGCCTGAAGGTGTCCGACAAGCAGGCCCGCGCCATGTCGATCCTGATCGCGCTCGAATCCAGCCTCGACTTCGACAAGGGCGGCGACATCGCCATGGGCCTCGCCCAAATCTACCGCGAAGCGCGCCGCCTGCTGCTGCTGAGCGCCAAGGAACGCTCGCCCGACCATGCCGAGCAGGCCCGCGACATCATCGCGGAAATCGCCGACGCCTGGAACCAGATCGGGTAATTCCCCGTCATCCCGGCGGACGCTGGGGTCTCAGGCGAGAGGGTGCTTGCACCACCTGAGCGCCGCTAGTATAGGCAGCGCTCGCAAAGGGCGGCCCGGCGGGGGCCGCCTTTTTGCGTTTTGAGACTTTTCATCAGCCCAGCGAAGGGAGGGCCACCATGTCGATTACGCCGCTCATGCCCGTTTACCCCCGGTGCGATGTCCGCCCGGTGCGAGGCGAGGGCTGCTATCTGATCGGCGAGCGTGGCGAGCGTTATCTCGACTTCGCCAGCGGCATCGCGGTCAATCTGCTCGGCCATGGTCATCCAAAGCTTGTGAAGGCGATCGCGGATCAGGCCGCGACGCTGATGCACACGTCGAACCTCTATGGCATGCCGCTTGGCGAAAAGCTCGCACAGCGGCTGGTCGATTCGACTTTCGCCGATACGGTCTTCTTCACCAATTCGGGCGCGGAAGCGGTCGAATGCGCGATCAAGACCGCGCGCCGCTACCATTATGCCAATGGCGAGGCGCACCGGCACAAGATCATCAGCTTCGACAACGCCTTCCACGGCCGGACGCTCGGGACCATCTCGGCCACCAGCCAGCCCAAGATGCGCGACGGCTTCGAACCGCTGCTGCCCGGCTTCACCGTCGTTCCGTTCAACGATCTGGAAGCGGCCGCGGCTGCCGTCGATGACAACACCGCCGGTTTCCTCGTCGAAACCGTGCAGGGCGAAGGCGGCGTGACGCCCGCGACCCAGGAGTTCCTCTCCGGCCTGCGCCAGCTCTGCGACGAGAAGGGCATGCTCCTCATCCTCGACGAAGTGCAGTGCGGCTATGCCCGTACCGGCACCTTCTTCGCGCATGAGCAATATGGCGTGCAGCCCGACATCATGGCCGTCGCCAAGGGCATCGGCGCGGGCTTTCCGCTTGGCGCCTGCCTTGCGACGGAGGAAGCGGCCAAGGGCATGGTGTTCGGCACCCACGGCTCCACCTATGGCGGCAATCCGCTCGCCATGGCGGTGGGCATGGCCGTGCTGGACGAAGTGCTGGGCGAGGGCTTTCTCGACCATGTGAACAGCATCGGCGCGCGCCTGCGTTCCGCGCTGGAGCAGCTCATTCCCAATCACGACATGTTCGAGGATGTGCGCGGCCTTGGCCTGATGCTCGGCGTCAAGCTGAAGGACAGTGCCGACGCCCGCAACTTCGTGGCGCATCTGCGCGACAATCATGGGCTGCTGGTGGTGTCGGCAGGGCAGAACGTCGTCCGCATCCTGCCGCCACTTGTGATCGGCGAGGAACATGTCGCCGAATGCATCGAGAAGCTGTCCGCCGGTGCCCGCAGCTTCGCGGAGGCGCAAGCGGCATAGCCAACTTCCGTTCGCCCTGAGCGTGTCGAAGGGCACTCTTCTTTTGAATAGAGAAGTGCGCTTCGACAGGCTTGGCCCGAACGAGTTGAGGGGTTTGATTATGACCAGACATTTCCTGAATCTCTCCGACGCGGGCGCCGACGCGCTCGCTGCCATGATCGCCGACGCCATCGACCGGAAAGCCGCGCGCAAGGGCCTGCCCAAGGGTCAGGCGGATGCCGACGCGCCGCTCGCCGGGCACACGCTTGCGATGATCTTCGAAAAGAACAGCACCCGCACCCGCGTCAGCTTCGACATGGCGATCCGCCAGCTCGGCGGCACCTCGCTCATCCTAGATGGCGCGACCAGCCAGCTGGGTCGTGGCGAAAGCATTGCGGACACCGCTCGGGTCCTTTCCCGCATGGTCGACATGATCATGATCCGCACCGACGATCATGCCAAGATCGAGGAGATGACTCGGCACGCCACCGTCCCTGTCATCAACGGACTGACCGACCTGTCGCACCCCTGCCAGATCATGGCGGACCTGCTGACTTTGGTCGAACATGGCGTTGCCTTGCCGGGCAGCCAATGGGCATGGCTCGGCGATGGCAACAATGTCCTGCACTCGATCATCGAAGCAGCGGGCCTGTTCAAGTTCGACCTGCGCATTGCCGTCCCCGAAGGCTATGAGCCCGACCACGCCTTTATCAGACAAGCCCAAGACCTCGGCGCCGGCATCACGCTCACCCGCGACCCGGTCGAGGCCGTGGCGGGGGTGGATGCGGTCGTCACCGACACCTGGATTTCCATGGGTCAGCCGCATGCCGACGAAAAGCTCAAGGCCATGATGCCCTATCAGGTCACGCAAGAGCTGATGGCCAAGGCGAAGCCGGACGCCAAATTCCTGCACTGCCTTCCCGCCCATCGCGGCGAAGAGGTGGTGCCCGAAGTGATCGACGGTCCACAGTCGCTGATCTGGGACGAAGCGGAAAACCGCATTCACGCGCAAAAGTCCGTGCTGCTCTGGGCAGCGGGCCGCCTTGGTTGAGATTCGGGTGACGCGTCCTATCTAGGGCGAAACACGCAGAGGCGACGTTATTTCTAGTCGTCATGCCGGGCTTGTCAGCGTCCATCGTGCCCCGCAGGCCTCTCCGCGCGGGTAGAAATGGATGCTGAAACACGGTCAGCATGACGGTTTTTCATAAGACGGCCTTATACCTCATTTTGGAGCCTGACTTGAACGCACCCGCCGATATCGACCAGGCCCAGGGTTTCACGATCCCGTCGCGTCATGCGCGCGGCCGCATCCTGCGCCTTGGCCCTGTGCTGGACGATGTGCTGGCCGCCCACGCCTATCCGCCGCCCGTGGAACGGCTGCTCGCCTCGGCGCTCGTCCTTGCCGCACTGCTTGGTTCGACGCTCAAGGATGCGGGCGGCCAGCTCACATTGCAGGCGCATAACGAACATGGCGTCGTCAGCCTGCTTGTCGCAGATTACAAGGGCGGCGAAGTGCGCGGCTACGCCAAGTTCGATGCTGACAGGCTGGCGGAGCTTGGCCCCGACCCGACGCTCTTTGGCTTGTTCGGCAAGGGCTTCCTCGCCATCACCTTCGACCAGGCGGTCACGGGTGAGCGCTATCAGGGCATCGTGCCGCTCGACGGCGATTCGCTGGCGGACGCGGCGGAACATTATTTCTTCCAGTCCGAACAAATCCCCAGCATCGTGCGCATCGCCACGCGCCATGATGCGGGGCAGGGGTGCCTCGCCGCGGGCATGCTGCTTCAGCATCTTCCCGAGGGAGAGGTTGGCCGCGAACGCCTGCATACCCGCCATGATCATCCCGAATGGGAACATGTGAAGGCGCTGGCCGTCACGCTGAGCGACAAGGAACTGACCGACGAAGGGCTGCCGCTGACCGACATCGTCTGGCGGCTTTTCCATGAGGAAGAGGTCGTCCGCGTCACAGAGCCGGTGCCCTTGAGCAAGGGGTGCCGCTGCGACCTTGCGCATATCCGCAGCGTGATCGGCCGATTCCCGGCGGAAGAACGGGCGCACATGGCTGATGACCAGGGGGTTATCGGTGTCGACTGCGCCTTTTGCTCCCGCCTCTTTCCGGTTTCGCTGGACAGCTTCGCGCAAGGCTGACACGAATCCGTTACGATTTCGGGGGAGGTTGATGCTCTAGCGGGGGCTGGCGCTATCAACAGGCCGCATTTGGGTGCATGGAAGGTGACGCCGCCGTGCACGGCAAGCCGATTTTTCCGGAGTCCGCGATGAAATACGGGGGCTATCGAATGACGTCAGGTCTGCGCGCCATGGGTGCGGCCGCTGCGATGTTGATCGCGACATTGCCAGTCGCGTCTCAGGCGCTTGCACAACAACCACTTCGGGGCCTTGAGCCGGGGGAATGGGAATTGCGCGAACGGACGGAAGAGGGCGGCAAGGGCGACGTGCGCCGCATCTGCCTCACCGCCATTCGCCAGTTGATCCAGCTCCGCCATGGCCGCGACAGCTGCAAGCGGCTGACGGTTGACGAAGGCGCGAAGCGGGTGGTGGTAAGCTACGAATGTGGCGGGGCGGGCAGCGGCCGCACGGACCTGCGCATCGAAACGCCGCGTCTGGTCCAGATCCAATCCCAAGGGATCGCCGGGGGCGCACCTTTTTCCTTCAGCATGGAAGGACGGCGGATCGGGGCGTGCCGTTGACCGGGCGGCTTGCGCCAGCGCTCCGGCAGGGGTAGCGCAACGCGATGCTTTCCAATGATCCCAAAATTGCGGTCGTCCTGCTGTCGGGCGGGCTGGATTCGATGGTCGCGGGCGGACTTGCGCGTGAGGCGGGCTATGAACTGGTCGCGCTCACCATCGACTATAATCAGCGGCATCGTGTCGAATTGCAGGCGGCGGCGCGCATCGCCACCGCTCTTGGCGCGCGGCGGCACATCGTCCTCCCCCTCGACCTCACCGCGTTCGGCGGCTCGGCCCTGACGGCGGACATGCCCGTGCCCAAGGACGGGGTGGGGCCGGGCATTCCCAACACCTATGTGCCCGCGCGCAACACGATCTTCCTGTCGCTGACGCTTGGCCTTGCCGAAGTTTCGGGCGCGAATGATGTTTTCATCGGCGTCAACGCGCTGGATTATTCCGGCTATCCCGACTGCCGCCCTGAATTCATCGATGCTTTCCAGCATCTGGCGTCGCTCGCGACCAAGGCGGGTGTCGAGGGCCATCCCGTCCGCATCAACGCGCCCCTGCAGCATATGAGCAAGGCCGACATCGCGCGGGAAGCAAACCGGCTGGGCCTGGATGCGGGGATGAGCTGGTCCTGCTATGATCCTGCGCCGGGCGACCAGCATTGCGGCCTCTGCGACAGCTGCCGCCTGCGGTCCAAGGGCTTTGAGGAAGCGGGCCTGCCCGATCCCACCCGTTACGCCGTCAGGCCATAAGGGGTTCGTCGATGACCTATGCCGTCAAGGAAATGTTCCTGACGCTGCAGGGCGAAGGCGTGCATAGCGGCCGTCGCGCCGTCTTCATGCGTTTTGCCGGATGCAATCTCTGGACCGGCCGTGAAGAGGACCGGCGCAAAGCCGTGTGCCAGTTCTGCGACACTGATTTCGTCGGCACGGACGGGGAAGGCGGCGGCAAATTCGCCGATGCGCAGGCGCTTGCCGACGCGGCGCTCGCCTTTTGGGGCACTGGCGAAGAAGGCCGCTACATCGTCATGACGGGTGGCGAGCCCATGTTGCAGGTCGATGATGCCCTGATCGACACGCTGCACGCCCGTGGCTTCATCATCGCCATCGAAAGCAACGGCACGATTCCGGCCCATCCCGGCATAGACTGGGTCTGCATCAGCCCAAAGGCAGGCAGCGATGTCGTCCAGCGCAGCGGCAACGAACTGAAACTGGTCTGGCCGCAACCGGGCAGGGGACACAGCATCGGCGATGTGGAAGCGATGGAAGGCTGGGCCTTTGATAACCTGCTGATCCAACCCCTCGACAGCGCCGACGCGGCGGCGAACATGCAGGCGGCGATCGATCTCGTCATGGCCCGCCCGAAATGGCGGCTGAGCCTTCAGTCGCACAAATATCTGGGGCTGCGGTAAAAGGTCGCGGTCGAACTGCCCCCCCCCGCCAGTCGAACTTACCCCTCCTCCGTTCGCCCTGAGCCTGTCGAAGGGCTCTACTTCTTGGAAGGAAGTTAGGGGCTTCGACAGGCTCAGCCCGAACGGGTTAATTGTCCTCGCGAACAAGACCAAAAAAGAGCGGAGCCCCAACAGCCCCGCCCCTCACATCATCACCTGGCCGCCACCTTCTGCTCATAATCCGCCTGGCAGTTCGGCCGCAGCTTGTCCTTCTTCCAGCATTTCTTGTCGAACGAAGGCAGGGTCAGCGCAAAGCTCCGGCCCGGATCGCCGTAAAATTGCTCGCCTGCCAGCACCAGCGACTTCTTGATCGATCCCAGGCCCGTGCGCGCTACCTCATGCAGGCTGCCGCGATTGGCGAAGATCGCCTGACGTCCGACCTGTGCCGCCGCCTGGCAGAAGCCCCGCTGCGCCTGCACCGTCGAATAGCCGGAATAGATGCGTGTGCCATATTGGTCCGACGCCGCCTGGCCCGGCTTGCCCTTGCCGACGGTGCGCTGGAAATAGCCGAGCAGCACCGACTGGGCCGAATCCATCTCGGCGTCATGATGCGCGATCATCGCGTTATAATTGCTGATCGACAGCAGCGTGGGTTCGAACTGGCACTGGAGCGCGGCGACATTGAGCGCGGCGCGCAGGTTCCATACCAGTCCAGCGCGGATTTCCTCCGCCGTCGCGCCCGGCAGGCCCAGTGCGGTGGCCGCTTCGGCATCGGTCAGCGGCGGCGCGGAGAAATCGGGCGGCGACCAGAAGAACTGGGCTGCGGCAGGCTGCGCCAGCAGCGGCGCGGCGGCAAGCATCAACCCGGAACAGATCCGGCGCAGGGTGGAACTGGATCGCATGACTTTCCCTTTATGGATGGCCCTTTGTGAAGGGCGGCCTTTATGAACGACGGTCGGGCAGGGCTTTCCTTGTCATATGCCTTGCCGATGGCGCCTGTATTGCGCCTGAACGCCTTGCTCCTTCTATTGATCCGAAAGCACTTCTGCCTCGCCCCGCGTTGCGTTGGCAGCGGCGGGTTCCGACTGAGATGCGGCAGCGGCGCTGTTATTGCCTCCGGCGGAGGGCAGGGCGGCAGACGGCGCCTCGCTCTGCACGCCGTCCAGGTCCGTCATGGCGTCGGTGGTCGTGCCGTCGACGACCTCCAGATCCTTCATCTGGACCGTGTTGCTCGTCTTGTCGTCCTTGCCGCAGGCCCCCAGCGTGGCGCTTGCCGTCAGCAGCAGGGCAGTAAAGATCATCCTCGCTTCACAGCGCATCCGGGTCTCCCAAACATGTGATGCCCGGCGGCCCCCACCCGGCGTAGGCGCGGACCCTAGCGGCCCGCTCCGCATTGCTCAACCCCCGCGCCGCAGCGCCGCAACCGGCCGAGGAAAGCGGGAAAGTGCGCTTTCAACGCCGCGTCGAGATCGGCCATCGACGCCTTCTTGCCCAGCGCCGCGATGCTCGTGACAGGATATTCCGCAAGCCCACACGGCACGATGCCGCCAAAATGCGACAGGTCGGGATCGACGTTGATCGAAAAGCCATGCAGCGTCACCCATCGTCGCACCCGGATGCCGAGCGCGCCGATCTTCGCCTCGCGCCCGCCCAGGTCATCGGCCCAGATGCCGATCCGCCCCTCTGCCCGCCGCGCCGCTATGTCCAGGTCCGCCAACGCATCGATCATCCATCCTTCCAGGTGGTGGACGAAATTGCGCACATCCTTGCCACGCGCGCTGAGGTCGATGTTCAGATAGCCGATCCGCTGCCCCGGCCCATGATAGGTATAGCGCCCGCCGCGCCCCGCATCATGCACCGGAAAGCGCGGGTCGATCAGCTCGGCCGGATCGGCGCTCGTCCCCGCCGTGTAGAGCGGCGGATGTTCGAGCAGCCACACCCGCTCTTGCGCCTCGCCCTCGAAGATCGCCGCCGCCCGCGCCTCCATGTCGGCGAGCGCATGCGGATAGTCGACCGGCGCCGAATCGACCCGCCATTCGATCTGTTCGGCCCCGGCCGGCGAAGGGGGAGAGGATGACATGGCACTTCCTTGACTTGGGCGAGGGGAGCGATCAAGTCTCCTCCCGATTTTCAGTACGGGAAAAGGCGAAGATATGACGGCGATGTCGATCGGCAAGGCATGGGAAGAAGCGGTCGCCTTCGTCGCGCGCGAACGCAGCCTGCTCTTCCCCGTCGCCCTGCTGTTCGTCGCGCTGCCCGGCCTCATCCTTCAGGAGATGACCCCGCCCGAACTCGCGACATGGCGCATGGACAAGGGCGCGATGCCCGACATCCCGGCCAGCTTCATGCTTTCGACGCTGATCGGGGTCATCATCATCTGGTTCGGCTCGCTCGCCCTCTTCGCCCTGGCGCTCAGGCCCGGCATCAGCGTCGGCGAAGCGCTGCGGCTCAGCTTCTCCCGCTTGCCCGTGCTGCTCGGCACGGCCCTGGTCGTGATCGGCGTCCTGCTTGCCATAGCCATTGTCGGCATGATGGTCGTCGTCGCCTTCTCCATGGTGGCGAAGCCCATCGCCGCTGCCCTCGTCATGCTACTGCTGGCTGGCGGCGGCGCTGTCATGCTCTTTGCCAGCGTCCGCCTTCTGCTGCTCAATCCGGTGGTGATCGACGGCAATGAGGGCGTCATGGCCTCGCTTCGACACAGCTGGGCGCTCACACGCGGCCATTTCTGGCGTCTGTTCGGCTTCCTTCTCGTACTGACGCTGCTCTCCGCCATCGTCGGGTCGGCCGCGCAGGTCATCTTCGGTCTGGTCGGCCGCCTGGTCGCCGGAGCGGAAGGCGCGCGGCTCGTTGGCGGCGTCGCGGCGGCGGTCGTCTCGACCGTGGTGCAGGTCTATATGCTCGTCATGATCGCCCGGCTCTATCGTCAGGCAGAGGCGGGCTGACCCAGCATCGACACGTGCGGCGCGGCATCGGCGCTCAATAGCCCTGTAAGCCGAGGATCGGCAAAGGTCTCGATCTCGCGCTTATAGGGGACAAATCCCGCCCGCTGATAAAAGCCGAGCGCCCCCGGGCTATCCAGCGTGCAGCTATGCACCCAAAAGCGGCTCACATCCTTGCGCCACGCCAGCGACTTGGCCTGCGCCATTACCCAAGCCCCGTACCCCTTGCCGGTCAGCCCCGGAACAAGGCCAAGGAAGCTCAACTCGCAGTCTGGCAGCGCGCGGAAATCAAGCTCCAGCAAGCCCACCTCCACGCCCCGCGGATCCGTGATCGCAAAGACCTGCACCCCCGGATCATGGATGATCGCCGTCAGTTCCGCATCGCTCATGACGAGGCGCGAAAACCAGAGCCACGGCTCCCCCACACGCCGGAACAGCGCGCGATAGGCATCCGGCGCAGGGGTCTTCCACGGCACCAGCCGCAATGGAGCGGGCGGGATCGGCGCTGGCCGGGGGCGCTCCACCATCTCCAGATAGGTCACAATCGTCGCAATCTGGTCATTGGCGACCGGCGTCAGCGGCATGGAAGTCAGCTCCAGCTCGCCATCGGCGGCAGGCTCATCAGGATCGCGTCGACATTGCCCCCGGTCTTCAGCCCGAACAGCGTGCCCCGGTCATGCACCAGGTTGAACTCCGCGTAGCGGCCACGCCATTCCAGCATCTGGGCATAATCCTCCTCGCTCCAGCTTTCGCCCATCCGCCGCCGCACGATCGGGGGAAAGGCGTTCAGGAACGCCTCGCCCACCGACCGGGTAAAGGCGAAATTCGCTTCAAATCCGGCATCATCCTCGCACTCCAGATGGTCGTAGAAGATGCCGCCGACCCCACGATGGACGCCGCGATGGGGAATGAAGAAATACTCGTCGGCCCATGCCTTGAAGCGGGGATAATAGTCCGCGTCATGCGCGTCGCACGCGTCTTTGAACGCCGCGTGGAAGCTTGCCGTGTCCTCATCCCGGGGCAGGGGGGGGTTGAGGTCCGCGCCGCCCCCAAACCAGCTTTTGGACGTGATCAGATAGCGCGTGTTCATATGCACCGCTGGGACATGCGGATTGGCCATGTGCGCAACCAGGCTGATCCCGGTCGCGAAAAAGGCCGGGTTTTCCCCCGCGCCATGGATGGTCTTGGCGAAATCGGGGGCGAACTCGCCCGAGACGGTCGACACATTCACGCCGACCTTCTCGAATATCCTGCCCTTCATCACGCCGCGAACGCCGCCGCCGCCTTCGCCCGGGGCCAGCCCCGGCGCTTCGCGATCCCATGGCGTGTAGACGAAAGAAGCATCGCTTCCCGCTTCCCGCTCGACCGCTTCGAACTCGGCGCAGATGCGGTCGCGCAGCGATTCGAACCAGTTACGGGCGGCCTGCTGCTGGGGGTTGAGGTGCAATGTCATCGCGAAATCTCGATCATTGTGGAAACTGGCCAGTCTGGCGAAGGGCTTCGGCAACCGCGATGCCCGTGGAAACGGCGATGTTCAAGGACCGGAAGCCCGCCGCCATCGGGATTCGCACGCGCAGGTCGGCCATGTCCCGCACGGCGTCCGGAACGCCCGCGCTTTCCGAACCCATCAGCAATATGTCGTTGCTTTGGAAATGCACCTCGGGAAGGGGCTGCGAAGCATGGCTGCTCATCAGCACCAGGCGGCGGCCTTCCCTGCGCCGGAATTCGTCGAACGCCTCGAAATTCGCATGGCGAGTCACGTCCGCCGCCGCGCCATAATCCATCGCGGCGCGCTTCAGCTTGGCGTCGGAAAAGGCGAATCCCATCGGCATGATGATGTCCACGGGCACGGAAAAACAGGCGGCAAGGCGCAGGATGGCGCCGACATTCCCCGCGATCTCGGGTTGGTAAAGGGCAATACGCATGCCCCGCGCATAAAGCAGCAGGGCAAATTGTCATAGCCATGGCCAAATTGCTGTTGGCAAAGAAGCTACAGTGGGTCTATCAGGCCCGCGAACCACGCCAGGGGGAAAGGCGGGGCCCATATTCCGTGGGCGCCGTGGCTCTCTTCCATAATCAGGGCCGGAAACGGCAATGCGGCGGGTATCAGGGACGTCTTTGCAAGGGTTGAGGTGCATGGCGAGCGTTGAACATACGGACAGCCAAGGTCTATCCGGCGAAGGTGGGGTGCGTCGTCGCGACTTCATCAATATCGCCGCAGTAAGCTTCGCGGGGGTCGGGGCTGTCGCCGTCGTCATTCCGCTCGTCGATCAGATGAACCCCAGCGCGGACGTGCTGGCGCTGGCATCGACCGAGGTCGATCTTTCCGCGATCCAGCCGGGTCAGGCGATCAAGACGACCTTCCGTTCGCAGCCGCTTTTCGTGCGCCATCTGACGGACAAGGAAATTGCCGAAGCCGATAAGGTCGACGTTTCCTCGCTGCGCGATCCGCAGTCGCTGGAAGAGCGTACCGTGGATGGCAAGAAGCAGTGGCTCGTCACCATGGGCGTCTGCACCCATCTGGGCTGCGTCCCGCTGGGCGCGGGCGAGGGTGAGAACAAGGGTGAATTTGGCGGCTATTTCTGCCCCTGCCATGGCTCGTCCTACGATACGGCGGCCCGCATCCGTAAGGGCCCCGCGCCCAAGAACCTGGAAGTGCCGAAGTTCAGCTTCACTTCCGACACTGCCATTCTCGTAGGCTGAGGTAAGAAACCATGAGCTTTCCCTGGGCTGAGCATTATACTCCCAAGCATCCCGCGATGCAGTGGATCGACGAGAAGCTGCCGCTTCCGCGCCTCGTCTACAACGCGATCGGCGCCGGTTATCCGGTTCCGCGCAACCTCAACTATTTCTGGAACTTCGGTGTTCTCGCCGGCCTCGCGCTGGTGATCCAGATCGTCACCGGCGTGATCATGGCCATGCATTATGGCGCGAACACGCTGGTCGCCTTCGGCACCGTTGAACAGACGATGCGTGACGTCAATGCAGGCTGGCTGATGCGCTATGCCCACGCCAACGGCGCCAGCTTCTTCTTCATCGTCGTTTATCTCCACATCTTCCGCGGCCTTTTCTACGGCTCCTACAAGGCGCCCCGCGAAATGGTCTGGCTGCTCGGCCTCGTCATCTTCCTCCTGATGATGGCGACCGCCTTCATGGGCTATGTGCTTCCCTGGGGGCAGATGTCCTATTGGGGCGCAAAGGTGATCACCGGCCTGTTCGGCGCGATCCCGGTCGTGGGCGAACCGATCCAGACCTGGCTGCTTGGCGGCTTTGCTCCTGGCAATGCGTCGCTCAACCGCTTCTTCTCGCTGCACTTCCTGCTGCCCTTCGTGATCGCGGGTGTCATCATCCTGCACATCTGGGCGCTGCACATTCCGGGTTCATCGAACCCGACCGGCGTGGAAGTGAAGGGTCCGCAGGACACCGTTCCCTTCCATCCCTATTACACGGCGAAGGACGGGTTTGGGGTCGGCGTATTCCTGATCCTCTTCTCGATCCTGCTGTTCTTCGCACCGAACTATCTCGGCCACCCGGACAACTATATCGAAGCGAACCCGCTCTCGACGCCTGCGCACATCGTTCCTGAATGGTATTTCTGGCCCTTCTACGCGATCCTGCGCGCTTTCACCGTGGACTTCTTCTTCGTCCCCGCGAAGCTGCTGGGCGTGCTGGCGATGTTCAGCGCCATCCTTATGCTCTTCTTCCTGCCCTGGCTGGATACCTCGCCGGTGCGTTCGGGCAACTATCGCCCGACCTTCAGGAAGTTCTTCTGGATCCTGATCATCGACGTGCTGATCCTGGGCTATTGCGGCGGTGCTCCGGCGGAAGAACCCTATGTGATGATCTCCCAGATTGCGGGCGCTTACTATTTCGCTCACTTCCTGATCATCCTGCCGCTGATCTCGCGCTTTGAACGGCCGCTGCCGCTGCCGGGCTCGATCACGGAATCGGTGCTCAACCGTCATAACATCAAGGGCGAACAGGACGCGCTTCCCGGCATGGGCGCAGATCCGCAGCCGTCGAACGCCGGCTAAGAGGGGACAAGATCAACATGGTTCGCATCGGCGCATTTCTCGTCGGCCTCTTCTTTGCTGGCTGGCTGCTGATCTCCTTCCTGGTGGGCGCGGTGGCCTATGTCTCCGAACCGCCTGCCAAGACGGTGGAGCATGAATTCCACAAGCATCCCAAGCATGTGGATTTCTCCTTCAACGGTCCGCTCGGCAAGTTCGATCAGGCTCAGCTGCAGCGCGGCTTCCAGGTCTACAAGGAAGTCTGCTCGGCCTGCCACAGCCTGAAGTTCGTGGCCTTCCGCGATCTCGCGGGCATTGGCTACAACGAGGCGGAGATCAAGGCGATCGCCAAGCAGTGGGCGATCAAGACGCCTGACGTCGATCCCAAGACGGGTGAGATGTCGACGCGTGAGCCCGTTCCGGCGGATTATTTCCCCAAGCCCTTCGCGAACAATGTCGCGGCGGCGGCGGCGAACAACAATGCGATCCCGCCGGATCTCTCGCTCATGACCAAGGCACGTCACGACGGCTCTGCCTATGTCTACTCGCTGATCACCGGCTATCAGAAGCAACCGGCTGAACTGCTCAAGCACTTCCCGGATGCCAAGACGCCGGAGGGCCTGCACTACAACCCCTACTTCGCCAACCTGAACCTTGCCATGGCGCCGCCGCTGACGGCTGATGGCCAGGTGACCTATGGTGACGGCACCAAGGCGAGCGTTGACCAGATGGCCAAGGACGTCGCGGCGTTCCTCACCTGGACGGCGGAACCGAAGCTCGAAAACCGCCGCCGCGCGGGTCTGGCAACCATCGTCTTCCTGCTGATCGCGACGGCTCTGGCCTATATGTCCTACCAGAATATCTGGGCCGACAAGAAGAAGGCCGCCTGAGCGCCGCTCGGCCGAAGGAATGAATAGGGAAGGGGCGCGGCGTCGAGTGACACCGCGCCCCTTTTTCATTGGGAGTAGCCATGGATATCGATGAACTCGCCGCGCTGGTCCGGACCATTCCCGACTTCCCCAAGCCGGGCATCCTGTTTCGCGATATCACGACGCTGCTGGCCAATGCTCAAGGCTTCTCCGCGCTCGTCAGCAGACTTGCCGCGATCGCGCGTCCGCTGAACGCTGACATCGTCGTCGGCATAGAGGCTCGCGGCTTCGTCCTCGGTGCAGCGCTCGCCCATGCGCTGGGCCTCGGCTTCGTGCCCATCCGCAAGCCGGGCAAGCTCCCCGGCAAGACGGTCGGCATCGACTATGTGCTTGAATATGGGACGGACCGTCTCGAATTGCATGAAGGACAGATAGGGCAGGGCACCCGGGTCCTCCTGGTCGATGACCTGATCGCTACCGGCGGCACCGCTCTCGCCGCCGCCCAGCTCCTCCGCGAACAAGGCGCCACCCTGCTCCTCGCCCTCTTCGCGATCGACCTCCCCGACCTTGGCGGCCGCGCCGCCCTCGAAGCCGACGGCGTCGCCACCGCCGCCCTCCTCAAATTTCCCGGCAATTAACGGTTTTCTTCATGCATTTTCCCTCCGGCCTGCCAAATTGCGAAATAATCGCCGGAAATCGCGTCCTCTTCATCATGGCGATCGAGGACGAATATGGCCCGCATCTGCGCTCCCGCTTCACACCGCTGATGACCGGTGTCGGCCCGATCGAAGCTGCCGTTACGACCAGCCTCGCGCTTCAGCACCTCCACCAGCAGGACTCTCTGCCCCACCTCGCCGTCTCCCTCGGATCAGCCGGGTCCCGCACCTGCCAGTTGGGAGAGATCTATCAAGTCGCCAGCGTGTCCTGGCGAGACATGGACGCTTCCCGCCTCGGCTTTGCCAAGGGCGTGACGCCGTTCATAGATCACCCCGTCGATCTGCCGTTGCACACGCCCCTCGACCTCCCCACCGCGCGCCTTTCAACCGGCGCAAATATCGTTGGGGGCGAGGAATATGCGCTGATAGACGCGGAAATGGTCGACATGGAAAGCTTCGCGATTGCCCGGGCCTGCCAGCGCTTCGCTGTCCCGCTCATGGGCCTGCGCGGCATATCGGATGGACCTGGCGAACTGAACGACATGCTGGGCTGGACGAAGCTCCTTGCGCTTCTCGATGAGAAATTATCCCACGCCGTCGATATGCTCGTTGCCCACTTGAACTCTCGAAACCTGTCGCCCTGAATAGAAGCGACGCCAGGCGAAGCAGAGCCGCACTTGCAACTCTGCTCCTTTCTCAGTCCGCCATGGGTAACGCTAGTTTTTCTGCTGTGCGGCGAGTTGCTTCGCGCGAGTGGCAGCCGCATCGGCAGCATTCACGACACCATCCTTGTCATCATCCTGCTCGGCAAAAGCACGGGTGCCAGAGGCGTCATATTCCGCCCGGCTCATCCTGGTGTCCTTGTCCTTGTCCAGCACGCCGAAGCGAACTTTGGCCTGACGCATCTGCCGCTGCCGCTCTTCTGCCTTCTTCTCCTCGCTACGGTCCGATGCCGCGAGTTGCTGCTCGAGACGGGTCTGATATTCCCCGACATATTCGTCTTCGGACAACCACCCATCACCATTTGCATCCGTCGCCTTGAAGCGAGCAGTCCGGACGGCGTCGAACTCAGCGCGGGTGACCTGCCCGTCATGATCGGCATCATAATCGTGGATGAAGGCCGATCCTTCATGCGGAGCGGCGAACGCCGTGCCCGATGCTGCGAGCAGGGCGGCGGTCAGGAAGATCCGAATTTTCATATCATATCCTCTAGCTGAAAAAGGGTCAGGCCGCGTCGAAGGCCAAAGTGTAGGTGTAGCTGCGATAGGGCGTTTCTGACCCCGCCGGAGCGGCGGCGCGATGGCGTACAAGTATCAGATAGGTCCCAGCATCTTGCGGTCTCAGGACGAAGCGGCCATCCAATTCGCTCTTCACCTGAGCGGCCACCTTGCGCCCATCATACAGGCCAGCGCTGCGGAACAGGGCGATGTCCGCGCCAGCCAGCGGCTCGCCATCGAAGAGCAGCGTGAAGCTCGCATCTGTTCCAGCGACGATCGCATTGGGATGAGACATGGCCTGGATTTCGAGGGCCTTGCCAGTCGGCTTCAGCGCCACCTGGGTAGGCTGGCCGCGTGTGACATAGGCTTCGGCCAACGTCATGCTCTGCACGTCGACCTCCGCAGCGCCAGCAGGCGGCTCGCTACCCTCGCCGCGCATTTTCCAGTCATTCCCGGCCTTGAACATCTTGCCCTTGCGTCCGGCGCGAAGGCCGCTCGTCACCCGGTAAGTCCCGTCCGCAGGGATCGCCGCTTCGAACATGCTGATGTCGCGCAAATGCGCGACGGGGCCGATCGCAAGTTGCTTTCCATTCGGTCCTATCAAGTGGAAGGGCGCGTCACGCATGGCAACTTCAGGCAAAAAGGCATCCTCAGCAAACGCCGACTGAACGGTAACATGGTCAGCCTTGCCCAGATCGAACTGGGTGGGCAGCACGTAAGGCATGTGCGCCTGGGCAGTGGAAGCACCCAAGATGATCGGAAGCCATGCGGCAGAATGAAGTCGCGACAATTTCATCAAAATCCCCTTTCGATTTCCTGATATATCTAATGCGACTCACTTGCAATATCATTCATTGTTGGTTAGCCGAGCGCCGTTCGGGGCCCTTGATGTCCCATCGAGATGCAAAAGGGGGTAAGATGATGAAGACCAAGGCAAAGCTTCTGATGGGCGCCGTGCTGATCGCCGTGCCCGCCGAGCTTTGGGCGCAGCAGGCAGCCGATGCGCCTGAAACAACGCGCATGACCCTGGACCGCATGGTCATATCCGCAGGGGCAGAAAAGGTGGCCATCGACACGCCCCAAGCCGTCAGCACGCTCGATCAGGACGATATTGATCAAGCCCAGGCGATGACGATCGGCGATCTGCTGGAAGATATGCCGGGCGTTAACGTGCAGGGCGGCGTCGGCCAACTGGGGCAGGGCTTCAACATCCGCGGCATGGGCACGGCCGTGGGGGACTCCGATAATCGGATATTGCTCAATGTCGATGGCGTCACCAAATTCTACGAGCAATATCGCATGGGCGCGTTGTTCACCGAGCCCGAGCTTTACAAGCGGGTCGAAGTCCTGCGCGGCCCGGCCTCCTCGACCCTTTACGGGGCTGGCGCGCTGGCGGGCGTCGTCAATTTCACGACAAAGGATGCGTCCGATTTCCTGACCGGCGGAGATTCGCTGGCCGTCCGCCTGAAGGCCGCGACCGACACCAACGCGCAGGCGCATACCCTGTCGGGCATCGTAGCCGCGCAGCCGGTTGAGGGCGTCGAACTGCTGGGCAGCTATAATTACCGCCGCAGCGATGATTACCGGGGCGGCAATGGCGACATCGTCGCTGCATCCGCAACGCTATCGGACAGTTGGCTGGCAAAGGGCCGCGTTTCCATCGGCGGCAACCGGAACCACGCCATCTGGGCCAGCTACCAGGATTGGATCAGTGACGCGCCGCAGGTCTACGACCAGGTTTCGGCGGCTACCGGAAACAGCCTGATGCGGCGCCGCGTTCACGATAAGACGGCGGTGCTAGGCTATGTGAACGATTTCGACGGCAGCAAGATCTTCAATGTCGAGGCGCAGATCGCCTATTCGCTGTCGAAGGTGCACCAGACCGAAACGGCATTCCTTGGACCGTTGGCCTATTCGGACTTTTCCTACGAAAGCTGGCAGGCAAAGCTGCAGAACAGCAGCCGTTTCGACATGGGCGGCGACTGGACGGCCTTCCTCATTGCCGGTGGCCAGTGGAGTATCCAGGAGCGGCGCAATCCGCGCGTGGCCCTGAACGGTACGGTGACGCCGGGTGGGGGCACCCATCCGGAAGGTGACATGAGCCGTTACGGGCTGTTCGGCCAGCTGGAGATCGTCTGGTCCGACAAGCTGAC
The DNA here is from genome assembly GCF_905120495.1 of Sphingobium sp. S6. Classification (NCBI taxonomy): domain Bacteria; kingdom Pseudomonadati; phylum Pseudomonadota; class Alphaproteobacteria; order Sphingomonadales; family Sphingobiaceae; genus Sphingobium; species Sphingobium sp. S6. The sequence continues at coordinate 1,225,520 of NZ_CAJHOG010000001.1, read as the reverse complement.
CATCATGCCCGGCGTTCGCATCGACTGGACAGACCTTAAGCCTGGCGACACGGTCGTCGGTGGCACAACTTTGACGCGGCGAGTGAAAGACAGCGGTGTCTCGCCCAAGCTTGCCGCATTGTACAATGTCACCCCATGGTTCGGGCTGTTCGGGTCTGCCGCACGCACGGTACGAATGCCCAATGTGGATGAGGTCTTCACGCGGTCCGCGACGCGGCCCGACAACCCGAATCTGCGGCCTGAGAAGTCCGACAATTATGAGGTCGGCTTCACCCTGTCCTTCGATGATGCGTTGGGACGTGGAGACCGGTTCCGCGCGAAGACCACCCTGTTCCAGAACGACGTGAAGGACCTGATCGTCAACATCGCCGCCCCGGCGGGAACGCCCTATTTCCAGAATATCAACCGATCGCGTTTCAAGGGGCTGGAGGTCGAGGCAGAATATGGCGCGGGTGGCTTTTTCGTGCGGGCCAATGCTTCCTTTATCGACGGCAAGGATCGCCTGACGGCAAACTATCTCAACACCATTCCTGCCAATGACTATCGCCTGACGCTGGGCTACGCCGATTCGGCAACGGGCCTTTCGGGCGGTTGGACGGGCGAGTTCGCCGAACGGCAGGACAAGGTGACGACAGGCGTCTTTTCTTCTGCCGGATCGGGCCTGCCGACCCCAGGCTATAGTGTCCACAACCTCTTCTTCGCGTTCAAGCCACGGAGCGGCGCGGCGAAGGGATTCGAGTTCCGCGTCGCCGTGGATAATCTGTTCGACAAGCAATATCGCCGCCACTTGTCCGCCTTGGCGGCCGAAGGACAGAGCTTCAAGTTCAGCGTTGCGAACACATTCTGACGATGATGGGGCGGGCGGTTCCATCCTTCCGCATTAGCGGTCCGCCAGCGGCTTCCCTGCTGGTGAACGGATTGCTGATCGCGGCGCTGCTGAACCTGGGAATGGGGCAGGCGGTGCGACGGCAGGAATCGCCTGCGCTGACGGTCTTTTCGCTGGCGCAGCTGAAGGGGGTTGAACAAGGGGCGGAGGAAAGGGAGGCGGCTTCCGCAGGCTCCTCTCAAACCGCTGAGCAGAGGCCGGTAGTTCGGCCGCCGATTTCCTCGCCTGTGGTGCAGCCCTTGAGGATTGATCAGCCACCGCCGTCTACCCTCGTGCCGATCGCACATGTCGTGTCAGTCGCAAGCCAGGTCATGACTGCACCGAATGCATCGGGGGCTGAGGGGGCTGCGGCCTTGCCTGCCACATCTTCGCTTCCCCCGCGCGGCGTGGCAGATGGCGCAGATATCAAGGCGCCGCCGGGCACCAGCCGGAGCTACGCCGCGAAGGTTCGATCCTGGCTCTACGCTCATAAAATTTACCCCCGCCGCGCTCGTATGCGACGCGAGGAAGGGCAAGTGCAGGTTCGATTCATCCTGGATCGCGCCGGGACCTTGCTGGAAGGCGCGATCATCAGGGGCTCGGGCAATCCGGTTCTCGATGAGGAAGCCAGAGCGATGCTGCAGCGTGCGTCCCCCTATCCCCGCGCCCCGGCAGAGCTCCCTGGCGAGCGTATCGAATTCAGCGCGCCGATCGAATTTATACTGCCCGCATGAAGGCGCCTGCCGCGCCACCACGGGCAGGGCGGCTGCCAAAACGGACACTTGGCATTTCCACTCCCAGCTATGCGCTAGAGGCATAGGTCGGCGCGATCTTAGTCGGTTGTGCCTTGTGCACATTGCTTTTCATATGGTGCAAACGGATGCCCAGCCAAACGTAATCGAACGGGAAGGGGAAGACATGGACCTGCACCTTGAAGGAAAGACAGTCGTCATTACTGGCGGCACCCGTGGCATCGGCCGGGCGACAGCCGAGCTATTTGCAGCCGAGGGAGCGAAGGTCGGGATCTGTGCGCGCAATGCCGATCATGTTGCGGCCGCTCTCAAAAAGCTTGAGGCGTACGGCGTTCCAGCCTTCGGAGCGCCGGTCGATATTACCGATGGTTCGGCACTGCGGGCATTTATCCATGAGGGTGCCGAGGCGCTGGACGGTATCGACATGTATATCGCGAACGCCAGCAGCATCGCTTCCGGCAATGGGGAAGCGGAATGGCGATTGGCGTTCGAATCGGATGTGATCGGCGCGATTGCCGCTGCCGAAGTGGTGATCCCCTATCTGGAGGCTGCGGCCGCCGCAAAGGGGGATGCCTCATTCCTGACCATATCTTCGATGGCGTCCACCCAAGTCGGAGGACCTGACGCCTACTCGGCGATGAAGGCCGCACTGACCAACCTGACAAAGGGATTTGCACGCCAATATGCGCCCAAGAAGGTCCGCTTCAACACCATCTCCCCAGGCATGATCTATGACGAAGACGGCAGCGTCGGCCGCCTGCGCGCGGAACGGCCTGACTATTTCAACGCGATGCTGGCATTACATCCCACCGGCCGGATGGGAGTACCCGACGAAGTCGCCGCGACGGCCCTCTTCCTGTCCAGCCCCCGGTCGAGCTTCACCACCGGCGCGAACTTCGTCATCGACGGCTCGATGTTCACCCGCGTGAATTATTAGCGCGTCCAGCGTTGAAGGGGTTCGCGGATCAAGCTCGCACCTCGTCGCGATGTTGATGCTGCGACAAAAGATATCTGCTGACACTAGATAGACCTTAAGTGCTCTCTCCCCCTTCGGCATGCTTGCCCTCGCTGATCTCCTCGATTAGCTTCGCGCAGAAGGCGGGGAGGTCTTTCGGATTGCGGCTCGTCACCAATCCCTTGTCTACGACGACCTCCTGATCGATCCATGTTCCACCGGCGTTGCGGATATCGGTCTGGAGTGTCGGGAAGGAGGTAAGCGTCCGTCCCTTGACGACATCCGCCTCAACCAGTGTCCAGGGTGCGTGGCAGATTGCGGCGACAGGCTTGGATTGATCGAAGAATGCGCGCACGAACGCGACGACCTCCTTCGACCCCCGCAGCTTGTCAGCGCCTACCGATCCGCCGGGAATGACCAGTGCGTCGAAATCTTTGGCGGAAACCTCGCCGATCGCCTTGTCGACAGGAAAGGTTGCCCCGGGGTCGAGATCATTGTTGACCGCCTGCGCCTCGCCCGCTTCCAGGCTGATCACCGTGACTGTGCCCCCCGCTTGCTCCACCGCTGCCTTCGGCTGCATAAATTCCGGCTCTTCCGTCCCGCGCGGCGCAATGAGAATGGCGATCTTCTTGCCTTCGAGTGTCATCGGTGGATTCCCTTCATATGATCGCGTTTCAGCGCTCTTGAACGGTTGAGTTTTCGGTTAGTGCCGCGGTTATTTCAGATTGCGGGAACCGGCGCCTCATCCCAGGCGATTTCCGTCCATGAACCTTGAAACCTCGCCGATCGTCCCCGATGACAACGAAAATGGCGCGATTGTGGACGCGCGAGAAGCTGCGGAAGTGGCTGGGCTCGTTTACACAAGCGATGAAGAAGAGGGCGTCAGGCGGATCAAACGAGGGAAGGGGTTCCAATATCGCCGGGCGGATGGAAGTGCGGTTCGCGATGCGGAAACCCTCGCGCGCATTCGCAAGCTTGCTATTCCGCCAGCCTACACCGACGTCTGGATATGCGCGGACGCCAATGGTCACCTTCAGGCGACGGGCAGGGATGCTAAAGGCCGTAAACAATATCGCTATCATCAAAAATTCCGCGAAATTCGTGACAGCACCAAATATGAGCATTTGCTGGAATTTGCCGCTGCCCTGCCCAGGATCAGAGCTAAGGTGGAAGAGCATCTGAGTTTGAGAGGCATGCCACGCGAGAAAGTCCTCGCCGCTGTCGTCCGCCTGCTTGAGACAACAATGATCCGCGTAGGAAATGCTGATTATGCCAAACAGAACAAGAGTTATGGACTGACGACGTTGCGCGATCGGCATGTCGATGTGAATGGATCTGAAATGCGTTTCCGGTTCAAGGGCAAGAGTGGGAAGCAATGGCGGCTGACCCTGCGCGACCGTCGTATCGCGAAGATCGTCAAGAACAGCCAGGACCTGCCAGGTCAGCACCTTTTTCAATATATCGATGATGCGGGCGAGCAGCGGGAGGTGACCTCCGGCGATATAAATGGCTATTTGAAGGAAATCTCCGGGCGCGACGTCACCGCCAAGGATTTCCGGACGTGGAGCGGCACGGTGCTCGCAGCGCTGGCGCTTGCTGAACTTGAGAAGGTCGACAGCCAGGCGGCGGCAAAGCGAAACATTCGGGCCGCCATCGAGACGGTGGCGGCTCGGCTCGGCAACACGCCGACGGTCTGCCGAAAATGCTACATCCATCCGGAGATATTCGACAGTTATCTGAACGACGCCCTGATCCTGGAGGCGCGGGAGGAGGTAGAGAAAGAATTGCGCGGAGACCTGACACAGCTTTCACCCGAAGAGACCCTGGTTCTCTCGTTTCTCCAGCGCAAACTCTCACCAAAGGATGGAGAGGGGAGAGCCTGAGGTGAACAGGCTCGCTCCTGGGAGGTAGTGACTATGAGCAATCCTCCGGGGCGCGAGCCGGAAGCAGCGGTGACAGTTCCGCCGCCTCAGCCACCTAATCTTTCCGAAGCATTGAAGCGGAACATCGCCGCCCTGGAAGCGCGCCGCCGCGGCGAAGAGCAAAGAGCAAGCATCCAGGAAAAGGCTGCTGAAGCGATAACGCGATTCACCGGCAGCATGCGCTTCGTATACCTCCACATGCTGCTGTTCGGCGCATGGGTGGCGATCAACCTTGGCGTGATTCCTGGCGTGAAGCCATTCGACCCGACCTTCGTCATTCTCGCGACCTGGGCATCGGTCGAAGCCATATTCCTGTCGACATTTGTATTGATCAGCCAGAACCGAGCGGCAGCTGCGGCGGACAAACGAGCTGACCTCGACCTTCAGATCAGCCTGTTGGCTGAGCATGAGATCACCAAGCTCGTGCAGCTGAACTTAGAGGTGGCACAGCATCTGGGAATCAGAAAAGCCGGCGATCCGGTGCTGGACGACATCGCTCGAGACGTAGCGCCGGAGGCCGTCCTGGATGAGATTGAGCAGCAGGACCGGAGGTCAGAGTCCTAGTCCCGCCTCCCTCAGGCAAACAAAAACCCCGCCAAATCATTGATTTGACGGGGTTTTCGATGGTGGGCGTGGCAAGGATTGAACTTGCGACCCCTGCGATGTCAACACAGTGCTCTACCACTGAGCTACACGCCCACGGGAGTTGCGCCAATAGCGGCGGGTGGTGGGGTGTGCAAGCGGGAAATTCGCTTAAAAGCTAATTCTCTGGACAGAGGGAGTGCAGCCCATATTGTGCGGGGAAACAGGGGGCGGCCGGGCGCGCATGAAGGACATCCACAACGTAGCGGGCGGAGCGACTACGCCGCTGCCCTTTTACCGCCAGCTTTACGTGCAGGTGCTCGCCGCCATCGCGACCGGAGTCCTCATCGGGCATTTCCTGCCCCAGACGGGCGTCGCGCTCCAGCCACTCGGCGATGCCTTCATCAAACTGGTGAAGATGATCATCGCCCCGGTCATCTTCCTCACCATCGTGACCGGTATCGCGGGCATGAAGGAATTGGGCGCGATCGGCAGGGTGGCGGCAAAGGCCTTCGCCTATTTCCTCACCTTTTCCACCCTCGCGCTGATCCTGGGCTTGATCGTCGCGAACGTCGTGCATCCGGGCGCTGGCCTCAATATCGACCCGGCGAGCCTCGATGCGGGCAAGGTCGCCGAATATCAGCAGCAGGCGCATGACCGGACGCTCACCGGTTTCCTGATGGACATCATCCCTGCCACGCTGATTTCGGCCGTCGCGGATGGCCACAACATCCTGCAAGTATTGTTCGTCGCCATATTGTTCGGCATCGCCCTGACCCTGATCGGCGATAAGGCGGAGCCGCTGATGCAGGTGCTGGACTCCGCCAGCCACGCCATTTTCAAGCTGGTGTCGATCCTCATGAAGGCCGCCCCCATCGGCGCCCTCGGCGCGATGGCCTTCACCATCGGCAAATATGGCGTGGGCGCGCTTGCGAACCTCGCGGAACTGGTCGCGACCTTCTATCTCACCTCACTCTTGTTCGTTCTGGTCGTGCTCGGGCTGGTGGCGAGGCTCGTCGGTTTCAATATCCTGCACCTCATCCGCTACCTGAAGGCGGAGCTGCTGCTCGTGCTCGGCACCTCTTCATCGGAAGCCGCGCTGCCCAGCCTTATCGAGAAGATGGAGCGGGCAGGGTGCCGCAAGTCGGTCGTCGGACTGGTGGTCCCGACAGGGTACAGCTTCAACCTTGACGGCACGAACATCTACATGACGCTGGCGGCGCTGTTCATAGCGCAAGCGACCAATGTCGATCTGAGCATAGGTGACCAGATCCTGCTGTTGCTGGTCGCGATGCTGTCCAGCAAGGGCGCGGCGGGCGTCACTGGCGCGGGCTTCATCACGCTCGCCGCCACGCTCTCCATCGTCCCGTCCGTACCGGTCGCGGGCATGACCCTGATCCTCGGCATCGACCGGTTCATGAGCGAATGCCGCAGCCTTACCAATTTCATCGGCAATGCGGTCGCCACAGTGGTCGTGTCCGCATGGGAGAGGGGCCTTGACCGGGAGCGGTTCGCTGCTGCCATGGCAGGAGAAGCGCTGCCGCCGACCCCCGATATGGAAGAAGTCGTCCCCGGCTAAATGGCTTTCAGTTCAGCCCGCTCATGCTGCTGCTGCCGAACATACGGTCGATCTCCAGCACCAGGTCGCGCAGGTGGAAGGGCTTCGATAGCACCTTGGCCTGCGGCACCGCTTTCCCGGCCTTCAGCGTCACGGCGGCAAAGCCGGTGATGAACATGATCCGCATGTCCGGCGCAACCGTGGCCGCATGCTGGGCAAGCTCGATCCCGTCCATTTCGGGCATGACGATATCGGTCAGCAGCAGGTCGAACTGATCCGTTTCGATATATGGCACCGCCTGCGCGCCGGTCTCGACGGCCACCACCTCATATCCCGACCGCTCAAGCGCGCGGGCGAGGTAGGTGCGCATGCTGTCATCATCTTCGGCCAGCAGAATTCGAACCATGGCTCGGGTCAGTCTCGTCTCTGGCCGGTCTCGGCCGATCTCGTGCGGCACCCCTCGCGGGTGGCGCTGCCAGTCATTATATGCGACAACCAACATATATATCCAGCCGGGTAACCATTTTTGCCGCGCCCTGTGGAAGGAGATGATTTGAGCTATTCCGCACCGCGCGCTCCGGCCGAATCCTTGACTTCGCATGATCTCTACGGACCGGACCGGCCGATCGCCCCGGTGGTTATTTCGGTGCCCCATGCCGGGCGAGCCTATGACCCGGCCTTGTTGAACAGCGCCAGAGTCGCGCCAGACGTGCTGCGGCGGCTGGAGGATCGCTGGGCGGACTTGCTCGCCCATCCCTTGATCGAACGCGGCTATCATGTGCTGGTGGCGCGCGCGCCTCGGGCGATGATCGACCTTAATCGGCATGAGCGGGAAATCGATCCCGCGATGGTAACGGGCCTGCCCCGTGACGCTGCTCTTCAAGGCAGCGCGAAGCTGCGCGGCGGCCTGGGCCTGCTGCCCCGCCGGCTGCCGGGGGCATATGAATTGTGGCAGCGGCCTGTCGGGTGGGAGGAGGTGCGCCGCCGCATCGACACGATCCACCGCCCATATCACGCCACCCTGACCCGCTTGATGCGATCCGCGCGAGAGGCGCATGGCCATGCCGTGCTGATCGATCTCCATTCCATGCCGCCGCTTCCCGCAGCTGCCGCCGGGCAACCTGCGCCCACCGCGGTGCTGGGCGATCGCTTCGGCCGTGCGGCATCAGCGCGGCTGATGACGCTGGCGGCCGACGTGCTGGAAGGGCATGGGCTGACGGTGGCGCAGAACCATCCCTATGCGGGCGACCATATGATCGAACGCCATGGACAGCCGGGCCATGACTTCTACGCCATGCAGGTGGAGATTGACCGCAGCCTCTATCTGGACGCCGCCTTGGACAATCCCGGCCCCGGCCTGCCAGGGATTCAGACGGCTATCGGTTCGTTGGTCGATGCGATCGCCTGCGAAGCGCCACGCGCCGCCTATCCGCTCGCCGCTGAATAGCCGTCCATGCAAAAGGCCGGGGCGTTATATGCACCCCGGCCTCTCCTTTGCTTGGCTCTCTAAACGCGCGTCATTCCAGATGCTGGTCAGGCAGCGCGTGCGTCGGCCTTGAACCCCAAAGCGCGTAGAAGAGGATGTACAGTTCGCAGGCAGCCGTCAGCAGGAAGCTGTTCTGCAGACCGTAATTGTCGGCAAGCCATCCCTGCACGACCACCAGCGAGCCGCCAGCGATCGCCATGATCAGCAGTCCGGAACCTTCCTCGGTCAACGGCCCCAGGCCGCGAATGCCAAGGGTGAAGATGGTCGGGAACATGATCGAATGGCCAAGGCCCACCAGGATCAGCGCCCACATTGCGACGGGTCCGTGGCTGAACACCGCGACAAGCATCACGATGAACGACCCTGTGGCAAAGGCTGCCAACACCTTGCCCGCGTCCACCTTCTGCATGATCGCCGACCCTACGAACCGGCCAACCATCATGCCGCCCCACAGGAAGCTCAGGTAGCGGCCAGCCTGTTCATGAGTCAGATTGGCGATGTCCGGCTGGCTGACGAAGTTCACGAACAGGTTGGCGACGCCGATTTCCGCAATCAGGTAGATGAAGATGGCAGGGATGCCGAAGACCAGATTGCGATGCGACCAGAGTGAGTGCTTCTTCCGTTCCTCCTTGGCCAACCGGGCGGTCGATGATCCCATCGCGGGAAGGGGGAAGCGGGCAATGACGATCGCCAGCACCACCAACACGACGGCAACCAACCCATAGGGCAGGATCACGGATTGAGCATCCGCCAGCCGTTCTGCCGGAGTCAGCACGACATCCGCGCTCGACGTGCCGCCCTTTGAACGGCCAAGGATCAGATAGGCACCGAACAGCGGCGCCAGCATCGTCCCGGCCGAATTCATCGCCTGCACCAGATTAAGGCGCGAAGATGCGGTTTCAGGCTTGCCGACCACCGCCACATAGGGGTTGGCCGCCACCTGAAGCAGCGTGATGCCGCTCGCGATGATGAACAGCATGGTCAATGTGACGCCATAGGATGGCAGGCTGGCCGCCAGCATCATGCCGAGCGCCCCCGCCGCCATGATCAGCAGGCCGATCACCAGCGACTTCTGGTATCCGACACGTTCGATCAGCTTGGCCGAAGGAATCGACGCGACGAAATAGGCGATGAACCATACGGACTCGATCAACGTTGTCTGCGTATAGTTCAGCTCGAACACGCTGCGCAGGTGCGGCAACAACGTGTTGTTGATGACGGTGATGAAGCCCCACATGAAGAACAGGCTCGCCAGCAGCGTCAGTGCAGGCCCGTACCGGGTGGCGGGATGGTCGCCCGCAGTCAGAGTGGCTGATGATGAGGGAGGTGCAGGCATTCATCTTCTCCAACAGGGGCCAACAGGCTTGTGCTGCTTCTATTTGTCCGAGTATATAGCTGCCCGTCGGGCGTCAATATACCCCGGCGGCAGGGGGATCGTATGCAGAGGGGCTGGATCAGCCATGCTTTTCGAACATCATCGTCCTATTGTTTCGCGTGTCTGATGGCAAGCACGTCAGCACTGGCGGCTGAAGCCAGCCGCGCTCCCGCAGGCCAGCTTCCTGACGGCACGGCCATAGAAGCGATCACCCTTTCCAACGGGCACGGCGTGTCGGCCCGCATCCTCACTTACGGCGCGACATTGCAGTCGCTGTCTGGCCCCGATCGGGACGGCAAGCAGGCTGACGTGCTGCTCGGCTATGACGATCTGGCGGGCTATCTGGCGCGACCCGACTTTTTCGGCGTGACGGTCGGCCGCTATGCCAACCGGATCGGACGCGGCCAATTCTCTTTGGACGGCCAAAGCTACCAGCTGCCCCTGAATGACAAGGGCAATACGCTGCACGGCGGCGGCAAAGGGTTTGACAAACAGGTCTGGAAGGTCGTGTCGGTCCGCAGCGAACCGCGCGCGGAAGTCGTGCTGTCCTACAGCAGCCCGGATGGCGAGGCGGGCTATCCCGGCCAGCTCGACACCCGGATCAGCTATGCACTGGACGAAAGCGGCGGCCTGACCATCAGTTTCGAAGCGCAGGCGAGCAAGCCGACCATCGTCAACCTCACCAACCACGCCGTCTTCAACCTGGCGGGCGAAGGCGCACCGGGCGGCGCCCTCGGTCATCTGCTGACGATACCGGCCAAGGCTTATACGCCCGTCGACGCGGGACTTATCCCCACTGGCGAGATCAGGCCGGTCGCGGGAACGCCGTTCGACTTCCGCTCGCCTCGCCGCGTGGATGATGCCGTGCGCGACGGCGCCGATCGGCAGATCAGTTTCGGGCGCGGCTATGATCATAATTGGGTGCTGGACAAGGGGCGGACCGCAACGCCGGAGCTGGCTGCGCGTCTTGAGGACCCCGCGTCAGGCCGTGTGCTGGAGGTGCTGACCACGGAGCCCGGACTTCAATTCTATTCCGGCAATTTTCTCGACGGGACATTCCTTGGCAAAAATGATCATCTCTATCGCATGGGCGACGGCTTCGCGCTTGAGCCGCAGAATTTTCCGGACGCGCCCAATCACCCGGGCTTTCCCTCGGCCCGGGTCGATCCCGGCAAGCCCTATCGCCACGTCATGATCTATCGCCTTTCGGTAAAGCGCTGAACCATGGCGCAGTGGCAACTCATCAAGCGCGACATTCGCGACAAGCTGGGCGAGGGGACGCTCTGGTCCGCGCGCGACAATGCGGTCTATTGGACCGACATCATCGCCCCCGCGCTCAATCGCCTCTCCCTGACCGATGGCAGCATCGACCGTTGGGCGATGCCGGAGCCGATCGGCTGGGTTGCCGAGCGGCAGGGCGGCGGCTTCATTGCTGGCCTGCAAAGCGGTTTTGCGCGGCTTTCCTTTGATCCGCTCACGCTTGAGCCGTTCGGCGATCCTGAACAGCATCTGCCCGGCAACCGCATGAACGACGGCAAGGCTGATGCGGACGGGCGCATCTGGTGCGGCACGATGGACATGGCGGAGGCGGAGGACAGCGGCGCCTTCTACCGGCTGGACCCGGACGGCCGCTGGACGCAGATGGACAGCGGCTATCGCGTGCCCAACGGGCCTGCCTTTTCGCCCTGCGGCAACTGGCTTTATCATACCGACAGCGCGCGCCGCACCGTCTACCGCTTCTCCCGTACCGAAGGCGGCGGCCTGTCCGCGCGCGAGGTCTTCATCCGGTTTGGCGACCGAGACGGTTATCCCGACGGCATGACGGTGGACACCGACGGGCATATCTGGATCGCGCATTGGGGCGGCAGCCGCATCAGCCGTTTCACGCCCGACGGCAAGCTCGACCGCGCCATCGCCTTGCCAGCGCAGCAGGTGACGAACATCTGCTTTGCAGGTGCCGGGCTGGATCGCATGTTCGTGAGTTCGGCGGCTGTCGGATTGCCGGACAGTGACTATGACGGCGGCTTGTTCGAGGTCGATGCCGGTGTGAAGGGTATGCCGACGCCGCTTTATGCAGGCTAAGCCGGAGGCGGCGCGGAACTTTCCCGCGGCACCAGCTCGAAATCGAACTGGGGCGCCTTTGCGGGCCGGTTGATCAGCGCGTCGATGACCGCTGCTCCCATCTGCGCCAACGGCTGGCGCACGGTCGTGAGCGGCGGCCAGGCGGTGAGGCTAGCGGGCGTGTCGTCGAAGCCGACCACGGAAAGGTCTTGCGGGACCCGCAAGCCCCGCTGCCGCGCCAGTTGCAGAACGCCCAGTGCCATGTCGTCATTGGTCGCGAAGATCGCGGTCGGCGGCTCGGCCAGCCCCAGCAATGTCTCGCCCGCAGCGATGCCAGACGGATAGTCGAACCCGCCTTCAACGAACAACTCCGCCTCCTCCGCCAGCCCTGCCGCGGCCAGTCCTTCGCGAAACCCGTCGACCCGGTGCGTCGCAGCCTCATGGGCAGGCGGCGGCGTGATGACGCCGATCCTGCGGTGGCCAAGGCCTAGCAGATGATCGGCCACCATCCGCCCCGCCTCCCATTCCGGGGTCACGATATTCAGGCTCTGCGCCCCGTTCGGCCCCGCGATCCGCGCGCAGGGCAACTTCTTCTCCGCCAGCCATTCCAGCACGGCGGGATCGTCGGACAGCGGCGGCGCCAGGAACACGCCATCTGGGCGCAGCGCGGCCGCCAGCCCCTCAAGAATGTCGAACCGCTCCTCGCCCGCCAGCGGGATCAGCTCGACCACCAGATGATAGCCCAGTTCGCGGCACCGGTTGACCGCGCCCGCCTGGATGCCGCTGATATAGCTTGCGACGGGATTGTTGTAGAGAAAGGCGATCATGAACGACCGCCCGCCTGCCAGCCGCCGCGCGGACTGGTTCGGCCGATAGTCCAGTTGCTGTATCGCCGCCGCCACCCGCTCGCGCAGCTGTTCGCTGACATTGGGCGCCTTGTTGACGACCCGAGACACGGTCTTGATGGAAACGCCAGCCAGCGCGGCTACGTCATGGATGCTGGCCATGAAAACCCCGGACCGCGCCCGCTCTGATATGAACACCCCATGTCATCGCCACCGCATTGGCATGGAAAGCCCACGCAAAACAAGACCGCGGCTTTTTAAGGGCCGAAAGGAAAAAGGACTTGATCGATCCGCCCAACGCTTTAAGGAAGACAGCGTTGTCATACCTGATGGCAATAAGGTCATCCCGGACAGCTGCAGGCTAACTGCACGAGCATGTGGTTGTCCGGGATGCGCTTTCCCACTCAGGGATCGGCATTCCCATCTTTCCAGCCATGCGCGCCGATCAGCGGCACGAACCGCACGGCCTCCAGCACCGTCAGATCGAACTCCTCCTCGTCCTTGCGGATCAGGCGCACAAGCTGCTGTTCGCCGCCATCCCCGACCGGCATCACCAACCGTCCGCCGATCGCCAGCTGTTCGCGCAGCGGCGGCGGCACGCCCGGACCTCCAGCCGCCACCAATATGGCGTCGAAGGGCGCCTTCTCCGCCCATCCTGCGGTCCCGTCGCCCAAGCCGATCGACACATTGTCATAGCCAAGCGCCTTCATCCGGCCCTCCGCCAGCGCGGCCAGTTCGGCGATACGCTCGACCGCGAAGACATGCGCGGCAATGCGGCTCATGACCGCCGCCGCATAGCCGGAGCCCGCACCCACCTCCAGCACCCGATTCTCCGGACTGATCGCCCCTGCCTCTATCATCCGCGCGACGATATAGGGCTGCGAAATGGTCTGGCCCGCCTCGACCGGCAAGGGCCTGTCCTCATAGGCCAGGCTTCGGACATCTTCCGGAACGAAGCGCTCGCGCGGCACGGCCCGCATCGCAGCCCACAGCCGGGGATCACCCACGCCCCGGCGGATGATCTGCTGCTCGACCATCATCTGGCGCAGGCGCGCGCAATCCGCCATCCCGCCTCCTGACCGCTCCTGCGAGCCGCCGACTCACGCCCGCCGTTCGACGAAGATCATAACCTCTAATGACCTTCCAAGCGCCCGCCATTGTGCGCCAACGCCTTAACCTCGTTTAGCCAACTTCCACGCGGCGGGGTGGTCGGCGTTCAAAAACAAGGCGCTATGATAGGCTCTGCATTTTCCCCAAGTATCGGACACGGCCTGGGCTCAAGATCCTCTACACCAGCGGTTACACCCGCGAAATTTTCCTGCGCGACGGAAAGCTGGACCCGAACATCGCGCTGCTCGCAAAGCCCTTCACGCTCCAGGAATGGGCAAGCCGCATTAGGGACTTGATCGATCAAAGCTGATAAGATCCACATCGACATCACACTGTAAACAGCGTCACCTCATTCCGTCATCCCAGCGAAAGCTGGGATCTCAGGCCACACGGCACAACACCCCCTGAGATCCCAGCTTCCGCCAGGATGACGGTAGATACGGACACTCGGACTGCATCCACATTCGGCCCGCTATTCCAACCGGCCCAATTAAGAACCCGCCACCGGCTCCAAAAGCGCAATATCCATATCCGCCAGCGCCAGCCGTAACAGCTCACTCATCGCCGCTCGCGCACCCTCCGCATCGCCCGCCGCAATCGCGTCGAACACCGCCCGATGATCGGCGAAGGGATCACGCGGGGGTGACTTCCTGCGCTGCTTGAATGTCGTGGTCCAACTGACCGCCGCCCCAACCGAACTTGCCAGCGCAGCCAGCGCGTCATTTTGCGTCGCGGCGAGGATGGCGTGGTGGAAACGCTGGTCGGCGGCGCGTCCTTCTTCCGTCGACAGTCCATGGCCGCGCATTTGCGCAAGCGCCTGCTCCATCGCCAAAAGCTGCGAACCGGTGCGCCGCCGTGCCGCCAATTCCGCCGCTGCCGGTTCTATGACGCCGCGCAGTTCGAACAGGTCCCGGACGAAGGCCGCGTCCGGCTCCCCGGCGAACATCCAGGCAAGCATTTCGGGGTCCAGCACGTTCCAGCGGCTGCGCGGCAGGACGCGCGTCCCCGCCTTGGGGCGGCTTTCCAGCATGCCCTTGGCCACCAGTATGCGCACTGCCTCCCGATAGGCGGTGCGGGACACGCGCAGCCGTTCGGCCGCCTCTATCTCGCCTTCGAAGACATCGCCCGGCTTGTGGATTCCGGCCACGATCGCGGTGCCGAGCTGCCGGGCGATCGCCTGGTGGATGCGAAGCCCGCCTTCCTCACTGCCGAACTTTCGTTCCGCCGGATGCCGGTCTTCCTTGCCCAAGCTCTATTCCCCCGCTTTTAATCCTCGAACGCCGCCGTAGGACAATGCTTGCCGCAAAGGAAGGCGTCAGCCACCAGTTGCAGCGGCATAGTGTCGGCGCCGATTGCCCGATCCTTCACCAGCTGGACGAACTGCCGGTACATCTCCGGATATTCGCCTTCTGGCGCCTGCACCATGACTTCGCCGTCCACGGTCAGCTGGTTCCCGCCTTCGGACAGCAGCAGCTTGCCATCCTGCGTTTCGACCGCAATGTCCCATGTCTGCTTGCCGGTCTGCCGCCAATCGAACGCTGCTTCGATGGGCGCGCCCGACGCGCTCGCCATCTTCAGGCTGGCGGCGATCGGCGCCTGCTTGTTGGCGGGCACTTCCAGGCTCGCGGCCAGCATCGTCACCGGTTCGGGCATGATCTCGGTCAGGATCGACAGCGCATTGATGCCCGGATCGAACACGCCAAAACCACCTGCTTCCCAGATCCAGGGCTGGCCGGGATGCCAATGCCGCACATCTTCGCGCCACTCGATCGACACGCGCGTGACCTTGCGTTTCGCCATCCATGCCTTGGCATCTGCCACGGCGGCGGCATGGCGGCTGTGCCAGCTTGCATAGATCGTCACGCCCTGCGCGCGCGCCAGGGTGATCAGCGCCTCGACTTGCGTCACCGTCGCGCCGGGCGGCTTTTCCAGGAAGACATGCTTGCCCGCCAGGATCGCCTCGCGCGCGGCCTCGTAGCGCACCTGCGGCGGTTGGCACAGTATCACCGCATCCATGTCGGGTTCGCCCGCCAGCATCGCGTCCAGCGTGGGATAGTTGTTCACGCCATCCGCCTGCGCATTGCGGCTGGCTACCGCCACCAGGTCGATGCCGACGGTTTGTTCGATCGCGGGTAAATGCTGGTCGCGCGCGATCTTGCCCAGCCCGACCAGCCCCGCCTTGATGATGCCGTTCATGCCGTTCCTCTGCTCTTTAATGATTGTCGCGCGGCAGACCCTGGGTCTGCGCGATCCGCTGGAACTTCTCCGCGCCCTCCAGGATCGCCCCCTTGTCCAGCTGTCCCACCAGAGCGCGCTGGATTTCCTGCCACGGGGTCTGCGACGCCGGATAGGCATAGCCACCCTCCGCCCGCAATGCCGCGCGCCGCGCTTCCAGTTCCTCGTCGGGGATCAGCACGTTCACCGTCCGCGCCTCCAGGTCCATCCGCACCCGGTCCCCGGTCTTCAGCAGCGCCAGCCCGCCCATCGCCGCCGCCTCTGGCGAGGCGTTGAGGATGGATGGGCTTCCCGACGTGCCCGACTGCCGCCCGTCGCCGATGCAGGGCAGGGCGGACACGCCCTCCGTGATCAGATAGGCGGGCGGGCGCATGTTCACCACCTCCGCCGCGCCCGGATAGCCGATCGGTCCGGCGCCGCGCATGAACATCAGCGTGTCAGGCGTGATGCCGACCGCCGGATCGTCGATCCGCGCATGATAATCCTCCGGCCCGTCGAACACGACCGCCGGTCCTTCGAAGGCGTTCGGATCGGCAGGGTTGGAGAGGTAGCGATGGCGGAATTCCTCGCTGATGACGCTCGTCTTCATGATCGCCGCGTCGAACAGATTGCCCGACAGCACCAGGAAGCCCGCTTCTTCCTTCAGCGGCTGGGCGAAGGGGCGGATGACATTTTCATCCTCGATCTCCACCGCCCGGCAATTCTCGCCCATCGTTCGCCCGTTCACCGTCATAGCGCCCTCGCGGATCAGGCCCTGCGCGATCAGCTGCCCCACCACCGCAGGCACGCCGCCCGCGCGATAATAATCCTCGCCCAGATATTCGCCCGCCGGCTGCAGGTTCACCAGCAGCGGCACATGATGCCCCACCGTCTCCCAATCCTTCAGCGGCAGTTCGACGCCGACATGCCGAGCGATCGCCGCCAGATGGATCGGCGCGTTGGTCGATCCCCCGATCGCCGAATTGACCATGATCGCATTATGAAAGGCATCCAGCGTCAATATGTCGGAGGGCTTCAGATCCTCCGCCACCATCTCCACGATCCGCTTGCCGGTGCGCCACGCGGCCTCCTGCCGGTCGCGATAAGGCGCGGGGATCGCGGCCGATCCCGGCAACATCATCCCCAGCGCCTCGGCCAGGCTGTTCATGGTCGTCGCCGTGCCCATCGTGTTGCAATAGCCGGTCGAGGGCGCTGACGAGGCCACCAGCTTGATGAAGCCCTCATCATCGATCTTCCCCGCCGCCAGCAGCTGCCGTGCATGCCAGACGATCGTGCCCGACCCCGTCCGCTGCCCCTTGTACCAGCCATTGAGCATCGGCCCGACCGAGAGCGCAATCGCCGGAATGTTCACCGTCGCCGCCGCCATCAGCAGCGCAGGCGTCGTCTTGTCGCAGCCCGTCGTCAGCACCACGCCATCGATCGGATAGCCGTACAAGGCCTCGACCAGCCCCAGATAGGCAAGGTTCCGGTCCAGCCCCGCCGTCGGCCGCTTGCCCGTTTCCTGGATCGGGTGGACCGGAAATTCGAGCGCTATGCCGCCCATCTCGCGGATGCCCTCGCGAATGCGCTCGGCCAGCACCAGATGGTGGCGGTTGCAGGGCGACAGGTCGCTGCCGGTCTGCGCGATGCCGATGATCGGCTTGCCGCTCCGCAACTCCTCCAGGCTCAACCCGAAGTTCAGATATCGCTCCACATAGAGCGCCGTCATGTCGATATCGTCCGGATTGTCGAACCAGGCGCGGCTGCGCAATTTCCGGTCGGGCTGAGACGAAACGGCCATGAGATATCCTAAAGGCATTGAGGCGCGCCACGCATTGACGCTATCGGCTGATCCATATACTCATACAAATAAGCAGACAAGAACGGAAATGACGTGGGCATGAGCAGCTATGACGTGGTGGGCGACTGGGGCACCAGCCGCCTGCGCCTCTTCCGCATGGAGCAGGGGCAGGTCACCGCCCGCCGCGAAGGCCCAGGCATAGCCGAAGCGGGCGCGAACGCCGCCCAAGCCTTCGCGCAAGCCATCGCCCCCTGGCTGGAAGACGGCACGCCCGGCACCATCCGCCTGTGCGGCATGGCGGGCGCGCGCGACGGCTGGGTGGAAGCGCCCTATGCGGACTGCCCTGCCACCGCGCAGGATTGGCGCACCGCTGCCGTCCGCTTTGACTGGCAGGGCGCGCCGCTGTCGATCCTGGCGGGCCTTGCCTGCACGGACGAGGATGGCGTCCCCGACGTCATGCGCGGCGAGGAAACGCAGATTTTCGGCGCGATGCACCGGAATCCCGATCTGGCTCAGGGCCGCCACCTGATCGTCCTGCCCGGCACGCACAATAAATGGTCGCTCGTGGAGGATGGCCGCATCGTCAGCTTCCGCACCGTCCCCACTGGCGAGCTTTTCGCCCTGCTGCGTGATCAGTCCACGCTCGGCCCCAAAGCCGCCCCCGCAGATGCCGCCCAGGAAGCGGAAGGTTTTGCCGAAGGCCTTGGCCGGGCAGGGGAGGGCCGCCTCCTCACCAACCTCTTTGCCGCCCGCGCCAAGCGCCTGCGCGCCGGCCGCTCGCCAGATTGGGCCGCTGGCTATCTTTCCGGCCTTCTCATCGGCTGCGAAATCGCCGAGGTGCGCGCCCTGCTCGGCGACGTCAGCGGCATCACCCTCATTGGCGATCAGCGCCTGTGCGCCCGCTATGCAGAGGCACTGGAGGCCCAAGGCCTCTCTTCCCGATCCTTGAGCGGCGACGATTGCGTCCTCGCTGGCCTCACTCTTCCGGAGAATGCCGCATGACCCTAGATTCCCTTCTTGGCGCAGGCGCTCCGCCCGTCTGCGCCATCCTCCGTGGCCTTCGTCCCGAAGAAGCGGTGGAGATCGGCACGGCCCTCATCGACGCGGGCATCCGCATCATCGAAGTGCCATTGAACTCGCCCGAACCCTTCGAAAGCATCACCGCGCTCCAGCAGGCGTTCGGCACAACCGCGCTGATCGGCGGCGGCACCGTGCTGTCGGTCGAAGCGGTGGACGATCTGCGCCGCACCGGTGGGCGCATCATGGTGACGCCCAATACCGACCCCGCCGTCATCGCCCGGGGCGCGCAATATGGCTTCGACATGCTGCCCGGCTTCATGACCCCCAGCGAAGGCTTCGCCGCCGTCCGCGCAGGTGCCCGCCGCCTCAAACTATTCCCCGCCGCCAGCCTCGGCCCCGCCTATATCAAGGCCATCAAGGAAGTGCTGCCGCGCCATGTCGGCCTTTGGGCAGTGGGCGGCACCGGCGCCGACACGATCGGCCAATGGCTCGGCGCAGGATGCGAAGGCATCGGCGTCGGTGGAGCCCTATACCGCGCTGGCGACACGGCCGCGACGGTGGCGGGCCGGGCGAAAGCCTTGGTCGAAGCGTGGCGCGCGCTCCGCTAAAGAGCGCCACGCTACCCATCATCCGTTCGCCCTGAGCCTGTCGAAGGGCTCTAGTTCCTTTTAGAAGGGAAGGGCTTCGACAAGCTCAGCCCGAACGGAGTTAGAGTGATCCGTATGAAAGGCGAGAGGTTGAACAGGCAAGGCCTCCCATCCCGTTCAGGCTAAGCCAAGCTAAGTGCATCAACCCCAAACCCCGAACACTATCCCACCCGCTGCTCGATCCGCCGGTCCAACACCTCCCGCACCTTGCCCGCCAGATCGGCATAGGTGAAAGGCTTGGTCAGCAATTCCACTCCCGGGTCCAACCGCCCATGGTGGAAAATGGCGTTACGCGCATAGCCGGTCGCGAACAGGATCTTGATGTCGGGCCTGCGCGCCGCTGCCTCCCGCGCCACGTCCGCTCCCGTCATCCCTCCGGGCAGAACCACATCGGTGAACAGCAGGTCGATATGCTCGCCCGGCTGCTCCAGCGCTTCCAGCGCCGCCGGTCCATTCCCCGCTTCGATCACATGATAGCCCAGCTCGTTCAGCACCTCGACCGCATAGGCGCGCACCTTCTCGTCATCCTCGCACACCAGCACCGTCTCGTCGCCACCGCTGACGGCGGGGCGGGGGACCTCCTCCAACTGGTCGTTGGCAGGCACCAGGCCATGATAGCGGGGCAGGTAGATCTTGACGCTCGTCCCTTCACCCACCTCCGAATAAACCCGGATATGCCCGCCTGACTGCTTGATGAAGCCATAGACCATGGACAGCCCCAGCCCGGTGCCGCGCCCCACTTCCTTGGTGGTGAAAAATGGCTCGATCGCGTGGCTCAGCGTCTCCGCGTCCATACCTTGGCCTGTGTCGGACAGGCAGATCAGCACATATTGCCCGGGCTGCACATCATCTTCCTGCGCCGCATAATGGTCATCGATATGCGTGTTGGCGACTTCGATGGTCAACTTGCCGCCGTCCGGCATCGCGTCCCGCGCATTGACCGCCAGGTTCAGCAGGGCGTTTTCCATCTGGTTGAGGTCGACCTCGATCGGCCATGCGCGCGCGGCCTGGATCGTCTCCACCTCGATCCTCTCGCCCAAGGTGCGGTTCAGCAGTTCCGACATGCGGCTCACCAGCCGGTTGGGATCGACGCGTTCGGGCGCCAAAGGCTGGCGGCGCGAAAAGGCGAGCAGCTGCTGCGTCAGCATCGCCGCACGCTCGGCACCTGCCATCGCATTGTCCGCCGCGCGGCGCATCCGCTCATTATCGTTGAGGCCGCGCTGGAGCAGTTCGAGGTTGCCGGTCACGACCTGCAACAGATTGTTGAAATCATGGGCGACGCCGCCGGTCAGCTGGCCCAGCGTCTCCATCTTCTGCGCCTGCCGCAACGCGGCTTCCGTTTCGGCAAGGGCGCGGGCGTGGGCGCGCTGTTCCGTGACGTCCCGCGCCACGCAATAGACCAGCCCATTGTCGGGCACCGCCGTCCAGCTGAAACTGCGATAATCGCCATCCTTGGTCCGGAACCTGTTCTCGAACCGGATCGTCAACACCCCCTGTTGCAGGGTTTGAACCTCCTCTCTGGTGCGCGCGCTATCATCGGGATGTTCCATCCATTCCGATGTGCGGCCGATCAGTTCCTCCTGGCTCCATCCCAATATGTCCGTCCATGCAGGACTCGCCGACAGCCATTTTCCCTCCATGTCGGCAATCAGGAACGGATCGCGGGCCAGCGTCCACAGGCGGTTGCGGTCAGCCACCATCTCCCGTTCGGCTTTGACCCGCTGCGTCGTCTCGTTGACGATGCACAATGCTCCGCCGATCGATCCGTCCGCTTCGAACACGGGGGAATAGCTGATGTCGAAATAAACCTGCTCGCCCCGTCCACCGTCCCGTTCGATGTAAAAGGGACGGTCTTTGGCATGCACCGTCTCGCCCTTCTGGACCACGGACAGCAGCAGCGGCTCCAGATCGTCCCACAGTTCAGCCCAATTCTCCCGCGCCGGGCGGCCAAGCGCGGCTGGATGCTTGTCGCCGATCGTCGGTGCATAGGCTTCATTATAAAGCGCGCAGAGTTCCGGCCCCCAGAACAGCACGATTTCCGCCTTGGATGACAGCATCAGCCGAACCGTTGAGATCAGCGCGGGCGACCATCGCTCAACCGGGCCCAGCGGCGACCCGTCGCCGATGTGCGCCGTCAGATCCCCCAGGGGACCCTGCGTGGCGATCATTCCGGCGATAGTGTCCGCCGGCGCAATCATCGATTATCCTCTGTTAAGAAGTGCATAGGCGGGATACGCCTGTCCGATGATTTGTATCCGCTCGTTACGGAACGTTGCGACCTTTTGTCCCATGGTCGCCCTCTTGCAACAATAAGGGCATCGGCGCATGGATCGCCGCCATGACCGAACTTGCCCTTGGCCCGGCTACGGCTGCATCCCGTCCGCTCTCGATCGCTCGCTGGCTGCTTGCCGTGGCGGCGCTGGTTTTCTGCATGGTGGTGGTCGGCGGTATCACGCGCCTCACCGAATCGGGGCTGTCGATTACGGAATGGAAGCCGATCACCGGCGCGATTCCGCCGCTCACCCATGCGCAGTGGGAGGACGCGTTTCGGCTCTATCAGCAAATTCCCGAATATCAGCAGCTGCGGCAGGGCATGACCCTCTCAGACTTCCAGTTCATCTTCTTCTGGGAATGGGTGCACCGGCTGCTTGGGCGGTTGATTGGCGTCGCCTTCGCCCTTCCGCTGATCTGGTTCGCCTGGCGGCGCGCGATCCCGTCCGGCTATGGGTGGCGGCTGGTCGCGCTGCTGGCGCTTGGCGGGCTTCAGGGTGCGATCGGCTGGTGGATGGTCACGTCCGGCCTCTCGGTGCGCACCGATGTCAGCCATTACCGGCTGGCCGTCCATCTGCTGACCGCGCTCTTCATCATAGGGGGCCTCGTCTGGACCGCACTTGATCTGCTTGCCCTTGCGCGGAACCCAGCCGCCCGTCCAGCCGCGCTGCGTCCCTTTGCCCTTGTCGTCCTGCTGGTACTGCTGGTCCAACTGATGTTCGGGGCCTTCACCGCGGGGCTCGACGCTGGCTATGTCTCCAACACCTGGCCGCTCATGAACGACCATTTCGTGCCAGAGGGGATTTCCTGGCTGGGATCGCTCTGGGCCACCTTGTCCAGCGATCCTTATCTCGTCCATTTCATCCACCGCTGGTGGGCCTGGGTTGCCGCCGCCATGCTGATCCTGCTTGCCCGCAAGGCGAAGGGGGCAGGGCGGCGCGGCGCCTCGATCGCGATCAACGCTGCGGTCGGCACGCAGATCGTTCTGGGCATCGCCACCGTTATCAGCGGCATCGCTCTGTCGCTGGCCGTGCTGCATCAAGCCGTCGGCGCCGTCGTCGTCGCTGCCGCAGCCTGGGGCGCGCACGCCGTTGGGGAACGCCGGGCATGAGCGGCGTCGCGCTTGTCTACACGCTTTTCGGCTCGGCCGAGGCGGCTGATCGCGTGGCGCGCCAGCTGATCGCGGAAAGGCTGGCCGCCTGCGCCAATATGCTAGGCGCCGCGACCTCACTCTATGAATGGAACGGGGTCATGGAAAGCAGCGCCGAGGTGCCGGTCCTCTTCAAGACCACGCCCTCCCGCCGCGACGCCCTTATGGCGCGCATTGCCGAACTTCACGACTATGAAGTGCCCGCAATCCTCGCTTTGCCGGTGGAATCGGCTGATTTAGCCTACGCAAAATGGGTCGCAGAGCAGATCGCGAAGTGACGGGTATTATTTTACCCGTCAGGAAACCCGCCGAATCTCTTGACTTCTGAACCCCTCAACGTCATTAGCCCCCATCTTCTGAAAGCCCAGAACGCTTTCAGTTCACTATTTCATTCTGGAGATTGGCACCATGAAGGCGCTGATGAAGACCACTAAGCCGGCAACCCCGGCAACGGTCGAAAAGAAGTGGATCCTGATCGACGCGGAAGGTCTCGTCGTCGGCCGCCTCGCCTCGACCGTCGCGAACATCCTTCGCGGCAAGCACAAGACCAGCTTCACGCCCCACGTCGATTGTGGTGACAATGTCATCATCATCAACGCAGGCAAGGTTAAGTTCACCGGCCGCAAGCTGACCGACAAGGTGTACTACAAGCACACCGGTTACGCTGGCGGCATCAAGGAAACCACGCCTGCCAAGATCCTGGAAGGCCGCTTCCCCGAGCGCGTCCTCGAAAAGGCCGTTGAGCGTATGATCCCCCGTGGCCCGCTCGGCCGTCAGCAGATGCGCAACCTGCGCATCTTCGCCGGTGCTGAACATCCGCACGAAGCGCAGAACCCCGAAGTGCTCGATTTCGCGTCGCGCAACCGCAAGAACAAGGTGGGTGCATAATGTCCGATAACCGCCAGTCCCTGTCCGACCTCGCGTCGCTGACCGCCAATGCGCCCGCCGCTGCTCCCGCTGCTGCTGGTGAGACCACCGCTGCCGACGCGCCCATCGCGCCGGTTCAGCCTTCGGCTCCCCTGCGTGCGCAGGAAATCGACAGCCTCGGCCGCGCCTATGCCACCGGCCGCCGCAAGGATGCCGTCGCCCGCGTCTGGGTGAAGCCCGGCACCGGCAAGATCACGGTCAACGGCCGCGATCAGGAAGTCTATTTCGCTCGTCCGACCCTGCGTCTCGTCATTAACCAGCCCTTCGGCGTGACCGAGCGTGAAGGTCAGTATGACGTGATCGCCACCGTCAAGGGCGGCGGCCTGTCGGGTCAGGCTGGCGCCGTGAAGCATGGCATTGCCCAGGCATTGTCCAAGTACGAACCGGCACTGCGCAGCGCGGTCAAGGCTGAGGGCTTCCTCACCCGCGACAGCCGCACCGTTGAGCGTAAGAAGTACGGTAAGGCCAAGGCCCGCCGCAGCTTCCAGTTCTCGAAGCGCTAAGCGTCAGGTACAAAGCATTTTGGAAGGGGCCGGTTTTCCGGCCCCTTTTTTCTATGGCAGTCCGTTGCGGACGCGTATCAGTGGCAACCTTTCACTAATCCAGGTTGTTGACCTGCCGTAGATCACGACAGGAGGACAATATGGGTGAAGCGACTGACAAGCTGAAGGCCGCAGGCAACAAGGCTGCAGGGGCCGTCAAGGAAGCGGTAGGCCAACATCAAAATAACGCCGATCTAGCCGCAGAAGGAAAAGCGCAGAAGGCAAAGGGCACTGCTCAGGACGTCAAGGGCTCTGTGAAGGGCGCGCTTGGCGACAAGATCTGATAGCCTTCATCGCATCAGGAGAAAAGCCTCGCATGACGCGGGGCTTTTTTCTTAATGGCCCGGCTCTGTAGTGGCTGAGGCATCATTGGACGGGCGTAGATAGGCGCGTACGTCCCGCCGCAGTTCTCCAGCGCACAGATAGAGTGCGATGACGTTAGGAATAGCCATTAGGAAGAAGCTGCTGTCGACAATATCCACCACTCGTCCCAGGTCGATCGCCGCGGCAGGCGGCAGCGCCAGGATATAGAGGATTTTATAACTCCACTGCGCCTTTGGACCATGGCCAAAAAGATATCCCCAGGCCTGAAGCCCATAAAATCCCCAGGCGACGAGCGTTGAGTAGGCGAACAGAACGACGACCACTGCCAGCAGCCACGGAAACCAGGGCGACACCTGCGCGAACGCGGCCGAAGTGATGGCCACGCCTTCGAGCCCGGATGTCCACGTACCTGCAACGACGAGCGCCAACCCGCCAACGGAACAAACGATCATCGTGCCGAGCAGCGGCTCAAGCAGCGCGACCAGCCCCTCCGATACAGGATGGCGTACCCGCGCCAGGCTATGCGCCATCACAGCCGAGCCGACGCCTGCCTCGCTGGCGAAAACGGCACGCCTCATGCCCGAGACGAAGGCGCCAACGGCGCCCCCGGTAGCTGCACTGCCGGTCCAGGCGCCATGCCATATTTGTGCCAGGGCAGCCGGGATTGCCGTAGCATGGATGATAAGGACGGCGGCAACGCCCGCCAAGTAGACGGCGACCTTGAGCGGGGTAAGACGCTTCGCAACCTCACCCAGCCATGCGGCACCCCCTAGGGTGACCAAAGCGACGGCGGCTGCCAACAGCACGCCATAGGCCCAGCCGTTGGATAGGCCGGTCACCACCCTGACCTGCGCAAAGCTCTGGTTGACCTGCACCATCGGGATCGCCCCGAACAGCGCGAAGAAGGCGTAAAGCCCACCCAGTACCAGCCCCAGCCGCGGCCAGCCACGCGCAGCGCCGATGGCTCTCAGCACATACATGGGTCCGCCATGGACATGACCACGCTGATCGAAGGTCCGGTATTTCAGGCCAAGCATCACCTCGGCCATCTTCACGGTCATGGCGAGCCAGCCGATCACGAACATCCAGAAAATCGCGCCCGGTCCGCCCATTGTGAGCGCAACTGCAACACCCGCGATGTTGCCAAGGCCGATCGTACCGGCAAGGGCGGTGGTCAGGGCACCCCACTGGCTAACATCACCCTTGGCTTGATCCGCGTCTGGCTGTGTCCGCAAGATGCGCACTGCGCGTCCAACCGCCCGAACATTGGGAAACCCGAGCCAGACGGTGAAGAACAACATCGGCACGGCGAGGTAGAGGACGATCAATTCGATCTCGGCGCCCAGCAAGGGAACCTTGAAGAAGACCGCGCTGGAGAGCGCGTCTACCGCTGCATTGAAGCCGTCCACCTGCTAGGGAATGACGGCTCGGCGGTGGAAAGTCGAACAAAGATTGCTATGGGGGTCATAGGTTAGCCTCGTGGCAGGACAGGAATTATGAGCAGGCGTTATTTCGGCACGGACGGGATCAGGGGGCGGACGAATCAATGGCCGATGACAGCCGAACTCGCGATGAAAGTCGGCATGGCTGCGGGGAAGCATTTCCAGCGCGGCAGCCACCGGCATCGGGTCGTGATCGGCAAGGACACGCGCCTATCCGGCTATATGGTTGAAAATGCTCTGGTGGCTGGTTTCACGGCGGTGGGCATGGATGTTGTCCAGTTCGGCCCCATCCCTACGCCTGCAGTTGCGCTGCTTGCCCATTCGATGCGTGCTGATCTCGGCGTCATGATTTCGGCCAGTCACAATCCCTATGCTGACAACGGCATCAAGCTGTTCGGGCCTGACGGCTACAAGCTGTCCGACGAAGATGAGCTGAAGATAGAGGCGATGCTGGAGCAGGATATTCCGCTAGCAGCGCCCTCCGAAATCGGCCGTGCGCGCCGGGTTGAGGACGCAAGAGGGCGCTATATCCACGCGGTGAAGTCCAGCTTTCCTGCTGATCTTCGCTTGGACGGCCTCAAGATCGTCGTCGATTGCGCGAACGGTGCAGCTTACCAGGTCGCGCCATCGGCGTTCTGGGAACTGGGAGCCGAGGTGATCGCGATCGGCGTGACGCCGAACGGCATCAATATCAACGATGGCTGTGGATCTACCTCTCCACTTTTGTGTCAGGAAACGGTCGTGTCTTCGGGGGCGGACATCGGCATTGCCCTCGACGGAGACGCGGATAGGCTGATCGTCGTGGATGAGAAAGGCCAGATTGTCGACGGTGACCAGATCATGGCGCTGATCGCTACCAATTTCGCACGTGACGGATTGCTGCGCGGGGGCGGCCTGGTAGCGACGGTGATGTCCAACCTTGGCCTGGAACGGCATCTTGCCGGACACGGGATCAGCCTGGAGCGTACCAAGGTCGGCGATCGCTATGTTCTGGAGCGGATGCGAGAGGGCGGCTTCAATGTTGGCGGAGAGCAGTCCGGGCACATGATCCTGTCCGATTATGCGACCACTGGCGATGGCACCGTAGCGGCGCTGCAGGTGCTCGCGGCGCTCGTTCGCTCGGGCAAGCCTGCCAGCGAGGTCTTGCATCGGTTTGATCCCGTGCCACAACTCCTCAAGAATGTCCGCTTTTCCGGGGGCAAGCCACTGGAGCATGAAGAGGTCAAGCGGGTGATCGCGCAGGCAGAGGGCGAACTCAATGGCTGTGGCAGATTGGTCATTCGCCCGTCCGGCACTGAGCCGGTGATCCGCGTGATGGCGGAGGGGGATCGGGAGGATCAGGTCAAGGACGTCGTCGAGCGGATCTGCGACGCTGTCGCCAGGGTCGCGGCCTGATGCTTGACATGCGTCCGGATTGCGAACGGTGTGGCATGGACTTGCCAGCGGCAGACCCTGGGGCATTCATCTGTTCTTTCGAATGCACCTTTTGCGCTGGCTGCGCAGAGGCGCTGGACGACCGTTGCCCCAATTGCGGTGGGGAGTTGATGGATCGCCCAACGCGGACAGGTGATGCGCTCGTCCGCCATCCAGCCTCTATCCTGCGTCAGTACAAGGGATGAAACCCGCGCGCATTTTGATCGTCGCGGGTTCGGACAGCGGCGGAGGGGCTGGCATTCAGGCCGACATCCGCACTGTTACGCTGCTGGGCGGTCATGCAATGACCGCGATCACTGCCATTACGGCCCAGAATACGATCGGTGTGCAGGCCGTGCATGCGGTGCCCGCGGATATGGTGGTCAAGCAGATGGACAGCGTCATCAGCGATATCGGTGTTGATGCTGTCAAGATCGGGATGATTGGGTCCGCTATGACTGCGGAGGCGGTCGCTGACCGGCTGGCGCAGTTGACCAATGTGCCGATCATATTCGATCCGGTGATGGTCGCGACGAGCGGATCGGTGCTGGCGGATCAGGCGACGGTCGCGGCATTTGAGCGGCTGATGGCGTTGGCGACTTTGGTGACGCCGAATATACCGGAGTTGGAGGCGCTGGGCGGTGAACAGATTGCGATCTGCTTCGATACGCATGTGCTGGCGAAGGGTGGGCATGGCGAAGGGGCGATGCTGACGGACCGGCTGATCGGGCCGGGAGGGTTGGTAAAGTCATGGAGCAATGCGCGAATTGAAACGATTCACACGCATGGGACGGGATGTACCTTGGCCAGTGCTATTGCTGCTCGGTTGGGGCAGGGGTCAATGCTTATAGAAGCTATTGAATTTGCTAGGAAATATGTTCGGGAAGCGCTGATGTTGGCGCCGGGTCTGGGGCAGGGGCACGGGCCGATGGGGGCGCCGTTCGGGTTTCATCAACATGCCTGATTTCGCGCATGAGCGATTGCATCATCCCGGGCTGGTCGCTGGAGTGGATGAAGCGGGCAGGGGGCCGCTGGCGGGGCCGGTCGTGGCTGCTGCCGTCATCCTGCGGCAGGAGGATTGCCCGGATGGCCTGAATGACAGCAAGCAACTGACCGCCGCCCGCCGCGCGGTGCTGGAGGGCGAGATCAAGGCGCGGGCGCTGTGTTGGGGGATCGGGGTGGCGTCAGTCGAGGAGATTGACGAGATCAACATCCTTTGGGCGACGATGCTGGCGATGACGCGAGCGGTCGAGGCGCTCAGCAAAGATTGCGCACATGTGCTGGTGGACGGCAATCGCTGCCCCAAATGGCGGTGGGCCTCGACCGCCGTGGTCGAGGGCGACGCCAAATGCCTGTCGATCGCCGCCGCGTCGATATTGGCCAAGGAGGCGCGCGACCGCATGATGATAGAGGCGGCGGCGGTGCACCCCCATTATGGCTGGGAAAGCAACAAGGGCTATGGCAGCCCGATGCATCTGGCGGCGCTCAGGGAACATGGCCCAACGCCGCTGCACCGGCGCAGCTTTGCTCCGGTCGCGCAGTTGGTGCTGTTGTAGAAACTGGAGCGCTTTCGCAGCAGATGGCGTCATCTGCTGGCAGGAAAGGCGGAAAAACTCGACATAAATGGAGCGTGACCCGATCCAGTGTGATTGGACCTTGCCAAGGCCAATTGAGTTTGAGCTGAGCCGCTCTTGCTTGATCCGCATCATATTCGCGCAGGGTGAGAGACTTCGGTAACTGATTTCCCGACTGATGGGGGTCAATCCGTGCGAGATCAGTTTTTAGGTTTGAACAGTCCACAGGTCTGAGGGTGTTCGCGTACGTCGGCGGTTGCACGTTCGTCGGACGTTGCTCCCTGCCCACCCCCGGCCCCTCCCGCCTGCGGGAGGGGAGAGATGATGGAGCCACCGGGCTAGTTTCGAGACGCGTTCCAGCTTGTCGACTACGTATCGAGAAAGGGGCGAGCTCTAGCCCTCCGTCACTTCTCAGCGGATCAGCACGCCGAGCGGAGTTCGCCGCGTGCCTCTGGATGCGACAAAGGCTTCTTACTCTGTGCCATGGCGGGATTAAGAATAGTGAGCCAAAAGCCGCTTCCGGCTGGCGAATCCGTGCACAATAGTTAAGAAAGACTTTATGCGCGTGATGCCGTTCCTGCTGGCGCTTGCCGCCATAACGCCTGTGTCATCGATGAGCCAAGCGGCCGCTGAGGTCGCAGGCTCGGAAGGACAGGTCATGCAGCCGGGCGGTTATCGTTGGCTGGAGGAGGGGCCGTTCGACGGGCCGCTCTACCTGATCATCAGCCTTCAGCGACAGATGGTGCATGTCTATAATGGCGACCGGCTGGTGGGGATGGCGAGCGTATCCACGGGCACGCCGGGGCACCGGACGCCGACCGGCGAGTTCACGATCCTGCAGAAGCGGGAATGGCATCGGTCCAACCTCTACAGCAATGCACCCATGCCGTTCATGCAAAGGCTTACCTGGGATGGCGTGGCGCTGCATGCGGGGCATAATCCCGGTTATCCGGCGAGCCATGGCTGCATCAGGCTGCCTACCGCCTTTGCGCGGACATTGTTCGGGATGACGCAGCTTGGCACTTTGGTTCGGGTCAATGCGGATGCGTTGGGACCGACCTTGATGCTGGATCAACTGGTCATGAATGATCCGGGGACGGCGGTGGTGACATTCACGCCGGGTCCCAAGCCGCCGGTGGTGGAGCAGGCCAAGGTTGAGTTGGCATCGCGGGATGTGCCTGTGCTGGCCGTCGATCCCAGTGTGTTCCGGCCGAGGTTGCGGCGGTGGTAGGGTTGGTGCCTGTTTTTCCAGAGGTCTGACGTCTTCGTTTTGAACAGATGAGGGATTCGACAAGCTCAGCCCGAACGGGTGTGGGTTGTTGGCCTGAGGCTCAGGGCGACCGGGTTAAGAGTGCTTGCGATCCTTAGAAGGTGATCGTCTTACACGGAAGCATCGGCATTAAGGCTGATTTTCCGTCACCCTGGGCTCGACCCGGGGTCCCGCTGCCTCGGTAGCGTCAGATAAGAAGCGGGACCCCGGATCAAGTCCGGGGTGACGATCACTCAAACATGAACATGCTCTAAACCGCGCTGAGCCCTGCGTCGGCCAGGCCGCGCCACAGGTGCAGGGCCTGGACGCTTTCCTTCACATCATGGACGCGGACCATTTGCGCGCCCGATTGGGCAGCGCGAAAGGCGAGGGCGATGGAGCCGCCGAGGCGGTCGGCGGCGGGGGCTTCGTTGGAGAGGGCGCCGATCAAGCGCTTGCGGCTTCCGGCAAAGAGCAATGGCACGCCGAGGCCCTGGAAAGTGGCAAGGCCATTGACCAGCGCCAGATTGTCGGCGAGCGACTTGCCGAAGCCAAGGCCTGGATCGACCATGATCCGGTCGCGCGCAATGCCTGCACTGACGCAGCTTTCGATGCGGCTTTCGAGCATGTCGAACACATCGGCGACGACATCGCCATAGCCGCCCGGATTGTCATGTGGGTCATCGCCGGAGGACGGCGCATGCATCAGGATGACGGGGCAGGACGCGCGCGCCGCGACTTCCAGCGCGCGGGGATCATGGGCAAGGGCGCTGACATCGTTGATGACCTTTGCTCCTGCCGCGAGCGCCGCTTCCATGACGGCCGCCTTGCGCGTGTCGATCGATACCGGGACGCCTGCGGCGGCGAGACTTTCGATGACCGGCACGACGCGGGCGATTTCGTCGCCTTCCCACACTTTGGGAGCTTTGGGGCGCGTGGATTCGCCGCCGATGTCGATAAGGGCCGCGCCGGCCGCCGCCATGGCGAAGCCAGCGTCCGCCGCCGCCTGGGGGTCGCCCATATGCTTCCCGCCGTCGGAGAAGCTGTCGGGCGTGACGTTGAGGATCGCCATGACTTGCGGCGCATCGAAGCGGATGGTGCGATCGCCCAGCGCCAGCGGATGGCGCTGCGCCGAGATATTGGCTGCGAGACGCGTGGCGCGTTCCGCGAGCGGGGCGGGAAGCGAGGCGATGGTTTCGTCGAACTGCGCCACCGGGATCGTGATCCGCGTCAGGCGGTGCGCGCCCTGTAGTGCGGTCAGCTCATAGGCCTGGAACCAGATCAGGCCATTGGCCATGCGTGCCGCTGACCCATCGGGCAGGCCGATGGGGGAGGGGACGAACCATGTGGGCTTCAGGTAAAGCCGAGCGTCGTGGGGGAGGGTGGATAGGATCATTGCTGGTCTCGTTCACGCTGCGCCTGTCGAAAGCTTTTCCTTGTTAAAGAAAAAGAAGGGGCTTCGACAGGCTCAGCCCGAACGGAAATGCAGGTGAGGGCGTCAGGGCTCGTTTGCGAGCAGATAAGTCTGGCGCAGCGTGTCGATGGGCTTAAGGGCGCCGTCGACTTCATGGTGCCAGAAGGTCCAGCCATTGCAGCTGGGCGCATTTTGCAGGGTTGCGCCGATCTTGTGGATCGATCCCGTATCCGTGCCGATGCAAAGTGAGCCATCGGCGCGCACGGTGGCCTGCCAGCGGCGCTTGGCGTCGGTCAGGATCGAGCCGGGCTGGAGATAGCCGGTTTCGACAAGCGTGCCGAAGGCGACCTTGGGCTGGCTCTTCGCGCTTTGCATGATGGTGAGTGCGGATTCGTCCAGCGGCAGGGCGGCTTCGATGCGCTCCATCGCGACTTCGATATAGCTGTCTTCGCGTTCGATGCCGATCCACTGGCGGCCAAGCCGCTTGGCGACTGCGCCGGTGGTGCCGGTGCCGAAAAAGGGATCGAGCACGACATCGCCGGGCTTCGTGCAGGCCAGCAGCACGCGATAGAGCAGGGATTCGGGCTTTTGCGTCGGATGCGCCTTCGTCCCGTTGCGCTTGAGCCGTTCCTGCCCGCCGCAGATTGGCAGCACCCAGTCGGAGCGCATCTGAAGCTCGTCATTGAGCGTCTTCATCGCTTTGTAGTTGAAGGTATATTTGGCGTCTTCGCCCTGGCTGGCCCAGATCAGCGTTTCATGCGCGTTGGTGAAGCGGGTGCCCTTGAAATTGGGCATGGGGTTGGACTTGCGCCAGATGATGTCGTTGAGGATCCAGAAGCCTTCGTCCTGAAGGGCCGTGCCGACGCGGAAGATATTGTGGTAGCTGCCGATGACCCAGATGGTGCCGTTGGGCTTCAGGATGCGGCGGGCCTGCGCCAGCCATGCCTTGGTAAAGCGGTCATAGCTGCTGAGCGTATCGAATTTGTCCCAGTCATTGTCGACGGCATCGACACGCCCGCCTTCGGGACGGAAGAGGTCGCCGCCGAGCTGGAGATTATAGGGCGGATCGGCGAAGATCATGTCGATGCAGGCGTCGGGGAGCTTCGCCATTTCGGCGATGCAGTCGCCGCGCAGGAGGCTGTTCGCCGGGATAGCGACGGCCTCTCTTTCAACCGGCGCAACCGCCCTTTTACGCCGCGGCGCGACGCGTTCCATGACACCCATTATGTGACCCCCATTCGTTTCGAGGACCAGCGTTGAGTCGTCGGGAGTCCGGCGTCAAGATCAACGGCTTAGCCGCTGAGCCTCAGACAAAAGTTAACAGCAGGAGAACGAAAGAGGTAGACACGACATGTTGAGTCCGGATGTCGCCATGGGACTCAATATCAGGTGGTGTGACTCAAAAGACTCAGCTGCTGGACCCCGCCAACTTTTTTTGGTTAACGTCGCTTCGACCCTTCAAAAACGGTCTTCGCTTGATCTTCTCATAATCATTTGGTTATGACTTCGCAATGAATGATCCTCTTTCAAGCGGCGACCGCTCGGCGGCATGTGACGAACTTTTCAAGGCGCTGTCCGACGGGACGCGGCGCGCCCTCCTGGAATATCTGGTGAAGGAAGGGGAGCAGAGCGTGCATGCCCTGACGGCGGTGTCGGACGTGTCGCAGCCGATGGTGTCGCGGCATCTGGGGAAGTTGAAGCGGGCTCGACTCGTGACGGCTCGCCGGGCAGGCCGGGAGACCTATTATGCAGCCCGCGTGAAGGGGCTGGCGCCGGTGGTGCAGTGGATGGCTATTTACGGTGCGCTCTGGTCACAGCGCTTTACCGCGTTGGAAGAATTGAACGAACCGGCCTGACGCGGTTTTCGCCGATCTTTTCTCCTTGCATTGCGGGCCTAAATGATGATCGAAAGCGCCGTGATCCATGTTGCGGGAAGGGGGCGGGGTGGGCCGCCCTGAAGGGGTGCGGCATGGTGACGGGAAAAAAGACGTGGAGCAGAAGATTGCAGGCCGCCTTGACGGGAGACAGGGGCGGGCGCGCTTTGTCAGAGAGTCACCCGATGTCAGGCGCCAGGCTCTGATCGAAGCGACGGCGCAATGTCTTGCCGAGAAGGGGGTGGCGGCGACATCCGTTCGGGCCATTTGCGCGCGGGCGGGGGTCTCTGCGGGATTGCTCACCCATTATTTCGATGGGGTCGACGCGCTGATCCTCGCCACCTATCGCGATGTTGGGGAGAAGGTGGCGGCGGCGCTGGAGCAGGCCGTTGCCGAAGCGGGGCCTGATCCGCTTGACCGGCTATGGGCTTATATCAGGGCGAATTTGCAGCCGCCTGTGCTGGACCCCAATTTGCTGGCGACCTGGATTTCCTTTTGGAGCCTGGTGAAGACCAGTCCGGAAATCGCCGCCACGCATGCGGAGACCTATGGCGGATCGCGCGAACGGCTGGAGGTGCTGCTGAGGGAAGCCGCGCCGCAGATTCCGCGTCCGGCGGCGCGGATCGCTGCGATTGGCTTGACCGCCATGCTGGACGGCTTGTGGTTGGAGCTGTGCCTCGATTCCTCGACCTTCACGATCGAAGAGGCGCTGGAGATGGCCAAGGAAGCCATGACCTATGTGATCCAGAAACCAAGGGATGAGCCGGTCGATCAATGATCGGTCCGTTGATCGCTTTTCTCAATGACAGGTGTGAATAAAAGCAATTTCCCCCGACCCTGCTCCCTCCCTACATAGGCCGGGCAAACAGCAACCCTAAGAAGGAACTGGAAAGCCCATGGCTCTCATCAACACCAGCATCAAGCCGTTCAAGGCCACCGCGTTCAAGGAAGGCAAGTTCGTCGACGTCACTGACGAGGACGTGAAGGGCAAGTGGGCGATCTTCTTCTTCTATCCCGCCGACTTCACCTTCGTGTGTCCGACCGAACTGGAAGACCTGGCCGGCATCTACCCGACGCTGCAGTCGCTGAACGTCGAAGTCTATTCGGTTTCGACCGACACGCACTTCAGCCACAAGGCCTGGCACGACACGTCGCCCGCGATCGGCAAGATCAACTATTATATGCTGGGCGACCAGTCGGGCCAGATCACCAACAATTTCGACGTGATGCGTCCGGGCGTGGGCCTGGCCGACCGTGCGACCTTCCTGGTCGATCCCGAAGGCGTGATCCAGTTCATGGAAATCACTTCGGAAGGCGTCGGCCGCAACGCGACCGAATTGCTTCGCAAGGTCAAGGCTGCGCAATATGTCGCCGCTCACCCCGGCGAAGTGTGCCCGGCCAAGTGGGAAGAGGGTGAAGAAACCCTGGCTCCCTCGCTCGACCTCGTCGGCAAGATCTAAGCAACACCTGCCCTTTCGCCGGGTCGGGTCGAGCAACTCCCCGGCCCGGCGGGGGTTTACCAAGACATTTTGAACGCTGTCATGCCGGGCCTTTGGGTCGCACCTCCCGGCAAGCGGACCTGCGCGCCCACGGGCGGTGCGCCAATTCAATGGAGCTACGAAGATGTTGGACGCAAATCTGAAAGGCCAGCTGAAGGCCTATATGGCGAACATCACGCAGCCGATCGAGCTGGTGGCGTCGCTGGACGAGAGCGCGAAATCGCGCGAACTGGAAGGGCTGCTGAGCGAGATCGCCGAGCTGTCGGACAAGGTGACTGTCACCTCTGGCAATGACAAGCGCAAGCCGAGCTTCATGATCCGGCGCGCGGGCACCGATATCGGCGTGACCTTCGCGGGTATTCCGATGGGGCATGAGTTCACCTCGCTGGTGCTTGCCCTGCTGCAGGTGGGCGGCCATCCGTCCAAGGCGGCGCAGGAGTTGATCGAGCAGATCAAGGAGTTGGACGGCGACTTCAGCTTCGAAACCTATTTCTCGCTGTCATGCCAAAACTGCCCGGATGTAGTGCAGGCGCTGAACCTGATGAGCGTGCTCAATCCCCGGATCAAGCATGTCGCCATCGATGGCGCGCTGTTCAAGGAAGAGGTGGATGCGCGCCAGGTAATGGCTGTGCCGACCGTGTTCCTGAACGGTGAGCCGTTCGCGTCGGGCCGCATGGAGCTGGAACAGATCGTCGCGAAGATCGACAGCGGCGCGGAAACCCGCGCGGCGGAGAAGATCAAGAAGCAGGACCCGTTCGAAGTGCTGGTGGTCGGCGGCGGTCCTGCTGGCGCGGCGGCGGCGATCTATGCAGCGCGCAAGGGCATCCGCACGGGTGTCGCGGCGGAACGCTTCGGTGGGCAAGTGCTCGACACGATGGACATCGAGAACTTCATTTCGGTCAGCCGGACGGAGGGCCCCAAGCTCGCCGCGCAGCTGGAAGCGCATGTGAAAGATTATGATGTCGAGATCATGAACCTGCAAAAGGCGGCCAAGCTGATCCCGGCGAAGACCGAGGGCGGATATCATGAAGTCGTGCTGGAAAATGGTGCATCGCTGAAAGGTCGCACCGTCATCCTGTCTACTGGCGCCAGGTGGCGGCAGATGGGTGTGCCGGGCGAAGAGGAATATCGCAACAAGGGCGTGGCTTATTGCCCGCACTGCGATGGTCCCCTGTTCAAGGGCAAGCGCGTGGCGGTGATCGGCGGCGGCAACAGCGGCGTCGAAGCGGCCATCGATCTGGCCGGCATCGTTGCTCATGTGACGCTGATCGAGTTCGACAGCCAGCTGCGCGCCGACGCGGTGTTGCAGCGCAAGCTCGCCAGCCTGCCTAATGTGCGGATCATCACCTCGGCGCTTACGACCAAGGTCGAGGGTGACGGGACCAGGGTCACGGGCCTTAGCTACAAGGACCGCAACCATGGAACCGAGCATGATGTCGAGCTGGAAGGTATCTTCGTCCAGATCGGGTTGGTCCCGAACACGGAATGGCTGAAGGACGCGATCGCGCTCTCGCCACGCGGCGAAATCGAGATTGACGCCAGGGGCGAAACGAGTCAGCCAGGTATATTCGCTGCGGGCGACTGCACGACCGTGCCTTACAAGCAGATCGTGATCGCCATGGGGGCAGGATCGACTGCGGCGCTTTCTGCCTTCGACTATCTCATTCGTCTGCCCGCTTCCGCGGAAACAGCCGAAGCAGCCTGAAGAGACAACCCCGAGCGGGGGGTTGGGAAGCGGTCGCCCCCAGGCCCGGTGGCGGCCGCTTCTTGATTTAGCCACCGTGTTGCGGGAGCCCCCAATGCTGCCGTGCAAACCGCTGAAGCTCGATCAGAAGTTCGATATCTTCAGGCGCGTTGCCGCCAAACCCGCCATGCGGCATGCCTTCAAATATGTGGAGTTCGACAGACAAGGCTGCCCGGCGCAGTGCCCGATGCATCCTCACCGCATTGGAAAGGAACAAGTCTCGCGTTCCTGCCTGAATGAAGGCAGGCGGAAAGCCTGCTGAAAAGTCACCGAACAAAGGTGAAAGATAAGGGTGCGCGAGGTCGTGCCCCCCAGCGTAAAGCAGATTAGCGTTCATCAGCGGTCGCGGGAGCATCACGTCCACCAGCTGGTTTGTTTCGAAGCTGTCGCCGGATTCGGTAAGGTCTAGCTCTGGCGTCAAAAGGATCAAGGCAGCGGGCAAGGGCATGCCCTCGTCACGGCCGCGCAGCACCGTCGCGGCCGCCAGATTACCGCCCGCAGAAGCGCCGCCGATGATGATCTTTTCAGGCGCATGGCTGTCCAAAAGAGCGCGGTAGACAGCGACGCAATCATCGAGCGCAGCCGGATAGGGATGTTCGGGTGGCATGCGATAGTCCACCGAATAGCATGACGCGCCGTGCTGGTCGGCGATGCGGCGCGCGCCTGTTCGGCAAAATTCGCCTTCGCCATGGACCAGCCCGCCGCCGTGGAAGTCGAGATAGGCGCGGCCGTCTGGAACGTGATCTGCCGGCGTCGCGAGGTGCACGCGGACGCCTGCCATCTCGATGGTTTCGACGGTCGATTTCAGGCTAGGCGACAGGGCGGAGGAGAAATCGGCCATGAACTTGCCGACTGCCTCCTTGGAGCGGGTCCAGCCTTCCAGGTCGTCAGGCGCTGGCTGCGGCATGGCGTTCAGTGGCAGGCCGTCGGGCCCAGTCATGGTTGCGAGGAAGGCGCGAGCCTGTAAACTTACCGATTGAGGGAAGGGCACGGTTCTGCCGCTTATTCTCACGCCTGTTGGATCATCCATTGCTCATGTCCCTCCTCATTCCTGGCATGATGAGGAGCAAGCGCGCACTGATCAAGCTTGTCGGCGGCGGGTTCCAAACCGGCGCATAGGGACTTGCCTCTCAGTTATTCAGCGATGAGGATGGCGAGCGGTCAGCAGATAGTTGATTGCCTTGTTCGAAGAGAGCGTGAAGCCCTTGCGCGGGTCGAAAGAAAGGCCGGTGACATCGGTGACCTCCAGTCCGGCCTTCACCAGCATGTCGGTCAGTTCCTCTGGTGTCAGGAACTTGTCCCAATCATGCGTGCCTTTGGGAATGCCGCCGATGCTTTCGCCGATGCTGATCATGGCGAGGCGTGACAGGGGCGTGCGGTTGGGAGTGGACAGGATGAGCAAGCCGCCGGGGGCCAGTTTCGCCGCCAGCGCGCCTATGAAGGCGGCAGGATCGCTGACATGCTCGATGACTTCCATCGACGTGACGAGGTCGAACCCTTCGCTGTCCAGTTGCTCGACCGGTGTGGCGCGATAGTCGATCAACAGGCCCTGGCCTTCGGCATGGGCGCGGGCGATGGCGATATTTTCCTGCGCGGCGTCGAGGGCTGTCACCGTGGCGCCGAGGCGTGCCAAGGGTTCTGATAGAAGGCCCGCACCGCAGCCAACGTCCAAGGCGCGCTTGCCCGTCAAGGGACGGAAGCTGCTTTCCTCACCCCGCCAGTGCCCATCGATCGCGCTGCGAATATAGCGCAGTCTTACAGGATTGAGCTTGTGCAGCATGGCGCTGCTGCCGGAAGGATCCCACCAGTCAGCTGCCATCGCGCCGAAATGCGCGGCTTCGCGGGGGTCTATGGTGCTGGGAACTGAGTTGGCCATGCACCCTGCCTATCAAGCTCCGCGATGGTGCGCCACGGGCATTTATTTCTTGCGCGGGGGCGGCCCATCGCCGTCGAGATATTTATCCTCCGCATCCAACTGCCGATGCAGTTCGCGCGTGGCCGCTTCCGTTCGCGCCAATTCTTCGGGACTCCTGTGCCGCCGGTTGCTCATGATCACATAAATGAGCACCGCCGCGAGCAGGATCGGCCCTCCGATCGTGAAAAGCCCGTAAAGGACTCCGTCCATGGCTTCCTCCTTCTAAATCTTCCACTCAAGGAATGAGCGATGACGCCATGGGGTTCCATATGGCCTTGCTTGCCATATCTGCCGCTGCTGCTATAGCGGCGCCGTTTTTCCCCGGAGGGGGATCATCTTTCCAGATCAGCAGACAGGTTCGACAAGAAAATGGCGCGCATCGTGATGAAATTCGGCGGCACCTCGATGGCGGGGATGGAGCGAATTCGCAACGTGGCCGCGCGCGTCAAACATGTTGTCGAGCAGGGGCATGAGGTCGCCGTCGTCGTATCCGCCATGGCAGGCGAGACGGACCGGCTGGTCGGCTTCTGCAAGGAAGCGTCCGCGCTTTACGATCCGGCGGAATATGACGTGGTGGTCGCCAGCGGCGAACAGGTGACGAGCGGCCTGCTCGCCATGACGCTCAAAGCCATGGGCGTGGACGCGCGCAGCTGGCTTGGCTGGCAGCTGCCGATCCGCACCAACGAAGCCCATGCAAAGGCGCGCATCGGCGACATCGATACGATCGATCTGCTTGCATC
Source organism: Sphingobium sp. S6 (assembly GCF_905120495.1). NCBI lineage: Bacteria > Pseudomonadati > Pseudomonadota > Alphaproteobacteria > Sphingomonadales > Sphingobiaceae > Sphingobium > Sphingobium sp. S6. The sequence goes on along the minus strand of NZ_CAJHOG010000001.1, from coordinate 1,186,249 downwards.
GATGCGGTCGGGCACCGTCGCGGTGATCCCCGGATTCCAAGGCATGATGGAAGACGGCCGCATTTCGACCCTGGGCCGTGGCGGCTCGGATACGTCGGCGGTCGCCGTCGCGGCGGCGGTGAAGGCAGACCGCTGCGACATCTATACGGACGTCGATGGCGTCTACACTACCGACCCGCGCATCGTGGCGCGCGCGCGCAAGCTCGACCTCGTCACCTATGAGGAAATGCTGGAACTGGCCTCGGTCGGGGCCAAGGTGCTCCAGACCCGCTCCGTCGGCCTCGCCATGAAGGAAGGCGTGGTCGTGCAGGTGCTTTCCTCCTTCGATGATCCCACCCAGACCGACCTCCCCGGCACGCTGATCGTCAGCGAGGAGGAACTGGAAGCCAAGCTCAAGGAAGACAAGATGGAACGTCAGCTCATCACCGGCATCGCCCATGACAAGAATGAGGCGAAGATCACCGTCACCCGCGTGCCCGATCGTCCGGGCGCCGTGGCGCACATCTTTGGCCCGCTGGCCGATGCCGCGATCAACGTCGACATGATCATCCAGAATGTCGGCCGCGACAAGGGCGAGACGGACGTGACCTTCACCGTGCCGGGCGCCGACCTTGCCCGCGCGCTGGACGTGCTGGAAAGCCAGAAGGAAGAGATCGGCTTCAACCGCGTGATCCCGGACACGAAGGTCGCGAAGGTGTCGGTCGTCGGCGTCGGCATGAAAAGCCATGCCGGGGTTGCTTCGACCATGTTCAAGAGCCTGGCCGATCGCGGGATCAACATCCTCGCCATCTCGACCAGCGAGATCAAGGTTTCGGTGCTGATCGACGAGGATGAGACGGAACTGGCGGTGCGTGTGCTGCACACGGCCTATGGGCTGGACGCGCCGGTCGCATAATTCAAATGATTACCCCTCCCCTTGGGGGGAGGGGCCGGGGCCTGGCCCCACTGAACAGCGCGTGGGGAGGGCCCCCACCCCAACCTCTCCCCTGAAGGGGAGGGGCTTTGTGCTTCTAGGATTAGACTGATGACCAACGCCAAACTCACTTCCCTGATGGCTCGCGGCACCGAATTTCTTGGCTGCGACGTCGCGATCATGTGCGGGGCGATGAGTTGGGTGTCGGAGCGGAACCTGGTCGCGGCCATTTCCAACGCGGGCGGCTTTGGCGTGATCGCCTGCGGCGCGATGACGCCGGAACTGCTCGACAAGGAAATCGCCGCGACGAAGGTGCTGACGTCCAAGCCCTTCGGCGTCAACCTGATCACCATGCATCCGCAACTTTTCGATCTGATCGAGGTCTGTGCGCGTCATGAGGTCGGCCATGTGGTGCTGGCAGGCGGTTTGCCGCCCAAGGGCAGCATCGAGGCGATCAAGGAAAAGGGCGCCAAGCTCATCTGCTTCGCTCCGGCGCTGAGCCTGGCCAAGAAGCTGGCGCGCTCTGGCGTCGATGCGCTGGTGATCGAGGGGATGGAAGCGGGCGGCCATATCGGACCGGTGTCGACCAGCGTGCTGGCGCAGGAAATCCTGCCGGAAATGGCGTCGCAGCTGCCGGTGTTCGTCGCTGGCGGGATCGGGCGGGGCGAGTTGATCGCGGGCTATCTGGAAATGGGCGCGGCGGGCGTGCAGCTTGGCACCCGCTTTGCCTGTGCGAGCGAGAGCATCGCGCATCCGAACTTCAAGAAGGCTTTCTTCCGTGCTTCGGCGCGCGACGCGATCGCCAGCGTGCAGATCGACCCGCGTTTGCCGGTCATTCCGGTGCGGGCGCTGAAAAACGCCGGGACCGAAGCCTTTACCGCCAAGCAACGGGAAGTCGCGAATCTGCTCGATGGCGGCTCTGTCGACATGATGGAAGCGCAGTTGCAGATCGAGCATTATTGGGCGGGAGCGCTCCGCCGGGCCGTGATCGATGGCGATGTCGAGGGCGGATCGGTGATGGCGGGGCAGTCGGTCGGCATGGTGACGAAGGAAGAGCCGGTCACCGACATTATCACGCAGTTGATGGACGAGGCGGTTGTCGCGCTGGAGCGGCGTAGCGCCTGAGGCCGTCCTGATTATAGAGACGAACCGAATCCCTGAAGGGACGAAGCGATCCGGGCGATCATCGCCAGGAACGCGCAGCTTTGCCATGAGTTTGGGCCATAAGGTTTGGCGCTGAAAATTGATCATAGGGGATAATGGGTTGCCGTTGCGTGCTGCTTCATGTCGCGTCTGGACAATCGCTTCGGTGGCCGCATTGGCGCTGGTTGCAGGCTGTTCCACACCCAAACAGGCGCCGACCCCTCCGCCGCCGGTCGTCCGCACGATCAAGCCGCTGCCGCCGATGGGTGCGGTCGAGGATATGAGCATTCCGGAGGTTGATGCCGAAGGGAAATATCTGACGCCCAATCGCGGGGTCACGGCCAACACGGCGTTGTGGCATGTCCGCATGGCGCTGAACGTTGCGGCGCTCTCCTGCCATGGCGCGGGCGAGCCTGCGCGGATTCAGTACAACAAGATGCTGCATGTCCATAAGGACATATTGCGGGAAGCCAACGCGGCGGTCGATCGCAACTATACCGCCGCTTATGGCAGCGCGGGGCTTCAGTCGCGCGAGTTGCTGAACACGGTCGTTTATAATTTCTTTTCGCTTCCGCCTGTGACCAAGAGCTTCTGTCCCGTGGCGGTGGATGTGGGCGCGAAGATACTTGCCATGCCTTCCAGCCAGTTGCTGGCCTATGCGCCCGAAGCACTGACGGCGCTGGAGAAGCCGTTTCAGGAATTTTACGAAGCCTATGCCGACTATCTGCGGCGGCTGGCGGAGTGGCAGTCCCGCTTTGGCGGCACGGTGACGGTGATCGTGTCGCCCACGCCCCTGCCGCCGCCGCCCAAGCCACCGGCCGAGATCAGCCCTGGCTTCGTGCCGCCGCCTGCGCTGCCGCCGCTGCGGGAGGAGAGCGGACAGGCGCTGGTGCCCGGCGCGACGTCGGCGCCGCGCGTGAACGTGCCGACTTTCCCGATCAGGCGGTAAGAGGACTTCAGTCGCCTGCCGGTATGAAAGTGACCGGAGCTTTTGACGGCAGCGGGAAGAGGCGGACGAAGCGTTCTGCTAGTTCGCGGTTCCCCTCGATCTTCAGCCCGCCGCCGACATCTTCGAAGCTTGCCCCGCCATATACCACGGCGGCGAGCGCATTCTGATCACCGCTGATCACCGCGTCCGCGCCCTCGACAGGCCCGCGATCCATGGTGAAGGCGCCGTCCTTGAACTGCGCGCGAAATTCTTCTTCGCCGAAACGGAAGCCTATCACCGCGTCTAAGTCAGCGATGCGGCTGCGGTCGATCATGGTGCGCATGGACAGGACGACCGACACATTGCTCATCGGCTGGCCGGGCTGCATCGTGGGCGAGCGGCAGGCCCAGCGGCCGAGCACCTGGAACAGGATTTCCGCCTCGCGGCCCCATTCGGTCAGTTCGTAGATCTGGCTGGCGGCGGGCGGGGGGAGGCGGCGGCGGATGAGGACGCTCGCGGCTTCCAGTTCCTCCAGACGCTGCGTCAGCACATTGGCGCTGATTCCGGGCAGGCTGGCGCGCAGATCGGTGAAACGCTTGGGACCCAGCATCAATTCCCGCATGATCGGCATGGCCCAGCGGTCGCCGATGAGGTCGAGCGCATGGGCCGTTGCACAGCCATCCAGATAGGCGCGCTTTTTGGAACTGCGAGTCATTGGTTATCTTTTCTAACTTTGATGTTGCATAACATAATCATTGGGTCCAAAAAGTTCAAGGCGGTGAGTCGAGTTCCATAGCTCCTTGCCGCAATGTTCAAGGAGATGCGTGATGCCTGATGCCCCCACTCCCAAGATGATTTTCGTCAACCTGCCGGTGAAGGACCTGTCCGCCGCAATCGCCTTCTATGAGGCAGTTGGCGCGGTGCGGAACAAGGATTTTTGCGGCGAGGACAGCCAGATGATGAGCCTGTCCGACGCTATTCATGTGATGCTGTTGACGCACGAACGCTTCGCGAGCTTCACGCCGCGCCGCATCCCGAACGCGCATGAAACCGCGCAGGTGTTGCTGGCAATCAGCGAGGAAAGCCGGGCCGCGGTGGATGTGACTACGGAAAAGGCACTCGCCGCGGGCGGGACGGAGCCCAATCCGCAACAGGATCATGGTTTCATGTATGGTCGCAGCTTTGCTGATCTGGACGGTCATATCTGGGAAGTCACCTGGATGGACGTTGAAGCGGCGCTGGCGACCCATCAGCGGGAATTTGCCGCCTGATCTATCCGAACAAGGAGAGAGATAATGAGCTATATCGACGGTTTCGTGGTTCCCGTGCCGAAGGGCAACAAGGAGCGGTATAAGGAGTTCGCGACCCGGGCCGCTCCGATCTTCCTGGAGCATGGCGCACTGCGCATGGTGGAATGCTGGGGCAGTGATGTTCCTGTCGGGAAGGTCAATGACTTCCGCACCTCCGTAATCGCCGAAGAAGGCGAGGATGTCGTCTTTTCCTGGATCGAATGGCCCGACAAGGCAACGCGCGACACGGGGCAAGAGAAGGTGATGAACGATCCCCGCATGCAGGAAGATGGCGAGATACCCTTTTCAGGCAAGCGAATGATTTATGGCGGGTTCGACGTAATGATCGATCAGAAGGCCTGACCAACAGCATGCGACAAGGAGGCGGATGATGAGCGACCTGACCGGCAAATTCTTCTGGTATGAACTGATGACCAGCGATCCGGAGGGCGCGATCGCCTTCTATGGCGATGTGGTGGGATGGACGGCGCAGCCCTTTGGCGGCGAGCGGACGGAGGATCCCTATCATGTCGTGTCTGGAAGCGCGGGGCCGCTGGGCGGCATCATGCGCATTCCGGCGGAAGCGAAGGATTGCGGCATGTCGCCCTGGTGGGGCGGCTATGTCGGATCGGCCGATGTCGATGCCGATGCCGAGCGACTGAGCGGCGCGGGAGCGAGCGTGAAGCGGCCGCCGGAAGATATTCCGGGCGTCGGGCGCTTTGCCGTGATGAGCGATCCGGGTGGCGCGATCTTCATGCTGCTCAAGGGATCGAGCCCGGACGGCATGGAGGCCGCGCCGCCGATGGCGACAGGCCATGTCGGCTGGCACGAGCTTTACAGCGGCAGTTTCGACGCGGACCTCGCCTTCTACACGTCCCAGTTTGGCTGGGGGAAGGGCGAGGCGATGGATATGGGGCCAATGGGCAGCTACCAGCTTTTCTCCATGTCCGGCGGGACCGACTTCAACAGCATGGAAGGCGGCATGATGCCCAAGCCCGAGCAGATGCCGGAGCCGCAATGGCTGTTCTACTTCGTGGTGCCGGACATCGATGAGGGCGTGGAGAAGGTGAAGGCAGGCGGCGGCACCGTGCTGAATGGCCCCGCCGAAGTGCCGGGCGGTGCATGGATCATCCAGGCGACGGACCCGCAAGGCGCGATGTTCGCGCTGGTCGGCATGCGTTCGACCGCAGCATAAGAGGAGAGGAAGGATGTCGAAGATTTCACCCTGTCTGTGGTTCAACGGACAGGCAGAGGAAGCTGCGCGCTTCTATGTCTCTGTCTTTGGCGGGTCGGTCGATTCGATCAGCCGTTATCCCCATGATGTTCCCGGCCCCGCGCCGTTCAAGGAAGGCGACGTGCTGCTGGTGGAATTCACGCTGTTCGGCCAGAGCTATCAGGGGCTGAACGGGGGACCGGAATTTGGCTTTACCGAAGCGGTGTCCTTGTCGATCTCATGCAAGGACCAGGCTGAAGTTGACCGCTATTTCGATGCGCTGACGGCCGACGGCGGCGCGCCTGGCCCCTGTGGCTGGGTGAAGGACAAATTCGGCCTGTCCTGGCAGATCGTGCCGGAAGAGGTCATGGAGATGCACCGCAAGGGCGGCCCCGGCATTCAGCCGATGATGGCCGAGATGATGACGATGCAGAAACTGGACCTTGCCCGCATGAAGGCAGCCTATGAGGGAGCGACGGTATGAGCAGCGCGCAACATGAGCTGTCGGTCAGTTGTCACATCGCCGCTCCACGCGAGATCGTGTGGAAGGTTTGGACTGACCTGAAGGACCAATGGTTCTGCCCCAAACCGTGGCGAGCCGAGGTAGTCGAGGAAGATTTGCGCCCCGGCGGCCGTAGCGCCGTGCGCATGTTCGGCCCCGATGGCGAAGATACCGGGCCGATGGAGGGCATCTTTCTTGAGGTGGTCCCCGGCGAGCGAGTGGTATCGACCGACGCCTACGCTTCAGGGTGGATACCGCAGGAGCCGTTCCTGACCTCGATCTGGAGTTTCGTCGAAGAAGGCGAGGGAACGCGCTTTACCGCGACGGCCCGGCATTGGAGCGAGGAGGCGCTGAAGCGGCATGAGGCGATGGGATTCCATCCCGGATGGGACCAGATGGCGCAGCAGTTCAAGGATTTGTGCGAGACTTCGGCGGCGATCGCATGAGATAATTCCTCCCCATCAGGTGATGGGGAGGAATTTGGGGTCAGGCTTTCAGCACTCGTTCCACAGCCGAGCGGAACTTCGCCATATCCTCGGCCGAACCGACAGTGACGCGGGAGACTGTGGGCCAGATGGGCCAGTTGCGGCCGATCTGAACTTTTTCGGGTGTTGCAAGCAGGGCTGCCTGCATGTCCTTGGCTGGTTTCTTCCAGTCCATCATGAACATGTTCGCCTGGCTGCCGGGATGCACGGCGACGCCCTTCTTCGTGAGCCAGGCGATGGTTTCGGCCCGGTTGGCGGCGCATTCCTCGCGCCGGGCCTTGATGAGGCCGCTTTCGGTGTAGACGGCATTGCCGCACGCCATGGCGGTGATCGACAGGCCACCGGCGCTGGGGCCGAATAGCATGATGCGCTTCTGCACCTCAGGATCGGCGAAGGTGAGGCCGAGGCGCATGCCTGCCATGCCGAACAGCTTCGAGAAGGTCCGCATGACGATGATGTCCTTGCGGCCCGCGATAAGGCTGACGGCGCTCGGCGCTTCGGAGAAGTGGATATAGGCTTCGTCTACCAGCAGCATCGCGTCGGCGGGCTTGTTGTCCAGCAGCCATTTGATGTCTGAAAGCGGCGTGATAGTGCCCGTGGGATTGTTGGGCGTGCAGATATAATAAAGGCCGGCATTGGGATTGGCGGCGAGCATCGCTTTGACGTCATGGCCCTTGCCGGGCGCCTGGGGCGCCTTGGCGATCGGGGCTTTCATATAATCGGCGGTGCGCCAGGCGGATTCGAATGTCGGATCGGCGCTCACAAGCCCTTTGGTGGGCGAACAATAGGCAGCGACGATGCTGACCAGCGGCCCGCCGGAGCCCGGCCACAGCATGACTTGCGACTCCGTTAGCCCCTCTACCTTCGCCACAGTGGAGATAAGGTCGCCCCGGTAGTTGTCGGGATCATACCAGTTGCCGAAAGATGACGCCCTTGCCGCCGCTTCCACGCCGGAAGGGAAGGGGCCTGCCCAGCATTCGTTCGACCCGATGCGCACCGCGCCCTTGATCCCGCGCGCGGCCTGCTGCTGCGCATGGGCGGGTTGGATCAGCAGGGAATTTGCCGCAGCGCCTGCACCGAGCAGGGCGGCAATCTTGCCGATGTTGCGACGGGAATAGCCGCGATCCAGCAGGTCTTCGCGGGCATCCTTTTCCAGTATCAAGGTCATGTCATCTGTCCCCTTGTTCGAACCAACCGCATGGTGTTCCGATCGAGGAGACGAAGCGGTCGCTTGTTTCCGCAATATGTCGCCCAAGTTTTTTGACGATTTTGATCGGTTTCCCTGCCGATTGAATTGACTTCCCCTTGGAAAGGGGCCCCGCGATCTGTTAGCGCATTGACATGCCCACGACGCCCGCCGCCGCCGCCCGCCAGATCCTCACCAGCTTGCAGGAGGTGATGGCCGCGCGGACGAGTGCGCAGGCGAAGCTCAACAAGGTCGTGGATATTATCGGGCAGGCGCTGTCGAGCGAGGTTTGCTCCATCTATCTGGTGCGCGAAGGGCTGCTGGAACTGTTCGCGACGCGGGGCCTCAAGCAGGAGGCCGTCCATGTCACGCGGATGGCGATGGGCGAAGGTCTGGTCGGCCTGATCGCGACCAATGTCGAGACGCTGAACCTGGACGAGGCGGCGGCGCATCCCGACTATAGCTATCGGCCGGAAACGGGCGAAGAGCTGTTCCACAGCTTCGCGGGGGTGCCGATCGTGCGGCGGGAACGGGCGATCGGGGTGCTGTGCGTCCAGCATGTCGAGCCGCGCCGCTATGAAGAGGTCGAGATCGAGGCGCTGCAGACCGTGGCGATGGTGCTGTCGGAGCTGATCGCCAACGCCGAGCTGGCGGATGATGGCCCGGCAGATCTGCGGGTGCAGGATACGGGCACGATCATGCTGCAGGGATTGCAGCTGGTGATGGGCATGGCGCGGGGGCATGCGGTGTTTCACCAGCCGCGCGTCCATGTCGAACATACGGTGGCCGAGGATACCGAGGCCGAGCGGCAGCGCGTCATTTCCGCCTTCACCAAGATGCGCGAGCAGATCGACCGGATGACCGGGGCGGTCGAGTTCGGGATGGAGGGCGAGCATCAGGAGGTGCTCGAAACCTACAAGATGTTCGCCTATGACGAAGGCTGGATTCGGCGGATCAATGAGGCGATTGATAGCGGCCTGACCGCCGAAGCGGCGATCGAGCGCGTACAGCAGCGCACGCGGATGCGTATGCGGCAAATCGACGATGCCCTGTTGCAGGACCGGATGCATGATCTGGAGGACATGGCCAATCGGCTGTTGCGGATCGTGTCGGGGCAGTTGGGCACGGCGGCGCAATTGGGGCTGAGGCAGGATGCCATCCTGATCGCGCGTAACCTGGGCCCGGCGGAATTGCTGGAATATGACCGGCGGCGACTGAAGGGCGTGATCCTGGAAGAAGGTTCGCTCACGGCGCACGTTACCATCGTCGCGCGCGCCATGGGTGTGCCGGTGCTGGGGCGCGTCCGCGAGATCCGGCAAAAGGTGAATGAGGGCGACCTGATCCTCATGGATGTCGTGTCGAACAGCCTGCTGGTCCGTCCGACGCCGGACATGGACGAAGCGTTCGAGAACAGGCTGCACGTTACGCAGAAGCGGCGGGCGGAGTTCGCCGCGATGCGTGATCTGCCGTCGGTGACGGCGGACGGGCAGCGGATCGAGCTGATGGTGAATGCGGGCCTGCGGGAGGATGCGCAGGCTCTGGATCTGGTCGGCGCGGACGGCATCGGCTTGTTCCGCACGGAGTTCCAGTTTCTCGTATCCGCTACGCTGCCGCAACGGGAGAAGCAGCAACGCCTTTACAAGGACGTGCTGGACGCGGCCGGGGACCGCCCGGTGATCTTCCGCACGGTCGATATCGGCGGTGACAAGGCGCTGCCGTACATGCAGCGCGACGAGGACGAGGAGCTGGAGGACAATCCGGCGATGGGCTGGCGCGCGCTGCGGCTGGCGCTCGACCGAGACGGGCTGATGAAGGCGCAGGCGCGGGCGCTGCTGGAAGCGTCCGCGGGCAAGGTGCTGAACATCATGTTCCCGATGGTGTCGGAGCCGTGGGAATATGAGAAGGCACGCGCTCTTGTCGAGCATCAGCGCGAATGGCTGCTGTCCCAGCGCAAGAAGGTGCCGACGGCGGTACGCTATGGCGCGATGCTGGAGGTGCCTGCGCTGGCCGAAGTGCTGGACCTGCTGTTGCCCAAGCTCGATTTCCTGTCGATCGGCACCAATGACCTGACGCAGTTCCTATTCGCGGCCGACCGGGCGCATCCCAAGCTCGCCGAGCGCTACGATTGGCTGAGCATCGCTATCCTGCGCTTCCTGGACCGGGTAGTGCGTACCTGCGGTGAATATCAGGTGCCCGTCGGCGTTTGCGGAGAGATGGGCGGGCGGACGCTGGAGGCAATGGCGCTGGTGGGCCTGGGCGTGCGGCGTCTGTCGATCACGCCTGCATCGGTGGGGCCGGTCAAGGCGATGATCCGCGCGATCGACGCGGCCGAATTGCAGGCTATGATGCGCATGCTGCTGAATGATGGCGTCGTGGACGTTCGCGGGGCGTTGACCGAGTGGGCGACAGAGCGCGGCATCGAACTGAATTGAACAGGGAAAATGGGTCGGTCATGCCCGGCCCGGCGTTGACAATCCCTGTACCGGAATGAGACAAGACCAGCCTCTAAGATCGCGGAGCAGCATGGCAGAACAACCCGAACTGGAAAACGGCGCAACATCGCCGGACGTGCAATCCAGCACTCCCGGCGCTAAGCTGCGCGCCGCGCGCGAGGCGCAAGGCCTGTCGATGCAGGACGTGGCGACGCGCACCCGTATCGCCCAGCGCCAGTTGGAGGCGATCGAACGCGACGACTATTCCGCACTGCCCGGCATTCCCTATGCCGTGGGTTTCGCCCGTGCCTACGCCCGGGCGGTGGATCTGGACGAAGTGGCGATTGCCGCTGATGTACGCCATGCCGTTCATAATTCGGAACTTGGGACGAACCGGTACGAAGCGTTCGAACCGGCCGACCCGGCGCGGGTGCCGTCGCGCGTCCTTGCATGGACAGCTGCGGCTATCGTGATCCTGCTCGTCGCCGGTTTCACGATCTGGCGCACGCAGATGTTGACGCCCCCTACAGGGCAGGAGATCGCTGCCGAGCAGGCCAAGCCCGTCACTGCTGCCAAGCCAGCCGCTGGCGCTCGTCCCGCAGCGCCGGTCGTGCAGACGGTGGTGTTCACCGCGAATGACGATGTGTGGTTGCGCATCTATGACGAGGCTGGCGAGCGGTTGAAGGACGGGCTGATGAAGAAGGGGGAGAGTTTCACTCTGCCCGCCAATGCTCGCAATCCCATGATCCTCACCGGCCGCCCGCAAGCCTTGTCGGTGACGGTCGGTGGCAAGCCGATCGCGCCGCTGGGCGCGCCGGATCGGACCATTTCCGACGTGCCTGTATCGGCGGCCGCCTTGCTGGCGCGGGCGGCGCCTGCTTCAGCGGGTGCGGCTCCATCCTCCGCCCCCTCGGCAGCGCAGCTGCCGCCGGTTCGGCCCGTCACCGGAAGTGTCGCGCCTGCGATACCGGCGGCACCTGCGCCAGCACCGGTTGCCCCGCCAGCAGCGAACTAAGATCGCGCGCATCCTCGCTTGAGCAGCCGCACGTCGCGCTTTACGGCGGCGAATATGGCCTTATGGTTAAAAGCGGGGAATGCGGCTTTTTAGCCGTGTCGTCGGTTAGATAGTTTAGTCGGGGATCATCATGCGTTACGCCTTATTTGCGACAACCGCCCTGTTGTTGGGAGCGCCCGCCATGGTTGCGCTTGTGCCAGCGGCGGCTGCCCAGAATGTGGCGATCGATGTGCGCATCGACCGGCTGGAAAAGGAAATGCGGGCGGTTCAGCGGAAGGTTTTTCCCGCAGGCACTCCGCTGGAGGCGGAGATCACCCGCCCATCTACACCCGCAGTGCCGCCCGGCACACCGTCCTCGTCGCCCGTTGCCGATCTGACCGCGCGGGTGGCTGCGCTGGAGTCCCAGCTTGCGTCGATGACGGGGCAGGTCGAAGAGAACAGCTTCAAGATTCGCCAACTGGAGGAGGCGTTCAACAAATATAAGGCCGAAGCACAGAGCCGCGCCGAAGTCGTCACGCCGCCGCCGGTACGTCCGGCGGTGCCGTCCACCGATGCGGCTCCGGCCGAGGCGAAGCCTCAGCCAGGGACCAATGGTGGCGCGACGGAAGCACGCAAACTTGCGGTGGCTGCCATCGAGCGGCCATCGACGGGAGATGCTGCGGCGGATGCCTATAGCTATGGTTTTCGGCTGTGGGACGCAAAATTCTATCCCGAAGCGCAGGCTCAGCTGAAAGCGACCGTCGAAAAATATGGTGCGTCGCCGGTCGCGAGCCGCTCCGCCAACCTGTTGGGCCGGGCCTATCTGGACGATGGCAAGCCCGCTCTTGCGTCGGTGACATTCTACGACAATTATCAGAAGCGGCCCAAGGGCGACCGGGCCGCCGATAGTCTTGCCTATCTGGGCGAGGCATTGATCCAGCTTAAAAAGCCGGCCGATGCGTGCAAGGTTTATGCAGAGCTGGAGCAGGTCTATGGCTCCAGCATGTCGGCCAGCTTGCGCGGCATGATGGAGAAGGGCCGCACCCGGGCGAAGTGCAGCTAAGGCAAAACCATGGCCGAACCCTCTTCGGCACAATCTGACCTGGAAGCCTTGCTGATCCAAGCGGTCGGCAATCTGGTGGGCGAGGCAGTAGGCCTGCGCTTTGGCGTGGCAGTGTCGGGCGGCCCCGACAGCATGACGCTGCTTGACCTTGCCCACCGCTGTTTCGCTGGCCGGGTCGAGGCTGCGACTGTTGATCATGGTCTAAGACCCGGATCCGCGGACGAGGCGGCGATGGTGGCGCAGTGGTGCAGCGGGCGCGGCATCCCCCATGCGGTGCTTCACCCTGCGGCTCCTTTGACCGGTAACGTTCAGCAATGGGCCCGCGCCCAACGCTATGCCGCGCTTGAGGACTGGAGGGTCGAACGGCGGATCGACTGGCTGTGTACCGCGCACCATGCCGATGACCAGCTTGAGACGGTGCTGATGCGGCTCAACCGTGGTTCGGGGGTGAATGGGCTTTCGGGCATCCGTGCTCGGCAAGGACATGTGCTTCGGCCTTTGCTGAATGCGAGACGCGCGGATCTTCTGGGCCATGTCCGCTCGGCAGGCCTGCCGTTCGTCAATGATCCTTCCAATGCCGATCCGCGTTTCGATCGCGCGGCGATCCGCCAACATCTGGAAAATGTCAGCTGGCTCGATGCGCGGGCGGCTGCACGCAGCGCAGCTGCGCTGGCGGAATGTGCCGAAGCGCTGGATTGGATGGTCGACGATCTTGCAGCGGCACATGTTCGGCGGGAGGGCGGCGCCTGGCTGCTGACCAGGACCGATCTGCCCCGCGAACTGCTGCGGCGGCTCCTAATGCGCATTGTCGCGGAGGCGCAGCCGGGTGCGCTGCCGCGTGGAGACGGGATTGATCGCGCGATTCTTGTCGCTGCTAAAGGCGGGCAGACGAGTCTGGGGGCGCTCTTGATCAAAGGCGGCGCTGTCTGGAAAATCAACGTTGCGCCCGCCCGAAGATGATAAACAGGATCGTGTTCGTTGGTCGTTACGGAAAGGTTCCACGGGCCAACGTGTCTGCGGCTCGGCCCGTCGAAATGTTGCGGCGCAATGACCTTTCCTTAATAGCCTTCATGCTTAATGAGCCTGCCCCTCAAAGCATGGAAAGCTGATTATGTTCGAATTTGCGGCGCTGACCTATGGCGTGCTCGCCAGCATCATCCTTTCGGCAGCGCAACGTAACCGGAAACTGGCGCGTCCGCATCCGCCGATGCTGCTATATGTCGGCTATCTGCTGTGCGGGCTGTCGGCGGGCGTGGCGGTGATCCTGGCCTATATCGCCCTGTCGCAATTCGCCGGGGGCTGAACGTCCGGCGGGCAAATCGCCCAACTTGCGATTTTGCCGGAGCACCCTATCTTGCCCGGTGAAAGAGAGTGATGATGAACGACGAGAAGGACCCGCAGGGCAATCCCTGGATCAAGAGCGCGATGATTTGGGCGGGGGTGATTATCGCCCTGCTGCTTTTCGTTTCGATGTTCGACAGCCGCTCCGCAAGCCAAGCAGGCAGCGGCATCGCCTATTCCGAATTCCGTTCGAAGGTTCAGGAAGGGCAGGTCAAGGACGTCGCGATCGCCACCGACAAGATCACCGGCACGCTGACCAGCGGGCAGCGGTTCAACACCGTTCCCGTCAATGATCCGGCTCTGACCGGTCTGCTTGACGACTATAACGTCAAATATTCTGGCCAAAGCGAAGAGCAGCCGAGCTTCTGGCAGATCATGCTCTACCAGTCGCTGCCGTTCCTGCTGATCCTGGGCATCGCCTTCTTTGTGCTGCGCCAGATGCAGAAGGGTGGCGGCGCGGGCGGGGCGATGGGCTTTGGCAAGTCCAAGGCCAAGCTGTTGACCGAAAAGCACGGCAAGGTGACGTTCGACGATGTCGCGGGCATCGATGAGGCTCGCGAGGAATTGCAGGAAATCGTCGAGTTTCTGAAGGACCCGAGCAAGTTCGCGCGGCTGGGCGGTAAGATCCCCAAGGGCGCTCTGCTCGTTGGTTCGCCCGGCACCGGCAAGACGCTGCTGGCTCGCGCGATTGCGGGCGAGGCGGGCGTTCCTTTCTTCACCATCTCCGGTTCCGACTTCGTGGAGATGTTCGTCGGCGTCGGTGCCAGCCGTGTGCGCGACATGTTCGAGCAGGCCAAGAAGAACGCGCCCTGCATCGTCTTCATCGACGAAATCGACGCGGTCGGCCGTCATCGTGGCGCAGGCCTCGGCAACGGCAATGACGAGCGCGAGCAGACGCTGAACCAGCTGCTGGTCGAGATGGACGGTTTCGAGGCGAACGAGGGCATCATCATCGTCGCGGCGACCAACCGCCCCGACGTTCTCGACCCCGCTCTGCTGCGTCCGGGCCGCTTCGACCGTCAGGTGGTGGTCCCGCGCCCGGATATCGAGGGCCGCGAGAAGATCCTCGCAGTGCACATGAAGAAGGTGCCGCTGGCGCCCGACGTCAATCCGCGCACCATCGCGCGCGGCACGCCGGGCTTTTCGGGTGCCGATCTCGCCAACCTCGTCAACGAAGCCGCGCTGATGGCGGCGCGGCGGGGCAAGCGCCTGGTCGCTATGGACGAGTTCGAGGCGGCCAAGGACAAGGTCATGATGGGTAGCGAGCGCCGTTCCATGGTCATGACCGACGATGAGAAGAAGATGACCGCCTATCATGAGGCGGGACATGCCATCGTTGCGGTCCATGAACCGGCGTCGGACCCGATCCACAAGGCGACGATCATCCCGCGCGGCCGTGCGCTGGGCATGGTGATGCGTTTGCCGGAGCGGGACAGCTACAGCTATCATCGCGACAAGATGCATGCGAACCTGGCGGTCGCCATGGGCGGGCGCGTGGCGGAAGAGATCATCTTCGGCCATGACAAGGTGTCCTCGGGTGCTTCGGGCGACATTCAGTACGCAACCAAGCTGGCGCGCGACATGGTTACCCAGTGGGGCATGTCGGACAAGCTGGGTCCGCTGCAGTATGAAGAGCAGCAGGGAGAGACCTTCCTCGGCTATTCGCAGAGCCAGCGCGTCCATATGTCGAACGAGACCGCGAAGGCGATCGATCTTGAAATCCGCACGATCGTGGAAGGTGGCTATGATCGGGCCAAGGATGTTCTGACGGGACATGAGGATCAGCTGCACCTGCTGGCCAATGCCTTGCTCGAATATGAGACGCTGACCGGCGAAGAGATCAAGACGCTGCTCGACAAGGGCGAGATCACTCGCGACGATGGCACGACCATCAAGCCTTCGACGGTGCCTGCGGCAGGATCGTCCATCCCCAAGACGCGCAAGCGCAAGGGCCCCTTTGGGGAGCCTTCGCCTGCGGGGATTTGAGCGGCGGTCAAGGTTTTAAAGGGGCGCTGCCATGGGGCGGCGCCCCTTTTCCTTTGCCGCTCCTCAATCATGGTGAGATAGGGCGCGCATGGCAAAAGCTGATCGATTGGAACGTCTGGATGCCCGCCGCCTGGAACTGGAGGCGGAATATACGGAGAAGCTGGTGGACGCCTTACGTGTCACGGCTTCAGGGAAATGGGGCTTGTTCGGCCATAAGGATGATCGGGCCAGTCGCGCCGCGATAGCGCCCGTAATCGAAGGACTGGCTGAAATTGGGGAAGCCGTAGACAAGGCGCGGGAGCAGCTATTGATGCCGCCGTTCGCGTTGCAACAGGACTTTCTGGCATCACGCGGCCCTGTTAGTTCGCAGGCCGTGGGAGAACCGAAGCAGGCGCAGGCATGGCTCGATCGGCTCGTGCCTGCAATCGGCAAATCCTGAAAGTGCATTTTCTCTGTACGGTGAGGCGCCCAGCAACAAAATGCGCCTAAGGTCTGGTCGTTTCGCTGGTTAATGGTTACATGGGCCGCCACGAATCCCCAGCGATCACGCTATGCCCCTCGGCTGATCGCGCAATAGAAAGTGGCTCTTACATGGATATCCGCCTCGGCCTCACCTTTGACGACGTGCTGCTGCAGCCCGGCGAGTCTGATGTGCTGCCGAGCCAGGCCGACACCGGCACCCATGTAACGAAGCAGATCAAGCTAAACATTCCGATCCTCTCGTCCGCCATGGATACCGTGACGGAGGCGGACATGGCCATCGTCATGGCGCAATTGGGCGGCATCGGCGTCCTCCATCGCAACTTGTCGATCGAAGAGCAGGCAGACGCGGTGCGTGCGGTGAAGCGCTTCGAAAGCGGCATGGTGGTGAACCCTATCACCATCACCCCGCGCGCCACGCTGGCTGACGCGCAGATGCTGATGGAGCGGCATAAGATCAGCGGCATCCCCGTGGTCGAGGATTCGGGCAAGCTGGTTGGCATCCTGACCCATCGCGACGTACGCTTCGCTGAAAATCCGCAGCAGCCGGTCAGCGAATTGATGACCAAGGATAATCTCGCCACCGTGAAGGTGGGCGTTGGCCAGGAAGAGGCTCAGCGCCTGCTCCACCAGCGGCGGATCGAAAAGCTGCTGGTGGTCGACGACGACTATCATTGCGTCGGCCTGATCACGGTCAAGGACATCGAAAAGGCAGTCACCTATCCGCAGGCGACGAAGGATGGGTCTGGCCGCTTGCGTGTGGCTGCGGCGACTACGGTCGGGGACAAGGGGCTGGAGCGTAGCGAAGCGTTGATCGACGCGGAATGCGACCTGATCGTCATCGACACGGCGCATGGCCACAGCAAGCAGGTCGCGGTTGCGGTCGAGGCGGTGAAGCGCCTGTCCAACCATGTTCAGGTCGTGGCGGGCAATGTGGCAACGGCAGAAGCGACGAAGGCGCTGATCGACGCGGGCGCGGATTGCGTGAAGGTCGGCATCGGGCCTGGCTCGATCTGCACGACGCGCGTCGTTGCGGGCGTGGGCGTGCCGCAGCTTACCGCCGTCATGGACTCGGCAAATGAAGCGGCCAAGCAAGGCATTCCGGTGATCGCGGACGGCGGCCTTCGCACCTCGGGCGACGTCGCCAAGGCGTTGGCGGCTGGTGCGGGCTGCGTCATGGTCGGGTCGCTGCTGGCTGGCACGGCCGAAGCGCCGGGCGAAACCTTCCTTTACCAGGGCCGTGCCTATAAGAGCTATCGCGGCATGGGCAGCGTCGGCGCGATGGCGCGGGGCTCGGCCGACCGCTATTTCCAGGCGGATATCAAGGACCAGATGAAGCTGGTGCCCGAAGGCATCGAGGGGCAGGTGCCCTTCAAGGGCCCGGCCAAGGACGTCATTCATCAGCTGGTCGGCGGGGTGAAGGCGGCGATGGGCTATACCGGCAGCCGCACGATCAAGGACCTTCAGGAGCGCGCCCGTTTCGTCCAGATCACCAATGCGGGTCTGTCCGAAAGCCATGTTCATGACGTGACCATCACCCGGGAAGCGCCCAATTATCCGACGCGGTAAGGTCGCCTATATCCCTCCACCCAATGGAGAGGTCGGGTGGTGAAAGCGTAGCCAGCTTCGGTCGAGTCCTTGAAAGTGCCGCTGGTGCGGCAGGCCCACCCCCGGCCCCTCCCGCTTGCGGGAGGGGGGAGTATGATATGACACCTGCTGCGCGTGTTCAGGCTGCGATCGAATTGCTGGACGCTATTATCGCGGCTGCGCGCGATGGCGGACCGGCGGCGGACACGTTGATCGCGCGCTATTTCAAGGAACGGCGCTATGCCGGGTCGCGCGATCGGCGGGCCGTGCGCGATCATGTGTATGACGCGGTAAGGCGGGTGGCCGAGCGGCCGGACAACGGGCGGGCGGCGATGGTTGGGCTGGCGCGGGAGCGGCCGGAGCTTGCGGCTCTGTTCGACGGATCGGCACATGCGCCTGCGCCGATCAGCAGCGATGAGCAGGGGGCCGAGGCTGGCGTTGTGCCGGGCTGGCTCAAGCCATTGTTCGCAGCTCCGGTCGAGCAGGAAAAATTGCTCGGCCGCGCGCCTGTCGACTTGCGGGCCAATCGCCTGAAAGCCGCGGCGGCAGAGGTTGCGCCGTTTTTTCCTGAGGCGGAGCCGGTCGAGGGACTTCCCGATGCGCTGCGGCTGCCCGAGGGCTGGCCGGTCGAGCAGAGTGAGGCGTGGAAGCAGGGTCTTGTCGAGGTGCAAGATGCTGGAAGCCAGCTGATCTCGGCAGCGTGCGGGGTCGCACCGGGCATGACTGTCGTCGATCTGTGTGCCGGGGCGGGGGGTAAGACGCTGGCCCTTGCTGCAGCGATGCAGGGGCAAGGAAGGCTGATCGCGGCGGATACGATCCGTTCCCGCCTTGCCCGGCTAAACCCACGGGCGGAACGGGCGGGGGCGACCTTCATCGAAACGCTGCTGCTCGATCAGGGTCATGAGGAGCGTGCGCTGGAGAGGCTGGGCGGGCGCGCCGACGTGGTGCTTGTCGACGCGCCATGTTCCGGCACGGGAACGTGGCGGCGCAATCCTGAGGCGCGCTGGCGGCTAACGCCTGCGCGACTGGACCGGCTGGTTGGAGAGCAGGCGCGAATATTGGACTTCGCCGCGCCGCTCGTCGCTCCAGGCGGGGTGCTTGTCTATGCTACATGCGCGCTCACCGATCGGGAAGGCGCCGGGCAAGTTCAGGCGTTCCTTGATCGTCACGACGGGTGGGCGGCCGAAGATGTGTCGATGGGTGCGGGGCGAGCCCATGGGCAGGGGCGGCTGTTGACGCCCGGACATGATGCGATGGATGGTTTCTATTTCGCCCGGCTGCGCGCTGTTGCATGAAAGAGGCGATGGACAAGCCTGGGCAAAATGACGACACTCGGGCGGAATCATCGCCTGAAACATGGCTGGAGTTGTGCATGCGTTTTACCCCTGCTTCGATCGCCTTGGCCGTTCTGTTGACCACCGTGTCGAGCGCGGGGCTGACACAGCGGCCGGACGCGCAGATATCGCCCTTGTCGGTCGAATGGCAGCAGGCGGGCGTCGCGGCGCGCCAGGCGGGGAATTACGCGGCGGCGAATGATGCGCTGGAAACGGCGCTGGCCGTCGATCCGCGCAATCGCTCTGCCTATATCGAAATGGCCGAAGTGGCGCGTGCGCAGGGCCTTCAGGGCAAGGCGATCCGGCTTTATCGCGAAGCGCTGCTGCTCGATCCAAATGATGTTAATGCCTTGGTCGGTCAGGGCGAGGCAATGGTCGAAAAGGGTGCCATTGCCAAGGCCAGGGAAAATCTCGCCCAGGCGCAGAGTGCATGCAAGAGCGATTGTGCGGCCGTTGGCAAGCTTGCTGCGGCGATTCAGAAGGGGCCGCCCGCGACCGTGCTAAGCGCGAAGGAAGGCGTGACGGTAGTGCCGAAGGCTCCCGAGACGGAGACACCTTGAAGTTTTTAGGCCGGTTTGAGCGTCTTTAGGTAAGCCGCTCACCTCATTTGGCCTCCATGTTCGTTGAGTTCGAGAAAAACGAAGCTCTAGGATCGCTCGCTCATCAGACGGGCTAGAGCCACGAACTCCTCGACGCTCACAGTTTCGGCGCGTCTTTGTGAGTCTATGCCGATCTGTCCAAGCGCATCCAGCGCGCCGGGCACGCTCTTCAGGCTTTGGCGGAGCATCTTGCGGCGTTGGCCGAATGCGGCGGCGGTGAGGCGTTCGAGTTGCTTCAGCTCCACGCCCTCCGGCGAGGGCTTGGGGGTGATGTGAACGACGGCTGACATGACCTTGGGCGGCGGCGTGAAGGCGCTGCGGTGGACCTTCATGGCGATGCGGGCCTCGCTACGCCACTGCGACAGAACGGCCAAGCGGCCATAATGGTCGCCGCCCGGCTTCGCGACGATGCGTTCGGCCACCTCCATCTGGAACATGAGCGTAAGTGATGACCACCAGGGGAGCGGCTCCCAAGGCGCCGAGAGCCAGCCGACCAGCAGGGCCGTGCCGACATTATAGGGGAGGTTCGCGATGATGTGGGCGCCAGTGCCAGCTTCGGCCTGTGCATCCACCTGCATGGCGTCGCCGGAAATGATCCGCAATTGGCCAGGGAAGCTGTCCGACAGTTCCGCGAGCGCAGGGAGGCATCGATCGTCGCGCTCCACCGCCACCAGCCGCGCGCCTGCCCGCAGGATCGCGCGCGTGAGGCCGCCGGGGCCTGGACCCACTTCGAACGCCGGTTGATCCTTTAGCGGGCCTGGAATGGCCGCAATGCGGTCGAGCAGTTGTTCGTCGAGCAGGAAATTCTGTCCGAGCGCCTTGCTCGCTTGCAGGCCGTGCGCGGCGATGACTTCGCGCAGCGGCGGCAGGACAGGCCGTGGGTCAGAGGCCATGGGAAAGTCGCGACCGGGCCGCTTCCGCCGCCATCTTCAACGCAGCCATCATCGCGCCGGGGTTTGCGCTGTCCTTCCCTGCGATGCCGAAGGCCGTTCCATGATCGGGGGAGGTGCGCACGATCGGGAGACCCAGCGTGATGTTGACGCCTTCATCGAAATGCAGCGTTTTGAGCGGGATCAGCGCTTGGTCATGATACATGCACAGCACCGCATCGTAGGTCTCACGGGCACGCGCATGGAAAAGGCCGTCGGCGGAGAGGGGGCCGACTATATCCATGCCTTCCTCACGAAGGGAGTCGATTGCGGGGCTAATGATCTCTATTTCTTCCCGGCCTAGCGCCCCACCTTCGCCAGCATGGGGGTTGAGGCCAGCGACGACAATGCGGGGGCGGGGAATGCCGAAGTTGCGTTGCAGTCCCTTGACCGTGGTGGTCGCGCGGGCGCGGATCAGGTCGATCGTGAGGACGGAAGGCACGTCGGCAAGCGGAATGTGGATGGTGACGGGCACGACCTTCAGCGACGGCCCGGCGAGCATCATCACGGCATTGTGAGGTGCGACGCCACAGCGTTCCGCGACGAATTCGGTCTGGCCGGGATGGGTGAAGCCGACACCGTAAAGCTGTTCCTTGCCGACCGGAGCGGTGACGATCCCGGCGGCGGATCCGGTGCGGGCGAGACCCACGGCCGCCTCCAGCGCCTGGAATGCGGTGCGCGCGCCATCGACGCTGGGGGAACCTGGCACGATGTCGCCAGCGTCAGCGACCTGGAGGCACGGCAGAGCGGAGTCAAACAGTGCCACGGCTTCCTGAGGCGTAGCGATGGGGGCGACAGGGCCAGCCCAGACCCGGCGCAAGGAAGCGGCATCGCCCACCGCGAAGAAGCTGGGCAATCCGCGTGCTTTGCGCATCACCCAGCTTTTTGCGACGATTTCAGGACCTATGCCCGCCGGGTCGCCCAGCGGTACGGCAAAGGGCGCAAGCTCCGAACGAGCCGGGGCTGGATCAGTTATAGTCGATGACGGCATCGCGGCGAAGGTCACGCAGATAGATGCGGGCGCGCTTGTTGACCCGTTCTTCCTCCAGCTGTGCCATGATCTGTTCCGCATTCGGTGCTGCGGCGCCGCTTGCTTCGTCGCGGCCGCAGACGACCAGCACGCGCACGCCGTCGTTGACCGAACCGAAGGGCGGCGTGGCTTCACCGACCTGCAGGCCAAGAAGGATGTCCTGCAACTGCGGGGGAAGGTCACGGACTTTCACATTGTCATTGTCGACGACATCGGCACCGATCTTGCCGCCCAGTTCATTGGCCTGGCCGCATCCTTTGAGCGCCTTGGTCTGCGCGGCGAAGCTCGCGGCCCGGGCGCTGGCTTGCTCCTTGGTGGTGCCTGCGGGGAAACTGATCGACAGCTGCTTGAGGCTGAGCAGGGAATCGCGCGGATCGGCGGTCAGCACCTTGCGCTTGTCCATGACATAGATGACGGAGACGCCGCCCGGAACGGGGATCGGCCCGGCAAGCTGCCCCACCTGCATTTCATTGGCAGCCTTGGCGAGTTCGTCGGGCAGCTGCGCGGGGCGGACCCAGCCAAGGTCGCCACCGACCGCTGCGGTCGATGCCTCCGAAAATTGCCGCGCATAGGCGGCGAAGCTGCCGCCCTGCTTGATCTGTTCGATGATGTTGCGGGCGTTGGAGACGATCTGGGCCTGATTTTCCGGCGTCGCGGACAGGTAGATCTCACCGATCCGATATTCATCGCTGCCCTTGGCCGCGTTCATGCGATCGACGACGGATTTCACCTCATCGGCCGAGACATTGACGAAAGGCTGGATGTTGCGGCGGAGCAGGCGGCTCCATGCCAGTTCGCCTTCGATCTGGCGCCTGATGCTGGCGGGCGCGCTGCCCTGAGCCCGCAGATATTGGTCGAACTGGGCGGGTGACTGGCGGAAATTGGCCGCGACCCTTTCATAGCTCTGGTCGACCTCCGCCTTGTCGATCCTGATGTCGTGGGCGGCCGCTTCCTGAATCTGAAGCGTTTCGTCGATCAGGTTGCGCAGCACCTGTACCCGCAGACGCTCCCGCTCTTCGGGCGAAACCTTGCCACCATTGGCGGCGATGATGAGCGCGAGGCGCTGGTCCACGTCCGTGCCGGTGATGATGCGGCCGTTGACGATGGCCGTCGCCTTGCGGACATTGGGGTCATTCTTGCCGAAGACGGTCACGTCCTTGGGCAGCTTCAGCTGTTGTGCCGCGACGCCGCTATCATCGTCGTTGACGGTCTGCGCGGTGAGGGTGTTGGCGAACGACCCCATGAGGATCGAGGACAGGAGCAGGGCGCGCGCGCTGGCCCGAAGGGATTGTCCAAGGCGGGAAGGCATGGGAACGACAGGCTGCATCGTCGGGAAAACTCTCCATTACGGTCCGTCGCCTGATGCGACGGTCCGCCTTAACCGGTCCTGAGCGGAGGGGCGGAGGCTGATCCTTATATGCCGATATTCCGAAAAGCCAGCCGTAGTTGGAAGCTGTTGCCCTTTCGCGCGTCGCCAGCGGCCAGATAATCCCGCCGCCAGGTCAGCCCGAGCGTCAGACAGTCGTCCTCATAGGCGACGCCGAGGCGATGGCGGACGGGTTCGTAGCCGTCGGACGCGCTCAGCGGATCTTCCTTTCTGTCGGTCAGGTTGACGACCGTGGAGCCGAACACCGACCAGAAGCGCGCGAACTGCACGCGCCCGCCAAAGCGCAGTTCCTCACGGTCCTGAAGATCCTCAAGGCCCGGCGCGGCGTTGCGGTTGAGCCGGAGATAGCCGACCATCACGTAGGTCTTGCGGCTTCCCACGGTGGCATCGATTTCGTTGCGGCGGACGGCCAACTCGTCCTTATCCAGGCGAAAGCGATGGATGAGGCTGACGAAATCACGGAAGCGGACGGTGGTGCGGC
Source organism: Sphingobium sp. S6 (assembly GCF_905120495.1). Classification (NCBI taxonomy): domain Bacteria; kingdom Pseudomonadati; phylum Pseudomonadota; class Alphaproteobacteria; order Sphingomonadales; family Sphingobiaceae; genus Sphingobium; species Sphingobium sp. S6. The sequence goes on along the minus strand of NZ_CAJHOG010000001.1, from coordinate 1,162,947 downwards.
CGACGATATCGGACATGCGGTCGGAAAGTCCGGTGCCGTCGGGCAGGATGCTTTCGCGATTGTTGAGCCGATAGCTTTGGCCGACCACACTTTCCAATGAAAAGCCGGGGAGCGAAAGGCTGTATTCCAGCCCATAGGTGATCCGGGTCGAATCTTCGAACCGGTCATATCCGGCGAAGCGGTTGAGCGCGAACAGGTTGCTGTCTTCCAGGTCGATGGCGCGCGCATCTTCGTTGGGGACGGACAGGTTCGCCAGCTTCGGTGCGGCGACGATCTGCACGCGGGGAGCGATACGCTGCACGCCGCCAAAGGCTTCACCCATGAAGGGCCAGCGGACATCGATCGCAGCCGCTGCGATGCCGCGTGCCTGCCAGCCTGGATCGCCGGCATAGCGCGCAATGCTGTTCAGGTCATTGTCGCTGCTGTGGTAGACGTCGCCGCGCAGATAGGTGGTGAAATTCACCTCCTGCCCCATGCCCGTCAGCTTGCGCAGGTTCCATTCGAAGGCGGCAAAGGCGCGCTGGGTATCCTCGCCATGCGTGCGGGTAATGGCAAGGCTGTTCGCCTGAAGCTGAATGCGGCCGCCAAGCAGCGGATCGAGAAGGCGCAGGCGATAGTCGATGACGGGCAGGGCGATCGGCGTCTGCCCTTGAGAATCGCCAAGGCGCAAGGTCTGGACGGCCCAGCCGGCGATCGAGAAATAGCTGTTCTCGCCGATGCGTTGTGCGCCGAGGGTCGAACGCAGCCGGTCGTCGCGGCTGATGTCATAGCGGCGGAGGAAGGTGCGGTCGCTTGCTACGCGAAGCGATCCATTTACGCTCCATTCCGGCGTCAGCTGCATGGCGCCGCTGGCATCCAGATAGCCGCGGAAGTCCCTTTCGGATCCGACAGGGCCCGTCGCCGTGGGAAGGGAACTACTGGCGTCGATGCGCCGCGCGTGGGTCGCGTAGCCGGTGATCTGATAAGCGCCCCGGTCCCAGCGGTGGCGGAAATTCGCCTCCAGCATCGGCAGCGTCTTGGAATAGATATGCGGCGTGATCGTCAGATCGCGGTTTGGCGCCAGCTTGATATAATAGGGCAGGGCGACTTCGATGCCATTGTTCCGGTCATAGCGGAGGTTCGGCACCAGCAGCCCCGTGCCTCCCGTGCCGCCGACGGGGTGCGAAAAGCCGGGCAGAGGGATGAGCGGCAGGCCGAATATTTCCACGCTGGCATTACGATATCGCACCCGCGCGGCGACCGGGTCATATACGACCTTCACCGCCTTGATCTGCCAGGTGGGTTCCTTGGGACAGCCATCGCTGTCCTCCACGCTGCAACCGGTATAAGCGGCCTTGTGCAGCGTGTAGACGCCGTTCACCCGAACGCCCTGCACGGCCGCAAGCCTGCCGCCTGACTGGAGGACGAGCAGCATATTCTCGACGGTTCCGTCCTTCAGCGTGTCTGTGACCTGAAAGCGATCGCCGTAAGCGATGTTGCCTTCGGGATCGGTCGCCGAGACATTGCCGCGCGCTTCCACCTGGCCGGTCGTGCGGTTCCACACCACGGTGTCCGCGCGCAGCCGGTTGCCCTGCCGCAGCAATTGCACATTGCCGCTGGCCGTCACAATCTCCGTATTGCTGTCATATTCAAGCGCGTCGGCGGAAAAGCCGATCTGTTCGTCGCTGGTTGGCACGGGGGCATCCGGCGCGCCGATGGTCGCCTGCGGAGTTTGCAGGTCCTGCGCGAGAGCATGGGGGATCACAGCCAGGCAGGCCGTGGCCGCGCTTGCCGCCAGCATATGTTTCAGACGCGAGGTATGGGAGAAATTCTGCAAGGGGATCGTGCCTCTTCAGGGGCGCTTCGTTGCCCGCCTATCGCACTGCTTTGCGCGCGCCGCAATCTTTCGTCACGCTTCTTTTACGGGAAATCGGTCGAACGGCTTTGCCAGATGGAGGAAGCGACATTATCTGGCATGGAGCGCTTAGTAGCGCCCCACGATCACAAAGCACATAGAAGGACCCTTGATGGAAATCGCATTCGCCCCGGTGCGTCCGGACGCCGACACCCTGGTCTTTGCCGTTCCCAAGGGCGGCTTCGATGCGTTGCCGATCTCTGCGGCAGCGACTTTGGCGGCGGGCGCGGCGGCGGCGCGCTTCACTGGTGAGGCAGGCGGCAGCTTTGAAAGTTTCGCTGAAGAAGGCGGCAAGGTGCTGCGTATCGTTCTGGTGGGCACTGGCGGCGGAAGCGAGACCGACTTCGAACGCGCGGGAGCCGCGTTGACGGCGCGCCTGCTCACAAGCGGCGCGAGCCATGCGGCGGTGGAGTTCTTCGGCGGCGCAAGTGGCGACAAGGCCGCTCATTTCGCATTGGGCGCCCTGCTGCGGGGCTGGCGGATTGACACCTACCGCACACGGCAGCCGGAAAAGGCGAAGCCGACATTGACGAAATTGTCGATCGTCGCGGACGGCGCGGATGCGGAGTGGCAGCGGCTTTCGGCGATTGCCGACGGCGTGGCCTTCGCCCGCGAACTCGTGTCCGAGCCCGCCAATATCCTCTATCCGGAAAGCTTCGTCGAACGCTGCCGCCATCTGGAGCAATTGGGCGTCAAGATCAGCGTGCTCGACAAGGCCGCGATGGCGGAACTCGGCATGGGTGCGCTGCTCGGCGTGGCGCAGGGGTCGGTGCGTGAACCGCGTCTGCTCGCGATGGAGTGGGATGGCACGAATGGCGCGGGCGGCAAGCCTGTCGTGTTCGTGGGCAAGGGCGTTACGTTCGACACTGGCGGCATTTCATTGAAGCCCGGCGCGGGCATGGAAGACATGAAATGGGATATGGGCGGCGCTGGCGCCGTCGCGGGCGCGATGAAGGCGCTGGCGGGGCGCAAGGCGAAGGCGCGCGTCGTCGGCATCTGCGGCCTTGTCGAGAATATGCCTGACGGCAATGCGCAGAGGCCGGGCGACATCGTCACCTCCATGTCCGGGCAGACGATCGAGGTCATCAACACCGATGCGGAAGGCCGCCTGGTGCTGTGCGACGTCATCACCTGGGCACAGAAGACCTATGCGCCTGAGGTCATCATTGATCTGGCGACGCTGACCGGCGCAATGATCGTCGCGCTTGGCGATCAATATGCGGGGCTGTTCGCCAATGATGAAGGGCTGGCTGAAGATCTGATCGCTGCGGGCAAGGCGGCGGGCGACCAGTTGTGGCGTTTCCCGCTTGGCGATGCTTACAACAAGCTGATCGACAGCCCGATCGCCGACATGAAAAATATGGGCGCGCGCTATGCCGGTTCGATCACGGCGGCTCAATTCATCAAGCGTTTCGTCGATGATGGGGTGAAGTGGGCGCATCTGGACATTGCGGGCATGGTCTGGGCCGACAAGCCGGGTGCCACCTGGGACAAGGGCGCGACCGGCTATGGAGTGCGCCTGATCGACCAGCTGGTGGCGGACAAGTACGAAGGCTGATGCAGGTCGATTTCTACCAGCTCAGCCGCGATCCCGTGGACCGGGTGCTGCCTGCCATAGCGGCACGCGTGCTCGGCCTTGGTGAACGGCTGCTGGTAGTTGCGCAGGATGAGGCGGCGCTGGACCGAATCTCGGCGGGCCTGTGGAACGGTCCGCCTGAAAGCTTTCTGGCCCACGGCCGCGCAGGAGAGCGGGCGGAGGCCGTTCAGCCCGTTCTCTTAGGTCAGGATTGCAGCGCCGCCAATGGCGCCCGGCATATCGCGATTGCCGATGGGCTCTGGCGTGAAGAAGCGTTGGAGTTCGAGCGCGCCTTCTACTTCTTCGATTCGCTGACTGTTGAAGGCGCGCGGCAAAGCTGGCGTGCCTTGTCGAAGCGGGAAGGGGTGACGCCTCGCTTCTGGCGGCAGGATCAGGGGAAATGGGTGCAAGGACCCTAGGCAGGAAGGGCTCGTCGACGCCCCCTTGCGGTGCGGGGCGGCGCGGTCTAAAGGGCGCGCCAATTCCAACCATCCGGAGCTTTTGAGCCTCATGGCCGTAACCCGCACCTTTTCGATCATCAAGCCTGACGCCACGCGCCGCAACCTGACCGGGGCCGTGACCAAGAAGCTGGAAGAAGCGGGCCTGCGCGTCGTCGCATCCAAGCGCATCCGCATGAGCCGCGAACAGGCTGAAGGCTTCTATGCCGTTCACAAGGAACGCCCTTTCTTCGCCGATCTGGTCGCCTTCATGATTTCCGGCCCGGTCGTCGTCCAGGTTCTGGAAGGCGAAGACGCCGTGAAGCGCAACCGCGATATCATGGGCGCCACCAATCCGGCTAACGCCGACGAAGGCACGATCCGCAAGGAATATGCCGAGTCGATCGAAGCGAACTCTGTCCATGGTTCGGACAGCGAGGAAAATGCCGCGATCGAGATCGCCTATTTCTTCAAGCCGGAAGAAATCGTCGGCTGATCTGCCAGATCATTTATGAAAAAGGGCCGGTAGCGCGTGCTTGCCGGCCCTTTTCTTTTTGGACTGAGCTTGGCGACGGGCGGTCAGTTTGAGAGCGGCGGCGCTTCGAATCGGTCGATCACCCATTCCTCAGCCTGCGCGCCACCGATCCATTCCTGCATCCAGGGATGTGCGATAACCGCCTGCATATAGGCTTCGGCGAAGCGCGCGACCGGGAGTTGGTACGTGATAAAGCGCGTGACGACCGGCGCGAACATCACGTCTGCGGCGCTGAATTCGCCGAAGAGGAAATCGCCCGTGCCGCCATAGCGGGCGCGCGCTTGCGCCCACAGCTGCATGATGCGCGCAATATCCTGCGCGACTGCTTCAGAGGGCTGAACGGCGTCATAGATCTGCCGGATGTTCATGCTGTGCTCGCGGCGCAGCGCGGCAAAGCTGGAATGCATCTCCGCCGCCATCGACCGGGCCATCGCGCGAGCGGCGGTATCCGTCGGCCAGAATTTGTCTCCGCCCGTTTTCTCGTTCAGATATTCGATGATTGCCATGCTATCCCAGACGACCGTGTCGTCACCGTCCCACAAAATGGGGACCTTGCCCGAGGAGGGGGCGAATTCGTCGCCCTCGCGCCGTTTTTCCCAAGCTTCGTCGTAAAGCGGAACCACGACTTCCTCGAACGGCAATCCGCTGAGCTTACAGGCGAGCCAGCCGCGCAGGGACCAACTGGAATATGCCTTATTGCCTATGAATAGCTTCATCATCGCCCTTCTTTAGACGGCCGAAGGAAGGGAAGTCGAGAGCTACCGGGCGGCGCATCTGACTCACTTTCTATATTATTGGTAGAAAATCCCACGTGCGGGGCTTGGCTGCATCATGGGGCTCGTCGTATGGCGCGAGGCGAGTTGAATGCCGGAGTAGGGGGATTATGGACTGGCTGCATGGTGTAGCGGGCCTGTTCGTGGGAATCATGGTCGGCATGACTGGCGTCGGCGGAGGATCGCTGATGGCGCCGATCCTCATCCTGCTGTTCGGCGTCGCTCCTGCCACGGCGGTGGGCACCGACCTCTGGTTTGCGGCGATAACCAAATCGGTGGGCGGCGCGATCCATCACCGTCATGGCGGACCGGATGGCGGGCCCGATTATGAAGTGGTGAAGCGCCTTTGTTTCGGCAGCCTTCCCGCCGCGCTCATAACGCTGCTCATCCTTTCCCAGACCCATGTTCAGCAGATCAAGAGCGGTATCGTCACGAACGCCTTGGGCGGGGTGCTGATCGCGACGGCGATAGCGACCCTGCTGCGTGGGCGTTTTCACCGCTGGGCGCTGGCCCGTCGCGTCGGTACGGCGGACCGCTTCATGCGCTGGCAGCCCGCGCTGACCGTCGCCGCGGGCGCGCTGCTGGGTGCAATGGTGACACTGACATCGGTCGGTGCCGGAGCGATCGGCGCGACGTTGCTTCTCGCGCTTTATCCCCTTCGCATGCGGCTGCAGCGATTGGTGGCGACGGACATCGTCCATGCCGTGCCGCTTACCCTGGCAGCGGGGCTGGGCCATTTGTGGATCGGCAATGTGAACGGCACGCTGCTCTTCAACCTGCTGATCGGATCGGTCCCCGGCATCATCATCGGGTCATTGCTTGCCACGCGCGCGTCGGATCGCGTGCTTCAGCCGCTGTTGGCAATCATCCTGGTCCTGGTGGGCTGGCGACTCATCGCCTGAGCAAAAGCTGAGCGCTTTGGAGGCCCGAGCCGGAATCGAACCGGCGTGCAAGGATTTGCAGTCCTCTGCGTAACCACTCCGCCATCGGGCCTCGGCGTGGGTGGCCGCAAATGTGCGGCTTTTGATCCAAAGTCAAGCGGGCGGGTGACCGCCGAGACCAAGATTATCATCTCCGCGCACTGAAAGCCGCTTGGCGTGGCTTGTCCCGTGATCTAGAGGTCCCGATAATGTCAGCGCTGTATTGTCATGCCAATACAGTTGTGCCAATCGAGGTAGTATCGTGACCGAGCAGAATTTTTCATCGATGCGGGCCGCAATGGTCGAAAGCCAGCTTCGCACCAGCGATGTCGATGATCAGCGCGTGATTGCCGCAATGGCCCGTGTGCCACGGGAAGACTTCGTGCCTTCGGAACGACGCGCGATGGCTTATGTTGATCGTTCGATTCCCCTGGCTAACGGGCGCGCCCTCAATCCGCCGCTCGCTACCGGCCGCTTGCTGAAGGAAGCACAGGTGGAGCAGGGCGACCGCGTCCTTCTGATCGGCGCTGCGACGGGATATAGCGCAGCGCTGCTTGCCGCCCTGGGTGCGAAGGTGACAGCGGTAGAGGCTGAAGATGGTCCGCAATTGGCGGCGGAGGGCGCTACCATCGTCCGTGGTCCGCTGGCAGCGGGAGCGCCCGACGGTGCGCCGTACGACATCCTGTTCATCGACGGGGCGGTGCAGGAAGTGCCCGCTGCGCTGATCGCGCAACTAGCCGATGGCGCGCGCGTCGTGACGGGTCTGGTTGAGCGCGGTGTCACGCGCCTGTGCAGCGGCCGCGTGGTATCCGGCGTCCTCGGTCTTGTCAGCCTGACCGACCTGGAGATGGTAGTTCTGCCCGGTTTTGCTGCGCCGGAGCGATTTGTCTTTTAACCGACCTGGGGGCGTCATGACCGCAAAGCAGGTGATTCTTCGGTGCTCCGCTGCCACGGGTCTGCTGCTCCTGAATGCTGGCAGTGCACAGGCCGAGACGCTGCAGGGCGCGTTGGCGAAGGCATACCAATATAATCCGACGCTCACCGGGGCGCGGGCCCAGCAGCGCGCGACCGATGAGAATGTGCCGATCCGAAAAGCGGATGGACGGCCTGATCTCGCCACGACCGCCGAATTCCAGGAACTGCTGGTCAAGCCTGCCCAGGCTTTTCTTGCGCCGGACCGATCGCTCGCGGGCACAGCGACCATCAACGTGCCAATCTATCAGGGTGGGGCGGTTCGGAACGGGGTGAAGGCGGCCAAGGTTCGCGTGCAGGCTGGACAAGCCAATCTGCGCGGAACGGAAGCATCGATCTTTTCGCAGGTTGTCGGTGCTTATATGAATGTCATCCGCGACAGCGCCATCGTTTCGCTCAACTTGGCTAATGTAAGCGCGCTCGGCGTCAATCTGCAGGCGACGAGCGATCGGTTCGAGGTGGGCGACCTTACGCGGACGGACGTCGCCCAATCGGAATCGCGGCTGGCGTTGGCAAGGGCCGATTTGCAGACGGCGCAAGCTAACCTGATCAACAGCCGCGAAAATTACATAGCGCTGGTGGGTGCTGTTCCGGACAATCTGGAGCCGCCGCCGCCGCTCCCCGGTCTTCCCAATGCACCCGAGACAGCGGTGCAGGTAGCGCTGGCCGACAATCCTGATCTCGCCGCCGCGCGTAAGGCACGCGAAGCGGCCGGATATGACGTGCGGGTGGCGAAGGCGGCTGTGCTTCCGACACTCTCAGGCTTTGCGCAGGGCAGCTACACGCATTATCTGGGATCGTTGAGCAGTGTCCAAGGGCAGCCTGATGTATCGCAGGTCAACAAACAGGCAGTAGCGGGCGCGACCTTGCGTCTTCCTCTCTATCAGGGCGGCCGCCCCGGAGCACAGGTGCGGCAAAGCCAGGCGCTGCAATCTCAGTCGATCGAGCAAGAGATCGAGGTGGAGCGGAACGTCATCGCGCAGACCCGGTCCGCTTACGCAAGCTGGCAAGCTTCAGTGCAGAGCATCGAGTCCAACCAGAAGGCCGTGGAAGCAGCCAACCTGTCGCTGGAAGGTGTGCGGGCAGAAAATTCCGTGGGCAGCCGGACCATCCTGGACATATTGAATGCCGAACAGGAAGCGCTCAATGCCCGGGTCCAGCTCGTGTCGGCGCGCCGCAACGCTTATGTGGCAGGCTTCAGCCTGCTCGCAGCGATGGGGCATGCGGAAGCGGATGACCTGAACCTGGAAACCGGCGCGCTCTACAACCCCATGGTTAATTATGAGCGCGTCAAGGGCAAGTGGTTCGATTGGGATTTCGACCCCGCGCCCCGTTCCCAAGCGACTAGAACCGTTGACACGCCTGCACAAAATGCCAATGTGCCTGCTGGGTTGGCGCAGCAACCTTAGGTTAACAGGGGCTTTTGATGGGTGACATGAGCAAGGAACCCTCGATGGAGGACATCCTCTCGTCCATCAAGCGCATCATTGCGGAGGAAGGCGAGGAGGCCGCGCAGGCGGTGTCGCGCCGTGGCAAGTCCGACACGTCATCCAAGCAGGCCGCCCAAACCGCCGACCCGGCTGTCGAAGAAGTGCTGGAATTGACTGACGAGCTTGGAGCGGAGGAGCCGATGCCTGCCCACAAGACTGCTGACGCCCCGCGAGTCGAACTGGCTGGGGATGACAATTCCATCCTTTCCGTCGAAAGCGAGGTGGCGGCGCGCCATTCCCTCTCGACCCTGTCGTCCATGTTGGTGACGCCAAAGGAAGGCGAAGACAATACGCTGGATGGCCTGGTGCGGTCGATGCTGAAGCCGATGCTGAAGGAATGGCTGGACGCCCGTCTTCCGGCGCTGGTTGAGGAAATGGTGGCGAAGGAAATCGCGCGGATCACGGGCCGCTGAACCGGAAGCACCGCTGCTTCCTCATCGCCACATCCGCTCCGGCGCTGGCTGGGGCGATCTGGTAAAAGCGCTGGAATGGTCGGGGAAGGGGCATTAAGGCGCCATCCCATGACCGAACTGCCCAAGACCTTCGACTCCGCTGAAATCGAATCCCGCTGGTACGCCCATTGGGAGCAGAAGGGGCTGTTCCGCCCCGAGCGGCCTACCGCCGAGCCCTTCACCATCGTCAACCCGCCGCCGAACGTGACAGGTAGCCTGCACATCGGCCATGCGCTCGACAATACGTTGCAGGACATCGTCATCCGCTACGAGCGGTTGCGGGGCAAGGATGCACTGTGGGTCGTGGGCACCGATCATGCGGGCATCGCAACCCAGATGGTGGTCGAGCGGCAGATGGAGGCGCGGCAGGACAAGCGCACCAATTACACGCGCGAGCAGTTCATCGACAAGGTCTGGGAGTGGAAGGCCGAGAGCGGCGGGGCGATCACCCGCCAGCTTCGACGCCTGGGCTGCTCGATGGACTGGGCCAATGAGCGCTTCACCATGGATGAGGGCTTTTCGAAGGCTGTCGTCAAGGTGTTCGTGGAACTGCACAAGCGCGGGCTGCTGTATCGCGACAAGCGGCTGGTAAACTGGGACCCGCGCTTTCGCTCGGCAATCTCCGACCTTGAGGTCGAGACGCAGGAAGTGAAGGGCGGCTTCTGGCATTTCCGCTATCCGCTGGCTGACGGCGTGAAGCTCGCCGATGGCGCGGATCATATCGTCGTCGCGACGACGCGGCCTGAGACGATGCTGGCGGATATGGCGGTCGCTGTGCATCCCGAGGACCCGCGCTACAAGGACGTGATCGGCAGGGATATCCTCCAGCCGATTACCGGGCGCCGCTTCAAGATCGTGGGCGATGAGCATGCGGATCCCGAACTGGGATCAGGCGCGGTCAAGATCACGCCGGGACATGATTTCAATGACTTCGAAGTCGGCAAGCGGGCGGGCTTCCGTGCGGCCGAGATGCTGAACATGTTCGATGCCGACGCCAATGTCGTGCAGACGGCGGATGGCCTGATCCCTGAGCGGTTCCTTGGCCAGCATCGCTTCCGCCGCGATGGGGTGGATGGCGCGCGCGAATTGGTCGTCGCTGAAATGAAGGCGCTGGGCCTGCTGGTCCCGCATGTTTCCAAGAACAGGGAAAGCGAGGAAGTCCTTTCCGACGCTGAGCCACGCACCATCCAGACGCCGTTCGGCGACCGGTCGGGCGTAGTGATCGAACCTTGGCTGACCGACCAATGGTATGTCGATGCCGAAAAGCTGGCGCAGGCGCCCATGCAGGCCGTGCGCGACGGGCGGATCGAGATCGTGCCCAAAAGCTGGGAAAAAACCTTCTTCAACTGGATGGAGAATATCCAGCCCTGGTGCGTCTCGCGCCAGCTTTGGTGGGGGCATCAGATTCCGGCATGGTATGATGAGGATGGCAATCCCTATGTCGCCGAGAGCGAGGAGGAGGCGCAGGCCCTCGCCGGCAACAAGGCGCTGACCCGCGATCCCGACGTGCTGGATACATGGTTCTCCTCCGCGCTTTGGCCGTTCGGCACGCTGGGCTGGCCTGAGCAGAGCGAGACGCTGGCCCGCCATTATCCAAACGACCTGCTCATTTCCGGGTTCGACATCCTGTTCTTCTGGGATGCGCGCATGGCAATGCAGGGAATGGAGTTCATGGGCGATGTGCCGTGGCGCAAGCTCTACCTTCACGGACTGGTGCGCGCGGCGGACGGGCAGAAAATGTCCAAGTCCAAGGGCAATGTCGTCGATCCGCTCGGCTTGATCGACAAGTTCGGCGCGGACGCGCTTCGCTTCTTCATGGCAGCCATGGAAAGCCAGGGCCGTGACGTGAAGATGGATGAGAAGCGGGTCGAGGGCTATCGCAACTTCGCGACGAAGCTGTGGAACGCAGCGCGCTTCCTTCAGTCCAATGGCGTCACCGCATCGGCCTCGCATGAGGCGCCCCAGCCGCAAGCGCCTGTCAATCGGTGGATCATCGCCGAAACCGTGGCGACGGTCCAAGCGATCGATACCGCGATGAATGAGTTGCGCTTCGATGCGGCGGCGAACGCCATCTATCACTTCGTGTGGGACCAGTTTTGCGACTGGTATATCGAACTCACCAAGGGATCGATGGATGCGGAGACGAAAGCGGTCGCAGGCTGGGCATTCGACCAGATCCTGGTCATGCTGCATCCCTTCATGCCCTTCATCACGGAAGAGCTGTGGAACCTAACAGGCACGCGCGAGACCGAACTGATCGTCGCCCGTTGGCCGCAGGCGCTCTACGCCGTCGATAGCGAGGCGCAGGCGGAGATTGACTGGCTCATCCGCCTGATCAGCGCGATGCGCACCGCGCGCACCGAATTGAACGTACCACCGGGCGCCAAGCTGGCTGTGGTCGTTCACGATGCATCGGATGAGACGCGCCGCCGCATCGACAGGCAGGGCGCTGCGCTGGCCCGGCTGGGGCGCGTCGAAAGCCTTTCCTTCGGCAATGCCGTCACCGGCGGCGCGGCGCAGATCGTTGTGGACGAAGCGACATTCATCCTGCCGCTGGAAGGCGTGATCGACATCGAAGCGGAAAAGTCACGCCTCGCCAAGGCATTGGCCGCAGCGGAAAAGGAACGGGATTCGCTGTCGGGGCGTCTTGCCAATCCGAGCTTCGTGGAAAAAGCGAAGCCCGAAGCCGTTGCGAAAGCGCGGGAGGATCATGCGGAAAAAGCCGCAGAAGCGGAAAGGCTGGCGGCTGCGCTGGATCGCCTCGCCTGATCTGTTACTGATGTGGCGACATCATGGGAGGGGCGGAGAATGGCGGCAGGAAAGCGCGAAGCGAGAGACCTGGTAAACGGACCTATCGCGTCGTCTTTGCTGTTGTTCGCCATACCTACCCTGGCGTCCAATGTGCTCCAGTCGCTGAACGGATCGATCAACGCCATCTGGGTTGGCCGGTTTCTGGGGGCGCAGGCTCTTGCTGCCACGGCCAATGCAAACATCACGATGTTCCTGATGTTTTCCATCGTGTTTGGCTTCGGCATGGCGTCCACGGTGGTGATTGCGCAAGCGGCGGGGCGCGGTGACATGGATGCCGCACGCCGGTCGTTCGGCTCGGCTACTGGTTTCTGCACCATATTGGGCATTGTCGTGGCTGCGGCTGGGTGGGCTTTCTCGCCCGCGATGCTGCGCTTGTTGGGAACGCCGGTAGAAGCGTTCGACATGGCGCTGGTCTATCTGCGCGTGATTTTCATCGCCATGCCGGCAACGCTGATCAGCGTCATGATGATGATGGGGTTAAGGGGGGCTGGCGACGCGCGCACGCCACTCATCTTCATGTTCGTGAGCGTGATCATCGATCTGGTGCTCAATCCGCTGTTCATTCTGGGGCTGGGACCAATTCCGGCGATGGGGATCGGCGGATCGGCTGCGGCGACCGCGGTGGCGGGGATCGTCAGCCTGCTGGGCCTGGTCGTCTATGTCTATGTCAAGGATTTGCCGCTCCGGCTGCGGGGACGGGAGCTTGGCTATCTGGTGCCCGCTCCGGACCAGTTGCGCATCCTGCTGGGCAAGGGACTGCCCATGGGTTTGCAGATGATCGTCATGTCGGCGGTCGGCCTGATGATCATCGGCCTCGTCAATCGCGAAGGTTTTATCGTGACGGCCGCCTATGGCGCTGCGCAGCAGATATGGACCTATTTGCAGATGCCAGCGATGGCGATGGGCGCAGCGGTCAGCGCAATGGCGGCTCAGAACATCGGTGCGAACCGCTGGGACAGGATTGGCCGGATCACAGCTTATGGCCTTGGCTATCTGCTGCTGATCACCGGCGCGATGATCGGCATCATCCTCCTGTTCCATGCGCCTTTGCTGTCGCTTTTCCTTGGTGACAACAGGGCAGCCATCGATGCCGCCTGGAACATGCAGTTGCTGGCGACGTGGAGCTTCCTGCTATTCGGTTCGACCATGATCCTGTTCGGCGTCATGCGGGCCAATGGCGTGGTCGGGAGGCCGCTGATCATCCTCGTCATCACGCTTTTTGGCGTGAGGCTTGGCTTCTATTACTTCGCCTACCCCTATCTGGGCGCTGATGCATTATGGTTGAGCTTCCCGGTGAGTTCGGGATCGTCTTTCCTGATCGCCGGGATCACTTATCTGCTTGGCGGCTGGCGCAAGGCGAAGCTGCTCGTCCCGGTGCATGAGGAAGAATGCCGGGAAAGCGTCAATGCCGAGAGTGAGCCTGCAGGCCGGTTCGCACCTGCCGGTTGACGATCAGCGGCCCTGGCTGCGCCAGCGGGTGATGGTGCGGTCGAGGATGTCGGCTTCCCCGCCAGACTGGCGCCACAGGTTTGTGAAGCTCGGGTCGCCCGACGCAGGGCGCCGTTCTTCTTCCAGATTGTCGAGCGCAACGCGGATCGGCACGGCGACGCCTTCGCCGCATATGATTGCTTCCCGATTGCGCAAGGCCGGGATGGAATCAAGGAAGCCGCGCGCGCCTTCGGGCATTGCGGCCCTCACAAATGCCTGATCTCGATCATTGTTGAGGCGCATGGAGATGATCGTGCCGCATTGCGACAGCACGCCTTCGGCAAGGTCGGAGGGACGCTGCGTGATAAGGCCTAGCGACACGCCGTATTTGCGGCCTTCCTTTGCGATGCGTTCCAGGATGCGGCGGACCGCCTGGCCGTTACCCGTCGTGGTGCTGGGAATGTAGCGGTGCGCCTCTTCACACACGAGAAGGATAGGCCTCTGGGCCTCGTCACGCGCCCAGATCGCATAGTCGAACACCAGCCGCGACAGCACCGACACGACCACGGATGTGATGTCGGAAGGCATGGCGGATACGTCGATGATCGAGATGGGTTTCCCGCCGGATGGCAGACGAAAGATCTTCGCCAGAAATTCCTGCATCGTGTCCGCGACGAGCATTCCGGAGAACATGAAGCTGTATCGCGGGTCGGCCTTGATCTCGTCGACCTTGGTTTTGAGCCGCATATAGGGGAGGGCGCCCGTGCCCTTGTCGAGCTTCCCCATCTCGTTCTGCAGAATGTTGGTGAGATCGGACAGAAGATAGGGAATGGGCGAGTCTACCGTCAGGCGGCCAAGGCTTTCCGCCAACCGGTTCTTCTGCCGCGCGGCGAGCAGGCATTTGGCCAGGATGTCGCAATCGACCGTGCGGTCAGACCCCTCGGAGGTGACGAACACCTCGCAATGCTCTTCGAAATTCATCAGCCAATAGGGCAGCGCAAGATTGCCAACGTCGAATACCGCGCCATTCTGGGCAAAGGCTGCGCCATATTCGCCGTGCGGATCGACCATCACGATATGGCCTTCGGGCGACAGGTCGCAAATCCTGTGGAGGATGAGGGCGGCGCTTGTCGATTTGCCGGTGCCGGTCGATCCCAGCAGCGCGAAATGCTTGCCCAGCATGGAGTCTACATACAGCGCGGCGCGCGTATCGGTGGTGGGATAGACCGTGCCGATCTGCACATGTGGCCGGTCATCAGCGGCGTAGATCTGCTGCATGTCGGCGCTCGAGACGGCGAATATTTCCGTGCCTGGCGCCGGATAGCGGGTTACGCCACGGCGGAAATGGTGGATCTGCCCGGTGACATCGTCCTCATCCCCTTCTCCAAGGAAGTCGATATCGGCGATGATGAGACCATTGTCCTGCCGGTCGAGCGTCATCGAGCGTACGCTGGCGATCAACCATGCATTGCCTACGCGCATCTTGACCTGACTGCCGACCTGCCCCGCCATCGCCGTGCAAGGATCATGGTCATGCGCCAGCGCTGCCATGGAAGCTGCGTCGATCAGCACCTTGGAACTGGAACCGGCGATCTGGAACACCGCTCCGATAGCAGCACCAGACGTAGGCTGCGTATGGCCATGCGTGAATTCGGCAGCTCCTGGCATGTGGCTCATACGCCCCCCTGAAATTTGTGCCCGGCGCAAGCGGCCGGAATTTGGTGCGCCGTTTTAGCCATGGAGAGGTAAAGAAATGGCTTATCCAAAAGGCTTGAAGAGCGGTCTTTGCTACCCTTCGGCCCCGCTATCGCCACCTTCTGCCGTGAGAGGATGCCTTCCGCTCTGGTCCGAATCGTTGGCTATGCGTATCGGGTTCGCAATTGCCGTATGTTCAGGATTTGCCTTTGACCCAATTGATGACGGCCGACGCGGGGCGTCGATCCGATGCGATTGCCATAGCGCGCGTGATTTGCATCTTGGGTGTGGTCTATGTTCATGCCTGGACGGGCCTTAACGGGCATGATCTGGAGATTGCCCGGGGTACGCCCCAAGAAAATCTCAGGTGGCTGCTGATGGAGATATTCGGCCGCAGCGCCGTGCCGTTGCTGGGCGTCATTTCGGGCTGGTTGGTGGGCGGATCATCCCGAACGCAGAACTGGTTTCGCCATGTCCTGCAAAAGTCGCGAACGATCCTGCTACCGATGATCTTGTGGAATGGCCTGGGCATCCTGCTGGTGTCCGGCGCGGCCTGGTCTCTCGGGCTGTCGGCTCCCGTGCCGGTTTCGTTCGACTGGCTGTTCCAGGAACTGTTCATCGTCAGCCGCAATCCCGACATCAATGTGCAGATGCCTTTCCTGCGGGACCTGTTTCTGTGCATGGTCCTCGCGCCGCTGCTGATCCGCCTTCCTAGCCGCTTGCTGATGGGCGTGGCCATGTTGGCTGCGGTTGCTCAGATTGCGGGCTGGGGGCCGCCGATCCTGATGCGCCCGGCAATCCTGTTCTTCTTCGTCATCGGTATGATCGCGCGTCGTGCGGGCCTTGCCGAACGGGTTGCTGCACTAGGTTGGATCGCGGCGGCGACGCCCTTTCTCCTCCTCATGACGGTGCAGCTTCATTTCTCCCTGAAACCCGTGCAGGGAGCCGCCATCGGCGTTGCGATGCTCGACCTGGCGGTGCGTGTCGCGGCTGCTACCTGCTTCTGGCGGCTGTCCTGGGCGCTGGCCGCGAGCCCTCTACGTGGCATATTGTTGAGGGTCGAGCCGTTCGCCTTCCTCATCTTCTGCTCACATCTCATCCTGATCTGGCTAGGGGGTCCCGTGCTGGGCGCATTGTTCGGAAAGCTTGGATCGCCCTTCTATCCGGCTTACCTGTTGATCCAGCCGCTATTGGTGCTGGTGGCCGTGCTGTTGCTGGGATCGCTGCTCAGCCGGGCCTGGCCGGGTCTTGCCAAGCTGTTGAGCGGCGGGCGGTTGCAAGGGGCGCCAGCACTCAGTTGATTGCCTTGGCGGCGGCCATGGCGATCTCCAGGCTGCGTTTGCGTGCTTCAAAATCATGGATTTGGCCGCCAAGGATCAACTCGTCCACGCCGGTACGATCGATGAAGGCGGCGAGATCCTGCTCCACCTTGTCCTGCGTCCCGATCGTCGTGGCGCTGAGGACGTCCGACAACATGGCCTGCGCACCGGGCGGCAGGCTTTCGAAATAGCCGGGCACAGGCGGTTGCAGCTTGCCAGGTTGGCCGGTGCGCAGACGCACGAACCCCTGCTGCATGGACGTGGCGAGCAGCCGCGCCTCTTCCATGCTGTCGGCTGCGAAGACATTATAGCCTGCCATCACATAGGGACGGTCGAGTTGGGCCGAGGGCCTGAAGTCCCGCCGGTAAACAGCGATCGCTTCATCAAGCGCCCCCGGAGCGAAATGAGAAGCGAAGGCGTAGGGCAGGCCCAGCGCGGCAGCGAGTTGAGCGCCATACAGGCTGGAGCCCAGGATCCAGAGCGGCACATTTTCGCCAGAGCCCGGCGTCGCTTGAAAACCAAGCCGTGCGTCGCCCGCAAAATAGGCCTGTAATTCCATCACATCGCGGGGGAACTCATCCGGACCGCCGGTAAGTGTGCGCCGCATGGCTTGAGCCACCCGCTGGTCGGACCCCGGCGCGCGGCCCAGTCCAAGATCGACACGGCCGGGGAAAAGGGCCGCAAGCGTGCCGAACTGCTCGGCTATCAGCAAAGGCGCATGGTTGGGCAGCATGATGCCGCCGGAGCCTATGCGGATCGTGGATGTCGCCTGTCCGATATGGGCCAGCACAACCGAGGTTGCAGCAGAGGCGATGCCGGGCATGCCATGATGTTCGGCCACCCAATAGCGATGAAAGCCGAGATTTTCGGCGTGTGCGGCGAAAGCGGCTGCGTTGGAGAGAGCCTCGCCAACGCTGCTTCCTTCAATGACGGGGACAAGGTCCAGAACGGAAAAACGGATCATCGCCTGCATATGGGGCGCTGATCCGTTTTATTTCAATACGCGATATGCAGCCGATCAGGCCATGCGGCCAAAACCTGCCGATGGGCTATCGGCGCGACGGCCGAAAGTGGCGGGGCGACGGGCTACCAGCGGATTGGAGTCACGATCGAGGATGGACATGGTTTCGGTAAAGCAAGGCCGCAGAGCGACGACGACTTCGATCAATTCGTCAGGTCCTTCGTGGCTCTCGACACAGCGCCGCGCGACCATTTCGATCCGTTCGGCCATGCCGCTCAGCCGATGGGCGCCGAATTGGGCTGATTCGCCCTTCAGCGTGTGAGCCGGAGTGACAAGAGCGATGGCGTTGCGTTCGCGTATGGCCTGCTCGATGGCGCTGATGGCTTTTTCGCCATCTTCGCGAAAGTAGCTCAGGATACGAACAAATGCGCTGCCCAGTTCCGCTCTGGACTTGGCCAGATCGGGCTGGTTGACCAGTTCTGCCTCTTGATATGACACGGTGTCACTCCCTCTTTCACCTTCACGATAGAAGGGGTGCGTAAACAGCAGGTTAAGCCGTAGCGTCAGAACCGGGCAAGCTTCAGGAATTGCGCGACAATTCGAACCGGTCCGGAGCGGTTTCGGCAAAGCCCCAACCATGCTGCCGGGTCAACGCCTCCAGTTCGCGGGCGGCGTTGGGATCGTCCGCTTCTACCGTCACCAAATCGGCTGACCGCATGGCCCGGGCGGCACGCAGGGCAGGCCAGGGGCATTTCATTCCCCTGGCATTCACATGCACCGGATCATTTGTTGGCATAAGGATTGCGCGCGCTACGCAACGTCAGGCGCACCGGAACGGCGCCGAAGCCCAGCTCCTTCCGGATGCCGTTGACGAGATAGCGCCGGTAGCTTTCCGGCAGTTCGTCCAGACGCGTGCCGAACAGCACGAACGTAGGAGGGCGAGTCTTGTTCTGCGTGATGTAGCGCAGCTTGATCCGCTTGCCGCCAGGGGCCGGAGGAGGATTGGCTTCCAGCGCGCGTTCGAACCAGCGGTTGAGAATGCCGGTGGACACACGTTGCGACCAGGCGGTGCGCGTTTCGAAGGCGACGCGGATGAGATCATCCAGGCCTTTTCCGGTCGCGCCGGAGACGGTCATGATAGGAACGCCGCGAATTTGCGCGAGTCCGTCAGAAAGCGCCTGCTTGATGCCCTGATAGAGGGCCGAGCCATTTTCCACCGTGTCCCACTTATTGAGCGCGACGACGAGGGCGCGGCCTTCCTCAAGCACTTTGTCAGCGATGCGCAGGTCCTGCGCCTCAAGACCACGCGTGGAATCGAGCAGAAGCACGACGACTTCGGCGAAGTTCACAGCGTTCAGACCGTCCGAAACAGCGAGCTTTTCAAGCTTGTCCTGCACCTTGGCGCGCTTGCGCATACCGGCGGTGTCGATCAGGCGGACAGGGCGCGGGTCGGCATCCTCATCGCGAGGATCGGTCCAGGCCCAGTCGACCGCGATGCTGTCTCGGGTGATGCCTGCTTCAGGGCCGGTCAACAGACGATTTTCACCCAGCAAGCGGTTGATGAGGGTCGATTTGCCGGCGTTGGGGCGGCCCACGATCGCGAGCTTGAGGGGGGCGGCCTCAAGGTCTGCCTCGCTCGGTTCGGCCTCCTCGTCTTCTTCCTCTTCCTCGCGGTCGATATACGGGAGGAGCGCCTGGAAGAGGTCGGCCATGCCCTGGCCATGTTCGGCCGACAGCGGGACAGGCTCGCCAAGGCCCAGGCTGAAGGCTTCCATGACGCCGTCGGCACCCGTTCTGCCTTCCGCCTTGTTGGCGACCAGCACGACAGGCGCGTCACCTTCGCGCAGCCAGCGGGCGATTTCCTCATCGAGCGGGGTCACGCCTGCGCGCGCGTCCATGAGGAACAGCGCGACGTCGGCGCTTTCAACGGCAGCCTGCGTCTGCATGCGCATGCGGCCGGGCAAGGTCTGGGGATCTTCATCCTCATAGCCTGCCGTGTCGATGATGGTGAAATCGACACCGAGCAGGTTTGCCTGCCCTTCACGCCGGTCGCGCGTGACGCCGGGCTGGTCATCGACCAGCGCCAGCTTCTTGCCGACGAGCCGGTTGAAAAGGGTGGACTTGCCCACATTGGGCCGCCCGACAATGGCAACTGTGGGCAGCATGATGAGGGCCCGTTTCCTTTCTATGGCGCCGCCTTAGCGCAGCGCCGTCAGCTTGCCGTCGTCAGCAAGAATATAGAGCATGTTGTTCGCGACAACGGGAGAAAGCGACATGGACCTGTCCATGTCCACCTCAGACTGGATCGCTCCGGTCGCCGGATCGACATAGTTGAGATCGCCATGCGTGGATACAAGGATCAGGTGTCCTCCAGCGAGTACCGGCCCTGTCCAGCGAATGGCGTTCGCCTTCTTCTTTTCCTTTTCCCACCGGCGAAGCTGGCTGATCCAGCGGATCTTGCCGGTCGCGCGGGCGACGCAGAGCAGCTTGGCGTCGCTGGTCACGACAAACACCCATTCGCCCGCCACCCAAGGGGTTGAGATGCCGGCGATGTTGATTTCCCACAGTCGCTGGCCGCTCACCAGTTCGTAGGAGGCCATGCGGCCGCCCTGTCCGATGGCAAAGACGCGGCCGCGGTCGACAACAGGATTGGCGTCGATGTCGGTGAGCGACGCAACGGCGGTCGAAATGCTGGTGCGCGACAGGGCGTCGCCCCAGAGGGTGCGGCCATTTTCATAGCGATAGGCAGTGAGTTCGCCCGAGCTATAGCCTGCGATCACCGTCCCCTGCGCGGCGGCGGGCGCCGCCACACCGAACACACCCGTGACCTGCAATGTGCCGCTGTCGGTCCACTGCACTTCGCCGTCGCTCTGGTTCAGCGCGAAAATCTGGTTGTCCTGGCCCATGACATAGACATGGCCATTGGCGAGCGTGGGCGCCCCCCGCAGCGGGCCGCCAGGACGCTTCTTCCACAAGATGGAGCCGTTCGCCGCACTAAGTGCGGCCACGTCGCCGACGCCCGTGCTTGCGTAAATCTTGTCATCGACGATGCTGACGCCGCCACCGAACAGGGCCCGGCCGCTACCTTCGGCGGGAAGGGCGGTCTGCCAGAGTTTGGCGCCACTTGCGGCATCGAACGCGATGACACGCGCGCCAGCGTCGATGACGTAGAGCTTGCCGTTGGCGATGACGGGCGAGGAGGCGAGGCGCGCGCGCGGCGTGCTGCCTTCGATTGAGCTGGTCCAGGCGGTAGCCGGCGAGGCGCTCAGCGCAAGATGGCCCATCGCCTTGGAGGGGCCGCCACCCGGCTGCGACCATTGATCATTGGCATAGGCTTCGGGAAGCGTGACCGGCACGTCCGCCAGCGTCGGATCGACTTCCACCCCCTGCTCATTGGTCAGGATCGATACGCGGTTGCCGACCACGGGAGTCTTGGGGCCGCCCTTCTTGCCCCCCACGATGCCACAGCCCGCCAACAGCGCGACCATCGCGGCAGCGGTCACGGCCCGGCGGGTGACTGCGAATTTCGTCATGCTGTGCATCCCCATGCGCTTATCTTCATCCCTGTCCCGGTGCGGCTGGCGTTTCGACCGCGTCTATGCCCAATAAACCTGCCATCTGTCGCGCACGTGAACGGATCGACTGCGGCACAGTGGCATCCTTTGCCATCGCGGCGAACAAGGGTCCGGCGAGTTCACGTTTGCCCATCTTCATATAGGCGATCGCGACCAGTTCACCGGCGCTGCCGAACCAGGGAGCGCCCTCCACGGCCAGCGGCTTGAGCCGATCGACAATTTGTTGCGGCTGAAGCGCTTCGAATTCCAATACGGTCTGGCGGATGAGCGCCAGGTCACGATAGGGCTGATCAAGCGAGCTGTCCGCTGCCATCGCCTTGTAGGCGGTGATTGCACCCTTGTCGTCGCCCTTGCGCGCGGCAACGCCAGCTTTCACCAGCAGGGCCGATGCGCGGAAGCCGGGCTGGCTGGCATTGGTCAGCGCGTCAAGCTGCTTGGCATCAGGCGTTCCACCGCCTGCGGCGGCCGCGAGCACCTTGTCCATTTCCTCTGACACGGCCTGGGACTGGGTAGTGCTGTGGTGCTGCCAATAGAGCCAGCCCGCAAAGGCCAGGAGGCCGATCACGACAGCCGCGAGAATCCAGCGGCCGAAACGCTGCCAGAAGGTCAGCAGCTGGTCCTGGCGAACGGCCTCATCGACCTCGCGCATGAAGGCTTCGCTGTTTTGCGGCGTCAGGGCCACTTGGGTCTCCAGATATGCGTCAGAAAAAGCTGGCGGAAGGCGCGATCAATAGCGGCGGCGGCGCTTAGCGCAAATCACTTTTTGGGCCGGTACACCTGATCTGCCGTGGGGAAGCTGCGATCGCGCACTTCGGCGGCATAGCGTTCGGCTGCATTGCTGATGGTTTCGGCTATGTTTTCGTATCGTTTCACGAAGCGGGGCACGCGTTCGAACATGCCGAGCATATCCTCGGCAACCAGCACCTGACCATCGCAATGCGCCGATGCGCCGATGCCGATGACGGGTATGTCTAGGCTGTCGGTGATGGCGACAGCCAGGTCCTCCAAGACGCCTTCGAGAACTACCGCGAATGCTCCGGCGCTCGCGACGGCGCGGGCGTCGTCCATGATCTTGGCATGTTCTTCCTGGCTCTTGCCGCGCGCGCCATAGCCGCCGAGCGCATTGACGGCCTGAGGCGTGAGGCCGACATGCGCCATGACGGGGATACCGCGCTGGGTGAGGAAGGCGATGGTGTCGGCCATGGCCCGGCCGCCTTCCAGCTTGACGGCGGCACAGCCGGTTTCGGCCATGACGCGGCTGGCGCTGGCGAAGGCCTGGGCGGGGGAGGCTTCGTAGCTGCCGAAGGGCATGTCGACGAGGACGAGGCTGTGATAGCTGCCCCGGACCACGGCGGCGCCATGGGCGATCATCATGTCGAGGGTGACGGGAAGGGTGGAGGGCAGGCCGTAAATCACCTGGCCGAGTGAGTCGCCCACCAGCAGCATGTCGCAATGGGGATCGAGCAGCTGCGCCTGCCGGGCGGTGTAGGCGGTCAGCATCACCAGCGGTTCGTCCGTCTTGCCCTCCACTTTCCGGCGCTGGATCGCGGGAACGGTCAGGCGCTTCATCGGCGCGGGCGTGGGATTGGCGCGGCTGGTGGATGTGTCGAGCGTGAAGGTGGTGGACATGAGGCCGCTCTACTCCAGCGGGGCCGGGGGCGCAAATCGGGCGGCGGTCCGGTTTTCCCGGATTGGAATTCAATAAGGAAATAGCGAAATAAAAAAGAACGGGAGCGGCAGGCCTGTGCCGCTCCCGCAGGGGGTGAATTCGTTACGTTATCAGAACGAGAATTTGAGTGTTCCGCCCCAAGTGCGCGGGTCGCCGACTTGGCCCGCGATCAGGCCGGTGTTGCCGGGCGCAACCTGGAGATTTTCGATATAGTTCACGTCGAAGGCGTTGCGGACCCAGCCGAAGATGTCGAAACCTTCGCCACGGAAGCCAGCGCGGAAGTTGGTGAGGGCATAGCCCTTCACGTCCGTATAGCGTGAAGGCGACGCGTTCGAGTTCCAGTGCGAACGGTAGTTGCCGTCGACGCCCAGATAGACCTGACCTTCCTTCGCCAGCAGCGTGACCGGGATGTTATATTCCGCGCCGTAGGAGAAAGCCCATTTGGACACGCCGGGCAGGTCCTGGCCGGAGATGTCGCACTGGCGGGGGCTGGGAGCGCCCGGAACGCCTGGCTGCGAATAGTCGGCCGGGACGCCGGAAGGCTGCGAGGGGCCTCCGGACAGTTCAGGCGGGCAGGGCGCGTTGGTGAACTTCTTGTACTTGGCGTCGGTATAGGCCGCGTTCGCATAAGCGGTGAAGCGGTCGCTTGCGACCACCTTGAAGTCCGCTTCGATGCCCTGCGACCGGACCTTTTCAGCGTTGGCAAGATAGCCGCGCACAGTGCCGAACTGGCCGCCGTTCACCGTCGCCTGGAAGTCCTTGATGGTGGTACGGAAGGCCGAAATATTGAAGGTCGCGCGGCGATCCCAAAGCTGGGTCTTCAGGCCGACTTCGAAATGATGGACCGATTCCGGCTTCACCGTCGCGGCATCGTAATTGACCGTATTGTCGATGTTGAGCGGCAAGCCGTTCTGGTTGATGCCGAGCGTCTTGAAGCTCTTGGCGTAGGTCGCATAGGCCAGAATGTCGCGCGCAACCTTATAGTTGACGTTGAAGTCATAGGTGAAGTTCCACGCGCTGTCGGACGGCGCGCTGACCTGCGGCTGGTAGACGCCGCATTGCTGCGACGTGCCCGCGATCGTGCCGGGCGCAGGAGTGGGCGTGCAGCTGATCGCCTGGCCCTGTGCGTTGGTCACGACACGCTGATAGAAGCCGGACTTCTTGTCATAGTTGAGGCGAAGGCCAGGCTGCAGCGTCAGCGCATCGGTGACTTTCCAGCTGAGCTGACCGAACAGGGCGGCGCTCTCGGCCTTCAGATACTGGGTATTGCTGGCCGTCAGGCCCGCAAGGGTTGCGGGGTTGTTGGCCGGGTTCAACGGATTGGTCGAGGGCGCAAGGCTCCATTGGGCAGCGTTGACGCCTTGCTGTTCGGTGCCCTGGGTGTCGATCCGCTGCTTGAAGCCAAAGAGGCCGACCACGAAGTCGATCTTCTGGCTTTCGTAATTATAGCGGAATTCCTGGCTATACTGATCCTGCTGCGAAGGATTTTGCGAGCGCGACACGATCGACAGGCCAGTGAAATCGCGATCATTTTCCGGTTTCCAGTCCCAGAAGCGCCAAGCGGTGACGGACGTCAGCGTGCCTGGGCCGATGTCCCACTTGATACGCGCCGACACGCCGCCGATCTTGTTGCCCGCGTTCAGGTTGCTGTCGAGATCAGTCAACCGGTCATAGGGATTGCGACTTGGCACGACATAGCCCTGCGCTGCCGCAAGCGCGTCATATTGACGGTTCAGCGGACGCTGCGTGCGGCCTACGCGGACGAAGGTGGTGCCGCAGCATTCCGGGTCTTGCCTGCTGTAGTCACCCGACAGCGTGATATCGAGATCGTCATTGGGCCGGAACAGCAACTGGCCGCGAATGCCGAGATTGTCCTGTTCGTTGATCCAACGCTGCGACGTGACATTGTACAGCGTGCCCCGGCGGCTGGTCGCCGCCACGGCAAGGCGCGCGGCGACGGTGTCGGACAGCGGCCCGGAGATCGCGGCCTTTGCCTGGCGATAGTTCAGATTGCCGACGCTCAGTTCGGCGCGGCCTTCGAAGTCGAAGGTTGGCTGGTTGGTCGTGATGTTGATCGCGCCGGCCGTCGTGTTCTTGCCGTAGAGCGTGCCTTGGGGGCCGCGCAGCACTTCGACCTGGTTCACGTCCAGGAAGTCGAACGTGGCGGCAGCGACGCGCGAATTGTAGACGTCATCGACATAGATGCCGACGCCCTGCTCGAAACCGTCGCTGGTGAGGCCGAACGGCACGCCAAGGCCACGGATATTGACCGAGGTGTTGCGGGGATTGGTGGTGTAGACCTGCAATGTCGGCGCAAGCTGCTGGAGCTTCACGACGTTGAAGTTGCCGGTCGCTTCGATGCTGTCGCCGCGAATGACGGAGATCGCCAGCGGCACTTCCTGCGCCGTTTCAGCACGGCGGCGCGCGGTGACGATGATCACGTCGCCGCGGGGATTGGCTGCCTGATCGACCTGTGCAGCCGGATCGGCAGCTGGTGCAGGCGCTTCCTCAGCATGGACGCTGGACGCAAAGATGGATGCGCTCGCCACGCCGGCGAGCAACAGAGAACGCGCAATCATAGTAATTCCCCTTCCGGAGGTCCGGTGAATGTTGATCGCGGCATTTCCGGTTGGCCGGTCAACGCCGATGGTCTGGGAATGGTATTGGACAGTCAGCGGCCCACCCCCTGCCGCCTGTTATTAACCGCCTGTCCGGCGGCTTGGCCTTGCGACCCTATTGCCCCCCGATCTTAGTCAAGCGGTAAGGCGAGTCTTTTCCGTCACATCGATCTGGACGACGCGCGCGTCATGCACGGTCAAGGTGATCGACCCGAAGCGTAATGCTTCCAGCACGCCACGAACCTTGTCGATGCTGACGGCTATGTCCGCCCTTTGGCCGTCTGCGCGGCCATTGCGGGCAAATTCAACTGTTCGGCTGTCACTCATAAGCACCTCTTGGCCCCGCTTTTATCTCAACTAATTCAATAGACAAAAAAGCAAATATATAGGGCGCCCAAGTTTGACTTGTAGCGCCCGTCCTTTTTTCAGCCGATCATCCGCATTGCTGCCAGCTTCCTTTCCTTATGAGCCATGGGGATGGCGGGCCGCATCTGGCGCATCACAGAGGCCTGTTCATGCGCATTGTCGATCAGCTGTTCCAACAGGGATTGGCCAAATTCCCAATTGCCAAGATCGGAGTCAGCATTGATGTGGCCGCTGAAGCCCGCATCGACGAAGGTGCTGCCCCAATTCTTCGCGATGCTGTGCGCCCGTTCGAAGAAAATATAAGGATCGTTGCGGCTGGCGACGACCAGCGAAGGGAAGGGCAATTGAGCGCGGGGAGTGGGGCCAAAGCCGCCGATCGTCTCCGGCGTTTCCATTCTGTCGCAATCGGGAGGGGCGACCAGCAAAGCGCCGGTCACTGGCCAGCCATAGGCCTGGCTCTGCAGGGCACCCCACCAAGCGACCGCAAGGCAGCCAAGGCTGTGCGCGGCCAGGATGATCGGCCCGTCAGCTTCCCGAATCGCGGCGTCCAGGCGCGTGACCCACGCATTGCGATTGGGACTGGCCCAACTGCCCAGGTCGACGCGCTGGCAATCTCCTCTGACCTCTTCCCAAAGCGTCTGCCAGTGGCCGGGGCCGCTGTTGTTCAGACCGGGAATGGTCAGCACGACCGGATTGCGCGTGTCGCCCAGATGTCCGAATCGGTCCATTGTCTGATCCTCGTCCAATTACAGGTTGAACATAATTCTATTCTTTAAGTAGACAATGCTTGAGCGACCAATTGTGTCCAAATTTGGGCGATCGGATTCATCTGGCGTTCAGGTCAGGCGGCGGGCTCCGCGTCGGGCCGGGAGCCCATTACCAAGGATATATGAGGCCATAATAGGAGAAGACGGTGCGGCCATATGTGTCGTCATAATCCGGCGGCGTGTCGGGCGTGTGACGGGGTGCGCTTTCCAGCACGTCCTTGCTGAGATCCACGACATAGCCGCCCTTATCGGTGTCATAGCTCAGCATCGACCAGGGGATGGGGTAATGATCGTTGCCAAGGCCGAGGAAGCCGCCGAAGGAAAGCAGGGCATAGCGGACCTGCCCGCTGCGCTTTTCCACCATGAAGTTGGAGATATGGCCGAGCCTTTCTCCTTGCCGGTTGTAGACGGCGGTTCCTTCCACACGGTCGGAGGCGATGAGGTCACTGGAATTTTGGATTGCGGGATCAGTCATCGTCACCCTCCTGCATCATAATGCGCTAGACTCATGAAACCGGGGAGGATCAGCGGGGTTCCCACTCTTCGAAACAGGAGGACGAGATGAAGATCAATCGCAGCGGATCGGCGGTATGGAGCGGCGGCCTGAAGGACGGCAAGGGCGCGATTTCGACGCAGAGCGGCGCTCTGGACGCGCACCCTTATGGCTTTGCAATGCGGTTCGAGGGCGTGCCGGGCTCCAACCCGGAAGAGTTGATCGCAGCGGCGCATGCGTCCTGCTTCACCATGGCGCTGTCGATGATCCTTGGCGAAGCCGGGCTGACGGCGGAGAAGATGGAAACCAATGCCGTCGTCACGCTGGAGCAGCAGGAGGGTGGCTTTGCGATCACGGCCAGCAAGCTGACGCTGAAGGCCACGATCCCGGGCGCCGATGACGCCCAGTTTCAGGAACTGGCGGCGAAGGCGAAGGAAAATTGTCCCGTGTCGAAGCTGCTGAAGGCTGAGATTAGCCTGGACGCGGAACTGCTAGGCTGAGGCGGGTCGGCGGGAGCGTATATGTTCCCGCCACGCGATGTAGAGGCCGCTCAGGATGATGAGCGCTGCGCCGATCCAGGTCGTGTACATCGGCCATTCGCCCCAGATCAGCAGGCCGAGCATGGTCGACCAGATGATCGTGCTGTAATCCATCGGCAGCACGACCGACACGGGCGCATGGCGCAGCGCCCCGGTCATGCACAGTTGCGCCACGCCCCCGGTGATGCCGACGCCCATCAACATGGCCCAAGTGATGGGATCATGTGCTTTCCCGACGAAAAGCATCAGGATGCCGAGGGGCGGGATCGAGAGGATCGTGAACCAGAAGACGATGCCGCCCGTCCTTTCCGTCCGGCCGAGGTCGCGGAGCAGCAGGCCGATGCAGGCGGTGATAACGGCGGCGGAAAGCGCGACGGCGAGGCCCATTGGCGGGAAGTGCATGCCGTCCGGGCGGACCATGATGATGATCCCGATGAAGCCCAGCAGGATGGCGGCCCAGCGATGCGGGCCGGTTGCCTCCCGCAGCAGGAGCGCAGAGAGCAGGGTGGCGAAGATCGGCATGGTGAAGCCGATCGCCGTTGCCTCGGTCAGGGGCAGCAGCAGGTATGAGCCGAAGTTGAGGACCATGCCGGTGAGACCGAGCACGGTGCGGCTGACATGCGCGCCGAGGCGGTTCGTGCGAACCGAGGCGAGACCGTCCGTCATGGCGACCCAGGTGACGATCAGCGGCAGAGCCAGCGCCTGGCGGTAGAAGATGAGTTCGATCAGGCTGACGCCGCGCGTGCCGACGACTTTGCCCAGCGCGAACATGACGGCCATGAACATCATGGCCAGCAGGCGCAGGCCTATGCCCTTGAGCGGATGCTCTTCGCGGACCGGCGGCGGTGGCGGAAGCTCTTCGGGCGGGCTGATAGGGGCGGGCGGTTGCACGCGGTTCGCTTTAACCGGCGGACACGGTCACGCAACCACCGGGCGGATAAATTACGATTTATGCGGTGGATAGCGGCTGGGTTGCCGCTATCTCGGGTGCAGGATCAGAGGCAGGCTTCCAGGAAGGGTTGGTCGAAACCGAACTGCCGGGCCTTGTCCAGCGTGTAAGGGCGCAGGCCCATCGATCGATATTCGCCGACAATCTTACCGCTGTCATCCTCGTCATGATATTCGAACTTGAACAGTTCCTGGGTGACGATGACGTCGCCCTCCATGCCGATGACTTCGGTGATGTTGGTGACGCGGCGCGAACCGTCGCGCAGGCGCTTCACCTGCACGATGAGGTCGACGGAGTCGGCGATCTGTTTCGAGATGGCCTCCTTCGGAATCTTGATGTCGCCCATCAGGATCATGTTCTCCATACGGCCGAGGCATTCGCGGGGCGAGTTGGAGTGGAGCGTGCACATGGAGCCGTCATGGCCGGTGTTCATCGCCGCGAGCAGGTCGAAGCATTCCGCGCCACGAATTTCGCCCAGGATGATGCGGTCGGGGCGCATACGCAGGGCGTTCTTGACGAGATCGCCGATGGTGATGGCGCCTTGGCCCTCCAGGTTCGGGGGCCGGGTTTCGAGCGGGAGCCAGTGCGGCTGTTGCAGGCGCAGTTCGGCCGCATCCTCGATGGTGAGGACGCGCTCGCCCGGGTCGATCATCTTCGACAGGGCGTTGAGCATGGTGGTCTTGCCCGAGCCGGTGCCGCCCGAGATGACGATGTTCATGCGCGATGCGCCCGCGATCTTGAGCGCGGTCGCCATCTTCGGGCTCATCGCGCCCCATTGGGCGAGCATGTCGATGGTGATCGGCTTGGCGGAAAATTTACGGATCGAGATGGCGGTGCCGCGCAGCGAGAGCGGCGGCACGATCACGTTGACGCGGCTGCCGTCGGGCAGGCGGGCATCGGCGAGCGGCGTGGTCTGATCAACGCGGCGGCCGACCTTGTTCACGATGCGCTGCGCGATCTGGAACAGATGCTCCTCATCGCGGAACTTGATCGGCGCGATCTGGAGCTTGCCCTTCTTTTCGATATAGGTCTGTTCCGGGCCGTTGACCATGATGTCGCTGACGTCGGGATCGGCGAGCAGTTCCTCCAGCGGGCCGAGGCCGAGCAGTTCGTCGACCAGCACCTTTTCCAGCGCGAATTGTTCGCGGCGGTTGAGGGTGAGTTTGAGCTCGGCCAGCACCTCCATGATGATGGGGCGGAATTCCTCGGCCAGTTCATCCTTGCTGAGGGTGGCGGCGGCTTCCGGATCGACGCGTTCCAGCAGGC
Organism: Sphingobium sp. S6; assembly: GCF_905120495.1. Taxonomy (NCBI): domain Bacteria; kingdom Pseudomonadati; phylum Pseudomonadota; class Alphaproteobacteria; order Sphingomonadales; family Sphingobiaceae; genus Sphingobium; species Sphingobium sp. S6. Next base: position 1,133,442 of record NZ_CAJHOG010000001.1, on the reverse strand, counting down.
GGGGGAGGACCTGTTCCTTGATCTTGTGGACGGAGGCTTCGAAGCCTTGCGGCCCTGCATCGGCTACATGTTCGGCGTTGGCGCGGTCCGACAGGCGTTGCAAGGCGTCGGCGTTGCGCTGCATCTGGGTCGTGGGAGCGGACAGCGGATCGGCCGGGCTTTCGCTGGCGGGCAAGGGCGCCATGTCGAGCGGAGGAAACTGGTCGCCGCCGCGCGCTTCTTCACGCGGTGCGCCGCCCTGCATGGGCCGGGCGACGCCAAAACCCGGCTTGATACCCGCAGGTCCATTTTTCCGTCCAAACGCGCTCATAATTCTCCGCCGGCATGTTCCGATCGATCGAGCCAACCACAAAGAGACCGATCAAATATGGCTGGAGATGGTGAATAGGCCGGAAACTTTGACAAATGGCTAATGGCCGAGGCGAGCGTGCTCCGTGCCGCAATGCAAGAAGGCCGCGTTCCTTGGCGAACGCGGCCTTCTTGGGCAAACGGATCAGGAGGTGCGCTTTGGCTTAGCCAGCATGCTCCGCAAGGACGGTGAGGCCCTTTTCATTGACTTCAGCGAAGCCGCCCTGGACGGGGATGACTTCGGGAGCCGAACCGGCCGAGGCGAAAATCTGGATCGCGCCGTCGCGAACGGTGGACATGAAAGGCGCATGGCCCTCCAACACGCCGAAGTCGCCATCGGTGCCGGGGACGACGACCTGATAGACCTCTTCCGAGCGGACGAGCTTTTCCGGGGTCACGAGTTCGAAATGCAGTGCCATTTTCGCTTCCTTAGCCCCTCCCTTTCAAGGGAGGGGTTGGGGTGGGTCGATTGCGAAGCAATCGTTGCAACTTTTCGGGATAGGTCGAAGCTCGCGCCGCTCGCGGCCCACCCCTAACCCCTCCCGCTTGCGGGAGGGGGACATTGTGGAGCTTAAGCCGCTTCGGCAGCCAGCTTCTTTGCCTTTTCGATGGCTTCGTCGATGCCGCCGACCATGTAGAAGGCGTTTTCGGGCAGATGGTCATATTCGCCTTCGACCACGGCCTTGAACGACTTCACCGTGTCTTCGATCTGGACGAACTTGCCCGAGATGCCGGTGAAGACTTCGGCGACGTGGAAGGGCTGCGACAGGAACTTCTGGATCTTGCGCGCGCGGGCGACGGTGAGCTTATCTTCTTCCGAAAGCTCGTCCATGCCCAGGATCGCGATGATGTCCTGAAGCGACTTGTACTTCTGCAGGATCGCCTGAACCGCACGGGCGGTCTCATAATGCTCCTGGCCAACGACGCGGGGTTCCAGAACGCGGCTGGTCGAGTCCAGCGGGTCGACCGCCGGATAGATGCCCAGTTCCGAAATGGCGCGGTTGAGAACGGTGGTGGCGTCCAAGTGCGCGAAGGAGGTCGCAGGCGCCGGGTCGGTCAAGTCGTCTGCGGGGACGTACACGGCCTGAACCGAGGTGATCGAACCCTTGTTGGTCGAGGTGATGCGCTCCTGCAGCGCGCCCATGTCCGTCGACAGGGTCGGCTGGTAGCCCACGGCCGAAGGAATACGGCCGAGCAGAGCCGACACTTCCGCGCCCGCCTGGGTGAAGCGGAAGATGTTGTCGACGAAGAAGAGCACGTCCTGCCCTTCCTGGTCGCGGAAATATTCCGCGATCGTGAGGCCCGACAGAGCGACGCGAGCGCGGGCGCCCGGGGGCTCGTTCATCTGGCCATAAACCAGCGCCACCTTCGAACCTTCGCTGATCGCGTTGCCGTCGGCGTCCTTGGCGATAACGCCTGCGTCGAGGAATTCGTGATAAAGGTCGTTACCTTCGCGGGTGCGCTCACCAACGCCCGCGAACACGGAGGTGCCGCCATGGCCCTTAGCGATGTTGTTGATCAGTTCCTGGATGAGCACGGTCTTGCCGACGCCCGCGCCGCCGAACAGGCCGATCTTGCCGCCCTTTGCGTAAGGGGCGAGAAGGTCGATGACCTTGATGCCGGTGACGAGGATCGACGCGTCGGTCGACTGATCGACGAACTCCGGCGCCTTGGCGTGGATCGGGGCGGTGACGGTGGTGGCGACAGGGCCACGCTCGTCGATCGGCTCACCGACGACGTTCAGGATGCGGCCGAGCGTCGCCGGGCCGACGGGAACGCTGATCTGCGCGCCGGTGTCGGTGACTTCCTGACCGCGGGTCAGACCGTCGGTCGAGTCCATCGCGATGGTGCGGACGGTGTTTTCACCCAGATGCTGGGCGACTTCCAGAACAAGGCGGTTGCCGTTGTTGCTGGTTTCCAGCGCCGAGAGAATAGCGGGGAGCGCATCGGGGAAGGTCACGTCGACGACGGCGCCGATGACCTGCGAAATGCGGCCTACATTGTTGGTGGTTGCCATGACTGCTTCCTTGCGTGCGTGATCTTAAAGGGCTTCCGCGCCCGAGATGATTTCGACCAGTTCGGTGGTGATCGCGGCCTGACGGCTGCGGTTATACTGGATGGTCAGCTTGTTGATGAGGTCGCCGGCGTTGCGGGTCGCATTGTCCATGGCGGTCATCGATGCGCCCTGTTCGGACGCGTTGTTTTCCAGCAGCGCCTTGAAGATCTGTACCGTGACGTTGCGCGGCAACAGGTCGTCGAGGATCGCTTCCTCGCTCGGTTCATATTCCACCGTAGCGCCGATGGCGTTGCGGTCGGCATCGGCAGGGATCTTCACCGGGATGATCTGCTGTTCGGTCGGAATCTGCGCGAGCGCGGACTTGAACTGCGAGTAGAAGAGATGCGCGACATCGAACTTGCCGTTCAGATACATGTCGGTCAGTTCATGCGCGATTTCGGACGCCTGGTTGAAGCCGGGTTCCTTGACACCGGTGGTGTCGAACTGCGCGACGATCATGCCGGGGAAGGTGCGGTTGATCACCGGACGGCCCTTGCGGCCGATCAGGTAGAAACGAACGGTCTTGCCCTGCGCGATCAGCTCGTCCGCCTTGGCGCGCGCAGCCTTGACGATGTTGGCGTTGAACGCGCCAGCAAGGCCACGGTCGGAGTTGGCAACGACCAGCAGATGGACGTCATCCTTGCCCGTGCCGGCGAGCAGCGGCGACGCGCCTTCGCCCGAACCGCCTGCGATCTTCGACGCGAGGCTGGCGACGACGGCTTCCAGACGGCTGGAATAGGGACGCGCTGCTTCGGCGGCAGCCTGCGCCTTGCGCAGCTTGGCCGCGGCGACCATCTGCTTCGCCTTGGTGATCTTCTGGGTCGATTTCACCGACCCGATGCGGATCTTCAGTTCCTTGAGGCTGGCCATGACGAACCTTCTGTTCGTCATCCTGACGAAGGTCAGGACCTCTGGCCTCCAGGTTGAACCTTCGAGGCCTGAGATCCCAGCCTTCGCTGGGATGACGGATTATCCTTTACGCAAACGTCTTGCCGAAGCTGTCGAGCGCGGCCTTCAGCTTGCTCTTGGCGTCGTCGCCCAGATCCTTGCTGTCGCGGATCGCGGCGAGAACGTCGGCATGGTCGTGACGCAGATAGGCGAGCATCAGCTCTTCGTAGCGGGTCACGTCCTTGACGGCGACGTTGTCGAGATAGCCGTTGGTGCCGGCGAAGATCGACGCGGTCTGCTCTTCGAAGGGCAGCGGCGAGAACTGAGCCTGCTTCAGCAGTTCAGTGAGGCGCGCGCCACGGTTCAGCAGCTTCTGGGTCGAAGCGTCGAGGTCCGAACCGAACTGGGCGAACGCCGCCATTTCGCGGTACTGGGCCAGTTCCAGCTTGATCGAGCCCGAAACCTTCTTCATCGCCTTGGTCTGCGCGGCGGAACCGACGCGCGACACCGACAGACCGACGTTAATGGCCGGACGGATGCCCTGGTAGAAGAGGTTGGTTTCGAGGAAGATCTGGCCGTCGGTGATCGAAATCACGTTGGTCGGAATGTAGGCCGACACGTCGCCTGCCTGCGTTTCGATGATCGGCAGCGCGGTCAGCGAGCCAGCGCCATTGACGTCGTTCATCTTGGCAGCGCGTTCCAGCAGGCGGCTGTGGAGATAGAACACGTCGCCGGGATAAGCTTCGCGGCCCGGAGGACGACGCAGCAGCAGCGACATCTGACGATAGGCGACGGCCTGCTTGGAAAGGTCGTCATAGACGATCACGGCATGCATGCCGTTGTCGCGGAAGAATTCGCCCATGGTAACGCCGGTGTAGGGCGCCAGATACTGAAGCGGAGCGGGCTCCGAAGCGGTCGCGGCGACGACGATCGAATATTCCATCGCGCCATTTTCTTCGAGTTGCTTGACGATCTGCGCGACGGTCGAGCGCTTCTGGCCGATCGCGACGTAGATGCAGTAGAGCTTCTTGCTTTCATCGCCGGAAGCGTTGACGCCCTTCTGGTTGATGAAGGTGTCGATCGCGACGGCGGTCTTGCCGGTCTGACGGTCACCGATGATCAGCTCGCGCTGGCCACGGCCGACGGGGACGAGGGCGTCGATCGCCTTGAGGCCGGTCTGCACGGGTTCGTGCACCGACTTGCGGGGGATGATGCCCGGAGCCTTGACTTCGACGCGCTTGCGCTCGGTGTACTGGATCGGGCCCTTGCCATCGATCGGGTTGCCGAGGCCATCGACCACGCGACCGAGCAGACCCTTGCCGACGGGCACGTCGACGATGGTGCCGGTACGCTTGACGGTGTCGCCTTCCTTGATCTCGGCGTCCGAGCCGAAGATCACGACGCCGACATTGTCGGCTTCGAGGTTGAGCGCCATGCCCTGCACGCCATTGGCGAACTCGACCATTTCGCCCGCCTGGACGTTGTCGAGGCCATGGACGCGGGCAATGCCGTCACCCACGGTCAGCACGGAACCGACTTCGCTCACCTGCGCTTCGGTGCCGAAATTGGCGATCTGGTCCTTGATGACCTTCGAAATTTCTGCGGCGTTGATATCCATGTTCAGCCTTTCATCGCCTGGGCGAGACTATTCAAACGGGTGCGGATGGAGGAATCGATCATCTGGCTGCCGATCTTGACGACCAGCCCGCCCAGGATCGCGGGATCGACCTTTGCATCGAGCGCGACTTCGCGGCCGACGCGCGCCCGCAGATTCTGCTGCAGGGCGGTAACTTGGTTCGAATCGAGCGGATGCGCGCTGGTGACTTCCGCGCGGACTTCGCCCTTGTGATTCGATAGCAGCGTTTCATAGGCGCGGATAACCGCGGGCAGCTGCGAGAGGCGACGGTTAGCCGCCAGAACGCCCAGGAACTTGGTCGTCAGCGCGTCGATCCCCATGGAGGATGCGACCGCCGCGATCGTCTTGCCCGCCGCGTCGCGGCTGAGCACGGGATTGTTGATCAGGCTCTTGAAATCAGCCGATTCGGCAATCGCCGCCTTGATCGCGCCGAGGCTGGCCGCCACGGTGTCGAGGGCGTTGCCGTCGCGAGCCAGATCGAACAGCGCAACCGCGTAGCGTCCGCTGAGGCTGGCCTGAATGCCGCCGGTAGTCTCCACGCGCTTACCGTCCTCCAATTGATTTGCCGGTCATGCAAAAAAGAGGGGCGCGGTCTATCCGTCCCGATCCCCTGTTGCCGGGCCGGTTAGCAGCGGGATTATGACTATGCAAGCCATGGAACGCGATTCCGTCACAAGGATGGAATCGAAGCGAATGAGCGGCGCGCTTTACCGCGCGGATCGCTTCAGTTCGCCGGGTCGGCCGGGGCGAGCCGTCCCTTGCGGCAGCGGTAGACCAGGCGCTCGTTGGGCTGGGCGGGCAGGAGTGCGCCAAGGTCGCTGCGCAGCGAGGCTATGCGGGCGAGGAGATCGGGATTGTTGCCGCATTCCTTGATCGGCCCATCCTTCAGCAGCGCGCGTGCCTTGTCCATCGTGTCGCCATCGGGCAGCCAGCGCTGGACGCGCAATGTGCCGGTTGCGGGGTCGAAGCGGCTCAGCGCGATGAAGTTGCCGCTTTCTGGGATGGTGGCGCGTTCCCAGTCATTTCCGGCGGTCACATATTGGCTGTTGCCATTGGCGCAGCCGGACGCGGTCCAGTTGAAGGGTATGTCGTTCGCCTGCGATATGGTGACGCGGCTGCGATCGAGATCAATCGCGCAGATATTTTCGCCTTCCCACGCATAGGCGCTGTTGCCCGTGACCTGGTTGCTGGCGGCGAGCTTTACCCGGTCATCGATGCTGGAAAAGCTGGGCTTCAGGAAAAACAGCGCGAGCGCGCCGAACAGCAGCACGCCTCCGCCCGCGAGGAGCCATGTGGCGCGGCGTTCGCGGCCCTGGCTATAGAAAAGCCCGCCTGCGCCAAGGCCAAGCACTGCCAGCGCCAGCAGGACAGCCGCGCCCGCCATCGCATTTTCACGGCCGGAGATGACGTCGCGCTCGGCGGCGTCGCGGGCCTTGTCGAGTTCAGCTTCGCGGGCATCGGCCTTGGCGCGCTCGGATTGTTCGCTGCGCTGCGCCTCTCGCTGCGTCAGCATGGCTTCGGCAGCGTCCGCCTCCGCCATGGAGCGGCAGGGGACGACGGTATGGAGCGAGGACACGCCCGCCTGACGCAGGAAGGATGCCACTTCGCGCCAGGACACGGCAAATCCGAACTCCGCGTCATTGCCGTCCGAGATCGATCCGAAGCTGTTGACGCCGAGCACCCGGCCGCAATCATCCACCAAAGGCCCGCCGCTGTTCCCGGCAGCAAGGGGTGCGGTATGGAGGATCGTGTCGAAGCTCTGGCTGGAGCGGCCGGAGGACACATTGCCGCTGGTCTTTACGGTGCCGAGCGGTTCGATCATCTGCTTGAGACCAAGGCCCTGCGCGCGGTCGACATTGCCGGGATAGCCGATCGCCGTCACATGCTGCCCGTCGCTGACGGCGCCGCCGTAGAAGGTGCTCACCGGCAGGCGGCCTTCCTCCAGCTGGATGAGCGCGAGGTCGTTGCCGGGCGAATAGGCGATGACGCGGCCGCCATAGCTTTTGCGCCCTTCCGAAGGGATGACGCCGATGACGAGGTTCTTTTCCTCGCGCGTCAGTTCAACGACATGGGCGTTGGTCAGCACTTTGTCCGGCGCGACCGCAAAGCCGCTGCCATGGCCGACGAAATAGGCATCGCTGCCATCGGTCGCCACGATGGCGATGCGGACGACGCCGCGCGCGGCGGCGGCGATGTCCTGCTGTTCCGCCTGCGCGGCGACAGGCGAGGCAAGGGCTAGCAGGAGGCAGAGGCGGCGAAGAAATGCGACCATGATGCGGCGCATTCATATGGTAAAGCCCGGCGGAGGCAATGGCAGAATTGCTTTGAGCGCAAGGCGTGGGAAGGCTGGCCCGATCGCGCCTGCTATCCCATATGGATGAACCAGATGACCGACCTTTCCGCCTCGACGCCATTGGCGCTGGATGATGATGCCTGCTGGGACGCGTTCCTGCGGCGGGACCGGGCCATGGATGGGCGCTTCGTGGGCGCGGTGCTGACCACCGGCATCTATTGCAAGCCGAGCTGCGCGGCGCGGCATCCGCGGCGGGAAAATATGATCTTCCTGCCCGATCCGGCTGCGGCGCGGCAGGCTGGATTTCGGGCATGCCTGCGCTGTCTGCCGGATGAGGTCGGGCGGGACAGGGTCGCCGTGGAGGCGGCGAAAGCCTTCATCGCGGCTTCAGAGATAGCGCCCTCGCTGGAACAGGTCGCCGCGCATGCGGGCTATGCGCCGCATCATTTCCACCGGCTGTTCAAGCGGGAGACGGGGCTGACACCGGCCGCCTACGCTCGATCTCTGCGTGCGGAACGGCTGAAGGCGGCGCTGGAAGAAGAGGGCAGCGTCACCAGTGCGATTTATGAGGCGGGATATAATGCGCCCAGCCGCGCCTATGCCGATGCGGAGCGGCATCTGGGTATGAGCCCAAGCGCCTGGAAGGATGGCGGGCGGGGCGTCACGATCCGTTATGTGGTGATGGGATCCAGTTTGGGGCCTGTGTTGGTCGCGGCCACGACCAAAGGGCTTTGTCGGGTCAGTTTCGATGAAGGCGAGGACGATTTGCGGCGACGCTTTCCCAAGGCGGAGATCTTGCCGGGCGATGGGGCGTTGAGCGCGCTGGCGGGGCAGGTGGTGCAATTGATTGAGGAGCCGGGGCGGCCGGTTGATGTGCCCATGGACGTGCGCGGCACCGCCTTTCAGCAGGCGGTGTGGAGCGCGCTGCGGGCGATCCCGGCGGGTGAGACGCGCAGCTATGGGGAGATTGCCGCTGCCATCGGGAGGCCGGGCGCAGTACGTGCGGCTGGGACTGCTTGCGGGGATAATGGGCTGGCGGTGTTGGTCCCCTGCCATCGCGTGTTGCGCGGCGATGGGAGCTTGGGTGGCTATGCCTATGGCGTGGAGCGGAAGAAGGTGCTGCTGGAGCGGGAAAGAGGAGTCGAGTGAGGGGCGCTTTTGGGTGGCTTTGCGACTGTCCGTTATCAGGCAAATCAGCAAGAAACCGGACCATCGCTGGCGAGGCTTACTGATCAATTCGCTTGAGCACGGGGACACAGTCGAAGGATTTGTTTCCTGCCGGTTTGGAACGCAGCCTGATTGTGCTGCTTCGCAAAGCGAATAGCTGAATTTGATCGCTGGATTTCTTGGGCTGTGTAGTATTCGCCTTCGCGCCAGTCGGCATCGTGCAACGGTAAGAACGTTGATTTAAGTAAGGAGCGTAATTCCTCTTCTTCCTGCTCACGCTCTTCTTTTTGAGGTAAAGGGCGACGCCAATCTATGGGTTCATGCCTTCGCATCTCCAAATGTCGAGACAGATGGATCGAGGCGATTTGCGGGTCGCAATTCAGAATACCGGGAGTTCCGTACCGAGCCACCACGCCGTCGGCGCGATGATAATATAGGATGACGGCCTTCTGGGTAGAACTATCAACATCATTGGCTTGGCCAGTGTGGTCGGAGCAAGCGGTGCCCGCAATAGACATTGATATAGCTAGCAAGGGGAGGGCGAATCTCATCGCAATAAGCTAACCATGATTGACTAACGGCAGCTTTAGCGATCAGATAATAATCTCTTTGGCGTCCGCAAATGGTCATGAAAAGTCATCGCTCATTGCGTTCGTCACGCGATCGTTTCAGCCGCTCCATGATCGCCTGCCGCTGCGCCTTGCTCATGCCGCGCCAGCGCGCGATTTCTTCGGTTGTGCGGCCGCAGCCGGTGCAGAAGCGGCCTGCTTTGTCCAGCTTGCAGATGTTGACGCAGGGGGTCTCCATCACATGAAGCTGTAGGGATCGACATCCACGGCGACGCGCGTTCCTGATTTCCAAGTGATGTTGTCCAGCCACTCACGGATTGCCGCCTGCACGTCGATCTGGCGGCTGGCGTGGATCAGCAGGCGGTGGCGGTGGCGGCCGCGCAGGACGGAGAGGGGCGCGGGCGCGGGGCCGTAGACGCGCATGCCGTCGATCGGCGGGGCGGACTTGCCGATCAGGCGGGCGACCTGGGCGGCTTCATCGGCATCCTCGCTGGAGATGATGATGGCGGCGAAGCGGCCGAAGGGCGGGGCGTTGGCGCGGCGGCGGTTCTCCGTCTCCACTTCGTAGAAGCGTTCCGAATCGCCCGCGATCAGCGCCTTGATGACTTCGGCTTCGGGCATGCGGGTCTGGATGAAGACGCGGCCGGGCTTTTGTCCACGGCCCGCGCGGCCAGCGACCTGGACGATCTGTTGAAAAGTGCGCTCGGATGCGCGCAGGTCGCCGCCTTCAAGGCCAAGGTCTGCGTCGATAACGCCTACGAAGGTGAGGTTGGGGAAATGATAGCCCTTCGTCACCAGTTGCGTGCCGATGATGATGTCGACCGCGCCCGCCTCCACCGACTTCACGAACTCGGCGGCCTTGGCTGGCGACCAGAGCGTGTCCGATGTGACGATGGCGGTGCGCGCCTGTGGCCAGAGCGCCTTCACCTCGTCCGCGATGCGTTCGACGCCGGGGCCGCAGGCGACCAGGCTGTCCTCTTCCTTGCACTCCGGGCAGAAGCGGGGCGAGGGGATGACATGGCCGCAATGATGGCAGGCGAGGCGCTTGGTCAGGCGATGTTCGACCATCCAGGCGGTGCAATTGGGGCACTGGAAGCGATAACCGCAATGGCGGCACAGCGTCAGCGGCGCATAGCCCCGGCGATTGAGGAAGAGGAGGCTCTGTTCGCCCTTCTCCATCGTCTCGTCGATCGCCTTGATGAGGGGCGGGGCGATCCAGCGGCCGCGTTCCGGCGGGTCGGTGAGGAGGTTGATGCCCTCTATGCCAGGCATTTCCGCGCCGCCGAAACGGGCGGGCAGCTTGATTTCGCGATAGCGGCCAAGTTCGACCTGATGCCGCGTTTCGATGGCGGGGGTGGCCGACGCGAGGATGACCGGGAATTTTTCCATGAGCCCGCGCATCACTGCGACGTCCCGGGCGTGGTAATGGACGCCGTCTTCCTGCTTGAAGCTGGCCTCATGCGCTTCATCGACGACGATGAGGCCGAGATTGGGATAGGGCAGGAACAGGGCGGAGCGGGCACCGACGACGACTGCCGCTTCACCCGAAGCGATGGCGCGCCATGCGCGGCGGCGTTCGGATTGGCGCAGGCCGCTGTGCCAGCTGATGGGCACCGTGCCGAAGCGCTTTTCGAACCGTTCGAGGAAAGGCTCGGTCAACGCGATCTCGGGCAGGAGGACGAGGACCTGACGGCCTTCGCGAATGGCGGCGGCGATGGCTTCGAAATAGACTTCGGTCTTGCCCGAGCCGGTGACGCCGTCGAGCAGGAAAGGGGCGAAGCCGCGTTGGCGTACCGCGTTCACGAACTCGGTTGCGGCGCTGGCCTGTCCGTCGGATAGCTGCGGCGGCGCATGATCCGGGTCCGGGCGGGGGAAGGGGGTGTCGATGCTGACTTCGACCGCTTCAAACGCGCCTGCTTTTACCAGTCCACGGATGACGGCGTCGCTGACGCCGCCGATCAGCGCCAGTTCGCGGATCAGGCCCTGCCGCTCGCCGATCCGGTCCATCGCCTGGGTGCGCTGATCAGTCATGCGGTCGGGCAGGTCGCCAGTGGCGCGATATTCGATGACGGTGCGCGCGCCCTCCAGCGCCGACATGGACGCCAGCGTCATGCGCAGCACCGATGCGATGGGCGCGAGATAATAGTCCGCCGTCCACTCGATCAGGCGGCGGAGGGTTTCGGGGATCGGAGGCGCGTCGACTGGCCCCACGATGTTGCGCAGGCGGTTGTCGCCGACGCTTTCGACATCGGGGAAGCTATCCTCTTCCCACACCACGCCGATAAGCTGACGGGGGCCGAGCGGGGCGACGATGATGCTGCCGGGCTGCACGGTCATGCCGTGCGGCACGCGATAGTCGAGCGGCCCAAGGGCGGCGTTCAGCAAGATGACACGGGCGCGCGAACTCATCCGCCTCTCCCTATCGCCTCAAGGGCGGGAGGCAAGGCGGCGCGTTCAGATTTTCCAGCTGAGGGTGAGCCAGGGGATATGGGCGACGGCGTCGGGTGCGTTGTCGCGGAAGGTCTGTTGCCGCATGTAGAGCAGCTGCGCGTCCAGCGATCTGCCGAGCGGCTGGCGCATGCCGACCTGCTGGCGCATGACGGCAAGGCCGGTCTTGTCGCTGGGCTTCGCGCGGTTGAGGTGGAAGAAGAATTCCGTCGCGGCGATGAGGGTAGGGGCCTTTGATGAGCCGAGGGGAATGGACGCCTGAACCCTCTGACGAAGCCGTCAGCTTGGCCGGTCGGCCGTGTCGAAGAAGCGTTGCTCCATCCGGGTGCGGGCGAGGAAGATGCCGCGCGTAAAGGTGGCCTGCTGGAAAAAGCGCAGCTCCTGCTCCGGTTCGGAGTGGAAGAAGGCGATGCCGCCGCCGATCTGGACGCCCTTGGCTATGCGATGGTCGATGAGGATGCGGGCCGTCTGCTGCTCTCCATTGGAGCTGTCGCGGCGGAAACGCTGACTGAGGTCGAGCGTGATCGTGTCGGCTGGGGTGGCTGTAACGACCAATGATTCGGTGATCCAGGCTTGCGACTCTTCGGTGGCAGCAGCGGCGGGCGTGGCGCAGGCTGCAGCCAACGGGAGAAGCGCGCCCTTGATGTGGTGCGGGCGCATATGGCGGTGCATCGATCGGTCCTTTGGAAAGGTGCCGCCGTCATAATGTTACGGAGCTGTTTCCGTAAAGCCTGCCGCTGGCAATAATGGCTAAAGGCGGGATCAGCCGCTAAAGGGGAGCCGATTCGCACATCCCGCCCGGAGCAGACCCCATGAAGTTCTTCGTCGATACCGCCGACACCAACGAAATCCGCGACCTGGCCGCCACTGGCCTGCTGGACGGTGTCACCACCAACCCGTCGCTGATCCACAAGTCGGGCCGCAAGTTCGTGGAAGTGGTCGAGGAAATCTGCGCCATCGTCGACGGCCCCGTCTCCGCCGAAGTCGTCGCTCTCGACCATGAGACGATGATGAAGGAAGCCGCCGTGCTGCGGAAGATCGCGGACAATGTCTGCATCAAGGTGCCGCTGACGATCGACGGCCTCAAGACCTGCAAGGCGCTGACCAGCGAGGGCGTACAAGTGAACGTGACGCTGTGTTTCTCCGCCAACCAGGCGCTGCTGGCGGCGAAGGCGGGCGCGACCTTCATTTCCCCCTTTGTCGGGCGGCATGATGACAATGGCTTCGACGGCATGAAGCTGATCGAGGACATTCGCCTCATCTACGACAATTATGCGTTCGACACGGAAATTTTGGTGGCAAGCGTGCGCCACCCGATCCATGTGCTGGAAAGCGCGAAGATCGGCGCGGACGTAATGACGGCGCCGCCTTCGGTCATCAAGGCGCTGTTCAACCATGTGCTGACCGACAAGGGCATCGCGGGGTTCCTGGCGGACTGGGAGAAGACCGGGCAGTCGGTTCTTTAAGTCCAACGGGGGGCATCCCCTCGCAACCTCTGACCCGCTGCGTCATTCTCTCCCTGAAGGAGAGGTGCGATGTTCGTCGCGGTTTATTGGTGGCGGGTGCATCCCGGAAAGGAAGATCAGTTCCGCGCGGCATGGCGGCGGGGAACTGACCTGATCCGGGAGAAATATGGCAGCTACGGATCGCGGCTCCATCGCGACGCGGATGGGCGCTTCGTCGGCTATGCGGAATGGCCGGACGAAGAGACCTGGCGGGCGGCGTTCGACCGGAAGATGGTCTATGACGAGCCGGAAACCCGCGCCGCCTTTGTCGATGCGATCGCTGAAGTGCCAGCGGACGCCGACCCGATCTTCACCATGATGGTGACCGACGACCTGCTGATGCGGGCGCGGCCGGACGACAGTCCGCTCGATGGCGAATAGGAACGGCCTTGATTTCGGATGGGGGTTCCTGGCGGCGGCGATCCTGATCGCCGGGCTGCTGATGCTGCTGTTTGGCTGGCGCTTGTAAGCGGATGGCGACCCCGACAGGATTCGAACCTGTGACCATTCGCTTAGAAGGCGAATGCTCTATCCAGCTGAGCTACGGGGCCGCACCGGCGCTTCGATAGCGGGGCTTGTGCCCGCGCGCAATCATGCCTGCCATTGCAATTGCGCGGCAGGCCGATATGCAGGGGCCCCATGACCGATTTGGGGGTTCGGAAAATCGATGCGCAGGCGCTTCGCGAGCGGCCGATGCGCTATTTCGATTTCTTCATCGCGGCGTTCGTCGCCATATTGCTGCTGTCGAACCTGATCGGAGCGGCCAAGCTGTCTACCGTGGGCGGCTTTACATTCGGTGCTGGCATCCTTTTCTTTCCGCTCGGCTATGTGCTGGGCGACGTGCTGACGGAAGTCTATGGCTATGCCCGTGCGCGGCGATGCGTGTGGGCGGGTTTTGGCGCGATGCTGTTCATGGCGCTGATGAGCTGGGTGGTGGTGAAGCTGCCGCCTGCGGAAGGCTGGCCGGACCAAGCAGCTTATGAGGCGGTGTTCGGCAATACCTGGCGCATCGTCTTTGCGTCGCTTGCGGCATTCTGGGCAGGGGAGTTGGCGAACAGCTTCGTACTTGCCAAGATGAAGCTGCTGACACAGGGCAGGCATTTGTGGATGCGGACGATCGGATCGACGATCGTCGGGCAGGGGGTGGACAGCCTGCTCTTCTATCCGCTCGCCTTTTTCGGGGAATGGAGCAATGCGCAGGTGCTGACCGTGATGGTCACCAACTGGCTGATGAAGGTGACATGGGAAGCGGTGCTGACGCCTTTGACCTATGTTGTGGTGAACAGCCTGAAGCGCGCCGAGGGGCTGGACGTCTATGATGAGGGGACGGATTTCACGCCGTTTCGGACGAAGCTTTAGGGGGCTGGAGATCCCAGCTTTCGCTGGGATGACGAGATTTTAGTAGGCCGCCCGCACAAAATACAGGCCATCGGGCGGCGCGTTGAGGCCTAGAGCCGCGCGGTCCTTCGCATCCCGGGCGGCGCGCATGTCGTCGATCGTCCAGCGGCCCATGCCGACCAGCGCGAGACAGCCCACCATCGAGCGGACCTGATGGTGGAGGAAGGAGCGCGCTTCGGCATGGATGGCGATCCGGTCGCCTGTCCGTGCCACGTCGAGGCGATCGAGCGATTTGAGCGGGCTTTCGGCCTGGCAATGAGCGGAGCGGAAGGTGGTGAAGTCGTGGCGGCCGACGAGGAGCTGGGCGGCTTCCTGCATTGCGTTCGCGTCGAGCGGCTGGATGACGCGCCAGCACAGGCCATCCTCGAAGGTCAGCGGCGCGCGGCGGTTGGCTATGCGATAGACATAGGCGCGGCCGACGCAGGAAAAGCGGGCGTGCCAATCATCGGGCACCACTTCGCAGGCGAGGATCGCGACCGGATTCGGCCGCAGGCGTGCGTTCATCGCTTCCATCAGGCGGAAGGGGGCGATCGGCTTGTCGATGTCGGCATGGGTGCGCATGGCGAGGCCATGGACGCCTGCATCGGTGCGCCCGGCGGCGTGAATGACTGCGCGCTCGCCGGTGATTGCGTGGATGGCATCCTCCAACGCCTGCTGGACGCTGGGGCCATGTGATTGCCGTTGCCAACCCATGAAGGGGCGGCCGTCAAATTCCACGGTGAAGGCGAAGCGGGTCATGAGCGGGGTGGCGCGATCTCAATCCTCTCATACGTCATCCCAGCGGAAGCTGGGATCTCGGCAGAGGGAGCGCCACATGGCCTGAGATCCCAGCTTTCGCTGAGATGACGGGGTGGGGGTGAGGCGACGTTAGCCATCGACGCGCGACCCAGCGGGCATGTCATATCCACGGAGCAGTTCGCCCGGAGACATGGCGCCCTTGCCTGCGCGCTGGATGAGGGCGGGACGGATCGCGCCGTGACCGCAGCCGATGAGCAGGCTGTTGTCGAGGAGTTCGCCTGGCTGGCCGTCATGCTCCTCGACATGGGCGGCGAGGATGCGGAAGCGTTCTCCGCGATACTCCAGGAAGGCTCCGGGCATGGGGTTGAAGGCGCGGATCTGCCGTTCAACCTGATGGGCGTCGCGAGAGAAGTCGATGCGCGCCTCGCTCTTGTCGATCTTCGCCGCATAGGTGACGCCATCATCCGGTTGGGGGACAGGGGGGTGTGCGGGGAGGTCGTCCAGTACCTCCACCATCAATTCCGCGCCTGCCTGCGCCAGTTCGGCAGTGAGGGTGCCCGCCGTCTTGTCCTCGATCGGGGTCACATGTTTTGCGCGCATCGGGCCGGTGTCGAGGCCAGCCTCCATGTCCATGATCGTGACGCCGGTTACATTGTCGCCTGAGAGGATTGCCCGCTGGATGGGAGCTGCGCCGCGCCAGCGGGGCAAGAGCGACGCGTGGATGTTGAGGCAACCAAAGCGGGGCGCATTCAGCACGGCGCGCGGCAGGATCAGGCCATAGGCGGCCACCACAGCGACATCGGCGTTCAACGCGGCGAAGGCGGATTGCACCTCCGGGTCCTTGAGCGAGACGGGCGTGCGCACCTCTATGCCCATCTGCTCTGCCCGGGCCTGGACCGGGGAGGGACGCAACGCCTTTCCGCGCCCGGCGGGACGGGGCGGCTGGCTGTAGACCGCAACGACCTCGTGCCCAGCCTTGGCCAGCGCGACGAGGGCGGGGACGGCGAAATCCGGGGTTCCCATGTAGATGATGCGCATAGTGGCCTCTCAACTCTTTTGACCCCGGACTTGCAAGCCCCTATCTCGGTTCCATGGCTTCTCCAGAGATCGATGCGCTGACGCAGGCGCTGTCCCGCCTGCCAGGCCTTGGCCCGCGTTCGGCACGGCGCGCTGTGCTGCATTTGCTGAAGAAGCGGGAAAGCGCGCTCGAACCGCTGCTGCGCGCGCTCGATGCGGTGAACGATCGGCTCGTGACCTGCGGCATTTGCGGCAATGTCGACACGGTAGACCCTTGCGGCATTTGCGCGGACCCGCGCCGGGACGCGCGGGCGATGTGCGTGGTGGAGGATGTCGCGGACCTGTGGGCGCTGGACAAGTCGCGGCTGTTTCCGGGCCGATTCCATGTGCTGGGCGGTCGATTATCGGCGCTGGAGGGAGTGCGGCCGGAGGACCTTTCCATCGACGCCCTGATCGCGCGGGTGGAGGCGGGCGGCATCGACGAGGTGGTACTGGCCATGAACGCGACGCTGGAGGGGCAGACGACGGCGCATTATCTGGCAGAGCGGCTGGAGCGCTTTCCGGTGCGGCTGACGCAGCTGGCCCATGGGGTGCCGGTGGGCGGCGAGCTTGATTATCTGGACGAGGGGACTTTGGCACAGGCGCTGCGGGCACGGCGTCCCGTTTCGTGAGCTTGGCGGTCGCTTGAAAAAGCCCGCCATTGCGGCTATTTTAACCACATGGCCATTCTTCCGATCCTTGAGGCGCCCGATCCGCGCCTGCGTACCATTTCGTCTCCGGTGGAGGCGATCGATGACGATCTGCAGCGCCTGATCGACGACATGTTCGAGACCATGTACGACGCCCCCGGCATCGGCCTGGCTGCGATCCAGGTCGGCGTACCCAAGCGCGTGCTGGTGATCGATTTGCAGGAGCCCGAATCGGACGAGGAGGGGGCACCCTCGGTGAAAAAGCCGATGGTGTTCATCAATCCCGAGATTCTGGAAGGCTCGGCGGACCTGTCGGTTTACAATGAGGGCTGCCTGTCGGTGCCTGACCAATATGCCGAGGTCGAGCGCCCCGCGACGATCCGGGCGAGCTGGATGGACCGGGACGGGCGCATCCATGAGGAACAGCTTGAGGGTCTGCTGGCAACCTGCCTGCAACATGAGATGGATCATTTGCAGGGCGTGCTGTTCATAGATCATCTGTCGCGGCTGAAGCGCGACATGCTGCTGAAGAAGCTGACGAAGGCGCGCAAGGCGGCTTGATGCGTCCTTAAAAGGTTGCGGAAACGCTCTGGCTCTACGGCTGGAGCGCTTTTTCTGTTGATATATTGATGACCTTCAGCTCACTAGCCCCTCCCGCAAGCGGGAGGGGCTAGGGGTGGGCGCGAGCGCAGCGAGCTTCCGGGCTGGCCGTTGGCGACGAACTCGAACGTCGCGCTGGCCCACCCCCTGACCCCCTCCCGCTTGCGGGAGGGGGGACATGTGCGAACCAACAAGTAAACTGACTTTTTTACCCTACGCCATCCGTATCCAGCGCATAGCCCGCCGATCGGACCGTGCGGATGATGTCGCGATATTTGCCATCAGCGTTGATCGCCTTGCGCAGGCGGCGGATGTGGACGTCGACGGTGCGCAGTTCGATATCGCTGTCCTGACCCCATACGCTATCTAGCAGGCGTTCGCGGGAGAAGACCCAGCCGGGATGCTCCAGGAAATGCTTGAGCAGGCGGAATTCGGTGGGGCCGAGCGGGATCACCTGGCCACCGCGCCGGACCTTGTGACCGACCGTGTCCATTTCCACGTCCGCGAAAGTCAGCGTCTCGCCCGCAAGCGCCGGGCGGACGCGGCGAAGGACGGCGCCGACGCGGGCGACCAGTTCGCGGGGAGAGAAAGGCTTGGTGACATAGTCGTCCGCGCCGGTTTCGAGGCCGCGCACACGGTCTTCTTCCTCGCCGCGCGCGGTGAGCATGATGATGGGGACATTGGCGGTCCCGTTCATGCGGCGCAGGCGGCGGCAGACTTCGATGCCTGACAGGCTTTCGACCATCCAGTCGAGCAGGACGATGTCGGGCACATTCTCCTGCGCGAGCAGCAGCGCTTCCTCGCCATCGACGGTGTGCGCGACGTCGAAATCCTCGCGCTTGAAATGCCAGATCAGAAGTTCTGCGAGGGCCGCGTCATCTTCAACCAGAAGCATCTTGGCTCTCGCCATATTCAGTCCTCCAGGGGCTGGGTGCCGCCGCGCTCGCGATCCGGCAGGGTCTGGCCGGTCGCGGCGTAGTAGACCATCTCGGCGACATTGGTCGCGTGGTCGCCGATCCGTTCGATATTCTTGGCGACGAACAGCAGGTGCGCGCACTCGCTGATCGTCTTGGGATTTTCGACCATGAAGGTGACGAGCGTGCGGAAGACGCTGTTGTAGAAGTCGTCCACCACCGTATCGCGCTCGATGACAGCGAGCGCGAGATCTGCGTCACGCGCGGCGAAGGCATTGAGGGCGTCATGCACCATTTCAGCCGCGACCTGACCCATGGAGGGGAGGAGCGAGACGGGCTCCAGCGTGCGCTGGTTGGCGGCAATCAGCGGTACGCGCTTGGCGATATTCTTGGCATAGTCGCCGATCCGCTCGACCACGCCGACAATCTTGAGCGCGGCGATCACGTCGCGCAGGTCGTTTGCCATGGGCGCGCGCAGGGCGATGACCTGAATCACCAGCTTTTCGACTTCGGCCTCGATCGCGTCGATGCGCTTGTCGTCGGCGACGACTTGCGCGGCGAGCGACTTGTCCTGACGCTGGAGCGCCAACATTGCGTTCTCGATGGCGGCTTCCGCGCGTCCGCCCATTTCGGCGATGAGGCCGCGCAGCTTGTCGATTTCCTCGTCGAAAGCCTTGATCGTATGTTCAGCCATGTCTCGTCTCCCCCGGTTCAGCCGTAGCGTCCGGTGATATAGTCCTTGGTCCGCTCCTGACGCGGATTGGTGAAGATGTCCGATGTCACGCCATATTCGACCAGTTCGCCCAGGTGGAAGAAGGCGGTGCGCTGTGAAACGCGGGCGGCCTGCTGCATGTTGTGGGTGACGATGACGATCGCGTATCGGCCGCGCAGTTCGTGGATCAGTTCCTCGATCTTGGCGGTGGCGATCGGGTCGAGTGCCGAGCAGGGCTCGTCCATCAGGATGACTTCGGGCTCGACCGCGATGGCGCGGCCGATGCACAGGCGCTGCTGCTGGCCGCCCGAAAGCGCGGTGCCGCTGTCGTGCAGGCGGTCCTTCACCTCGTCCCACAGGCCCGCGCGGCGCAGCGACTTTTCGACGATGACGTCGAGGTCCGCCTTGCCATGCGCCAGGCCATGGATGCGGGGGCCGTAGGCAATGTTTTCATAGATCGACTTGGGGAATGGGTTGGGCTTCTGAAAGACCATGCCGACACGGGCGCGCAGCTGCACCACGTCCATCGACGGGGCGTAGATATCTTCGCCATCAAGCGTGATCGTGCCTTCGACCCGCGCCGAAGCGACGGTGTCGTTCATGCGGTTGAGCGTGCGCAGGAAGGTCGACTTGCCGCAGCCCGACGGGCCGATGAAAGCCGTCACATTGTCCATGTCGACGTCGATGGAGACGCCCTTGATCGCTTGCTTTTCGCCGTAGAAGACCTTCACGTCGCGCGCGGTCATCTTGGTTTCGGTGGCGGGCACCAGTGTTTGCGGTTCGTGCATCATCGTTACCACCGTTTTTCGAACTTGTTGCGCAGGTAGATGGCGAGGCCGTTCATCGCGAGCAGGAAGACCAGCAGAACGATGATGGCGGCGGAGGTCTTTTCGACAAAGCCTTTCGAGACTTCGTCCGACCAGAGGAAGATCTGCACCGGGAGAACCGTTGCAGGGTCGGTGATCCCGCCCGGCGGCGTCGCGATGAAGGCGCGCATGCCGATCATCAGCAGCGGCGCGGTTTCGCCAAGCGCGCGGGCCATGCCGATGATCGTGCCGGTGAGGATGCCGGGCAGGGCGAGCGGCAGGACGTGGTGGAAGACCACCTGGACCGGGCTTGCGCCGATGCCGAGCGCCGCGTCGCGGATGCTGGGCGGCACCGACTTGATGGCGTTACGGCCCGCTATGACGATGACGGGCATGGTCATCAGCGCCAGCGTCATGCCGCCGACCAGTGCAGCCGAGCGCGGCAGGTGCAGGAAGTTGAGGAAGATCGAGAGGCCAAGCAAGCCGAAGATGATCGAGGGGACGGCCGCGAGATTGTTGATCGACACTTCGATAATGTCGGTCAGCCAGTTCTTGCGCGCATATTCCTCAAGATAGACGGCGGTCGCAACGCCGATCGGGAAGCTCAGCACCAGCGTCACCAGCATGGTGAGCAGCGATCCCTTGAACGCGCCCCAGATGCCGACACGCGTCGGGTCCGTACCGTCGCTGCCGGTCAGGAAGCCGCTGTTGAAGCTGGTCGAAAGCAGCCCGGCCTTTTCCAGGCGGTCCACTGCGGCTTCCGCTTCCGCCGTGCCGTCACTCTTGGCGGCGAGATCGATTCCGGTGGAAGCGGGCAGGCGCAGGGTCTCCGTGCGGCCGAGAATATCGGGGTCGGCCTTGATCGCATCGCGAACGACCGTCCATGCGGCAGGCGACACCCATTCTTCGGCATCCGGGCCCAGCGCCTTCTTCACAGCCTCCCCCGTCACCATCGGCAGATTGGCGTTGGCAAGCGCTTCGTCCGTGATCGCGGAGGGATCAAGCAGGATGGGAGAGGCCGGGAAGTCGATCTTCACGGCGATTTCCGTCTGGCTGAAGCCGCGCAATCCATTGCCGAGCATGCTGAAGAGCAGGAAGGCGAGGAAGGCGGCTGACAGCGCCACGGCGAGAAGGCCGGCAGCCTTGAAGCGGCGTTCCGACGCATAGCGGCGGGCGATCCGCTTGCGCATTGCGTCCGACTTCCAGTCGGTGGGGAGGCGTTCGCTGTTCACAATATTGACCCCGTTCGCCCTGAGCCTGTCGAAGGGCTCTTCAGTTCTGGACGAGAAGTGAAGGGCTTCGACAAGCTCAGCCCGAACGGATGACGGATATGAAGGCTCATTCGTAAGCCTCGCGATATTTCTTCACGACCCGCAGGGCCACGATGTTGAGCAGCAGGGTCACGACGAAGAGGACAAGGCCAAGGGCGAAGGCCGCCAGAGTCTTGGCGCTGTCGAATTCCTGGTCCCCGGTCAGCAGCTGCACGATCTGGGTCGTGACGGTGGTCACGCTCGCGAAGGGGTTCAAGGTTAGGTTTGCCGCCAGGCCTGCAGCCATGACAACGATCATCGTCTCGCCGATCGCGCGGCTGACGGCGAGCAGCACGCCGCCGACGACCCCGGGAAGGGCGGCGGGGATCAGCACGCGGCGGATCGTCTCGCTAGTGGTCGCGCCCATGGCAAGGCTGCCGTCGCGCATGGATTGCGGCACGGCGGCGATGCTGTCGTCCGCCATGGAGGACACGAACGGGATGATCATCACGCCCATGACGAGGCCAGCGGCAAGCGCGCTTTCCGAAGAGGCACCCTGAATGCCGATCGCCACGGCGAGGTCGCGCAATGCGGGGGCGACCGTCAGCGCCGCGAAATAGCCGTAGACGACAGTCGGAACGCCCGCGAGCACTTCAAGGATGGGCTTCATCCATTTGCGGACGGTGGGGCTGGCATATTGGGTGAGATAGACGGCGCTCATCAGACCGAGCGGGATAGCGACGACCATGGCGATGATCGCGCCGATGAAGATGGTGCCCCAGAATAGCGGGACGGCGCCGAACGCATCGTCATTGCCATAGCCCATCGCCGCGGACTGCGGGCTCCATTTGGTGCCGAAGAGGAAATCGAACGGGTTCACCATCGAGAAGAAGCGAAGGCTCTGCCACAGCAGCGATACGACGATGCCAAGGGTGGTGACGATCGCCAGAAGGGAGGCGATGAGCAATACGGCCATCACGAGCCTTTCAACCCGCGTGCGTGCCCGGAAATCAGGCCGCACGCGGGTGAAGGCGTAGGCGGCCCCGGCAAAGGCCAGCACCAGGGCCAGCGCCGCGCCAGCCATGCCATATTTGTCGAGCGCGTCACTATAGGGTTGGACAAGGCCCTGCGAGAGCGGGTTGAACGCTCCCGCTTGCGATCCCACCGCGATTGCCCGCGCTTCGCCCAATATCGCCGAGCGCGAGAAATCATCGGCTGGCAGGCCCTGCGCGGCTGGGCTGTGCAACACATCCTGGGTAATGAGCCCAGGCGCGATGTTCGCCCAGATGGTGAGGAATATCGCCGCCGGGACTAGCGTCCACAGCGCGACATACCAGCCATGATAACCCGGCAGGCTATGCACGGCATCGCGGCGGCCCGAGGCGCGCGCTGCGGTTTGCAGCCGCAGTGCGCGCGCCCGGGCGCTGACCCAGGCGATCGCGCCAAGGCCCGCCAGCAGCAGGAGGATTGCAGGACCTGTCATGTCTTCCGCTTACTTGAGCTGCGAACCGTCGAGAACAGTCAGCGACTTGACCGCTTCCGCGCTCGCCTTGCGCACATCATCAGGCGCGGCGACCATGCCACGCTTCGTCAGCGCGCCGCCCGGACCCCAGTTGGCGGCGAAGCTGTTGAGGAAAGCCTGAAGACCTGGGATAGCGGTCATGTGCGCTTTCTTCACATAGATGTAGAGAGGACGCGCGCCGGGATATTTGCCGGTGGATACGGTTTCATAGGTGGCTTCGACACCGTTGAGCGGCACGTCCTTTAGCTTGTCCTTGTTTTCTTCAAGATAGCTGAAGCCGAACACGCCAAGCGCATTGGGATTGGCGGCGAGCTTCTGGACGATCAGATTGTCGTTTTCGCCCGAATCCACGTATTTGCCGTCTTCACGGACGCGGGTGCAGGTCGCCTTGAACTCGTCCTCGCTCTTTTCCTTGAGCGTCTTCATGGCAGGATCCGTTTCGCAGCCCTTGGTCAGCACCAGTTCGGCGAGCGAGTCGCGCGTGCCACTGGTCGATGGCGGGCCGAAGACGCTGATGGCGGTCGCCGGAAGGCTCGGATCGACGTCCTTCCAGGTTTCCGCCTTGTTCGGGCCCCTGCCATAGGGGTTCGCGGCAAGCGCTTCATAGACGATCTTGGGCGTCAGCCTGAAGCCGGGACCGGCCTTCGATTCAGCGAAGGCGAGGCCGTCGACGCCGACCTGGATTTCGATGATGTCCTTGACGCCATTCTTCTGGCAATCCTCGAACTCAGCCTTCTTCAGGCGGCGCGAGGCGTTGGCGATGTCAGGATATTGTGCACCGACGCCAGCGCAGAACAGCTTCACGCCGCCCCCGGTGCCCGTCGATTCGATGATGGGCGACTTCATGCCGGAATTGCCCTGCACGAACATCTCGGCGACGGCCGTTGCGAAGGGGTAGACGGTGGATGAGCCAACCGCGCGGATCTGGTCGCGCGTTGCGCTGGCGCCGCCGCCAGATTCGCCGCAACCGGCGAGGGTAAGAGCGGCTGCTGCGGTAGCAGCCATCAGAGCGAAATGCTTCACGGATAGTCTCCTTGATCAAGGCCGCGATTCGCAATCGCCGCCCCCCTGCGGGCGCCTTAGCCGCGGTAAGTCGCGCCTTTGTGACAATCCAATTGCACTTTTATGACATAGCCACCGGTCTGCCCACCGGATCGCAGATTTTCTTTCAAAGCCTGGACGCGGATATCTTCTCTTCGAGGGGCATTGGAGGCAGCAGCACGGTGATCGTCGTCCCTTTGCCGGGCGTGCTCGTGATGTCGAGCCTGCCACGGTGTCGTTCCACGATATGTTTGACGATGGCGAGGCCCAGGCCCGTGCCGCCCACGGCGCGGCTGCGGCCCGAGTCCACGCGGTAGAAGCGTTCGGTGAGCCGGGGGAGGTGATCGGGGCCGATGCCTTCGCCTTCGTCCGCGACCATCAGGCGGGTCATGCCGCTTGGTCCTGCGGCCAGGCTCACGCGGATCGGCGTGCCCGCTTTCCCATATTTGACCGAGTTGCCGATCAGGTTGTGCAGAAGCTGCGACAACTGCGGCCGGTCTCCGGCGACTTTCGGCAGGCCGGGGGTGACGTCCAGTTCCACCTCCCGGCCCCGCTCGCCATGGCTCGTTCGGAAGACCCCCACTACTTCAGCCGCCAATGACCCCAGATCGATCGGGCTGTCAGGCGCCCGATATTTTTCCGCTTCGATCCGGGAGAGGGAAATGAGATCGTCGATCAGCCGCTGCATCCGGCGCGCTTCGCCATCCATGATCTTCAGGAAGCGCTGCCGGGTATCATTGTCGCGGCCAAGGTCGGGGTCGCCGAGCGTCTCGATAAAGCCCAATATGCCCGCGAGCGGGGTGCGCAGTTCGTGGCTGGCATTGGCCACGAAATCGACCCGCATCTTTTCCGCTGCATAGGCTCCGCTATGGTCTGCAAGATGGACGAGCCGACGGATATCACCTTCAGCGCCGAGCGGCGCGATGCGCATCTGCCAGCGCTGATCGCGTGTCCCAAGGCCGACGAGGTCGAGCATCATGGCCTCCGACATGGGAGCGAGGCTCGCAAGCCGTTCGGCCGCGGCGGGATGGCGGATGGCTATGCGGGCATCCTCACCTTCGATATGCGCGCCCAGCAAGCGTTGGGCGGCGCGATTGGCGCGGACGATCCGGCCGCGCTCGATCAGCATCAGCGGGTCGGTGATCGCCTCCATGAGGTCGGCAAAGTCCGGGTGGTCGGCGATATTGGCCGCTTGTTCGGCCGAAGAAGGCGGGACCGGTTCAAGCGGCGTTCCCTGCGCCGTGATAAGGAGGACGGCGATACCCGCAAGTACCGGGAGAGCTATGGCCCACAGGGGCGCGCCCATCAGCAATGTCGATCCGGTAGCCAGGAACAGCATGGCCAGCGAGGCGATGATCTGGGAAATGCTCAGTCGATTCATGGTTACCGTGCTGGATTATTGGCTGCTTTGCTGCAATGGCTGGCGCAATAACGTGGATTCTTTACGCTTTGGCAAGCGCGATAGCGGATCAGGATGATATGACAGAGCCATCGTCCGGACAGCATCTTTCCGATTCCGCACCTGCAGAAGGTACGGAGCGGGACGTTGATTCCATGGTGCCTTCGCGCCGCCAGATCTTGATGGGCGGCGCGGCGGCGGCGTCTGCGATCGTGTCCATTCGTCCGGCGCTGGCTAACACGGCTGCATCGGTGCTGAACTGCACGATCCCCGTTCCCGATCAGGCGCGGGCTGGCAAATATATCGCCCCCAATGGTCAGGTCGTTCCGGCTGGGACGGGGGGGGCCGTGCCCACGCAGGGACGCAGCTATAGCGGTGAGGAGGTCCGGCGGGCCCTGCGCGGCGGACGGCTGCCCGGCACCAGCTATGAGCAGAATCAGGCCTATCTGAACTATATCCGCCGTCTTCAATCCGGGACCAGCGGCTTTACCTGCTACGCATCATTGCAAATGCCGCGTTAGGCAACTGCTTACTCCTGTCCGCTACAGAGGAGCGCCGCCGGGGAGTTGAAAGCAGATCGTGACCGCAGAGCGTCGTTATCATCGAGACAAGGACGCTGTTGCATGCGTGCTGGAGGACATCACGCTCCTTTATCATCGCGCGTCGGGACAGACGCATATGATGATCAGCCCCGTTCCGGAGATATTGGACGCCCTGGACGAGGAAGCTGATTCGACGGCGGCGCAACTGCATGCCCTGCTGGAACGTCATTATGATCTGGGCGAGACGGAACAGGCCATCGCTGAGATCGAAGCGCATCTGGAATCATTGACTGCGCTCGGCCTGGTGTGCCGGTCGTGAGGCACAAGCTTTCCCTGACGATCGGCCCTGCGTCCTTTCGCATCGGTTCCGCATGGCGCCAGCCGCTGCATCAGCTGGCGGAGCTCTATGAGGGCTATCCCCGGCCGAGCGGAGAGACAGCCGATTTCACCGTCAGGCTGGAGCCGACGGCTCTGCTGCGTAAGTGGTTCCGCCCGTCCATCTTCATAACGGGCGACCATGGGCTGGCGGATGCGGCGCCGATGAGTCTCAGTCACGGGCTGCTCGCCGCCGAAATGGGGATGAACCTACAGATGGCGCTGGGTTGGCGGCGGCATCTGTTGCTCCATGCGTCGAGCGTGGAGAAGGACGGGCGTGCCCTTGTCATGACCGGCGAGTCCGGGTCCGGCAAATCGACGCTTGCAGCCCAGCTTGGCGAACGCGGCTGGCGTCTTATGGGTGATGAATTCGCGTTGCTGGACCTGGTTACAGGGGAGTTGCTGCCGTTTCCTCGGCTCGTTTCGCTCAAGAACGGCGCCATCGACGTGATCGCCGCTGAAGTCTCCGCCGATCGCATGGGGCCATTGTTGGGGAATACGGCGAAGGGGGACATCCGGCACCTCGTCCCCCAGGGTGACGCCGTTGCGCGGATGGGGAAAGGGGCACGGCCCGCGCTGTTGCTTTTCCCTCGCTTCGGACATGCCGTCGATGTCCGGCCGGTCGGTCAGGGCGAGGTTTTCATGCGCCTGACCCAGGCTTCCACCAACTATGTCGCCTTGGGAGAAGCGGGCTTCGGTGCCCTGGCCCGATTCGTGAAGCATGTCCCTGCGCGGGCCATCGACTTTCCATCGGGAGAAGACGCGATCGCCATGGTCGAGCGTCTGTGGGAAGAGCTCATATGAGCGCGGCGTTGCTGGTGTCGGTCCTGCGGAATCCGGATTCGGTCAGCGCGCTGGATAGCGCTGGATGGAACGCGCTGATCGCGGCTGCGAGGGCGGAGCGGCTGATCGGAACATTGGCGCTGGCCGTCGATGAGCGATGCGTGCCGGAGAGCGTCCGGCCGATCCTGGCCGATGCCCGGCTGGACGCTGCGCGGGAGGCGCGGCAGGCCCTGTGGGAGGCGAACAGGGCGGCGGAGGCGCTTGGGGAGCCAGTGTTGCTGCTGAAGGGCACCGCCTATGCCGCCGCTGGGCTGAAGGCCGGGGGAGGGCGGTTCATCGGCGATCTCGACATCCTGCTTCCTCAGAATGAGTTGAGCCAAGCCGAAGACCGGCTGATCGCGGCCGGTTGGGAGTGGGTCAAGGAAGACGCCTATGACGACGCCTATTACCGGCAATGGATGCATGAATTGCCGCCTATGATCCACCGTGAGCGCGACAGGATGATCGATGTGCATCATACGATCCTGCCGCTGACGGCGCGTCCGACACCCGATGTGGAGGTGATGCTGGCGGATGCGGTGCCGGTGACTGATCGTCTGTCGGTGCTGGCGCCCGAGGATATGATCTGTCATTCGGCCGCACATCTCTTCGCAGACGGCGACCTGGCGGGTGGGCTCCGCAACCTGTGGGATATTCATTGCCTGTGCTGCCAGTTTCGGGAACGGACACCGGATTTCGACCTGGCTCTGCTCAAAAGGGCTGCGGAACATCAGTTATATGCAGTGGTGTTGCGTGCGCTCAGGCTGGCGCATGGCTTGTTCGGCTCTCCTGTTCGCCAGCTTCGCGCGCCCATTCAGGCCGATTATTGCCTCAGATGGAGTGACCGCATTTTCATTGCTCGCTTGCTCGCGCGTGATGGGTGGGGCCGCGAAACGCGCAAGCTGCTCCGCTTCGCATTTTACGTCCGTTCCCACTGGCTGCGCATGCCGCCGCTCATGCTGGCGCGGCATTTGCTGACCAAGTGGCGCAAGGGGCACCGGCCCGCCTAGCGATGCGCCTCCGCGCCAAGACCTGGGACGATCTGCGCAAGATCTTGAAGCGCCGCGAAAGGTGTCGGCCGTGCTGGCGGGGCTGTGGCGGGCGAGATCGCCATGCCCATCCACATGACATCATGCCACGCACCGAATTTGAAACCGACTTCCTTGTAGATGCCGACGTCTTTCATGCCCAGAGCGGTATGGATAGCTACGCTGGCCGGGTTCGGCAGGGTGATGCCTGCAAATAGACTGTGATAACCCTGATGGCGCAGCAGAGTGACCAACATGTCGTAAAGGCGCTTTCCTATCCCCTGCCTGTGATGATCGGCGGCAAGATAGACGGAGATGTTGGCGGACCAGTCATAAGCGGCTCGCGCGCTATGGGGTCCGGCATAAGCATAGCCGGCGACTTGGCCTTCCACCTCTGCGATCAACCAGGGATAGTCGGGTAGGCAGGCAGCTATCCTGGCCCTGAACTCTGCTGCGTCCGGCGGCACGCTTTCAAAGGAGATCACGCTGTTCAGCACATAGGGAGCGTAGATTGCTGCCACGCAAGGCGCGTCATCCTCTACCGCGATCCTTATCCTTGCCGTCATGTTCTAGGCCCCCCGATGCCGCGACTTATCGCTTGAGGATGTTGAGGGCGAGCACGGTCATGGCCTCGCTTGCGGTGGCGATGACCTTGTCGGCCTCTGGCGCCCAGAAGGGGCTGTGGAGGGAGGGTAGGGTGAGTTGACCGGCTGCTGCCTTTGCCATCTGGTCCGCGGGAACGCCGCCGACCCAGAAGATGAAGCTGTTGAGGTTCTTGTCAGCCCGGTAATAGCGGCCGAAATCTTCGCCCCCCATTGATGGCTTTGTCTCGATCACCCGGCCGTCGGGGAAGTGCGCCTTGAGCAGCCCCGCCATTTCATTGGCGAAGGCGGGCGGATTATAGGCGGCTGGCGTAAATTCATCTTTCACGGACACGATCGGCATTCGATCGTCAGGCACGCCTGCCGCAATGGCTTCGCCGCGCGCGATGCGCTTGATGCCCTGGATGAGGCGTTCGCGCGTTTCGTCGGAATAGCTGCGGACGGTGAGGAGCAGCTTTGCCTCGTCAGGGATGATATTATGCTTGGCGCCGCCCACGAAGCTGCCGACCGTGACGACAGCGGGGTCGAGAGGGTCCTGCTCGCGGCTGACCAGGGTTTGCAGCGCCCCCACGATCCGTGCGCCGAGCACGATGGGGTCCTTCGCAGTTTGGGGATAGGCGCCGTGGCCGCCGGTGCCGCGCACCACTATGTCCACGCTGTCGACATTGGCGAGCGTATAGCCCGGCGTGTAGCCGATGACGCCCGCTGGCAGGTTGGCCGCGTCGTGAAAGGCGATGGCATGGGTCGGATGGGGGAAGCGGGTGTAAAGCCCATCGTCCAACATCGCGCGTGCGCCGCGTCCGACCTCTTCTGCTGGCTGAAGGATCATGACCAGTGTCCCCAGCCAACGATCCTTCCTTGACGAGAGCAGATGCGCGGTTTCGATGAAGGCGGTCATATGCGTGTCATGGCCGCAGGCATGCATAACGCCGGTTTCGATCCCATCCGGCGTCTTGGTGCGCACTTTCGATGCGAAAGGAAGGCCGGTCTGTTCCGTGACCGGCAAGCCGTCCATGTCCGCGCGGATGAGGAGAACGGGTCCCTCCCCATTTTTCATAACCGCGACTACGCCGGTGCCACCTACCTTCTCAGTCACATCGAACTTCATCGCCTTAAGGCGGCGCGCAAGCTTTGCAGCGGTCGCTGTTTCCTGTTCCGACAGTTCAGGATGGGCATGAAGGTCGCGGTAAAGCGTCATGAGGCCGCTCATGTCGCGGCTGATCTCAGCATTTATCTCGTTCAGTTGCGGAACGGGAGACGTGTCAACAGGCGCGGCACCGGTCTGTGCAGTCGCGGCAGACGAAAAGGTGGCGGCGGCCATGATGAGATTGAACGCGTGACGCATCGGCTATTCTCCCTGTGCGATGGGAGCATAGGAAGATTTCGCGGCACAAGGAAAGTGGCTGACATGAAAAGGCGCCCGTCCTTGGGAGGACGAGCGCCTGATCCTATTCTGCCGCGACGGGATCAGAAGTGGAAGATCACACCTGCGGTCGGACGGAAGCTGTCGAAATCATAGGTTTCGGTCTGGAAGCGCAGGCGAATGCCGCTGTTGCCGGTGATGCCGCCAAGGCCGATATCCTTCGGGCCGACTTCAACGCCGACGCCGTACATCCAGTCCTTGCGGTTCGGCCAGCCCTGCTTGCCGTTCACCCACTGGTAACCGGCCGAAGCGAAGATCATGCCGCTTTCACCAGCGCGCGCGCCGAAGCGGCCCTTCACTCCATATTCCCAGTCGATGTCCGAAAAGCCCTTGGTGGCGTTACCTTCGACACCCACGAAGACGGGGCCGAGGGGAACGTTGACGCCTGCAACGCCGCTGATGATCGCGCCGTTCATGATCGTTTCACCGGGTACGCTGCCGAATTCGGAACGGCGATCGAAGGTGTGATAGCCGCCCAGAATACCGACATAGGGTTCGATGCCGAAGGCTTCGGTGCCGTCAGGTGCAGCTTCTTCCTGCGCATGAGCGAGCGAAGGCAGCGCCGCCAGCATGGCGGCTGCGAAAAGATACTTCTTCATATGTGGCTACTCCCTTGAGCCTTGATCATCAGATGCCCGAGGGTAACGGGAGCAGCCCCTTATGGTTTCCCCGCCAAAAACAATTGCTTCAGCAGCGTGGCAAAAATGCCACGGCTGTCACTGTGCCGTCCAGCCGCCATCTATGGTCATATTCGCGCCTGTGATGTTGGCTGCCGCGTCGCTGCACAGGAACAGGGCCATGGCGGCGACCTGGTCCAACGTCACGAATTGCTTGGTCGGTTGTCCTGCCAGAAGGACATCGTTCATCACCTGCTCGCGCGTCATGTTCCGCGCCTTCATCGTGTCGGGAATCTGGTTCTCCACCAGGGGAGTCCAGACGTAACCCGGCGAGATGCAATTGGCGGTGACGCCGAAGGTGGCGAGTTCCAGCGCCAGCGTCTTGGTGAACCCCGCAAGGCCGTGCTTGGCGGTTACATAGGCGCTTTTGAAGGGCGATGCCCTCAATGAATGGGCGCTGGCCGTCTGGATGATGCGCCCCCATTTTTTGGACTTCATATAGGGGATGGCGAGCCGTGAGGTGTGGAAGGCGCTGGTCAGGTTGAGCGCGATGATGAGGTCCCATTTATCGACCGGGAATTCTTCGACCGGAGCGACATGCTGCATGCCCGCATTGTTGATCAGGATGTCGACGCCGCCGAAGGCACTTGCCGTCTCCTGCATCATGGCTTCGATCTCAGAGGCCTTGGTGAGGTCGTGCCCGCTGTAGAGCGCCTTTGCTCCGCTGGCCTGCTCCAGCGCCTGCCGTTCCTGCTCGATCGCGGCGCTGTCGCCGAAACCGTTGATGATGATGTTCGCACCCTCGGCCGCGAGGGTCTTGGCATAAGCAAGGCCGATGCCGGAGGTGGAGCCTGTGATAAGCGCTGTCTTTCCGGCGAGGGACTTGGTCATGCGTTCTTCTCCTTGAGAGTGTCGGGGGCCTGAAGATCGAAGGTGGCGCTTTTGCCGTTGATGATGTTGCGCGCGATCAGGTCGCCCTTGTGCATCACCTCTTCCACGGCGTCGCGGCCCTGACTCCAATGATCCAGCATGGTGGAACGGGAAAATTCAAAGTCGCGCGCGCCGCTTTCCCAGGCGCGGCTGCGATAGATGAGGTGGACGATGTTGACAGATCCACGGTCGAGATATTGTCTGAGGCGCAGGGCGTCGGCATCGTCCCTCAGGTCCGGCGGCAACTTGTCCAGCAATGCCTTGATCGCCTTGTGTTCGCGGCGCAGGCGCAGATATTGATCGGTCACCTGACGGGTGCGGCTGGAATATTGAATGTCCTTGGCGCGGGAATAGACGTCCGTCATCTGGCGCGGCATCGGACCTTCGGCAGGGAACAGGTCGACCTGAAAGACGAGCATGTCGTCATTTTGATGTTCCAGCACATGGGCGAGGGGCGTGTTGGACACGATGCCGCCGTCCCAATAATGTCGCCCGTCTATTTCGACCGGCGGCAAGCCCGGAGGAAGGGCGCCTGAAGCCATGATATGCCGCGCGTCGATCCGCGTGCGTCCATGGGGTCCCCGCGTGTCCCAATAGGCGAAGTTGCCGCTTTCCACGTCCACCGCGCCGACCGAAAGGCGAACCGGCCCATCGTTCAGCAGCTCCCAATCGACGCAGGCATCCAGCGTTTCTTTAAGAGGCGCGCTGTCATAGAAGCTGATTGCCCCCGACGTGCCTTCCGGCATCAGCACGGAAGGCCATAGGCGCGGGCGGAACATGCCGGGCACGCCAAAGGTCGCGACCGCGCCAGCCGCCATCAGATGAGCCGCCTCGCGAATATGATCTATTTCGGGGAGGACGATATTGGGAAGTCCGCCGGACACCGTCAGCCAGAATTTCTTCAAGCGGCTGATGCGGCGATGCGGTGGATTGCCTGCGATGATTGCCGCGTTGACTGCTCCGATCGAGATGCCTGCGACCCAACTTACGTCGATGCCCAGTTCGTCCAGGCGTTGGTAAACCCCGGCCTGGAAGGAGCCGAGCGCTCCGCCACCCTGCAGCAGCAGCGCGACTTCTTGCGGCAGAGGGAGCGGCGTGCCTGCCCGGCGCGGGATTTGGGGATCTATGTCGGCCATGTCGCAGTGCAATATAACGACAAGCGCGGAGGTTCCAACTTAATGTGCTGTAACAATCCGATCAGCTGAAGCAACCAACTCCATATCGCAGCCGTTCCAACCCTCGCAGCAATCAGCTAGGCAGGTGAGGAAAGAGAGGGCGTCATGCGGCTGGACGATGAACGGGAAAGCTCGAATTTCGAGGTTCAGAGCGGCCGTGGCGGCTTCGGAGGCGGGCTAGGTGGCGGCCTTGGCATGCTGTTGCCATTCATCGGCAGCCGATTCGGCTGCGGCGGGATCGTGGTCGTGCTCATCATCCTGGCGGTCATGGGGGTCAATCCGCTCAGCCTGATAGGGGGCGGGGGTGGCGTTCAGCAGAATGTCTCGGTCAGCCGCGATCCCCAGAAATTATCGGAAATCCAGCATTGGTCGCTCAAGGTGCTGGGATCGACGGAACGGGTCTGGGGCCAGATTTTCCAGCAGTCCGGCCAGCAATATCAGCCGACTGTCTTGTCCTTCTACTCGCAGGCTGGGGCGTCGGGCTGCGGCGCCGCGCAAAGCGCGATGGGACCTTTCTACTGCCCGAACGACAAGAAGGTTTATCTGGACACCGATTTCTTCACAGAGCTTCGCCAACGCTTTGGCGCGCCCGGGGACTTTGCCCAGGCCTACGTGATCGCGCATGAGGTCGGGCATCATGTGCAGGACCTCGAAGGCACTTTGGGCCAGGTGCAGCAGCGCCAGCGGAGCGTTGGCGAGGAAGAAGGCAATGCCTTGCAAGTGCGCGTGGAATTGCAGGCGGACTGCTATGCGGGCGTCTGGGCGAAGCGCACGGGGCTGATGGAAGCGGGCGACCTGGAGGAAGGGATGACAGCCGCGCAATCGATCGGCGATGACACATTGCAGAAGGCAGCCGGACGCCGTCCCGTACCGGAAAGCTTTACCCATGGGTCCAGCGAGCAGCGGATGACCTGGCTGCGGAAGGGACTGGACAGCGGCGATCCTGCTCAATGCGATACTTTCGCGTCGGCGGCGCGATGAGTGCTCTTTTCAGGGATCAGAATTGAGGAGCGTCCGAACTTGCATCCGCATCATTGTCTGCCGCTCCGCTTTCCGGAGCAGATGATGTGCCGGGAAGCCCGTTTCCGGGTGAGAGAAAGGGTTTTCCAGCTTCCGGCATCGGTTGGCCGAACGACATTGGCGACGACGCGGGCTGCTCCGCGGCAGGCGTTGCGATAGGTTGCGGCGACGGGACGGCTTGCTCAGCGACGGGCCGCATGGGTGCGGACATGTTCTGCGCAGGCACGTGAGGCGCGAGCCCCTGAACCATCAGGACGATCAGGGGTGCCGCCACCAGCGTAATGACAGCAAAAGCCTTGTAGAGCATGCAAGCGCATCCTGGATCAAAGAGGCGCTCGTCTTAACGGTTTGCGGTAAATAAAGTCCTGCCGCCAGCCTTAGTGCCGGTCGAGCTTGTCCAGCAAATCCAGCATGTCCCAAGGCAAGCTCTCGCGCCCTGCGCGAAAGGTGGAACGAAGCGCATTGCCAACGCCTTCATATGGCTGAGGCACGCCCACGGTCATAAAGCTGCGGTCAGCGCTCGCTCGCCCATTGCCTGATCGGCCTGCTGATTTGCGCTGCATTTCCATGTTCATACAACGGGCATAGGCGGGAAAAGTTTCTGGCTTTCAGTGCAGCCTCGGGCGATAGCTCCGCCATGATCGGAGAAGTTGCGTGACGGATTGGGCGGCGGCATTGGAGCGGATGCGGGCGCATTCGCCGTTTCTTGCCAGGCAGATGGACCGGTTTCCGGATGTGACGGGCTTGCTGGCTGCGGGTGATGTCGACGCGGCACTCAATGCGGCGCGTGACGTGTCTGGTCCCGATGACGGCATCGCCAGGTCGTTGAGACGGCGCAAGGGCGCATTGTCGCTGGTGACGGCTGCTGCTGACCTGTCATGTGCGTGGGACCTGAACCGCGTTACGCGTACCCTGTCCGCCTTTGCCGACCAAGCCCTGGAAGAAGCGCTGCTCGCGACCTTTGCCGAACGCTATCCGGACGCGGAACCTAAAGGGTTCGTCGTTCTCGCATTGGGCAAACATGGCAGCCGCGAACTCAACTACTCGTCCGACATCGATCCGATCCTGCTCTACGATCCGGCTACCTTGCCACATGGCGAGCGGGAGGACCCGGCGGATGCGGCTGTGCGGATCGGCAGGCGGGTCAGCGAACTCCTGAACGCGCGCGATGGCGATGGCTATGTGTTCCGCGTGGACTTGCGGTTGCGGCCATCGCCTGAAGCTACCCCCATTGCGCTGCCGGTGGAGGCGGCGATCGGCTATTATGAGTCGATGGCGATGGGATGGGAGCAGTCGGCCTTCATCCGCGCTCGCCCGGCAGCCGGGGACATGGCGCTGGGTGACTATTTCATGCAGCAGATCCGCCCATTCGTATGGCGGCGGAGCCTGGATTTCGGCGCGATCGATGCCATCACGGATATTTCGCGGCGGATACGCGACCATTATGCGCAGGGTCAGGCTTTCGGGCCCGGCTATGACCTGAAACGGGGACGCGGCGGCATCCGTGAGGTAGAGTTTTTTGCCCAGACTCACCAGCTGATCCATGGCGGGCGCGATCCGGCGCTGCGGTCGGGAAATACGCGGGAGGCGCTGCAAGCCCTGGCGGCGGCGGGGGTGTTCGATGCCGAAGTGTCCCGGAAGCTGGACGAGGCCTATGTTCTGTTCCGCACTATCGAGCACAGGCTGCAGATGGTGGAGGATCGGCAAACGCATGAGCTGCCCAAGACCGCTGAAGCGATGGACAATGTGGCGCGGCTGCATGGGCTGGAGACCGGTGGGGATCTGATCGAGCTGCTGCGGCCCAAGGTGGAATGGGTCGGAGCCAATTATGACCAGCTGACACCAGCCCAGAAAGCGGAGTCGCTGTCGCATGATGAAGAGCGGCTCGCGGACCAGCTGGCCGAGATGGGCTTTGCTGATCCGGAAGCGCCGGTTGCGCGGATCGGGCGTTGGCGTACAGGGACGGTCAGGGCGTTGCGTAGCACGGCCTCCAGGGAAGCGCTGGAAGATTTGTTGCCGAACCTGATGCGGACGCTCGCCGCCGCTCCGGACCCAGTGCGGGCGCTTAACCGCTTGGACGACCTGATCGGGCGGTTGCCGAGCGCGATCAACTTTTTCAAGCTGCTGGCTGCGCGGCCGGGTCTGGCGGAGTTGATGGCGGAGCTGCTGAGTCACGCGCCGACTTTGGCGGATGCGTTGGGGCGGCGGGCCGAATTGCTCGATGGTCTTATCGATACATCGGCCTTCGATCCGCC
The DNA here is from genome assembly GCF_905120495.1 of Sphingobium sp. S6. NCBI lineage: Bacteria > Pseudomonadati > Pseudomonadota > Alphaproteobacteria > Sphingomonadales > Sphingobiaceae > Sphingobium > Sphingobium sp. S6. The sequence goes on along the minus strand of NZ_CAJHOG010000001.1, from coordinate 1,097,657 downwards.
GCCTGCGGTGGATCAGCTTGCGGAACAGTTCGCGCAATTGGAACAGGGCGAGGATTATCAGGCGCTGCTGGATCGGGTGCGGCAGCGCGTCAATGACCGGCGGTTCGCGCTGGGGGCCCAGATCATTCGTGGAAGCGATCCGCTGGAGGCGGGGCGCGGCTATTCGCGGGTGGCGGAAGCCGCGATCGAGGCGCTGACGCGGGCGACCATCCAGGAATTTGAAGCGGTGCATGGGCGGGTGCCGGGGGGCGAGATGCTGATCCTGGCGCTGGGCCGATTGGGCGGGGGCGTGTTGACGCATGCTTCTGATCTGGATCTGGTCTATCTTTTTTCCGGCGATTTCATGAAGGAATCCGATGGAAAAAAGCCGTTGGGGGCGACGCAATATTTCAACCGCTTGGGGCAACGCATAACCAATGCGTTATCGGTTCAGACTGCCGCCGGGCCGCTATATGAGGTGGATACGCGGCTTAGGCCATCGGGCGCGCAGGGGCTGCTGGCGGTCAGTCTTGACAGTTTCGCCAAATATCAGCGGGAGGAAGCCTGGACCTGGGAGCATCTGGCGCTGACGCGGGCGCGGCCGGTGTTCGGGTCCGCAAGCGGTCGGGCTGCGTTGAGCGCCATACTTGCCGAGACATTGGAGCGCCCGCGCGATTTTCCGGAACTGGCGCGGCAGGCGGTCAAGATGCGGAGCGACATTGCCAAACACAAGCCGCCTGCCAGCGAACTGGACGTGAAGCTGGTGCCGGGAGGGCTGGTCGATCTGGAATTCCTGATCCATGTGTCGCAGTTCAAGCATGAGATGGCGTTCAATCCCGACCTTCGCGCGGCGTTGGATGAACTGGTCGGGGCGGGCCATCTGCCAGCCGAGCTGATCGATGCGCACGACCTGATCACGCGCTTCCTGATTGTGTCGCGGCTGGTTTCGCCCAAATCGACGGAGCCGCCGGAAGCTACCCGTCCGCTCGTCGCGCGGGCATGCGGCGTCGAAAGCTGGGACGCGCTGCTTGAAAGCTATGCGCAGGCCCGGCAAAGGGTGGGCGATGCCTGGGCCGCGCTGTCGGCGCCCTATTCGGAGGAAGAAGATGCTGGAAGCCGGTGATAGCCTGCCGAACGTGACGTTGAAGGATGCGGACGGCGCCGACTTCAGCTTGGAGCGGTTCAGGGGCAGGCCGGTCGTGGTCTATTTCTATCCCAAGGCGGATACGCCGGGCTGCACGAACGAGGCGAAGGACTTTACGGATCTATCGAGCGAGTTCGCCGCGCTGGGCGTGCCGGTGGTGGGCATTTCCAAGGACAAGCCCGCCAAGCTCAAGAAGTTCGCTGACAAATACGGCCTGAACGTCACGCTTGCTTCCGACGAGCCTGGTGACGCGTGCGAAGCGTTCGGCACCTGGGTCGAAAAATCCCTCTACGGCCGCAAATATATGGGGATCGAGCGGGCCACGTTCCTGGCGGACGCATCGGGCAAGATCCTGCGCGTGTGGCCCAAGGTGAAGGTGAAGGGCCATGCAGCCGAGGTGCTGGAGGCCGCGAAAGCGCTTTGATTTTGCCGCGCGAGGTTGAAGGCGTAGGCCAGGCCTGCGCGCATGTACTGATGACGCCGGAGCCGCGAGCCAAGCTGATGGCGGCGCGCGCCGCCTCCCGGTGCTGGCGGCAGGGCCGGTTGGCGCATCGCTTTGATGCCGCGATGCCGGATACGCCTGCGCGGCCGGATGCTCCGTTGCTGTTGCCCGCCAACCAGATGCCCAAGCGCGGCAAGATCGGTTCCGATCGGTCGCGGATCGCGATGCTGCATGCGCTTGCCCATATCGAGTTCGTGGCAATCGACCTCGCGTTTGACCTGATCGGACGGTTTGGAAGCGCGTTTCCGCAAGGTTTTGTCGATGACTGGATGCAGGTGGGCGCGGAGGAAGCGATGCATTTCGCCTTGCTGGACCGGCGCTTGCGGCAGTTGGGGAGCTTTTACGGTCAATTGCCCGCGCATGATGGATTGTGGCAGGCGGCGTCCGAAACCGCGCAGGATGCAATGGCACGGCTGGCGATCGTTCCGATGGTGCTGGAAGCGCGTGCGCTGGATATCACGCCGTCCACGATCGCGCGGTTCGAAAGCGTCGGGGACATTATATCGGCACGCATGTTGCGCCGCATTATGACAGATGAGATTCGCCATGTGGCGGCGGGGACAAGGTGGTTCGAACATGCGGCGAAGCGAGAGGGGCTGACCCCCGCAAATCATTACCAAATCCTTGTAAAACGCCATTTTCGCGGGTCGCTCAAACCTCCGTTCAACGACTCGGCGCGTCGACAAGCCGGTTTAACGCTGGATTTTTACGGCGCGCTTGCACAATGAGACGGGAAATGTCCTTTTGATGATGCGGGTGGCGATCTAGGTCGCATTTGGTCAACACGGGGAGCGCCGAGAGGCTTAAAGAGCCTCCGGAGGATAAGTCGGGGTCGGCATGTTGTTTCTTCGTTCTATGAATGCGCGTGGCGCGCGATGGTTCCTGTCTGCGTGCAAGTCTGTTGGTGTGATGAGTGTGGCGGGTGTGTTGTGCGCCGCCGTTCCAGCCCAGGCGAAGGCGGTCGGTGACGATCCTTATGGTGAGGCGTCGGAAATCAACAACAGCGCGCTCGGCCCGGCCGACATCGGTTTTTCCAATCTCTTTTCCAGCATGCAGCGGCTTGATGGTGGCGTGAAGGCCGCCAACAACAATATCCCGACCGGACGCCCGGTGCTGAAGCTGTCGCTGACGTCGAACTTCGGCGTTCGCTCCGATCCTTTCAATGGCGGCGCCCGGATGCACAAGGGCATCGATATTCCCGGTCCCGTCGGCACCCCGATCTACGCTACCGCAGATGGCATCGTGAGCCGCGCCGGTTGGGCGAGCGGCTATGGCAATCTGGTCCAGATCACCCATGGTGGCGGTCTTGAGACCCGTTACGGCCACATGTCCAAGCTGGTCGCAGCCCCCAACAGCTTTGTCCGTCGTGGCCAGCTGATCGGCCTGATGGGATCGACGGGCCGCTCGACCGGCAGCCATCTTCACTATGAAGTCCGCGTGGATGGTCAGGCGATCAACCCCATGCCTTTCGTCACCGGCCCCGACGTCCTGGTGGCGATGAACACGAAGCCGCCGATCGCGATGGGTGGCCCGACCAAGGCGCAGGAAAAGGAAGCCGATTAACGGCCAAGCCGCTTTTGCGTGCAAGGCTCGGCGCCGATGGGTTGCCGGGCCTTTTGCTTGACCTTATCTAATGCGCATGTCTGACATCGACCTTACCCCTTCCGCCGCTGCCCGTGTGGCCGCGATCGCCGCCAAGCAGGGCAAGCCAGCGATCCTGCGGCTTGCCGTCGAGGGTGGCGGATGTTCGGGCTTTCAGTACCGGTTCGGTTTGGCCGATGCGGTGGAGGCGGACGACCTGGCCGTGGAGCGGGATGGCGTGACGCTGGTCGTCGATGATGTCAGCCTGGACCTGGTGCGCGGCGCGGCGGTGGACTTTGTGTCTGACCTTGGCGGATCGGCGTTCAAGGTGACGAACCCCAATGCCACCGCTGGCTGCGGCTGCGGATCGAGCTTTTCCATTTAATCTTGGGGGCTCCCTTGTCTAAGGGCTGCTGTTCTCTTTAGGGATGCGCGGGAGGAGAAAAGCCCCATGCGCATCGCGACATTCAACATCAACGGCATCAAGGCGCGCTTGCCACGGCTGCTGGAATGGCTGAACGAAACGCAGCCCGATGTCGCCTGCCTTCAGGAAATCAAGACTTCGGACGAGACCTTCCCGCTGAAGGACATCGAGGATGTCGGCTATGGCGCGATCTGGCACGGGCAGAAGGGCTTCAACGGCGTTGCCATATTGGCGCGTGGTGAGACGCCGACCGAGATACGCCGGGGTCTGGAGGGCGAGCCCGAGGATGAGCATAGCCGCTATATCGAAGCCGATGTGAAGGGCGTTCGCGTCGCCAGCATCTACCTGCCCAATGGCAATCCGCAGCCGGGGCCGAAGTTCGATTACAAGTTGCGCTGGATGAAGCGCCTGCGCGACCGTGCAACCGAAATCTGGGCGGAGGAAGTGCCCGCCATCCTTGCTGGCGACTATAATGTCATCCCACGGGACCGGGACGTCTATTCGGTCAAGGCGATGGCGGACGACGCGCTGATGCAGCCGGAGAGCCGCGCCGCTTACCGCCGATTGCTGGGCGACGGGTGGACCGACGCGATTGCGAGCCGCCACCCGGCAGGCGGGGTGTGGACCTATTGGGATTATCAGATGAACGCCTGGCCACGCGACGCCGGTTTCCGCATCGACCATCTGCTGCTGAGCCCTGCGGCGGCCGATCGCCTGGTGGACGCACAAGTGGACAAGGATTTTCGCGGGCGGGAAAAAGCAAGCGACCACGCGCCGACCTGGGTCGAACTGCGCGAGTAATCAGGGCCTGCTCGATCAGGCGTCATTACCGGAATCTTCAGCTTTTGCCTTCAAAAACAGCGGCAACTGATCGATTTCCAGGATTGAAGCATGCCCATCGACAAGCAGCAGAAGGTTTCCGTCATTGGCCTTGGCTATATCGGGTTGCCGACTGCGGCCCTGATTGCGCGCGGCGGAGCTCAGGTCGTCGGCGTGGATGTCAGCGCTCATGTTGTGGAGACGGTCAATTCGGGCCGTGTCCATATCGAGGAAGTTGATCTCGACGGCCTTGTCCAGGGCGTTGTTGCGCGCGGAAATTTGCGGGCCAGCCTGACCGTCGAACCGAGCGATGTCTTCATCATCGCAGTGCCCACTCCGGTGGCGGAGGATCGCGCTCCCGATATTTCCTATGTGCTGAACGCCGCACGGACCGTTGCCGAGGTGTTGAAGACGGGCGACACGGTGATCCTGGAGTCAACCTCGCCCGTTGGCACGACCGAAGCGATGCGGGACCTGTTCGCGCAACTTCGCCCTGACCTGAAGATGCCGGGCCCCGGCACTGCAGGAGACGTGGCGATTGCCTACTGCCCAGAGCGCGTTCTGCCGGGCCGCATCCTTGTCGAACTTATCGACAATGACCGTTGCATTGGCGGCATCACGCCGCGATGCGCCCGCAAAGCGCTGGCCTTTTACCGCCAGTTCGTGCGCGGCGCATGCATCACCACCAGCGCGCGTGCTGCCGAAATGGTGAAGCTGGTCGAAAACAGCTTCCGTGACGTCAACATCGCTTTCGCCAACGAATTGTCCGTCATTGCCGAGGGTATGGACATTGATGTGTGGGAAGTGATCCGCCTGGCCAATCGCCATCCACGCGTGAACATCCTTCAGCCCGGACCGGGCGTTGGGGGACATTGTATCGCCGTCGATCCCTGGTTCATCGTTCATGGGGATCCCGAAAACAGCCGCCTTATCCGGGCGGCACGGGAAGTGAATGATGCCAAGACCGACCATGTCGTTGCAAAGGTATCGGACCTGATCGATGACTTTGCGGGCGAGGATGTTGCTTGCCTTGGCCTTGCGTTCAAGGCGAACATCGATGACTTCCGGGAAAGTCCGGCGGTGAAAGTGGCGAGCCGCCTCGCCCGCCGCTATGGCCGCAGGATCAAACTGGTCGAGCCCTATGCCGACGCCTTGCCGATGGAATTTGCAGGCACTGGGGCGGAACTGATCGATCTCGATACGGCACTGGAACAATGTGGCGTATTCGTCATTCTGGTTGATCATGACATGTTCAAATCAGTTCCGGTGGACGAGCGTCTTGGCAAGGCGGTCTACGACACGCGCGGGGTATGGCCTGACCAGCCTCGCCGCCTGCCGCACGATCAGCCGGGGCGTATCGCGGTCTGACCGACTGCGGACCGTTGCGCGAGCGCGTGGCCGTGGTTGCCATGACCATTTCGCCTCGCTAACCCCACCGCAGGCATCCGCCGTCTGGCGGAATGCCTGAAATATGTGGGGAATTTGTCATCGATGGGCAGGCCGACCGACAGGACGCATCAGACTTTGGGCATCCTCTTCGGCTGCGCCCTGCTTTGCGGATGTGCGACGGCCGAAGATGCCGCGCGTGAGGCTGCGGCCTATGCGTTGATGCCTGCCGCCCCGGCGGTGGGCATGGATTATCGCATCGCGCCCGACGATGTGCTGCGCGTGCAGATTTATCATGAGCCCGGACTTTCGCTGGAAGATGCCGAGGTGACGGCGGCAGGCATGGTCCGAATGCCGTTGATCGGAGACGTGCCGGTCGCCGGGCTGTCGGCGGGCGAGGCGTCCGACGTGATCGCGGGCAGGCTGGGCGAGCGTTATCTGGTCTCGCCGCAAGTCACCGTCTTCGTCAAAAAGGCCGTAGGCCGCCGCATCACGGTGGATGGAGAGGTGAGGGAGCCTGGGCTCTATCCCATCGAAGGGCGCACCGGGCTGCTGCAAGCCGTCGCCCTGGCGAAGGGTCCCAGCCGCCTTGCGAGCCTGAAGCAGATCGTCATTGTCCGTCAGGTGCAGGGCCAGCGGCAAGCAGCCAAGTTCGACCTGGACGCGATCCGCAAGGGTGAGGCGGCTGATCCTGAGGTCCTACCCGGTGATACAATCATTGTCGGCCTGTCACGGGCGAAAGCGATCCTGGGCGGTACGCTGCTGGCTCTCCCGGCGCTGGGAGCGGCCTTCATAGCGCTGGACGGAGATCGTTGATGGCGGGACGTATCATCCGCATCGACAATGACCGCGCCTCCGCGATGCCGGAAGGGCGTAGCGCTCGCATGGTGACGATAGCTCGTTCCGCATGGACAGCGATATGGCGGCACCGCATCATCCTGTTGGTCACCATGGCGCTTTGCGTATTGGCGGGCATCATCTTCATCCTTCTCTCCACCCCCGATTATCGCGCGACTGCGTCGGTGGAGGTCGAGGATGTGCCCGCAGGAGCGGCGGGGGCAGGGGCGACCCAGCGGCCGGTCGCGCCCGCAGACAATGAAGCGCTGATGCAAACCGAGCAGGAAGTGCTGCGCAGCCGCGCGCTTGCGGAAGATGTCGCGCGCGAGTTGGCGCTGGTGGGCAGCCGCACCTTCTTCGACGGCATGGATGAACGGCGCCCCGAGCAGGGATCGGGATCGCTCAGCCAGCGGCAGGTGGAAACAGAGGCGGTGATCAACCTTCTCCGCGAAAATCTGGACGTGCAGCTGCCCGGCAAAAGCCGTGTCATCCGCATCAGTTTCACGAGCGCGGACCCGACGCTATCGGCGCGGGTGGCGAACAGCTATGCCGACAGTCTGATCCGGGCGGACCTGAAGCGGGGCTTCGAATCCGGGGTTCAGGCGCGGCGCTTCCTGTTGGGTGAACTGGATGCCGCTCGCCGCGATCTGGAGCGCGCCGAGCGAGATCTTGCAACCTATGCCGCGAGGAATGGGTCGCCTTCCCAAGCCGCTGGCACCAGGGATGGTCCGCCTGAGAACTCCGCGGGCACGACCGCGACCCGGCTCGCGCAACTCAATGCCTTTCGCGCCCAAGCCATGGCAGACCGGATCGCGGCGCAGAAGCGCTGGGAAAGCGCGCGTCTGTCGAGCGTCGAGACGCTGCCTGAAGTGCTGAACAATGGCGCCATGCAACAGTTGATGGCGCAGCGGGCGCAAGCCCGGGCATCAGTCGTGGAGGAACGGCAGTTCCGCAAGGATGCCCATCCGGAAATGCGGGAGGCGCGCGCCCGGTTGGCGGCGCTCGACGATCAGGCTGCGGCGATGGCAAACAGCATCCGCGCGTCCCTTCGGGAGCAGTTTGACGTTGCCGTCCATGGCGAAAAACAGATCGAAGCCGAGATCGCGGGTGTGGAGCGCCAAGCGCAGGCGGAACGTGGGCGCGGCGTGCAGATGAGCATTTTGGAACGGTCGGTCGATACGTATCGATTGCTGCATGACAGCCTGCTCCAGCGCTATCGCGACATGGCGTCGCAGGCGGGGTTTCAAGCAGGGCGCATCCAGCCGCTGGACCGTGCCGCCGTTCCTTCACGACCATCTTCTCCCAATATTGGCACCACCATGCTGATGGCCTCGCTGGGAGGTCTGCTTTTGGGTTTGCTGATGGTTGCGGGACGGCATGTGTTCGATGACGCCGTGACGTCTGCCGACACATTGGCGGAGCGCGCTAACATGCCATTGCTGGGTACGGTCCCCGTGACCGACAAGCCGGCTGCGGAAACCTACGTCCCCATTGCATCTTCGCTGTTGCTTGCCTCCTCCGCAGGATTGCCGAAGTCGATCCTGGTCAGCAGCGCTCAGGAAGGAGAGGGGAAGTCTTCGACCGTCCACGCCTTGGCCTTGGCGCTGGCCAAGCTCGACCGCAAGGTGCTGGTGATCGACGCCGATATGCGCAGACCGCGCCAGCATGGCCTGTTCGGCATCACGCCTGACCGGGGCCTCAGCGAGGTCATGACGGGGCAGGCGAAGCCGGAGAACGTAACCGTGCAGAGTGGAATTCCCGGCGTATCGCTGCTGCCCAGCGGCGCCATACCGCCTAATCCGGCAGAGCTATTGTCAACCTCCGCTCTGGATGTGCTGCTGGCGAACGTCCAGGGCGGCTATGATACGGTTCTGATCGACGCGCCCCCTATCCTGGGGGTTCCCGATACGTCGCTGCTGGCAGCAAAGGCAGAGGCGGCGGTGCTGATCGTGGAATGGGGCCGCAATCATCATGGCGGATTGCGCGTGGCAGTGGACCGTCTGCGCCGAGCGGGCGGTGCGATCATCGGTGCGGTGCTGACAAAGCAGCAGGGGCGCGCCTTCGAATATGAGTATCACAGAAACGGTTAGTGCATTTTCGAAGCAGACGTATCTGCTGGCGTAAGAAATGCGGAAGACCAAAGCTGATGGAGCATGGTCCGATCCAGTCTGATCGGATTTTCCATTGGTGCCGGGTGATGGCGTTAGTCACAGCCCCGTCCGCATGATTTATGGACGTATCCCTCACCCAGCAGGTGGTATTGGCCGCTGAAGAATGGCTGTACCATGGAATGGAAACGCGTAGCCGGGATGAACCCACGGCCACGCGTTTATTGGCGAAGCCGCTCGATAGCCTGGGCGAGGGCGACATAGAGCTTGCCCATGTCCGACGAAAGCACGGCAACCCCGAGCGCGTTGCCGTCCCGTGCCGACAGGATGATCCGCAGCAGGGATTCGAAATCATGAATGTACCGGTTCACATGCTCCTGGAACTCGGCGTCATTGTCATAATGCAACGCGATCTCGCGCGATTCGCCTGCATCCAGCAGCTTGACGGCGCGGCGGGTGAAGACGCCGCGATCTCCCTTTAGATAAGAAGCCCAAGCGGAATCCGTCACATCGTTCGACAGGATCTTGGCGACATCGATCGAGGTGCTGTTGAGCGATTCTATGAGCAGGGCAGAGCGGCGGGCGAAATGATCCCGGTCGCGGTCTTCTGCGGCTCGTTCTGCTTCCTCGATCCGCGATTGAACGCTGGCGCTCGTATCGGCGATGGTGAGTAGCTGCCGCGTAAGGCGATCGGACGCTTGGTGCGCCGCCCGAACGGCTTCCTCCGCGACTTGAGCGAGCTTTTCGATCTGCGCTGTGACCTTGTCATTGACAGCCTGCTGCAGCGCGACTTCGCTTGCTTCGGCGAGCGACTGCGCCGCATCTGGAATTGCGCGGCCCAATGCCTGGCGCGCGCGTTCGGCGGCCTGATCAGCCGTGTCCTTGACGCGCAGCAAGGCGGTCACCAGCAACGGGCCAGCGCCCTCGGTGATCCGCGTTGCATCTTCATGGGCATGGTCGAGTGCCGTGCGCAGCTTTTCAACCAGCTCGCGATTGGCCTCGACCCCGCTTTGCGTGCTTTCCAGCCATTCGGTGAGCCGACGGCCTTGGCCGCGCAGCAGCTCTTCGGCTTCCTGCGTGCGGCCGACCAACGCTTCGGAAATTGCCTCCAAACGCTCCATTTCGGGGGCCGCGCTGTCGAGCAGCTCGCGGCTGGTGGAAATGCGGGCATCGAAACGCTGAAGCGCGGCCGGGAAGGTTTCGTCCAGTTCGCGCACGCTTGAATCGAGCGCCACAAGCAGGGTTTCGGCGCAGCTGATGAGCTTTTCTGCCGTGACCCCGCCGACTGCGAGCGCATCATCGATACGCTGTGTCTCGACCGTAAGACGCGAAAGCGCGTCAGTGAGGCGGTCATTGCGCGACAGGGCGTTTTCTTCCAGCGCGGCGAAGCGCGACTGCGCGTTGTCGATGGCATCGCCAAGCGTCGTGTGCAGCCCAGCCACCAGTGTGCGCTGTCCCTCGACCAGATCATTGATCTGATGCAGGCGGCTCTCCACTTCCGTCATATGGTCTGAAATGGCGGAGAGGGTCTCATCGCCGATGCTGGCGATATTGCCGCGAGAGCGGGCGACCAATGCGTCAAGCGCCTCAGCCTGCCGGGCGAGACCTTCCTCAGTGATCGTCACGCCTTCGTGGGCGCGAGCGAAGGCAGCTTCTGCGCGTGCGCGAAGCTGAAGCTCGATCTCTTCGGCGTCGCGAGACAGAGCGGCAAGGGCATTCTGGCTGGTCGCGGCGATTCCTGCTTGCGCGGTCTCGACAAGGGCGCGGAGTGACTCCGCCTGCGCGGTGAGATCGCGATCGGCCGCCGACATGCTTTGTTGTGCGTGATCAACGGCATTTTCCAAGCGCTGCCGCACATCGCCTTCAACCCGGTCGAGATTTTGCGTCAGCAATTCGATCGTGGCTTCGGCACTGTTGGTGATGCCCGCGCGCGCTCTTTCCAGAAGGCTGGCAAGGGTGCTTGCCTGGCGATCGATTTCGGCGGCGCCCTCCTGCATCGTGAGGCGGGCACTTTGCGCCGTGGCGTCTATCCGCCCGGCAGCTATGTCCGCCATTCCGTTCACTTCTTCCGTCGCGGAGCGCGTGGCTTCCTGCAGCTGGGTGAGCTGGCTCGACAGGCTCTTCGTGGCGGTGAGGGTGCGCGCCCGCGCGTCGTCGGACAACTCGCCCAAAGCATGAAGCCGGGCTTCCAGAGTGTCGATACGTTCGGCCAAGGCATGGCCATTGTCGATGATCTGGGCGGCCATGCGGGTGGCGCGGTCTTCCAGTTCCGGCATGGCTGCTATCAACGCGTCCATGCGGCCGACCAAGGCAGTGCCTGCACGCTCGGCTGCTTCGGCCTTTTCCGTCGTGCTGTGCGCGCGGCTGGCGATCAGCTCGGCCGATGCTTCCATATTGCTGCTCGCGGCTGCGCCGTAGCTATCGAGCAATTCCGCCTGATCCTGCATCGCATCGCGGGCGGTAGCGAGTTGGCGGTTGATGCGGCTCAGCCGGGCTTCGAGCTGCTCTGCTTCCGTATGCAGCACGCGCGCGGCGTCCAGATAGCGGCGCGATTCGGCCCTGCTGGTGCGAGCGAGCAACAGATAGCAGACCCCGAGGCCCACCACCGGCAGGAGCATGGTCGTGACAAGGCCGGGCCAGGCAGCAGGTCCCGCCTGCCATTGATGCGTGGATATGGTGGCCCAACCGGCAAAGCCCAGCCACAGCAGCGCGGCCAGCCCGAAGATAGCCTGCGTTCGTCGATCAAAGGGATCGCGCCGCTCCACGGCTTCGTCATCGGTGTCTGCGTCCTCGACGACCTGCTCCAACAGCAGTGCTTCGTCCTTTTGCGACTCGCCAGTAGTCGCAATGCTCTTGTCTCGCCAGAATTCGACGATGGTGCTGCCCCCGTTCATGACCCCATCCTATCATCTTTTCAGCGCAACAAAATGCCCTGTTACCAAAACTTAACGCAAGCCCGATAGCGTTCGGCCCATGTCCTATGATCCTGGCGCCCTGAATGCTGCTCTTGCTGCCGCTGTCGGCGAAGATTTCGCGCTGATCGCGGATCTGCGTGTGGCCTTCATGGAGAGTGCCGAAAGGCAACTCGATCTTCTGCGCAACGCGCAGAATGATGTCGGCTGGGAAGTCGCATCATGGCGGCTGAAGGGTTTGGCGGCGAGTTTTGGCCTCACCCATCTGATGGCGCTGGCTGATGAGGCGGCGGATTGTACGCCCGGAGATCCGCGCATTTTGCGTCAATTGCGGATGGCGATAGACCGGCTTCAGCAGAGCTGAACCGCAGCAAGCTTGCGTGATGGCAACAGCCTTGCGAAAAGGCGGGGTCACACAAGAACGGGTCAGTTCCATCTCAGCATGACTTTTGCCGCCATTCTCAGCGCCAGCCGGGCGTCCAGCGATTCTTCGGGCGCACTTCGCGCCAGCCTGCACTTTGCGGGCCAGACGCTGGTGGAATATCAAGCGCGGCAGGCCGCTCGGGCCGGGGCAGACCGGATAATGATCCTGGTGAGCGTCATCACGCCCGCCCTGTCGCAGGCCGTCGATCGGTTGAGCGCCGATGGCATCGCTGTCGCCTTGATCCGCGATATGGTCTCCATGGTGCGGGACGCGCCGCGCGACGCCGATGTCGTCCTTGTCGCTGACGGCGTCGTCATCGCGCAGGGGCATTTCGATGCGATCGCGGAGCGGGATGGCAATGCCCTTCTGGTCACCGACGACAGCCGCGCCAGCGCTCCGTTCGAGCGGATCGACGCGGGGCAGCGCTGGGCAGGCCTTGCCCGGATAAGTCCGGACCTGCTTTTCGGTACGCTCGACATGATCGGCGATTGGGACCTGTCGCTGACGCTTGTGCGGGCGGCGGTGCAGAATGGCGCACGGCGGATCACGGTGCCGCAGGATGACCTGTTGACCGGCCGTGTCGCGCTGGTCGATGGGCAGGCACAGGCGGACCTTGTCGCCCAGGCGGTGATGTCCGCCGGATCCTTGGCGAAGAGGGTGCGCGGCCTGGCTGAACATTATCTCCTGTGCCCCGCTGCCCGGTTGTTCAGCCCGGCTTTGATGCGCACGCAGGTTCCCGCGACGCAGGTGCGCGTTGCCGCCATGGCGCTGGGGGCTATCGCGCTGGTGCCGATCGAATTGCTCTGGCCCGCGACAGGGTTTCTGTTGTTGCTTGTGGCACTGGCGCTCGCCGAAATTGCGGATAGGCTGGACGAGCTCGCTCTTCGCGCTCCCCCGGCCGGGTGGGTAGGCTTTGTCGTTCCCTTCTTCGCCGTCGGAGGAATATCGCTGGCCGGTGGCAGTGTGTTGGCGACATGCCTCGCGCTGCTGCTAGCAATCATCCAGTTGGCCGATCGCTGGCAACGGACCGGGAGCGTCAGGGCGTGGATGATCTTCACGCCTGCAAGCGCCGTCGTTCTGTTGTTGCTGACGACGCTGCTAGGAGCGACGATGATGGGTTATGAAGTCGCGATGCTGGCCGCGATCGCTTCCGCAGGCGCGATCATCTTACGCAAAGCGACCTGAATTTATTTCGGCGATAGGGTTTAGTGCATTTTAAGGACGTGCAGCTATGTTGCCCGTCATGAGCGCCTTTTCGTTCCTTACCGGACCGACTGCGGCGGACAGTTGGCCTGCGGCTCCCGTCCTGGCCGGCATGTCCGCCGTTCCTGTAGGTCATGCCATTGATCTGGCCTTTTTCTTTCCCAATGAGGGACGGGAGCGGCATGACGCACTGATGGCGGAAACACGCCGCCATCTGGGTGGCTGCGTCGCTGGCATCGAGCATTCGCTGCGATTCGCGCTGGAACGGCCCGACTTGACGAGCATCCTGGCGCAGCATCCTGAACCTGTTTGTTGGCCCACCATCTGCGCCCAACCGACATTGCTGGGACCGGCATTGCTGTCCCATATGCAGATGCGCGCTGGCGTAACGCTCCTGCTAAGGCAATTTGGCCAGCCGGACGACCGGCTGGATGAAACAGAGGCGGAAATCCTCTTTCCGGCCGATGATCCTGCCGTGACCGAATCGCTCGTTGCGCTTGCCATGGCGGAAGGGCGCTGGCTGGCGCTGAGCGGAGAGGACGACGCAATGCAGCCGGACCTTCCGGCGGAACATTATGCCGAGCTCATGTGGACTGCGGCGGCATGTTTGATGGCAGTCGTTCAGCGCGCCTCGCTTGTAGACGCCGGAGAGATATTGCCTGCTTTCGAAAAGGCAGGCTGGGCGCTGCTGGCCGAACATGACGAAACGCGCGGGCCGATTGCTGCGGCGGACAGGCTGGTGCGGCGCCTGGGATCACGAGCCGACATGCCTGAGTTGCTGGGGGCAGCCCTCAGCCAGAGGCGCTTCCTGCTGTTCGCGTCCCTTGCAGCCCGACGGCTCCGCATGGATGGCGCGCATGTGGCGGACATATTGGTGATGGGGCCTATCAGTGAACTGGCGGCGCTCTGCCGGTCGCTCGGCGGTTCGGATGCGGACTACCGGCACTTGTTGCTGGCGCTGCGTCCCGTACGACCTTCACTGACAGACGCTGCCATCATCGTCGAGGCAGAACGGTATCAGTCGTTGACAGAGGGGCAGGCGGACGCTTTGGTAAATGCCTTGCGCGCGCCTCGTTCGCTCCGCGCGAAAATCGATCATCTGCGGCGGATCACCACCTGATGAACATGCCGGCGCATCCTGCCATCATCCGCGCTACCGTGGCGGCGAACGGATTGCTGCTGAGCGCAGATGCACCGTTGCTGGCTTTGCAGCGGGAGGCGGGGTCGGATGTCGGGGCGGTCCTTGCCATTCCTCAACTCGCGGCGCTGGCGCGGCTGGCGTCGCGGCTCTCCATTGCCGTGTCCCGTACTGTCACCGCCGCCACCGAGCGGGGTGACGTGGACATGTGGGTGCGCGCCAAACCGGAAGCTGACGGAGTGCAGCTTTCCGTCATTGAGTGGAACGAGCGGGCCGCGGCAGCGGCGCCCACGGACATGATACGCCGGGAAGCAGACATTGCGGCGGTCTCGGAAGGGTGGACCTGGCAAGTCGATACGCAGTTGCGGTTTCAGATGGTGCTGGAGGGCGCTGGGCCGGAAAGCGCTCTGCCACGGACACCGCCTTTGCCGGGCAGCCGTCTGACCAGCTATTTTGAATTGCGCCCTGACGAGGAAGGCGACCTTGCCATTTTGCGCGGCTTTGCGCAGCGGCGAGCCTTTCGCGACCAGATCGCCACCTTGATCGCAGAACCCGAACAATGTTTCCGCCTGTCCGGTTTTCCGATGTTCGATCTGGCTGGGCAGCTGCTGGGTTATCGGGGCAAGGCCTTCCCCTTGGATCGGGCCATCCTTGCGCCGCATGTGCCGCCTGCACCGGCCGTCGTCATATATCCGGCGGAATTCGGACGTCGCCTTGACAGGTCCCTGCGCCAGCCGCTGGGCCGGATCATCGCCAATGCCGATTCCATCAACGCCCAGTTCGACGGTCCCTTGCGGCCGGATTATGCGGGTTACGCGTCCGATATCGCAGCGGCCGGGCGCCATCTGATGGCTTTGATCGACGATCTGGCTGACTTGCAGGCGATCGACAGGCTGGATTTTACCGTTGCTACCGAGGATGTGGACCTTGCCGACATCGGGCGGCGGGCGGCGGGCCTGTTTCTCGTCAAGGCTATGAGCCGCAAGATCCGGATCATCTCGCCAGAGCCCGATCAGAAAGCCATCGCGACAGGCGAGTTCCGGCGGGCTTTACAGATCCTCATGAACCTCGTCGGCAATGCGGTGCGCTATGGGCCAGAAGATAGTGAAGTCAGGATCGAGACCGGCGTCGATGAAGGGCGGGCCTGGATTGCCGTGATGGACCAGGGCGCCGGTGTTCCCGAGGATATGCGGGAGCGGATTTTCCATAAGTTCGAGCGGCTTGGCCGCAGCGATCCTGGCGGTAGTGGCCTTGGCCTCTATATTTCGCGGCGGCTGGCGCTTGCCATGGGCGGGGATATTCACATCGGTGATGCCCCTGATGGAGGGGCGCGCTTCATGCTGACCCTGCCGGCCAGCGAATAAGCCGCAAACAAAAACGGCGCCCTGTTGGGCGCCGTTTCCATTTTCACCAAAGCTGCGATGATCAGCGCTGGCTGACCGGCACATAGTCGCGCTGTGCGGGGCCCGTGTACAGCTGGCGCGGGCGGCCGATCTTCTGCGCGGGGTCGGAGATCATTTCGTTCCACTGCGCCACCCAGCCAACGGTGCGGGCGAGGGCGAAAAGAACCGTGAACATCTCGGTCGGGAAGCCGATCGCGGACAGGATCACGCCCGAATAGAAGTCCACATTGGGATAGAGCTTCTTTTCGATGAAATAGGGATCATTGAGCGCGATCTGCTCCAGTTCCTTGGCGACGTCGAACACCGGATCGTTGACGCCAAGCTTTTCCAGAACATCCTTCGCCGTCTTCTGCATGACGGTCGCGCGCGGATCGTAATTCTTGTACACGCGATGGCCAAAGCCCATCAGACGGAACGGGTCATCCTTGTTCTTCGCGCGAGCGATATATTCGGGGATGCGGTCGACGGTGCCGATCTCACGCAACATGTTGAGCGCGGCTTCGTTCGCGCCGCCATGGGCAGGACCCCAGAGGCAAGCGATGCCGGCCGCGATGCATGCGAAGGGATTGGCACCGGACGAACCAGCGAGGCGAACCGTCGAG
This sequence comes from Sphingobium sp. S6, assembly GCF_905120495.1. Taxonomy (NCBI): domain Bacteria; kingdom Pseudomonadati; phylum Pseudomonadota; class Alphaproteobacteria; order Sphingomonadales; family Sphingobiaceae; genus Sphingobium; species Sphingobium sp. S6. Next base: position 1,081,195 of record NZ_CAJHOG010000001.1, on the reverse strand, counting down.
GTCGACGCGTTCTGCTCATGGTCGGCATGAAGGATGAAGATCTTGTCCATCGCATCGACGATGACCGGATCGGGCTCATATTCCTCGGCCGGGACCGAGAAGGTCATGCGCAGGAAATTGGCGGTGTAGCTGAGGTCGTTGCGCGGATAGACGAAGGGCTGACCCACCGAATATTTATAGGCCATCGCTGCGATCGTCGGCATCTTCGCGATCAGGCGGTGGCTCGCGATCTTGCGCTGCTCCGGATCGTTGATGTCCGTCGAATCATGATAGAAAGCGGAGAGGGCGCCAACGACGCCGCACATGATCGCCATCGGGTGCGCGTCGCGGCGGAAACCGCGATAGAAGGTGGTCAGCTGTTCGTGCACCATGGTGTGGCGGGTGATGGTGCGGGTGAAGTCTTCCAGATCCTTCTTCGAAGGCAGCTCGCCGTTCAGCAGCAGATAGCTGACTTCCATAAAGCTCGACTGTTCAGCAAGCTGATCGATCGGGTATCCGCGATGCAACAGAATGCCAGCGTCGCCATCGATATAGGTCAGGCCCGAATCGCAGCTGGCCGTGGACGTGAAGCCCGGATCATAGGTGAACATGCCGGTATTGGCGTAGAGCTTGCGAACGTCGATGACCTTCGGGCCGACAGAGCCGCTCAGGATGCCATATTCCTTGGCATCACCGCCGACCGTCAAAGTGGCATTATTGTCCGACATCTCGTTCTCCTTAATTGCCAACAGCCGACGATGCCTGCCTGGCATCCGCGAGCCGCTCCAAGCTCCCGTCTTTTCCAAGAAGGAAAAGAACATCAAATATCCCCGGCGAAACCGTGCGACCGGTCAGCGCCGCGCGTAGCGGCTGGGCCACTTTGCCCAACCCCAATCCGGCTTCCTCTGCCACGCGGCGGATCGCTTCCTCGATCGCTTCGATCGTCCAGGACTGGACGGAATCAAGAGCGTCGGCTGTCTTCCCAAGCAGCTCGCGCGCCGAGTCGTCTAGCAGAGCCATTGCCTTGTCGTCAAAATCCAGAGGACGGCTCTTGAACAGAAACTCGGCACCCTCGGCGATTTCGTTCAGGGTCTTGGCGCGGGGCTTGAGCGAAGGCATGGCTTGCGCAAGCAGCGTCTGGGCTTCTGCCCCCAGCGTTGTGCCGAGACGGTGTGCGACGCGAGGCAAGACCAGTTCCGCGAGGCGCTGATCGTCCGCCTCGCGCAGGTAGAATGCGTTAAGATTTTCCAGCTTCTTGATGTCGAAACGGGAAGGAGACCGGCCTACGCCGTCAATGTCGAACAACTCGATCGCGCGTTCCCGCGAGATGGTTTCTTCGTCGCCATAGCCCCAGCCCAGACGCAGGAGATAGTTGAGCACCGCCTCAGGCAGCATCCCCATCTCATCGCGATAGGCGTCGACACCAAGAGCGCCGTGCCGCTTTGAAAGCTTCGCGCCGTCCGAGCCGTGGATGAGGGGGATATGAGCGTAAACAGGCTCTTTCCAACCCATCGCCTTGATGATTCCAAGTTGGCGGAAGGCGTTGTTCAGATGGTCGTCACCGCGGATCACGTGCGTGACGCCCATGTCGTTATCATCGACGACCACCGCGAGCATGTATGTGGGCGTGCCGTCCGAACGGAGCAGGATCATGTCATCCAACTCCGCATTCTGTACCACCACGCGACCCTGCACGGCATCGTCGATAACCGTCTCGCCCTCACGCGGCGCTTTCAAACGGATGACGAAGGGCGCGTCTGCCGGAGCTTCGGAAGAATCCCGATCGCGCCAGCGGCCGTCATAGCGCATCGGTTGCTTCGCGGCGCGCTGCTGCTCGCGCAGTTCCGCCAACTCTTCCGGAGTCGCATAGCAACGATAGGCGTACCCGGCGGCCAGCAATTGGTTGGCGACCTCCGCATGACGTTGCGAACGTTCGAACTGGAAAACAGCGGGCTCGTCGCCGGAGAGGCCAAGCCATTCCAGGCCGTCGAAAATCGCGGCGACCGCTTCTTCGGTGGAGCGGGCGCGATCCGTATCTTCAATGCGCAACAGGAACTTGCCGCCATGATGCCGGGCGAATAACCAGTTGAACAACGCTGTACGCGCGCCGCCGATATGCAGAAATCCCGTGGGCGATGGCGCGAAACGGGTTACCACCTGCTTGTTCAAACCCGTTGCACTCACCGCTTTATTCCTCGACATCCGCCTTGCTCAATCATGAACGCGACGCCCCCTAGCATGGCTTTTGAGCCACGACAAACGTCCGTTGCCCGGATTATGACAGGCGGCGGACATCGATTTTTCATGGCTGTCGAAGGCTGGCTGGAGTCGGAGCGCGAACAGCTTCCGCTATGGATACCGGTCGGCTTGGGACTAGGCATCGGCGCTTGGTTCTCTCTCCCTAATCCATTGGAATGGTTGGGCTTCTGCTGCTGCGCACTAGCTATCGCCTGTGGCGGGATGATGCTGCCGGCGGGCGGTCGCTTGCGCCAATCGATGATATTGGGGGGCTTGCTCGCCGCCTTTGGCTGTGTGCTGATTTGGTGCAAAGCTGTGGCTATCGGATCAGCGCCATTGCCCCGCGCGATCTTTATGGAGGTGACCGGGGAAGTCAGGACGGTTGATGCCGTTCCTGCCGAGCAGATGAGTCGTGTGAAGATAAGACCGATCGGCACGGCTGGACTGCCCCCGCTGATCCGGGTGAACATGGCCGCGGCGGATGTGCCTGACGGGCTTGGCAGAGGTGCCATCATCCGATTCCGCACCCGGTTGATGCCTCCTGCCGAAGCAAGTCTACCAGGCGCATATGATTTTTCGCGCCGCGCCTATTTTCAGGGGATTGGAGCTACGGGAAGAGCGTTGAGGCCCATAACGGTGCTGCGTCCATCTACCGATGGCCCGCCTCTGCGCAACCGCCTGTTCGCGCACATATTGGAGAAGGCCGACGGCGACGGGACCGGCATCGCCGCAGCGCTGGCTACGGGCGACCAGGGCGCAATCAGCGAGGCGGACGCTGAAGCGATGCGGCGCAGCGGCCTTGCCCATCTACTTTCCATCAGTGGCTTGCACGTCACCGCCCTGATCGGTGCGGTCATTTTCCTGCTGATGCGTATCATGGCGCTTAGCCCGCGTGCAGCATTGAACTGGCCGTTGATGCTGGTCGCGGCGGCGGGCGGGGCGTTGGCGGGGATTGGATATACCCTGCTCACCGGGGCCGAGGTTCCGACGGTTCGGTCCTGTGTTGCCGCGCTGCTCGTGCTCGGCGGGCTTGCGCTTGGCCGCGAAGCAATCACGCTGCGATTGATAGCTGCCGGAGCGTTAGTTGTTCTGCTGCTGTGGCCAGAAGCTTTGGTAGGCCCCAGCTTTCAGATGAGCTTCGGAGCGGTGATCGCGCTCGTGGCCTTGAGTGAGCATCCTCGCTTCCGCGCCTTTGCGGCGGCCCGGGAGGAGACAGGGTTTCGGCGATTGATGCGGCACCTGGCCATACTCCTTCTTTCCGGTTTCGCGGTGGAACTGGTTCTCGCACCGATCGCGCTGGCGCATTTCCACAAGGCGGGGATGCTGGGCGCTTTCGCCAATCTCATCGCTATTCCCCTGACCACCTTTGTCGTGATGCCGCTTGAAGCGATCGCCTTGCTGCTGGACGTCGCGGGTCTGGGCGCTCCGGCCTGGTGGCTCACCGGCCGAGCGCTCGAGCTGCTGTTGATGATCGCCCATGGGGTGGCGGCAAGTCCGTGGGCGGTCGTTACCGCGCCGGTCGTTCCGAACTTTGTTTTTGGGATGATGGTGCTGGGCGGGCTTTGGTGCTTGCTTTGGCGGAGCGCCGGGCGCTGGTGTGGTTTAGTGCCCGTTGCCGCAGGCGTCGCTGTCATTGTGCTGAGTTCTCCTCCGGACATTCTCGTCACGGCTGATGGACGGCATGTGGCGGTGCGGGAGCAGGATGGCGGCATGGCGATCCTGCGAGCGCGCGCAGGCGATTATGTCCGAGACATGATCGCCGAGAGCGCAGGCTATGAGGGGACTTTGAACCCGATCGCGCAATTGCCCGAAGCGCGCTGTTCGATTGACCTCTGCATGGTCGCCGTCAGGGGAGGAGGGCGCCTGTGGCAGTTGCTGGTAACGAGGACAGGCGTCGTCGTTCCGAGGGAAAGCCTGCAACGGGACTGTGCGCGCGCGGACATAGTTATTGCGGATCGCCGCCTGCCGGCCTGGTGCCGTCCGCGCTGGCTGAAAGCGGACCGGCGGATGTTGGCGCGCACGGGAGGGCTGGCAATCGATCTTGATGGAGGGACGGTTCGGACCGCCAAGAAGGCGGGTGACGCACATCCGTGGGTTGTGCAGCCATCCTACTTACCGTCCCGCCATAAGTCCTATCAATTATATCGCCGCAGCAATCCCGCGAGCTTGCCCTGAATGCGCACCTGCTTCGGATCGTAGATCTGCGCCTCATAGGCGCTGTTCGCCGGGTCAAGCCTGACCTTAGGTCCTTGCCGATGGAAATATTTGAGCGTCGCTTCGCTTTCCTCGATCAAGGCAACGACGATCTGGCCTTCGCGAGCCACTTCGGTCCGCTGGATCAGCGCGAAATCGCCATCGAGAATGCCTGCGTCGACCATAGAGTCACCGGAGACCTCCAGAGCATAATGGTCCCCAGCACCCAGCAGTGCCGCTGGAACGGACAGCATATTCTGTCCTTCCATGGCTTCGATCGGAACACCCGCCGCGATCCTGCCGTGCAGCGGAATTTCGATCACGTCATTCGCGGCGATCGGAGGCTTTGCAGCCAGTTGAGGCTTGGGCGGAGAGACGGCCTTGGGCGCGCGGTTCATCGCCTCAGGCAGCTTCAGCACTTCGAGTGCGCGTGCGCGATTTGGGAGGCGGCGGATGAATCCGCGCTCTTCCAGCGCATTGATCAACCGGTGTATCCCGGATTTTGATCGCAGGTCCAAAGCTTCCTTCATCTCCTCAAAAGAAGGCGAAACACCGCCTTCCTCGAGCCGGTTTTGAATGAAGCTCAGCAATTCCTGTTGCTTAGGCGTCAGCATGCCCGCTTGTCCTCCATGGAACGGATGGAGAACGCATAGGAAACGGAAGGGGGCGAGTCAAGCGGCTTGCGCCAAGCGTAACGAAAGGAACGGACGTGCGTCACAGCCGTTCAATAGCCGCCTTCCTAAAGAGGGTGAATAGGAGAGAATGATGGCGAACCAGAACAACCAGGACAGCAATCAGCGCCGCCAGCAGGGTGGCGACCGTTCGAGCCAGGGCGGCCGTCAGCAGCAGCAGGAAAACCGCCAGGGTCAGATGGGCGAAAGCCACAAGGACAAAGGTGGACAAGGCAAGCAGCAGCGCTGATCGACCTATTGGTTGAAGCATGGGAAGGGGTCGCGTCGCGGCCCCTTTCTCTTTGCTAAAGCGGCAGGATGGTGACTTGCTCTCCGGCGGTGGCCGAGGGCGAACCTGCGGGCCGCACGATAAGGCATTCCGCTTGGGCGAGCGCAGCGGTCGCAGCGCTGTCCTGCGAGGTGACCGACACCAGCCCATCGGCAGTGTGGAAGGCGCGGAGATAATCATCGCGCTCGCCCGTCGCTGGAAGTGGCGTGGCAAGTGACGCAAGTGCGGACCCAGGGAGGGGATCCGCCGCACCGGCCAGGTGACGGACGAGCGGCAGCAGGAACAGCGTGGCGGTCACGAAAGCGGATACGGGGTTTCCGGGCAGGCCAAGGAAGATGCTGTGCCCGAGCTTTCCGGCCATCAGGGGCTTGCCGGGGCGCATGCGGATCTTCCAGAAATCGAGACTGCCGCCCGCTGCTGCAAAGGCGGGGCGAACCAGATCATGATCGCCAACCGACGCCCCGCCGGTCGAAAGGATGATGTCGGCCTTGGCGGAGTTTTCCAGCGCCTTGGTCAATGCTTCTAGGTCGTCGGGGATGATGCCGATGTCGATCACCTCCGCCCCTATGGCGCCGAGCATCGCAGCAAGCATCGGCGCGTTTGAGCAAGGGAGGCAGCCGGGCGGGGTGGGCGCTCCGGGGGGGACAAGTTCATTTCCGGTGGAGATCAGGGCGACGCGGGGACGCGCGCCGACCGGAAGGCTTCCATGTCCGCCCAGGACGGCGAGCGCGATCTGGGCGGGGCCGAGCGCTGCTCCGGCTGACAGGAGCCGTTGGTCGACGGCGAAATCCGTCGCGGTGGCACGAACATGCCGCCCTGCCTTAAGCGAGGCGCCGCGCGGATATAGGAGCCCATCGCGAAGCTCGGCATCTTCCTGGATCAGGATGGCGTCCGCTCCGGGTGGAAGTGGCGCGCCGGTGAAAATGCGGCAGCTCTCCCCGGCCGTCAGTGCCGGGGGGAGGGCTGCTCCCGCCGTGCTTTCGATGGCGATCCGCCAGGGGCCGGGCCATTCTGCTGCCCTGATCGCGTAGCCGTCCATCGCGGAGAGATCGGCCCAGGGCTGATTGCGCAGGGCAAATATGTCGCGCGCCAGCCACCGGCCTGCACAGGCAGATGCCGCTACCTCCTCCTCTGGCAACCGGCTGCCCAGCGCGAGCAGGCGAGCTTGGGCCTCCGCGACAGGGAGCAGGCTCATGGGGCCCGCCAGTCGCCCGACTTACCGCCCGATTTGGCAAGCAAGCGAACGTTGCCGATAACCATGGCTTTATCCAGGGCCTTTGCCATGTCGTAGATGGTGAGCAGCGTTGCGGAGGTGGCGGTGAGTGCTTCCATCTCGACGCCTGTCTGCCCAGCGCTTCTCGCGGTGGCCGTCACCGTGACGCCCTGTGGCTCAAGCTCGAAATCGATGGAGACGGACGTCAGCGCTATAGGGTGACACAGGGGAATGAGGTCTGCGGTCCGTTTTGCCGCCATGATGCCTGCGACGCGAGCTACTGCGAGCACGTCGCCTTTCTTGACGAGGCCCTGGGCGATGGCGGCCGCTGCTTCGGCGCTCATGGCGATATGACCCGTAGCAATCGCTTCGCGGGAGGTTATTTCCTTTGCCGAGACATCGACCATATGGGCCGATCCATCTTCATCAAGATGGGTGAGCTTGCTCATACGCCGGTCAGCAGCGCATGGGTCGCCGCTTCTACATCGGCTTGGCGCATCAGGCTCTCACCCACCAGGAAGCAGCGGACGCCATGTTCGGACATGGCGACGAGATCCGCATGGCTGCCCAAGCCGCTCTCTGCAACGAAGGTGCAACCTTCCGGCGCTTGGCCGACCAGTTCGTAGGTACGAGCGAAGTCTACGCTGAAGTCACGCAGGTCACGATTGTTGACGCCGATCAGCCGTGAACGAAGCTTGAGTGCGCGCTCCAGTTCATGCGCGTCGTGCACCTCTACCAGCGCGTCCATGCCGAGGCCGAGTGCCGCGTCCTCGATCTCTGCCATTTGGCCGTCATCAAGCGCGGCGGCGATGATGAGGATGGCGTCGGCGCCAAGCGAGCGGCTTTCCAGCACTTGCCAGGGATCGACCATGAAGTCCTTGCGCAGAACCGGCAGCGGGCAGGCGGAGCGAGCGGCCATGAGATAGTCGTCATGGCCCTGGAAATAGGGCTCGTCCGTCAGGACGGAGAGGCAGGCGGCGCCTGCGGCGGCATAGGCCTGTGCATGGGCAGGCGGGTCGAAATCTTCGCGGATGAGACCCTTGGAGGGACTGGCCTTCTTTATCTCGGCAATGAGGCCGAAGCCCGAACGTGCGGCGCTGTCGAGAGCTTGCCGGAAACCACGCGGAGGCGTTTGTTCGGAGGCGCGGGCGTGAAGCGCCGAGACTGTTGTGGCAGCCTTGCGGCGGGCGACTTCCTCACGCTTCGTGTCGCAGATTTCGATCAGCTTGTTCGTCATTTATAGGCAATCCAGCAGTTGAGCAGCGCATTGGCAAGGCCGCGATCGATGGTTTCGGCCGCTTCCTCGACGCCTTCGCGCAGGTCCGCAACGGCGTCCGCGACAAGCAGCGCTGCGGCGGCGTTGAGAAGGACCGCATCGCGATAGGGGCCTTGCTCGCCCAGAAGAAGGGCGCGGAGGGCAGCGGCGTTGTGCGCCGGGTCGCCGCCGCGAATGGCTTCCACAGGATGCGTGGGAAGCCCAGCGTCGGCAGCGGTCAGCCGGCGCATGGCGACGAGTCCCTGCGTGGTGACTTCCGCGACGTCATTGCCGCCCGCGAGCGACAGTTCGTCCAGACCCTCGTCACCCGACACGATCATGGCGTGATCGACGCCCAATTCGGCCAGCGCCTCGGCGTAGATGGGCACATAGGCGGGACGGGCAATGCCGACGAGTTGTCGGCGGACCGCTGCCGGATTGGCGAGCGGCCCCATCAGGTTGAAGATGGTGCGCTGGCCGATCGCTTTGCGGATTGGGCCAAAGCGTTTGAGCGCGGGATGATGTTTTTGCGCAAAGAGGAAGCAGATGCCGAGATCGCCAAGCGTGGCTTCCGCTGTGTCGGCGGCGCGATCAAGGTCGAGGCCAAGCGCTTCGAGCGTGTCGGCGGCTCCGGCTTTCGAAGAGGCTGCGCGATTGCCATGCTTGGCGACAGGAACGCCAGCGGCGGCGACGACGAGGCTGACGGCAGTGGAGACGTTGAGCGTATGATGCCCGTCACCGCCAGTGCCGCAGACGTCGATTGCGCCGGGGGGGGCAGTGACCGGGATCATGCGGGCGCGCATGGCGCGCGCAGCGGCGGCGATTTCCGTGGCGCTCTCGCCGCGCTTCGCCATGGTGACGAGAAAGGCTGCGATGTCCTCTTCGGGCAGGGCACCGTCGAACAGAAGATCAAAGGCGCGTGCAGCCTCGGTTGTGCTTAACGGCGTAGCGGGATCAGGCAGGCGGGTCATCGCGCCTGCCTTAATCACGATGGCTGGCAGGAGTCGAGGGCGGGGTATGGGAAAGTCGCTGTCCGGGCCGCTGTGGGCCGCAAAATTCAGGCGGCAGCGCGTTCCCGGACCGGAATGCCGGCGATCCGCATGAAGTTGGCCAGCATGTCATGCCCATATTCCGTCGCGATGCTTTCCGGGTGGAATTGGACCGAGTGGATGGGGAGGCTCTGGTGACGGAAGCCCATGACGGAGCCATCCTCGCTAGTCGCATTGACGACGAGGTTTCCCGGAATGTCTTCCACGATAAGCGAGTGGTAGCGGGTGGCGGTGAAGGGGGAGGGGATGCCAGCGAAGAGGCCGCTGCCGTCATGGGTGACGGGCGACGTTTTGCCATGCATCAGGCCGCCGCGAACGACTTGGCCGCCGAAATGCTGCCCAATCGCCTGATGGCCAAGGCATACGCCGAGCAGCGGTGAGCCTGCATCAGCGCAAGCAGCTACCAGGTCGAGGCTGACCCCTGCTTCATTTGGTGTGCAGGGACCGGGCGAAAGCAGGAATGCGCTGGCGCCGCTGGACAGCGCCTGGCCTGCGGAGATGGCGTCGTTGCGAACGACCTCAACCTCGGCGCCCAGCTCCATGAGGTAATGGACCAGGTTCCAGGTGAAGCTGTCGTAATTGTCGATGACGAGGATCATGGGATGAGGGCTATAAAGATTGAAGTGCGCTGGGCCAATCGGAATCAGTCCCCGCAGCGCGTTGAACCCGTGTGCGGCTTTTGCGTTGTCCTTCCGAAACGAAAATGAGGGAAGGTCGTATGAAACGCTATGCCTATGGTTGGATCACGGCCCTGTTTTTCCTGGTGTCGATCGCGGGGCACTGGCTGTTTGGCTGGTGGGCCTATGTCGATGAGGCTCGATCGCATGGGCAGGTGCCTGAGTTGGCGTCCTATGCCGTCGAGATGGGGCGGGATACGTTCGAGAATTGGCAATCAGAATTTCTGCAGTTGATCTGGCAGGTCGTTGGCCTTGCCTATTTTCTTTATGTGGGATCGCCTGCCTCGAAAGAAAATGACGATCGGCTGGAAGCCAAGGTGGACGAGTTGCTGAAGATGGCTGGTGGCAAGGATGCCGAGCAGCTGATCCGCGAAATCGATGATCGTTATCTGCGTGCCGGCGGGCATGCGAAGCCGCACGGCCATGATGTGGGGCGAGAATGACTTGCAACGGGAACCGGGCCGCACCTCAGCCGCTTTCTCGCAATATCGTTCGTGAGGAGGACAGAGATGGCCAAAGCTGAGTTTACCGACGCGATCGCCCTGTTGAAAGCCGATCACCGCAAGGTCGAGGAATTGTTCGAGCAGTTTGAAAAGGCGAAGACTGCGAACCGTAAGCAGGAAATCGCGCGTCAAATCTGCACGGAACTGAAGATCCACACGATGATCGAGGAGGAAATATTCTACCCTGCTTTCCGCGGGAAGATCGAGGACGACACGCTGGATGAAGCCTATGTCGAGCATGACGGGGCCAAGGTGCTGGTCAACGACATCGAGGCCGGATCGCCCGAAGACGATTTCTACGACGCCAAGGTCACGGTGCTGTCCGAAGAGATCAAACATCATGTGAAGGAAGAGGAGCGACAGTCCGACGGCATGTTCGCGCAGTGCCGCAAGACGGATGTAGATCTGGTGGCGTTGCGTGACCAGATGATGGCCCGCAAGCAGGAATTGATGGCGCAGGCGAAGGCGAGCGGTTTGCCTGTAGCTAAGCCCAAGGCCGTGCACTTGGTCGCCGCCTGATCCGGCAGTTGAAAAAGCCGGCGCATTATCCCATATGCGTCGGTGCCGGGTTCGCCCGGCTATGGTGATAAATTGTGTCGTGCAATAGGCGCAGCGGACCCGGGGGCAGTACCCGGCGGCTCCACCACATGTCCCGCATTCCGGGGTGTCTGACGGGGCCGAACTAGGATCGACGTGTGTTGAAAAGCGATGTTTTCACCCGGCCTGAGTAAGCCGTAAAAATGTTCAAAACACGTAAGTGCCAACGATAACGAGGCTCTTGCTCTTGCTGCGTAATTGATGGCCTCGCGGCCAGACATTACTCAAAAAGAACGCGGTTGAACCCACCGGGCAACAGAAGGGAATTCAGCGGCTTCCGGAGGAGCCGGGCAACAGAATCCTCCGGACCTTCCCTGATCGTCTGACCTTCATCATCTCGCCAATGAGCGGACGGCATTGTCGTGCGAAATGCTGTTCACCGCATATGCCCGAATCGGGGCGGCGCAACGGAGACATTGCGATTACACTTTTATGACAGTTGTGCGAAAATCTTATAACATGCTGAAATAGCGGGAATAAAATTCCTTTATCATGTCCTTTCAGTCAGTTGTAGTCCTGTCATCAAGATGAAATAATCCCGGCTATTGTAGAAGGTTTTTTCGGGAGAAATCGGATGGTGAGAATGGCGGCGATAGTTGGGCTGGCGCTGGCGGCAAGCATGTCCAACGCTGCTGCGGCAGCGTCTGATGAAGTCGTGGTCGTCGGCGTGCCGGACGGCCGATTGGCCGCTCCCGCGCTGATAGCGAGAGATTATGAAAAAGCGGCCCGCCGATTGAGGCCTATGTGGCCGGAGGGCGCAAATGATCCTGCTCGCCTCATTAACCTGGGCAACGCCTATGCAGGGCTTGGTAGAATGAAGGATGCGCGCGAGGCATATCGTTCGGCGCGCTTTGCCCCCGAGTCCCCTCTGCTGCTCGCCAACGGTGAAGCGGCATCGTCGCGCGACGTTGCGCGCCGCGCGCTCGGTCGCCTGGAAGCGAGCTACGCGATGCGCTGAGGCTTGGGTCTCTGCTGAGGGAGAAAGCGTCGTCCGCAAGGGTGACGCTTTTCTTTTACGCGGGCCTCTTCGCTAAATTGCAACAATAGTCTTCGAAATGTCATTTTAAAGTCACGCTTCCGTCACTGAAGCAAAATGCGCCTGTCATCTGCCGCCCTTAGCTGCCGCGATTGAGGGCGGCAGGGGGCGTTGTCCGATTCGAAAATCCCCTTCGCTCCGCATTCAATCACAAACCGGCAACGCCGGAGCGGAGACGACATGGTCAAGACTAATCGCATCACTAGCATTCTGATGGCGGGCTGCGCCTGCGCCGCGCTGAGCGCTTGCGGCGCCGACGACATCGCATCGCCGGGCGAAGGAACCATCGTCCTGCCTGCGCCGACACCGACTCCCACGCCGGGTACGCCTACGCCCACGCCGGGCGTCGTAACTCCGGCCGCGAACTGTCCAAGCATCGCAGGATCTGACCAGCTGACGGATCTCGGCACCATTTCCAACGGTACGAGCACCTGGCGCAATTGCGGCTTCCCGGCGCGCTTCAACAGCTCAACCGCGATCGCGAAGGTTGCGGGCGTCGTCTATTCTATGCCGGGTCGCGTCGATGTCGGCACCGATCAGGGCGCGGCGAGCACCAACACCGCCGTGACGCTCAGCATCGATCCGGGCGTCGTCATCTTCGCTGGCACTGGCAACACCTTCCTGGCGGTCAATCGCGGCAACAAGATCAATGCCGTTGGCACCGCTTCGCAGCCGATCATCTTCACCAGCCGTGAAAACGTTCTGGGCACCGTCACCGACCAGTCGTCGGGTCAATGGGGCGGCGTCGTGCTGCTTGGCCGCGCGAAGATCACGGACTGCTTGGCTCCCGCCGCTGCTGCAGGCACCACCGCCTGTGAACGCGACACGGAAGGCGCGAGCAACGCCCTGTATGGCGGCGCGAACGACGCCGACAGCTCGGGCCGCATGAGCTATGTCCAGATCCGCTATTCCGGCTTCGTCCTGTCGGGTTCGAGCGAGCTTCAGGGCCTGACCCCTTCGGGCGTCGGCACCGGTACACAGCTTGACCACATCCAGGTCCACAACAGCTCCGACGATGGCATCGAAATCTTTGGCGGCAGCGCCCATCCTCGCTACTTGGTGCTAACCGGCAACGAAGACGACAATCTGGACACTGACGTCGGTTTCCGCGGCACGGTTCAGTATCTGCTGAGCGTCCAGCGCGAAGGCAATAACATCGGCGACAGCTTCCTTGAGACCGACTCCAACGGCGGGTCGGCATCGAACAACGGCGAAGACGTGCTGCCGCGCCAGTATCTGAAGGTCGCAAACTTCACGGCCATTAATCGTTCGACCACTGGCTCGAACGGCTCGGCGATGCTGCTGCGCGGCGGTGCTGACTTGACGCTGGTAAACGGCCTGATCGTCAGCCCCACCCAGACCTGCCTGCGCATCGACAGCGCGACGACGGTTCGCGATGCTGACACGGCTCTGCAGGATGCAGGCAAGCCGCGCTACATCTCCGTTTCGATGCAGTGCCTGCCCGCAACCCCCTACAAGGGTAACAACGGCGTGACCGCAGCAGTGGTCCAGTCGATCTTCGAAGCCGGCCCAAACAGCACGATCAGCTACACCCCGTCGCTGACCAGCCTGTTCATCAACGGTGCGACCGAAACGGCGCGTCCGGCGACCGATCCCAAGACGATCGATGCCGCCTTCACCACGACCAACTATGTCGGCGCGGTCAAGGACAGCAATGACACCTGGTATGCCGGTTGGACCTGCAACTCCGTGACGGCGAGCTTCGGCAGCGCCAGCGGCAATTGCACGGCCATTCCGACGACCTGATCTGACCTGACCTCAACAGGGGCGGGGGAGCGTGCAACGGCGCTTCCCCGCCCTCTTTGCAAAGAATTTCATCCCAAGGGGGACCTAAGCCATGTCGAAGCCGCTCAGCCTGGCTCGCCTGCTGCTCATTACATCCGCGCTGTCCGCTCCGTCGGTGATGGCGCAGACCTCAACCGGTTCGACGCCCTCGGCAAGCGATTCCGCTCCGACGTCCGGCGTTCCGAGCGCTTCGGAAGAAGCCGACGCGCAGTCCGGCAATGTCGACGTCTCGATCCCTGGTTCCGATATCGTAGTGACCGGCCGCCGGACAACCAATGTGTCGCGGGCAGCGCCGCAGGTCGTGAACGTCCTGTCGGCCGCAGACATCAAGCGCACCGGCGAAGGCGACATTGCGGGTTCCTTGCAGCGCGTCACCGGCCTGTCGGTCGTGTCGGGCGGCTATGTCTATGTGCGCGGCCTTGGTGACCGCTATTCGCTGGCGCTGCTGAACGGTTCTCCGCTGCCCAGCCCCGAACCGCTCAAGCGCGTCGTCCCGCTCGACATCTTCCCGACGAGTGTGATCGCTTCGACATTGGTTCAGAAGAGCTTTTCCGCGAACTTCCCCGGCGAGTTCGGTGGCGGCGTCATCAACCTGACGACTAAGGCCATTCCGGTCGAAAGTTTCCTGGAAATCGGCGTCGGCAGCTCGGCGAACACGGAAACATCGGGTCAGCTTGGCTACACCCATTATGGCAGCAAGTCCGACTGGACCGGCTTTGATGACGGCACCCGCGACGTGCCGGGGCTCCTTGTCAACGCCATCAACAGCGGCACGCCATTCTCCAACATTCCACGCGCGGACCTGCGCGCGATTGCGACCCAGTTCCAGAACAGCAACACCTCTGTCGTGCAGCGCACGAACAGCTTGCCGTTCAACTTTTCCGCTTCGATCAACGGCGGCACCGCTTTCGATGTCGGCAGTGATGGCCGCTTTGGCGTTCTTGTCACCGCATCCTATAGCAACAAGTGGCGGACGCGTGAAAACCTGCAGCAGGCGTCGCTGGATGTCGCCGCAGGCGCGGGCCGCAATTACAACCAGATCAGCACTGAAAATGATGTAACGGTCAATGGCCTGCTGGGCTTTGGCCTTGAACTCGGCAATCAGAAGCTCCGCTGGACCAACGTCTATATCCGCGACACGCTGAAACGCAGCGCTCTGGCGATCGGCCAGAATGACGGCCAGATTCAGGGTGCGGATTATCTCAACCAGCAGACCGGCTGGTATGAGCGGCAGCTGATCGACACGCAGCTGGTTGGCGAATTCAAGCTGAGCGACGCGCTGAGCCTGGATGTGCGCGGCGGCTATGCCAACTCGCAACGGGAAGCGCCCTATGAGCGCGAGTTCGAATATGTCCGCACCAACCGCGATCTGGCAGTCGATCCTGTTGGAGACCGCTTCGTCAACGCGCTCAATCGCCAGCGCGGCGACGCTTCGATCACCTTCAGCGACTTGAATGAAAATCTGTGGTCGGCTGGTTGGGATCTCAGCTACAAATTCTCGCGCGATGTGTCGGCGACGGTCGGTTATGCGTTCAGCGACACGAAGCGCCGCTCATCGCGCTATGAGCTGCATTTCGACGCCACCAACCTGCCGGTGCCGGTGCAGCAGTTGCGCCCTGACTATCTGCTGTCGGACGCGTCGATCCAGCTGTTCGACATCAGCCTGCTGGAATTTTCGGGCAATTATCCCGTCTATGACGCGGCGCTGCGTACCCATGCAGGCTATGCCCAGGTGAAGGCGTCGGTGCTGCCGGGTCTGTCGTTCGACGCTGGTGTCCGCTATGAAAAGGGGCGGCAGTCCGTGACCGGCGTCGATGTTTACAGCACCGGCGTGACGCCGTTCAACCAGATCCGAAAAGACTATTGGTTGCCCGCTGTTACCGTCACCCTTGAAGCGGCGAAGGACCTGCAATTCCGGGTGAGTGGATCGAAGACCATCGCTCGGCCGCAGTTCCGCGAATTGATCGCCCAACCCTATCTGGACACCGAGTCCAACCGCTTCTTCCGCGGCAATCCTTTCCTGCAAGACAGCGAGTTGTGGAACGGCGATATCCGTGCAGAATGGTATATTGGGCGTGAAGAACGGCTGACAGCCGCTGCCTTCTACAAGAAGATCAAGAACCCCATCGAAACCTTCACGACGATCACCGACACCTATGCGGTGACGACCAGCTTCGCCAACGCACCCGAAGCGCAGCTGTACGGCGCGGAGTTCGAGGCGCAGAAATATCTGCCGCTCGATGGCTGGTCGAACTCGCCGTTTTTTCAGACGCGTCGGATCGTCCTGATCGGCAATTACACCTATACCCAGTCGAAACTGAAGGTGAGTGAGGGGGATACGACCATCCCTTATAGCTACACGACGGGCCCTTTGCCTGCCGCGTCGGACTATTTCCAAGATGGCGCTCCGCTGACCGGTCAGTCGGACCATCTGGTGAACTTCCAGATCGGGCTAGAGGATACGGACAGGCTGTCGCAGCAGACGCTGTTGCTCACCTATGCCAGCCCCCGCGTCACAAGCCGTGGGCCCAATCTTCAGCCTGACATCAAGGAAAAGCCGGGCCTGACGCTGGACTTCGTCGCGCGTCAGGGCGTGACCCTGCCGGGTGGGGTGAAGAGCGAGTTCAAGTTTGAAGCCCGTAACATCACCGGCCGCAAGTTCCAGGAGTTCCAACAGCTTGGCGGCAACAAGGTGTTCTACAACCGCTACAAGATTGGGACCACCATCGCGGCTTCGCTCACCGTAGCCTTCTGATCTCATCGGCAATGTCTAAGCAAAGCGGCCGATTCGCATGGCGTGGGTCGGCCGCTTTGCCGTTTACAGGGTTCGTGCGTTCTCCCGATCTGTGATAGCCGATCAAGGCAATCGGAGGCTGCGGTGGATCAGGAAGTCGAACTGAAACTGGAACTTTCGCGCGAAGCGGCGGATGCGTTTCAGCAACTGCCCCTGCTGCCGGAGGACGTCCAGCGGGCTGAACTTCGCGCCATCTATTTCGACACTCGCGATCGGCAGCTTCAAAAGTCGGGATATACGTTGCGGGTCCGCAAGTCGGGAAAGAAGCGCGTCCAGACGGTCAAGGCCGATGACGGCGGCCAGGGCGGCGGCATTTTTGCGCGCGCCGAATGGGAAATGCCTGTCGCCTCTGATGAGCCGGTGATCGATAGCCGTACGCCGCTTGCCGCTATCCTAGGCGATGCGGCGGAAATGGTCGAGCCTGCCTTCGAAGTCGAGGTCGAGCGGCGAACATGGATTGTGAAGGAAGGCGCGGCCGAGATCGAGCTTGTGCTCGACCGTGGATGGGTGCGCGCAGGCGAGCGGCAGGCGCCGATCTGTGAGGCCGAGCTGGAGATAAAGACCGGGGAGCCCGCCGCGTTATTCTCCCTGGCGCGCCATATTGAGGCAACCGTGCCGGTGCGGCTGGGGGTCGTGGCGAAATCCGAGAGGGGGTATCGGCTGCTTGCGTCGGCGCCTTCCTGCTTCAAGGCTGAACCGCTGACGCTGAACGCTGGCGTCAGTGCGCAAGAGGCGTTCGCCACCATCGTCCGGGCTTGTGTGCGGCAATATCGGCTGAATGAAGATCTGCTGCTGGATCAGTATGACCCCACGGCATTGCACCAGGCGCGCGTGGCCGTTCGGCGGCTCCGTTCCGCCTTCACGCTGTTCAAGGCGAAGTTGGCGGATCAGGATGTCACGCGATTCCAGGAAGATTTGCGATGGTTGGCCAAGTTGCTGGGCGAAGCGCGCGACCTGGATGTGCTGATCGAGCGGATCAATCCCGGCGGTCTGCATGAGCAGATCAGCGAGGCCCGGGCAGTCGTCCATGGACGAGTGATCGAAACGCTCCATTCCCTTCGCGCGCGTACGCTGATGTTGGATATCGTGGAGTGGCTAACACTCTGTGGGGCTGACGGTAATGACGATGAGGGCGCGGAAGCATTTGCCGCCGACCGCTTGCAGCATTTCCATCATTGCGTGGTCAAACATGCGGCCCGCCTGGCCAAGCTGGACGATGAACATCGTCATGAAGTACGCAAGAAGGCAAAGAAGCTGCGCTACGCGGCAGAATTCTTCGCAAGCCTCTTCGCTGGCAAGAAGCAGCAGCGGCGTTATGGCCGCTATATCGAAGCGCTGGAAAATTTGCAGGATGAGTTGGGCGCGCTCAATGACCTTGCCAGCACAGGCACGATATTGGCGCGGCATGGGCTGCCGATCGATGCTGAACTGTTAGGCAGCGCGCGCAGCAAGAAGAAACTGTTGGCTGCGGCTGAGGACGCTTATGAGGCGCTGGCGGACATGAAGGGCTTTTGGCGCTAAGACTCCACCCAAATCTTTTCCCGATACCATTTGGTGATGATGTATTTGACGCCGCTGCGCACCTTCATCCCATGGTGCAGGCTGGCGTCATTACATCGGCCTGTTTCCAGACGATTGTTCCAGGCCAACAGCTTTCCGCTTTCCGGTTGCACCATTTTGCCGATCTTCACGAAACGGGTCGCGCCGCCCGCCGAAGGTTGATTGAGATAGACCATCAGCGTCCAGGTGCGGTTGCCGGAAAGGGAGCAGTAGCGCACGAAGTCCAGCCCGGCGGGATCGAAATAGTCGGTATGGGGCTTGAATTCCTGACCCACGGCATAGCGCTGTCCCTGGATTGGTTCTCCGAACGCCGGATCGATGCCCGCAAAGGCTGCGAGCTTTTCGTCGATTGCGGCAACAAACGGGTCCGCTGTGTCAAGATCGCAGGTCTCGCTGGTGCGGAAGGCCGTGTCACCATTGGCATCGGCGATGGTGGAGGGGCGACGGCGCGCTTCTATCCGCTCGATCAGCCCGGTGCACTCCTCCGCCGTCAGGAAGTCGCGCTGGATAAACAGCGTGAGGTCGCGGCTAGGCACCCGCTGCACGCGTGGATGTGAAGCGATCCATTTCGGGTCGGCATCGGCAGCTACAGGGATGGATGGGCTCCGCATGAGCGCTGCACTGGGCGAGTGATATGACATTTTTGCTACCGTCTGGCGCTCTAAATGCAAGCGCCGTCGCTTGCGGATTGCGCCTGTCATGGATAGGTCACATTTTTGTCATCCAGCAGTAAAAACAATTGCCTAGCAGCGCGGGGTGTCAAGGGGGATCACCAAGTTCCATGCGCGTGCCGTTTCGCAGTAACTTTCAGGGCCTTAGCAGCCGCCTGGCACCCATCGATTGGCTGCGGGTGGTCGAGAAGCTGTTGCTGGGGCTGCTGACGGTGCAGTGCGCGAGGCTGATCTGGCCGCTGCTGACGCCGGTCGGCAGCTTTGGTCCGTGGGAAGGGCGGCAGGCGCAGTTTCCGAATTTCGCTGCGCGTCAGGCGCTCTTCTCAAGCTTCGACCCCTTTTATCGCGCTGGTCCGCAACAACTGGCCAACGGCGGCGTGGTCACTTCGCTTGCGCTGACCGTCTATGGCATTCGGTTGAACGAGGGGTCTGGCCTTGGGTCGGCGATCATCGCTGGACCTGACGGCGTGCAGAACAGTTTTGCGGTGGGTGACGAGATATTGCCTGGCGTCCTGTTGAAGGCCGTGGCGTTCGATCATGTCACTATCGATCGCGGCGGCGCGGAAGAGCAGATATTCCTTGATCAATCCCAGCCCGCGCCCGCTGCTGCGCCGGGCGAAGGCGGCGCCGTTCCGGCACCGGCGGGCGGCATCGACAATCCCACGGCGGACGGGCTGAAGCGCGACATCGGCTTTGCGCCCCGCATGCAGAATGGGCGTATCACGGGCCTCTTCCTGACGGCCAGGGGACCCACTTTCCAGAACGCCGGTTTCCAGCCCGGCGATGTCATCACCCAGGTCGATGGACAGCCGGTCGGCTCGCCCAGCGACCTTCAGGCGCTGCAGGGCAAAATCATGCCCGGGGCGCGCATTTCCCTGGCCGTCGAGAGGGGCGCTGGCCTTTCGACGATCAACCTGACCCTGCAAGGCCAATGACCAGAAAACTCCTTCTTTCCGCTGCTACTGCCCTCGCGCTCGCGTCGCCCATGGGCGCGCCGGTCCTGGCCCAGCAGACGCTCAACGTCCGTGACGCTGACATCCGTGCCTTCATCCAGGACGCCGCGCGAGTGACAGGGCGTACCTTCATCATCGACAATCGGGTGCAGGGGAAGGTGTCGGTCGTCACCGACCGGCCGTTGTCGCGATCGGAATATTTCGAGATCTTCCTGTCGACCCTGCGCGCCAACGGCCTTGTGGCCGTGCCGGCGCCGGGTGGGGCTTATCGCATCCAGCCAGCCGATGGCGCGGCGGGGCAGCCCAGCGTGGTGGGCCGTGGGGCTAATCGCAACCAGTTCGTGACGGAGGTCTTTCGCCTGCGATCGATCGATGCGGCAAGCGCGCTGGAAACCTTGCGGCCGCTGGTCAGCAAGGATGGGTCAGTGACCGCCAATCGCGCGGGCAACAGCGTGGTGGTGGCGGATTATGCCGACAATATCGGCCGCATTCGCCAAGTGCTGGCTCGGATCGACCGCGACACGGCGGCCACGCTGACCGTCACTCTGCGCAATGCGGGCGCGCGGGAAATCGCGACATCGCTTCAGGCGCTCGTACAAAGCAGTGGCGAAGGCGCACAACGAGCGGCGACGATCGTGCCGATCGACAGCAGCAATTCGGTCGCGATTCGTGGCGATGCCGGGACGGTGGCGCGGCTGGCGCAAATGGCGCGCGACCTTGACCGGCAAGCGGCGAGCGGCACGGAAATCCGTGTCTACTGGCTGGAACATGCGGACGCCGAAAAGCTGCTACCGGTATTGCAGCAACTGGTGGGGCAATCGACCGGCTCTGCTGTGACATCGTCGGTCCCAGCGGCGGCGGGGGCTCCATCGGCCGTGCCTCCAGCATCGGCCGCGCCTGCGGTGATGAACGCTGGCGGATCATCAGGCAGCGGCATTTCGACGCGCGGCCCAGCGATCGTCACTCGCTATGAAGGGGCGAATGCGATCATCGTCGCGGCCAACAGTGATGTGCAGCGCATGCTGGGCGAAACCATCCGGCAACTGGACACGCGGCGCGAGCAGGTTCTGGTGGAGGCGATCATCGTCGAGATTAGCGACGCCGCCGCCAAGAAGCTGGGCGTGCAGTTCCTGATCGGCAGCACGAAGACGGGCTTCGCGGCGACCAACTATTCCAACGCTTCGCCCAATCTGCTGACTCTGGCGGGGGCTGTTGCTGCCAATGATCTTGGCACGACCACGACAACGGTAGTGGCGCCTGATGGAACCAGAACGACAACTGAGACCCGTCAGAATGGCGACCTAGCCAACACATTGCAGCAGGCGGCAGTCGATAGTCTGATGAACGCGACCGGCGGCTTTGGCGGGGTGGCGACACAGATCGGACGCAACGGCATCTTCGGCGCAATCATCAACGCCGTTCGATCCGACACGGACAGCAACATCCTGTCGACGCCCTCTGTCATGACCCTGGACAACCAGAAGGCGTCGATCCTGGTCGGGCAGCAGGTGCCGATCACTACCGGCGAAGCGCTGAGCCAGAATTTCGACAATCAGTTCCGTACGGTGCAGCGGCAGGATGTCGGCATCAAGCTGGAGGTGAAGCCGCAGATCAACACGGGCGGCGCGATCAAGCTGTTCCTGAAGCAGGAAGTGTCGAGCGTCGCGGGGCCGGTGTCGAACAACAACAGCGACCTCATCATCAACAAGCGCGAAATCGAAACAACGGTTACGGTCGATGATGGCGAGATATTGGCACTGGGCGGACTGCTCGACGACAATGAGCGCAAGACGATCGAGCGTATTCCGCTACTGTCCGATATTCCGGGCCTTGGTGAGCTGTTCAAATCGCGCAGCAAGAGTCGGAGCAAGACGAACCTCATGGTCTTCATCCGCCCGACGATCCTGAGGTCGAAGGAAGATGCGCAGCGGCTGACGCAGCAACGCTATGGCTATGTGCGGAACATGCAGATGGCGCGCAATCCCGATGCCGAACCCAGCATCGATGAACTGGTGCGCGACTATATGGGCGCGACGCCGCCTGCGCCTATGCAGGCTGGCGATGCGGTGGTGCAGCCGGGAGCCGAGGCTCCGCCTCAAGCACAGGTGATCGAGCCGACGATGCGGCAATCGAGCGGCGTGGTGCGGCCAGTGGACGTTCCGGCAAGTGGAGAACGACGGTGACGGACGCAGGCCCGCAAGGGAGCGAGCCCCTGCACCTTGCACCGCGTGCCGTCGATATTCCCTATGTCTTCGCGCGCAAGCATGGCGTCGTCATGCTGCCGCTGGACGGCGAGCGGCTGATCATCGCCGTGCGCGAGGGGAGCGATCCGCGCGTACTGCTGGAGGTGCGGCGGCATCTGGCGCGCAGCTTCGACGTGCGCTTCGTGGATGGGCCGCAGTTCGATCGGCATTTGTCCGACCATTATGCGATGGAGGGCAGCGCGGCCGCCATGGCGGGTTCGCTGGAAGTCGGGGCGGACGAGCTGGACATATTGGCCGCCGACATTCCAACCGCTGACGATCTGCTCGACAGCGCGGATGACGCTCCAGCGATCCGCTTGATCAACGGCATCATTGCGGAGGCTGCTCGACAGGGCGTTTCGGACATTCATATTGAGCCTTATGAAACGGGGCTGATCGTGAGGATGCGGATCGACGGGGTGCTGCGCGAAACCTTGCGGATGCCGCCGCATGTCGCGCCGGTCGTCGTGAGCCGTATCAAGGTGATGGCGCGTCTGGACATAGCGGAGCGGCGGGTGCCGCAGGATGGGCGCATCGGGCTGACGCTGGGCGGCAAGTTGCTGGACGTGCGCGTTTCGACGCTGCCGAGCCGGGCGGGGGAACGGGTTGTGCTGCGTATTCTCGACAAGGAGAATGCGGGCATGAACCTTGACCTGCTGGGCATGGCGGGGGCGGCGGACCGGATTTTTCGTGAAGGATTGCATGAACCGAACGGGATTATCCTGGTCACGGGTCCTACAGGGTCGGGCAAGACGACGACGCTTTACGCGGGGCTGAGGCAGTTGAACGACGGGACGCGCAATATCCTGACCGTGGAGGACCCGGTCGAATATGCGGTCGAGGGGGTCGGGCAGACGCAGGTGAATGCGAAGGTGGGCCTGACCTTCGCGGCCGGGTTGCGGGCGATCCTGCGGCAGGACCCTGATGTGGTGATGGTCGGCGAAATTCGCGACCGGGAGACGGCGGAGATTGCCGTTCAGGCATCGCTGACGGGGCATCTGGTGCTGTCGACCGTGCATACCAATGATGCGGTCGGCGCGATCACGCGGATGCGGGACATGCGGGTGGAGCCTTTCCTGCTCGCATCGACATTGCGCGCGGTGATTGCGCAGCGGCTGGTGCGGCGGCTGTGCCAGCATTGCCGCGAGCCGGTGCAGGCGGACAAATCGGCGAGCGCACTCCTTGGTTTCGATCCCGGAACGATCATCTATCGGGCGCGGGGTTGCGAGCAGTGCAACGGAACCGGATACAAGGGCCGGATCGGGGTGTTCGAAGCGATCCGGGTGGACGACACGATCCGCCGCCTGATCAACGATGGCGGCGATGAATCCCTGATCGCGCGGCACGCTTTCCTGAACGCACCCAATCTGGGGTCTGCGGCGCGGGCATTGGTGCGCGACGGGCAGACCACGGCGGAAGAAGCCATTCGCGTGTCGCGGCGCGACGCGGCGGAGGTGGAAACCATCGCCGATGGCTGAGTTCGATTATCTGGTCATCGATCCGGCGGGCAAGGAACGCACCGGCAAGGTGAAGGCCGAGACGGTCGAGGATGCGCGGGCGAAGCTGGACGCGCGCAAACTGTTCATCGTGCGGATCGAGCCGGGCGTGGTGGAGAAGGCGGCCAGGCGCGCGGCCTTTTCCCTGCGCGCGCCGCGGCTGTCGGCCAAGGAATTGACGCTGTTCACGCGGCAGCTTTCGACGTTGATCCAGGTGAGCCCGCTGGAGGAATCGCTGCGGACGATCGGCCGGCAGAGCGAGCAGGAGCATGTGCGCGCGATCGTCAGCAAGGTGCATTCAGGCGTGCTGGAAGGGCGGCGGCTGGCGGATGCCCTGGGCGCGGAGCCAAGGAGCTTCCCGGCGCTGTATCGGGCGATGATCTCTGCGGGTGAAAGCTCCGGCAGCCTGCCGACGATCATGGAGCGCCTGTCCGACCTGATGGAACGACAGGCGGTGATCCGGTCCAAGGTGCTGACGGCGATTGCCTATCCAAGCGTGCTGGCTGCCTTTGCCGTGTGCGTGGTCGCGGCGCTGATGATCTTCGTTGTGCCAAAAGTCGTGGAGCAATTCGA
Source organism: Sphingobium sp. S6 (assembly GCF_905120495.1). Classification (NCBI taxonomy): domain Bacteria; kingdom Pseudomonadati; phylum Pseudomonadota; class Alphaproteobacteria; order Sphingomonadales; family Sphingobiaceae; genus Sphingobium; species Sphingobium sp. S6. The sequence continues at coordinate 1,057,399 of NZ_CAJHOG010000001.1, read as the reverse complement.
CACGGTGGGGCAGGACCTGCCGCTGCTGACGCGCATGGTGATGGGGATTTCGGCTTTTCTGGCGGGCTATTGGTGGCTGCTGGCGATCCTGATCGCGGTGGGCGCTTTTGCCTTCTGGCGCGCCTTGAAGGTCGAAGCCTTCCGCTATCGATTTGACGCGACGTTGTTGCGGCTGCCGCTGCTGGGGCGGTTGATCCGCGACTTGCATGCGGCGCGCATGGCGCGGACCTTGTCGACCATGGTGGCAAGCCGCCTGCCATTGATGGAGGGTTTGTCGCTTACCACGCAGACGGTGCATAATCGTGTGTTGCGGCAGGCTTCGGAAGAGATTGTCGAGGCCATTCGCGGTGGCGGCAGTCTGTCGGCGGCATTGCGGCGCGCGGGCGTATTTCCGCCGCTGCTGGTCTATCTGGCGGCGAGCGGGGAGAGCGCGGGGCGGCTGGACACGATGCTGGAGCGGGCAGCCGATTATCTGGAGCGGGAGTTTGACAGCTTCACCTCCGCCGCGCTCGCCATGCTGGAGCCGGTGATCATCATATTGATGGGCGGGATCGTGGCGGTGATCATCTTGTCGATCCTGCTGCCTATCCTGCAATTGCAGAGCCTTACGGGGGCTTGAGGAGTGATTATGTCTATTTCCAGAGCCATGCGCTTTTTCCAGAAAGAGGAAGGGCACTTCGATAAGCCCGGTGCGAACGGAGGCCGGAACGCAGGCGAGGATGGCTTCACCTTTTCGAGGCGTTCCGCCGAACACGGCTTTACGCTGGTCGAACTCATGGTGGTGATCGTCATCATCGGGTTGCTGGCGACGATCGTGGCGATCAACGTCATTCCGGCGACCGACACGGCGCGGGTGGAGAAGGCGAAGGCGGATATTGCGACGATCGAGCAGGCGCTGGAGCAGTATCGGCTTGATAATCTGAGCTATCCTTCGCAGACGGATGGATTGCAGGCGCTGATCAATCCGCCCGCTTCGCTGGCGCAGCCGCAACGGTATCGCCGGGGCGGCTATATCAAGAAGCTGCCGCAGGACCCGTGGGGCCGCGCCTACACTTATGCGGTGCCAGGGCGGAAGGGCGCGTTCGACATCAGTTCGCTGGGCGCGGACGGCCAGCCGGGCGGCGAGAGCGAGAATGCGGATATTTATTCCAGCGAGCTTTGAGGCCGAGAGCTCGCCTTCCGACGAGTGCGGCTTCACCTTGATCGAGCTGATGGTCGTGTTGACGATCATCGGCTTCATTTCGGCTGCTGTGGTGCTTGCCATGCCTGATCCGCGCGGACGGGTTGTCGAGGATGCCGATCGCTTTGCCGCGCGCGTTGCCGCCGCGCGCGACGAAGCGGTCGTGACTGCGCGGCCAATGGGGGTGTGGGTGTCCGCATCAGGCTATGGATTTCAGCGCCGCGATGGCGGGCAATGGGTGCCGGTGGAGGAGAAGCCGTTCGTGACGGCGAACTGGACGTCGGGGACACGGGCGCTGCTTGGCAAGGACGGGCGGCAGCAGATTGGTTTTGATGGGACGGGGTTGCCGACCGATCCGATGACCGTGACCTTGGCGCGGGAGGCGGAGCGGGTGTCCGTCACCGTCGATATGGCTGGAAAGGTCATGGTCGGTGGGTAGGCGCTGGGTTCTCAAGCTTCTCTCTGAAAGGAAGGAAGAGGCCCTTCGATTGCCTACTTGCAGCAGGCGCTCAGGACAGGCTTCGACAAGCTCAGCCCGAACGGGTGAGGGGGCGGCTCTAGCTGGTGGAAGAGCGGCTCCAGCGAGCGAGGGGGGCTTCACGCTGCTGGAGATGCTGGTGGCGCTTGCCGTGTTCAGCCTGGCGGCGCTGGCGCTGGTGCGATTGCAGGGGGTGACGTTGCGAACGGCTGCGGACCTCGACAGCAAGGCCCTGGGACAGATCGTCGCGCGCAACCTGATGGTGGAGGTGCAGACCGATGCCGCGCCGCCTTCGATCGGGAGCGAAGAAGGTGATGTCGAGAATGGCGGGCAGCGCTGGCATTGGGTGCGGATGGTGAAGGCGACGAGCGACAAGCGGCTGTTGCAGGTCGATTTGACGGTAAGTGGGCAGGCGGGGACGTCGCCGGTCGTGTTGAGCTTTGTGCGAGCGGTGCAGTGATGAGGCGCCGGGATCAGCAGGGATCGAGGTCGAATACCGGCCTTCTCCGTTCCGATCGGACCGATCGGGGGGGAGGCCGGGCGCAGGCGGGCTTTACCTTGATCGAGTTGCTGGTGGCGCTGATGATCTTCGCGATGCTGGCGGCGGCGGGCGTGCTGCTGCTCGGCAACAGCGTGTCGGCACAGGCGCAGGTGAAGGCGCGGCTGGATGACATGGCCGCCGTTCAGCGGGCAGGCGGAGCGCTCGCGGCCGATCTTGGGCAGGCGGTGCCGCGCATTAGCCGGACAGAGGCAGGGACGCTCGCCCCTGCATTCTGGTCGCACCGGGAGGGCGAGGCCGTGCCGGTGATGCAGTTCGTGCGGGGCGGATGGGACAATCTGGGCGATCTGCCACGCCCTTCGCTGCAAAAGGTCGAATATTGGGTGCGGCAGGGTCGGTTGGAGCGGCGCACCTATGCGCAGGTCGATGGCGCGGCCGGGGATGATCCGGCCACGCTGCTGGATCATGTCGATGATGTCGCCCTGCGCTTTCGCGATGGGCAGGGCGAGTGGCGCAATGAGTGGATCCCGACGCAACCCGACCTGATGCCGCGCGCTGTCGAAATGACGGTGACGCGCACGGGCGAGCCGCCCGTTACCCTGCGCTTTCTGGTGGGACCCGGGCCTGCGGAGAAGCTGGAAGGGGAGATGGCCGGTGCCTGATCCCGGGAAGAAAGGCGAGCGCGGCGCGGCGCTGCTGACGGTGTTGCTGCTGGTCGCGGTGATGGCGGTGGTTGCTTCAACGGCGTTGGAGCGGCTGGCGCTTGCGACGCGGATGACGGGAAATGGCGGCGCGGTGGATCAGGCGCGCGCCTTTGCCGACGCGGGCGTGGAGATGGCGCGGCTGCGGATCGGCGATCTGGTCGCCGCCAGTCCGGGCAAGACGACACTGGCCGGGAATTGGATGGGGACGCCGCAGCCGGTTGCTGTTCCGGGCGGAGCGGCGAGTGCACGAGTGAGCGACGCGGGCAATTGCTTCAACCTCAACAGCGTGGTGGCTGGCGAGAATGAGTCCAATCTGAAGGTGCGGCCGGTCGGCGTGTCGCAATTCCAGGCATTGTTGCAGGCGCTGGGCGTCGATGCGCGTCAGGCGCAGGTGGCGGCGGCGTCGCTGGCCGACTGGATCGACAGCGACAGCGTGCCGCAGCCGGGCAGCGCGGAAGATGAGGTCTATGCGCAGGCGGCGCGGCCCTATCGCACGGCCAATCGCTTCATGGTGGATGCGAGCGAGTTGCGGGCTGTGCATGGCGTAACGCCCGCCATTTATGATCTGGCGCGGCCATGGGTGTGCGCATTGCCGACATCGGATCTGTCGCCGATCAACGTCAATACGCTGCTGCCGGGACAGGCGGTGCTGTTCGCGATGCTGCTCCAAGGACAGGTGAGCGTCGCCCAGGCGCGGCAATATTTGGTGCAGCGGCCCGCCGAGGGCTATGGCAGCACAGTGCAGTTCTGGGCGCCAATCGCCGCCCAAGGCATCAATCCGCTTGAGGAAGCGGCCAATCAGGTCAAGCTGACCACAGGATTTTTCGGGGTGGACGTGACGGTGGACGTTGGGGGTACGCAAGTGGTTGAGCGGGCGCTGATCGATGCCCGGGAGAGCCCGGCGAGGTTGATCCGCCGCAGCTGGGGAACCGGCGCATGAGCGTGGCGGAGGGATTGATCATCGCGCTGCCTGAAGACGGCGAGCCGCTGTGGATGCGGGTCGTCGATGGTGCGGTGACGCAACGTGGCGAGGGGGCGAACTGGCTGGCAGCGTGCGGCCTGACGGCCTTGCCTGCCGACGCGGTGGTGATGTTGGTGCCGCCTGCTGCGATGGTGACTTTGCATTGGGCCGAATATCCCGAGCTCGCACCCCGGCAGGGTCGGGCGGCGGCGCGACTGGCGGCGCTGGCGGGCGGGATCGTGCCTGCCGATCAGCTTTTCGCGGCGGCCGATGAGAATGACGTTCCGGCCCGGCCGCATGTCGTTGCGGTCGCGGCGCGCAGCGACATGCAGCATTGGCTGCTCTGGGCGCAGCATCATGGGCTGGACCCCGACATCATCGTGCCTGCGCCGCTGCTGCTGCCTGAGCCGGACGAGGGCTTTGCGCGTGGTTCGCTGGGTGGCGAGGTGATGCTGAGGGGAAGGGGCATCGCATTTGGTGGCGACCTGGCGCCTATATTGGCGGCTGGCGCGCCGATCGAGGATGTGCCCGTCGATGTGGTGGAGGCGCGGGCGGTCGAGGCGCTGGAGCGGCCGCCGCTCGACCTGCGGCAGGGCGACTTTGCCAAGCGGGTGCGGCGGGTCGCGGACAAGGCCGTGCTTCGGCGAATTGTGCTGTGGAGCGGGCTGATCCTGCTCGTCAGCCTGCTTATTTCGCTGACGGTGCTCGTGCGGCAGCATGTGGCGGCGCGTGGGCTGAATGCGGAAAGCCTGGCGCTGGCGCGGCAGGTGGTGCCGGGCGCGGGCGACCTGGCCCAGGCCGAGGCGGAGATCGAGCGGCAACTGGCGGCGCGCGGAGCGGGAGCTTATGCCTTTACCGCGCCGGTGGCGGGATTGCTGAACGCACTGCAGGAGGCGCCCGGCGTGTCGATGACGGCGCTGTCGCGTGATCCGGACGGGATGATCCGTGCGACGCTGGCGGCGGCGAAGGTGGAGGAAATCAACGCGGTGCTGCTGGCGTTGCAAGGCGCGGGCTTCACCATCACGGCGACGCCTTCGCAGGACCCGGGCGGGCGCGCGCTCGCTGACATAACGGTGCGATCATGATGGACGCGGTGAAAACCATGTGGGGCGAAAGATCGCGGCGCGAGCAATGGATGCTGGGCGTGATGTTCGCGCTGCTGGCGGTGGTGGTGCTGTGGCTGGGCGTGCTGTACCCGCTGGCGGCGGCGCAGCGGTCGGCGCGAGAGGCGCTGATCGAGGCGACCGACCGCAATGCGGCGATGCGGGCGAAGGTCAAGCTGCTCAAGACGCTACCGCGTGGGGTGGCGGGTGCTTCTGCCACGGTGGGGATCGATCAGTTGGTGAGCCAGAGCGCGGGCGAGGCGGGACTGACGCTGGAGCGGGCTGAGGCGCAGGGCGGCGCGCGCATCGAGATTGCGATGGCGTCGGTGCGGCCGGTGGCGCTGTTTTCCTGGCTGGCGGCGCTGGAGGCGCAGGGCGTGCGGGTGGAGACGATGAGCGCGCGACCTTCGCCGACGGCGGGTAGCGTTTCGGTGCAGGCGGTGCTGGTGCGGGGGGCGGGGCGATGAGCCGGCTCGGCTGGTCGCGGCGGACGCGGATTGGGATCGTGCTGCTGTTCGTCTTTGGGCTGATCCTGTTCATGCCAATGCGGATCGCGCTGGGGCTGTCCGGCCTTGAGCGGCTGGGCGTCGCCGCGCGGGAGGTGCGGGGTACGCTTTGGAGCGGGCGGATGGACGAGCTCATGCTCGGCACGATGCCGGTCGGAACGGTCAACGCCGCCTTGTCGCCGGTGCAGTTGCTGATGGGACGGGCGCGATTCGATATTTGGCGGCGGCAGGGCGCGGCGGATGATCTGAGCGGCGCGCTCACGGTGGGGTTTGGTCGCTTGGGCATCGATGATGTGACGGGGACGGTGCCGCTCGGCCGAAGCTTCGCGCCGCTCCCGATCGCGAGTTTGGCGATGGAGGATGTGACGGCTTATTTTACCGGCGACCGCTGCGGTCATGCCGAGGGTCGGGTGCGGGCGCAGATGGCGGGGCAGTTTCCGGGCCTCAACCTGACGCAAGGGCTGTCAGGCGTGGCGAGTTGCGATGGCGAGGCGTTGCTGCTGCCGCTGGTGAGCCAATCGGGACTGGAGAAGATCAACCTGCGGATATGGCGGTCCGGCCGCTATGTCGCCGAGATGCGGGTGGAGACGGCAGACGCGGCGCTTGGCGATGCGCTGGCGAAGGCTGGCTTTGCCGGGACAGGCGGCGTCCGGGTTTTGACGGTCGAAGGGACGCTGTGATCGATCCGCTGTGGGCGGTGCTGGGCGCGGCCGCGGGCGCGATCGCAGGCAGCTTTTTGGGAACGCTGGTGCTGCGCTGGCCGGAAGGGCGAGGCGTCGCAGGCGGACGGTCGGCCTGCGACGGGTGCGGGCGAGTGCTGGGCGCGATCGACCTAGTGCCGGTGATCAGCGCCCTGGCTTTGCGGGGACGATGCCGAACATGTGGCGCGAAGATCGACCCGCTGCATGGGTGGATGGAGGCGGGCTGCGCGGTTATCGGAGCGCTGGCGTGCGGGGCGGCGCCGGGGCTGGCGGGCGCGGGTTGGGCTTTGTTCGGATGGCTACTCCTGACGCTCGCTGTGCTGGATTGGCGGCACTTCTGGCTACCCGATGCGCTGACCTTGCCGCTCGCCTTTCTGGGTCTGACGCTGGGACTGTGGGTGACCGATGTGACGCTGGCAGACCGGCTGATAGGCGCAGCGGGGGGATATGCCGTGCTGCTGCTTGTGGCGGTCAGCTATCGTGCGACGCGGCGACGTGAGGGGCTGGGACTCGGGGATGCCAAGCTGATGGGCGCGCTGGGCGGATGGTTCGGTTGGCAGGCGCTGCCGTTCATATTGCTCATGGCGGCGAGCCTTGGGTTGTTGGTGGTGCTTTCCGGCATGGTCGGGGGGCGCAGGATAACGGCTGCCACGCGGGTGCCGCTGGGGACATTGCTTGCGGTCGCTGCGCTGCCGGGCTGGTGGGTGTTGGCGTTGATCCTCTGATGGACGTGGCGCTCAGCGGACCCGCCAGCGATAATCTTCCTCCCGCACCTCCGTCACGGCATAGCCGTCAGGGTCGCGGGCGGGGCGGAAACGATAGCGTTCCATGATGATGCGGCAGGTCATCGCGTCGAGTTCGGGATAGCCGCTTCCTTCGATCACCTCGCACTTGTCCACTTGCCCGGACGGACCGATCGCGTAGCGGACGCCGATCTTCACCCTGCCTACGCCGCGCAGGGAGTCGGGGAAATCCGAATTGCGGAAGCGGCCGGCGGTCTGGCGGGCTCTAGAAAAGGCTCCTTCGCCGTCTCCCTCGCCGGAGCCCGAACCGGTTCCGGTGCCGCCGGTTCCGCTTCCCTGGCCCATGCCAAAGCCATTGCCGCCGCCTGCGCTGCCTGCGCCGCTGGTCATAGAGGATGACGGGGCGGCGGGTAGAGCGGGTTGAGGCGTTACGATGACTGGCTTGGGCGCAGTGATGGCGGCGGGTTTCGGCGGCGCTGGTTGCTTTTGCATGGGAGCTGCCGGGGAAGCGGAGGGGCTTCCGCCCTCGCGCTTAGCCTCGCGCGGAGGTTCTGGACGTTCCGGCGCGGAAGGTTGCAGGTCGAACAGCGCGAGTGGCGAACGATCAACGGCGGCGCGCCATAGTGACGGTCCGCGCAGGCCGATGATCAAGGCATAGCCAATAAGGGCATTGACCAACAGCGCCGCGACAGCAGGGACGATCCTGTCCCGACCCTGCCATCGCTGCGCCTGAGTTGTGGCCATGTTACCTGTCGCCGCGCCTGTTGCGCGGCAGCCTCACAGCTTAGCGGTAGACGCGGCGGCCGTTGCGATCGATATAATATTCCCGGCCGCGACGATCGCGTTCCCACCGGCGATCGCCATCCGAAGTCGCTGCGCCTACGACAGCACCACCTGCTGCGCCGATGGCTGCACCTTCGGCAACGCCAAGGCCAGGCACGATCGCGCCCGCCACTGCGCCGCCAACCGCACCGATGCCAGCGCCGCGCAAGCCATCGCGCGTCGTTTCACGCGAGCAGCCGCCCACGCTGGCTGCGGCTGCCAGTCCGGCGATCAATAAAATTGTGTTACGCATGGTTGGTCTCCAGTTTCGACAGGTGTGAAACGACAGAGACGCCAGTTTGTTCGATCGAAGCGCGACAAAGATGCGCAGGCTTCAGAAAACACATATAAATGCGCGTTCGCCAGGCCGATGGTTAAATCTAGGCGGCCATTTGCAGGTGAGCGGCTGAGGCTGGCAAATTTCCGGTGGGAAGAAGGTGGTGACCCCTACGGGAATCGAACCCGTGTTTCAGCCGTGAGAGGGCCGCGTCCTGACCGCTAGACGAAGGGGCCTTGGCCGCATGCGGCTGGCAGGCGGTGGCGTTTAGGGGGAGAAGGGGCTTGCCGTCAAGCGAAACCGCTTTCGCCCGGCCTTTCGCCATTGTCCTTCGACCCATAAAAAACCACCCCATGTCATACATGGGGTGGCCAAGGTTCAGGGAGGAGACGCCTCCAAAAGGGGGAGGCGCCCATACGACACACCCGAAAGGGGGGCAGGTGCGCCGTATGTTCGAAAGATAAAGAAGGCCCCGCTCACTTTCAAGAGGCGAGCGAAAAGCTTTTCCTTAACATGCTTGATCCAGGTTGTTTTTCTTCCTCAGGCTTCGGCGGGCTGAGGCGCTTGCGGGATGGAAATCGGTCCTTTGCCCTGCGCAACCTGCGACTCGAACACTTCCCGGATCAGCTGGAGTGAAAAGAGATGGGCGTAGATGAGGGGAAGCATGCCGTTCTGGCTGATCTTGCGCAGCTGATCGCCACGCATGTCGCGCAGCTTTTCCTCATTCACCATGCGGAAGCCGCGATAGACGAAGGGTTGATCGTTACCGGGCACCTGGATGGCGACTTCGCCGTCCATCAGCAGGTCGAGTTCCTTGAGGTCCTTCATGAACTGGCCCGTGCGCGCGGCCGCCTGTTCGAAATCCTCGCAGAATTTGAGCACGCCCTGCGTGAGTTCGCTCGGCTTGCCATCTTCGAACAGCGGCTGGCCCTCTTCGAACTCGCCGATCGCTTCGCTGGTGGGATCGAAGCAGAGCGACAGTTCGTCAGTGTCCGGGCGCAGCTTCGCCAGCATCCAGGGATAGCGGCGGACATAGGCAGGAACATAGGCGGGGCCGCGCAGCTTGCCTTCATCGTCCAGGAAGGTGTTGATGCCTTCGTTCAGGCCCATCAGCGCCAGCGGCACTGCTTCGTCGCCTGCCGAAAAAATGATCGGCACGAAACGCTGGGCCGCGACGAATTCGTCGACGGTCAGCGGCACGGCATGCTGCTTCGTCAGGAAGGGAGCGGATTCCACCGACCGGCTGCGATAGCTCGCATGATCAACGCTGCTGAGCGGCAGCAGGTCGTTGTAGAAAACGGGGAGGTTATTGGCGGGCGCACTAGCCATGATCTGTTCCATTCTATCGAAGCAGCGCGTGCGGAAGCGCCACCTTTCCTAAAAACTGGGAGAGGGCGATAAAGACCTTGGCGATGGGAGGCAATTGCTTTGTCTTGCCCGTGGCGTTCAGCCCTCTTCGGGGCGCGGGATCAGCTTGTCGGGGTTCATGAGGCCGAGCGGGTCAAAGGCGGCCTTGATCGCGCGCAAGGCATGCAGCCGTGCGGGGCTGGCGAGGCGGCCGAGTTCCGCCCGCTTCATCTGGCCGATGCCATGTTCCGCCGAGATGGAGCCGCCTGCGGCGGCGACCGCATCGTGGACGAAGGCGTTGATCGCTTTTCCGTCCGCAGCGATCCAGGCTGGACCGTCTGTCGTGCCCTTCGGCGCACGGACATGGAAATGGACATTCCCGTCGCCCAGATGGCCGAAGGAGGAGGCGGTGGTGCCCGGGAATGTTCGTTCCGCAGCGGCAGCAGTGTCGATCATGAAAGCAGGCATGCGCGCGACGGGAACGCTGATGTCGAATTGCAGCGCCGGGCCCTGTGCGCGTTCGGCTTCGGAGAGCGATTCGCGCAGGCGCCAGAATGTAGCGGCCTGCGCTTCGTTGACGGCGATGGCGGCATCGATCGCGATGCCTTGGGTCAGAGCTTCCGCCAGTGCTGTTTCCAGGCGCTCCTCGGGGGAGGGTGGCGACAGGTCGGCATGATCGACTTCGATCAGGACGTGCCAGGGCGTACGCGTTTCGATCGGGCAGCGGGTGCCGGGAATGTGGGCGAGGACATGGCCGAGACCATCGTCGGCGATGATCTCAAAACCTTCGACACTGTCACCCAGCCGCGCTTCGGTGAGGCGGAGGAGGGCGAGGGCGTCGGCCGGTGAGGCGACGCCCACCCATGCAACCGCGCGGGCAGCGATCGCGGGGACGAGCCGGAGCGAGGCGGCGGTGATGATGCCGAGCGTCCCTTCGGCGCCGATCAGCAATTGCTTGAGGTCATAGCCCCGATTGTCCTTCTTGAGCGCTTCCAGGCCGTTCAAGATGCTTCCGTCCGGGAGCACCGCCTCCAGCCCTTCCACCAGGGCGCGCATCGTGCCATGGCGCAGCACTTGGGTGCCCCCGGCGTTGGTCGAGATGAGGCCGCCGATGGTTGCTGAACCTTTCGCGCCAAGGCTGAGAGGGAAGCGGCGCCCGACTTCCTCGGCAGCATCGTGCAGGGTCGAGAGGATGACGCCCGCCTCACATATGGCGAGGTTGTCTTCCGGCGATAGCGATCGGATGCGGTTCATCCGGCGCAGCGAGAGGATCAGCGCTGACCCGTCTTGCGGTGGAGTCGCGCCCCCGACCATCGACGTGTTTCCTCCTTGAGGCACCAACGGCACGCGGAGTTCGGCAGCAAGTGAGACGATCGCGGCGACTTCCTGCGTGCTGGAGGGCTGGATGATGGCCGCTGCGGCGCCATGAAACCGGCCGCGCCAGTCCGTCAGCCACGGCGCGATATCCTCCGGATCGGTTATGACGCCCTTTGGCCCCAGCAGCGCTGCGAACCTGCCGATGATCTCTTGTCCTATCATGACACGATGCTATGCCCCGGAATTCATCGACGGTTCAACCACCGGCCCATAGCGTGCCGCCCCAAAAGGGGTTCGATTTGCTTCATTCCGTCCTGCTGCTCCTTGTCGCACCCACTGCCGGGCCTGTGCAGATGGCTCAGATGTCGATCGAGCAACGGGTCATCATCCGCGTGCCGATGGCGAAAAAGGGTCGTGCGCCCGCGCGCATTGCTCCCCAGGCGGGACGTGAGTGGAAGGAAAGGAAAGGGCCGCGCTGTATCGCGCTGCGGTCGATCCGGTCGGCCAGCGTCGTGGTGGGGCATGGAGTCGATCTGCTGCTGGCGGACAACCACCGCTACCGCGCGAGGTTGGAGCGGGGGTGCAGCTCTACCGGCTTTTATTCGGGTTTCTATGTCGAGCCTGATGATGACGGGTCGCTTTGTTCAGGTAGGGACGAATTGCAGGCACGCAGTGGCCTGAGCTGTGTGATCGACAGTTTCAGGCGATTGGAAGACGCGGAACACGACGATTGACCCGAGTTTAAGCTGGCCGCAATGCGCGAATTTCTTGACAAGACGCCGATATTTCAGCAAGGCGCGCGCGATTTCCGTGGTGCAGGAGCGCGTTGCGGAGAGCCTCTGTCCCGGACAATTGAATGACTTTTGCCGATCTCGGCCTATCCGATGAACTTTTGAAGGCCGTTAACGAGGCCGGATATGACACGCCCACGCCTATTCAGGCGCAGGCGATCCCGCCTGTCCTGATGATGAAGGACATCATCGGCATCGCGCAGACGGGGACGGGCAAGACCGCCAGCTTCGTGCTGCCGATGATCGACATATTGGCGCATGGCCGCGCCCGCGCGCTGATGCCCCGCTCGCTGATCCTGGAGCCGACGCGCGAACTGGCGGCGCAGGTTGCCGAGAATTTCGAGAAATACGGCAAATATCACAAGCTCAACATGGCGCTGCTGATCGGCGGCGTTCAGATGGGGGATCAGCTCAAGGCGCTGGAAAAGGGCGTCGATGTGCTGATCGCCACGCCAGGCCGGCTGATGGACCTGTTCCAGCGCGGCAAGATATTGCTGAACGGCTGTTCGATGCTGGTGATCGACGAGGCTGACCGGATGCTCGATATGGGGTTCATCCCGGATATCGAGGAAATCTGCACGAAGCTGCCGTCGCAACGGCAGACGCTGCTCTTTTCAGCGACCATGCCCGCGCCGATCAAGAAGCTGGCGGATCGGTTCCTGAGCAACCCCAAGTCGATCGAGGTGGCGCGTCCGGCAACGGCGTCCACCAACATCACCCAGCGGCTGGTCAAGGTCGATTCGCGCAAGAAGCGCGAGGCCTTGCGCGCGATGCTCGAAGGCGAGGACGTGCAGAGCGCGGTGATCTTCTGCAACCGCAAGACGACGGTGCGCGAACTCAACAAGAGCCTGCAGCGCCACGGTTTCAAGTCCGGCGAGATCCATGGCGATATCGACCAGTCGGCGCGCATCGCCGAGCTGGAGCGGTTCCGTGCGGGTACGGTGAATATCTTGGTCGCGTCGGACGTCGCGGCGCGCGGGCTCGATATCAAGGGTGTTAGCCACGTCTTCAATTTCGACGCGCCCTGGCATCCCGACGATTATGTCCACCGCATCGGGCGGACGGGCCGTGCGGGCGCGAAGGGGGCAGCCTTCACCTTCGTGACGGCTGATGACGCGGAAGCGATCGACAATATCCAGAAGCTGATCGGGCAGAAGATCGAGACGATCGATGCGCCTGCCGGTGCTGCAAAAGCGGAAAAGGCGGAAGAGCCCCGCCGCGAGGGTGAGCGGAAGGCGGAGCGCAGCTCCAGCAAGCGGCGCGACGATCGCCGCGAAGAACCGCGCGCCTCCAGAAGCCAAGGCAATGGTGCGCGCCCGCGCCGGGCCGAGGTCAAGGACGATGGTCCGGACGAGGGCTGGAACGGTCCTGTTCCTGAATTCCTTTCGGTAGGATTCAACGCCTAAGGGAAAACTCTACAGCAGCCCCATTGCACGCAAGCTGCTGTGGCCCTGAGATCCGATGATGATGTGATCGTGGACCGCGATATTGAGGCGCTTGCCCGCCTCAGCGATTTGGCGGGTGATCTCGATATCCTGACGGCTCGGTTCGGGAGAGCCGCTCGGATGATTGTGGACGAGAATGAGCGCGGATGAGCCGAGGTCGATTGCACGTCGGATGACTTCCCGCGTGTAGATGGCGGCTTGGTCGATCGACCCGTCACCCATATGTTCGTCACGGATCAACATGTTGCGGCTGTTGAGATGAAGCACGCGGACGCGCTCCACCGGCAGATAGGCCATGTCTGCGCGCAGATAATCGAGCAGCGCTTGCCAGCTTGCCAGAACCGGCCGCTGGGCCACTTCGCTGCGGAGCATGCGCAGCAGCGTGGCATGCACGATCTTGACGGCTGCGATGCTGGTGTCGCCCATGCCGGGCACCCGCGCGATCGCCTGCCAGTCCGCCGTCATCAGCCCCCCAATCCCGCCAAATTCCCGCAGCAGCGCCTTTGCGAGCGGCTTGGTATCGCGCCGCGGTATGGCGAGAGCGAGCAGATATTCGATCAGTTCATGGTCGTGCAGCGCTTCGCCGCCGCTTTCCGCCAACTTCTGCCGCAGCCGGGCGCGATGACCCACGCCATCATGGCTGACCGCAACATCCCTGTCCGCCAATGCCTTATAATCCCCTGTTCAGGGAAATGGACCTATGCGTTGCGTAAATGCGGGGCAAGGATATTTTAAGGCAGCTCAGACGTTATGCAGGCGTTACGGATAAGGGTTGAGAGCCGGGGTTGGCCATAAGCATCGAAGATGAGGACGGCGAAGAGGAATCTCGCCGTGGCTGGTTACGCTGGCTGGGTGTCGGGACAGGATCCCTGGCGCTGATCCTTGTTGCTTTGTGGACCCAGCGGGCGCCCATCGCCGAAAACTTCATCGGGCGGGAAATGAACCGCAGGGGCGTTCAGGCGAGTTATGACCTGAAAGACATCGGCCTGCGTACCCAGCGCATCGAGAATATCGTTCTTGGTGATCCTAAAAATCCGGACCTGACCGCTCGCTGGGTGGAGGTGGACCTCGCCTTTACCGGTCTTTCCCCGCATGTGGCGGAGGTCAGGGCGGGAGGTGTGCGGTTGCGGGGATCTTACCGCGGCGGCGTGCTCCGGCTGGGGGAACTCGACAAATTCGGCGACCCCACCTCGAAGGCGCCATTCAGCTTGCCCGACATAGCATTGGCGCTGCGGGATGCGCGCATCCGGCTCGATACCGACGCTGGGACGGTCGGCATGCAGATCGAAGGCAAGGGTAAGTTGAAGTCGGGCTTTGACGGCCGTCTCGCCGCCGCCATGCCTCGTGCGGCAATCGCCGGATGCAGCGCAACCCGCATGACCGCCTTGCTGGACGTGGCGATCAGGGATGAGCGGCCCCATCTGATCGGACCAGTGCAGGCGGCGGCTCTTGGCTGCCGGGGAAGCGGGACGGCGGCTGCGGCGCCGCGCGCTGAGATCGATGTGTGGCTGGGCAAGGCGCTCGACCGGTGGAACGGGCATGTCACCCTGGGGGCAGAGGCGCTGAAATCCTCTGGCATGGTGCTGGCCAAACCGGCAGGGCGGATCGATTTCAACGGCAACGCGTCGGAGACCGCTGGCCGGGCGCGGATCGGCGTGGCGGCGCTTGGATTGGCAAGCATCAAGGCTGGTGAGACGGAGATTATCGGTGCCTGGCGCGTCGGTCGCGGCACGTCACAAGCCAGCGGGCGGCTGTCGGCACATCAACTGAGCCTGGCCGGTCGTGACCCGCTGGCCGGGTTGAAGCGATCTGCCGCCGGCACGCCTCTGGCGCCTTTGGCTGCGCGACTGGCGGATGCGGTGGCCCATGCGGGTGAGAATAATGTGCTGCGGACCAACCTTGCCTTCGCTCAAAGCGGCAAGGGTGGCAGCGTCGTACTGACGGGCACCGGGTTTAACGCGCGTAGTGGAGCCCGGATCGCCGTTCCGGGAGACGGCGAGATAATGATCAGCTGGCCCGGAAAAGGTGGCGCGGCGATTGATTGGGCGCTGGATGGCGCCATCACCACTGATGGAGGCGGGCTGCCCAAGGCTGCGCTGAGACTGGCGCGGCGGCCGGGCGGCGGATTGGGCGGGCAGCTGTTCATCGACCCCTATGCTGCCGAGGATGCGAAGCTTGCGCTGGAGCCGGTTCGTTTCACGGCGGGACCTCGCGGGGATACCTTCTTCTCTACGGTGGTGAAGCTCGACGGGCCGCTTCCGGGCGGACGGCTGCGCGGACTGGCGATGCCGGTGACGGGAGAATTGAGCGCGAACGGGGCCATCGCGATCAACCGCCGCTGCGTGCCATTGGCGCTGGAGGAGGCGCGTTACGGGAGTTTCGCCATCGGCCGGACCCGGCAGACGCTATGCCCGATCGGCGGCGGCGCGCTGCTGGCGACGGGGCCAGGCGGAGTGCGCGCGGGTGCCGAGATCCGCAATCTCGACCTGCGCGGCCGCAGCGGCCAGAGCCCAATGCGGCTGTCGGCCGAGCGGGCGAGGGTTGCTTTGGGGCAGAAGGGCTTTGCGCTTTCCCGCGCGGAGTTCGCCATCGGGCCGCAGGCATCCCCGGTACGGCTGGTGGCGGAAACGCTGACCGGCCAGGCTGCGGCCCAGGGGCTGAAGGGAAGGCTCGCCGGAGCGAATGCGCGGATCGGTTCTGTGCCGCTGATCGTGGAAGACGGCACGGGCGAATGGAGCTTCGCGCAAGGCACGCTGAGGCTCGCCGCTGCAATGATGGTGCGCGATGCCCAGACGCCGGGACGGTTCGAACCGCTCAAGGTGCCGGACTTCGCCCTCACATTGCGGGACGGCAGGATTGCGGCGACCGGAACGCTGCGGGTGCCGCGCAACGATGCGTTGGTGGCGCGTGCCGACATCGCGCATGATCTGGGTTCCGGGCGGGGCAAGGCCGACCTGAACGTGCCGGGGCTGGTATTTGGTCCCACTTTGCAGCCTGAAGAAGTCACGCGCCTGGCGCTGGGAGTCGTTGCCAATGTCGAGGCGACGGTGACGGGGGAAGGGCATATCCGGTGGAATGGCAATGCGGTGACCAGCGATGGGCTGTTCCGCACAGACAATGCCAAGCTGGCGGCAGCTTTCGGCCCGGTCGAAGGATTGTCGGGCGAGTTGCGCTTTACCGATCTGCTCGGATTGGTGAGCGCGCCGGGGCAGGTGCTGCGGATCAGGATGGTCAATCCAGGCATCGAGGTGCGCGACGGCACCGTTCGCTACAGGCTGGAACCGGGGCAGAAGGTGCATATCGAGGGCGGGGGGTGGCCCTTCTCCGGAGGACAGCTGGTTCTATTGCCCACGACCATGGATTTCAGTGCGGATGTGGACCGTTATCTGACGTTCCGTGTGATCGGCATCGACGCAGGAGCCTTCATCCAGGCGATGGAGCTGGACAATATCTCGGCCACCGGCACGTTCGATGGACTGATGCCGCTGATCTTCAATTCGCAGGGCGGCCGCGTCGCCGGTGGCGTGCTGGCCGCGCGGCAGCAGGGCATGCCGCCGCTTATCATGCCCGAAGGCGTATTGCCGACGGTTCCGTGCGATCCCCAGCGCCAATCCGGAACTTTGTCCTATGTCGGGCCAGTCTCCAACGAGCAGCTTGGCGTGATGGGCAAGCTCGCCTTCGATGCGCTCAAGAACCTGCAATATAAGTGTCTCACCATCCTGATGGACGGCGCGTTGGATGGCGAGATGGTGACGAATGTGGTGTTCAACGGCGTCAACCGGGGCAAGCTCGGGGACGTGCCAGACGGCATGGCGCGCAGCCTGACCGGCTTGCCCTTCATCTTCAATGTGCGCATCGCCGCGCCGTTCCGCGGCCTGCTGGGCACCGCCAAATCCTTCATCGATCCCACCACGCTCATTCAGAACAGCATAGGCGATCAGATGCAGGAGAAGATTCGCGAAGGCATTGCAGTTAAGCCTGCGGAAAGCGACACTGTGAGAAACAGGGAACAGCGATGAAAAAACGAGCGATATTTGCGGCGGGTTTCGCCGGTTTGGCCTTGGCGGGCTGCATTCAGGTGAAGGCACCTGACAAGCCGATCGAAATCAACCTGAACGTAAAGGTGCAGCAGGAGGTGGTCGTTCGCCTTCAGCGCGATGCACAGGATCTTATCCAGAATAACCCGGAGTTGTTCCCGCAATGACACGCAAGCTTTTGATGATCGCCGCAGGTGCCGCCGTCGTGCTGGCCACCGGCTTTGTCGCCAGCGCGCCTGCGCGCGCGCAGTCGGGCGCGGTTGCGGCAGCGATGGCGGAGGGCGCCGTGGGCGAACAGGCGGATGGCTATCTGGGCATCGCCGGGTCGGTCAGCGGGGCTGTGCGATCGGAAGTCGAATCGATCAACATAAAGCGGCGGGCGGCCTATACCGACCTTGCAAGCAAGCGCGGTGTGACGGTTCAGGACGTGGCGGCTGCCACTGGCTGTCAGACGCTGAGCAACCGAGTGAAGCAGGGACAGGTGTATCGCGTGGGCGCGGGGCCTTGGCAAACCAAGGGCGCCGGGCCGATTGCGCTGCCCAGCTATTGCGCGACCGCGGGGTAATTCCTGCGGCGCGTGGGAGTTTCTTTGCTGCGTTCGGGCGAAGCACGATTCTCCTGCCCAACTACGGTTGACTATCCCGAAAGCCCTTTCTAAACGGGCCGCGCCTTGACGGGTGCAGCCGCACGCGCCATGCCGCCTGACGCGGGCTTATCTGCCTGAACGGAAAGGAATGGTCATGGCGGAGGATGTACCCGGGCAAGACCCGGCGGATGAGGACGCGCGCATCACTTCTCTTGAGGAGCGGATCGCAAAGGCCGAACGAGCCGAAAAGGTCAGGCAGGGGACCACGAAGCAGCAGGCCGACGATGGATCGCGCCTGGGCAACAGGGTTCTTGCAGAACTGATCGGTGGTCTTGCCGGTGGTGCCGTGGTTGGTGGGACGTTGGACTACTTTCTGCGGACATCTCCATGGCTCCTGCTGGCTTTCCTCGGTCTTGGGATCGTGGTGGCTTTCAGGAACATCATCAGATTGACGACGACGAAGCGTCCCGGCGAATAGGGGCGCTTTTATCTTAGTCCGAATACCAGACGTTACAGGGGTCAACGTGGCAGAATCCGGCAAAATCGATCCGATGCACCAGTTTGCGATCGAACCGCTGTTCGGTACGGATCACTTGTCGCTCGGCGGCTATAACATCGCCTTCACCAACAGCGCGCTTTACATGGTGGCTGCTGCCGTGCTGCTGTGGATCTTCGTGATTGGTGGCATGAAGCGCGAGCTGGTGCCCGGTCGCTGGCAGATGGCGGTCGAATATATGACCGGCTTCATCAAGAGCCTGTTGATCGCCAATGTGGGCGAGGGCGGCAAGAAGTATATTCCTTATGTCTTCTCGCTGTTCATGTTCATCCTGCTGGCGAACCTGCTTGGCCTGCTGCCGCTCGGCCTGATCGGCCTGCACCCGTTCACCTTCACCAGCCACTTCACAGCCACGGGCGTACTCGCGATCCTGAGCTTCTCGATCGTGTTGATCGTCGGCTTCTGGAAGCATGGGCTGCACTTCTTCTCGCTGTTCGTGCCGCATGGCACGCCGCTGCCGATGATCCCGGTTATCTTCCCCATCGAGCTGGTGTCCTTCATGGTGCGGCCATTCAGCCTTGGCCTGCGACTGTTCGTTGCGATGACCGCCGGACACGTTCTGCTCAAGGTGTTGGCCGGGTTCGTGATCAACAGCTCGAACGCTGGCGTCGGCTATGGCCTGACCGTCGGGTCGGCGAGCTTCATCCTGATGATCGGCATCAGCGCCTTGGAAGTGCTGGTCGCGGTGATCCAGGCCTATGTGTTCGCCCTGCTGACTTCGGTCTATCTGAACGACGCTGAGAACCTTCACTAAGTTTCCGCTATTTTTCCAACCATTTGTTCGAGTTTAGAAAAGGGAGTTTACGACATGGACGCAGAAGCCGCAAAGCTGCTCGGTGCTGGCCTGGCCGCCATTGGTGCGGGTCTCGCTTCGCTCGGTGTGGGCAACGTGTTCGCATCGTTCCTGGAAGGCGCGCTGCGCAATCCGGGCGCCGCTGACGGCCAGCAGGGCCGCCTCTTCATCGGTTTCGCCGCAGCCGAACTTCTGGGTCTGCTGGCGTTCGTTATCGCCATGATCCTGGTGTTCGTGGCCTGACAACCGCTTGGCGAGCGGGCAGGGCGGCCTTCGCTGTCCCGTTCGCTCGCTATGAATTGACGGTGCCCTGATCGGACGGACCCAAAATGCCTCAAATCGCGCAAATCGCCGAAACTTATGCGTCGCAGATCTTCTGGATGCTGCTGACGTTCGGCTTTGTCTTCTTCGTCATCGGCCGGGGCATGGTCCCCAAGGTTCAGGCGACGGCCGACGCGCGCGACGCGAAGATCACTGGTGATCTGGACGCCGCCAAGGCTGCCTTCGCCCGCGCCGATGAGGCAGAGGCCGATTATCGCACCCGTGACGCGGAAAGCAGGGCTGCTGCCCAGGCGACGCTCGCCCGTGCGAAAGCGGAAGCTGCCAAGGCTTCCGAAGGACAGCTTGCCGCCGCCGACGCTGAAATCGCCACGCGGATCGGCGCTGCCGAAGCCCGCATCCGGGCGGCCAGCCAGGCAGCTATGGCAGAGATTGAAACCGTCGCCGCCGAAGCGGCGCGCGACATGGTGGCCCGTATTTCCGGCGTGAACGCGTCGGACGAAGCGGCCCGCAACGCAGTAAAGGCGGCACTGGCCCATGGCTGAGGCAGCAGCACAGCATAGCGAAGGTTCGCCTCCGCATATCGAAGAGGCAATTCACGCCGAGGGGATGGAGCCGGTCGGCACCGTCGCGCATGAAGGCGTGGTGCCGCATACGGATCCAAAAGCCGTTGGCATGGACGCGACTGCCTGGGTCAGCCTGGCGATGGCAGTCTTCATCCTCATCCTCCTGATCAAGAAGGTGCCTGCGCTGATCGGCAATGTGCTCGACGGCCGAATTGCCCAGATCAAGGAACAGCTGGCGGAAGCGGCAAAGCTGCGCGCTGAAGCCGACGCGCTGAAGGCGGAGTATGAAGCGAAGCTGGCCAATGCGGCCGGTGAAGCTGAAGCGATGCGCAAGTCGGCTGAAAGCGAAGCGGCAACGCTGCTGGAAGATGCCAAGGCAAATGCAGTGGCGCTGGTTGCCCGCCGCCAGAAGATGGCGGAGGACAAGATCGGAGCAGCCGAACGCGCGGCCATTGCGGGTATTCGCACCAAGGCCGTCAACGCCGCCACCAGCGCGGCCGCGACGCTGATCGCACAGAATCATGATGCTGGCGCCGATCGTCAGCTGGTGGACAGCGCTATCAAGGGGCTGAGCCCAACCGTCTGAGCCCTAGCCATGTTGCTTGAAAAGGGCCGGTGCGGATTGCTGCACCGGCCTTTTTTCTTGTTGGAAACTCTTCGGTTGGGTGCGCCTGATGATCAGACGCGCCCGGCAAGCCGGTGTCAGCCAGCAAGCGTCGCATTGTCGATAACGAAACGGTATTTGACATCGCTTCTTTGCATTCGCTCATAAGCGGTCTCAATATCGCGCGCCGCTACCATCTCGATGTCGGCGACAATGCCCTTGTCAGCACAGAAATCCAGCATCTCTTGGGTCTCCGCGATTCCGCCTATCAGAGACCCGGCGATCGATTTGCGGCCGAAGATCAACATGCCGATATTGGGCGAAGGGTGCGGATGTTCCGGCACCCCGACCAGCGTCATCGTCCCCTCCCGCTTCAGAAGAGCGGTGAACTGATCCAGATTATGACTAGCTGCAACGGTATTCAGGATGAAATCGAAGCTGCCTGCGTGAACGGCCATTTCGTCAGCGTTGCGCGAGACGGCGACTTCCTGAGCGCCCAGGTCCAGCGCATCCTGCCGCTTTGCTTCAGACGTGGTGAACGCCACAACATGCGCGCCCATCGCGTGGGCCAGCTTAACGCCCATGTGACCGAGGCCACCAATCCCCACAATCCCGACCTTCTTGCCCGGCCCTACCTGCCAATGTCGGAGAGGCGAGTAGGTCGTGATGCCCGCGCATAGCAGCGGCGCAACCGCAGCGAGTTGGTCGACGGGGTGTCGAATCTTCAGGACGAACTTGTCCTTCACCACGATGTCCTGAGAATATCCGCCAAGCGTGTGGCCGGGTGGATCCTGCGTCGCGCCATTATAGGTGCCGACGAAGCCGGTTTCGCAATATTGCTCCAGCCCTTCCGCGCACGATGCGCAGTGCTGGCAGCTGTCCACCATGCAGCCCACGCCCACGGTATCGCCCGGCTTGAAGCTGGTGACATGTTCACCCACGGCGGTTACCCGGCCGACAATTTCATGTCCAGGAACGCAGGGATAGAGAGTGCCCGCCCACTCCGAACGGATCTGGTGCAGGTCTGAATGGCAGATGCCGCAATAGGCTATCGCGATCTGGACATCATGAGGACCTACCGCCCTGCGTTCGATGTCGATCGGTTCCACGGGTTTGTCAGCGGCATAAGCGCCATAGGCCTTTGTCACCATATTCATGACTTTCTGCTGGTCCCCGAGGCTTGGCTGCATCTTTGACCGCGAGGAGAGTGGAGTGGCGAGCGCTAGGTGGGAAATCGCCCGGCTGTTTCAATGCCCCCAAGGCATCAGGAGGGCGCTCGGCCATTGCGCTTGGCTCTGCCCCCGCTATCTCTGCAACCATGTCGCATCCCCAATCGCCCGACCGTTTTCACGAAGATAAAGCCAGCTTCACTGTACGCGGCGCAGGCACGCCGGACATCGAGGCGGGCGTCGAAGCCATTCGCACCACATTGAAGACCCTGCCGGCGCGGCCCGGTGTTTACCGCATGCAGGACGCGCGCGGCGATGTGCTTTACGTGGGCAAGGCTCGCGCGCTGCGTAATAGGGTGGCCAATTACACGCAGGTCGATCGGTTGCCGAAGCGGTTGCAGCGGATGGTGGCGCAAACCCGGTCCATGACGATCGTGACGACCAACAGCGAGGCTGAGGCGCTGCTGTTGGAGGCGCAGCTGATCAAGCGGTTTCGGCCGCCCTATAATGTCCTGCTGCGGGATGATAAAAGCTTTCCGTTCATCCTGCTGCGGGAGGATCATTCCTTCCCGCGCGTTCAGAAGCATCGTGGCGCGCGGAAATATAAGGGGCGCTATTATGGTCCCTTCGCCAGCGCCGGGTCGGTGACGCGGACCATCAATGCGCTGCAAAAGCTGTTCCTTTTGCGCAGTTGCACCGACAGCTTTTTCGCGAACCGGTCCCGGCCATGCCTGCTGTTCCAGATCAAGCGCTGTTCCGCGCCCTGCGTTCAGCGGATCGACGAGGCTGGTTATGCCGAGCTGGTCAAGGATGCGCAGGACTTCCTGGGCGGCAAGTCGACTGCCGTGCAGAAGAAGCTGGGCGAGGCGATGCAGGCCGCTTCAGAAGCCATGGATTTCGAACAGGCCGCGGTTCTGCGCGACCGGCTGAAGGCCTTGACCTTCATCCAGGGTAGCCAGGCGATCAATGCGGAAGGGCTGGGTGACGCCGATATTTTCGCGCTGGCAACCAAGGGCGGGGCAATGTGCATCCAGGCCTTCTTCATTCGCGGCGGACAGAATTGGGGGCACCGCAGCTTCTTTCCGGTCCATACGGCCGAAGTGGCGGAGGATGAGGTGCTGGCGAGCTTCATGGCGCAATTTTATGAGGAAGTTCCGCCGCCCCGCCTGATCCTGTCCGATCGCACGCCTATGGAATGTGAACTGATCGCGCAGGCGCTCGGCGAACGGGCTGGTGCGAAAGTGCGTATCGAGGTGCCGCAACGAGGCACGCGGACGCGGCTGATCCGGCAGGCGCAGCGCAATGCGGTTGAGGCACTGGACCGACGGTTGGCGGAAACGACGACCCAGGCGAAGGTTCTTGAGGAGATGGTCGAGACATTCGGACTGGACGGAGTGCCTGACCGGATCGAGATTTATGACAACAGCCATATCCAGGGCAGCCACGCCCTGGGCGCCATGGTGGTCGCGGGGCCGGAGGGGTTCCGCAAAAATGCCTATCGCAAGTTCAACATGAAGAACCCGGAAATCTCGAATGACGATTTCGCCATGATGCGCGAAATGTTCGAGCGGCGTTTTGGGCGAGCGGCGCGGGAGGATCCTGATCGGGACAGTGGTGAGTGGCCCGACCTGGTGCTGATCGACGGCGGCAAGGGGCAATTGTCTTCGGCGCGCGCGATCCTGGAAGACTTGGGCATCGAGGATGTGTGCATGATCGGCATTGCCAAGGGGCCGCATCATGGACGGGAGGGGCGGGAGATATTCCATATGCCCGACGGGCGGGAGATCAGCTTTCCGATCAACCATCCCGTGCTGTTCTACCTCCAGCGTTTGCGGGACGAGGCGCATCGCTTTGCGATCGGGGCGCATCGGCAGAAGCGGAGCAAGGCCATTTCCACCAGCTCGCTGGACGAGGTGCCTGGCATCGGGCCTTCGCGGAAGAAAGCGCTGCTGATGCATTTCGGAACGGCGAAGGCGGTGAAGAGCGCGGCGTTGGAAGATTTGCTGAAGGCACCGGGGGTTTCGAAAGCTGTGGCGCGGCAGATTTATGATTATTTTCATGAATGAAATAGCGGGAAAACGCGGTTTTTCCGTGATGTTGTTACGGTATCGAAATGATGCGGGCGTGGAGATATGTGCCTGATTTCGGCGTGATTCTTCCTCCCGCTCTTGCCTTGTGGTTGCACTCCTGCAATGATCTTTCCAGACGCTGACAATTATGGCGCGGGTCGGAGGAGAAGGGTCGTGGAAAAGCCTTTGAGCTTGTTCAATGTCGTGGAGATATGCCATCGGCATATATCATCAACGTCATTTGATGATCATCCTTTTTAGCAGATGCAATCTGCGTTCACTTTACCTTCACTGCGTAAAGTGAATGAATACTTATCAAAAGGCATATATCTGAAAATATAACTGCCAATAAGGCGGAGTTGTGACAGCATGACCAATGGACATGCGGACATGTTGCGGGCTTTCAGAAGGCGGCCACGGGCTGGCCTTTCCGCGCTTCGGCCGTGGCGCATGCTGGACGTCACACGCCTTGTACTCGCCCTCGTCTATACGGTGGTGAGCTTTGCATTCGCTTCGCCGCGATCCTGGGCCGAGATTGCGGAGAACGGCATCATCTTCGCCATGCTGCTGCTCGCGCTGGGCGCACTGATCCTGTCGGCGCGGTCGTGGGTGACGGAGATGCGTATCCGAAAGCCGGTGGTTTTTCTGGACGCGCTGCTGTTTCTGTCGCTGCTGGTGGTGACGAACGCGTCGGACAGCCCCTATTTTGTCGGCAGCCTGTTCGTCGCCATCGAGATCGCGCTGATCGTGCGCCGCCGCTTCCACCTTCTGGTCGCCGCTTTCGCCGCCATGACAGCTTTGCTGACGGTCTGGATGGACAAGATCGTTGAGGTGCCGTCCGAGCCGGACCCGGAACGCGTGGCGCTGCGCGTGCTCTATCTTGCCGTGGTGATAGTGGTGACGGGCATGTTGCTTGGCCCGCGCCGTGAGAAGTTGTTGCAGGAGGAAAAGGCAAGGCGGCTGACGGAAGGCAGTTTGCCGCTTGTGAAGGGCGGGTCCGAGCCCTTTCTGCTGCAGGCGTTGAAGATCGCCACGGGGAGCGAGAATGGGGCGGTGCTGTTCCGTACGGCGAGCACCGAAGCCTACCGATTTGCGTCAAGCCGGTTCGGCGAAACCAGGCCCGAGGGCAGCAATGGATTGCTGGCGGTGGAGACGGGCTGGCATGACTGCCGCCGTGGCGCGTCGATCGGCCTGTCACAGGACGGTATAAGCCATCTGGCTCCGTTGAGCCCCGGAGGGCGGGCCTGGGCAGCCATGCTGGACGCGGAAACGCTGATGACGCTGCGGGTGTCGTTGGGCACGTTCGATGCCGTGGGCGCCGTCGAGCTGGATGATCCGACGCATGAAGATGCAGCGGCGATCGCGCAGCGCGTATTTGAAAGCGCCTGCGACGAGATGATGGTCCGCAACAGCCTGGACCTTGCCCATGTCATCGCCGGGGCGCGTGAGCGCGAGCGGTTGCAGCGGGAACTGCATGACAGCGTGCTGCAGGCGCTGGCGAGTATCCGCTATCAGGTCGCGCCGGTGCTGAACGGAACGATCGACGATCCCTTTCCAGTGCTGGCGAATGTGGATCGGATCGCCAAGGATCAGATCGGCACCATCAGATGGATCATCAACCCGGTCGAGGACGATGAGGATTTCGCCTATCTGCCGGAGACGCTGTCGATGGTCGTGCGGTCGCTGGCGGAGCAATGGGGCATAAGATGCGAGCTGCGGGTGGAGGACGGCAATTGCGCGACCAGCGCGATGATCGGACGCGAACTGAGTTTCGCGGTGCGTGAGATCGTCGCCAATGCAGTCCGCCACGCGGGCGCCCATGCGGTGGAGTTTTCGCTGCAACCGGCGGGCAACCGGATTGCGTTGCATGTAACCGATGATGGCGTGCCCAATCTTGCGAGGCTGGGGTCTACGGGCGCGGTGCAATCCCGGTCGTTGATGCGGCGGGTGCAGGCGCTGGGCGGCGAAGTATATCTGCGGAATATCGGCGGGCGGACGATGATCCAGATCACCGTGCCCCGGAAGTGAGAAGGGCTGACTGCAAGCGTTAAGGAAGGGGCCCTGCTGTGCCGCGCCGTTCGGTTGTCCTCGCATGGGGTTTCGCAGAACTTTTGAGGCGGTGGGGGCGTTTTACCCCGGGTTAACCAGAATGGTTGATAGATGACCCTTCCGATGATGCGGCGAGCGGAGGTCCGGTTTCCATGGTGCGATTGGTTCAGGATCATCTTTACCGCAAAAGCGTGGCGCTGGTGCTGTCATTGCAGCTGAATTTGCAGCGCATCGTCGGCACGTGGATCCTGATCGCCGCTTTTGCCTGCGGCCTGCGGCTGGCATTTCCGGCCACGCCCTATGCCGATGCGCCCTGGGCAAGTGGATTGGGCCTGCTGCCCTATATGCTCGTCGTCGGTGCGCCGGTGGGTACGCTGCTATTGGGTCTTAAGTTATTTCCGGCGGGCCGGTTGCACGCACAGCCTGGTTTGCGGCTGGCGCAAGTGGGGCGGTGGCGCAAGGTCGATTGCCTGGAAGCGCGCGAGATGTCGCAGTTCGGCCTATATGGCGTGATGGCGTCGTTGCTGCTGGGCATTGCGCTCAATGTTCCGGTGCGCACGCTTGAGTTCTTAAGCGCGGTGCCTGCATTGGGCAGCTATGCACCGACCTGGTTCATCAGCCTTTATGCGGTGATGCTGGCGGACGTCGTGCTGCTGTCATGCCTGTACATGTTCGCATTTGCGACGGCGTTGCGGATGGTGCCGCTCTTTCCCCGCTTTTTGGCGATGGTGTGGGCCGTGGACCTGATGGCGCAAGTGGGGATCGCGCAATTCGTCGCTCGGGTCGGAGATGTGCCCCATACCGTTGAGCTGGCGTTGGCCGATCTGCTGAGCGGCAATGTGAAGAAGGTGTTGATCAGCGCGGCGTTGTGGTTGCCGTACCTGTTGTTGTCCGAGCGGGTGAACATCACATTCCGTAACAGGGTTAGCGCCTGACGGAATACGCCGGCGCTCCTTCTGCGGCGCGCAAATCCATGCAGATGATTCGGTTTTCCGATACGTCGAGCTGTTGCTGATTCGCGCCGGAGCGTGACCCTGGCCGATTGTTCAGCCGCAAAGCGGTGCGTCTGACCAGAGGGGAAGGGCGAACTCCCAGGCTGTGTATCTGATCTGAATTAGGAGAGGATCCTGCATGAGGGGGCATAGATATATATCGTTAATTATGCGATTATACTAGAATTAATACTGTAATATAGAGTCAGTAAATTGGTCATTTAAATATAGTGAGGCAGTTATATTTGTCTGACTCCGTTTATAAACCAAAAGAAAATAAAAGTATTTCTCTATTTTTCGACCGATATATAACCAAAGTTATATTATATAATACTGACGGGTTACTTGCTGCGGAAAGTAGGGAAAACGAAAATGGTTAACAGAAAAACGACTTAACCACCTGATAAATAGACATATTTTTTACTATGTTGACTTGCCCCTTCATTGGTTCATTTTGAACGCAAGTTCTACGGGAACTGCCCAACTGCCTGGCGAAGGGGAACACCAACGCTAGGGTCGCCAGGTGGCAAAGGCCCCTCCGCAGAACTGTGCAAGAGCAGCCGAAATGCTTTCGGCGCAGTAGGGGTGAAGAGACATGACTTTTTTCAAGACACTCTGGTGCGACCAGAGCGGCGCTTCGGCGGCCGAATATGCGCTGATCCTTGCAATTGTGGGGACTGGCATTGCGTTGGCGGCCTTTAATCTCGGTGGCGCGATCAAAAACTCCATGGGTACTGCCACCAACTGCATCGCCACAAATCCGCCGTCCGCCTCGGGCACCTGTTAAGTCTAGTAATAGGGGTATAGACATGACCTTTTTTAGCAAATTGTGGAACGACGAGAGCGGAGCTGCCGCAGCTGAATACGCTCTGATTTTGGCAATTGTGGGGACTGGCATTGCACTCGCCGCCTTCAACCTTGGTGGCGCGATCAAGAACTCCATGGGCCGGGCCACGAATTGCGTTGCTAATGCGCAGCTGGCGACCTGTTCTTAAATAGCTGATTATAAACCGGTTGGAGATTTCCAGCCGGTTTATCGCTTTCAACTCCGGGGGGAAGTCGTGGGGCAGCGCAGATCTCTTATCATCCTTGGCTTCGCAATCTTGCTTGGTCTGGCGGCGGTATTCGTCGCCAATAGCTATTTGAGCAAGGCGGAGCAGGCACAGGCCACTCCGCAAGGCGGTATGGCCAAGGTCGTCGTCGCGTCGATGCCGCTGGCTTTTGGGACGGCGGTGACGCCGGAAAAGATCAGGGTGGTCGATTGGCCTGCGGCTTCCGTGCCTCCCGGTGCTTTTCGTGATCCGGTCCAGCTCACGTCTCTCGGCAAGCAGCGCGTGGTGCTGCGGCAGATCGAGCCGGGTGAGCCGATCCTGACTTCCAAACTGTCCGCAGAAGGCGGCCGCGCCACCATGTCCGGTGTGCTGCGGCCCGAAATGCGTGCTGTGGCGGTTCGCGTGAGCGACGTGGCGGCGGCGGGCGGCTTTGTGCTGCCGGGCGACACCGTGGATGTCTTCGTCACACGGACCGCGCAGGACGGCATGGGCGGCGGCGGTCAGCAGATCACCGATGTGCTGCTTCAGAATATCCGCGTGATCGCGATCGACCAGAATGCTAATGACAGTTCGAAAGATCCGGCAATCGGCAAGACCGCCACGCTGGAGGTCAATCAGGTCGATGCGCAGAAGCTGGTTCTGGGCCAGCAGGTCGGCCAGCTGACATTGGTTCTGCGCAACGTGACCGATGAGCCCAACCCGGCGGTACAGACGGTGGGGACGGAGGACCTGCGCGACGGGGCTTATGTCGGCGGTTTTTCGGCTCCGCGTGGCCGGATCGCCGAAGCGGCCTATCTGCCTGCTCCGGTGCCCGTGATGCGTGCGCCGCGCCGTGCTGTTCCCAGGAATGTTTCCGCTCTGCCCGCGACCGCATCGGTCGAGATCGTGCGCGGCACGACCGGCACCAGCTATGAGGTGAAGCGCTATGGTTCACGCTAAGTCCTTGTCCATGCTGGCGCTGGGGACGGCGCTGGCCATCGGGGGAGCGGCATCCGCTTCGGCCCAGATTGCTTCGCTGACCGCCAGCAATGTGGATCATGCGGGCCAACTCGACGTCCCGCTCAACAAGAGCCAGGTGCTGACGGTCGACCGGCCATTTTCAAAAGCGCTGGTCGGCAATCAGGAGGTCGCTGATATCCTGCCGATGACCAATCGCTCGCTCTATGTGCTTGGCAAGAAGGTGGGGACGACGAGCCTCACCCTCTATGACAGCCGCAACATGTTGATCGCGGTGGTCGATGTGGCGGTGGGGCCGGATGTCGTGACGCTGAAGCGGCAGTTGGCTGAGCTGATCCCCGGCGAACAGATCGGTGCGCGCATCTCCAATGATGCGGTGGTGCTGACCGGGACGGTGTCGAGTGCTTCGGCGGTGGACCGCGCGGTGCAGATCGCCCGGACCTATGCGGGTGGCGACGAGAAGGTCGTCAACATGCTGTCGGTGGGTGCCTCGCAGCAGGTGATGCTGGAGGTGCGCTTTTCGGAGGTGAACCGGTCGGCGGCAAAGGATATCGGGCTGAACCACAGCTTTGTCGGCAACCGGACGGCGGGCAGCATCGGCGACCTGTCGGCTGACTCGATCGTGCCGACGAACAACGGTCGTACGCCTACGATCAAGCTGGATGGACTGTCCGATGCTTTCGGCGTGGGGACATGGGCCTACAAGATCGGCAGCCTCAACATCTTCTCGGCGCTGGACGCGCTGGAGCGCAAGGGGCTGGTGAAGACGCTCGCCGAACCGACGCTGGTGGCGCTTTCGGGCGAGACGGCGTCGTTCCTGGCGGGCGGCGAGTTCCCGATCCCGGTCGTGCAGAATGGCGGCGGCGGGGGCGGCAACGGCAATAATGGCATCACGGTCGAGTTCAAGCCGTTTGGCGTCAGCCTGGGCTTTACGCCCACGGTACTGAGCGATGGCATCATCAACCTGGTGGTGGAGCCGGAGGTCAGCTCGATCGATCCTTCGGCGTCGGTGACGATCAACGGGCTGGTGGTGCCGGGATTGCTGACGCGGCGGGCGAAGACGGTGGTGGAGTTGCGCGATGGGCAGTCCTTTGCCATCGCGGGGCTGCTGCGCAACGACTTCCAGGATACGGTGCGGCAGCTGCCGGTGCTGGGATCGATCCCGATCATCGGGGCGCTGTTCCGCTCGACCGGCTTCCAGAAGCAGCAGACCGAACTGGTCATGATCGTGACGCCGCGCCTTGTGAAGCCGATGCGGGCGGAGGATGTGCGCCTGCCGACCGATCGCGTGGGCAATCCGCATGAGCTGGACCTGTTCCTGATGGGGCGCACGGACAAGGCGGTGGGGATCAATCCGCTGAACCCCGACGCGATGCCTCCGTCTTCGAAGCGGCCTGCGGCTCCGGCTCCGGCTCCGGCTGATCCGGCTCCGGCGGGCGCGGCGCAGAGTGGATATGAGCTATGAGGGAGAGGATGACCATGGGCCGGTTGATCGTCGCGGCGATGCTGGTTGGTCCGGCTTTGGCGGGATGTACCGCCAACGACCCGACCTTTGGCGGGGCGGTGCGCAGCAACTATGCGGTGCAGGTGATCAACCCCGAGCCGCGCTATGAAAGCGCGCTGGCCGAAGGCGGTGACGGCGCCCGCAGCGCGGCCGCGATCGAACGCTACCGCACCGACAAGGTGAAGAAGCCCGCGACCATCAGCACGACCTCCGGCACAGGCGGCGGGGCTGGTGGCGGCGGCTCGGGCGGCCGGTAAGGGGGGCTTCATCCATGTCTGCCCGTCGGAACAGCCTCCTGAGGTCAACCAGCGGTGCGGTGGCACCAACGGTGGCCCTGTCGCTTTTCGGTTTGATAGCGGCGGGCGGCATCGCGTTCGATTATGCGCGGTTGGCGGGGCTGGATACGGAGCTGCAGACAGCTGCGGATCAGGCTGCGTTAGCAGCCGCGACGCAGTTGGATGGGAAAAGTGGGGCAATTTCCCGTGCGACGAGTGCCGCACAGAATATGGTGCTGAACAAAACCCGGTTCGCTAACGACGGTAATGCGAACGGAATGAGCATCAATGTTCCGACGCTGACATTTTACGAAAGCTACAATTCATCGACAGACGTGTCGGGCACGGTGACAACTGACGACGCCAAGGCAAAGTTCGTCCAGGTTGCTGTCGGCTCGCGGGAGGCAGTGTACGCACTGACGCCGGTGGTCAGGGCATTCAGGTCCGGGGGCTTGAGTGCTCAGGCTGTTGCTGGAATGGGCAGCGCTATCTGCAAAGTACCGCCTGTGATGATCTGCAATCCCGCAGAGACCGGAGGCGGCACTTTCCCGACCGCTGCGGACAACGGAAAAGGATTGCTGTTGGAGGCAGGCGGCGGCACGACCTGGACGCCGGGGAATTACGGTTATCTGGACTTTGGTAGCGGGGCGAGTTCGCTGGAACAGGCGCTTGGTGCAAACAACGATATCGAGAACTGCCTAAGCAGCGACAGCATAGCGACCAAGCCTGGCAACACGGCGTCCGTACCAGATGCTATCAACACGCGGTTCGACATCTACGGGAACGGCCTGACAAACTATTGCAGCGCATCCACTGGTAACTGCAGTCCGGCGCTCAATGTGCGCAAGGACGTCATCCATGTTCCTTTTTCGACCGGGACCGGCAACGGAAATGGCAATGGTGGGAGCAACGGCAATGCCGGCGGAAACGGCAATGGCAACAGCGGTAGCAATGGCGGCGGCGGCGGCAGTGGGCCAAATTGTGGTTTCGCCAACGGCACCGATCCTTGGGTATTGCCGTCGGTTCAGTATTTGCCGTCAGCGAGCACGAGAGCGCAGGTCGGCGGCAATCCGGACAATATGGGCTTTCCCCGCGATATTTGCCATGCGGTGAGCAGCACGGGCGATTGCACCAGCTACAACGGTGGGCAGTCTGCCCGTTTTGGAGACGGAAACTGGGCCCACGACTTGTATTTTCAGGTTAACCATCCGGGCTCATTAAGCGTTGCGCAGGCCTGGACCGGGAGAACGAATAGTGCGCGGCTGACGCGTTATGATGTCTATCGTTGGGAAATTGCAACAGCAGGGATGCTGAACGCGCGGTCCATCGGATCAGGTAGCCATTATTCCTATGGATCACCGCAGTGCGCGGCCGGCGTTGGCGAATCTACCACTCAGAAGGACCGTCGCGTGATTACTGCAGCAGTTGTCGACTGCCTTGCAGGAGGGGTCAAAGGGTCGACGGCGATCAAAGTAAAGAGCTGGATCGATTTGTTCCTCGTCGAGCCATCGCTCGCCCGTGGCCGTACCAGTGCTGATCAAATCTATGTCGAGATTATCGGCCCTGCGACAAAGCCCGGCGGCGGCAACGCATTTCAATATTACTCACGCAACAAGCCGTATTTATTGAAATGAAACAGCTTCTCACCTTGATGCGCAGAGAGCAGCGTGGTGCTGCCGCGGCCGAAATGGCACTGGTCGCACCGATGCTTATCACCTTGATGTTCGGATCGTTTGAACTGGGCAATTATTTTCTTAGCGAGCATGCTCTCGCGAAAGCGGTACGCGATGGAGCACGCTACGCCACCAGAATTCCCGTTACAAACTATAGCTGCCCTTCCGGATCGGCGAGCGGCAGCATCACGGGTGGAGAAACCGAAATTAAGAATGTCACCCGGACCGGCAGTATCGATGCGAGTGCTTCTCCGCGCTTGTCATATTGGACAAGCAACACGAACACAGTTTTCGTGACGGTGAAGTGCGTTTCTCCAAGCACCTATACCGGCATCTATTCGAGCGGCATGCCGGGCGATATTCCGGTGGTTACTGTTCGGGCTGCAATTAATTATCCTTCCCTATTCGCACGCGTGGGGCTGGCCAATGCGTCGCTCAGCCTGAACGCTGAATCAGAAGCTGCGGTGGTGGGGATATGAGGCAGCGTTTCGGCGATCTGCTGCGCCAGGAGCAGGCCAGTTCGGCCGCCGAGTTCGCGCTAGTGTTGCCCTTGCTCCTAATTTTTCTGCTGGGCCTCATCGATGTTGGCCGATTGATGTGGACGTGGAACCAAGCTGAAAAAGCGACACAGATGGGGGTCCGTTACGCGATTGTGACCAACCCGATCTGGGCGGGGATGAAGAATTATGACTTCGTGGCCACAGGTAATCTCGTTCCTGGAGAACCGGTCCCCACTACTTTCTTTGGCAAAGTAACCTGTAGCTGGTCAGATAGCTGCGGTACATGTGTTGGTTCATTTTGCTCAGGCACCAAAGCTAAAGATTATGACAGCGCCGCTTTTTCTTCTCTCGTAGATCACATGAAAAAGTTTTTTCCCGGCATGGTTGATAGCATCGATCCAACGGGCAGAACAAAGGTCCTCGTGACCTTTTCTAACTCAGGCCTCGGCTATGTGGGCGATCCCAACGGTGCGGCGGTAGCTCCCTTGGTAACCGTCAGTCTCCAAAACGTCCGCTTCAAGCCATTTTTTCTTCTTTCCCAGCAGGCAATTACGCTGCCGCCATTCCAGTCGTCCCTGACTTTCGAAGACGGCCAGGGCACGGTATCAAATTGAGGAACAAGATCTTGGGCATCGTGAACACAACGGAAGCGGCCGAGAGTTGGACCCTCAATGTGGGGGATGAGGGCATCTATCTGATCCTTTCGGAGCAGGAGGTCGCGGCTTCGGATATTCTGGGCGATCGGTTGGGGGGGCTGTCGTTGACGCTTTCCATGCTGCCGGCCGGGGCGGCTTTGCCGTCGCAACTGGTTGCAGAGGCGAAGGCTGTCATCCTGGAGGTGCAGCCGGATGACGAGGCGTCCATGCGGCGGCTGTCCGCCTTGCGGACGGCCAATCCGGCCTTGCTGGTGGTGGCGGCTGTGCGCAATGCGGAGATCCCTCTGGTGCGCGCGCTGTTGCGGAGCGGGATCAACGATGTCGTCGCGCTGCCTCTGCAAGCGAGTGAATTGTCGGCGACCATCGATCATCTGCGTGCGGAGATCGCCGCCAAGGGCGGGCGCGACGTCAAGACGGGCGCTCTGGTGTCGATCATCAAGAGCGTCGGCGGTGTAGGTGCGACGACGATCGCCACGCAGGCGGCCAGCCTGCATGCGCGGACGGTGAAGCAGGCTGGCGAGCGGGTGTGCCTGTTCGACTTCGATGTGCAGTTCGGCAATGCCGGGACGTTCCTGAACATCAGTTCGCCGCTGACGCTGGCGGATTTGTTGCAGGGCGGGAACCGGGTCGATGCCGAGTTGCTCGGTTCCGTCACGGTGGAAACGCCGACCGGGCTGCACGTCGTCACCGCACCCACGGAGATCATGCCGCTGGAAGCGATCAATGCCGATCAGGTGTTTCGTGTGGTCGAACTGGCGCAACGGAACTTCGACACGATCTATCTGGACTTGCCGGGCAATTGGACCAACTGGTCGATGTCGCTGGTGGCCCGGTCGGAAGTCATATTCCTGGTGTGCGAACTGACCATCGCCAGCCTGCGTCAGGCGCGGCGGCAGATCGCATTGCTGCGCGATCAGGATATCGATCCGGCGCGCATCCATGTGATCGCCAACCGGGTGGAAAAGAAGCTGTTCCGGGCGATCGGGCTGGAGGATGCGGCAGCAGCGCTGGATCATCCCGTGACCCTGAGCATCGCGAACGACTTTCCGCTGGTCAGCTCTGCGCTGGATCAAGGCGTGCTGATCCAGGAATTGAAGGCGCGGAGCCGCATCTGCAAGGACATGGCCGACATTGTCGATTGCACCGTGCAGGCGGCAGAGGCGCGGCGGACGGCGGAGAAGGGCTGATGTGGCAGATCCGAAAGGGCGACAGCCGGTTTGAAACGCGGGACGAGGTAGGACCGACCGATACCGAGCTGGTTCATTGGGAAGAGGACCGGCATACCGAGTTGAAGGTCGCGCTGCACCAGAAGCTGATCGACCTCATTAACCTGTCCGCGCTGGAAAATATGTCGCGAGCGCAGGTGGAAGCGGAAGTGGGCGAAATCGTCCATGAGCAGCTGGCGTTGCAGAAGCATGCGCTGAACCTGGAAGAGCGCAAGCGGCTGGTGTCCGACATATTGGACGAGTTGCTGGGCCTGGGGCCGTTGGAGCCGCTGCTGAAGGATCAGAGCGTCACCGACATATTGGTGAACGGGCACAAGATCGTCTTTGTCGAGCGCGGCGGGCGGCTGGTGGAAACGGCGGCGCGCTTCAAGGATGAGAAGCATCTGCTGCGCATCATCCAGAAGATCGTGGCGGCAGTAGGACGGCGCGTGGACGAAGCTTCGCCCTTTGTCGATGCGCGTCTGGCGGATGGGTCGCGCGTCAATGCGGTGGTGCCGCCGCTGGCGGTCGATGGGTCGCTGCTGTCGATCCGCAAGTTCGCCAAGGTGCCGATCAGCATGGCGCGACTGTCCGAGCTGGGCAGCGTGCCGGGGCCGATGGCGCAGGTGCTGGCGGCGGTGGTTGCTGCCCGGCGCAATGTGTTGATTTCCGGCGGCACGGGGTCGGGCAAGACGACGCTGCTCAACGCCATGTCGGCGAGCATCGATGAGGCCGAGCGGATCGTGACGATCGAGGATTCGGCCGAGCTTCAGTTGCAGCAGCGGCATGTGGTGCGGCTGGAGACGCGGCCTCCGAATATCGAGGGGCGGGGTGAGGTTACGCAGCGGGATCTGGTGAAGAACGCACTGCGTATGCGGCCCGATCGCATCATCGTGGGCGAAGTGCGCGCCGGGGAGGCGTTCGACATGCTGCAGGCGATGAATACGGGCCATGATGGGTCGATGACCACGGTTCACGCCAATACGCCGCGCGATGCGCTGTCCCGTGTCGAACAGATGATCGGCATGAGTGGCATCGACATTTCGCCGCGATCGGCGCGGGCGCAGATTGCTTCGGCGCTGAACGTCATCGTGCAGGTCGGGCGCTTGTCGGACGGGCGGCGGCGCTTGCTGAGCATTTCGGAGATTACCGGCATGGAAGGCGAGGTCATCACCATGCAGGAAATCTTCCGCTTCAAGATGACCGGCCGGGACGAGAATGACATGGTGCGCGGCCATTTCGAGGCAACGGGCATCCGGCCCAAATTCATGAGCGAACTGGCCGACCGGGGCATTCATCTGCCCGCCGACCTGTTCCGTCCCGATGCGGTGGTGCAATGATCAATCCGCTTTACATCCGCGCATTCGTGCTGGTCCTGCTGTTCGCGGCGGTGATCCTGACGATCGAGGGCGTCCATGGCTGGTTCCGGGCACGCGCTGGCAAGGAGCGGGTGGTCAACAAGCGGCTGAAGATGATCGCGCAGGGCTTTGAGCGGAGCACGGTGCTGTCGCGGTTGCGGCGCAATGACGACAGCATGAACTTCAACCATGACAGCGTCTTTGGGCGAATGGCTCTGGGCGTCGTGCGATCGCTGCATGGGGCTGGCTTGAGCGTGCCCGCGCGCACGGTGCTGACGTTCATGGGCATGGGCACGGGCGTGCTGTTCCTGATCGTGGTGATCGGCGCGCTGGCGGCGGGATATGGCATGACGGTGGGCATGATCGTGATGGCGGGGGCTTTTGCCGTGTCGCTGGGCGTGCTGCTGCCGGTGATGGTGCTCAGCCGGTTGAGCCAGCGGCGGCGCAAGAAGATGGAGGAGCAGTTTCCCGTGGCGCTCGATACGTTCGTGCGTGGCCTGCGCGCCGGGCACCCGATCGCGGCGGCGCTGGACCTGCTGACCAAGGAGATGAAGGACCCGATCGGCAGCGAGTTCGGCATCGTCGTTGATGAGGTGACCTATGGGTCCGACCTGCGCGACGCGTTGCAGCGCATGGCGGAACGGTGGGACATGAACGAGATGCACATGTTCGTGACGTCGCTGTCGGTGCAGGCGGAGACGGGCGGCAACCTGGCCGAGATATTGGAAAATCTGTCGCTGGTGATCCGTGAACGGGCGAGCCTGTTCATGAAGGTGCGGGCGCTGAGTTCCGAAGGGCGGATGACGGCGGTCATGCTGACGGCGCTGCCGATCCTGGCGTTCGTCGCGCTGGTCCTGCTCAATCCCGCCTTTTACCTGGATATCGCGCAGGACCCGATGTTCATCTTCGGCTTTTCCGGGCTCATCATCCTCTACATCATCGGCTTTGTCACGATACGCCGCATGGTTGATTTGAAAGTGTGACCTGATGCTGGATTTCGCCCTGATTTCGCAATTGCGGCCGGTGCTGCTGGTCCTGCTGTTCGTCGCGATCGTGGCGATCGTCTATGGCGTGACGGAGATGATCGCGCGCACGTCGCGGGTGCGCAGCCGGCTCGACATCGTGAGCGAGGCGGGCAGCGCCGTGCAGGGCGGCGGGCAGTCGCTGCGCAATGAGCGCAACAACAGTGAATGGAAGAAGCTGGTCGACCGGATCGAGAAGCTTGGCATTTCGCTGGCGGACACGAAGAATGATGCCTTGCGCAAGCGGTTGATCGCGGCGGGCTATCCTTCGCCCGAGGCGCCGAAGATATTCACATTCGTCCGATTGGTGCTGACGCTCGCGCTGCCCGCGGTGCTGGTGCTGATGTCGCTCAATAAGCCTGAGCCGCCGAGCCCGATGAAGCTCTATTTCATGGCGATGGGCGTCGCGGTGATGGGGCTGTATCTGCCGAACCTGTTCATCTCCGCCAGGGCGGCGCGGCGGCAGGAGGCGATCGTCCATGGCTTTCCCGATGCGCTGGACCTGATGCTCGTGTGCGTCGAGGCGGGGCTTGGCCTGGAAGCGGCGATGGACCGGGTGGGGCGGGAGCTTGCCATATCGCATCCGCTGGTGTCGCAGACTCTGGGCAAGGTGGTGCTGGAACTGCGCGCGGGGCGGAGCCGGGCGGATGCGCTGCGGCGGATGGCGGACGATGTCGATGTGGACGAGATCCGCTCCTTCGCAACGCTGCTGATTCAGTCGGACCAGCTGGGTTCGAGCGTCGGGCAGACGCTGCGCGTCTATGCGGCGGAAATGCGGGAGAAGCGGCGGATGCGGGCGGAGGAGAAGGCGCATCGGTTGCCGGTGCTGCTGTCCGTGCCGCTGGTCGCGTGCATGCTGCCGGTGATGATCGGCGTGCTGATGTTGCCCGCAGTGGTGCGCGTGGTGCGGGATATATTGCCGGTCATGACACGGTAGAGGGAACGAGGGGGACAGGCATGATGAGACGGATAGTGGCGATCGCGCTCATCTTCGCGAGCGGGGCATGCAGTTCGGGAAACCGGGATGTGGCGATCCGGCCGGTGAACGCCGATGCTGCGGCGGTGGCAACGGCGACGGAGGCACTGGCGCGCGGACAATTGCTGTTTTCCCGTGGCGAGCATGCGCTGGCGCTGGACGCATTCAGACGGGCTGTGCGGCAGGAGCCGGGTAACGCCACTGCGCTGAATGGCGTGGCGATCAGCTATGCCGCGATGGGGCGGCATGACCTGGCGCGACAATATTTCGAGCTGGCTCTGGCCCGCGCGCCGCTGGACGAGCGGGTCCATCGCAACTTTGCACGGAGCCTGATGGCGCAAGGGTTGCGGGATGACGCCGATGCTCTGCTGGCGGAGATTGGGCAGGGGGCTGGCTTGGCCGGGGCGCGGCGGCTCACGCTGGCGCAGTTGGCGGCAACGGGAGCGGGGAAGCCTGCGGCCGCCGTGCAGACCGGCGGGCTGGAACTGGAGCGCATTTCCATGGGCGAGGTGCGGCTGCGCACGACAGCCGCGAGCAACGGCCAGCCAGTGCTGCCGGGGCGGCGCACGGCGCAGCTGAATACCGCGATCGTCACCGTGGCGAATGCGGCGGCAGTTTCCCCCGCTGTCTCGCTCTCGCGCGAGCTGAAGGCGCCAATCGTCACGTCTGCCGCGCCTGTGGACGCGCCCTCCTGCAGCGGAGGCAGTTGTCCGGCGATGGCGGGCCGTGATGAGCCGGACCGGCTGTTTGAGAAACTGTGGAAGTGGAGCGGAGGGCAGGGATGAGCCTGCTGCTCCTGTTGCTGGCGGCGGCGGCGAATGCGCCAGTTGCGGAGGCGTCTGGAGCGACAGCTGGTGCGCCTATGGATTATGGCCGGTTGATCGACAATGCGATCGACGGGAACCGGATCATCCAGGCCGACACGATGCTGGCACAGTGGCGGGCCGACCCCGCGCCGGGTGACAAGGCCGGTATCGCGATCGCCGAGGCGCGCCTGGCGCTGGCCAAGGGACAGGATGCGGAGGCGGAGGCGCAATTTGCCGCGCTGGCTCAAGCCGGCATGACGGATTGCCGGATTGATGAAGGGCTGGGCATCGCGCGGTTGCGGCTTGGACGGCCCCAGCAGGCGGCAGAGCTTCTGCGCCGCGCCGCCGACCATTGCGATCGGAGCTGGCGGACATGGAATGCACTGGCCGTCGCTTATGATGCGGGCAAGTCGTGGCCGCTGAGCGCAGCGGCCTATGAGCGTGCCTTTCAGCTTACCGGCAGACCCGTTCAGGTGCTCAACAATTATGGGCTGTCCCTGATGGCGCAGGGTGAGGCGGATAAGGCGGCCGTGATATTCGACCAGGCGCGCCGGATGGCGCCTGATGATGGGCGGATCATCTCGAACGGG
This sequence comes from Sphingobium sp. S6, assembly GCF_905120495.1. Classification (NCBI taxonomy): domain Bacteria; kingdom Pseudomonadati; phylum Pseudomonadota; class Alphaproteobacteria; order Sphingomonadales; family Sphingobiaceae; genus Sphingobium; species Sphingobium sp. S6. The sequence continues at coordinate 1,018,251 of NZ_CAJHOG010000001.1, read as the reverse complement.
GATGCGGCGCAGATCATGGCAGGACGTGACATAGAAAGGCGTGCCGAGGATGATGCCGACAGTTGGGCCAAGCGGCTGGGCGATGCCGGTCAGGTGGCGCTGCGCATGGGGGATGCGGTGAAGGCGCGCGCTTATCTGAGCCGCGCGATGACGGAAGCAGAAAGCTATCAGCCCAAAGCGGCGGCCGCCCTGGCGGCGATGGGGGCGAGGCCATGATGAGGGACCTCATCCTGCTGGCGGTATCCGGGGTCCTTCTGGCGGCTGCGATCGAGGATATTGCGCGGTTGAGGATTTCCAACATCTTCCCGCTCCTGATTCTGGGACTGTTCGTGCCTTGGGTCGCCGTGACCGGGTGGGAGAATGACATCTGGCAGAATGGAACGCTGTTCGTGGCCGTCTTTGCCCTTGGATGCCTGCTGTTCGCGATGCGGTGGATGGGCGGGGGTGACGTCAAGCTGCTGGCGGCGTGCGCGCTGTGGTTCGATTGGGGCGCGGCGCTGCCTTGGTTCGTCTATGTGACGGTGGGCGGCGGCCTGCTTGCCTTGCTGATCATGGTGGGGCGGCGGATGGTGCCCAAAGCGGTGCGGGAGGGCTCCTCGCTGGCGATCTTTGCAGCGGGGGGACCTATTCCTTATGGCGTCGCGATTGCTGCCGGGACGGTGATGGCGCTGTATATGGTGGGGCCTAATCCTAGCGGCGTGGCGCATCTGCCGGAGTTTGTGCGGGGGTTGAGGTAGGGCAAGGGTTGGGGCTGTGTGGACCTGCCCTGGTTATGTAATCTGCCGAGGAAGCTCGCTTCGCTCGCGCCCACCCCTAGCCCCTCCCGCCTGCGGGAGGGGGAGGTGTTGGATGGGTGGATAGCAGACGTTGGAGAAATTACGAGACAGAGCCTCATATTGGGCGATCGTCGTGTCACTAAAGGCATCTTCTCGACTGCTTTTTTTGTCTTGATAATCTATAGGACCGTCAAACTGCTTGGCAGTGAAGTCGTACCGATCGCCGCCGATCAGATTATAGAAGTGCCAATCACCGTTGACATCGGTTTTTACAATGTCGCCGCCAAGACAATCCTGAGCTACAAGAGCGGTGACACTGCACTGGCCCCGCGCCGGATTATGTTCAGTGTATTTTCCGGAAGTCCGCGTCGACCAACAGCGCGGTATTTTTTCTGAAAATTCCGACACGGTCACCATGATAGCGCAACATGACGACTCGTCGGCATGGCCGCAAGTGGTCCCTTAGGCTACACCCTAGACTTCGTCATGCCAGCGCAAGTTGGCATCTCATGCGACGGCACGGCGCAGCATCCTGAGATCCTAGCGTCCGCTGGGACGACGGGTGTGGTGGGGTGGAGCGGGAGCGTGAAGGGTGAGACGAAAGGTAGCGCGCGCCGGCGTCAGGCGTTCGCCAATAGTCCCTCTACCAGACCTTCGAACAGGCGGCGGCCATCCGTTTTGCCGTGGGCTGGTTCGATCACGCGTTCGGGGTGGGGCATCATGCCCAGGACATTGCCTGCTTCGTTGAGGATGCCGGCGATGTTGCGGGCGGAGCCGTTGATGCTGTCGGCGTAGCGCAGGGCGACGCGGCCTTCGCCTTCGAGGCGGTCGAGCGTTGCGCTGTCGGCGAAATAATTACCGTCATGGTGGGCGACGGGGAAGGTCACCTGTTCGCCAGCGGCATAGCGGCTGGTGAAGGCGCTCTGGGCGTTTTCTACGGTCAGGGAAGCGTCGCGGCAGACGAAATGGCCGCCTGCGTTGCGCAGCAGTGCGCCGGGCAGAAGGCCGCTTTCGGTCAGCACCTGGAAGCCGTTGCAGATGCCCAGCACATAGGTGCCGCGCTCGGCCGCCTTGGCCACCGCCTGCATCACGGGCGAGCGCGCCGCCATCGCGCCGGAACGCAGATAGTCGCCATAGGAAAAGCCGCCGGGTACGCCGATCAGGTCGATGCCTTCGGGCAGTTCGGTGTCGCGGTGCCAGACCATGACCGGCTTTTCACCGCTCACCGCCTCGAAAGCCACGGCGAGGTCGCGGTCGCAATTGCTGCCGGGGAAGACGATGACGGCGCTCTTCATGGCTCAGGCCACCTTTTCGATGCGGTAGTTTTCGATGACGGTATTGGCGAGCAGCTTGCGGCACATGGCATCGATATCGTCATCGCTGGTGCCATCGGCAAGGTCGAGCTCAATGAGCTTGCCCGCGCGCACGTCATTGACGCCGGAAAAGCCGAGGCCGTCGAGCGCGTGGTGGATCGCCTTACCCTGCGGGTCGAGAACCCCGCCCTTGAGGGTGACGAAGATGCGGGCTTTCATGGGGCCAAAACTCCGTGGATTGCTATGGCGCACCCCCTAGTCGCGTGGGGCGGGACAAGCAAGGCATTATCCCTTTCTTAGCGAGTGGCCGCTATGGTTGGGCAAGGGATAGAGGGTTTTCAAGATGGCTGGTCTGGCACTGGCGATGTTTGTGGGGCTTTTCGCCTTTGGGCAGCAGATCGTCGGCTATGACGATCCGCATGGCCGCGTGCAGTTGGCCCTGCTTGCCACATTCGCTTTCGGGGTTCTGATCGGATATCGGGCAAGCGCCTGAACCTTTGCGAAAAATGCTGTTCGCTCAGGGGCCCGCCTTCCTTTAGGGCGGGGTCATGAGCGGTGACTATCTCTATTACACATGCGCGGTTCTGGCGGTTATCCTGTCCGGCCTTGCCAAGGGCGGCTTTGCCGGGGCGGGAGCGCTGGCGATGCCGATCATGGCGCTGGGCATCGATCCGGTGCGGGCGGCGGCGATCATGCTGCCTATCCTCATCCTGCAGGATGCGGTGAGCGTCTGGTCCTTCCGGCGCAGCTGGGACCGGCATATATTGAAGGTGATGATGCCCGGCATGGTTGTCGGCGTGGGGCTGGGCTATCTGTTCGCTGCGCAGGTGTCGGAAACGGCTGTGCTGGGAGCGCTCGGCTTCATCTCGACGCTGTTCGGGGCGCAGCGGCTTTGGATCGAGCGGGGCGGGAAGGTGGTGCTGCCGTCCAGTTCGCCTGACTGGGTCGGGACCTTGCTGGGGGTCGCGAGCGGTTTTACGAGCCAGATCGCGCACGCGGGCGCGCCGCCATTCCAGATGTGGGTACTGCCCAAGCGGCTCGCGCGCGACGTGCTGGTGGGCACGACCGCGATCGCCTTTGCCGTGATGAACTGGATCAAGGTGCCCGCTTATGCGGCGCTGGGGCAGTTTACGCGCGCCAATCTGATGGCGACGGCGATGCTGGCGCCGTTGGCGATCGGGGCGACCTATGCGGGCGTTTTGTTGGTGCGCAGGGTCGATCCGGCGCGATTCTACACGCTGATCTACGTGTTGATGGTGCTGTTGGGGATCAAGCTGATGGTGGATGCGGTGGTGGGGTGAGGAGGTTCACCCCACCACGCGCTTGGCCAATCAGTCCTTGCTGCGCTTCTTGCGGTGGGTGTCGAGGTCTAGGACGGTCGTGTCCGCGCCTTCGGGCAGCAGGCCCAGGCGGCGGGCGACTTCCTGATAGGCTTCGACTTCGCCGCCAAGGTCGCGGCGGAACCGGTCCTTGTCCAGCTTTTCGCCGGTGTTCATGTCCCACAGTCGGCAGCCGTCCGGGCTGATTTCGTCCGCCAGGATGATGCGGCTATAGTCGCCGTCCCACAAGCGGCCGAACTCCAGCTTGAAGTCGATCAGGCGGATGCCGATGGCGGCGAAGAGGCCGCACATGAAGTCGTTGATGCGGATCGCCATGTCGGCGATGTCGTGCATCTCTTCCTGGCTGGCCCAGCCGAAGCAGGCGATATGTTCTTCGGACACGAGCGGGTCGCCCAGCGCGTCATCCTTGTAGCAATATTCGATCAGGGTACGGGGCAGCTGCGTGCCTTCCTCGATCCCCAGCTTCTTGCTGAGTGATCCGGCGGCGACATTGCGGACCACGACTTCGATCGGCACGATTTCGACCTGGCGAACGAGTTGTTCGCGCATGTTGAGGCGGCGGATGAAATGGGTGGGGACGCCGATCTGGCCGAGTAGGGTGAAGATATGCTCGGAAATGCGGTTGTTGAGCACGCCCTTCCCGGAAATCGTGCCTTTCTTCTGCGCGTTGAAGGCGGTCGCGTCGTCCTTGAAATATTGGATGATCGTGCCGGGCTCAGGGCCTTCGTAAAGGATCTTTGCCTTGCCTTCGTAGATCTGGCGGCGACGGGCCATGCGCGTTCCTGTCTTCCCGAGAAAAGAATGTGCCCCGGCAACGCGAATCAAGGAGGATAAGCGGGTGCCGGGGCTGCTGGGCACGGCCCATAGACCAAAGCTGGCGGGGGTGCAATTAGGCGGCTGAGCGGGGGCTGACGCCAGCGGCGTTCGGACCCTTGCCCTTCTGATGCGCGGTTTCGATTTGCTCCCTGGCCGTGCTGTCTTCCTGCCGCGCCGCGATCAGGCGTTCGGTGAAGCAGCGGCGCCACCAGCTGATATCCTGTTCCTCGACGCAGTCCATCATCGAACGCCAGCGGCGCTGGCGTTCGTCGAGCGGCATGGCAAGCGCCCGGGTGATGGCGTCGGACATTTCCTCCGGGCTGTAGGGGTTGATGAGGAGCGCGTCCTTGAGCTGCGTTGCGGCGCCCGCGAAACGGGAGAGGATGAGGACGCCGGGATCATCAGGGTCCTGCGCGGCGACATATTCCTTGGCGACCAGGTTCATGCCGTCGCGCAAGGGCGTGACGAGGCCGATGCGGGCCGCGCGATAGATCCCGGCCAGCTTGTCGCGGGGATAGCCCTGATTCACGTAGCGGATGGGGGTCCAGTCCACGTCGCTATATTCGCCGTTGATGCGCCCGGCGATGGCGTCGAGGGTGGAGCGGATATGCTGGTAGCTTTCCACCTCCCCGCGTGAGGGCGGCGCGATCTGCGTCAGGACCACCTTGCGATGATGTTCCGGATGGTCCTTGAGGAAGCGGGAATAGCCGCTGAACCGCTCCTCCAGGCCTTTGCTGTAGTCGAGCCGGTCCACACCCACGATCATCGACCGGTCCTGCAAGGATCGGCGGACCTTCTCGAACATCTCCTTGGCGGGATCGCTGACGGCCGCGTTGGAGAATTCCTGCGCGTTGATGCCGATCGGGCAGGCAATCGCCTGAATCGTGCGATCGCCCAATGTGACGAAGTCGCCATCGACGGTGCCGTTCATCTCCCGCTCCACATAATGGCGGAATGACTCCAGCCACTCCTCGGTGTGGAAGCCGATGACGTCATAGGCGAACAGGGTCTGCACCAGCTTGGTATGATGGGGCAGCGAGACGAGCAGGCGCGTGGGCGGCCAGGGGATGTGGAGGAAGAAGCCCATCCGGTTCTGGTGCCCCTTGTCCCGCAACATCTGACCGAGCGGGATCATATGGTAATCCTGCACCCAGATGATGTCTTCGGGCTCGATCAGCGGGCTGGTCGTGTCCGCGAAACGCTTGTTGACGCGGTTGTAGCCGCCTTCGAAATCGCGCGCATATTCGGCAAGGTCGATGCGGAAGTGGAACAGCGGCCAGAGCGTCTTGTTGGCATAGCCGTTATAATATTCGTCGACGTCCTGCTCTTCGAGGTCGATCGTAGCGGTCTTGACCCCTTCGTCCTCGGAAAAGCCGATATGGCCGGTGAAATTTTCGGTGACTTCGCCCGACCAGCCGACCCAGATGCCCCGGCTTTCCCGCAGGGCCTGGGCCAGCGCGACGGCCAGCCCGCCCTGATTGCCGGACTTGTTGGGCCTGCTCACCCTGTTGGAAATGACTATCAGGCGGCTCATCGCATCACGCTCCACGGCTTGCTCAGCAGAACGGCGCAGTTGATGATGCCGACCAATGAGTAGGTTTGGGGATAATTGCCCCACAATTCGCCGGTTACCGGATCGATATCCTCCGACAAGAGCCCCGCAGCGGTGCGGCGGGACAGCATTTCTTCGAACAGCAGCCGCGCTTCTTCGGTGCGGCCGGTGCGATGCAGCGCCTCGATCAGCCAGAAGGTGCAGACGTTGAACGCCGTGACCGGCTCACCGAAATCGTCAGGCGCGCTGTAGCGGAGCATGTTGTTGCCGCGCCGCAGATCCTTTTCCAGCGCCTTCAGCGTGCCGATGAACATCGGATTGTCGGCGGTGAGGAAGCGCAAGTCCAACAGTTGGAGCAGCGAAGCGTCGCGGGCGTCATCTTCGAAATTGGCGGAAATGGCGTTGCTGTCCGTCCGCCAGGATGACTGAAGGATGCGCGCCTTCATGATTTCGGCCCGCTCGCGCCAATGGCTTTCGCGGTCGGACAGATCGAGCGCGGCGGCGGCATGGGCGAGGCGGTCGCAGGCGGCCCAGCACATGACGGCGCTGTAGCTGTGGACATGGGCGCGGGTACGTAGTTCCCAGAGGCCGGCGTCAGGCTGGTCATAGACAGACCATGCTCGTTCGCCGACCGCTTCGAGTGCTTCGAAGTCGGACATGCCCGCCATGCGCAGCAGGCGCTGGTCGATGAAGCCCTGAACCGATGACAGGACGATTTGACCATAGGCGTCATGCTGAATCTGCGAATAGGCGGCGTTGCCGACTCGTACCGGGCCCATGCCGCGATAGCCCGGCAGATTTTCCGCCTCCCGTTCCTCCAGCGTCGCATTGCCGCGCACGTCGTAGAGCGGCTGGATATGGCCGCCCTTCGCGCCGTCGACGATGTTGCGGAGATAGACGAGGTAGCTTTCCAACACATCCAGCGCGCCCAAACGGTTGAGCGCCTCCACGGTGTAATAGGCGTCGCGTATCCAGCAGTAGCGATAGTCCCAGTTGCGCCCTGAGTCGGCATGCTCCGGGATGCTGGTGGTCAGCGCCGCGACGATTGCGCCGGTTTCCTCATGCTGGCAGAGTTTCAGGGTGATGGCGGAGCGGATGACGGCTTCTTGCCACTCCGCCGGGATGGCGAGGCCGCGCACCCAGACCTGCCATTCGAGGATCGTGTCATCCAGCATGCGCTCGACTGCGGGGCGTAGCGCGTCGGAAAAACTCTCGTCCGGCCCGAGGAAGAAGTGCATGTCATGTTCCAACCGGAACCAGCTTTCCTGGCTGATGAGGCCAATGGGCGCATTGGTCGACATGCGCATCGCCATGTAGGACAAGACCAGACGGATATGGTTGGAGCCATAGCTGATCGGCACCTGCTCCGAATGCCATGACGTCGTGGGGCGCAGCCGGACGCGGACGCGGGGGCTGCCTGCCACGGGCCGCACGATCCGGCAAAAGGCGACAGGGCGGTACATACGGCCAAGGTGCCGGTGGCGCGGGCAAAAATCATAAAGTTCGATGGCGTTGCCATGATCATCGGTCTGCCGCGTGACGAGGATCGGCGTGTTGCGGATATAATGTTGTTCGACGGTGACGCAGTTTTCGAGCTCGATCGCCCAGAAGCCGCGCGCGTCGGGCTGATCCCAACCCTTGTCATCGAGAAGCGCGGAAAAGACGGGGTCTCCGTCCACACGAGGCACACACGCCCATATCATCCGACCCGCGCGATCGATCAGCGCGGATGCCTGGCAATTGCCGATCGGCCAGAGATCGAGATTGCGTTCGTTCCCGGCGAAGTGCGTTTGACTGTTCCTGACTATCGTTCTGCCCCCTGGTTCGTTCGAACAAGGGGCGCCAGCCACGGCTCAGCCCGGCCTGACGACCCCCTTTTCAAGATAATGCCTGACGGCGGCAACCTGTTCCAAAGAGAATGCGGCAAGCGTTGCGCGCGGCGGGCCGACCAGAATGCCCGCGCCACCCAATTCGGCGGCGGCGGCGAAGCCTTCTTCATCCGTGACGTCATCGCCGATGAAGAGCGGACGGCCGCCAGCCATGGGAGAACGGGCCATCAGGGCGTGAACCGCGCTGCCTTTGTCCGCGCCGCCGGGGCGCAGTTCGAACAGCATCTTGCCCGGCTGGACGGCGAGGCCAAGCCGTTCGGCCAGGTCGGTGGCCAGTTCGCCTGCCTGCTCCCCCCATTGAGGCGCGCCGCGAAAGTGCAGGCCGACGCTGATCGATTTGCGTTCGACAAGCACGCCAGGCTTGTCCTTGGCGAACTGGTGAAAAGCGGCTTCGGCATCGTCCACCGCTGGACGGCGGGGAGGGGCTTCGACCTGTTCGCCGGGCTGGGCGAACTCCAGCCCGTGGGTTCCGGCAAGCAGGAAGCCGCCAAAGCCAAGATCGCGCAATGTCGCGATCGACCGGCCGCTGACGATCGCCAGACGGCCTTCCAGCGCATCGCGTAAATCCCCGAGCATGGCGAGCAACTCTTCATCGACGATGACGCCGTCGGGCGTCGGGGCGATCGGCGCGAGGGTGCCGTCGAAATCAAGGAAGAGCGATGCGCCCGTCAGCAGGGAAGCTGGCGGCGCGGAAAGGGTGGTGAGAGAGGGGATGGAATCGGACACGGGCGCAAATTGGCGCGTCGCAGCAAATGTGCAAGTCCCCAAGGGAGCCGTGAGGTATTTTCCCTTGAACAGCCGATTGCGTACGTGGGGAGAACCCCGCAATCCCCGTTTCCGTTTTGTCGTTGCGCTGCTATTCCGATCGCGATGACCGATTTTCGCGACCCGTTCGACGCTATCAAGGATCACCCGTTCGATGAGGCGCTGTCGCAGCGTTACCTCGTCTACGCCCTCTCCACCATCACCGCACGGTCGCTGCCGGACCTGCGCGACGGGTTGAAGCCGGTGCATCGGCGCCTGCTCTGGGCCATGCGGCTGCTGCGGATGGAGCCGGGTGGCGCTCCGCCGGACGTGCTGGTCGCCAATCCTGCGCGCAATACGACTTCCTACAAGAAATGCGCGCGCGTGGTGGGCGACGTCATCGGCAAATATCACCCGCATGGCGACACCTCCGTCTATGACGCCATGGTGCGGTTGGCGCAGGACTTTTCGCTCCGTACGCCGCTGGTCGATGGGCAGGGCAATTTCGGCAATATCGACGGCGATTATGCGGCGGCGATGCGCTATACAGAAGCGCGGCTGACCCAGGCGGCGGCCGACCTGATGGCCGGGCTGGACGAAGGAACGGTCGAGTTCCGGCCGACCTATAATGGCGAGGATGAAGAACCGGAGGTGTTTCCGGGCCTTTTCCCCAACTTGCTGGCCAATGGCGCGAGCGGGATCGCGGTCGGCATGGCGACCAGCATTCCGCCGCATAATGTGTCCGAGCTGATCGATGCGGCAAGCCTGCTGATCGACAATCCCGACGCTGAGCATGCCGATTTGATGCAGATCGTGCGTGGGCCCGATTTCCCGACCGGCGGCGTGCTGGTGGATAGTCCCTCGATCATCTCGGAAGCCTATGCGACCGGCCGAGGTAGCTTTCGCACGCGGGCGCGCTGGCACAAGGAGGATGGCGGGCGTGGGACGTGGGTGGCGATCGTTACTCAGATCCCGTTCCAGGTGCAGAAATCCAAGCTGATCGAGCAGATCGCCGCGCTGATCAATGACAAGAAGCTGCCGATATTGGCGGACGTCCGCGATGAAAGCGACGCGGAGATACGGATCGTCATCGAGCCGCGCGCACGCACGGTCGATCCCGATGTGCTGATGGACAGCCTGTTCCGGCTGACGGACCTGGAGAATCGCTTTCCGCTGAACCTCAACGTGCTGGACGCCACGCGTACGCCGCGCGTCCTGGGCTTGAAGCCGGTGCTGATCGAGTGGCTGAAGCATCAGATCGACGTGCTGGTGCGGCGTGCGCGCCATCGGCTGGACAAGATCTCGGCCCGGCTGGAGCTGCTCGACGGCTATATCATCGCCTATCTGAACCTCGACCGCGTGATCGAGATCATCCGGACCGAGGATGAGCCCAAGGCCGTGATGATGGAGGAATTCGGGCTCAACGACCGGCAGGCCGAAGCCATCCTCAACATGCGGCTGCGGTCGCTGCGCAAGCTGGAGGAGATGGAGCTGCGGCGCGAGCATTCGCAACTGCTGAAGGAACGCGACGAACTGACGAAGCTGGTCGAGAGCCCGACGCGCCAGCGCAACCGGTTGAAGAAGGATCTGGCGGAACTGCGCAAGCGCTACTCGCCGGAAACGGAAATGGGCAAGCGGCGTACCTTGGTCGAGGAAGCAGCGCCTGCGCGCGAAATCCCGCTCGAGGCGATGATCGAACGTGAGCCGATCACGGTCATTCTGTCGGAGCGGGGCTGGATCAGGGCGATGAGCGGTCATCGCGACCTGGCTTCGGCCGACACGCTGAAGTTCAAGGAAGGCGACGGGCCCAAGATCGCCTTCCATGCGCAGACCACGGACAAGCTGCTGCTGGCGACGGCGAGCGGGCGCGTCTTCACGCTGGGTGCGGACAAGCTGCCGGGCGGACGCGGCTTTGGTGATCCGGTGCGGTCGCTGGTCGACATGGATGATCAGGGGGACATTGTGGCACTGTTCCCTGCCCGCGCGGGAAGCGAGTTGCTGCTGGCGGCGTCGGACGGCAGGGGCTTCGTCGCGGCGGTGGCGGACGTCATCGCCGAAACGCGCAAGGGCAAGCAGGTGGTGAATGTGCGGGCCGGAGCCCGGCTGACGGTCGTGCATGTCATAGCGGCCGAAGCGGACAGCGTTGCCGTGGTGGGCGAAAATCGCAAGCTGCTGGTATTCCCGCTGGTGGAGATGCCGCGCATGGCACGTGGGCAGGGGGTTCAGATGCAGCGCTATCGTGACGGCGGGCTATCGGATGCAGTCGCTTTTCGCATGAGCGATGGTTTGAGCTGGACGATGGGTGGTGAAAGCGGCCGGACGCGCACCGAAGCGGATATGACGCCGTGGCGGGTGGCGCGCGGCGCGGCAGGCCGGATGCCGCCGGTCGGCTTTCCGCGGGACAACCGCTTTTGACGATCGCGTAACAATCCGCTTATCTGCTTGAAATGACATCCCGTCGTTTCCTGAAAATTTACCACTGGTGCGTAATCCGGGGGTATGAAATCGGTCCCTGTGCGTATTCGGCCAAGTCAAAGGCTGGACGACAACCTCCTTGCGAGGTTCGAACGCACGCATCTGCGGTGCCGGGCTGAAATGGAGCATTGGCTGGAGGCCGTGCCGCATGCAGCGGCCATGTTGTGCTTCAAAGACAGTGACTTGCAGCTCGTTTCTGTCAACAAGACTTTCTACAGCAGCTTCCTGGAAAGCAGCGATCCCGACGCGGAAATGCCCTATTGCCAGGATTGGCGAGAGCGGATCCTTGAGGTTGCGCTCGCCGAGAATGTCTCTTCATCATTTGAACTGCGGCGTGATGGGCCGTTGGGGCCGGAATATTTCTCCTGTACGGCTGGCCTGCTGCCTTCGAATGAGGAGGGGGTGAACCTCATCCTGTTCACGGCGATGGACCGGACGAGCGACCGCGTCACCGAACGCAACCTGCGGCGGGAATTATTGTCGGACGGGCTGACAGCGTTGCCCAACCGGACAGGTTTCGGCGAAGAGATTGACGACCGGCTGCGCAATACCCCTTGGGCGGGCAATTCGCAGTTCGGGATCATCGCGATCGACCTCAGCCGGTTCAGCCGCGTCAACGAATCCCTAGGTCCCATGGCTGGCGACGAGCTGCTGATCACGGTCGCCAAACGGTTGAAGTCCAACCTGCGGCAGGGCGATGTGCTGGCCCGGATCGGCGGCAACGATTTCGCCATATTCGCGCGCCTGAACAATGGCTTGTCGGACTGCCTTCATATCGTTCAGAGGGTCAAGGATGCGCTGAACTCGCCGATCCGCCTGAGTGATTTGCAGATTCGGGTGGATTGCGCGATCGGCTGTGCGCTTTCGACCAGCCTTGATGATGATCCCGATGATGTGGTGCGCAAGGCGCAGGCGGCGGTGAAGATCGCCAAGCGTAGCGGCAAGGTGGAAATCTACCGTAACGGGGTGCTCAAGGAAGCGCAGCGGCGTTTTTCGATCGAAAGCCGTCTCCGGACGGCCTTGGCGCAGGGCGATCTGACGCTGGCCTATCAGCCGTTGATCCAGTTGCAGACGGGCGAGATCACGGGGTTCGAGGCACTTGCTCGCTGGAATGATCCTGACCTAGGCAATGTGTCGCCTTGCGAGTTCATAGCGGTGGCAGAGGAAAGCGGCCTGATCACGCCGCTTGGGCGATGGGCGGCCTATGAGGCCGCGCAGGCGCTTAGCCGGTGGGATGCCAAGTTCGGGCAGGCTCTGCCGGTCGGAATCAATGTGAACCTGTCCCCGATCCAGATGGCGCGCGACGATGTGGCGTCGATGTTCGAGGAAGCGCTGCGCTATTCTGGCGTGTCGGGCAAGCGCCTGACCGTCGAACTGACGGAAAGCGCGATCATCGCCGACCCGGACAAGGCGCGCAAGCTGCTGGTGGCGCTGAAAGACCTCCAGATGCCGATCGCGATGGACGATTTCGGCACGGGCTATTCGAACCTTGCCAGCTTGCACAGCCTGCCGATCGATATTTTGAAGATCGACCGCAGCTTCGTGTCCACCATGCTGGAAGACAAGGACAAGCAGGCGATCGTCCGTACGATTCTCTCGCTGGCCGAATCACTGAACCTGCATGTCACGGCCGAGGGTATCGAGACGCAGGAACTGGCCCACGCGCTGCAATCCATGGGCTGCGGCCATGGACAGGGCTTTTATTTTGCGCGCCCGATGCCGGAAAATGAGGCGTTCGATTATTGGCGGGCGCGCTGGAATTTCGAAACGATCTGATCCGCGATCTGGTCGACACGGCCTTCCTCCGGGAAGTCTTCCTCTACCCAGATGCGTTGGACTTCCCCCAAGGCTTTGGCCACGTCAGGACCGGGCGTCAGGCCGCGCGTGATGAGGGCGCCCCCGCCGATCGGCAGTTGAGGCGGGGTCCAGCCTTCGATTTGGGCAATGCTGTCGATCGGTGATGAGGGGTCGAGCAGGAGTCGATCAATCGCGCCTTCCACACCGACATGGAAGGCAAGTGCCCTGGCCGGAACTGTGGGAGCCATCGCTTCAAGAGCCACGCTGAGACGCTTGCGGGCCTTGTTGGACAGTTTCAGCCGTGCGCCTACCGCATCGGCCGTTCGCGCGTCGGGAGGCAGCAGGGCGGCTAAGCGCCGCAGGGCGGCGGGCGGGACAGCCGCCTCGATCTCGCGCGCCACAAGCTGTTCTACCCGCGCAAGCCCATCCGTGCCGATTTCGGGGAGTACGGGACGAAAAATGCCGCCTTCGACCATCAGGTGGAGCGAAGCGAGCGGGTCGGGAAGGGCAAGCAGCTTCAGCAGTTCGTCGGCAATCCGCTCGCGCGACAGAGCCATGAGGCTGTTGGCGGCGGCGCGGCAGGCCTCATAGGCGTCTTCGTCCAGCGTGCCGCGTCCGAAGCGGGCGAGGAAGCGGAAGTAGCGCATGATGCGCAGATGATCCTCCGCGATGCGTTCAGCGGCGCTGCCTATGAAGCGGACGCGGCCTGCGCGCAGATCATCGACGCCGCCGAAAAAATCGGTCACTTCATGGGTGTAGGGATCGGCGTAAAGGGCGTTGATCGTGAAGTCACGTCGGGCGGCATCCTCGCGCCAGTCCGCGGTATAGGCGATAGTCGCACGGCGTCCGTCCGTGCTGACGTCGCGGCGCAAGGTGGTGATTTCAACAGGCCATCCCGCGATCACGGCGGTGACGGTGCCATGGTCGATGCCGGTGGGCACCGCTTTGATCCCGGCGGCCTTGAGCCGCTTCACCACTTGCTGCGGTTCCAGCGCGGTGGCGATGTCGAGGTCGTTGACGGGAAGCCCCAGCAGCCCGTCGCGCACCGCTCCCCCGACATAGCGGGCAAGGCCCTGATCGGCCCCAAGCGCGGCGAGCAGGCCATCGAGGCCGGGCCGGTGGCGCCAGTCGGCGTCAGGCAACAAGGCGGTCAAGGTCGAGCCTCCGCGACAGATTGGCAAGGATGGCGGCGGTGATGCCCCAGATGCGGCGACCGTTCCACATGATTTCATAATAATGCCGCTCAACCCCCTGAAACTGAACGGCATGCTTGATACGATTTGCGGGGTCGAGAGCGAAAGAGAGGGGCAGTTCAAACCAATCGGCAACCTCGTCCGCCTGAGGCGTCAGCGGCAGGTCCGGGGGGATCACGCCCAGCACGGGGACAATGTCGAAGCCGGTGAAGGTATGATAGCGGTCCGTCGTGCCGATCACATCCACCACTTCTGGAGCGAGCGCTATTTCCTCCTGCGCCTCTCTCAGCGCACCGGCGATCTCGCTGGCGTCTTCCTGATCCACGCGGCCGCCGGGGAAGGCGATCTGCCCCGCATGCTTGCGCAGGGACGCCGCGCGCTCCGTGAGGATGAGGCCGGGCTCCGGCCGGTCGGTGATGGCGACGAGCACGGCGGCAGGCGCGAGCACAAGCTCCCCATCGATGCGGGGATCGCGGGTGTCCGATGTCGTGAGCCCGACTTCACGCGCATGTCCTTGCGCCAGCGCGGATCGCAGCTGGTCGGCCAGGCTCATGCGCAACCGTCCAGCCGATAGAAGGCGCCGTTGCTCCACAGGCCGACCGGATCGTTCGCTTCATCAAGGGCGAGGTTCATCAACTCATAATAGACGCTGCGATTGACCAACGCCTCAAGTCCGCCGCGCACATGAAGATAGGGGTGCGGGCCGTCCGGTGTTTCCCGGATGACCAGAGGGTGTTCGGGCCCTGCGGGAATGAGGTCACCGGTGTTGAGGCGAAAGGCCAGAGCGCGGCTGCGGCCTTCGCCCTCGCTTTTGAGCTCGACGGCGAGGAAAGGCGCATCCTCCACCTCAATGGAAAGCTTTTCAACCGGTGTTACAAGAACATAGGAGCCATCGCTCTCACGTCGCAGGATGGTGGAAAAGAGCCGCACCATCGTCTCGCGGCCGATCGGCGAGCCTTGATGGAACCATGTGCCGTCGCGGGCGATGCGCATTTCGCTGTCGCCGCAATGATCGGGGTTCCACTTGTCGACCGGCGGCAGCCGCTTTTCCTCCGCCAGGCGAACTATGTCGGCGAGAGACAGGCTTGCGAGATCGGGCAGTGGGTCCATCGGCATGCCGCCGAGATAGGATCACGCGGCGGGGAAGGCAAAAGGGAAATCAAACCGGCGCGGTGATTCGCGGTCCAAGCATGCCTACTCCCCCGATCGCCGCGCCATCGGCCGAAAGGGCGAGCAGGCGGCGCGCTTCATACGGGCCAGGACATGTCCAGCCGCCAGTGGCCGCGGCGGAAAAGCCCCAGAAGCGGCCATAATATTCCGGATCGCCGATCATCATCAGCGGCTCGCTATGATGGGCGCGGGCTGCATTGACGACCGCGTCCATCAAAGCACGGCCATGGCCGGTCCGCTGAAGTGCCGGTGACACGGCGACGGGACCCACCATGATGAGGGGCGTCTGCGTTCCGTCGGCATGGGTGAGGGCGACCGGCCAGCTTTGCAGCGATCCTACCAGTTCCCCATGTTCGTCCATCATGCCGAAGGAAAGCTCCGGCACCCACGGCATGCCTTGCCGGATCAGATAGGCGGTGCGGCCGTGCCGGTCGGGGCCGAAGGCTGCGTCGAGCAGCCGCTCGATCGCCTCTTCCGCCACGATGTTGAGGGGCACAATATGAGACACGTCTTGCCGATCCGCCATCAATGGCGCATGGACCGCGCCGGGAGCGGCGGGATTAGCGCCTGCTCCACAAAATTAAAGTCTATTCTGGCCATCGCCAGCAGCAGGAAAGCCATGAACAGCGGATTTGACGATTTTCTGACGCTGGAGGTCAATCATCTGGACGTCGATGTCCTGACGGGCATCTATTCGGAAGAAACCCACTTGCCGCAGCCGCTGCGCATATCCATCCGCGCGCGGTTGAAGGTCGCCGATCATTATGAGCTGGATACGCCCCTATCCCGCTCGAAAAATTACATGGACCTGAAGCATGCGGCTACGGCTGCGTTGCCGGAGGGGCAGCATTTCACGCTGATCGAAGCGGTGGCGGATCATATCATCGACACCATTTTTCTTCAGGATGACAAGGTGTTGCAGGTCGAAGTTAAGATCATAAAACTAGCGCTGAGCGAGAAGGGCGAAGAAATCGGCATCACCTTGGGCCGGTGGCGCAAATAGGCTGGCAGGCGTTCAGCCTTTCACCAATCCGATCTCGCGCAGCCGCTCGACCAGATAGTCGTGCGCGGTGATGGGCGGATCGCGGCGGGGGTGGTCGGCATCGACGCATTGCGGCAGCGGATCGATCAGGAAATCCGGGCGCAGGTGCAGGAAGAAGGGCATGGAATAGCGAGCCATGCCGCGTCTTTCCGGAGGAGGGTTGACGACGCGGTGGCTGGTTGATCGCAGGCGGTGGTTGGTAAGCCGCTGGAGCATGTCGCCGACGTTGATCGCCAGCGCGCCGGGCGGGGGTATGACGGGCAGCCAGTTGCCTTGGCGGTCCTGGATTTCAAGCCCGCCTTCTTCTGCGCCGAGCAGCAGGGTGATGAGGTTGATGTCCTCATGCGGGGCAGCACGAATGCCCGGAGCTTCTGCCGAAACAGGTGGATAGTGCAGCAGGCGCAGGATCGAATTGCCGTCTTCGATAGCGTCGTCGAACCAGCGTTCCGGCAGCCCGAGATCAAGGGCGATCGCAGCCAGCAGTTCAGCGCCGGTACGATCGAACTCATCATAGAGGCGGCTGAAAAGCTGTTGGAAATATGGAATTTCCTTCGGCCAGATGTTGGGAGGCATGGAGGCAGTCAGCCGATGTGTTGTGGGCAGATCGCGGCCGACATGCCAGAATTCCTTCAGGTCATTTTCGCTCGCGCCCTTGGCGATTTCTCGTCCGAACGCCGTGTAGCCCCGCTGGCCGCCATTGCCGCTGGCGTCATAGCGGCGCTTCACATCATCTGGCAGAGCGAAGAAGGCGCGGGCGATCCGCCAGCCATCCTCGATCAGGGCGGCGTCCATGCCATGGTCCTTCACCATGGCAAAGCCGAACTCCCGAAACGAATCGCCGAGCGCCGCCGCAAAATCCTGCTTCGTCATCGCTGTCATCGACAGCAGCGGGACCTGGTCCAGGGTTGCGTGCGGCAAGTTTCGACTTTCCCTTCAAATGACGGTCCGATCCTTGATCGTCCCCTTCGGCTGAGGCAAGGAGGCGGTCATGAACTACTGGCTCATGAAATCTGAACCCGATGTCTTTTCCTATGACGACCTGGTCGAGAAAGGAAAGGCCGAGTGGGATGGCGTGCGCAACCATGCGGCGCAGCTGAACATGAAGGCGATGCGCAAGGGCGATCTGTCGATCTTTTACCACAGCAATATCGGTGTCGAAGCGGTCGGCATCATGAAGATCGTCGAGGAAGCGGCTCCCGACAGTACCGATGAAAGCGGCAAGTGGATCGCTGTTCATGTCGCGCCGGAGCGGAAGCTCAAAAAGCCCGTGACGTTGAAGACGATGAAGGCCGACCCGGCGCTGGCCGATATGGTAATGCTACGCCAATCACGTCTGTCGGTTGCTCCCCTCACCGAAGCTCAGTTCCGTCACATCCTTTCCCTGTCCGAGGCGTGAAGTTCCGCCGGTTGCGTCAACCGCAACTGGTGATCCGTTTTTTGCGATTGCAGGCCTGTGGCTTGCGCATAGGCTGGCGGCCAACAGAACAAGAAGATGCAGAGGTGTTTGATCGGCATTCACAAGGAGAAAACCTATGCGAATGCTGTCGAAATTCATTCTTACCGGTGCAGTTGCCACCATCGCTGCCGCTCTGGCACCCGCTCAAGCTGAAGAAGGCAAGCAGCGCTTCACCCATGAAGGCTACACTTATGTGTATGAGGTGAAGGATACCAAGACCGGGCAGCAGATTTCCGGCCGTCGCTATCCCGATGCCGTGGCGTTCAACCTAGCGGTTCGCAAGGGCAAGGTGTCTGGCGTGTCGGGCGGCCAGCCGGTTGCCTTCAAGGTTGAAGAAGCCCGCGGCGCCGCTTCAAAATAAGCGCCCATCCTTACCATATATGAAAAGGGCGGCTCCCGGTCGGGGAACCGCCCTTTGCTGTGCATTAATAGATTAGCGGCAGCGGCGCTTGCTGTCGATTTCCTTGCCCAGCAGCGCGCCACCGGCAGCGCCGAGGATCGTGCCGGTCGCACGATCGCCACGGGTATCGATGGCGCGGCCGAGCAGCGCGCCGCCCACGCCGCCGACGATCAAGCCGGTCGTGCCGTTCGACTTGCGGCAATACATGCGTCCGTCACGGCCACGCCATTCGCGATAGCGGTAACCGTCGCGGGCGCTGGCGCCATCCGTGGGGATAGCCATGGACACGGGGATGGCCATCGAAAGGGCCGACAGGGCGATAATGGCTTTGCGCATAATTCTCCTCCGAAACAATGATTTGCTGTTGAACCCGCTGATAGTGGACGAGGTTGCATGAACCTGCGGCAACGAGCTAAACTGCTGAAATAGAAATGAAACTTTTCGGATAAATGTGGCTGGTTGAGCGCAATGCGGCGATCGGGAGCCATAAATCGGCTGGATAGTGGAGTTCAGCGCCTGCGTGTCTGGTCCGATGCTCTTATTAAGGGCGTTTACCCGACGACTTTCACGAAAAATGCGACGGGTGCCGCGCAAGTGAAAAATTTGCGATCTACAGACATGTTAAAGCCAATCGACGGCGCCCGCCGGGCTCGCTAAGGGGAGTCGCGATGACATGTTCCCGGTCAACTATCGCTCATGCATGACAAGTCCAAACGTGGCCGGGCCATCACCATGCCCCGAAGCGAATTTCGCGCGCGGGCGACGGAGTATCTCGATTTCCTCGCGGCCTGGGTTAAGAAGCCGCGACAGACCGCGTCCGTGGTGCCGAGCAGCCGCTACCTAGCGCGTTTGATGGTGGCCCATATCGATCCGTCAGATGGCCGGGTGATGGAACTGGGCGGCGGCACTGGCGTGTTTACCCGCGCGATCCTGCAAACGGGCCTGGCGGCTGAGAAGCTTGAAGTGGTGGAGATCAATCCGGCCTTTGCGCGCGGCCTGCGGCGGCACTTTCCTCATGTGTCGGTGCTGGAAACGCCCGCCCAGATCGTCTCGACGGCGGCGGCCGGTGAACCGGGCCAATATCAGACGGTGGTGAGCGGCTTGCCCTTGCTGGCGATGGACCGGCACATGCACGCTGATATTTTGTCCGAAGCGTTCCGCATGCTGCGCCCGGGCGGCAATTTCATCCAGTTCACCTATTCGACACGCCCGCCTGTCAGCCGCGACGTGCTGCACGCGCTGGACCTGGAAGTCGCGCGCGTGGGACAGACCGTGCGCAACTTTCCGCCCGCCACCGTCTTCCGCTTTCACCGCCGCGGCGAATAGTCCGGTTGCGCACAGGCCGTGCGACCTTATCTAGGCGTGCAGATAAAGAGGGGCATTCGCGCGCATGGCGTCCATCATTACCGTGTCCGGGCTGAAGAAAAGCTACGCTTCGGGATATCAGGCACTCAAGGGCATCGAGCTGGAGATTGAGGAGGGCGAGATATTCGCCCTGCTGGGCCCTAATGGCGCGGGCAAGACGACGATGATCTCCATCATCTGCGGCAATGTGCGGCCAACCGGAGGCACGGTGACGGTCGCCGGGCATGACATCGTGCGCAGCTATCGCGGCTCGCGCTCCGCTATTGGGCTGGTGCCGCAGGAACTGCACACCGATGCGTTCGAACGGGTGATCGACACCGTGCGTTTTTCCCGGGGGCTGTTCGGCAAGCCGCGCGACGACGCCTATATCGAGAAGGTGCTGCGCGACCTGTCCTTGTGGGACAAGCGCAACAACAAGATGCTTGAATTGTCGGGTGGCATGAAACGGCGCGTGATGATCGCCAAGGCGCTCAGCCATGAGCCGCGCGTGCTGTTCCTGGATGAGCCGACGGCTGGCGTCGACGTCGAACTGCGCCGCGACATGTGGAAGCTGATCGGTGAATTGCGGCAAACCGGCGTCACCATCATTCTCACGACCCACTATATCGAGGAGGCCGAGGAAATGGCCGACCGTGTGGGCGTGATCAACAAGGGTGAGCTGATCCTGGTCGAAGAGAAGACCGCCCTGATGAAGAAGCTGGGGAAGAAGAGCCTGACGGTGACGCTGGCCCAGCCGCTGACGCAGATCCCGCCGGAACTTGGCGAGTGGGATTTGGCGCTCAAGTCCGATGGAAGCGAGATCGAATATGTGTTCGATACTCGGGCGGAGCGGACTGGCGTATCGTCGCTGCTGCGCAGGCTTGGCGACCTTGGCATTGGCTACAAGGATCTCAACACGCAGCAGAGCAGCCTGGAAGATATCTTCGTCAGCCTGGTCCATCAGGAGAAGGCGGCATGAGCGGGTTCAACTATCGGGCCATCTGGTCGATCTACAAGTTCGAGTTGCACAGGTTCAGCCGTACCCTGCTGACCGGCTTGCTTGTGCCGGTGATCACCACATCGCTCTATTTCGTCGTGTTCGGCGGGGCGATCGGATCGCGGATGACGCAGATCGACGGCATCGACTATGCCGCCTTCATCGTGCCTGGTCTGATCATGATGTCGATGTTCACCGAGAGCATCTTCAATGCGAGCTTCGGCATCTACATGCCGAAATTCGCGGGCACCATCTATGAGTTGCTTTCCGCGCCCGTGTCGGCGACCGAGACCGTCATCGCTTATGTAGGCGCGGCGGCCACCAAGTCATTGAGCGTCGGAACGATCATCTTCGTGACGGCCCATCTGTTTGTAGACGTCCATGTCGAACATCCTGTCGCCATGGCGGCGTTCATGGTGCTGATAGCGGTCAGTTTCTGCCTGTTCGGATTTATCCTGGGCATTTGGGCGCAAAGCTTCGAGCAGTTGCAGGTCATTCCGATGCTGCTGATCATGCCGATGACGTTCCTCGGCGGCGCCTTTTACTCGGTGCATATGCTGGCCGAGCCCTGGCGTACGATCACCTTGTTCAACCCGATCGTCTATCTGGTGTCGGGTTTCCGCTGGACCTTCTTCGGTCGGGGCGATGTGGGGATCGAGTTCAGCCTGCTCTTCATCGCGGCGATGCTAGCAGTGTGCCTGACCGCCATCGGATGGGTTTTCCGGACAGGTTACCGGCTGAAGAAATGACCGGAGCGGCGCCGCGTGGCCGCTCCCAAAATTGTCAGGCGGCCGCGCTTTCGGGCGCGACGGCGAACAGGGTCACCCCTTTATATTTGTCGTCATCCTCATTGTAGAGGCCGTACATGGCCTCGAACGTCTCATCGAGGATGGAGACGTCGTTGAGGCCCGCGAGCTTGAACGTGCCGAGCTTCAATTCGCGCGGGGGGCCGCCTTCACGCTCCACGGTGACAGCGTCGATGAACATCTCATCATGGCGCGTGTAGAGGATGTGGGGCGCCAGCTTGACGACCATCTTGTTATAGGTCGCCTTCAGGCATTTCTGGAGCGCGATGGCTTCGAAAATGGTCGTTGGGGCAGTCATGATTGTCGTCATTACCGATTCGCAGGCTGTCTTCAATTGCTTTGTGCGCCGCAGCATGCTCCTAAAGTGCATCCGGGCGCTTTTCAGGGTGAGCCGACGAGGCCCAGCCGGTAGCGCATCATCCATCGCGCGAGCAGCAGCACCGCTACCACTCCAAGGCCGCTCGCTAGCCCGAACCAGATGCCCAGGCCCTTCATGCCGAGCGGGAAGGCAAGGATGGTCCCCACGCCGACGCCGATGATCCAATAGCCGACGAGCGCAAAGATCATGGGCACTTTGGTGTCGTGCAGGCCGCGCAAGACGCCTGCAGCCACGGCCTGGGTGGCGTCGACGAGCTGGAACAGCGCAGCGACCGCGAGGAAGCTCACTGCAAGCGCTGCGGTCTGGTTGTTGGCAGGATCGGTCAGGTCGAGAAAAGCGCCGATCAGCAGGCGGGGAACAGTGATGAGCAGGATGGCGGCACCCAGTGCGAAGCCGAAGCCGAGAAGAAGCGCGAGCCACCCCGCGCGTCCGATCGCCGCTGAATCGCCGCGCCCGTGGGCAAGGCCGACGCGCACGGTCGCTGCCTGCCCGATGCCCATCGGCACCATGAACAGCAGCGCGGCGATCTGGATGGCGACAGCATGGGCAGCGAGGGAAGCCTGACCGATGAGGCCCATGAGCAAGGCCGAGGCGTTGAACACGGTGGTTTCAAACCCAACGGTGATGGCGATCGGCAGGCCTAAGGCCCAGACGGCACGATGCCGCTCGCGGTCGCGGGTCCAGAAGCGGCCCATCACCCGATAACGACGAAAGCGGCGGTCGATCAGTATGACGCCAAGCAGGCTGAGGAACAGAAAGCAGGAGGAAAGGGTGCTGGCTAGTCCCGCGCCCAGAAGCCCAAGCGCTGGCAGCCCGAGATTGCCGAAGATGAGTGCCCAGCCCGCGAGGACGTTGAACGGGATGGCGAGCAGCATGATGACAACGGCCCAGATCGGCCGTTCCAGCGCGGATATGAAATTGCGCAACGTGGTGAAAGCCAGGAACGGGAGCAGCGCCCATTGCAGGCCGCGCATCATCAGGCCTGCCTGATGTGCGAGGTCCGGCTGCTGGCCCATGGCGAGCAGGATGGCCTCGCTCTGCCAGAGCAGGAGCCAGGCGGGGAGGACAAAGAAAAAGGCGGCCCGCAGGGTTTGCTGAACCGTGCGGCGAACATCGCGAACGGAATGGCGGCGGCGGCCTCGTTCGTTGGCGATGAGCGGCGCGGCGGCTGTGACAAGGCCCATGCCGAAGATGAGCAAGGCATGGAAGAGGTTGATGGCAAGCGCGCCCGCCGCCACACCCTTTGCGCCCAGGCGGCCGATCAGCAGAAGGTCGGTTGCGGCAATTCCTGCCCACGCTACGTTGCCCGCGATCATAGGTAGAGCAAGCGCGAGCAGGGCGCTCGCTTCGACGCGCCAAGGGGACGGAGTTTGGAGCATTTCCATCTTCAGTTCGCCTTACCCGGCAGGCTTTGCGCCGTTCGCCCGGAGTTCGGCGAACCAAACTGAGGTAAGGTTTGCCTGGCAGGCAACCAAGCTTCGAACGCAGTCGCGTGCTTAATGTCTTTTGAACAAGTGCAGCACCGCGACGATGATCCCGCCGATCACCAGGCCGACGATGGCCCCGCCGATTGCATTCACGGTCCAATCAAGGAAGTGCCCGATCGCAGGCGCGGCCGCTGCCACGCTCTCGGCAGCGTGGTGGATGGCGCCGGGGATCAAGTCCCAGTGAAATTCATGCAGGCCATGGACGATCAGGCCGCCGCCGACCCACAGCATGGCCGCGGTGCCCACCACCGAGAGGATCTTCATCAGGACGGGCATGGCATGGACCAGCCCGCGTCCCACGGCGCGCGCCGCCGATGAAGAACGTTCCGCCAGGTGCAAGCCGATATCGTCCATTTTCACGATGAAGCCGACGACCCCATAGACGCCCGCCGTAATGAGGACCGCCACGACGACCAGAATCAGCGCCTGTTCCCAGAGCGGTTCCGCCGCAACGGTGCCGAGCGCGATCGCCATGATCTCACCGGAAAGGATGAAGTCGGTGCGGATGGCGCCGGACACCTTCTGATCCTCCAATTCCTGCGAACTGTGCGTGGCCAGGGCTTCCTCCGCCACGTCATGGCCGCCTTGCACCGCTTCCAGCAGCTTTTCGACCGCTTCGAAGCAGAGGAATGCACCGCCCAGCATCAGCAGCGGCGGGAGAAGCCACGGCGCAAAGGCACTCATCAGCAGTGCGGCGGGCAACAGGAAAAGCAGCTTGTTGCGCAGCGAACCGCGCGCGATCTTCCAGATGATGGGCAGTTCGCGATCGGGCGTCAGTCCCACGACATAGCGCGGGGTAACTGCCGCGTCATCGATCACGACACCGGCTGCCTTTGAGCCAGCCCTGCCCGCGGCGGCGGCAACATCGTCCAGCGAGGTGGCAGTGAGCTTGGCTATTCCCGCTACATCGTCGAGCAGCGCGATGAGACCCGAAGGCATTGGCTAGATTTCCCCTGTTTCAGGCCCCAGGCACAAGCGCGAGCCGTTACCGCCCAGGCTCATAGAGACGGGGCGGGGCAGGGGCAATGACCCGCACGTCAGGATCGATCAGCTGACGCCTCAATAGTTGCCCGGCGGATCGCTTGCGGGGAAGGACTCATCGACCTGCTCATCGACCATGTCCCAGTCGCTGGCGTCGATATGCTGTTCCTCGGGCCCTGCATCCCTGACGATCCCCGACGATCCGACGGGGCCGCGGTCATCCGCGGGCGCTGGAGCATGCCGGTCCTGCCAGGCGCGCCATGCCACGGCGCTAAGCCCGCCGATGAATGCGAGCTTCAACAACCCCTTCATGATGATTTCTCCTGCCTGTCATGCACATGATACCAGTCGGCACGGTCACGGGTCACTTCGTGCGGGTGAAGCGAAAATTCGCCTTCTTCGTCGGTGCCGGGTTCGGCATGGTCGCCGCCGGGATGCGTCGCGACGACCCATCGCTCCCGCAGCGCTGCGTTGATCATGGCGCGCCATTGCGCCTGATCGCCGGCCTCCCGCATTGCTGGGTCAGGATCCTTCATGATGGCAAGGATGCTGGCAGCGTCGGCGACCCGTGCGTGCCACTGATCCGGATCGTCGACGGCGAGGTGGCGGGCGAGCCGTTCGATAAGGGTGCGCTCTTCCATGGCCGGGGAACGCGTGCTGCTTGCCTTCCGTTCCGCCGAACTCATGCGGCAGTGAACGGGATCGGTTGGCGATCGTTGGTGTAGCAGGAGAAGATGCTGACAGGAGATCAATCATGCCGCGTGGCGACAAGAGCAGCTATACCGACAAGCAGAAGCGCAAGGCCGAACATATCGAGGAAGGCTATGAGGAGCGTGGCGTTTCGCGCAAGGAGGCCGAACGGCGCGCCTGGGCGACGGTGAACAAGGAGTCGGGCGGCGGCAACAAGTCGGGGTCTGGGCGCGGGAAGCCCGACACGCATGTGTCTTCGCGCAAGGGTGGCCGGAAAGGTGGTGCGGCGTCGGCGCGGCGGTCTGCCGCTGATCGGTCCGCTGCGGCGAAGAAGGGATGGGAAACGCGGCGCAAAAGGGCGGCGATCTGAGCCCCCAGGCTCTTACTTCCCCGTCGACGCGCTCCCCTTGGGGTTCAGGCGGATCTCGAACAGCTTGGGCCAATATTTGCCGGTGATGAAAATGCGGTCGCGTTTCTGGTCATAGGCGATGCCGTTGGGCACGCCTTCACTATCCGTGACGCCGCTTTCGCGCATCAATGGGGCGATATTGATCCAGTCGATGACCTTGCCGGTCGCAGGGTCAATGCGGGCAATGCGTGTGTCGTACCAGATGTTCGCCCACAGCTCTCCCTTCACATATTCCAGCTCGTTCAGGCGATCGACCGGGCGGCCGTTGAAGGTCACGGTGATGCGGCGGGCTTCGCGCAGCGTGTCGGGGTCGAGGAAGCGCAGCTGCGATGTGCCGTCGCTCATGATGAGGTTGCGGCCATCCTGGGTCAGGCCCCAGCCCTCGCCTTCATAGCGGAACTGCGACAGCGGCTTGAAGCCGTTGAGCTTCCAGACGAAACCTTGACGATGACGCCAGGTGAGGCTGATCAGGCGATCCTTCCAGTTGACGATTCCCTCGCCGAAATATTGCGGAGCGAGGGTACGGCTTTCGAGCACCTTGCCGTCTTCCAGCGAGACCTTGCGGATGTCGGACCGGCCCTCAAGGCCGGTGCTCTCGTAAAGCACGCCGTCATGGAAGAAGAGGCCTTCGGTGAAGGCTGTCGGGTCATGGGGATAGGCTTTGACCAGCGTCCAGGGGGTGTCAGCCCATGCGGGGGCGGCAATGCTGAGGGCCCCGAGCAGGGCAAGCAGTAGGCCCTTCATCCGGCGGCATGCTCCGCGATCGCCGCAGCGAGCCATGGGGGCAGCGTTGCGGGATCAATGTCCTCGACCCGGCGCAGTTCGATCGACAGACCGAGGTCGGGAAGGGCGGCGCGCTGGCGCTTCTCGTCGGCTTGCGTCAAGGGCACAGCGACGAGGCGGCGGTTCACCTTGCTGCGATAATGCATGCGGGCCGTGTTTTCCTGACCGACATAGCAACCCTTGTCGAAGTCCACGCCGTGCAGTTCGCCCGCATTGGTCTCCAGCCATAGTGTCTGGTCCTGACCGAGCTCGCCCGCCCCTTCGAAGATGCCGAGCGACAGGCGGTGCGCGCGGAAGGCAGCAGCGGCGTCGCCGGATGCTGGCGGAGCGAGCCAGCGATGGCCGAGGGCGGCGAGGCGGGGATCGGCGGGCTTGTCGGGGGCTTCAAGCGACCAATGAACCGCCAGCATCTCTTCCCGTTCGATCACCACCTTGCGGCGGAGGCGGTAGAGGGTGAGCCGCTTGGCCAGCGCTTCGGCCTGTGCCGCCTCGCAATCGATCAGCACATCGTCGCCATCCGCCCAGAGGATGAAGTCGTAGAGTGCCTTGCCTTGCGGTGTGAGCAGGCCCGTCCAGCGCGGCTCGTCCGTCCTGAGCGTCAGGACGTCGCGGGTCAGGAGGCCCTGGAGGAAGGGCCGCGCTTCTTCGCCTGAAATTCTGATGAGCGCGCGGTCGGTTAGGGTGGTGCCGGTCATCGGCTTTAGGTAGGACAGACGCCGATCATATCCAAGCGGCGAGCAATCATGTCCCAGAATTTCGACCTGATCCTGAAGAACGGCACCGTCCACACGCCTGGAGGCGCTGAGCAGACCGATGTCGGTGTGCGCGGCGGCAAGGTCGTGGCGATCGGATCATCGCTGGGCGATGCGGGCGAGGTCATCGACTGTACGGGGCTGGACGTGCTGCCCGGCTGCATCGATAGCCAGGTGCATTTCCGCGAGCCGGGCCTTGAGCATAAGGAAGATCTTGAATCCGGAAGCCGCGCCGCCGTGCTAGGCGGTATCACGGCCGTGTTCGAGATGCCGAACACCAACCCGAATACGGACAGTGCCGAGCGTGTCCATGACAAGCTTGCCCGCGCCCATCACCGCATGTGGTGCGACCATGCCTTCTATGTCGGCGCGACGGCAGACAATGCCCAAGCGCTGAAGGAACTGGAGCGTATTCCCGGTACGGCGGGCGTGAAGATCTTCATGGGCGCGTCGACCGGCAGCCTGCTGGTGGACGATGACGCGGCGCTCTCCCGCGTGCTGGCGAGCGGGACGCGGCGCGTTGCCATCCATGCCGAGGACGAAGCGCGGATGAATGCGCGCAAGGATTTGCGGGTCGAGGGCGACCCTTCGTCTCATCCCGTCTGGCGCGACGATGAAAGCGCGATGATCGCCACGAAGCGCATCATTGGCCTTGCCCGGCAGGCGCGGCGGCGCATCCATATCCTGCACGTCACAACCCCGGCGGAACTGGAATATATTGCGGGACACAAGGATATCGCGACCTGCGAAGTGACGCCGCAGCATCTGACGCTCGCCGCCGAGGATGCCTATCCCCGGCTTGGCACCTATGCGCAGATGAACCCGCCGATCCGGTCGGCTGCGCATCGCGACGGGCTCTGGCACTGGCTCAATCAGGACGTGCCCGATGTGCTGGGCAGCGACCATGCGCCGCACACGTTGGAGGAGAAGGCGAAGGTCTATCCGGCGTCGCCCAGCGGGATGCCCGGCGTCCAGACGCTGGTGCCGTTGCTGCTCAACCATGTAGCGGAGGGGCGTTTGTCGCTGCGCCGGTTCATCGAACTGACATCATCCGGGCCGCAGCGCGTGTTCGGCTTGGTGGGCAAGGGCCGGATCGCGCTCGGCTATGATGCGGACTTCACTGTCGTCGACCTCAAGAAGCGGTGGACGGTGGGCAGCGACTGGCTGGCGTCGCGCTGCAACTGGTCGCCGTTCGAGGGCATGGAACTGACCGGCAAGGCGGTGGGCACCATCGTGCGCGGCAACAGGGTCATGTGGGAAGACGCACTTGCCAATGACGCCGTGGGTGAGGCGGTGCGCTTCGAAGCGACCGAGTTCGCCTGACGCCTTAAGCCTTACGCCGCCGCAAGCCTGTTCTTGCGCGCGGCGGCGAGGCTGTCGGTCGCGAACAGGACAAGACCAAGCCAGATGAAGGCGAAGCTGATCATCTGGCCCTGCGTCAGCTTCTCGCCATAGAGCAGCACGCCACACAGGAATTGCAGCGTGGGCGCGATATATTGGATCAGGCCCAGCACCGTTAGCGGCAGGCGCTGTGCCGCCATGGCGAACAGGATCAGCGGAATGGTGGTCAACCCGCCCGAGAGGATGAGCAGGCTGTTTATATAGCCATCCTGTCCAAAGCTCAGGGCGCCATGCCCCCACAGCCATAGCAGCGAGGCAAGGGCGAGGGGAGCGAGCAGCAGCGTTTCCGCGCCCAATCCGACCATGGGTGCTACCGGCGTCAATTTGCGGATGAGGCCATAGAGTGCGAAGCTGACTGCGAGGCCCACGCTGATCCACAAGGTGGTGAAGGCGGCCGCTGCCATGATCGCCACGCCGACGGCTGCGATCGCGATAGCGATGGCCTGCCCCCGCCGCAGCCTTTCCTTCAACACCAGCACGCCGAGCGCGACGTTGACCAGCGGATTGAGGAAGTAGCCGAGGCTGGCGGCGATGACATGGCCATCATTCACCGCCCACACATAGACCAGCCAGTTGACCGCAATGAAGGCCGCCGAGGCCATGAGAGGCAGGACGATCCGCCTGTCGCGCAACGCCGCCGCCAGCTGCCCAAGGCTGCGCCGTGCGGCAAGTACGCCAAGGATCAGCGCCAGCGACCATAGGACGCGCTGAGATACGACCTCCACGGCATTGACGCTGTGGAGTAGCTTGAAGAAAATAGGCAGCAGGCCCCAGACGCCATAGGCGCCGAGCGCGGCGAACAGTCCGGCCCTGACCTGCTGATCATGCGAATTCAGAAAATGCCTCCGCCCAGAAACAGTCGGAATGTGCCGATCGCCGCAACGATCAGGCACAGGTTGCGGCCGCTGTTGCGGGTGGATAAGATGCCGATCAGGGCGCCAAACAGGGCGATCGGCACCAAAAGCCAGTTGGCGATCCCCAAAAGCGGCAGGAATGCCGGGATCATCAGCAGGAAGGCGAAGAGGCCGATAAGGACCGAGAGGACGTTCAGCATCGCCTTGAAATGGACCTTGTAGCCGCTTGGCGCAAGATGGCGGCGGATGCCATTCGCGTCTGAATGGCATGGGAATATTTAGCGATTTACCACAATCCCTAACGAAAAATTAACTCCTGACATTCACCCCTTGTTTACGAAGGAGTGAAGTCATGCCGCCTTTCCGTTCAGTTTATGCCGCTGCCCTATTGCTCGCGCTGCCGCTCGCGGCCTGTGGGAAAGGGGACAAGGACGCTGATCTGAACGCGCTTGACGCTCAGCTGACCAACAATGCCATCGATCCGGGCCTTCAGGAGGCATTGGATGGGAAGATCAGGGTTGATCCCAAATATGCCGATCAGTCCGGGCAGCCCGCCAGCGCGAATGCGCCGAAACTGAGCGGCGAGGCGGCCAAGGCGTTTGCCGAATCGGTGAAGCTCGCGGGCGGCAAGCTGCTCGCGACGCCTGCTGCTGTGGAAGGTCCCGGGAAGGAAAACCCCGCCATGCTCGCTGCGATGGCGAAGGATCAGGATAAGCCCGGCGGCAACATCTTCTGCCGCAAGCAACTGGCCTACGGCATGCAATGGGCAAGCCGCATGCCCGATCCTTTCGGCGTCTATCCCGGCGCTCAGTTGAAGGAAGCTGCGGGCGCGGACAAGAATGGCTGTACGCTCCGGGCTGCGACTTTCGTCACGCCAGTGCCGCGCCAGAACGTCATGGACTATTATTACACCCAGGCGCGCCGTTCCGGCTTCGACGCAGAATATCGGATCATGGGTGGTGATCATGTGCTGGGCGGCACGCGCAAGGATGATGGCGCAGCCTACCTCATGATCTTCACCGCAGCGCCTGGCGGACGCACGAACGTCGATATAATCGCCGACAAGGGGCAGTAAGCGCGCAGAAAGGCACGCGCTGCCATTTTCTTTACCGCGATTTGCCTCTAGGGCGGGCGGGATGAACAATATCCTCCTAGTCATGGGCGGCGGCGCGGTGGGCGCGCTGGCGCGCTATCAGCTGGGCCGCTTTGCCGGTCACATGCTGCCGGGTGCGCTGTGGCCCTGGGGAACCTTTGCCGCCAATGTGCTCGGCGGCTTTGCCATGGGACTGCTCGCCGGATGGCTGGCGCGGTTCGGCAGCGCGTCGGGCGAGGCCCTGCGCCTGTTGCTGGCCGTTGGTCTGCTTGGCGGCTTCACCACCTTTTCTTCCTTCAGCCTCGAAACCGTGCTGATGATCGAGCGCGGGCAGTTGGTCATGGCCATGAGCTATGCCGTCCTGTCGGTCATCGCGGCCGTCGGCGCGCTGGTCCTTGGCCTTGGCATGATGCGGAGCGTGGCATGAAGGGTCGTCCTCCCGGCAAGCCTTCCGGTACGTCGCGCGGGGGCAAGCCCGGTGGCGGCGCGCCCGGTCGCGCCCGTGGTGGTGCGAAGGCGGCGCGCGCGCGTAAGCCGGACTCGCCCAAGTCACCAGCGAAGCCTGCTTCCAAGCCTACTGTCGCCAAAACCGCTGCTCCAAAGACCGCGACGCCCAAGACTGCTGCGCCCAAGGGCGTCTCGCTGGACGTGCGTCAATTCCGTGTTGGGGCGGATGACGACGGCATTCGGCTGGATCGCTGGTTCCAGCGCCACCTGCCCGACATCGGCTTCAACAGCGTCTCGCGGTGGGCACGCACCGGCCAGTTGCGGGTCGATGGCGCACGCGCTGCGCCGGGCGACCGCGTGACTGAAGGCCAGCTGATCCGCGTTCCCCCCGCCGAGCCTAAAGCTGCCGAGACGGCCAAGCCCCGCCGGGTAAGGCCGGAGCTTAGCGAAGACCAGATCAGCTTCGCACAGAATATGGTGATCCATCGCGACGCGCAGGCGATCGTCATCAACAAACCGCCGGGCCTCGCGACGCAGGGCGGCACCAAGACCGATGACCATGTCGACGGCTTGCTCGACGCTCTGGAGTTCGAACTGGACCAGCGCCCGAAGCTTGTCCACCGGCTGGACAAGGATACGTCCGGCGCGCTGCTGATCGCCCGCACGGCCCGGTCAGCCGCCTATTTTGCGAAGGCCTTTTCCAGCCGCACCGCGCGCAAGGTCTATTGGGCGATCGTCATGGGCGTGCCGTCGATCGAGGACGGCATGATCGAACTGCCGATCGCCAAGCAGCCGGGCACGGGTGGCGAGAAGATGCATGTCGATGAGGAGGAGGGCTTGCCCGCCCGCTCGCGTTATCGCCTCATCGAACGCGCGGGCAACCGCGCCGCCTGGGTAGAGCTGCAACCCCATACCGGCCGCACGCATCAGTTGCGTGTGCATATGGCGGCGATCGGCCATCCGATCGTCGGCGATGGCAAATATGGCGGCAAGGAAGCCTTTCTGTCGGGCACGATCAGCCGGAAGATGCATCTGCACGCGCGCCGCATTCGGGTTGATCATCCCGATGGCGGCCGGGTCGACGTGCGCGCCGAACTACCCGAGCATTTCGCGACGAGCCTCGTCTCGCTCGGTTTCGACATCAACGCAGGCGACCTGCCGCTGGACGAGGAAATCGCGCGCGCGCCCACCCGCGAGGATGAGAAGAAGGCCGCGCGCGCCCATGCCAAGCAGCTGCGAAAGGGGCGGCGGGGCGAGCGGCGGTCCAGAGGGGCGGGCGGGCCACGCAAGAAATGAGCAATCGCCTGGCCGTCTTCGATTGCGACGGCACTCTGGTCGACAGCCAGCACAGCATCTGCACCGCCATGACGCTGGCGTTCGAGGGCGAGAAGCTGGCGGTGCCGGACAGGGCCACCATCCTGTCCGTAGTCGGGCTGTCGCTACCGCTGGCGATCGCGCGCCTGCTGCCGGAAGCGGAGGCGGATTTCCACGACCATCTTTCGGAAAGCTACAAGCGCGCGTTTCAGCAGATGCGCAGGGACAATGCCGTGTCGGAACCGCTCTATCCCGGCATCGCGGAGTTGATCCGGCAACTGGATGCGGATGGATGGCTGCTGGGGGTAGCGACTGGCAAGTCGGATCGCGGGCTGAACCTCTGCCTGTCGCATCATGGCATTCATGCGCATTTCGTGACGTTGCAAACCGCTGATCGGCATCCGTCGAAACCGCATCCTTCGATGCTGCTGACTGCGATGGCGGACGCGGGGGCGGTTCCGGAGACGACGGTGATGATCGGCGACACCAGCTATGACATCGACATGGCGCTTAACGCTGGCACAAGGGCGCTGGGCGTTGGCTGGGGCTATCATCCGCCCGCTGACCTGATCGCGGCAGGCGCCCATGGCGTGGCGATGGACAGCGACGAACTCAATGCCCATATCCGCGCAGCATGACCGACTTTCCTCCACCGCCTCCGATCGATCCTGAAAAGGTCGCACGCCAGCGTCACTTCGCGCTCGGCATATTCCGCCTCTCGGGCGCCTTGCTCGTGATGTTCGGCTTCCTGATCCTGATGGAGCGTTTCAGCTGGGTTCAAGGCGGCAAGGCGAAGGCGATGGGCATGATCTTCGTGCTGGTCGGCCTGTTCCAGTTCGTCATCGTGCCGCGCCTGCTGCTGAGCCTGTTCCGGAGACCGCCGCAATGAAACGCTTTTACAAGGATGTGGCGGTGATTTCCGGCGGCGCCGGGCATGAGATCCAGCTTGATGGCCGCCCGGTGCGCACGCCCGCGCGCGCTGCCCTGGCATTGCCGACGGCGCGGCTGGCGGAGGCTGTGGCGGATGAATGGCGGCGGCAGGGTGATACCGTCGATCCGCGTTCCATGCCTTTTACCGGGCTCGCCAACGGTGCGATCGATCAGATCGCGCCCCATCGCGAAAGCTTCGCGGCGGGCATCGCCAATTATGCGACAAGCGATCTCCTCTGCTACCGCGCCGAAGGACCGGCGGAACTGGTTTCGCGGGAAGCGGCGGCCTGGGACCCGCTGCTGGATTGGGCGCGGCAGCGTTATGACGTCACTTTCCGGGTGACGCAGGGGATTATTCCCGTCGATCAGCCGCCAGAGACTCTGGAGCGGCTGGACGCAGCGGTGAAAGCCTATGATCCGTTCACGCTGGCAGGCTTGTCGACTTTGGTGACGCTGTCGGGATCGCTGGTCTGCGGTCTGGCGATTGTCGAAGGCGGGCATGACGCCGACGCGATCTGGACCGCTTCGGAAATCGACGAGGCTTGGGAAGTCGAACAATGGGGCGAGGACGCCGAAGCTGCCGCCCGGGCGGCACGGCGGAGAGAAGAGTTCGCGATGGCGCGGCGATTCTGCGAGTTGGTGACGCAATAGGTTTAGAGCTGGATCACCCTAAACCGGCACAACCCCTGACCCCGTTCGCCCGAGCGGTCGAATGGGTAGGATTAAGCACATTTTGCTTGAGAAGAGCGGTAATGGCGCTTGGCGGGTACGCCCGACCTCAAGCCCCCATGGCGGTAAGCTTGTTCGCATAGATCATGCGGCCCGGCCCGAGCAGGCCCAGCAACTGCGGCAGCATATGCCGAGCAACGGCAAAACAGCCTTCGCTCCGGCCGATCTTGCCCCATGTCGCGATATGGTCTTCGCTCACATAATCCGCGCCGTGGATCACGATCGCCCGCATTTCGGCATTGTTGTTCTGCGCGTCCAGACCCGCGAGCCGCATGGCCCGGCCATGCTGACCCTCGTAAATCTGGCCCGTCTTGTACGCGCCCGCCGAACTGGCGAGCGAATTCGGTTCGTTGGAAAATGTTTGCAGCCAACCAGAATGACCCGGATCGGATCCCCGGCCATGGGACACAAGGTAGGAACTGGCGTGCCCGCCCAGCAGATCGACGATGTGGAAGCGCAACTCGCGCGAGGGGGCGTTGAAATCGGCCAGCGCGATACGGTCTCGCAGTTCGAACATATGCGCATGCTCGTCCAGTGCAGCCTTCGCCCGATCGAGCAGCCGTGCATAAGGCTGCCGCGCCAATGGCGTTACCGGGTGAGGCGTAACGGGTGGCGGCACAGGCGCGGCGGGCTGTGGGTTGGCCGTCAAAGCCGCGCGACCCGCGCTATCTGCTAGAAAAGAAAAGGCAAGTCCGCTCAAAGCGGCCTTCGTAAAACTGCGGCGATCCATGAATCGCAATATAGCAAAGCTCCGCGCTCGCTTAAAGGGCGGGGGTAAGACAGGCGGCCGCCACTCGTCCGAAGGCGGCCATCCTTCGGCTCAATCGGTCGAGTTGCTCGCCTCGGACGACTGATCTAACCGTGCGGTCATGCCGGTCGCTTCGGCGTCATCCTGGATTTGCTGCTGCTCGGAAATGCTTGGCGGCGGCGCAGGTTCCGGCGCGGCCACGGCATTATTGGCTGGCGGCAGCGGCGCTTCCGGTTCCTCGATGATCACATTTTCAACCGGGGGTTCGACCATGTTGTTGGTCGCGGGCGCCTGCTCTTCCTTCTTCCCGCAAGCGGACAGGGCGAGCGCGCCAGCAAGGGCGGCGAGGGCAATCTTGCGCATGGGGTCTTAGTCCTTCGATGCGATGGTTGGCGCAGGTGCGGCGGTGGGATCAAGGCGGCGGCTGGATGCTTCGATCTTCCGGGCGAGAAGCTTGTCCCAGCCATAGGGATCGGACCGGAAATTCATGGTGCCGTTGCTGCTGGCGAAGGCGGTCCAGTAAAGCAGATAGACCGCCACTTCCTTGGGCAACTGCACGCGCTGCGTCTTGCCGGTGTCGATCAGCGACTGGACCTTGCCCGCCAGCTTGGGATCGCTCTGCACCATCAGTTCCGCGAGCGGCACCGGCTTTTCGAGCCGGATGCAGCCATGGCTGGCGAGCCGGTCATAACTGGAGAATTTCGCGCGGGCGGGCGTGTCGTGCAGGTAGACGGCGAAGGGATTGTTGAAGTCGAACTTCAACCGGCCAAGCGCGCTACTGGGCCCTGCGGGCTGAACGATCCGCTCCCCGCTTTCCGGAGTGCCCACGATCTTGTAGCCCTGCCGCAGCAACGCCGCGCGCCCCTTTGGCCACAATTCCTTCTTGGCGATGGAAGACGGGACATTCCATGGCGGATTGACGACGATGGAATGGATGCTGGACGTCAGCATCGGCGTCGCATTGTCGGGCGACCCGGTTACGGCGCGCATGGAGGTGACCGGCTGATCGCCTTCGAAGACGGTGAGCACGGCAGCGGCGATGTTCACCTGAACGCGATTGACCGGCAGTTGGCGCGGCATCCAGCGCCAGCGTTCCATGTTCGCCATGATGGCGGCAATACGGTCTTCGACGGGAACATTAAGTTCCTTGAGCGTGCGCGCATCGAGCAGGCCGGTCGGGTTCAACCCATAGCGGCGCTGCGCCCGTTGCAGCACATCGGTCAGCGCTTCGCCCGGCTGCACGCTCTTGTCCTCGATCGCGAGACGCTTGCGCACCGCGTCGGGCGCGGACTTGGCATTCAGGACAGGCCAGCCGCCCGCATCGCGAATTCGCTCATAGGCGGCAAGCCCACGGCGCAAGCCATCATAGCCGGAATAAGGCGGCGTCAGGCTGGACGCCCATTGGGGCAGGCGGTCTTCGGCAATGGCGCGCGCGAGTCCCGGGCGCGGATCGAAAGCGGCCGGGCGGAGCGCCCAGATGTCGAGAAAATCTGAGGTATCGACCCTTCCCGTGCTGAGCGCCTTCGCGCGGTCAAGTACAGCGGACACCAGAGCATCGCCGGAAAGCGACGCCGTCGCCTTGCTGCGGGCCATCAGGCCCTGCTCGGCGCCGCCCTTCAGCCAGTTGTTGAGCCAGGCCTGTTGCGCGGCCGACAGCGGCGGGATGGGGACTGGCGGCGTCACCACAGCGGGCGGTGCGACGACCGGCGGCGCGGACGGTGGCAGCGTCGGCACAACCGCAGGCGGCTGCGCAATCGCTGGCGCGGCGGCGAGGCCGATGAGGGGGCTGAGGCAAAAACGGATCAAATCGGGACGGTTCATGCTGGACCAGATAGCGCAAAGCCCTCATCGTTCAAACTTATCATCGCGGAAAAAAGATGATGCTCCACGTTGTTCACCATCCTGCCTATGTTTCTCCTGCAACAGCAGGCAGCCGCTTTCGTTTTGATAAATATGGGCTGGTTATGGAAGCACTTACGCTAAGCGGCGCTGCCTTTACGCTCCATGAACCCGCGCCCATGCCCCGTCTCTGGATAGAGGCGGTGCACGACCCCGCCTATGTCGCAGAGGTCGCGACCCTGACGGTTCCGCCCGACAAGCAGCGGCGGATCGGCTTTGCCGTCAATGAACGGACCATGCGGCGGTCGATGCTTTCGCCTGGCGGAACCTGGACGGCGGCGAAGCTGGCGATGGTGCATGGCTATGCCGCCAATGCCGCGGGCGGCAGCCATCATGCGCTTTATGACAGCGGCGCGGGCTATTGCGTGTTCAACGATCTCGCCATCGCTGCGAATCGTTTGATCAGGGAAGGGGACGCGCAGCGCGTGCTCATCCTTGATCTTGACGTTCATCAGGGGGACGGCACCGCGCAGTTGATGGCTGGGCGGGATGAAGTCTTCACCCTCTCGATCCACGCGGAGAAGAACTTCCCCGCACGCAAGATGCGTTCCTCGCTCGATGTCGCATTGCCTGACGGCGTGGGTGACGCGGATTATCTCGCGACGCTGATGGAGGTGTTGCCGCAGGCGCTGGATAGCTTTGGCCCCGACCTGATCCTGTACCAGGCCGGGGTCGACTCCCATGCCGACGACCGGCTGGGAAGGTTGGCGCTCAGCGATGCGGGGCTGGATGCGCGCGACCGCGCCGTCATGCGGGAAGCCCGCCGCCGCGGCATCCCGCTCGCCAGCACCATGGGCGGCGGTTATGGCGAGGACAGGATGGCGGTGGCGGAGCGTCATGCCGCCTGCATGATCCGGCTTGCTGAGGAGGCGGGTAGCGGCCTCAGTGCATTGTCGTAGCGTTGGACCCAGCAACTGGAGCCGTAGCGATCAGCCGGGCGGCGATAAGCCCGGCTGCGGCCAGCGCGATAAAATCGCTGAAGGCGAGGTAGAGGATGTAGCCCCAATGCGCGTGGTTGAACACGGCCTGCCCGATGTCCAGCCATAACACCGCGGCCAGTGCCGAAAGCAGGGCGATGCGCGCGCGGCTGCCAAAGTCCACCGCCGCGAACCTCAGCGCCAGTGCAATGACGACGCCTGCGATCAGGGCGAGGACCAGGCCACCGATCAGCGCGGCGCTGTCGGTCACTGGAAAGCCGCTATTGTTGTAGAAGATGGTCGCGATCGGACCCTTTCCGTACAGGATCGTGCCTTGCGCGGTGGCCGGGTCAGGGACGATGTAGACGCCCGTTCCGGTCTGCGTCAGTGATTGGGCCAGCGCTGCCTGGAGGTTGGCGCCGGGCGCTTCACCCGCGCGATGGAGGGCAAGGGCGCTCAGCGGCGTCTGCCAGAATAGGAAGCGGATCACGAAAAGAGCGAAGCCGCCCAATATGCCGCCCGCGATCGTTCTTACCATGCCGTGGTCTCCCTGTTCGGCTTAAAGCAGATCAGGAAACGCGGATGGGCAGATTTCTTTCCGGCAGCCGGTCAGTCCTTTGGCCGGGCCGCCTTTTCGGCGATGCCCGACACACCCTCCCGGCGGTCCAACTCATCCAGCACGGCGTCGAGCGGGATGTCGAGATCCGCGAGTAAGACCATCAGGTGGAAGATCAGATCAGCGCTCTCGCCAACTACACCTTCCCGGTCGGAGGCCATGGCGGCGATCACGGTTTCCACCGCTTCCTCGCCCACTTTCTGCGCGATCTTTCCCCGGCCCCGAGCCGTCAGCTTGGCCACATAGGATTGCGAGGGGTCAGCCGTCCGCCGCCGCCGGATGGTCTTTTCAAGATCGTGGAAGGTCGAGCGCATGGGGTCCATCAAGCCTTCACCGCACGGCCCGTCAATGAAAAGTTGCTCACCGCGAACGCACCGGCACGCCGGCAGCGGCCAACGCCTGGTGCGCCTCGGCGACAGTATGCTGGCCAAAGTGGAAGATGGACGCGGCCAGCACGGCGCTCGCATGGCCTTCAATCACGCCTTCGACCAGATGCTGCAAGGTGCCCACGCCGCCGCTCGCGATGACGGGTACGGATACCGCATCCGCGATCGTCCGGGTCAGGGCTAGGTCGTACCCCTGCTTCGTGCCATCGCCATCCATTGAAGTGACCAGCAATTCGCCCGCCCCAAGTTCGGCCAGCCTCACAGCATGTTCGACCGCGTCGATGCCGGTGGGCTTGCGGCCGCCATGAGTGAAGATCTCCCAGCGCTTGTCCCCGACGCGCCGGGCATCGACCGATCCAACGATGCACTGGCTGCCGAAGCGATCGGCAATATCGGCCACGACCTCGGGGCGCGCCACTGCGGCACTATTGACGGCCACCTTGTCGGCCCCTGCGAGCAACAGCGCCCGCGCATCTTTCGGGCTGCGCACGCCGCCGCCGACAGTTACAGGCATGAAGCAGACCTCGGCCGTGCGGCGCACCACGTCCAATATGGTGCCGCGCGCCTCATGGGTCGCGGTGATGTCAAGGAAGCACAGCTCGTCCGCGCCAGCCGCGTCATAGACCCGGGCCTGTTCGACAGGATCGCCCGCGTCACGCAGATCGACGAAGTTCACGCCCTTGACCACGCGGCCATTGGCGACATCCAGGCAAGGGATGACGCGGGTGCAGACGGTCACGCCGCCGCCTTTGCAATCGCCAGCGCTGCCTTCAAATCCAGCCGCCCGTCGTAAAGCGCGCGTCCCGTGATGACGCCCTCGATGCCTTCATCGGCATGCAGGCTGAGCACGCGAATGTCCGCGATCCCTGCCACGCCGCCGCTGGCGATCACCGGAATGTCCGTGCTGCGCGCCAACTCGACGGTTGCGTCGATATTGCAACCCTTGAGCAGGCCGTCGCGGCCGACATCCGTGAAGAGCAAGCTGGCGACGCCCGCATCCTCGAACCGGCGGGCGAGGTCCGCGACCGGCATGTCGGACTTTTCGGCCCAGCCGTCAGTCGCGACGAACCCGTCCCGCGCATCGACGGCAACGACGATCCCGCCTGGGAAATCACGCGCCGCCGCCTTCACGAAAGCCGGGTCCTTCAATGCAGCCGTGCCGATGACGATGCGCGACACGCCAAGGTCGAACCAGCGCTCGACCGCTTCGCGATTGCGGATACCGCCGCCAAGTTGGACGTGGCCGGGGAAGGCCTCGACAATGCGCTCGACCGCCTCGGCATTGACCGCACGGCCCGCAAAGCTGCCGTCCAGATCAACCACATGCAGATGCTCCGCGCCCGCTTCAGCGAAGATCAGCGCCTGCGCGGCGGGATCGTCGCCATAGACGGTGGCGCGGTTCATGTCGCCTTCGGCCAGGCGGACGACCTGTCCACCTTTAAGGTCGATTGCAGGGAAAACGATCAGGCTCATATCAATATCCGAACGAGCGAAGAGGGGTCACGGACGCCACTTCAGGAAACGGGAGAGGAAGGAAAGACCATAGGTCTGGCTCTTTTCCGGATGGAATTGGCAACCGATGATCGTGTCACGGGCAACCGCTGCCACCAGCGGGCCGCCATGATCGGTGACCGCAGCGACATGAGCAGGATCATGGGCTTCGAAATGATAGCTGTGAAGGAAATAGGCCTCGCCCGTTTCCAGCAGCGGCGGCGCTCCATTCAGCGTCACCTTGTTCCAGCCCATGTGCGGCACTTTGATCGCGGGATCATTCGGCTCGATACGCCTTACTGTGCCGGGCACCCACCCCAGACCCTCATGCCGGCCGAATTCCTCGCCCACGTCCGCGAGTAACTGCATGCCGACGCACACGCCCAGGAAGGGCGTGCCGCGCTCGCCCACAGCTTCGTTCATCGCGTCGATCATGCCGGGGATGGCGGAAAGCGCATCCATGCAGGCGCGAAAAGCTCCGACGCCCGGCAGGACGATGCGATCGGCCTTCGCCACCAGCGCAGGATCAGCGGTGATGACGGCATCCTCCGCTCCAGCCTTGCGCAGGGCGTTATGAACGGAATGAAGGTTGCCTGCGCCGTAATCGATGAGGGCGAGGGTGGTCACAACATCCCCTTGGTCGACGGAATCGCATCCGCCTTGCGCGGGTCGATCTCCACCGCCTGGCGCAGCGCGCGGGCAAGCCCCTTGAAGCAGCTTTCGACGATATGGTGATTGTTGCTGCCATAGAGATTTTCGACATGCAGCGTAATCCCGGCAGCCTGTGCGAAGCTGTGGAACCAGTGCTCGATCATCTCGGTATCCCATTCGCCGAGCCGCTGCACGGTGAAGGGCGCCTTGAACACCAACCAGGGGCGGCCGGAAATGTCGAGCGACACGCGGGTGAGCGTCTCGTCCATCGGCGAATAGACGCTGCCGTAGCGGGTGATGCCGCGCTTGTCGCCTAGCGCCTTTGCCACAGCCTCGCCGATGGCGATCGCGGTGTCTTCGGTCGTGTGATGCTGGTCGACATGCAGGTCGCCGACCGTCTTCACTTCCATGTCGATCAGCGAGTGCCGCGACAGCTGCTCGATCATGTGATCGAGGAAGCCGATTCCGGTGGAGACGGTATAAATGCCCGTGCCGTCGAGGTTGACGGTCACGTCGATCTGCGTTTCCGCAGTGTTGCGGTGAATTTCGCCCGTGCGCATGGCTGCGCCCTATACCGAAGTGGGGGCACCTTGCAATGTGGCGTTGCATGTGTGGCCTGCTCTTGACCAGCCGCGCCGCGCCGTTAGGACAGTGGGGGATGAGCGATGACTTGCCTGACAGCCTGATTCCCTACGACGAAATCGTGCAGGAGGCCCTGCGCGCGGTGGTCGGCCGGGTGCTGGGTGAAGTGGAGCATTCAGGCGGCCTGCCGGGCACGCATCATTTCTACATCACCTTCAAGACGCAGGCGCCGGGTGTCGAGATCCCAAAGCAGCTTGTCGAGCGTTTCCCTGATGAGATGACCATCGTTCTCCAGAATAAATTCTGGGACCTGAAGGTGAGGGACGATGGCTTTGGCGTCAGCCTGACCTTCAACCAGGTTGCAGCGCATCTTTCGATTCCCTTCGCGGCAATCACCGCCTTTGTCGATCCGGCCGTGAATTTCGCGCTCCAGTTCCAGGTACAGTCGGACGTTCCGCCCGAACCACATGAGGAAGCGGAGAATGACGCGCCTCAGGTAACGACCGAAGATGGCTCTAACGTCGTCACCGTGGATTTCGGCAAGAAGAAATAATGGCTGGCGGATAGCCGCCGCTATTACCAGATTGGCTCCCGGACCTCATGTCCTGGGAGCCTTCGCATGGAAAGCCGCACCGAAACCGACAGCATCGGCGCCATAGAGGTGCCCGCCAGCGCCTATTGGGGCGCGCAGACCCAGCGCAGTATCGAAAATTTCCCGTTCGGTGCGATGGAGCGCATGCCGATCGGCATCGTTCACGCGCTCGCTGTCGTCAAACAGGCTGCGGCTCGGGTCAATCGCACGGAGGGACTGGCGCCGGAACTCGCCGAAGCGATCGAGGCAGCCGCCGGTCAAGTGATCGCTGGCGACCATGACGACCAGTTCCCCCTCGTCATCTGGCAGACGGGCAGCGGCACCCAGTCCAACATGAACGTCAATGAGGTGATCGCGGGCATCGCCAACGAAGCGTTGACGGGCAAGCGGGGAGGCAAGTCGTCCGTCCATCCCAATGATCATGTGAATATGGGCCAGTCGTCCAACGACAGCTTCCCGACCGCCCTCCACATCGCCGCCGCGCGTGCCGCGACGGAGCAGCTCTTCCCGGCGCTCGATCGCCTGCACAAGGCGCTGGATGACAAGGCGCAGGCCTGGGGCGATATCGTGAAGATCGGCCGCACGCATCTACAGGACGCAACGCCGCTGACGTTGGGTCAGGAATTTTCCGGCTATGCGCACCAGCTCTACCGCTGCCGTCATCGGATAGAGCCAGCCGTGATGCACGGCATGATGGCGCTGGCTCAGGGTGGAACGGCGGTGGGGACGGGGCTCAACGCGCCGGAGGGCTTCGGCATCGCCATGGCAAGGGAGATCGCGGCCATTACCGGCCTGCCGTTCCGGACCGCCGATAATAAATTCGAAGCGCTCGCCTCCAACGATCCGCTCGTCCATCTTTCTTCGACCCTCGCCACACTGGCGGTGGCACTGACCAAGATCGCCAACGATATCCGCCTGCTGGGCAGCGGGCCGCGTTCGGGACTTGGCGAGTTGGACCTTCCCGCCAACGAACCGGGCAGTTCCATCATGCCGGGTAAGGTCAACCCAACCCAGTGCGAGATGCTGACCATGGTCGCGGCCCAGGTGATCGGCAATCATCAGGCGGTGAGCGTCGGCGGTCTTCAGGGTCATCTGGAGCTGAACGTCTTCAAACCGATGATCGGTGCGGCCGTGCTGCGCTCGATCCACCTGCTCAGCGTCGGCATGCAAAGCTTCGCCGAGCGCTGTGTCGAGGGGCTGGAAGCGAATGAAAAACGCATCGCCGAACTGGTCGACAGGTCATTGATGCTGGTCACTGCTCTTGCGCCCGAAATCGGCTATGACAATGCCGCCAAGATCGCGAAACATGCGCATGCCGACGGGCTGACGCTCAAGGAAGCGGGGCTCGCTCTTGGCCTTGTCGATGAAGAAAGCTTCGACCGGCTCGTTCGGCCTGAAAATATGGTGTGAACTGGCGGAACCGCCGCTCTTGCGATACATTAAGGCCTTCATGAAGAAGATCACTTCCAATCAGCCGCTCGTGACCATCCGCCCGCCGCGCAAGGCGGGGCTGTTGCGAAAGACGGCGCGTCTGGGCGCGGCCGTGGTGGCCGCTCGTGTCGCTGCGGCTACGGGTAAGAAAGGTGCCGTCGGCCTCGTCGCCGGCTTGGGCGCAAAGCGGTTGATCATGCGCTATCCGCTGGGAGCGCTGTTCGTCACTGGCGCTTATCTCGCGGGCAAGGCCTATGAGACCAAGCGGGAGGTGGACCGCAAGCGCGCGGTGAAGGCGCTCCCCGACCTCAGCAACGAACCTGTGCCCATCACTGAAGCCCGCGAAGCGCGCGCCAAAAAGGTTTAAACGGCCGACTGCCAGCTTTTTACCGCCTCGATCGGCCAGGCAAGCATCAACACGTTAAGCGTCAGGTTGTCGCGTATCGCCATGAGCGCGATGAGTTCGAGTGCCAGGCCAAGGCAAACCGTCACCGCCACCGGAGCACGGGCAGCGATCAGGAAGCCCAGCGCCATCATCCCGATGTCGCTCATGGAGTTGAGGATGCTGTCGCCGCTATAGCCCAAGGCAATGGTCGCGGCCCGATAGCGGTCTATGATGATCGGCGAATTCTCTAATATTTCCCAGATAGACTCGACCAGCACGGCAAGTGCGAAGCGTGGCCCAAGCGGTTGCCGCCGCATCAGCGCCAAGGCGCCCGCATAGAAGATGAAGCCGTGGATCACATGGCTGAGGCTGTACCAGTCGGCGATATGCTGGCTGTTGCCGCTGTCCAGCGCCCCATGCCACAGATCGACATGGCCGCACGTGCAGATCGGCGGCCGCGCCATCAGGAACAGCAGCGCGCAGGTCAGCAGCACGATGATCCCGGCGGCCACGAAGCCCCGGCGATTGCGTAATGCCTTGCGTCTCAACTATCGTCCCCCCTTGTCACCCCTCTTGCCAAACGCGTTCCACGGCGTCACTAGCGGCCATGGCCGACAGCATCCCCATTGAGACGCCCGATTTCAAGCGGCGTGGCGTGCTCTTCGTTCTCTCCTCGCCATCGGGCGCGGGCAAATCCACCATTGCGCGCAAACTTCTGGCCGCAGAGCCGGACCTTGCCATGTCGGTGTCCGCAACCACGCGGCCGATGCGTCCCG
Organism: Sphingobium sp. S6; assembly: GCF_905120495.1. Lineage (NCBI taxonomy): Bacteria > Pseudomonadati > Pseudomonadota > Alphaproteobacteria > Sphingomonadales > Sphingobiaceae > Sphingobium > Sphingobium sp. S6. The sequence continues at coordinate 974,418 of NZ_CAJHOG010000001.1, read as the reverse complement.
GTGAGGTAGAGGGCAAGGATTATCATTTCGTCGATCTGGAGGAGTTTCGCCGGATGACGGCGGACCATGAATTCCTCGAATGGGCGCATGTCTTCGGCCAACGCTACGGCACGCCGCGCGCGCCTGTGGAAGCGATGCTGAAGAGCGGACGCGATGTCCTGTTCGACATCGACTGGCAGGGCGCGCAGCAGCTGCACCAGATCGCAGGGGGCGATGTCGTGCGCGTGTTCATCCTGCCACCCTCGATGGAGGAGCTGGAGCGCCGCCTGCGTGGCAGGGCGACCGACAGCGAGGAAGTCATTCAGGGCCGCATGTCCCGCGCCGCCAATGAAATCGCGCATTGGGACGGCTATGATTATGTGCTCTGCAATGTCGATGCCGAGGATTGTTTCCAGCGAGTCCAGACGATCCTGCATGCCGAACGCATGAAACGCAGCCGCCAGACTGGCCTCATCGGTTTCATCCGCCGGTTGAGCCGCTATTATCAGGAAGATTGAAGAAGCCGCTGTCTTCTCAATCTCAGGGTTGTTCTAGAGAGGTTTAGCCTATCTCTCAAATCCCGCCGGTTCTGCCCAGTCCGGATGCACCCAGGCCATCGCCTTGAACAGCGTCCCCATGGCATCGGCATCGGTCAGCCGCAGCCGCGCCGCCTCCACCTCCGCAGCGCGCGCGGGAGTGGTGCGGGCCAGCTGATCCGCCCGCGCATCGATGCCCAGTTGCCGGAGAAATTCGCCCTGGCCTATCGGGCCCATCACCCGCAGCCCAGCCTGCCGCGCCATATTGCCGATCATCGTGAAATCGACATGGGTAGTCAGGTCGCTTTCCCCCGGCTCCAGGAAGGGATCGGCAAATCGATGCTCGCGCACGGCCTGCAACGTGTCGCCGATCGCGGGACCCTCATAGCCATAGTCAATAATGATCGCAGCGCCGCCCTGTCGAGCAATGCGCTGCGCCAGGTCGAGCGCGATGGCCGTGCCCGCCAGCGGTATTTCAAGGATTGCACCCTCGGGCGCGTCGGCGGCGATGGGCGGGATGCCCGATTCGACCCGCCGGTATCCGGGCAAGGCTTCGAACCGGTCCGGCTGATCTTCGTCGGGGCAGATCACCACACGCTCACGCCATTCATCGCCAGAACGGACGATCTGGCGAACGGGCAGGGCGTCGAAGAACTCGTTGGCGACCACCAGCAACGGCGCATTGTCCGGCAGCCCGCCGACACTGTCGCGGTGGAAGACATTGGGGATGAGCGCGCGCTGCCGCTCCTGCAGCGTCGGGCTGGTTTCCACGAAATAGGATTGGGGCGCAAAGCCTGTGCTCCCCATCGCCCGCAACGCGTCTGAAGCCAGCGTGCCGCGCCCCGGCCCCAACTCTGCATAAACGGCATTTTGCCGACTACCCGATCGTATCCACACGTCAGCCAGGCAAAGGCCGATCAATTCGCCGAACATCTGGCTGATCTCGGGCGCTGTCGTGAAATCGCCTGCCGCGCCCAGCGGATCGCGCGTGCCATAATAATGCTGGTTCGCCTCGGCCATATAATGGGCGACCGAAATCGGGCCACCGGCATCGATCTGCCGCGCGAGGCGCTGGGCGAGGGTCAGTGGTTCAGCTGACACTCGCGCTGCCCGCGATCGGCTCCACCCGCACTCTGCGGCCCTTGGCGGTCAGGATCAGGTAAAGCCCGCCCAGGATCATCGGAATGCATAGCCACTGGCCCATGTGCAGGCCGGTGCGCGCGGCGAATTCCATCAGCTGCGCGTCCGCCTCGCGATAATATTCGATGCCGAAACGGAAGATGCCGTAGAAGAACAGGAACAGGCCCACGAGCATGCCGGGCTTGTAGCGCGCCCGTGTCTTCCAGAAGGCGAAGGCCAGGATCAGAAACAGGATGATGCCTTCGAAAAAGGCTTCGTAAAGCTGACTTGGATGGCGTGGGAAGGGGCCGCCGGTCGGGAAGATGATCCCCCAGGGCACGTCCGTTTCCTTGCCCCACAGTTCCCCATTCACGAAATTGGCGAGGCGGCCGAAGAACAGGCCAAAGGGTACGCAGCAGGCGACGAAGTCATGGATGCGCAGCCAGGACAGCCTTTCCTTGCGCGCCATGTAGAGGATGCCGAGCGACACGCCGATCGCTCCGCCATGGAAGGACATGCCGCCGTTCCACAGCTTGAAGATGTCGAGCGGATTGCGCAGGATTTCCGGCTGGTAGAAGAAGACATAGGCCAGCCGCCCGCCGATGATGATGCCAAGCGTCGCGTAGAAGATCATGTCGTCGGCATGCCGCCGCGCCATCGGTGAACCGGGCTGGGCGATCAGCTTCAGCAGATACCAGTAGCCGATTAAAATGCCCGCGAGATAGGCGAGGCTGTACCATTTGAGCGTGAAGAAGCCGAGGTCGAGCGCGACCGGGCTGAGCCCCAGCTGATCGAAGCGAATTGCGCCCGCAGCCGCGGCGGCAAGGTCAAGGATCAAATTGTAGCTCCCCTTCGGAAATATGGCCTTCGCCATAGAGCAGGATAGGGTAAGGAGGAAAGGGGGCTATCATTTTGGCGCAGGTTTTGGATGATGGCTGAACAAAATGGGGTTCAGGGTGGGAATGAGCTGGATTGGCTGATCTCACCTGTTGCTATTAACGCGCTGGAAACCCCTCAATGCGAGTATGGTGCCATGGCTATCGAACCAATTTTGGAGCAAACTCCGGAACGTGGCGACAAGCGCGCCGATGTCCGCTGGCCCATCCGTCTTGAGGCGCCCGGGTCGGTTGGCGAAGGTGCCACTGACGTTGTGGTCCACGATATCTCCACGGCGGGGATGCTGATAGAAACCGGCTCGCAGCTGAAACTTGGGCAGGCGCTGCTGCTGTCCCTGCCTGAAGCTGGCTCCGTTTCCGCTCATGTGGTGTGGCAGGATGAGCCGCTCTTTGGATGCCGCTTTGACGAGCCGCTGCCTCAAGCCGCCGTCAGTGCGACCCGCCTTCGCAGCACGATGCGCGGCGATGGCAGGCCGGTCGATCATGTGGCCGATGCGAAGGAACCGGAGATGCTCCCGGCGCGCCTCCGCCGGTTGCGCCGTGAACGCGGCCTTAGCCGAGAGGCACTGTCTCAGCTCACCGGTTTCAGCAAACCGTCGCTCTGGGCGTGGGAAGTGGGCAAGACCATGCCTCGGCGCAGAAGCCTGGTTGCGCTTGCACAGGCTTTCGGCCTGACAGAGCAGCAGTTGCTGGTTGGTGAGCCGCCGGTTGCGTCACATGATCCCGCAATGACAGGCACGGCTCGTCCGGGGCAGCAGCTTCATGACGTGATCGACTCGGCCAAGCGCGAAATCGCCAAACATGCAGGCGTCGATGTCTCGCAGGTGCAAATCCGCATCGATTATTGAAGCATCGCGCGTGGGTACAGTTTTAATCTCCACCTATGTGATGAGCTTCTCTGGCGTGATGACATGAGTTCTGCCTTTGTGAGGCAGGAGACCATTCCCCGACCCTTATCTCTCTTCATAGCGACGCGCCTTGATCTTAGAACCTCAACGCGTTCGGGCTGAGCTTGTCGAAGCCCATGTCTCTGAAAAGAGCCTGGTTCAACTGCTGCTTGCGGGCAGGCGCTCAAGACAGGCTTCGACAGGTTCAGGACGAACGGCGTGGGCGGTGGTGTCGATACACACCGCGAACCTCTCAATTAAGGCTAGGCCCGAACGCCCATTATGGATGTAGATGAGGGCAAGTAGTTCATGCCAAACCAAGGTGCCAGCAATCATAACTACGCCAACAAAAAGCCGCCCGGTGAGGGGCGGCTTTCTTGTTTTGTCCGGAGCGGAAACTCAGGCTTCTTCAGCCGGAGCTTCTTCTGCTTCAGCGGCGATTTCGCCGGGTTCAGCGTTCGGATCATAATCTTCGGTGAAGCCGCTCTCGTCCTTTTCGAACAGGTCGGCCATCACGTCCACGCCTTGCGCCTGCAGTTCGGCCTCTTCAGGCGAACGGGCGACGTTCACCTGGATGGTGACAGCGACTTCGGGGTGCAGCGCAACCTTGACGTCGAACAGGCCGAGCGTCTTGATCGGGCGTTCCAGCACGACCATCGCCTTGGTGACGTTGGTGATGCCTTCGGCCTGCAGCGCTTCGACGACGTCACGGACGGCGACCGAACCATAAAGGTGGCCGGCGTTGGACGACTGGCGGATCAGGACGATCTGCTTGCCGTTGACGCCTTCGGCAGACTTTTCAGCGTCGCCACGGCGGGCGGCGTTGTCGGCCTCGATCTTCGCGCGGTTGGCCTCGAAGACCTTCTTGTTGGCGGCGTTCGAACGCAGCGCCTTCTTGTTGGGCAGCAGGAAGTTACGGGCGTAACCGTCCTTCACGGTGACGACGTCACCGATGGCGCCCAGCTTTTCGATGCGCTCAAGGAGAATGATTTCCATGGGTCTTTCTCCCTTACTTCACGATGTAGGGCAGCAGGCCCAGGTGACGGGCGCGCTTGATGGCCTGGGCCAGCTCACGCTGCTTCTTGGCGGACACAGCCGTGATGCGGCTGGGGACGATCTTGCCGCGTTCGGACACGAAGCCCTGCAGCAGACGGACGTCCTTGTAATCGATCTTCGGCGCATCCTTGGCGGCGAAGGGGCAGCTCTTGCGGCGGCGGAAAAACGGGCGTGCCATTGTTCAGATCTCCTTATTCGCCAGCCGGGGCTTCTTCGCGCTCGCGGCGCGGGCCACGGTCGCCACGATCACCGCGCGGACCACGCTCGGCGCGTTCCTGCTTGCGCATCATCACCGACGGGCCGGTTTCCAGCTCGTCAACCTTGACGGTCATGTAGCGGATGATGTCTTCGTTGATCTGCGTCTGGCGCTCCAGTTCCGCGACGACACCAGCAGGGGCGTCGATGTTCAGCATCACATAGTGAGCCTTGCGGTTCTTGGCGATCTTGTAGGCGAGGCTGCGCAGGCCCCAGGTTTCCACCTTGGTCACCTTGCCAGCATTATCCTCGACGATCTTGGTGGCGGTTTCCGCCAGCGCGTCCACCTGCGCCTGTGCCAGGTCCTGGCGCGCAAGGAACACATGCTCGTAAAGAGCCATGGGTATTGCCTCATCTGTTGGCCGATCGCTGACGTCCACCCCATGTGGAACGCCCCTCCGGCTGTCGTCTCAAGCATTCATCCGCGCGGCCGCCGAGTCACCCCGGCCCACGCGAAGCGGCGCCTATGGCGGAAATGCGCCAGCTTGGCAAGGAAGACTTCTTCAGTTGCGGTGCATCTCGGCCGTGCCGATAAAGTGCGCCCGCGTGGAAGGTCCCGCCTGTTCCAGCAGGGCTGCCACCTTGCTCTTCAGATTCGATGATGGCCGTGCCGGATCATCATAGGCCATGCCCCAATTGCCGAACTCGCGGGCGTCGATTTCCTGCTTGCGCAGCATGACCAACGCGCGGTGCCTGCCGTCCCGACCTATCCGCTCATAGACCCGCTCGACATTTTCCCTGGGTCCTTCGAGGACCTGGAGGAAACGCTTGCCATTGTAGAGCAGCAGGCCAGTGACGTCCTCGCTGCTGTTCTTCTGCGCTGCGGTCTGCGCGATCGTTGCGCACTGGCTGTACGAAACGTCGCCCGTCGCGCTGCTGATATACATGATCTGGTACAAGGACATGGTGCTTCCTGGATGACTGACCCCCAACCAGCCATTTTAACGTCCAACACTTTATATATCGTATTTGACATGGATCATGGAAAGCCCCGGAAGAGCGATGCTCCGCCGGGGCAATTCTGTTCTGCAAGAAGTGGGATATTAGCGTATCACGCTGCCGATCACCGCGCCGATGATCCCGCTTGTTATCGCGACCAGCACCGCGTCATTTCCCGAGCGCACCCAGTGATAGCCGCGCGGCGGGGCGTTCAGGCGATAGTCGCGATAATTGTTGATCACGCGATAATCGCGGGCATAGCGGCGGTCGAAGCGCTGACCCTTGCCCCAGCGGCGATAGTCGTTCTTGCGCACGACCGTCTTCTGCTTGACCACGGTGCGGCCATGCGGGCCCTGATGCACGACGCGGGTGACTTCGCGATGCGGGGCGGCCTGCGCCTGCGCGGCGACCATCGGGCTTGCGACCATCGTCGTTGCGGCCAGGCTCATCAGCAGTTTCTTGATCATCTCACTTGCTCCTTTATCTGTCGCGCCTTTGCTTCGGCGTTGAAGACAGATTTAGGGCGGACTTGTCGCAAGCTTGTGCCGATAAGACGGGTCAACTGTCCGAAATTGTAATAGCCTCTATTCGTGCCGCAGCGCGTCGATGGGATTGAGCGCTGCCGCCCGCCGCGCCGGGAAATAGCCGAACACCACCCCGATCGCCGCGGAAAAGAGGAAGGCGATCATGTTCACCTTCACGTCGAAGATGAAGGGCACCTGCATCAACGGCGCTATCGCTACCGACGCAATCAACGCCAGGACCAGCCCGATCAGCCCGCCCAGACAGGACAAAACGATCGCCTCGACCAGGAATTGCATCAGCACCTCACGCGCGACCGCCCCGATGGCAAGGCGGATGCCGATCTCGCGGGTACGCTCCGTCACCGACACAAGCATGATGTTCATGATGCCGATCCCGCCCACCAGCAGAGAAATGGCCGCGACCGCCGCCACGATCTGCGTCAGGATGGTGGTCGTCCCGGTCAGCGTGTCGCTGATCTGCTTCGTATCGAAGACGTTGAAATTATCGTCCGCCCCCGGCTTTACCTTGCGCCGCTCGCGCATCAATTCTTCCAGGCTCGCCTGCACCGTCGAGGTGTCATATGCATCGTCCACCGCGACCATGATCTGGCTTATGTCGCGATCCCCGGTGAAGCGGCGTTGCACGAACTTGATCGGCATGACGACGACGTCATCCTGATCGCCAAAGCCGCCTTGGCCGCGCGTCGCGAGTGCGCCGATCACCTGACAGGAAACACCTTTGATGCGCAGTCGCTTGCCAGTCGGATCAGCTCCCTGGAAGAGGTTCGTGCGCACCGTATTGCCGATGATGCAGACGGCTTTTCCGGCCTCTTCCTCCTCCGGCATGAAGAGGCGGCCGGCATCTGCCTTCCAGCTTTGCACCTCAAAATAGGCAGCGGTCGTGCCATAGACGGTCGTCGACCAGTTACTGCCCTCATAGATGGCCGTCCCGCTCGACTGGACCAGCGGCGCGACGGCGCGCACGCCCGTCAGTTGGTTCTCGATGGCCGTCACATCCGCTGGCTTGAAGTCGGGCGGCCTTGGCCCGCCGCCGCCCCGGCCAAAGCCTTGGCCCGGCCGCAGCTGCAGCACATTGGCGCCCAACGAGCTGATCTGCTCGCGCACGGCCGCCGTCGCTCCATTGCCCAGCGTCACCATGGTGACCACCGCCGCCACGCCGATGATGATGCCCAGCGTGGTGAGGAAGCTGCGCAGCTTGTGCCGGTTGATCGCCCGGAACGCGAGGATGACAGTGGTGCCTAGCATCCCAGTCTCCTCGCCCCTTCAGGGGAGAGGATAGGCAGCCTTGCTGCTTCAGCAGCTAGGCGGACTTGGAGAGGGGGAGGGGATGCGCAACACCCCCTCATCCAACTCCGCCTAGGCGCCTTCGTCGCCAAGGCTGCGTATCCTTCTCCCCGGAGGGGCGAAGGTTTGAAAGAGGCCCCTCTCACGCCTCCGCCCCCGCGTCGATCCGTTCCACCAGCCCATCCTTGAAGTGCACCACCGTCCGCGCATAGGCGGCCATGTCGGGCTCATGCGTCACCATCAGCACGGTGATGCCGCTGTTCTTGTTGAGATCGGTCAGCAACTCCATGATCTCCACCGACCGTTCCGAATCGAGATTGCCGGTCGGTTCGTCGGCCAGCAGCACGGCAGGCTGCGTCACGATCGCCCGCGCGATGGCGACGCGCTGCTGCTGCCCGCCGGACAATTCAGCAGGCGTATGGTCCCACCATTGCTTGAGCCCCACCTTGTCGAGCGCCGCCATCCCCGCATCATAACGGCTCTTCTTGTCCTCGCCCCGATAGAGCAGCGGCAGTTCCACATTCTCCAGCGCGCTTGTTCGGGACAAGAGGTTGAAGCCCTGAAACACGAAGCCAAGATAGCGGCGGCGAAGCAGGGCCCGCTGATCACGATCCAGCCTTTCGACATGGCGCCCCTTGAACAGGAACTCGCCGCCGCTCGGTACATCAAGGCAACCAAGGATGTTCATCGTCGTCGACTTGCCCGACCCCGAAGGCCCCATGACCGCGACGAAATCCCCTTCCTCGATGTCGAGGTCGATGCCCTTCAGCGCCTGAAAGGCGGTAGCGCCCGAACCATAGATCTTGGTCACGCCGCGCAGGGAAATGATCGGATCAGCCACTGCGTCAGGTTCCATTCTGCCGCCCGGTGCCGCGCGGCTCACCGCCGCCGGAGCGGTCGCGCCGCTGACCCCCGCCATTTGTGCTGTCCTCGGCAGGCTGTTCCTGCCCGGCTGCCAGTTGGCCCGTGATGACCCGCATGCCGGGCTTCAACGCGCCGCCCGTGATCGCCGTGCGCGCGCCGTCACTGGCGCCGACGGTCACCTGCAAAGGCTTGGGGTTGCCGTCTTCGCCCACGACATAGACGGTCTGGCTGCTGCCGATGCCGAAGCTGACCTGCCGGTTGGCGCCGCCACGGCGGAAGCGGCGAGGGCCGGGCACGATCTGGCTGGTGATGCCACCGCCCTGACCAGCGCCTGTGTTCGGCTTGAACCGGAGCGCCGCGTTAGGCACCAGCAGGACGTTGCTCAGCTGCTGCGTCACGATATCGGCGGTCGCGGTCATGCCGGGGCGCAGCGTCTCCCCCTTGTTATCGACGGCAAGCACCGCCGTGTACGCCACCACGGTTCCAGTGGTGCTGGCGGCCGTGCTGCTGCCCGAAGAGGAGGATGAGGAGGAACTGCTCGAAGCATTGGAGCCGACATTGACCCGCGTCACCCGAGCGGGGAAGCTGCGGCCCGGAAAGGCATCGACAGCGAAAGTCGCCGCTTGGCCTTCCTTCACCTGGCCGACATCGGCCTCGTCCACCGCGACCTCCACCTCCATCTTGGTCAGGTCTTCGGCGATGGTGAACAGTACCGGGGCATTGAAGGAAGCCGCCACCGTCTGCCCGGGCTCGATATCGCGCGAAAGGACGACGCCGGTCACCGGCGACACGATCTGAGCAATCGACAGGTTGGTCTGCGCCGTCGCAAGCTGAGCCCGCGACACGCTGACCTGCGCCTGCTGCGCCCGCAAATTGCCAACCGCGGACTGATAATCGGCACGGGCCGCGTCCAGCTCCGTCTTGGCAGGGACGCGGCCGCCCGACAGACGGAAGACGTTCAGTTGCCGGTCGAGCGTCGCCTTGGCCAGCGCAACTTGCGCCTGCGCCTGTGTGACGCTGGCCTGAGAGGCCGCTACCTGCGCCCGGTTCTGCGTCACCGAATCCACCAAGCGCCGCGTGTCGAGTTCCGCCAGCCGCTGCCCTTTCGTCACGCGATCGTTCACATCGACATAGACGCGCGTGATCTTGCCCGACTGCTCGGACCCCACATCCACCTGATTGATCGGTTTCAGATTGCCGGTTGCCGATACCGTCACCGTCAGGTCGCCGCGCCGCACCTCACGCGTGGCGAAGTTCGGCTTGTCCTCGCCAGAAAAACAACGCGCGAGCAGCAGGATCAGGATCAGCAGCGCCAGCCCGATGGCGCCCCGCACCACCCATTTGCGCCACGGGCGTTCAGGGCGCGCGCCGAGAAATTCGTCCAGGTCCTTATCCGTGCTCACATCTTCACTCATTGGGGCGGTTGTCCATGTTCTGCCAGCCGCCACCCAGCGCATTGTAGAGCTGGGCGATGGCGAGGACCTCATCGGCTTGCGCGGAGGCAAGGCTGTTGCGCGCGTTCAACAGCGTGGTTTCGGTGTTGGAAAGCGTCTGGAAATCTATGAGCCCCGACTGATACTGGCTGCGCGCCAGCAGGGCGGCATTGTTAGACGCATCGAAGGCGGTGGCGAACTCGGCCTTGCGCTGGCGGGCGCTGTTCAGGGACGCCATCGCATTTTCCACATCTTCCAGCGCGGTCAGCACGCTCTGCTTGTATGCGGCAAAGGCGGCATCCGTCGCCGCCCTTTGCGATCGCACCTGCGACGCGAGCCGTCCGCCATCGAAGATGACCTGCGCGACATTGGCGAAGACGCCGCCTGTAATAATGTCGAACAGGCTTTTGATGCTGGTGGCGTTGGTGCCGATATTGCCGCTGATCCCGAGCGAAGGGTAAAGCTGAGCCTGCGCAACGCCAATCCGCGCCGTTGCCGCAGCCAGAGCCCGCTCCGCCGCCCGTACGTCGGGCCGCTGACGCAGAGTGTCGGCGGGAATCCCGGCAGCGATCGTCGTCGAAGCGGCCGGTATCGGAGCAGGGGCCTCCAGCGCGCGGGTGGCTTCGCCCGGCGCTTGCCCGGTCAGCACGGCAATGCGGTTCAGGCTGCCGCGCAGGCTCGCCTCTAACTGCGGGATTGCCGCATTCGTCTGGGCCAACTGGGCACGCGCCTGCTGCTCGTCGAGCGATGAAACCAGCCCCGCCTGAAGCCGCCAGTTGGCGATATTGTAATTATCCTGCTGGATCGCCTGTGTTTCGCGGGCGATGCGCAACTGCTCCTGCGCCTGCCGGGCCTGAACATAGTTGGTGACCAGCTCGGCGATGATGGTCATGCGCACATTGGCAAGGTCATAGCCGGATGCGGCCAGGTCCGCGCGCGCCGCCTCGGCGGATCGGGAAAGTTCGCCGAAAAGGTCGATCTGCCAGCTTGCATTGGCGCCCAGCGAATAGCTGCTGCTCCAGCTGTCCGATCCGGTGGACACGACATTGCCGTCGATGACGCGCGTGCCGCCGCCCCGATTGGAATAGTTGCGCCCGCCCGAACCCGACGCATTGACCTGTGGCAGGAACGCCGCCCGCGCCTGCACCAGCGACTCCCGCGCCTGCCGCAGTCGCGCCTGCGCCTGCACGATGTCTAGATTGCTGGCCACCGCCTGGTCGATCAGTCCTGTAAGCGCTGGATCGTTGAGGCGCGTCCACCAACGCGCAAGCTCCGCCTCGCTCAACGCGCCACTCGACGTTGCCGTATAATAGCTGCCCGGCACCCCCAATGCAGCCGGTTGCGGCGCCCGATAGTCAGGCCCCGCCGCGCAAGCCGAGAGCGTCAACGCCGTCCCGCTGATCCAGCCAATGCGATATCGCACCTTTTCCTTGCACTCCGTCGTCGTTAAAGGGACGCCACCTTGGGGGTTGAGGCGGTCCGGTCGGGGAAACTGCCGAAAGGGACCGGATGTCTCAACGGCATTTGTGTCTCAAAGTGTAACGATGTTGAAAAACGGCGCTTTTGTGGGCGTCCTTGCGTCAGAAGGTGAATGATGAGGGCATTTCTGTTTCCGGGGCAGGGTAGCCAGTCGGTTGGCATGGGCAAGGCGTTGGCCGAAGCGAGCCCGGCGGCGAAGGAACTGTTTCAGGAGGTCGATGACGCCCTGTCGCAACATTTGTTCCGCATCATGGTGGAAGGTCCGGAAAGCGACCTCACCCTCACGGAAAACGCGCAGCCCGCGATCATGGCAAATGCCTTGGCGACGCTGCGCGTGATGCAGAAGGAAGGCGGCTTCTCGCTGGCGGAAAAGGGCGATTTCGTGGCTGGCCACAGCCTTGGCGAATATAGCGCGCTGTGTGCCGTCGAAGCGTTCGACATCGGCACGACCGCGCGCCTCCTCAAGCTACGCGGCCAGGCAATGCAGGCTGCGGTTCCCGTGGGGGAGGGTGCGATGGCGGCCTTGCTCGGCGCCGACATCGAAAAGGCGCAAGCCTTGGCCGATGCAGCCGCGGAAGGTCAAGTTTGCACCGTCGCGAACGATAATGATCCGACCCAGGTGGTGATTTCCGGACATCGCGGCGCGATCGAGCGCGCAGTCGCTTTGGTAAAGGACCATGGCATCAAGCGCGGCGTGCTGCTGCCCGTCTCCGCCCCGTTCCACTGCCCACTGATGCAGCCGGCCGCCGAAGCGATGGAAGAGGCGCTGGCCAAGGCAGCGATCAATACGCCGCTGCTTCCGGTCTATGCCAATGTCCTCGCTGCTCCCATCGCAGATCCCGAAGAGATCAAGCGCCGCCTGGTCGAACAGGTGACCGGCCGCGTCCGCTGGCGCGAATCCGTCGCCGCCATGTGGGAAGCAGGCGTCACCGATTTCGTCGAACTGGGCGGCAAGGTCCTCGGCCCGATGGTCAAGCGCATCGCCCCCGACGCCACCGTGCGCAGCGTCGTCACCATGGACGACATCGAAGCCGCGCTCGCTGGTTTTTGAATCACGCGGAGGCGCGGAGACGCGGAGTGGCCTTGATTGAGATCGATAGCATCAGTGGCGATGTCCTGGACATCGCGCTGCGGGTGCATCGCGAACTTGGACCAGGCCTGCTCGAAAGTGTCTATGAAATGATCATGGCGGCTAAACTGGCCGCAATTGGGTATCAGGTCGAACGGCAGCGTGCGATCGACATTGAATATGACGGTTTGAAATTCGAAGCGGCGTTCCGGATCGATCTGCTCGTCGGTGGGCGTTTGCTGGTGGAAATTAAATCAACGGAACGGTTGAGCCCCGCCCATGGCAAGCAGTTGCTAACTTATCTGCGTCTGACGCGGCAGCCTGTCGGGCTGCTTATCAATTTTGGCGGCGCCACGCTAAAGGAGGGAGTGAAGCGTGTAGTCAATGACTATCGCCCCTCCGCGTCTCCGCGCCTCCGCGTGAACCAAAATGGAGAATGACATGTTCGATCTGACAGGCATGACCGCGCTGGTGACGGGCGCTTCGGGTGGCATCGGGTCCGCGATCGCCCGGTCGCTGGCGGCTCAGGGCGCGACGCTCGCGCTTTCCGGCAGCAATGAGGAAAAGCTTAAGGCTTTCGCGGCGGAGCTGGGCGGGGATCATAAGACACTGGTCTGCAACCTGTCCGATCCCGCGGCAGTGGACGGCCTCGTAGCGCAGGCGGTGGAAGCGCTGGGCGGCAAGATCGACATTCTCGTCAACAATGCGGGCATCACCCGCGACAACCTCATCATGCGGATGAAGGATGACGAATGGTCCGATGTCATCTCGGTCAATCTGGAAGCGGCATTCCGGCTTGCCCGCGCCGCCGCCAAGCCGATGATGAAGGCACGCTTCGGCCGCATCATCTCGATCACGTCAGTCGTCGGCGTCACCGGCAATCCGGGGCAAGCCAATTATGCTGCGTCGAAGGCAGGCATTATCGGCATGTCCAAGTCTCTTGGCCAGGAACTGGCGAGCCGGGGCATCACCGTCAACTGCGTCGCGCCCGGCTTCATCCGTTCGGCTATGACGGACGCGCTCAATGACGCGCAGAAGGGCGCCATCCTGCAGAAGATCCCCGCAGGCGACCTCGGCAACGGCGAAGATATCGGCGCCGCCGTCGTCTATCTCGCCAGCCGCGAGGCGGGGTACGTCACCGGCCAGACGCTGCATGTCAATGGCGGCATGGCGATGATCTGAACCTTGCAAGGGGGCCTGGAAGCGGACGCTCATCCGTCGCAATTGGACGGTCTTGTACCATTCAGGCGCAAGGAAGGGCGTAAATCATGCGTTTCGATCTTTTCTTGCCTCTTGCCTCTGCCGGGCCTTGCCTCTAGGGCATGCCTTAACAAATATTCACAACCTCAACGATACCCAGTAAAAAAGGACCACTCATGAGTGAGACCGCGGATCGCGTTAAGAAAATCGTCGTCGAACATCTGGGCGTCGAAGCCGAAAAGGTGACCGAGGATGCAAGCTTCATCGATGATCTGGGCGCAGACAGCCTCGACATCGTTGAGCTGGTGATGGCGTTCGAAGAAGAATTCGGCGTGGAAATTCCCGACGACGCGGCTGAGAAGATCGGCACCGTCAAGGACGCGATCGATTATATCGACAGCAAGCAGTAAGAATGTCGCGCGGCTGACCGGGGGGTTGGCTGCCTGACGTTTTTTGAAGGAAATGGCTCCTCCTGTCCGGCGAATCCGGTCTTGGGGAGCCTTTTCGTATCTGGCCTACCGTTCACAAGCGCTCTCGAAGCAGCTAAGGAGCGGCCCAAACCTATGAAGATTTTCGGAGCAGATATATGCGTCGCGTAGTCGTAACCGGCCTCGGCATGGTGAGCCCGCTTGGCGGGGATGTCGAAACCACCTGGAAGAACATCCTCGCGTCGAAGTCCGGCGCGGCGACGATCGCGCGCTTCGACGCCAGCGAATATAAGTGCCGCATCGCCTGCGAAGTGAAGCCCGCCGATCACGAATATGGCTATGATCCGAACCTGGACGTCGATCACAAGATTCAGCGTCAGGTCGATCCTTTCATCGTCTACGGCATTTCCGCCGCCAGTCAGGCGCTGCGCGACGCGGGCCTCGACAATATGAGCGAGGAAGAGCGTCTGCGCGCCGGTTGCTCCATCGGTTCGGGCATCGGCGGCCTGCCAGGCATTGAAAGCGAATCGCTGGTGCTGGCGAACAAAGGCCCCGGCCGCGTGTCGCCCCATTTCGTCCATGGACGCCTCATCAACCTAATTTCGGGTCAGGTTTCGATCAAATACGGCCTCATGGGTCCGAACCACGCCGTCGTCACCGCCTGCTCGACCGGCGCGCACTCGATCGGAGACGCCGCGCGCATGATCGCGATGGATGACGCCGACGTCATGCTGGCGGGCGGCGCGGAAAGCGCGATCTGCCCGATCGGCATCGCCGGTTTTGCCCAGGCGCGCGCTCTTTCGACCGCCTTCAACGACACGCCGGAAAAGGCGAGCCGCCCCTATGACGTCAACCGTGACGGTTTCGTCATGGGCGAAGGCGCAGGCGTGGTCGTGCTCGAAGAATATGAGCATGCCAAGAAGCGCGGCGCGCATATCTATGCAGAGGTCATCGGCTACGGCCTCTCGGGCGACGCTTACCACGTCACCGCGCCCCATCCGGAGGGCAATGGCGGATACCGTTCGATGGAAATGGCGCTCAAGAAGTCGGGCCTCAGCCTTGCTGACATCGACTATGTGAACGCGCATGGCACCTCGACCCCGCTCGGCGACGAGCTGGAGCTGGGCGCGGTCAAGCGGCTGTTCGGCGACAATATCTCGACCATGTCGATGAGCAGCACCAAGTCCGCCATCGGCCACTTGTTGGGCGGCGCGGGCGCTGTGGAAAGCATCTTCTGCATCCTCGCCATCCGTGACCAGATCGTGCCGCCGACGCTCAACCTCGACGAACCGAGCGAAAGCTGTGCGGGCGTCGATCTCGTCCCGCATGTGGCGAAGGAGCGGAAGGTGCGTGCCGTCCTCAACAACAGCTTCGGCTTCGGCGGCACCAACGCCTCGCTCATCATGAAGGCGATCTGAGGACAGGCCATGCGGCGGTTCGGGCTGGTTATCCTAGCGATCGGCCTGGCCGTCGCCGCCTTCGTGGCGTTTCGCTTCGTCTATGGCTGGACCGAAGCGGGGCCTGCACCACGCGACGTAAGCGTCGTCGTGCCAGATGGCGCCACCGTTGCCGATGCCGCCGTCCTCCTGAAACAGGCGGGCGCGGTGCGTTCCGCAGACGCATTCCTCACCCGCACCAAGGTTTTCGGGCGTGGAAAGTCGATCAAGGCGGGCGAGTTCCTGATTCCCAAAGGCGCGAGCAACGCCGACATTTTCTCGATCCTTCAGGGCGGAAAGACGCTGACCCGGCTGGTGACCATACCCGAAGGCATGCCTTCCATCATGGTCCACGAACGGCTGATGGCGAATGAAGAGTTGACCGGTGATGTCCCAGTCCCTGCCGAGGGCAGCGTACTGCCGGACAGCTATGCATTCGACAAAGGCGAAAGCCGCGCCGCTGTGCTGAAGCGCATGCAGGACGCCATGACCCGCGCTCTCGCCAAGCTATGGGCCGAACGCGCGCCCAACAGCGTGGCGAAGTCGCCAAGAGAAGCCATCATCCTCGCCAGCATCGTCGAAAAGGAAACCGCCGTGCCCGCTGAACGGCCCACGGTCGCGGGGGTCTATGGCAACCGCCTGAAAGCCGGGATGATGCTTCAGGCCGACCCGACGATCATCTACCCCATCACCAAGGGCAAACCGCTCGGCCGCCGCATCAAGAAGTCGGAGATCGCTGCGGTCAACGACTATAACACCTATGCCATGACCGGCCTGCCCAAGGGCCCGATCGCCAACCCTGGCAGACTGTCGATCCTCGCTGTTCTGCATCCCGCCGAAACGAAGGCGCTCTATTTCGTCGCTGACGGGAAGGGCGGCCATATCTTTGCCGACACGCTCCAGCAGCATAATGAGAATGTCCGCAAATGGTTCGAAATCCGCCGCGCGCGCGGAGAACTCTAAGGCCCTCCCAACCCGAAACTCTCGTCATCCCAGCGAAAGCTGAGATCTCGTCCGCCAGGCTGAGTGCAGTCGAGAAGGATGCCAGCCTCCGCTCGCATGACGGCAAATCAAGCCTACTACACTCACTTCACCGCAAAACGCCCTTGGCACGCAACCGCGCGGCATAGAGCAGCTGCCCCACTGCAATGGCGATGATCACCGCCGGAAACACCGCCGCGCCCGCGCCCTTGACCGCCCATAAATCCGTTCCCAAAAAGCTGTAGCCGAACTGCACCACGACGGCGGCCAGCGACAGCGCGAACAACGCCACCGCCGCCGCCTTCCTCAGCAACAACAGCAGCGCGCCGACCGTCCCCGCACCCACTGCGACCGCGTAAGCAGCCCAGGCCCATCCCGGCATTTCTGCAAAGATGCGCGCCGTATAAGGATCGCTTTTCGCCAGATGCGCCAGGTCGGCTCCATATTGCATCGCAAAGGCCGCCACGCCGATCAGATTCCAGATCAGCAGGCCGATTGCGATGATTTTGAAGGATCGCGACGCGCCCATAGGAGTTTCCCCTCTCTCAAATCTTTGCCACGCGGCAGAGCGACCTTATAGATGCACCCGACCGTGGGAAAGCATGCTGACCGGGAGACGAAGAGATGCTCGGACGTTCCGTACCTGATGTGACGCTGAAAACGCGTGTGCGCGATGAAAGCGTCGGCGGCCCCAATCCTTTCCGCTGGCAGGACATCCAGACCGGCGAACTGTTCAAGGGGAAGCGCGTGGTCGTCTTCTCGCTGCCCGGCGCTTTCACGCCCACCTGTTCCACCGAACAATGCCCGGCCTTCGAACGCTTCTATGATGACTTCAAAGCACTGGGAGTGGACGATGTCTACTGCATCTCGGTCAATGACGCTTTCGTCATGTACCAATGGGGCAAGCATCTTGGCGTCAAGAATGTGAAGCTGCTGCCAGATGGTTCGGGTGACTTCACGCGGCGCATGGGCATGCTGGTGAAGAAGGATCATCTCGGCTTTGGCGATCGCAGCTGGCGCTATGCCATGGTCGTCGATGATGGTCAGGTGGTCGCCTGGTTCGAAGAACCCGGCATCAACGATATTGGCGAGGACGATGATCCCTACGGCCAATCAAGCCCGGAACCGGTGCTGGAATGGCTGAAGGAACATCCGGCTGCCTGATGCCGCAGGCGGCGCGCCGATCGTCGTGACGGCGCTCATGGGGGCGGAGGACTTCGCTTGGGCGGATGGCCTCCGCCGCGCCCATTTCCCGCCGGAACGCAACAAGGTCCCGGCGCATATTTCGCTCTTCCACCATCTGCCGCCGTCGCTGCTGCCTGAACTCAGCGACCGCTTCAAAGCCTCATGCGCCGGTCCACCGCCGCTTGGCCTGATAACCGGGATCAGGCTGCTGGGCCGTGGCGTCGCCTTCGACGTGCGCAGTGACGGCCTGCTCGCCATCCGCGACGAACTGGCCGATGCTTTTAGAGGGCTGCTCACCCCACAGGATCAAGCGCGCCCCCGCCTGCACATCACCGTCCAGAACAAGGTTGAACCACCTCTCGCCCGTGCCCTCGCCGATCAGTTGAAGGCCGGGTTTCGGCCCCGCCCGCTCCGAATAGCGGGTCTTGCGGCGTGGCATTATCGCGATGACGGTCAATGGAGCCTTGCCAAAAAGGCCAGCTTCCGGTCAGCCCGCGTCCTCATATAGTTCCAACGGCAGCGCATCGGGATCAGCGAAGAAGGTAAAGCGCCGTTCCGTATAAGGATCGATCCTGACAGGCTCGCACTCGATCCCTGCCGCTTTGAGCCGCGCGACTTCACCGTCCAGGTCCTGCACGCAAAAGGCCAGGTGCCGCAGCCCGCATGCCTCTGGACGCGTCGGACGGCGGGGAGGGTCAGGAAAAGAGAAAAGCTCTATCTGCGCATTTTCCGCGTCCAGGTCGCATTTCCACGATTGCCGGTCTTCGCGCCACACTTCACGCACGGCAGGAAAGCCCAGAATCTCCGTGTAAAAGCGCCGCGATCTCTGATAGTCGGAACAGATGATGGCGATATGGTGGATGCCTCGCATGGCGCGTGCACTAGCATGTTGCACCGGCCGCCGGAACCTTGATCCCCTCGGCTCTGCGGCCTAAACCCCGTCCATGACCCATGCTTCCTATCCGGCGCTCCGTCTGCGCCGCACCCGCGCCGCCGCCTGGACCCGCGCGCTCCACGCCGAAAATCGCCTGCACCCGAGCGACCTCATCTGGCCGCTCTTCGTCACCGAAGGGCAGGGGGAGGAGGAACCGATCTCGTCGCTTCCCGGCGTCTCGCGCTGGTCGGTAGACGGCATCGTCGCCCGCGCCCGGGAAGCGCGCGATGCGGGCATTCCCTGCCTTGCCCTCTTCCCCAATACTCAGGCCGACCGTCGCAGCGATGATGGGGAAGAGGCCCTCAACCCCGACAATCTCATGTGCCGCGCCATCCGCGCGATCAAGGACGCCGTGCCGGACATCGGCATCCTCACCGACGTGGCGCTCGATCCCTATACCGCCCATGGGCAGGACGGCCTGCTCGACGAGCAAGGCTATGTCATCAACGACGCCACCATCGACGTGCTGATCGGCCAGTCCCTCAATCAGGCAGCGGCGGGCGCGGACATCATCGCGCCCAGCGACATGATGGACGGCCGCGTCGGCGCGATCCGCGAGGCGCTTGAGGAAGAGGGCCACGCCAATGTCCAGATCATGGCCTATGCCGCCAAATATGCGAGCGCCTTCTACGGCCCCTTCCGCGACGCGGTAGGGTCAAGCGGCCTGCTGAAGGGCGACAAGAAAAGCTATCAGATGGACCCCGCCAATAGCGAGGAAGCCCTGCGCGAGGTCGCGCTCGACTTGGCCGAGGGCGCGGACAGCGTCATGGTGAAGCCGGGTCTCCCCTATCTCGACATCATCGCCCGGGTGAAGGACCGGTTCGAGGTCCCCGTATTCGCCTATCAGGTGTCGGGCGAATATGCGATGATCGAAGCCGCCGTCGCAGCGGGAGTTGGGAATCGCGACGCGCTGGTGCTGGAAACGCTGCTTGCGTTCAAGCGTGCCGGTTGCTCGGGCGTCCTCACCTATCATGCACTCCACGCCGCGCGCCTGCTGGGAGCCTGACGCCATGCCCGATCATCCGCACGCCGCGCATGCCGATCATCCGGGTGCCACCATCCTGACCTTTGGCGGCAAGACCCCGGTCATCCATCCCAGCGCCTTCATCGCGCCGGGCGCGCGGATTATCGGCGATGTTGAGATCGGGCCGGACAGCAGCATCTGGTATAATTGCGTCGTGCGCGGCGACGTGAACGCGATCCGAATCGGCGCTCGCACGAACATTCAGGATGGCAGCGTCATCCACTGCGACGGCCCCGATCCCGCAAAGCCGGAAGGCTGGCCCACCATCATCGGCGACGATGTCCTGATCGGCCATATGGCGATGATCCACGGTTGCGACCTCAAGGACCGCGCCTTTGTCGGCCTTGGCGCCGTGGTGATGAACGGCTGCGTTATCGAGAGTGACGCCATGCTGGCCGCCGGGGCGCTGCTATCCCCCAATCGCACGGTGCCTCACCGCCAGCTCTGGACCGGCCGCCCCGCCAAATATGTCCGCGATCTCACCGACGAAGCGCTCATCCGCATGCGGGAGGGCGTTGACCGCTATGTCCACAATGCAAAAGCCCACAAGGGCGCGCTGAAGGCCGACGGCTAACTCCTGCCGGGCGGGGCTGATATCAAGGCTGCGCCAGGCGCGCCTTCACTGCGTCGATCCGGTCATTCTGCGAATCCACGATCTCCAGCGCCGCCTTGCGCGCCACGTCGATCTGCTCCACGCCGCCCCGAGCCTTGCCCTCGGCCACCGCATTGCTTCGCTCGACATAGAGCGTGTCGAGGCTGGCCAGCGCCGACACGCTATCGTTCCGCGCCGCCTCCAATGCACTGATCGCAAGTTGCGCCGCAACCCACGCCTCGCTCGATACCGCCGCGCCCGCAGCCGACCTTGTCGCGCGGTCCGCCGCAGGCCAGGCCCTATCGAAAGCCGCGCTTCCCGTCTGCGCCTGCGCAGCAAGCCGATCGACCTGCGCCTGCAACGCCGGATCGGCCTCGACCGGAGCGGGAGCAGCCACGGGCTCCGCAACCGGCGCATTCTCCACCGCCCGCTTGGCGAGCGAAGGATAGCCCGTCAGCGTCTCCGCACAGCCGGAGAGGAACAGGGCAAGGGAGGGCAGCAGCCGGCGCAGGATCATGGCGTTGATCTAGGACGCGAAATCCCGCTGCGCAATGGCGTCAACCATCCTCGTCAGCGGGCCAGCGCCGCCGCCTCGCGCGCCAGCGCCTCGATCTTCGCCCCATCGACCGGCCCCTTGGGCACGACCCAGCTGCCGCCGACGCATTTCACAAAGGGTTCGGCCAGCCACTTCGGCGCATTTTCCGCCGTGATTCCGCCGGTCGGGCAGAAGCGCGCCACATGCAGCGGCGCCGCCAGTGCCTTCAACGCAGGCAGCCCGCCCGAAGTCTCCGCCGGGAAAAATTTGAAGTGCGTAAGGCCCAATTCCAGCCCGCGCATGATGTCGCCCGCCGTGGCCGTTCCCGGAAGGAAAGGCACGCGCGCCGCCACCGCCGCCTTGCCCAGCGGCTCGGTAAGGCCCGGGCTGACGATGAAGCGCGCGCCTGCCTCCATCGCCGCGTCCAGCTGCGACGGGTTCAGCACCGTTCCAGCACCGACGACCGCACCCTCGACCTTCGCCATCTCGCGAATCACATCCAGCGCGGCGGGTGTGCGCAGCGTCACTTCCAGCGCTGGCAGCCCGCCCTTCACCAAAGCCTGCGCGATCGGCAGCGCATCCTCCACCCGCTCCACCACCAGCACCGGGATGACCGGCGCCAGCTCCATCACTTGTTCAACGCTGAGCGACATCATTTCTTCTCCCGAAAGGCGGCGGCAGCGCCATACAGCCCGATCTCTTCATGCACGGCGAGACGAATGGGCACCGTCGCCATCAGGCTTTCGAACCGCCCCTTGGCGGTAAAGCGCCGGTGAAAGCCGCTCTGGGGCAGCAATGCGCGCATCCGCTGCGTCAGGCCCCCGGCCAGCACGACCGCGTTCGGCCCCTGCGCCAACGCCAGGTCGCCGACGACCGATCCATAGCAAAGGCAGAAGCGGTCGAACGCCGCGCGGGCGAACTCGTCCGTCCCGTCGATCGCCGCCTGCCACAATTCGGCATCTTCCATCAGCATCACGCGTTCATGGCCGATGGTCGCCATCGCCTTGTAGATATTGTTGAGCCCCGGCCCCGACACCACCCGCTCAGTCGACACGCGCAGGAACTTGTCGCGCAGATAGGCGAGGATCTTTTCCTCCAGCGTGTCGAGCGGCGCGAAGTCGAGATGGCCGCCCTCGGTCGCGATCACATGCGGCTCGCCATCATCGAACGCGATCATCGCGACGCCCAGGCCCGTGCCCGGACCCACCACCGTCACGCCGCCGTCGCGCGGGAAAGGCCGGTCCTGCCCGAAGAGCAGCGGCAGATTGTCGTCGGGCAGGCGCGCGACGGCATGGGCCACGGCCTCGAAATCATTGACGAGCCGCATCTGCTTGAGGCCCAGTTCTTCGTCCAGCGTCTCGGGCCTGATCATCCAGCTGCTGTTGGTCAGCTTGATGACGTCGCGCCCGATCGCGGTGGCAAAGGCGATGGAAGCCGCCTTGGGCAGGTCGCCGCCCTCGTCCCGCACGAATGCGGCCCAGCAGGCCTGCAGGCTTTGAAAGTCGGCGACCTTGTACTTCCGCACCTTGCCCAATGTAGGCACGTTGCGCGCATCGAGCTTCGCACGGGCGAAACGGGCATTTGTGCCGCCGATATCGGCAGCGATGATGTCGGTCATTCGAGGCATCCCATATTCTACGTCATGCCAGCGAAGGCTGGCATCTCAGGCGAGGGGGCGCGGCCCAGCCTCACGAGATCCCAGCTTTCGCCGGGATGACGGCTAGTCAAAGTTCAGTTTCCATCGCCGCCAGGATGGGCGAAGCGCCACTTTCCGCCAGATCGCTATGATGGCGGAACAGCGCGAACAGCTCGCGGCCTGTGTCATAGGGCGGGGGCGGCGGCACGGGCATGTCCCGCGCATCCCACTCCGCCGCATCGACCAGCGCTTCGATCACACCCTTGTCCGCGCACACCCGCACCATGTCCCCATCGCGCAGCTTGGCGATCGGCCCGCCGCCCAGCGCTTCAGGCGAAAAATGGATGGCCGCAGGCACCTTGCCCGAAGCCCCCGACATGCGCCCGTCGGTCACCAGCGCGACGCGAAAACCCCGATCCTGCAACACGCCGAGCGCCGGGGTCAGCTTGTGCAATTCCGGCATGCCATTCGCGCGCGGCCCCTGGAAACGGACCACCACGACGACATCCCGCTCCAGCTCTCCCGCCTTAAACGCGCGCAGCACATCATCCTGATCATGGAAGACGGCCGCCGGAGCCTCGATGGTCCAACGTTCCTTGTCCACCGCGCTCACCTTCATGACGCAGCGGCCGAGGTTGCCCGCCAGCAGGCGCATGCCGCCATCGGGATTGAACGCGCTGGATACCGGCCGCAGGATCGATTCATCGCGCGACACCGGCACGTCGCGCCACTGCAGCGCCTCGTCCTCCAGCACCGGCTCCTTGCCATAATCGGTGAGGTCTGCACGCGCCACCGTCATGATGTCCCGGTGCAGCAGTCCATTATCCAACAACTCGCGGATGATGAAAGACATGCCGCCAGCGGTATGGAAATTGTTCACGTCGCCCGCGCCATTGGGATAGACCCGCGCCAGCAGCGGCACCACATCGGAAATCTCCGCGAAATCGGTCCAGTCGATGCTGATCCCCGCCGCGCGCGCGATCGCGGGTAGGTGGATGGCATGGTTGGTCGATCCGCCCGTCGCCATCAGGCCGATGATGGCATTGACGATCGCCTTCTCATCGACGCAATGGCCAAGCGGCCGGTAATCATCGCCATCCCATCCGATGCTGGCAAGCCGATGCACCGCCGCCCGCGTCAATTCACTGCGCAGCTTGGTGCCCGGATTGACGAAGGATGCGCAAGGCATGTGCAGCCCCATCACTTCCATCATCATCTGGTTGCTGTTGGCCGTGCCGTAGAATGTGCAGGTGCCCGCGCCATGATAGCTGGCGCTTTCCGATTCCAGCAGCTCCTCCTTGCCGACCTTGCCCTCGGCATAAAGCTGGCGGATGCGCACCTTTTCCTTGTTGGCAAGGCCCGATGGCATGGGCCCGGCGGGGATCAGGATCGTCGGCAGATGCCCGAAACGCAGCGCCCCGATCAGCAGGCCCGGCACGATCTTGTCGCATATGCCCAGCAGCGCCGCGCCCTCGAACATCGCGTGGCTCAGCGACACCGCCGTTGCCAGCGCGATCGTGTCGCGGGAAAATAGCGACAGGTCCATGCCTGCCTGACCCTGCGTCACGCCGTCGCACATGGCGGGGACGCCACCTGCTACCTGCGCCGTCGCGCCGACCTCGCGCGCCGCGATCTTGATCGCTTCGGGATAGCGGCCATAGGGCTGATGCGCCGACAGCATGTCATTGTAAGCGGTGACGATGCCGATGTTCATCGCCGCGCCCGTGCGGATCACCGGCTTGTCCTCGCCGCTCGCCGCAAAGCCATGGGCAAGGTTGCCGCATGACAGTTGCGCGCGGTTGGTCCCGGCGTCACGGCCACGTTCGATCAGGTCAAGATATTGGCGGCGGCGCGGCGCGCTCCGCTTCACGATGCGTTCGGTGACCTTGGCGATCACCGGATGAAGGTCAGTCATGCCAGCTGGCTCCGTCTCGTTCAATCAGGGCAATGGCCGAAGACGGCCCCCAGTTCCCCGAAGCATAGGGCGATGGCTTCACCCCTGCTTCCTTCCAGCCGTCGATGATGGAATCGATCCATGTCCACTGCGCTTCGACCTCGTCCCGGCGCACGAACAGCGTCTGGTCTCCCGCCAGCAGGTCCAGGATCAGACGCTCATAGGCGATACGCCGCCGCTGTCCGGCAAAGGCAGCGGTCAGCGACACGTCCAGCGTAACCTCCTCCAGATGCACTTCGCGCTCCAGCCCCGGCCTTTTGCTCATGATCAGCAGGCGGATATATTCCTCGGGCTGAAGGCGGATGATCAACGTATTGGGCTCCAGTCCGCCAGCGCGGCCAAAGATCGAATGGCGCACCGGCTTGAACTGGATTTGGATTTCCGACTGGCGCGCAGGCATCCGCTTGCCTGTGCGCAGATAGAAGGGCACGCCCTGCCAGCGCCAATTGTCGATATGAGCTTTCAGCGCCACAAAGGTTTCGGTGTCGGACGGCTGCCCCAATTCGTCACTATATCCGGTCACGATCTCGCCGCCGACCGCGCCCGGCGAATATTGCCCGCGCACGCTGTTGGTCTTCACCGTCTCCGCCGTCATTGGGCGCAGCGACCGCAGCACCTTCACCTTCTCGTCGCGCACGGCGGTCGGGTCCATGCGGGCAGGGGGCTCCATCGCGATAATCGACAGGATTTGCAGCACATGGTTCTGCACCATGTCACGCAGCGCGCCCACGCCGTCATAATAGGAAACCCGACCTTCCAGTCCCACCGTTTCGCCCACGGTGATCTGCACATGGTCGATCGCCGTCGCGTTCCACAGCGGCTCGAACATCACATTGCCAAATCGCAGGGCGAGCAAATTCTGCACCGTTTCCTTGCCCAGATAATGGTCGACCCGGAAAATCTGGCTCTCGTCGAACAGCGCACCGATGCCGTCATTGACTTCCTTGGAAGAGGCCAAATCCTTGCCGATCGGCTTTTCCATCGCGATCCGCGTCGTCGGCGTGATCAGCCCCGCTTCGGCCAGCCCCTGCGCGGTGGGCGCGAAGAGGGAAGGGGGCGTCGACAGATAGACCGACAGCCCGCGCTCCGCCCGTCCATCCAGCCGCTCCGCCAGCTTCCTGAATTGCTCCGGCTTCCCCGCCTCGACCGGCTGGTAGCCGATCATCGCCTTCAGCCGCGCCGCGACTTCCGCGTCATAGCGATCAGCGCCGACAAACTTTTGCAGCGCCTTGTCGATGTCAGCCCGGAACGCCTCATCATCCATCTCCGTGCGGCCTGACGCCACGATCATGAAGTCATCGGGCAGCAAGCCGTCGCTCAGCAGATTGTAGAGCGAGGGAAAGATCATGCGGTGCGCCAGATCGCCTGTGGCACCGAAAAGCAGGAATGTGGCAGACGGATCGGTCAAAGGATGCCCTTTTCCGTTTGGAGGAATTGTTCAGGTCTGCACGAAACGGTCCTATAGCGGTCCGGTTTCGTTACGCAAGCAGGCTATCGGCGCACAGCCGCCCCTGCAACCGCCGGCAGACTTATCCTGCACCTGGTCTGATTTTTGTCTGGACGCTGGCAACTGATTTTGCCATTTGGCGCGGGCAGGCCATGCATGCGGGCGTGGTGAAACTGGTAGACGCGCCGGACTCAAAATCCGGTTCCGAAAGGAGTGTCGGTTCGATTCCGACCGCCCGCACCATCCTCCATATAGTGGAAAAAGAAAGACCCGGCAGCATGAAGCCGCCGGGCCAAGGGGGGCTTTTACCAGGTAAAAGCCTCGGGTCGCGCGGCTTCCCTACCGTAAAAAGATGACAATTCCAGTTAATCGGCGGCGGTCGATCCGTAATGGATCAAACAGCGTCGGATGGCCGGTCAACATTCACATTGCCGTTTTCCGAGCAGAACCAAAAAAAACTCCACGTCATGCCAGCGAAAGCTGGCATCTCAGGCGATAGGGAACGGCCTAACCTCACGAGATCCCAGCCTTCGCTCGGACGACATGAATCTCTCTCAATTTCCTCCGCGTCTCCGCGCCTCCGCGTGAATTCTAAACCACCCGCCGCTGCGCCCCAAACCAAGGAACCAGCCGCCGGATCGCTTCCTCCACCCGGTCTGTCGACACGGCAAAGCTGATCCGGATATGCCGGTGCCCATCCACCGGATCGAAATCGATCCCCGGCGCCGTCGCCACGCCGGTCTCCTCCAGCAACTTCTGGCAAAAGCCCAGGCTGTCATCCGTCAAATGCCCCACATCCGCATAGATGTAGAAGGCCCCATCCGGCGGCGCGATTTCCTTGAGGCCCAGCGCTGGCAACGCCGCCAGCAGCAATTCCCGGTTCCGCCGGTAGTTCGCGACATGCCCCTCCAGCTCGTCAAGGCAGTCGAACGCCTTCAACCCCGCATGCTGCGCGAGGGAAGGGGGCGTCAGGAACAAATTCCCCATCCGCGCCCGTGCCGCTTCGACCAGCGTCTTTGGAAACACGACCCAGCCAAGCCGCCACCCGGCCATCGAAAAATATTTGGAAAAGCTGTTCACCACCACCGTATCGGGCGCGAATTCCAGCATAGAATGCGCCGCCTCGCCATAGGAAAGGCCGTGATAAATCTCGTCCGACACGATCCTGATCCCGCGCCGCGCGCAGACCTCCGCGATTCGCGCCATCTCGTCGGCAGGGATGATCGTGCCCGTAGGATTGGCCGGGCTTGCGATAATCACGCCATCGGGCGCGGGCTCCATCGCCTCCAGCGCCGCTGCGCTGATCTGGTATCGCTCGGCAGGCCCGCAATCCACCTCGACCGGCTCCAGATAGAGCGCCTTCAACGTATTGCGATAAGCCACATAGCCCGGCCGCGCTGTCGCCACCCGCGCGCCCGGCGCGAACAGACAATTGAGCGCCAGCACCAGCCCCGGAGAAGCGCCACAAGTCAGCAGGACCTGCTCCGCCGCCACCGCAACGCCATAGCGTTCCCGATACAGCAGCGCGATCCGCTCTTTCAGCGCCGGGCTCTCCCAATAGCCCATCGGGTCGCTGTCCAGCACCCGATGCGCCTCCGCTATCGCAGCGGCAGGTGCGCCGGTAGAAGGCTGCCCGAATTCCATATGCAGGATCGAGCGCCCCTCGGCCTCCAGCCGATGCGCCTCCACCCCGATCGCGATGGCATGAAAAGGATCGATCTGCGCAATCATGCGCTGGCTCACTCCGAAATCCAGACCTCGACCGACACACCATGCTGGCACAGCGCCACCCGGATCGGCAGCTCCTCGACCGGCCCACCAGCCAGCGCCCGGTCATAGACCGCCTTCTTCGCCGCACCGCCAATCTGCAAGAAAATATGTCGGCTCTTCAGGATCGCCCTGGCGCTCAAAGACATGCGCTGATGCGGCGCGGCAGGCGGCGTCACCGCAACCGTCAGCGCATGGGTGGAAAGACCCTCCGCCAATTCCTTAGCCTCGGGAAACAGCGAAGCCGTATGCCCATCCTCGCCCATGCCAAGCAACACGATGTCCAGCGGCCAGGGCAATTCCGCCAGCGCCGCCTCGCAAGCTGCCTGCCCGGCATAGGCATCCGCCGCGTCATTCTTCATGCCAACAAACCGCGCCTTCGCCGCCGCGCCCTGCAACAGCGTCCCACGCACCAGCCGCTCATTACTGTCCGCATGATCCGCCGCCACCCATCGTTCATCGACCAGCGTCACGACGACTTTGTCCCACTCCAGCGCAGCGTCCGACAGCGCCTCCAGCACTGGCCGGGGCGACCGCCCGCCCGACAGCGCGATCGTCGCCACGCCCCGCGCCGCGATTGCATCGCCCAGCACCACGGCGATCCGCCGCGCCATGTCGGCAGCGGCAAGCGCGCCATCAACGAAAAGATGCTCAGTGGGCATCGCGGTCGCCCCGTATGTCGGTCAACTTACGCTCCCATGCCAGCGCATGCGCGACGATCTGGTCCAGATCGGCATGGCGCGGCTGCCAAGGAAACTCCGCCATGATCGCGCGATTGTCGGAGATCAGCGAGTCCGGATCGCCCGCGCGCCGTCCTTCCATCCGCCGCTCGATTTTGATGTTCGTCACCCGATCGACCGCATCCAGCACTTCCAGCACCGAAAAACCGCGCCCATAGCCGCAATTCAGCAGATAATTCTGTTCCGGCTTAGCCATCAGCGCGTCCAGCGCCAGCACATGCGCCGCCGCCAGATCAGTGACATGGATATAGTCGCGCACGCCCGTGCCATCAGGCGTATCGAAATCCGTCCCGAACACCGACACAAACTCCCGCTTCCCCAGCGCGGCCTCGACCGCCACCTTGATAAGGTGCGTCGCGCCGGCCGTCGACTGCCCCGTCCGCCCCTGCGGATCGGCGCCAGCGACATTGAAATAACGCAGCGCGCAGAAATTCATCGGATGCGCTGCGCTCACATCGCGCAGCATATATTCGGTCATCAGCTTGGACATGCCATAAGGATTGATCGGCCGCTGCGGCGTCGTCTCCTTGACCGGACTCTCCTCTGGAATGCCATAGGTCGCGGCGGTGGAGGAAAAGATGAAATGCGGCACGCCGACCGTCACCGCGCTTTCGATCAGGTCGCGGGTCTTGGCGCTGTTGTTGTGATAATATTTGAGCGGGTTCTCCACCGATTCCGGCACCACCACCGACCCGGCAAAGTGCATGATCGCCTTGACGTCATGATCGCGCAGAGCCTTCTGCACCAGCGGCTGGTCCGCGATATCGCCTTCGACGAAAGCCACATCGTCAGGCACCGCCCAGCGAAAACCCGTCACCAGATTGTCGATCACCACGACGTCATACCCCGCATCGCGTAGGGCCAGCACCGCATGGCTTCCAATATAACCGGCACCACCCGTGACCAGAACCGTGGGCTTTTCGCTCATAGAATAGGATTTCCTCTGACAGAATCGGGCGTTCATCCTCCGTCATCCTGAACTTGTTTCAGGATCCATGGTGCCTCCACACTCAGGCGGAGCCGAAGGCGAGATGGATCCTGAAACGAGTTCAGGATGACGAGCGTGGGGATAGCCGCTGCCCGACGACTAACGCACTGAAGCTACAATGCCCACCCCGTTCATGCTGCACCGCGAGACGAAAAGGGGTTAGAGAGGGACACGCTGCGTGTGTCCCTAAAACCTTGTCATCCTGACCTCGTTTAGTTGCGCTGGCCTTCGGCCCAGGATCCATCGTGCCCCACACTCAACTCCTGCCGGAGGCGAGATGGATCCTGAATCAAGTTCAGGATGACGGCAGTTTAGTTTTCCACCGCCCCCAAAAAACCTCAAGCGGCAGCCTTCACCCCTTCATCATAAAAAGTCGCCCCACTAGCCGCCATATCCTGCAACTGCACCGTCGGCGCGAACCGCTCCCCATGCCGCGCCGCCAGCCGTTCCAGCACCGCCACCACATGCCCGATACCAACCGTATCCATATGGCTGAACGGCCCCCCGGTCCAAGGCGCAAAGCCCCAGCCGAAGATCGCGCCCAGATCGCCATCCTCCACTGTTTCCAGCACGCCTTCCTCGTAGCAGCGCGCACATTCCACCAGTTGACGATAAAGCAGTCGCTCCTTCACTTCCTCCACATCGGGCTGCACCGCCGCGCGCGGGAACATCTCTTCCAGCCCCGGCCAAAGATGCTTCTTCCCACCCTCGGGATAATCATACCAGCCCTTCGCGCTCTTACGGCCCAGCCGCCCCAGCTCAACCATGCGCGCCATCACCGCATCGGACGGCTGCGCCACATAGGAATCGCCCAATTCCTTCTGAGCCGCGACGACGATCTTGTGGCCAAGCTCGATCGACACTTCGTCACCCACCGCCAGCGGCCCCACCGGCATCCCCAATTGCCGCCCGGCATTTTCGATGAGCGCCGGATTGATCCCCTCGGCCACCATCTCCACGCCTTCCTGCACATAGGTGCCAAAACAGCGCGAGGTATAGAAACCGCGCGAATCATTGACGACGATCGGCGTCTTCTTGATCTGGCTAACGAAATCCAGCGCCTTGGCGATTGCGGCCGGGCCGGTTTCCTTGCCCAGAATGATCTCGACCAGCGGCATCTTCTCAACCGGCGAGAAAAAGTGGATGCCGATGAAATTGGCAGGCTTGCTCCACGCCTTGGCGAGCTTCGTGATCGGCAAGGTCGATGTGTTGGACCCAAAGATCACATCGGGGCCGAGCACCTCCTCGACCTTCTTCGTCACCTCCGCCTTGATCGCGACATCCTCGAACACCGCCTCGATCACGAAGTCGGCTCCGGCAAGCGCCGCATAGTCGGTCGTCGGCGTCACGCGCGCCAGCGTCTCGGCCATCTTCTCCGGCGTCATGCCACGGCCCAGCCGCTTCTTCAGTACATCCTCGACATGCGCCTTGCCCTTTTCCGCATAAGCAAGGTCACGGTCGAACAGCATGACCTCCATGCCGGCCTGCGCCGCCACTGTCGCAATCCCTGCGCCCATCATGCCAGCGCCCAGCATGGCAAGCTTCTTCGTGGGCGCCTTGGGCTGGTCCTTCGGCCGCCGCGCACCACGTTCGGCGGCATTCTTGTTCACGAACAGGCTGCGGATCATGTTCGCCGCCTGCGGATCGGCCGCAACCTTCGCGAAATATTTGCTCTCCACCCGGATCGCCCGGTCGAACGGCAGCAGCGCGCCTTCATAGACCGCCGACAGCAAAGCGGTGGGCGCATTCATGTTCCGCTGCGTCTGCTTCAGCGTCATCGGCACCGCGCCGACCATCGTCTGGACGAAAGCCGGGTTGAACGCACCCGCACCACCGGGGAATTTGAACCCCTTCACGTCCCACGGCTGCGCGATGGCGGACGGGTTCGCCTTCACCCACTCTTTCGCCTTCTCGACCGCAGTGCCCTGCGGCACGACTTCATCGACGGCCTTCAGCATCGCCGCTTCGGCCGGGCGGAACAGCTTGCCCTGCAACATGTACATCAGCGCCGCCTGCACCCCGATCAGGCGCGGCAGACGCTGCGATCCGCCACCGCCGGGGAAAAGGCCGATCAGGATTTCCGGCAGGCCAAGCTGCGTCTTGGGACTGTCGCCCACCACCCGCCGATGGCAGGCCAGCGCCAGTTCGAACCCGCCACCGACGCACGTGCCCTCGATAGCGCAGGCCACCGGCTTGCCGCATGTTTCCAGCCGCCGGAACAACTGGTTCAGCACGAAAACCTGCTCGAAAATCTCGGCCGGGGCAGGGCGCTTTCCCGCGCCGCTCGCCAGCATCGACCCGAAATATTTAAGGTCCATGCCAGCCATGAACCCGCTATCCTTGCCCGAAGCAATCACCGCGCCCTTGATCGCTTCCTCCGACCCGATGCGCGTAATCGCCTCATCCAGATCGGCGAGGAAATCGGGGCCGATGACATTCATCGACTGGCCCGGCACATCGATGGTCAGCGTCACGATGCCGTCAGCGTCGATGTCAAAATTAATGGTCTGCACGATCCTGCTCTCCTTTTAGCCCCTCCCCTTCAGGGGAGGGGTTGGGGTGGGGGCCATCCTCCAGAGCCGCGCTCGGATCAGCCCACTACCAACCCGTTTTCAAACTCGCTCAATAATAATCCCGGTCCCCATGCCCGCACCCACGCACAGGTTCACCAGCGCCGTGCCCTTGCCCGATCGCTCCAGCTCATCCAGCGCCGTCCCCAACACCATCGCCCCCGTCGCGCCCAGCGGATGGCCCATGGCTATCGCGCCGCCATTCACATTGATCCTGTCATGGTCCAAATCCATCGCCTGCATGTAACGCAACACCACGCTCGCAAAGGCTTCGTTCAGTTCCCAAAGGTCGATGTCATGGCTGCTCATGCCCGCTCGATTGAGCAGCTTGCCCGCAACGAACTCCGGCCCAGTCAGCATGATCAGCGGCTCGGAGCCGATCGACGCCATCGCCTTGATCCGGGCGCGGGCTTTCAGCCCATATTTCTCGCCCATTTCCTTGTTGCCGAGCAGCACCGCGGCCGCGCCATCGACGATGCCGCTGCTGTTGCCCGCATGATGGACATGGTTCACGCGTTCCAGCTCCGGATATTTAAGCAGCGCAATAGCGTCGAAACCGGGCATTTCCTCGCCCAGCGCGGCAAAGCTTGGCTTCAGGCTGCCAAGCGACTGCATCGTCGCGTCGGGGCGCATATGTTCGTCATGGTCCAGAACCACTTCGCCGATCACGTCGCGCACGGGAAGGATCGACTTGGCAAAGCGCCCTTCGTCCCAGGCCGCCTTCGCGCGCCGCTGGCTTTCGACCGCATAGGCATCCGCATCATCGCGGCTGATGCCGAACTTGGTCGCGATCACATCGGCGCCGATCCCCTGCGGCGCGAAATAGGTCTTGTAGGCGACCGCCGGGTCCATGGCGATGGCGCCACCATCCGAAGACATCGGCACGCGGCTCATGGATTCGACGCCGCCGCCGATCGCCAGTCCCGCTTCGCCCGAATAGATTTTCGCGGCGGCCATGTTCACCGCTTCCAGCCCGGAAGCGCAGAAGCGGTTGATCTGGACGCCCGGCACCGTCTGCTCATAATCGGCGTTCAGCACGGCGGCGCGGGCAATGTCGCCGCCTTGCTCGCCGATCGGCGTCACGCAGCCAAGCACGACATCGTCCACATCCGCCGTGTCGATCGCGTTGCGATCCCGCACCGCCTCCAGCACCTGCGTCGCCAGCTGGACAGGGGTGATTTCATGCAACGACCCGTCCGGCTTGCCCCGGCCACGGGGCGTCCTTACGGCATCGTAGATAAAGGCTTCCATCGCTCGGTCATTCCTCTCGGCATTGGCGTCAGGCGCGCCGCAAATGTATTTACGTTTACGTAAAGTGCAAGCGCAAAGGCAATGCGGATCGCGCTTTTCCCGCTATTTCCTTCATTGAATTGAACTCCTTTCCTCCCTTCCGGGTTTGACGCTCCAGTCGATTTCAGGTTCATGCATTTTCAGTGTCAGAGGCAGATTCCCCTCCAGCGCCAACGCCCTTCGCCATACCCATCTTCCGCGCGATATGGTTCGCCAGCCTCGCGTCGAACTTCGGTGGGTTGATCCAGTCCGTCGGCGCTGCATGGATGATGACGTCGCTGTCTGGCTCTCCCATGCTCGTCGCGCTGGTCCCGGCCTCGACGACCTTGCCGATCATGCTGCTCTCGCTCTGGGCAGGTGCGGTCGCCGACAATCTCGACCGCCGCCTCGTCATGCTCGCCTGCCAATTGTCGATGCTGCTGGTGTCCGCTCTCCTTGCCCTGTTCGCCTGGTTGGATCTGCTGACCCCCTGGTCCCTGCTCGCCTTCACCTTCCTCGTCGGCTGCGCGACCGCGATCAACGGCCCAGCCTGGCAGGCGTCGGTCGGCGACATGGTGCCGCGATCCCAACTCCCCAGCGCCGTCGCCCTCAACAGCATGGGCTTCAACCTCGCGCGCAGTGTAGGCCCGGCGCTTGGCGGCATCATCGTCGCCGCCGCCGGAGCCGCCGCCGCCTTCCTCACCAATGCGCTCAGCTACATCGGCCTCTCCCTCGTCCTGCTGCGCTGGCAGCCGGAGCGCGTGCCCAAGCTCCTGCCGCGCGAACGCCTCGGTCACGCCATGAGGGCAGGGGTCCGCTATGTCACCATGTCGCCGAAGATCCAGCTCGTGCTCATTCGCGGCGCCGCCTTCGGCGTTGGCGCGAGCGCCGTCTCCGCGCTCATGCCGCTGGTCGCGCGCGACATATTGAAGGGTAGCGCGCTGACCTTCGGTATCTTGAGCGGGGCGTTCGGCATCGGCGCGGTCCTCGGCGCCCTGTCGTCAGGCAGGCTCCGCCGCCGCTTCCCCATCGAAACCATCGTCCGCTGCGCCGCCCTTGCCCTTGCCGTGGGTACGGCGATCACGGCGTCCACAGGCTGGCTCGTCGTCGCGATCATCGGCTTGCTGCTCTGCGGCGCAGGATGGGTCATCGCGCTGTCGACCTTCAACGTCTCGGTCCAGATGTCCGCCCCCCGCTGGGTGCTGGCGCGCGCCGTCGCCCTCTACCAGATGATGGCGTTTGGCGGCATGGCGCTCGGCGCATGGTTGTTCGGCTGGCTGGCGGAGCATATGGGCGTCGTGACGTCGCTCCACGTAGCCGCCGGCGTGCAATTGGCAGCAGCGATGATAGGCCTTTTCCGCCCGCTGCCCCAGACGGGAGATGAAAATCTAGACCTCCTAGACCGTTGGCAGGAGCCCCAAACGGCTGTGCCGATCGAACCCCGCAGCGGGCCTGTGGTCATCACCATCGAATACCGCATCCCGGCGGGCTCGGTCGTGCCTTTCCTCGCCGCGATGAGCGAGCGGCGCCGCATCCGCCGCCGCGACGGCGCGCATGGCTGGTCCCTGATGCGCGACCTCGCCGATCCTGAGCTATGGATCGAGCGCTACCATGTCTCCACCTGGCTCGACTATGTCCGCCACAACAGGCGGCGCACCATCGCTGACACGGTGAATTTCGACACACTCGCCGCGCTGCACAGCGGCCCCCATCCGCCGGTCGTCCATCGCATGCTGGAAAGGCAGACGGGGTCGCTGCCGATAAGCCGCATGCCCGATGTGCGGGAAATGGACGATCCCATGACCGATCCCACCCGGTCGAGCTAATCCCTCGCCAGATCTTCCGGCGTATCGATATCGATCAGCGAACTGCCCATCGCCTCCACCTGAACGCCCCGGCTCAGCAGCGCCCGTGCGCCCTGATCACCGCGCAATGTCAGCAGTTCAGGAAAGTGTTTCCGCCCGATGAAGGCAGGCGGGGATGAAGAGAAGCCGTCCGTACTCGCCACGACCGAACGCACATCTTCGGCCGCCAGGCATATGCGATTATAATGCGACTGCGGCACAAACGGCATGTCGCCCAGGCAGATCAGAATGCCCCTGCACCGTTTGATCGGCATGACGTGGAGAACTGCGCGGACGATGCTGCTCGCCAAGCCTTCTTCCGGCCGATCATTGACCAATATGCTAAAGCCGCGCCGCTCCAGCCTTCGATGAATGTCGGGAGCATCGGCGATTGGCCGCGTCACCGCCACCAGTTCGCCAAAGGCGAGCGATGCAACGGCCTCAAGCGTATGAGCGATCACCGGCTTGCCATTGAGGTCAGCGATCAACTTGTCATCCTCCCCGAAACGGGATGATGTGCCAGCGGCCAGCAGCACGGCGGCGATCTGTTCAGTCCGCACGCTTTAATCCCGGGCGGAAGGATATGGGGAGTGGGCGAGCGACGGGACAGCCATGCTTTTCGGATCGGCTTTATATGTTGGGCGTTGATGTGCCACCCGGCACCACCCCTGTCCATAGCATAGGTAAAGGGCTGGCATTCCGCTGACAGAGCGGTCATATGCGCCCTGAACAAAGATAAAGAGGAGTAGTGCCATCCATGGACTATGATCCCGATGCCGAGGCCGTAGGCGAAGCGATCAAGGAAGCTGTGCCCGCGAATGTGGCGGACGCCATCCGCACGTTGATCCGTTGGTCTGGCGACAATCCCGACCGCGAAGGCTTGCTTGAAACGCCCCAACGCGTCGCGCGCGCATGGCGGGAATATTGCCGCGGCTATGGCGACGATCCGGCCTATCACCTCTCGCGCATCTTCCATGAAGTGGGCGGCTATGATGATATCGTGCTGCTCAAGGACATCCCGTTCCAGTCGCACTGCGAACATCATATGGCGCCGATCATCGGGCGCGGGCACATCGCCTATTTGCCAGGCAAATATGTTGTCGGCATCTCGAAACTCGCTCGCGTGCTGCACGCCTTCGCCAACCGGCTTCAGGTCCAGGAACGGCTGACCGCCGAAGTCGCCAACTGCATCTGGGAACATCTGAAGCCCCAGGGCGTGGCCGTGGTGATCGAAGCGACGCACGGTTGCATGACGGGTCGGGGTGTCCGCACGCCCAACGTCCTGATGAAGACCAGCCGCATGCTCGGCGTGTTTCGCGACGATGAAAAAAGTCGCGAGGAAGTGCTGAAGCTCATCGAATCGTGAACGGGGAAGACGCACCTGCCTACCGGCCTATAGGCGGCGCGCGAGAGCGGAGCGAGGGCCCGCTGCCGCTGGCGAACAAGCGCCTGGCGCTCATCACGGGCGGTCACCGACGGCTTGGAGGTGTCATTGCCGCCGGGTTCGCCCGCGCGGGCTATTCGCTCGCAATTCACGGCAGCCACGACACTCGGCTGGATTCCGCTCTCGCCTTGACGCTCGACGAGAACGGCACGGAATGGGATGGTTTCACGGCCGACTTCGCCGATCCCGAAAGTGCCGAGGAATTGGTGGCCAAGGTCGCGGAGAGGTTCGGCCGACCGCCCGACATATTGGTAAACAGCGCCGCGATCTTCGGCCAGGACCGGCTCGACAATGTGTCCGCCGAAGACCTTATGCGGCATTATGCCGTAAACTGCGCCGCGCCCGCCCTGCTGACGAAGGCGTTCGCGACAATCCCTGCCGGGGTAGCGGATCGGTGCATCATCAATATTCTCGATCAGCGGATAGATCATCCGCATGCCGACCAGTTGGCCTATACCTTGTCGAAATCGGCACTGGCTGGGCTTACCCGCCTGTCCGCCTCCAGCCTTGCGCCGAACATTCGGGTTAACGCAGTTGCGCCCGGCCTCACCATCGCAACGCCCGATTATGACGAGGCGCAGATGGAAAGGCTGCAATCGGCAATGCCCCTCGGGCGCCTGCCCTTGGCGGAGCAGATTGCGGAAGCTGTGCTCTATCTTGCGCAAGCGAGCGCCGTCACCGGGCAGACGCTCTATGTCGACGGCGGCGCGCATATGCGCAGCTACGACCGCGATTTCATGCATATGGGACGGTGACCGGGGGCGTCGCTTGCGCCTGCCGCACCGCAGATTTGAAGGAAGATGACGATGAGCTTCGAAACGATCCTGGTCGAACAGCGCGATGCCGTCACGCTGGTCACGCTGAACCGGCCACAGGCGCTGAACGCCCTCAATACTAAGGTGCTGGCTGACCTCAGCGCCGCCTTTGCCGCTTATGATGCCGATCCATCGCAATTATGCCTGGTGCTGACCGGCAGCGAAAAGGCGTTCGCGGCAGGCGCTGACATCAAGGAAATGGCCAGCAAGGCCGCTGCCGACTTCTTCCTGGAGGACTTCTTCTCCGGCTGGCAGAGAAATCTTGTCGCCACCCGGAAGCCCTGGATCGCGGCTGTCGCAGGCTTTGCACTGGGCGGCGGTTGCGAGCTCGCCATGATGGCAGACTTCATCATCGCAGCGGACACCGCCAAGTTCGGGCAGCCGGAAATCAAGCTTGGCGTTGCGCCCGGCATGGGTGGATCGCAGCGCCTGACCAAGGCCGTTGGCAAGGCCAAGGCCATGGAAATGTGTCTGACGGGGCGTATGATGGGCGCGGAAGAAGCCGAACGTTCAGGCCTTGTCTCGCGGATCGTACCGGCGGCTGAACTGCTGGACGATGCGCTGAAGACCGCTGCAGCCATCGCCGCCATGCCCCCGATGGCTGCGATGGTGAACAAGGAAATGGTGGATCTCGCCTTCGAAACCATGTTGGGGCAGGGGCTGACGACCGAGCGGCGTTTGTTCCAGCTTCTGACCGCGACCGAGGATCGCGTCGAAGGCATGAATGCCTTCGTTGAAAAGCGTCCCGGCGTGTGGAAAGGGCGCTAAAAGCGACAGGCGAAAAATTTCCACAATTATCCACAGCTTTAGGCGGAGTCTGTCACCAGCATGCCAGATTCCGCTTTGAGCGACTCGCTTTTGGTGAGACCATCCTCCTATCGAAACGGACGACGAAACGGAGAAATCCGGATCATCAAATCGGCGATAATATCAAAGATTTGAGTGAAGTTTCGATCACATCAGGCTGACGTTGGAACCACCCGGTTCGAACGGAAACTGATGGTCTTCAAAGGCGATATCATGCACGCGCGAAAGCGGACGTCGGATATTGTAGTTTGAAGGCACGCTGCGGAACATGGCCTCATAGCCGGAAAGCCGGAGCAAACACGATGCCAAGCCTTTCTGGCGAAAGCATCGCGCGCCGAGTCCGATGATCGCATCCTGAACGGGAAGCGGATCCGGGACACGACGGAAGTGGGGACCGGCAGAGATGCCGGCCCCCATTTTGCGTTTGGTTTGCCTTTTTCTTTGGCCCTATACTAAAGTCTATAGCTCTTTTTTGCCAAATCTTCCGGATGCTTCACCTGTTAATCTACGATGCGAATAGAGAAGGATGGCATCATGGACGATCAGTTGAATTCGCCGGCAACCGAAGACAGGCGCAATTTCCTTAAGACTTGCGGCAGGTTCGCGGCAACGGTGCCGCCCGCGATGACCATCCTCTTGTCCACTTCGCTGAGTTCCGAAGCGATCGCCGCATCCAGTGGCGGCGGCGGCGGCGGCGCGCCCAGGGACACGGGCATAAAAGGCGGCCCTGACGCTCAGCCCAGAACTGGTTCGCTCGACACCGGCATAAAGACGGTGGAAGTCACGCGGCCGAAACTGGGCAATTAGGACAACGCGTCCGGCGATCTGAAGAAGGCGCGCGCCACAAGGGGATATGGTGCCGGCTAGAGGGCTCGAACCCCTGACCCCCTGATTACAAATCAGGTGCTCTACCAACTGAGCTAAGCCGGCGCGTCCGTTGGACGGTGAAGCGCCTTACTATCAGATGATACCGAACGTCCAGCCCTCCGTTGCGGCAATATGTGGATTGAGCGCAGATGGGGTCCAGAGGCTCGGCCTCGGCGCGACGTTGCGCATCCACGCAGCGGTCACGATGGCGTCGGCGCCATGATCATCCGGTGGCAATCCTTCATAGGGCTCAGAGCCCAACGCGCAGAGCGCATCGTCGAGCGCGGCGAGGTCTCGCATCTTCGTCCGCCCCTTCGGCCGTCCGGCCGCGCGGGCCGCAATGCTGGTGTAGATCTCCACCACCAATGACCCACTGCTAGGTGCCGGATCGAACGGCCAGACCGGAACATGATCCCGCACATGATGGAGCAGGCGCATTCCCGCAAAGCTCGCCTTGGCGACCTGCGCCGCGCCGATCGCGTCATAGACGGTGGACGGCTTCCCCCCGCCGCCCGCATTATAATGGGCTTCGCACACCCGGTTATGCATGAAGTCGGCCTTCGCCCCGTCCGCCTTGCCGAAGTAGAAATGGCGGCGGTGGGTGACGTGCAGCAGGCTCGCCGCGCCCAGATCGGGGTCATCGCAGACGCGATCGACATAGGCCCAGAAGTCAGGCCCCGTCGCCGGCACATCGTCGCCCGGCAGATAAGCTTCCCGCGCCACGAAGGGTGGCGCGAAGCTGAAATCGAATCCGAACAGCGTCGGCGCCTCCGCAGCGGCATCGATCAGCCATTCCGCCACCGCCGAACGTGACCAGAAGCCTCCACCGTCCGGATGGACGAGCCGGGGCACGGCGTCACCACGATCGCACAGCGCAACCGCTATCCCCTTGTGCCGCACGCCCTTCGCGCCCGACCAATCGATCGCGGCATAACGGGCAAAACGCGGAGTCATAGACGCAACCGCTTCCTTAATCGCCGTCGCGCTCGGCCCGCAGCCGGTCCCAATAGGCCATGCGCTCGGCTATCCGCGCTTCGAACCCGCGATCGGTCGGGGCGAAGAAGGTCTGCGGCTCCATTTCCTCGGGCCAGTAATTGTCGCCCGAAAAACCCTCCGCATCGTCATGATCATATTGATAGCCCTTGCCATAGCCGATGGTTTTCATCAGCCGGGTAGGGGCGTTGAGGATATTCTTGGGCGGCATCAACGACCCTGTATCTCGCGCCGACTTCCACGCCGTCTTCATCGCAGCATAAGCCGCGTTCGACTTGGGCGCGGTCGCGCAATAAAGGCACGCCTGCACGATCGCCAGTTCCCCCTCCGGGCTTCCCAGGAAATCGTAACTCTCCTTGGCGGCCAGGCACTGAACGAGCGCCTGCGGGTCGGCAAGGCCGATATCCTCGCTCGCAAACCGCACCAGCCTCCGCAGCACATAGAGCGGCTGCTCCCCCGCCGTCAGCATCCGCGCCAGATAATAGAGCGCCGCCTGCGGGTCCGATCCGCGCAGCGACTTATGCAACGCCGAAATGAGGTTGTAATGCCCCTCCCGATCCTTGTCATAGACCGCCATGCGCCGATGCAGCAGCGCCGACAGCCCGGCCGGATCCAGCGGCTCGCCGATATCGATCGAATAGAGCGTCTCGACCTGATTGAGCAGGAAACGCCCATCGCCATCCGCGCTCGCCAGCAAGGCGTCCCGTGCAGCCGGGGTGAGTGGCAAGGGACGCTGCGTGATCGCCTCCGCCCGCTCCAGCAACAGCTCCAGCGCCGACGCATCCAGCCGGTGCAGGATCAGCACCTGCGCCCGCGACAGCAGCGCCGCGTTCAGCTCGAAACTGGGATTTTCCGTGGTCGCGCCGACCAGGGTCACCGTCCCATCCTCGACAAAGGGCAGAAAGCTGTCCTGCTGCGCCCGGTTGAACCGGTGGATCTCGTCCACGAACAGCAGCGTCTTGTCCCCGCGCCGTGCATGCTCCTTGGCCGCGGCAAAGACCTTCTTGAGGTCGGCCACCCCGGAAAAAACCGCCGATATCGGCTCGAACCGCATATCCACCGCATCGGCCAGCAGCCGCGCGATCGTCGTCTTGCCTGTCCCCGGAGGCCCCCACAGGATGATGGAGGAAAGCCGCCCCGCCGCCACCATCCGCCCGATCGCGCCCTCCGCCCCGGTCAGATGCTCTTGTCCAACGACATCGGCCAGGGTCCGTGGCCGCAGCCGGTCGGCCAGCGGCGCATTCTCCCCGGCATCACCGGGCATGTTCACGGCATCGGAAGCAAAAAGATCGGCCATCGTCCCGATATAGGGAAGGCGGGCGCTTTAAGGAACCGGGCTGGAGCGCAGCCGCGCACCCTGCGCCCGCTGGCGGATCACACGGAGATAGGTGTCGACCAGCGCCTGGTTCACCTGATCCCATCCATATCGCTCCGCTTCCCCCATGGCGGCTGCTCCCGCAGCGGCTCGCGCAGCGGGATCAGTGCAGTAGCTCGTCAGCGCATCCGCAAAAGCCCCGATCGCTCCCGGACGGATCAGGCGCCCGGTCACGCCCTCGGTGACAAGGCTCTCGCTCCCCGTCGCCCGCGCCGCCACTGTGGGGAGGGCGCAGGCCATCGCCTCCAGCGTCACATTCCCGAACGTCTCGGTGATCGAGGGGTTGAACAGCATGTCCATGCTGGCGACGGCACGGCCCAGCTCGTCGCCCTTCTGAAATCCCGTGAAGACCGCATCCGGCAACCGGTTCTGGAACCACTCCCGCGCCGGGCCTTCGCCGATGATCAGCACCTTGTGCCGCACATGGCGCATCTTCAACTGGTCGATCGCGTCGGAAAAGACATCCAAGCCCTTTTCCATCACCAGCCGGCCGATGAAGCCGATCACCGGCTCGTCATCCTCTATCCCCAGCGACCGCCGCCAATCCATGTCGCGGCGCCCCGGGTTGAAGATCTCCCGGTCGATCCCACGCGTCCAAATGCCCACATCATAGCTCATCCGCTGTTCGCGCAGCAGTTGCGCCATGGACTCCGAAGGCGCGACGATCGCATCGCAACGCCGGTAAAAGCGCCGCAGCATCGATTCGATGACCGGCTCCAGAAATGCCAGCCCATAATAGCGGGGATAAGTCTCGAACCGCGTATGGACCGAAGCCACCGCCGGAAGCCCGTTGCCCCGCGCCCATGTGACCGCGCGATGTCCCAACGGGTCTGGGCTCGACACATGGACCAGGTTGGGCTGGAACCGCTTCAGGTCGCGCCTGACGCGCCCGCACATGCGATAGGGGACGCGATATTCCTTCCGCCCCGGTATCGCCAGGGACGGAGCGCTCACCAGATCGCCGGTCGGCTCGAACGCGGGTGTCGCGATCGTGGGCGAATAGACGCGCACCGCCGCGCCCTGACGCAGCAAATAGCCCACGAAGCGGTTGAGCGCCTGGTTCGCGCCATCGCGCACATAATTGTAATTGCCGCTGAATAGCGCAACGCGAAGGCCAGTGACGTCCATCTGCCGCCCCTTAACCCAGGCGAACGAAAAACCCAAGGGAACCCCGCCCGCAGCCGGGATTTTTGTCATCGCGATTTCATGAAACGCCGCCATGCGCGTGCGGCAGGAGAGGGTAGAGAATGGTCGAAGGCTTCCGCAAAGGCATGCGGGTCAAATGGAACTGGGGCCAGGGCGTGGGACGTGGCCGTGTCGCGGAGCGCTTCGACGCCCAGGTGG
The DNA here is from genome assembly GCF_905120495.1 of Sphingobium sp. S6. NCBI lineage: Bacteria > Pseudomonadati > Pseudomonadota > Alphaproteobacteria > Sphingomonadales > Sphingobiaceae > Sphingobium > Sphingobium sp. S6. Next base: position 931,902 of record NZ_CAJHOG010000001.1, on the reverse strand, counting down.
AAAAGATGATCGAAGGCGCGTTGATCCGCCGCAACGGCTCGGCACGGAACCCCGCTTATCTGGTCCAGACCGATAGCGGCAGCGAGGTGTTGAAGCTCGCATCGGAACTCAGCCGCGCCTGAGGCCCTCTCGCCAAGGCTTCGCGCCACTGCCATAGGGGCGGCATGGCTGAACATCTGACCATCGCCGCATTGCTGACCGGCACGCCCATGCCCTTTCGCGACGGCGATTATAGCGCTATCGCAAAGCGGCCGGTGGACGGCGTCGTCCGCGTAAGATGGCAGGGGCTGGAGGGCGACGCGGTAGCCGACCCCATCCATCATGGCGGCTGGGACAAGGCGATCCACCTCTACCCGCAGGACCATTATGACTGGTGGCGCGAACGCAAGCCCGGCCACCCGCTGCTTCAGGCTCCCGGTGCCTTTGGCGAAAACATCGCTTCCTTCGGCATGACCGAGGAGGAAATCTGTCTCGGCGACCGCTTCTCGTTCGGCAGCGCGCTGGTGGAGGTGAGCCATGGACGCCAACCCTGCTGGAAGCTCGATCACCGCTTCGGCACGCGCGACGTGCTTGCCACCATCGTAAAGACAGGCCGCGCAGGCCTCTATTTCCGCGTCCTACAGGAAGGGGGGGCGGAAGCGAAAGGGCGCATGGAACTACTCGACCGCCCATTTCCCGACTGGCCGATCGCCCGCGTTTTTCGCTTGCTGATCGGCGGCCGGCATAAGGTGGAACCGGATGCCGTTCGTGCGCTTGCAAACATGCCGGTCCTGGCCGAGGTCTGGCGCGACCGCGCGCGCAAGCTGGTCGAATAACGGCACCCGTCCTCTCCAGTCCCGACAGAGGGAGGGGCCGGGGGTGGGCAGGGCGTGATTCCAGTGTAACTCAAGGACCCGCCCCTTAATCCGTCCCTTCACCAGAAGCGACCTCGCGCGCCACCCAAATTTACCCCGCCATCTGGCATGCCGTGCAACCCATCCCTATAGCTAAACCATGGCATCGACCCAAAAGCAGAAAAAACCCGCCAAAGTCCGGCCCGCCGGCTTCCCCACCCGCGATCAGGTGATGGAGTTCATCACCTCCTCCGATCAGCCCGCCGGCAAGAGGGAGATCGCAAAGGCATTCGGCCTCAAGGGTCAGGAAAAGATCGCTCTTAAGGCGCTGCTGAAGGACATGGCCGACGAAGGTCTGCTGGACATCGGCCCGGCCCGCGCCTTCCACAAGATGGGCGGCGTGCCGAAGGTGACCGTGCTGCGCATCGTCGATGTGGACGACACCACCCTCATCGCCACGCCGGAACGGTGGGAAGCCGAGGGCCAGCCCGCGCCTCGCCTGCGCGTTCTGGAGCGCGGCAAAAGGGGCGCACTGACCATCGGTGACCGCATCCTAGCTCGCACGGAAGAGGCAGGGCGCGGCTGGGTCGCCCACCCGATGAAGAAACTCGCCAAGGCGAGCGAGGAGCTGCTGGGTGTGGTCGAAGCGGGTGAGGGCGGCAAGCTCTGGCTTCGTCCCGTCGACAAGCGCATCCGCAAGGACACACCGATCAGCGACGCGGGCAATGCTCAACCCGGCGACCTCGTGCTGGCCGAGCCCGTGGGCCGCCCGCCGCGCATCAGCGCGCGCGTTACCGACATTTTGGGCGATCCCTTCGCGCCCCGCAGCTTCAGCCTCATCGCGATCCACAAACATGGCATCCCGCACGTCTTCCCCGAACAGGTGGAGGATGAGGCGGTGGCGGCATCCGGCATCGCCCTTAATGAGGACAAGCGCGAGGACCTGCGCCACCTGCCCATCGTCGCGATCGATCCCGTCGATGCGCGCGATCATGACGACGCCGTCTGGGCCACGCCTGATGAAGACCCCGCCAACCCCGGCGGCTATCACGCCATCGTCGCCATCGCCGATGTCAGCTATTATGTCCGCCCAGGCAGCGCGCTCGACAAGGAAGCACGCAAGCGCGGCAACAGCGTCTATTTCCCTGACCTCGTCGTCCCCATGCTGCCGCACCAGCTGTCATCGGACATGTGCTCGCTCCGCGCCGGGCAGGATCGCGCCGCGATGGCCTGCCACCTTACCGTCGACGCCTCCGGCAAAGTCACCAACTGGCGCTTCACCCGCGCCATCATCCGCGTCGCCGCCGTCCTCGCCTATGAAGACGCCCAGGCGGCAATCGACGGCACATCTCCCCTCCCGCAGGCGGGAGGGGCCGGGGGTGGGCAAGGCGAAACCCCGCCGAACCAACTCGACCTCCTCGAAACCGCCCTCAAACCCCTCTGGGCTTGCTGGAAACTCCTCCGCAAGGCCCGCGACAAGCGAGACCCTCTCGCCCTGGATCTCCCGGAACGCCGGGTCGTCCTCGACGAAAATGGCAAGATCGTCAGCGTCGCCGTCCGCGAACGCCTCGACGCGCATATGCTGATCGAAGATTATATGATCGCCGCCAATGTCGCCGCCGCCAAGGCGCTCGAAGGCAAGAAAGCGCCGGTCATGTACCGCGTCCACGAACCGCCGAGCCGTGAAAAGCTGGTCGCGCTGAAGGAATATCTCGCTACCTTCGACATCGACTTCGCGCTGGGGCAGGTCATCAAGCCTTCGACCTTCAATCGCCTGATCGACCGGATCGGCGAAGCGGAGGAAAAGCCGCAGATCATGGAGCAAATCCTGCGCAGCCAGACCCAGGCCTATTATAGCCCCGCCAACATGGGGCATTTCGGCCTCGCGCTCGGTTCCTACGCGCATTTCACATCGCCCATCCGCCGCTACGCAGATTTGCTGGTCCACCGCGCGCTGGTCGGTGCCTACAAGCTCGAATTGCCCGCGCCGAAGGGCGGCGTTCTGCCCGATCGGACTTCGCTCAGCGCCGATGACTATGAAAATATGGCCCGCGTTGGCGAGATGATCAGCCAGCATGAACGCCGCGCGATGGAGGCGGAGCGGGAGACGATCGACCGCTATGTCGCCGCCTATCTCGCCGCCCATGTCGGCGAACTGGTCGATGCGCGGATTACCGGCGTCCAGAATTTCGGCTTCTTCGCGACGGTCGCAGGGCTCGGCGGCGATGGCCTCGTCCCGGTTTCCACCATGGGCGACGAGCGCTTCTTCTTCGATGAAGCGGGCCGCGCCCTGGAAGGCGTGGAAAGCGGCGACCGCTACACCGTCGGCCAGCATCTCCAACTGCGCCTGGCAGAGGCCGATCCTATCAACGGCTCCCTGCGCTTCGAGCTACCCGACGCCCCGCCGCAGCGGCCAAGCTTCAAGAAGGACCGCGTACGCCCCGGAGCGAAACGCGGCCGCCCCGCAAACATCCGCCACATCGGCTCAAAGCGGGGACGGCATAAGCGATAAGCCGTCGCTTCCGTCCTCCAACTCGTCATCCTGAACTTGTTTCAGGATCTATCATGCCTCACAGGCCAGAGCTCGATCGGTAAACCCCGCAGCCCTCCTGGATGAACCACAACCGCTCCTCAACTCAACCGATCAATCGCCTCCGCGCTCAACCCGCCCGGAATGACCATGATCGGGCAGGGCAGCTTGCCCGCATCCGCCCCAGCAAAGTGCGACACCAGCGCACCGGGATGCCCGCTCGCCGCAGCCCCCAGCACCAGCGCCGCAACATCAGGCATCTCGTCCAGCGTTTCGCGCACCACCGCCACCGCGTCACCCTGCCGCACGGTGATGCTCGGACGGATGCCGGATTCCTCCGTCAGCGTGCCCGCCGCGCTGGTGACGAGCGCTTCGGCGCGCTGCCGCGCCTCATCCTCCATCGTCGCCTGAACGCCGCCCCACTGCACGAACTCGGCGGGCGGTACGAGCGCAAGAATGCGAATAGACCCCGCCGTCTTGGCCGCGCGCCGGGCCGCGAACCGCAGCGCCGTCTCTGCCTCCGGCGATTCGTCCACTACAACCAGATAAGTCCGCATCGCTGTCGCACCCCACGCCAAAATGGCAGCCAACGCCTTCGCCGCCCTATTGTTCGAACCCATCTGGTAAATTGTGAACCAGTCTGGTGAAATGTGGCGGATTATCGCCAAAGGCGCAAGGCGCGCCTTGACCCTCCCGCCCAAAGGGTCAAAACGGCATCCAACGCTTACCCGCTCGGCCGGGAAAAGAAGAGAGGCCTTCACGCATGAGCAAGAAAATCCAGATGCCCGCCTTGTCTCCCACGATGGAAGAAGGGACGTTGGCTAAATGGCTGGTGAAGGAAGGCGATACCGTGTCGTCGGGTGATCTGCTCGCTGAGATCGAGACGGACAAGGCCACCATGGAATTCGAAGCCGTGGACGAGGGCAAGATCGCCAAGATCCTCGTCTCCGAAGGCTCCGAAGGCGTGAAGGTCGGCACCGTCATCGCCATCATCGCCGAAGAAGGCGAAGACCTCGCGCAAGCAGCAGAAGGCGGCTCCGCTCCGGCGCCCAAGGCAGCGCCGAAGGCCGACCCAGTCCCCGCCAAGGCAGAAGCACCCGCGCCGAAGGCAGACGCTCCCGCACCCAAGGCAGAGGCCGCACCCGCCCAATCTGGCGACCGCGTAAAAGCCAGCCCGCTCGCGCGCCGCATAGCCGAGGAAAAGGGCATCGACCTCGCCAGCCTCTCCGGCTCCGGCCCTAATGGCCGCATCGTGAAGGCCGATCTGGAAGGCGCTTCGGCCAAGGCCCCCGCTGCCGCCGCGACTCCCGCCGCCGCAGCCCCGGCCCCCGCGCCCGCCGCGACCCATGCCGCGCAGGACTTCGGCATCCCCCACGAAGTCATCAAATTAAGCGGCATGCGCAAGACGATCGCCCGCCGCCTGACCGAGTCCAAGCAGCAGGTGCCGCACATCTATCTCACCGTCGACGTTCAGCTCGACAAGCTGTTGAAGCTGCGCGCCGAACTCAACGCCGGTCTCGCCAGCCGCAACGTCAAGCTGTCCGTCAACGACCTCCTCATAAAGGCGCTGGGCGTCGCCCTCATCCAGGTGCCCGAATGCAACGTGCAGTTCGCGGGCGACCAGATGCTGCAATTCAGCCGCGCCGACATCAGCGTGGCCGTATCCATCCCCGGCGGCCTCATCACTCCGATCGTGACCGGCGCTGACAGCAAGGGCGTCGCCGCCATTTCCACCGCCATGAAGGACCTTGCCGCCCGCGCGAAGGACGGCAAGCTCAAGCCGGAAGAATATCAGGGCGGCACCGCGTCGCTTTCCAACATGGGCATGTTCGGTATCAAGCAGTTCGAAGCCGTCATCAACCCGCCCCAGGCCATGATCATGGCGATCGGCGCGGGCGAAAAGCGGCCCTTCGTCGTCGATGACTCGCTCCAGATCGCGACCGTCATGTCCGCCACCGGCAGCTTCGACCATCGCGCCATTGACGGCGCGGATGGTGCGCGCCTGATGCAGGTCTTCCGCGAACTGGTCGAAAACCCGATCGGCATGCTCGCCTGATGCGCGCCGCCGACGAGCTGCCGCCGGAGGAAAGCCCCGCCGTCCGCGTCATCGCCATGCCCGCCGACACCAATCCTTATGGGGATATTTTCGGCGGCTGGCTGATGAGCCTGATGGACTCGGCGGCCGGTTCCGTCGCCGCGCGCCACAGCAAGGGCCGCGCCGTGACCATCGCCGTCGAAGGCATGACCTTCCTCCGCCCGGTCGTCGTTGGCGACGAAGTGTCGGTCTTCGCAAAGCTCGTCTCGGTCGGCCGCACATCGATGAAGATCGATGTCGAGGCATGGCGGCGCACCCGTCATGACGACCGATCCTATCGCGTGACCCGCGCCACCTTCACCTTCGTGGCGATCGGTGAGGATCGCCAGCCCCGCACCGTGCCGCCCATGACCGCGGCATAAGAAGAGAGACCAGGATAATGGCTGAGAATTACGATCTGATCGTTCTGGGCTCCGGCCCCGGCGGCTATGTGGCCGCGATCCGCGCGGCGCAGCTGGGCCTCAAGACCGCCATTGTCGAGCGTGAAAATCTCGGCGGCATCTGCCTCAACTGGGGCTGCATCCCGACCAAGGCGCTGCTGCGCTCGGCGGAAATCTTCCACTATATGCAGCATGCCGGGGACTATGGCCTGGCCGCCGAAAAGATCAGTGCGGACATCGCCGCCGTGGTCAAACGCTCGCGCGGCGTCGCCAAGCAGCTCAATCAGGGTGTCACGCACCTGATGAAGAAGAACAAGATCGCCGTTCACATGGGCGAGGGCAAGCTGACCGGGGCTGGCAAGTCTGGGGGCAAGCTCTCCGTCACCAAGGACGGCAAGACCGAAGAACTCACCGCAAAGAACATCATCCTGGCCACCGGCGCCCGCGCACGCGACCTGCCGGGCGCAGCCGCCGACGGCAAGCGCGTCTGGACCTACCGCCACGCCATGACCCCGCCGGAAATGCCGACAAAGCTGCTCGTCATCGGCTCCGGCGCGATCGGCATCGAATTTGCGAGCTTCTACAACGACATGGGCGCTGATGTGACCGTGGTCGAAATGATGGACCGCGTCGTGCCGGTCGAGGATGCGGACGTCTCCGCCTTCCTCGAAAAGGCGCTGAAGAAGCAGGGCATGACTATCCTGACCGGCGCTGGCGTCAGCGATATTCAGGTCGGCGCCAACGGCATCAAGGCGAAGCTGAAGGACAAGGCGGGCAAGGAAAGCGCCGCCGAGTTCAGCCACATGATCGTCGCCATCGGCATCGTGCCCAACACCGAAAATATCGGCCTGAAGGAACTGGGCGTCGCCATGGACGATCGCGGCTTCCTCAAAACCGACGAGATGTGCCGCACCAATGTCGACGGCCTGTGGGCGATCGGCGACATCACCGCCCCGCCATGGCTCGCGCACAAGGCCAGCCATGAAGGCGTCATCGCGGCCGAAGCGATCGCGGGCAAGCATCCCCACGCCATGGATCCGCGCAACATACCAGGCTGCACCTATTGCCATCCGCAGATCGCCTCAGTCGGCCTCACCGAAGCCAAGGCCAGGGAGGCAGGCTATGAGGTGAAGGTCGGCATGTTCCCCTTCATCGGCAACGGCAAGGCGATCGCGCTCGGCGAAGCGGAAGGCTTCACCAAGACCGTGTTCGACGCGAAAACCGGCGAACTGCTGGGCGCGCACATGGTCGGCGCTGAAGTCACGGAGATGATCCAGGGCTTCACCATCGGCAAGACGATGGAAACCACCGAAGCGGAACTGATGCACACCGTCTTCCCGCATCCGACCATCTCGGAATCGATGCACGAAAGCGTACTCGCCGCTTATGGGCGTGCGCTCCATATCTGATCGCCGCTCATGGCAAAGGGGCGCGGGGATATTCGTCCTCGCGCTTCTCGGCGTGCTGGCCATCGCGCTGCTTCAGCGGTCCGGCTGGTTCGATCCGCTCAACATCGCGGCAATGAACGCGGCGGGAGCGGGCAGGGTTGCTGCCCCATGGATCACCACGGTCATGGTCGCAGCGTCCGCTGTGGGCGATACGGTGGGACGCCTGCTCATCATGGCGGCCGTGGCGTTGGGCTTGCTCTACCGGCGTCAGCGTCACGCCGCCCAATGGCTCGCGCTGGTCGTAGTCGGTGGCACCTTGCTCAACACCGGCCTCAAGCAGATTTTCGCCGCGCCGCGCCCCGATCTGCTGCCGCACATCGACATCGTGCACAGCTACAGTTTTCCCAGCGGCCATTCCGCCGGCACCATGATCCTGTTCGGCGCGCTTGCCATGCTGATGCATCGTGCGCTCACTCGTCATAGCCGCCCAACCCCGTTCGCCCTGAGTTTGTCGAAGGACTCAGCCCGAACGGAGCTCAAGGGTCGGGGTAAGGGGCTTTACGCCTCACCCTATATCGCCGCAGCGCTCATCATCGCCCTCATCGGCACCAGCCGCGTCTGGCTGGGCGTGCACTGGCCGAGCGATGTCCTTGCCGGTTGGGTAGAAGGCCTGGGCTGGCTATGCCTCTGGCGCCACTGGCTACCAGCGGGGCGAGGGCAGGAGCAGCGCGTCGCTTAGCCGTTCATGCGGCGGCATCCCGTCCGCCGTAACGAAGCCGTGCACCCAGAAGCTGTCATAAGCGCTGGCGAGCGCGATCATCAGCAACAGCAGCGCCGATCCCGCAAAGACGCCGCGAGCCCCGCGCAACCCCGTTTCCGGCATCAGGGCCAACAATGCCAAGGGCAGCAACGGCAGGAAATAGCGCCCCTGCGTCCCCTGCACATAATCCGCCCCCAGCGGCGTTCCCGTCAGATACATGGCCGTTTCGATCAGCAGACCAGTGCCGGCCACCACGGCGAGCCACCACAGCCTTTGCCCCAGGCTGACCCGCACACCTGATCCGCTCGCCACCGCCGCCGCCAACATGACAGCCGCCACCGGGTAAGCGAGCAGCGGCAGCAGAATCGCGTTCCACCCGAACCGCCCGACGATCTGCAACGCATAAACCGGCGACCGCTCGACGATGCTGGTCCCCAGCGCACGAACATAGGCGGCGGGGTCGCCCAGGATGACGCCAAGCTGCGCGGCAAGCGGCGCGGTCATGACATCCTCACCGGTCTTGCGCGACACGATATGATAAAGCGCCTGGCTGCCGCCCGACATCTTCATCCACAGGATGAACGCGGCCGCTCCAACGGCCATCGCGCCGATCAGCAGCCATGGCCGCATGTCCCGCCGATGCTGCGGCCATTGCAGCCCCGCTGCCATCAGCGGCAGATAAACACCCTTCGCCAGCGCAAGCAGCGGCGCGGCGAGCATCAGCCCGGCGTTTCGGGCCGGACTGCTCCCCATCGCGGCAAGTCGCAGCGACAGCGCGAGACCGGCAAAACCCATGCCGTTGATGACTGCGTCAGGCGAAAGCGAACCCGTTTGATAACAAAATGTCGGCAGCAATGCGGTCGCCAGCAGGGCCGCGCGCCCAAATGGCATCAGGCCGAACGCCACGGTCAGCAAGATCAGCCCGCCCGCAGCGTTGACCAACCGCCCCACATAGAAGCTCCCCATACGCGGCAGGCCCAACGCATCACCGATCATCAATCCAGCGGCAGAAGGCGCATAGAGCGTCGGCGCATAGTTGGCGACATTGGGAAAGTCGGCAAAGGCAGTGCCGGGCCGCCCCGCGTCCGCGCTCCAGGCACGTTCCACCATCGCGGGATCAAAGCGCCGCGCCTTGCCGGTGACCTCCGTTGGAAAATCCACCCCATGCAATTCCAGCGCGGATCGCGGCAGCTCGGCCCCGATTTCCGGACCCCGCTGCTCCGTCATGACCCGGCCGTCCGCCAGCAGCAGCGCCTTCATATAATGCTGGTTTTCGTCGGGTGCCTGAAAGGGCGGCGTGATGATCGCGAACGCCAATGTGACGGCGCACAGCAGCGCCAGCAGCCAGCGGTCCAATCCCTTCACCGGCACGGCAATGGGTGACAGGGCCGCGCGCCCCGTAGAAATCGATAATCGTTCGTGCCGCAAAACGCCGCTCCACCCCCAGAAACCCTCTCCCCTCCGGGGAGAGGGCAGGGTGAGGGGGGCAGCGCAACAATCGTTAGCCTCGCACCCTCACGCCGCTTCCAACCGAAAGCATTGAGGCAGCAGAACCCTAACGATCAGCTATTAACATTTCCCCAGCATTGCCCACGCGTCCCGATCATTGCGGCGGGCGTCTGCTTTCATTCGACTTCCTGTTCTTCTTTTTCGACAGGCGGATGCAGGCGCAACCGCGTCACCCGCCGCCCGTCGCTGCCGATAATCTCCAGCTTCCAGCCGCTTTCCTCATGATCGAGTATCTCGCCCGCATCCGGCACCCGGCCGGCAATGACGAAGGCAAGCCCTCCCAGCGTGTCGACATCTTCCTCCACATCGGCAAGGCGCGGATCGATTTCTTTCGCGACGTCTTCCAACTCGGCGCGCGCATCGGCCTCCCACAGCCCGCCTTCCAGCGGCACCATCAGCGCTTCGGGCGCGTCATCATGTTCATCCTCGACCTCGCCGACGATTTCCTCGACCAGATCCTCGAATGTCAGCAGCCCTTCGGTGCCCGAATATTCGTCCAGCACGATCGCCAGATGGGTCCGCTTGGCGCGCATCTCGGCCAGCAGGTCCAGCGCGCCCATGCTTTCGGGCACATAGAGCGGCTGGCGGATCAGCGGCTCCAGGCTGTCCGGCACGGGCGATTTGCCCGCAAGGATGGCGAATGCGTCGCGAATGTGGACCATGCCCACGATGGTATCCAGCGTCTCGCGATAGACCGGGATGCGGCTATGCCCGGCTTCGGCGAACAGTGCGGCCAATTCGGCAAAGCTCGCCCGTTCCTCGATCGCGATGATGTCGGCGCGCGGCACCGCCACGTCATCGACCGTATGCTCGGAAAAATGCAGGAGATTGCGGACCATCTGCCGCTCGATCGCGGACAGGTCCCCCTTGGCGGGAGCAGGAGCGCCGTCCTCCTGCTCATCCTCATCATATTCGTCGAGCGCCTCTTCCAGCTCGCGCCGCAGGCTGGGGCTCTCTTCCTCGCCGAACAGCAGCGACTTCAGGCCGCTCCATAAACCGCCTTCTTGACTACTACTGTCCGGTTCCTTTGAACCGTTGCCGTCCTTCGGACTGCCTTCAGCCATCGTTCTTCCTATTATCCTGTCAGGCGATCCCCATAGGGATCGGAAATGCCAAGGCTCAGCAGCGATTGCGTCTCCAACGCTTCCATCGCTTCCGCCTCGGCGTCCTCCATATGATCATATCCCAGCAAATGGAAAGTGCCATGAATGATGAGGTGCGTGGCGTGGTCGGCGACGGAGATGCCTTTTTCCGCCGCTTCCTGCGCGCAAACCCCCTCGGCCAGCACGATATCACCCAGCAGCACCTCGCCATCGTCGGTGTTGCCGGTCGCCTCCAACAGGTCATGCTGCACCATCGGGAATGACAGGACGTTGGTCGGCTTGTCCTTGTCGCGATAGGCACGGTTGAGGCCGTGCACTTCCTCGTCGCTGGTCAGCTTGACCGCGACCTCATACAGCGCCTCATCCGCTGCAAAGGCGGCATAGGGGCTATGGGTGATAGCCGCCACGACCGCCCGCTGCGCCAGCAGTTCCCAATCTTCCTTCGGCCAGCCTTCTTCCTGAAGGACCGCAACTTCAATCATTCAAATAAGCTCCGTTCGTTTCGGGCGAAGTCGAGAAACAGCGTCCCGCTCAAGCATCCGGCCCCTCATAGGCCTGCACGATCCGCCCGACGACCGGGTGGCGCACGACGTCGCCGATCCCGAACGGCACCACCGATATGCCTTCGACGCCCTCCAGCCGCGCCACGGCATCGGCAAGGCCGGATATGCCCGGCTGCGGCAAGTCCACCTGCCTCGGGTCGCCGCAGATCACCATCCGGCTCCCCTCGCCGAAACGGGTGAGGAACATCTTCATCTGCGCGATCGTCGTATTCTGCGCCTCGTCCAGCACGATGAAGGCGTTGGACAGCGTCCGCCCGCGCATGAAGGCGATCGGCGCGATCTCGATCTCTCCGCTCGCGATCCGCCGCTCCACCTGCTCGGCGGGCAGCGTGTCGTACAGCGCGTCATAGATCGGCCGCAGATAGGGATCGACCTTCTCCTTCATGTCGCCGGGCAGGAAGCCCAGCCGCTCGCCCGCCTCGACCGCCGGGCGTGAGAGGATCAGCCGGTCGACGCTGCCCGTGATCAGCTGGCTCACCGCCTGCGCGACGGCCAGGTAGGTCTTGCCCGTACCCGCCGGCCCCAGCGCAAAGATGATGTCGTTGCGGGTCAGCGCCTCCATATAGGTGACCTGCGTCGCGGATCGCGGCACGATCGTCTTCTTGCGCGTGCGGATCATCACCTTGGGCGGCTCGGCGACGTCATGTCGGATGATGCCGTCCAGCGTCGGTTCGGCGGACATGGCGATCACCGCCTCCACCGCGCCGCTGTCGATTTCCTGCCCCGCCGCGATCCGGTTGTAGAGGCCCGTCATCACGTCCCGCGCCCGCGCAGCCGCTTCCGCCTCGCCCTCGATCTGCAGCTTGTTGCCCCGCGCCGCGATATAGACGCCCAGCCGGTTCTCTATCGCCACCAGATTCTGGTCATATTGCCCGAACAGCGCGCCCAACAAGTGTGGCTTTTCGAAGGTCACTTCCAACCGGGCGCGTTCCGCCATGTCGCTGCGCTGGTTCTGGTTCGGTTTCTTCGACATTCAGCAGCCTCCCTTTCCTGTCGTCCTATCCGCAAGGGCGGATATCCATCTCTCGGGCCTTGATCCTGCCAGCCAGGTCCGGAGATGAGCTCCCGTTGCGCCGGGAACGACTTGGAATGGGTTCAAGCGGCTTTCCTCCTGCTGAGTTCGCCGGCCAGACTGTTCGGACCGGCACTGATGATATCCACTTCGACCATGTCGCCGATGAAAAGTTCCGGCGCCGTGACATGGACAGATTGCAGCCATGGCGTTTTTCCGATGAGCTGGCCGGGATGACGTCCCTTGCGCTCCAGCAGAATCTGCGTCTGCCGCCCGACGGTCGCCGCGTTGAACTCGACCTGATGCCGGTTGATCAGCGCCTGTAGCCGCGCCAGCCGCTCGTCCATAACCGCCGCCGGGATCTGCCCGTCCATGTCCGCCGCGGGCGTGCCGGGGCGGGGGCTGTATTTGAACGAATAGCATTGCGCATAGCGCACTTGCTCGACGATCTTCAGCGTATCCTCGAACTCCGCATCCGTCTCGCCGGGGAAGCCGACGATGAAGTCGCCCGACAGCGCGATGTCCGGCCGCGCCTCCCGCACCCGCTCGATGATCCGCAAATAGCTTTCCGCATCATGACTGCGGTTCATCGCCTTCAAGATGCGGTTGTTCCCCGACTGCACCGGCAGATGCAGGAAAGGCATCAGCTTGGGCTCGTCGCCATGCGCCGCGATCAGCCCGTCGCTCATGTCGTTGGGATGGCTGGTCGTGTAACGGATGCGCTCCAGCCCGCCGATCTTCGCCAGTTCACGCACCAGGCCGTCCATGCCCTGCATGCGCCCCTTGTCATCTTCGCCCGCCCAGGCATTCACATTCTGCCCAAGCAGCGTGATCTCGCGCACGCCGCCGTCAACCAGCGCCTTTGCCTCGTCCAGTATCGCGCCCCAGGTCCGGCTGATCTCCGCCCCGCGCGTATAAGGCACCACGCAATAGGTGCAGAATTTGTCGCACCCTTCCATGATCGTCAGGAAAGCCGTGGGCCGCGCCTGCTTGGTCCGCGCTGGCAGCGCGCCGAACTTCGACGCCAGCGGCATGTCGGTATCCACCGCTTCCTCGCCGCGCCCGGCTTTTTCGATCAGGTCGGGCAGCCGGTGATAAGCCTGTGGACCCACCACGATATCGACGCTTTTCGCGCGGCGGCTGATCTCGCTCCCTTCCGCCTGAGCTACGCAACCGGCGACCGCGATCATCGGCCGCGTGCCATCTTCTCGGTTCAACCGGCCGATGTCGGAATAGACCTTGTCCACCGCCTTTTCTCGGATGTGGCAAGTGTTGAGGATGACCAGATCAGCCTCCGCCCCGTCGGCCGCAGCGGTCATGCCCCGCTCGCCCAGCATCTCGGCCATGCGCTCGCCATCATAGACGTTCATCTGGCAGCCGAAGGATTTGACGTGGAATGTCGCTGGAGTCTTGGGGGCGTCGTTACGATTCATGTGGTCCAGCTATACAGGCGGCGACAGCGGAGCGAAAGGCGGCAGGTGCATGGCCATGCTCGTGGCGATCCGCTCCCGCGCCACCGCCGCCAATTGCTTGCGATCCGGGTAGAGCGCCGGATCAAACGGCTCCAAAAAACGCAGCGTCACCTCGATCCGGCCGGGCCGCTCCAGCAGCCGCTTGGCATTGCTGCCCGCCGGTTCATCGCTATGCCAGGCGATCTCATCCGTCGCTGCCCCATAATCGATATGCACAGGCTGGATCATAACCGCGCGCGGCGGGGGCAGCAGCACCGCCAGCAAGGACGGCTTGAACGGGAGCAAAGCCTGCCCATCGCTCGTCGTACCCTCCGGGAAAAGGGCGACCGGCTGATGCCCCGCCAGTGCGGCGCGCAACGCCTCGATCTGCCCGCCCAGCGCACCGCGCCGGTTCCGCGCCACGAACAGCGTATTATTCTGCGCCGCCAGCCAGCCGATCACCGGCCACCCGGCAATCCCGTCATGCGCGACGAAGGCAGCGCCGGTCGCGCCGCCCAGCGCCAATATATCGACCCAGCTGACATGATTGGCGATGATGAAGCTGTCGCCGTGAAAGGGATGCCCGTCCACCCGAACCCGCGCACCCACCCCGCGCGCCGCCATTCCCAGGAAGCGGCGGGGCCAGGGTGACCGGGCGCCCACGGCCCGCCACAGCAGATGCGGGATCAGGCAAAGCAGCAGCGACGCCGCCAGCGCGCTCAGCCGGTAGAAATAGCGCAGCCGCCGCAAGGCTGTCAGTTCTTGCGTTCCAGTGACACGCCGTACAATTCCATGCGGTGATCGACCAGGCGGAAACCCAGCTTCTCGGCGATCTGCTTCTGCAACTGTTCCAATTCCGGATCGACGAACTCGATCACGTTGCCGGTTTCGACATCGATCAGATGGTCGTGATGCGCTTCGGGTGCGGCCTCATAACGGGCACGGCCATCGCCGAAATCATGCCGGTCCAATATGCCTGCTTCCTCAAACAAGCGGACGGTGCGGTAAACGGTCGCGATCGAAATGCCGGGGTCGATGGCGGACGACCGCTTGTGCAGTTCCTCAACGTCCGGATGGTCGGACGCATCGCTCAGCACTTGAGCGATCACGCGGCGCTGTTCGGTGATGCGCAGGCCCTTCTCATGGCAAAGGGCTTCTACATCGATCTTGCGGTTCATGCGGGCTCGCTCATTGGGGTGTGTCAAATAATCAGCCGGAATCTAGCGGCATCGACGCCATTATAAAAGGGGCGCACGGCAAATGCGCCCCTTCTCATGACGGATCGTCCGTGCCGCTGCTTATTTCGCGCGCGTGCGGCGGCGCTTCGTGCCAAGGCCGATCTTCTTCGCCAGCGACCGGCGCTGTTCGGCATAGTTGGGCGCGACCATCGGATAGTCGGCGGGCAGGCCCCACTTCGCGCGATAATCTTCCGGCGTCATCTGATAATGAGTCATCAGGTGCCGCTTCAGCATCTTCAGCTTCTTGCCGTCTTCCAGGCAGATAATATAGTCGGGCTTGATCGAAGAACGCACCGACACGGCCGGTTCCGGCTTCACTTCCGGCGCAGCAGCAGGCTTGGCCAGCCCGGAAAGGGCTGCGTGTACGTTCTGGATAAGCGTCGAAACGTCAGATACGGCGACACTGTTGTTGGAAACATGTGCTGCAACAATATCCGAAGTCAAAGTAATGAGCAGCTCGCTCTGGGCTGATTCGATTTCCATTTCTTTTATCCCGCGAATGCTGAATGTAATGCGACCCGCCCAAGTAAATTCGTTTCAGGAGCGGTATGTCTGCGTTATACCCTGATCTTCCCTTTAGCAAGGGCGATCAGTCTATCCCAGCATTTCTATACGAAAGCTGAGGGCGTCATGAAGTTGACCGTCCGCTCCCCGGTAATAACCAGGGCGCCTATGCACATATTCAAATCCCGTTTTTTCATACAGCTTGACGGCTGTATTTGACGAACGGACTTCAAGGTTCATGGATTTTATACCACGGCGTCGCGCTGTCTTCAGGCTGTCGATCAACAGTTCGCGGCCAATGCCTTTGCCGCGCCATGCCGGATGGACGGCCAGCAGCAGCAATTCACATTCGTCGAGCACCGATCGGACGAGGGCAAAGCCCAGCGCCGCCGCATCGACCCGGGCGATGGTGAGCCAGGTGCCCGGCATCATCATGACGCCCGACAGTTGCGGCAATGTCCACGCCTCTCCATAAGCAGGGTCGAACGCTTGGCCCATGACGTCCATCGCGTCGGCCAGCGCATTGCGCTCGCCATCCTCATACATGTCCAGAACCAGGCCGGGGATCATGAACGGGCCTGCTGCGGCATGGGCAGCGCGTCCGCTTCACGACAATAAATGGGGGAAGGCGGCAGCGGCGCGAGACCTGCGATGAGCGGGAAGTCGGCGGAGTTGGGATAAAGGCTGACGGCGGTGCCATGGCCGCGCGCCGTCACCAAAACTTCGGCGCCGGTCCCGTAAATCATGGGCTGATCCAGCATCGTGGCGAGCGTCGCGATCGGTGTCGACGCTGGATGCGTGACAGCGGTCAGGCCGTCGGCGTCGAAACATTGCCAAAACAATTCGCCATGCCCTCCGGTGATGGTGACCGCGATCGGCCCTCCATCCTGATCCTGACTTTGCGCCGCCTTGGCCGCAATCAGCGACAGCGCGCAATATCCATGGAGCGGCAGGGACCAGGCCAGGGCAAGTGCCCGCGCAGCTGCGATCCCGATGCGAACCCCCGTGAAGCTTCCGGGGCCAAGGTCCACGGCGATCGCGTCGGCCCGGCCGCCATCGGGCAGGGCGGCGATGGCTGGCACCAGCGCTTCGGCATGGCCTCGGCCGACGACTTCGTGGAAATGACCGATCGTCTTGCCGTCATCGAGCAGCGCCACGGACAGCGCCTGCGTAGCGGTGTCGATGACGAGAGTGCGCAAGAAAATCCCCTATGAGAAAAGCGGACGGGCGTGATGGGTTATGCGACGCGGTTAGTCGATCCGGATCGATTTGCCAAACGCCGCCGCTCCTGTTTCAGACGGCGCGTACTTCCGTCACCTCGGGAACATAATGTTTCAGCAGTTGCTCGATGCCGTTCTTCAACGTGGCACTCGATGACGGGCAGCCGGAACAGGCGCCCTGCATCCGCAGATAGACCGTCCCGCGATCGAAGCCACGATAGACGATGTCGCCGCCGTCATTGGCGACGGCGGGCCGCACGCGCGTGTCGATCAGGTCGCGGATCTGCGCGACGATCTCCGCATCGGCCGGGTCGTCGGCAAATTGCTCTTCTTCCTCGGGGATGAAGATCTCGCCCGCCGATCCAGGCGTGAACAGCGGCATGTTCGCCGAAAAATGCTCCAGCAGGATCGACAGGATATCCGGTTTCACGTCGCTCCACTGCGCGCCGGGCGCGATCGTGACCGAAATGAAGTCGCCGCCGAAAAAGACGCCGGTCACGTCGCCCAGGCCGAATAGCGCAGAGGCGAGGGGGGAAGCTTCGGCTTCCTCGGGCGTCGCGAAATCGCGCGTGCCCATGCCCATGACCACCCGGCCGGGGATGAACTTGACGGTCGCCGGATTGGGCGTTGGTTCGGTCTCGATCAGCATGGCCGCTATGTGGAGAGAAGGGGGCGCAAGATCAAGCGTCCAGACGGGCTTTTGGGGGAACTTCGCCAGTTGCTGTCGATTAAACCCATGTTTGGATGAACAGGAGAATGAGGATGAGCAACGAGTCCGATATCCGCCATCGTTTCTGGACCGAATTGTCGGAAAGCCCCTTTCTGATGATTGGATTGCAGGGATCGCATGAACATAGCCTCCCGATGACCGCGCAGCTTGATCCTGGCGCGAACCACTGCTTCTGGTTCTACACGACGAAGGAAAATCGTCTCGCTGCCGGTGGCCCCGCGATGGCGCAGTTTTCGGGCAAGGGCCATTATCTCTTCGCGTGCATCGACGGCACCCTTGTGGAGGAAACCGATCCGGCGGTGATCGACCGCTATTGGACCCACGAAGTCGCGGCCTGGTATCCGGGCGGGCGGCAGGATCCAAATCTGCTCATGCTCCGCTTCGACCTTGGCCATGCGGAAATCTGGCGCGCCGACATGTCGCTCGGCGGCGTCTTCAAGCAGCTGTTCGGCGGCGATGTGCGTGACGAAATGCGCGGCAAGCATGTGGAAGTGTCGCTCTAATCTGTCTTCAATCTGCGGTCGAAGGGCTCCGTTCGCGCGGGGCCCTTGCTTTTTTGCATGAATGAATGCATATGCGGCGCAGCGCAGCGGGCGGCCTTCATGGCCCATTAGCGATTGGCAGCGTGATCGTTCCGGCCCTTTGAACATAAAGGGTTGCGGGGCCGGCCAATGAAAGTCTGCGCCAAGCTTTTGAGGCTTCCCTATTCACGCGGGTCGTTTCGCAACCCGCCTTGCGTCCAGTTGCGATATGCAACTCGTTGGCGCCTGAGCCTTTTTATTTCGAGAGTTCATTCATGCATTTCACCGACCTTGGTCTCGCCGAGCCCATCCTGAAGGCGCTCGCCGCCAAGAAATACGCCAATCCCACCCCCATCCAGACGCAGGCGATCCCCGTTCTGCTTCAGGGCAAGGACCTGTGCGGCATCGCGCAAACCGGCACCGGCAAAACCGCTGCCTTCGCGCTTCCGAGCCTCGACTATTTCGCCCGCAATCCCAAGCCGACTCCGCTGCAGGGTTGCCGGATGCTCGTCCTTTCCCCAACTCGCGAACTCGCCGCCCAAATCGCGCAGAGCTTCCGCGACTATGGCCGCTTCATGAAGCTGTCGGTCGAAGTCGTCTTCGGCGGCGTGCCAATCAACAAGCAGATCCGCGCACTAGGCCGCGGCGTCGACATCGTCGTTGCCACGCCCGGCCGTCTCCTCGACCTGATCGACCAGCGCGCATTCACCATCAAGGACACGGAAATCTTCGTCCTCGATGAGGCCGACCAGATGATGGACATGGGCTTCATCCATCCGCTGAAGCGTATCGCCAAGCTGCTGCCCAAGGACCGGCAGAACCTCTTCTTCTCCGCCACCATGCCCGGAGAGATCGAGGCACTTGCCGCGCAGTTCCTGCATGATCCGGTCAAGGTCAGCGTCGCCCCGCAATCCACCACTGCCGAACGCGTCCGCCAGCAGGCGACCTTCGTCAACCAGGCGGAAAAGCAGGCGCTGCTGAACCTCACCATCCGGAACGAGCCGATCGACCGTGCGCTGATCTTCACCCGGACCAAGCACGGCGCCGATCGCGTCGTCCGCTTCCTCGAAGGTGCTGGCATTCAGGCCGTGGCTATTCATGGCAACAAGAGCCAGGCGCAGCGCACCACGGCTCTCCAGGCATTCCGTCATGGTCATGTGAAGCTGCTCGTCGCCACCGACATCGCCGCGCGCGGCATCGACGTGTCCGGCGTCAGCCATGTCATCAATTTCGAGCTTCCCAATGTGCCCGAGCAATATGTCCACCGCATCGGCCGCACGGCACGGGCAGGGGCGGAAGGCGTCGCCATCAGCTTCGTGGCCGATGATGAGCGGCCCTATCTGAAAGCGATCGAACGGACCACCAAGGTGAAGCTCGATATCGTGCCCCTGCCGGAGAACTTCGTCGAAGCTGTCCGCAATCTTCCCAAGGCAGCGCCGCAGCGCAAGGGCCGCGAGCAGACGCCGGAGCAGAAGGCACGCCGCGCCGATGGCCAGCGCCGCTATCAGGATCAGCAGAAGCAGCAGCCGCGCGGCACCGCCGAACGCGCCCATCGTCCCGATGGCGATGCCAAGCCCGCAAAGAAGAACTTCCGCCGCAACCGGGGCGGCGTCGGCGCGCACAAGGGTGCCGTGCAGAAAACCGGGGGCCGCTGAAGTTCGACAGGATGGCGCTGCGCGGCGCCGTCCTGAATCCTGCGGAGAGCCGGGATGCTCTTTGTCAGTAGCCATTCAGAATTTTGGCTCTAGGCTATGACGCCATGAGCTTTTCTTTCCGGCGTCCTGCCGTTTCGCTGTCCGTCATCGCACTGCTGCTGTCGGGCTCGCCTGCGTCCCTTTCGGCTCGAACTGATCCGACGACCACGAAAGCGGCCCCTGTTGCCGGTAGTGCGCAGGCGCAGGTCAGGCCATGGCTCTACGAAAATAGCGACGTGCCCATCGACCCGGCCTGGCGGTTCGGCACGTTGCCCAACGGCCTGCGCTATGCCGTCCGCCGTAACGGCGTTCCGCCCGGCCAGGTTTCGGTGCGCCTTCGCATGGACGTCGGCTCCTTGATGGAGCGGCCGGATGAGCAGGGCTACGCGCATTTCATGGAGCATCTGACCTTTCGCGGATCGCGCCACGTGCCCGACGGCGAATCCAAGCGGATATGGCAGCGGCTCGGCGTGACCTTCGGCAGCGACAGCAACGCGCAGACGACCCCCACCGGCACCACCTATGCGTTGGACCTGCCGCAAGCGACGCCAGCAAGTCTTGGCGAGAGCATGAAGATCCTTGCCGGTATGATGGCCGACCCCAACATCATCGACAGCGCTGTGGCGGCGGAGCGCGCGGTCGTGCTCGCCGAACGCCGCGAAGGCGATGGGCCGCAAATGCGCATCTCCGACGCGAGCCGCCGCCATTTCTTCGCCGGTCAGCCCCTTGCCGATCGCAGCCCGATCGGAACGGTCGCAACGCTGAATGCCGCCACCGCAGCCCGGATGGAAGCTTTCCATCAGCGTTGGTATCGTCCGGAAAATGCGGTGATCTCGATCGCTGGCGATATCGATCCCGCTGTTGCGGAGCAGATGATCAAGGACAATTTCGCGTCCTGGTCCGTCCCAGGGAAAGGCGCTGCGCTGCCAGACTTCGGCGAGCCGAATCCCAAGGCTCCCGCGACCAGCGTCGCCGTCGAACCCGGTGCGCCCACGGGCCTGACCATGGCGTGGCTGCGCCCATGGAAGCCGCATGCGGACACGATCGTCTATAATCAGGACAAGCTGACAGACATGCTCGCGCTGCAGATCATCAGCCGCCGCCTTGAACAGGTTGCCCGCAGCGGTGGCAGCTTCATTCAGGCAAGCGTCGATCAGCAGGATGTCAGCCGATCGGCAGACGGCACTTTCGTGACGATCGTCCCGTCGGGCGACAATTGGGAAAAGGCGCTCGGTGACGTGCGGGCCATTATCGAGGACGCAAAGGCCAGCCCGCCCAGCCAGCTCGAAATCGACCGCGAATATGCGCAGATCGACACCGCACTGGCTATCCAGGTCGAAAATGCCGATACGGAAGCTGGCGCCAAGCAGGCCAGCGATCTGGTCAGTGCAGTGGACATTCGGGAAACGACAGTCAGTCCTCAAGCCGCGCTCGACATATTCCGCTCCGGCAAACCGGCGATGACGCCCCAGAAGATACTGGATTCGACCCGCCGCCTATTCTCGGCTGGCGTGTTCCGGGCGCTTTTGATCACAGGCAAGCTTGTACCCGGAGCCGACGCCAAACTCGCCGCAGCCGTAGCTGCGCCCGTCAAGGCGGCCACCAACGCCCGGCTGGCGGACAAGGCGGTCACCATGGCGGATCTGCCAAAGCTCGGAGCGCCGGGGAAAGTGGTCTCCAGGACACAGGTCGGGCTCCCCGGCATGGAGAGCATCACTTTTGCCAACGGTGTGAAGCTCACCTTGTTCGCCAATGATGCGGAAACGGAAAAGGTGCGGATCAATGTCCGTTTTGGGCATGGTCAGCAGGCCTTTTCCCCAACCAAGCCGGTTCCGGGTTGGGCGGCCAACTATGCTCTGGTGGCGAGCGGCATCGGCAAGCTTGGCCAGCGTGAATTGGACGACCTCACGAACGGCCGCCGCATGGGGATGGATTTCTCCATCGACGACGACGCCTTCGAAATGCAGGCCGTGACACGCCCCGCCGATTATCGGGACCAGCTACAATTGTTCGCGACCAAATTGGCCGCGCCTGGTTGGGACCCGGCGCCGATCGCGCGGGTCAAGACGGGCACCGCCGTTGCCTATGACGCCATGGGCCGCGCCCCGGATTCGGTGCTGGCGCGCGATCTCAATTGGCTGCTGCACGACAAGGATGTGCGCTTCCGCACGCCATCGCGCGAGGAAATCGATGCGCTGACCCCGCAGGCGTTCCGCGCAACCTGGGAACCGCTGCTCGCGTCCGGACCGATCGAGGTGCAGATATTCGGCCAGGTGAAGCCGGATGAGGCGATACAGGCAGTGGCAGCAACTTTCGGCGCCCTGCCGGCCCGGGCGGATGTCCCCGTTCCTGCCGTGAACAAGCAGATGCGTTTCCCCGCTCCTGTCTCAACGCCTGTGGTCCTGCGTCACAAGGGCGACAAGGAACAGGCAGCCGCCGTCATGGCGTGGCCGACGGCGGGCGGCTTCACGCTCACGAAGGAAGCGCGGCAGCTCGAAATATTGACCCAGATTTTCAACGATCGTCTGTTCGACCGGTTGAGATCGACGGAAGGTGCCGCCTACTCGCCGAGCGTGCAGAATAACTGGCCTTTCTCGTATGAAAGTGGCGGCTACATTCTGGTGACCAGCCAGGTTCGGCCCGACCGCGTCAACTATTTCTACGGCGTTGTTAAGGACACGGCGGCCGACCTCGCCAAAAATCCGGTAAGCGATGATGAATTGCAGCGTGCCGTCGCGCCGATGCGCCAGCTTTTGATGCGGGCGAGCACTGGCAACGCCTTCTGGATGAACCAGATGGAAGGCGCGACCCAGAACCCGCAATATGTCCAGGCCATGCAGACCATGGCCAAGGACATGCTGTCGGTAACGCCCGCCCAGCTCCAGGCGCTTGCCGCCAAATATTTGATCGCTGGCAAGAGCTGGTCAGCCGTCGTCCTGCCCGAGGGCGTGGAAGCGCGCTGAAAGGGCAGCTGCTTTGACGGCAAGAAGCAGGAAGCCAATGCCGCACCAAGCGGATTATGCTGCGGCCCATCCATCAGCAGAAGGGCCGCGCCATGACATCCGCCTTTGACATATTTCCGTCGCCGGTCGGCGATCTCACCATGATCGTCAGCGACATGGGCCTTGCCGCGCTTCTATGGGAAAATGATGACCCGCGCCGTGTGCGGATAGACCGCGGAGAGAGGGTGCCAGGCCATCCGCTGCTCGGCGAAACTTCGAGGCAACTGGGCGCCTATTTTTCAGGCCACCTGACCAGCTTTGATCTGCCGCTCGATTTCCAGGGCACCGCCTTTCAGAAACAGGTCTGGGCGGCTCTGCTTCGCATCCCGTTCGGAGAAGTGCGCAGTTACGGCGCGATAGCAGCGGACATCGGCCGCCCTACGGCATCGCGTGCGGTCGGGGCGGCGAACGGGCGCAATCCGATCTCCATCATCGCGCCATGCCACAGGGTGATCGGATCGGCGGGAGCGCTGACCGGCTTTGCTGGTGGCCTCGAGGCCAAGCGATACCTGCTGGATCATGAGCAGGCGGTGCTTAAAAATGGAGGAAAGTGGCGCACCCAAGAGGATTCGAACCTCTGGCCTTTGCCTTCGGAGGGCAACGCTCTATCCAGCTGAGCTATGGGTGCGTGTCGCTTGGTGCGAAGCGCCGCTTAGCAAAGCACAACTGCTGACGCCAGCACCAAAATAGCGACGCGCCGACTATTTGATCTTCTTCATCGGTTGGAACTTGCCGAGCCCGCAGCTCGCGCCTCGCATCAGGTTGGGCGAGCTGTACAACACCGTGATTATGTCCACCGAGCAGAGCTGCGAAAGGCTCGTCTTGTACATGAAACGGCGCTCGAAGCCGAGGCTGGGGCAGCTGTTTGGCAGGATGTTGCGGTATACCTTGTTGCCGTTCAGAATAAAGTCGATCGTCCGGTCGTCGCGGACATCGGTCTGCCGGATCGAATTTATCTGCACGCAGTCAACGGGCTTGCCATTCGCAACCAGATTGTCAGGCCGCGTCTTGGCGGTCGCTGGGGCGACCAGGGACATGAGGGCCACGGCGACGCCCAGCCGCAGCGCTGGGGAAACAGGGACGGACATGCTTGTCTCTCCTCATTATCGTTAAGGGGCACACGTCGCCAACAGACGCGTACCGACTGTTTCATAGCATAGCTTGTCTGAACCGCAGGATAATGGCGAAGGGTCAGCCGGTTTTCGATGCGGCTTTGGGAGGAGGGGTCTTGGGCTTGTAGCGGCAAAAATCTGCCACGATGCAGCGCCAGCATTCCGGCCGCCGTGCCTTGCATACATATCGGCCGTGAAGGATGAGCCAATGGTGCGCATCCCGGCGAAAAGGGCCAGGGACCCGCTTCTCCAGCTTGAGTTCGACAGCGAGGGGCGTCTTCCCGGGGGCAAGGCCGGTGCGATTGCCGACGCGGAAAATATGTGTGTCGACCGCGAAGGTTTCGTGCCCGAAAGCCGTGTTCATCACCACATTGGCGGTTTTCCGCCCGACCCCCGGCAGCGTGGTCAGCACATCGCGGTCCTGCGGCACCTCTCCGCCGAAATCGCGCTCCAAGATTTCCGAAAGGGCGATGACATTCTTTGCCTTGGCATTGAACAGGCCGATCGTCTTGATGTGCTGCTTCAGCCCTTCCTCGCCCAGCGCTACCATCTCGGCAGGCGTCTCCACCTGCTGGAAAAGCGCACGCGTCGCCTTGTTGACGCCCACGTCCGTCGCCTGTGCGGACAGGACGACCGCGACCAGAAGCTGATAGTCGTTGCCATATTCCAGCTCGGTGCGGGGCGCCGGATTGGCTTCCGCAAGGCGGCTGAAAAAATCGAAGATTTGATCCTTGTTCATCGCCGGATCAAAGGCCAAGCACCGCCTTCATGTCATAGCGTCCGGCAGGCTGGCCGATCAGCCAGTTCGCACCCTTTACAGCGCCACGTGCGAAGATGACCCGGCTTTCGGCGCGATGGCCAAGTTCGATCCGTTCGCCATCGGCCGCGAAGATCACTTGATGGTCGCCCGCTACCGATCCGCCACGCAAGGCGGCGAAGCCGATCGTACCTTGCTTGCGCGCGCCCGTGATCCCGTCACGCCCGCTTTCGCTGTTGGCGGCTAGATCGATGCCTCGCCCATGGGCTGCCGCGTTCCCCAAGAGGAGGGCAGTACCGGACGGCGCATCGACCTTGTGCCGGTGGTGCATTTCGACAATCTCGATGTCCCAGTCATCGCCCAGGCGCGCAGCGGCCTGGTCGACCAGCGCCGCCAGCAGGTTTACGCCGAGTGACGTGTTTCCCGTCTGCAGAACCGGAATGTGCTGCGCGGCGCTGTCGATCAGCTGATGGTGCGCCTGCTCAAGTCCAGTAGTGCCGATCAGCACGGGCTTACCTGCGTCGAGGCAGGCATCGAGATGGGCGGCAAGGGCGCCAGGAACGGAAAAGTCGATCAGCACGTCGCTCTTATGGGCGAGTGCGAGCGGATCGGCCGTGATGGGCATACCCGGCAGCAGATCACCGCCGCCGTCGCGATCCGTCCCGCCGCTGATGGTCAGCCCCGCTTCAACGGCGACTTGGGCGATCGCGCGCCCCATGCGGCCTGCTGCGCCGAATAATCCGATCTTCGTCATGATGCCGCTCATCCCTGGAAATCTGCTCGCCCGATGCCAGAATGGTTCTGGCTTGTCATCTGCGAAGCTGTAGCTTTCGGCCGGAACAGGAGACATGATGGCACGATGGAAGACATCCGCAATATCGTGATCCTGACCGGCGCGGGCATTTCGGCCGAGAGCGGCCTCGCGACTTTTCGTGGGCCCGACGGTTTGTGGGAAGGGCATCGGGTCGAAGATGTCTGCACGCCAGAGGCGCTGGAGCGCAATGCTGCGCTGGTGCATCGCTTCTATGACGAGCGGCGCGCGAAATTGAACGAAGTTCAACCTAATGCCGCTCATCACGCCTTGGCGGAACTGGACGCTCGATGGCCCGGCGATCTGCTCATCGTCACCCAGAATGTCGATGATCTTCATGAACGAGCCGGCGCCCGGCGCCTGATCCATATGCATGGGGAGCTTCGGTCCGCACTCTGCACTGCCTGCGGCGAGTCATTGCCCTGGTCCGACCCGCTGCCGCCCGGCTCGCAATGCCCGGCCTGCAGCAGGAAAAGCCTGCGTCCCGACATCGTCTTCTTCGGTGAAATGCCCTATCAGATGGACTTCATCGATACGGCACTGCGACGGGCAGACCTGTTTCTATCCATAGGCACGTCCGGAGCGGTATATCCAGCCGCAGGTTTCGTCCAAACGGCACGCCACGCAGGGGCACGCACGTTGGAATTGAATCTGGAACCCTCTGCAGGCAGCTTCTATTTTGAAGAGAGCCGCATCGGCCCGGCCAGCGAACTTGTACCGGATCTCGTCCGGCGACTGCTGGCCTAGATCCCGCTGTCTCCTGTGATGGGGGCGTCGCGGTAAAGAAGCATGATCGACCCGTCGTCTCCGCTCACCGCCCGTACGGGCAAGCGAGATTGAAGTAGCGACAGGAACTTGCCGCTGTCGCCTATGTGGAATTCACCGCCGATGCGCAGCGCGGATACGCGGGCATCTCCGATCAGGATCGGCGCGTCCCGGTAGCGATTAAACTCCCCGGCCGCCTGTTCGATGGTTTCCCCCTCCAGGTGCACCAATTGCTTACGCCATGCCGTGCGTTGCCGGACGACATTTGGGTCGAGCCGGGTCAGCACGAAGCTTCGTGGCTGCAGCACCGCGCCATTACCCGCAGCGACCTGGCGCGGCGGGCGATTGCCGCAACTCACGATGGCGGTGCCCTTTGTAACCGTCAGTTCGATCAGGGATGGCCGAAGGCGCAGGTTCAGCGCCGTATCCCGCGCGCGCACGATTGCAGACCGTGCCTCCACATCGAATTCGCGCTGCGCGTCCGGGGCAACCTCGATAGCGGCTTCTCCCTTCAACAGCCTAACCTTGCGGCCGTTGCTCGTGAAGCGGACATCGACCGCGCTGTCGCTGTTGAGGTGAAGGCGGGAACCATCAGGCAAAATGATCGTGCGGATTTCGCCGATTCGCGTTTCGTGATGATCGACATCGTTAAAGGTGCGGACCGTGACGATCGCGGCAAGGATGAACAGGATCACCGCAATGCCAGCGACGATCATTATATTGCGCGACAGGCGGCGCTGCTGCTCTTCAGTAACGACCTCGCTGACGGGGGGCAGATTGACCTCAGCCGCCGCGCTTTTCAGTCGTTCCGCAGCTTCCCAGGCAGCCTCCGCGCGCGCATAAGCGATTGCGTGGCGCGGATCTGCTTCGATCCAGGCGCAAATGTCGGCTTCGTCTTGGGCAGTCGGATTGCTGTTAAGCTTTGCCAGCAGGCGCGCGGCTTCCGCCTCGACCTCTTCCCTGCTTTGTGATCCTGGCCCCGACGCTTGCACGTTCGAAATCCGTTTCCTCGCGTTCTGACCAAGCCCGCATAACTATAGCGATGGCTTTGGCCAGATGTTTTTCAACTGTAGAAACGGATAGGGACATCTCCGCCGCTATTTCGAGCATCGACCTTTCGTGAATCCGTCGAAGGATAAAAACCCTACGGCATTGCGGCGGCAGGGATTCCACGATGGCTTCGATCTGGCGCAGCGCCTCGCGTGCGTGCAGTTGAGCTTCGACATTGCTGTTGCCTTGCAACAGCTCAAGGTCTGCGATGGTTTCGAAACTCACCACCTTGTTGCGCCGGGCATTGTCGATCACCAGGTTGCGGGCGATGGTGAACAGGTATGCGCGTCCTGTGGTGACATTTTCCCAATTTTCGGTGGCGAAGGCGCGGGCCATGACCTCTGCCACCATGTCGTCAAGCTCATGGGTGGAAGGGAGTATCCTCCGGAGCCGACCGCGAAGGGCGGCTTCTTGAGGAAGAATTACGGTCTTGAACCAGTCTAACTTGGCGCGAACACGATGCACGTTGACCCCCTTGATGTCAGCCGCGCCTCTCCCGCTTTCTTTTATCTGTCACAGTTCAATCATGCTTGCAGGGGCCTGTCCAGCGCCGGAAGGTCGATCTGGATAAAGCGGCGAAAAATTTTCGCCGCCCGTGTAAATTTCGCACGGAATCAGGATCAGTCCGGTGGAAGCTCCGGGACCGAGCGGTCCGGCTGATCATAATCTGGCTGCGTGGGCACGACTTCCGGCGGCTCGCCCGCTGGGGTTTCATCCGGGGTCGAAGGCGGGGGCGACTCTGGTGGAGACTGCGGCTGGATCGTATCGGGCGGGGGGACGCCGATCGGCTCGGGGTCGGGCTGAGTGGCCATGCTTTTCTCCTTCGTTGAAGGCTACGCGCGGGGGCTTGCGCAAGTTCCAGGCAAGTTATCCACATTTGCTTGCCTCCCCGGATGCTTTTCTCTATGCCGCGCCGACCGGCGGCCGATGCGGGCGTGGCGAAACTGGTAGACGCGCCAGATTTAGGTTCTGGTATCGCAAGATGTGGGGGTTCGAGTCCCTTCGCCCGCACCAGTGCGCCCGGCTTGGATCATGTCAGGCGCCACCTGAATTCAGCTGAAGAAAGCGTTTGAGAGAAGAGATGCAGACTGTCGAGACGTTGAACGAGGGCCTGAAGCGCGCCTACACCGTGACCATCACGTCGAAGGACATCGACGCCCGCGTGGAAAAGGAAGTGGCCACGATTGCGCCGCAGGTCCGCATGCCCGGTTTCCGCCCTGGCAAGGTTCCCGCCAACCTCGTCAAGAAGATGCATGGGGAATCGCTGCAGCGCGACGCGCTCAACAATTCGATCCAGGAAAGCATTCAGAAGCTGATCGCTGACAACAAGCTGCGCCCCGCGATGCAGCCGTCCGTCGAGCTGGACGAAGGCTTTGAGTTCGGCAACGACGCCGAGGTGAAGGTCGAGCTGGAAGTGCTGCCTGAAATCGCCGCGCCCAGCATCGAAGGTTTGAAGCTGGAGCGCCTGACGGTCGAAGTCGCCGATTCGCAGGTCGATGAGGCTGCTGGCCGCATCGCGACCCAGCAGGGCGCGCTGGAAGAACATGCCGCTTCGCACAAGGCGAAGGATGGCGACACGCTGACCATCGATTTCGTCGGTAAGGTCGACGGCGAAGCCTTTGAAGGCGGTTCGGCCGAAGATGTGAAGCTCAAGATCGGTTCGGGCCAGTTCATCCCGGGCTTCGAAGAGCAGCTGACCGGCGTCAAGAAGGGCGAAGAAAAGACCATCAGCGTCACCTTCCCCGAAGATTATGGCGCGGCGCATCTGGCTGGCAAGGAAGCTACCTTCGATGTGACGGTGAAAGCCATCCTGGATGCCGACAAGCCCAAGCTGGACGATGATTTCGCCAAGTCGCTCGGTCTTGAAGGTCTGGATAAGCTCAAGGAGCTTCTGAAGGGCCAGATCGAGCAGGAGCATAACGGCCTGACCCGCACCTATATGAAGCGCAAGCTGCTCGATCAGCTGGCTGCTGCGCATGATTTCGACGTGCCGCCGAGCATGGTGGAAGCCGAATTCAACCAGATCTGGGCCCAGCTTCAGCATGAAGCCAG
Source organism: Sphingobium sp. S6 (assembly GCF_905120495.1). Classification (NCBI taxonomy): domain Bacteria; kingdom Pseudomonadati; phylum Pseudomonadota; class Alphaproteobacteria; order Sphingomonadales; family Sphingobiaceae; genus Sphingobium; species Sphingobium sp. S6. The sequence continues at coordinate 902,822 of NZ_CAJHOG010000001.1, read as the reverse complement.
CCATGAGGCTGATCCGGAAGCCGCTCTGAAGGAAATGGAAGCGGAGAAGGAAGATTATCGCGCCATCGCCGTTCGTCGCGTGCGCCTCGGTCTTCTGCTCTCGGAAATCGGCCAGGCCAATGGGGTGACCGTTTCCGACCAGGAAATGAACCGTCTGATCATGCAGGCTGCTCAGCAGTACAGCCCGCAGGATCGTGAGCGCTTCGTTCAATATGTCCGCCAGGATCCGATGGCGGCCGCCCAGCTGCGCGCGCCGCTTTACGAGGACAAGGTCGTCGACTTCCTGTTCGACAAGGCCGAAGTCACCGATCGTGCCGTCAGCCGCGAAGAGCTGGAAGCTGCGATCGAAGCGGAAGATGGCGATCTGAAGCCCCACGTACACGGCCCCGGCTGCGGCCATGATCACCATGATCATGACGAAAAGCCCAAGGCCAAGAAGGCTGCGCCCAAGAAGAAGGCGGCCGAAGCTGAGGAAGCAGCGCCCGCGGCGGAAGAAGCCCCTGCCAAGAAGGCTCCCGCGAAGAAGGCTGCTGCCAAGAAGGATGAGGCCGTAGCTGAAGAAGCCGCCGCTGAGGAAAAGCCCAAGGCGAAGAAGGCTGCTCCGAAGAAGGCTGCCGCCAAGGCTGAATAAGGCTCTCAACGCCTGAACGGACGAGCGCCCGGCTTCGACAGGAAGCGCGGGCGCTTTTCCTTTGGCGAGGGGCAGACGAAATATTAATCTTGGCCGTCCTAGCGAGGGGGCGTTCGGCGGAAGGCATGGGGCAGATGAAGGAATTTCCGGCAGTGGCAAGCGGGCAGGGGGCGACGGGTCCTCGCATTGCCGTGATCCTGCCCTGCTATAATGAAGCCGGCGCCATCGTGAAGACGGTGCAGGACTTCCGCCGTGCGCTCCCGGCAGCCGACATCTATGTCTTCGACAATAACAGCACTGACGGCAGCTACGAACTGGCCGCCAATGCGGGCGCTATCGTCCGGCGAGTGACCCAGCAGGGAAAGGGCCATGTCGTCCGGCGCATGTTCGCCGATGTGGACGCGGACATCTATGTCATGGCGGATGGGGACGCGACCTACGAAGCGGCCGCCGCGCCCCGGCTTATCGCCGCGATGTTGGAAGATAATCTCGACATGGTCGTCGGCGCACGGCGGAGCGAGGTTGAGGAAGCTTATCGGCGGGGCCATCGCTTCGGCAACTGGGCGCTTACCAGCCTGTTGAAGCAGCTGTTCGGGCGGAGCTTCACCGACATATTGACGGGCTACCGCGTCTTCTCACGCCGGTTCGTGAAGAGTTTTCCAGTGCTTTCGGCTGGCTTCGAGATCGAAACGGAAATCAGTGTCCACGCGCTCGAACTGGCCATGCCCGTGTCTGAAATCATGACCGCTTATGGTGCGCGGCCGGAAGGCTCGGCCAGCAAGCTGTCGACCTACCGCGATGGCTGGCGCATCCTGCGTACGATCTTCACACTCTACCGCATCGAAAAGCCGATACTTTTCTTCGGCATCTTCGCGGTGTTGCTGGCGCTGACGGGGATCATCCTCGCAACGCCGCTGATCATCACCTATCTTGAGACCGGGCTTGTTCCCCGCTTCCCCACCGCGATCCTCGTCACTGGTTTGATGATCCTCGCGACGCTGTCGGGAATGTGCGGGCTAATCCTGGACACCGTCGTGCGCGGGCGGCGGGAAGTCCGCCGCCTGGCCTATCTCACCTTCCGCGCGCCGTCGGATTTCGGACCACGCGATTGAAGCTGCGACAGCTCCTCACAGTACCCCTTGAACCTGCCCGCTTTTGTGCCGATGTAGAGAGCGGGCAAAAATCACCCTGAAAGAGCAAAATGACCGATATCATGTCTGATCCGATGGCTGCGCTTGTTCCTATCGTCATCGAACAATCCAATCGCGGCGAGCGCAGTTTCGACATTTATTCCCGCCTGCTGCGTGAACGGATCATCTTCGTGACCGGTCAGGTCGAGGATCATATGGCCTCGCTGATCGTCGCCCAGCTCCTGTTCCTCGAGTCGGAAAATCCGAAGAAGGACATCTGGATGTACATCAACTCGCCGGGCGGTGTCGTTACGGCGGGCATGGCGATCCACGATACCATGAAATATATCCGCCCGCAGGTCGGCACCGTCTGCATCGGTCAGGCCGCTTCGATGGGCAGCTTCCTGCTTGCCGCCGGTGAGCCGGGCAAGCGCATCGCGCTGTCCAACGCGCGCATCATGGTGCACCAGCCGTCGGGCGGCGCTCAGGGCATGGCGTCGGACATCGAGATTCAGGCGAAGGAAATCCTGAGGATTCGCCGCCGCCTGAACGACCTTTATGTCAAATATACCGGCAAGTCGCTGGAAGAGGTAGAGCGGGCTATGGACCGCGATACCTTCCTCGAAGCGGAAGAGGCGAAGGCTTTCGGCCTTGTGGACGAGGTATTTGACCGCCGTCCGGCCGCTCCCGAAACGACTGACAGCTGACATGGATCTTAATCGCGCGCGCTGTTTTCTCCCCTTGTGAAACCAGCGCGACGCGGTCTAGGATGATCCTAGGACCAGAATATCCCTCGCCGTCGCGGTTTTTCGCTTGGGGCAGGGAGGAAAGATTGGCGAATGACTAAGCTTACAGGCTCCGATTCCAAAAGCACGCTTTACTGCTCCTTCTGCGGCAAGTCGCAGCATGAGGTGCGTAAGCTGATCGCGGGGCCGACCGTCTTCATCTGCGACGAGTGCGTGGAACTGTGCAACGACATCATCCGCGAAGAGACCAAGGGCGGTCTCGTCGGCAAGAAGGATGGCGGCGTGCCGACCCCGCAGGAAATCTGCGATGTGCTGGACGATTATGTGATCGGCCAGAACCGGGCGAAGCGCGTCCTGTCGGTCGCGGTCCACAACCACTATAAGCGCCTGAACCACGGCACCAAGCCGGGCGAGGTGGAACTGGCCAAATCGAACATCCTGCTCGTCGGCCCCACCGGCTGCGGCAAGACGCTGCTCGCGCAGACGCTGGCCAAGACGTTCGACGTGCCCTTCACCATGGCCGACGCCACGACCCTGACCGAGGCGGGCTATGTGGGCGAGGATGTCGAGAACATCATCCTCAAGCTGCTCCAGGCCTCCGACTATAATGTCGAAAAGGCGCAGCGCGGCATCGTCTACATCGACGAGATCGACAAGATCAGCCGCAAGGCCGAGAATCCCTCGATCACACGCGACGTGTCTGGCGAGGGCGTGCAGCAGGCGCTGCTGAAGCTGATGGAAGGTACGACCGCTTCGGTTCCGCCGCAGGGCGGCCGCAAGCATCCGCAGCAGGAGTTCCTGCAGGTCGACACGACCAACATCCTCTTCATCTGCGGCGGCGCGTTCGCGGGCCTGGAAAAGATCATCGGTGACCGTCTGGAAGCCAAGTCGATCGGCTTCGGCGCCCATGTGGCAGCCCCGGAGGAGCGCAGGACTGGCGAATTGCTGCGCCAGAGCGAACCGGAAGATCTGCTGAAGTTCGGCCTCATTCCCGAGTTCGTCGGACGTCTGCCCGTGATCGCGACGCTGGAAGATCTGGACGTCGCCGCGCTGGTCAAAATTCTGGTCGAGCCCAAGAACGCGCTGGTGAAGCAATATGGCAAGCTGTTCGACATGGAAAATGTCGAACTCAGCTTCACCGACGACGCTCTGACGGCGATCGCCCGGAAGGCGATCGAGCGCAAGACGGGGGCACGCGGCCTGCGGTCCATCCTGGAATCGATCCTGCTCGACACCATGTTCGACCTTCCTTCTATGGAAGGCGTCGGCGAGGTGGTCGTGGACAAGGATGTCGTAGCCGGGACGAAGGAACCTATCCGCGTTTTCAGCGACAAGGATAAGCGCGCCGAAGACGCAGCCTGAGGGCACTAGCTTCGACGCGGCAAAAAGGCTCCGCTGGATCGCACCAGCGGAGCCTATTTTTGTGGCATGTCGGATCGCCTCGAGCGGGGTAGAGCTTTCTTTCCCTCCCGCACGCAGCAGGGGCAGGGTTAGGCGCGAGCAGCGCGAACTGGTCGGCACCCTTATATGTCGGCTATGGTCTGCGGATGCATATTCGACAAGAACGGGAAAGCGACTGCTCAGCCATAGCTGAGGTTACGGCGCAGGCATTTGCCAATGTGACGCACAGTGATCATACAGAGCCCGACATCATCAAGAGATTGCGTGAAGCAGGCGATCTCCTGGTCTCGCTGGTCGCGATCGATGGCGACCATCTGTTGGGCCATGTGGCGTTCTCGCCGATCATGATCAACAGGCAGCATTGCAATTGGTATGGACTTGGCCCCGTGTCGGTGCGGCCAGACCGTCACGGTCAAGGGATCGGTTCGGCCTTGATCAGGGCAGGGCTGGCGCAGCTTAGCTCGTTGGAAGCCGGCGGGTGCGTCGTGTTGGGTGATCCGGCTTATTATCGCCGCTTCGGCTTCGAACAGGATGATCGCTTACGCTATGAAGGCGCGCCCCCTGAATATTTCATGCGCTTGACGCTCAATGCTCAGCACGTGCCCTCAGGTAGCGTCACCTACGCGCCTGGATTTACGGGGTGATTTACTGGGAATGATATGCCTGCCTCACGCTTGTAGCAGATTGAGTTTCACCGCACGCAGCTATCCAATCCATCCCGTTGCACCACCCCAATCCGCGCCGTGATGCTGTTGCCATAGCGTCGGGTGAAGCCGCGTGGGGTGATCGCCGCGCGCTTCTTGGGCAGAGGCAGCACGGCTGCGATCCTGGCGGCCTCCGCTCGCGTCAGCTTGGCCGCGCCATGATTGAAATAGCGCATCGCGCCTGCCTGCACCCCATAAGTCCCGATCCCGGTTTCGGCGACGTTCAGATAGACTTCCATGATCCGCCGCTTTCCCCAGATCGCCTCGATCAGGACGGTGAACCAAGCTTCAAAGCCCTTGCGGATGAAGCCGCCGCCCTGGAACAGAAACACGTTCTTCGCGGTCTGCTGGCTGATGGTCGATCCGCCTCTTATCCGTCCGCCACTGGCATTGTGCCGCAGCGCCTGCGTGATCGCGACCGCATCGAAACCATGATGGCTGCAAAAACGGCTGTCTTCTCCGGCGATCGCAGCCCGCGCCATATTCGGGTCGATCTCGTCCAGGCTGGTCCAATCCTTGGTGATCCCATTGGGGTCCATCAGCATCGTGAGCGTCACGGGCGGCGGCACGAAGCGATAGATCAATACCAGCAGCAGAGACAGGACAACGAACGCGCCGATAAGCTTGAAGAAGGCGCGGACCCAGCGGAACCGGCGGCGTCGAGGAGGGGAAGCTGTAGGGCTCATTTCGTTTCTCGTAGCGGGAACGCCAGTGCGTTCAAGATTGCACCGCATCGAAAATGCGCCCGGCTATCGGGCTGCACCTCTGCCCTGTTCCGTGTTATGCTGCTTCAAAAGGGTCGCTGCTGTCTCGCCAGATGTCTGTGAAGGGAGAGGAGTGACTATGCGACCCGATATTCCACCCGACCATATCCTTCAGATCGGCATGGGCTTCTGGGCATCAAAGACGCTGCTCAGCGCCGTTGAACTCGGCCTCTTCACGCAACTGGCCGACCGACCGATGACCGGGCCTGAACTGGAGAAAGCCTTGGAGCTGCATCCGCGCGCGACCTATGACTTTCTCGACGCGCTGGTTTCACTCCGCTTGCTGGAAAGGGAAGGCGCGGGCGCGGACGGGCGCTATTCCAATACTCCAGCGACCGCACTCTATCTCGACCGCCATAGCCCTCAATATATCGGCGGCATACTGGAAATGGCTGGTGCCCGGCTGTTCCGCTTCTGGGCAGATCTGACGCCTGCGCTCAAAACCGGGAAGCCGCAGAATGAGGTGAAGATTTCCGGCCGTTCGATGTTCGATAGTCTCTATGCTGATCCGGCACGGCTGGAGCAGTTCATGGATGCCATGAGCGGCGTGTCGATGGCGAATTTCGAAGCTTTTGCCCGGAGCTTTGATTTCAGCCGTTACCGCACGCTGGTGGACATCGGGGGAGCCACCGGCCAACTGTCCTGCTTCGTGGCCGGGCATCAGCCGCATATGCGCTGCGCGTCCTATGACTTGCCCGTCGTGCAACCGATCGCGGAATGCCGCATCAGGGAAGCGGGGTTACGCGGCCGCGTGACAGCGGGATCGATCGACTTTTTCGAGGACGACTTTCCGCGCGCGGATGTGATCACCATGGGCATGATCCTCCACGACTGGAACCTGGACGCAAAAAAGATGCTGATCGGCAAGGCGTATCAAGCGCTTCCGCCGGGCGGAGCATTCGTCGCCATCGAAAACATCATCGATGACGAACGCCGGCAGAATATCTTCGGGCTGCTGATGTCGCTCAACATGCTCATCGAATTTGGCGAAGCCTTCGACTTCACGGGGGCCGACTTCCGCCAATGGTGCTTGGAAGCCGGATTTGCCCGCTGCGAAATATTGCCTCTGGCTGGCCCCGCCAGCGCCGCGATCGCGTATAAATAGCCAAGAAAAAGCCCCGGATCACTCCGGGGCTTTTCCATGTTCACGGTGAACGGTGTCAGGCCAGCGCCAACCGCATTTTGCCGATCCTGTCGCCAGCGATGCGCATCATCGCCTTCTGCAGCTTTTCAAAAGCGCGCACCTCGATCTGCCGCACCCGCTCGCGGGATACGCCATAGACCTGGCTCAATTCCTCGAGCGTCTTGGGCTCTTCGGCCAGGCGGCGCTCTGCCAGAATGTGCTTTTCGCGATCATTCAGGTCGTCCATCGCCTCGACAAGCATGTCGTGACGCAGCGTCTTTTCCTGCTCGTCGGCAACGCGCTCGTCCTGCAATGGGTCGGTGTCAGCCAGCCAGTCCTGCCACTGCCCTTCGCCATCCTCGCGCATCGGGACGTTCAGCGACGTATCGCCGCCCATCGCCATACGGCGGTTCATGGAGATAACATCTTCCTCGGTCACGCCAAGGTCGGTCGCGATCTTGCGAACGTCATCGGGATGCAGGTCGCCATCCTCGAACGCTTCGATATTGTTCTTCATCCGGCGAAGGTTGAAGAACAGCTTCTTCTGCGCCGCGGTGGTGCCCATCTTGACGAGCGACCAGCTGCGGAGGATGAATTCCTGGATCGAGGCACGGATCCACCACATGGCGTAGGTCGCCAAGCGGAAGCCACGCTCCGGCTCGAACTTCTTCACACCCTGCATCAGGCCGATATTGCCCTCGCTGATCAGCTCGCTGACCGGCAGGCCATAGCCGCGATAGCCCATGGCGATCTTCGCCACCAGGCGCAGGTGCGACGTGACCAGCTGCGCTGCCGCTTCAGGATCCTGATGCTCGGCATAACGCTTGGCGAGCATATATTCCTGCTCAGGGGTCAGAATCGGAAACTTGCGGATTTCCGACAGATAGCGGTTGAGGCTGGCTTCACCGCCCAGCGCTGGAACCGCGGGGACATTGCTTTTATCAGCCATGTCGCTTCACCTTTCCCTTTCATGCGCGGCGGGACCCAGAAGAGGCGTCCAGTGCGCCGTCGCAAACTTGTCAAAACCTATACGTGGAGCTCGCTTAACAGTTCCTGCATGTCGGTAGGCAGTGCACTGTCGAAGCTGAGTTTTTGCCCCGTTAAGGGATGTATGAACCCCAGCCGTTTGGCGTGCAATGCCTGCCTTTTGAAACGCAGCGTTTCCAGTATCGTTTTGAAACCTTTTCTGTCTCTACTGTAAACTGGATCGCCGATCAAGGGGTGGCCGAGATGCGCCATATGGACGCGAACCTGATGCGTCCGTCCCGTTTCCAGCCTGCATTCGACCAGGGCAGCCCCTGCAAGCCGTTCGATCAGCCGGTAATGGGTGACGGCATGCTTGCCGCGCCCTTCGCGATGCACCGCCATTTTCTTGCGATCGGAATCGGATCGACCGATCCAGGTATCTACCGTTCCGGCAGGCGGCTGCGGCAAGCCATAGACGATCGCGGCGTAGAGGCGGTCGATGCTGTGAGCCTTGAACTGCTGCGCCAGCCCGTCATGCGCGCGGTCCGACTTGGCGACCACCAGAAGCCCGGACGTATCCTTGTCGATCCGATGCACGATCCCCGGCCGCGCCACGCCGCCGATGCCGGAAAGCTCTCCCCGGCAATGATGCAGCAGGGCGTTGACCAGGGTCCCGTCCAGATTGCCCGCTGCGGGGTGCACCACCAGACCTGCGGGCTTGTCCACGACGATCAGGTCGGCATCTTCATGCACGATGGTCAGCGGGATATCCTGCGCGATCGCTTCAGCTTCGGCAGGAGCGGGGATAGAGATCGCGAAAAGCTGGCCAACGGCGACCTTCATCGACGGATTGAGCGTCCGTCCCTCGGTAGTCACGTCACCTTCGACGATCAGGCTCTTCAACCGTTCGCGCGACAGGTCCGGCAGCAACTCGGCAAGCGCCTTGTCCAGGCGAAGCCCATGTTGCGCTTCACCGATCGTTGCTTCGATGATGGAAACCCCCGAACCCATTGGCTAAGCATGTAGGAATGATGGTCCGGATTTCAAGGTCGACACTGGAACAAATCATGTCCTTGGCGGCCGCCAGCGAGCAGGAAGTCTGCGGCCTGCTGCTCGGACGGCCTGGCCATGTCAGCGATATTCTCCCGGCGGAGAATGTGGCGCCTGATCCCTATCGCTATTTCGAACTCAGTCCGGCTACGTTGCTCAAGGCGCACAAGGCAGCGCGCGCCGGGGGGCCGGCCATATTGGGTCACTATCACTCGCATCCGAGCGGCGCGGCCATTCCATCGGCGACCGACGCCGCCAGCGCCCGGCCGGACGGAAGCCTGTGGCTGATCGTCGGTGATGACGAGGCAAGGCTGTGGATTGCCGGACCGGGGGAGGGTGGGGAAGTGACCTTCACCAGCGCAATGCTCGATATCATGTGAGGCAAAGGCGGCAGGCCGGGGTTGCATCCTGTGCCCCGGCAGCGCATTAGCCTGTCATTCCTTCCAGTCATTTCCGGCGGCACATCCTTCATGACCAATCCGACCGACAGCATCGAATTCGCCAGCCTGCTTTGTTCGCGCCTGTGCCATGACCTGCTGAGCCCGGTTGGTGCCCTGAACAATGGGCTGGAACTGATGGCTGACGAAACGGATCCGGAAATGCGCCAGCGCTGCCTGGATTTGCTGGCGGACAGCGCGAAGACATCGGCGAACAAGCTCAAATTCTTCCGCCTGGCCTTTGGCTCGGCGGGCGGCTTCGGCGATGCAGTCCCGACGCATGAGGCGCGCGTTGCGATCGAGGGCATGTTTGCGGGTGCTGGACGTGTTAAGATCGGCTGGCTGGTCGATGACGACATGCTCGACAAGCTGCCGGTCAAGGTGCTGCTCAATCTCGCCCTGATCGCAGGCGACGCCCTGGTGCGTGGCGGACAACTCGATATCGGTGCGGAACGGCGGCCCGGTGTCACCGAAATCGTGGTGCGCGCCGAAGGACCCAAGCTTGTGCTGGACCCTGATCTGCGTTCCGCGCTTGCAGGCACGCTGCCGGACGAAGGCCTCGCCTCTCGAACCGCTGCCGCCTGGATGGTGCGCAGCCTCGTCACGAGCGCAGGCGGCGAGATCGCGCTGTCTCCTGCGGGAGAGCCGGTGTTGCTGTTCGGCGCATCGATCCCTGATCAGAGCTGACCCGCCTACGAGATTATCAAAAGATACGAGTGTAGCAGACAGCCGAACGGTCGGGCTGCTCCTTTTGTCGCGCCCCGATCACGCCAGTGCCGGCCCGTGCGTTCTCATGGTGACCGCCCACATCCAGGCCCTCCACTCAACAACGCCGCGCTGACGCGTTCGCCCAACAAAGCGAAAAGGCCCGGCAGCTTTCGCTGCCGAGCCTTTCAATAACCTACAGTCTGATCGAATCAGGCGCTGTAATACATGTCGAATTCGACCGGCGAGGGAGCCATTTCCCAGCGGTACACTTCGGGCCACTTCAGCTCGATATAAGCTTCGATCTGGTCCTTGGTGAACACGTCGCCCTTCAGCAGGAACTCATAATCGGCTTCCAGGCTGTTCAGCGCTTCACGGAGCGAACCGCAAACGGTCGGCACCTGGCTCAGTTCTTCCGGCGGCAGGTCATAGAGGTTCTTGTCCATCGCGGAACCCGGATGGATCTTGTTCTCGATGCCGTCGAGGCCAGCCATCAGCAGCGCTGCGTAGCACAGATAGGGGTTGGCCATCGCGTCGGGGAAGCGGAATTCCACGCGCTTGGCCTTCGAACCCGCGCCATAGGGAATACGGCAGGAAGCCGAGCGGTTGCGCGCCGAATAGGCCAGCAGAACCGGCGCTTCAAAGCCCGGCACCAGACGCTTGTAGCTGTTGGTGGTCGGATTGGTGAAGGCGTTCAGCGCCTTGGCGTGCTTGATGACGCCGCCGATGAAGTAGAGGCACATATCGCTGAGGCCGGCATAGCCTTCGCCCGCGAAGAGCGGCTTGCCGCCGTCCCAGATCGACATGTGCGTGTGCATGCCCGAACCGTTGTCGGCTGCGATCGGCTTCGGCATGAAGGTTGCGGTCTTGCCATAGGCCTGGGCGACCATCTGCACGACATACTTGTAGATCTGCATGCGGTCGGCGGTCTGCACCAGCGTACCGAAGGTCAGGCCGAGTTCATGCTGGGCCGCAGCCACCTCATGGTGGTGCTTGTCGCAGGGCAGGCCCATTTCGAGCATGGTGGTGACCATCTCGGCGCGGATGTCGGTGGCCGGATCGACCGGAGCGACGGGGAAGTAGCCGCCCTTGGCGCGCGGACGGTGGGCAAGGTTGCCGCCCTCATATTCGCGGCCGGTGTTGGTCGGCAGTTCGATGTCGTCGATCTTGTAGAAGGACTCGTTATAGTCGTTGTTGAAGCGGACGTCGTCGAACATGAAGAATTCGGCTTCGGGGCCGACATAGACTGTGTCGCCGAAACCAGCCGACTTGACGAAGGCTTCTGCGCGCTTGGCGGTCGAACGCGGGTCACGGGCATAGAGTTCGCCAGTGTCGGGTTCGACGATATCGCAGAACAGGATCAGCATCGGGGTCGCGCTGAAGGGATCGACATAGACGGCGTCCAGGTCGGGCTTCAGGATCATGTCGGACTCGTTGATCGCCTTCCAGCCTTCGATCGACGAACCGTCGAACATCAGGCCTTCGTTCAGCTCATCTTCGCCCAGCACGGAAGACACCATGGTCAGGTGCTGCCACTTGCCCTTGGGATCGGTGAAGCGCAGATCGACCCACTCGATCTCCTTTTCTTCGATCATCTTCAGGATGTCTTTTGGCGTGTTGGCCATGTGCGCTTGCCCTTCTTTCATATTTGCCCCCCCGAAGGGGTCTTGGATGTTGCAGTTCGCCAGCCCCTCCACGAAGCTGGCGCGAAATCGGATTTGATGCGGTTTAGATGGCGTCGCTGTCCCGCTCGCCGGTACGAATGCGAACGGCACCTTCGATTGCGGTGATGAAGATCTTGCCGTCGCCGATGCGGCCGGTCTGAGCAGCGGTGGAAATCGCCTCCACCACGCGGTCCGCCAGAGAATCGTCGACCACGACCTCCAGCTTCACCTTGGGCAGGAAATCGACGACATATTCAGCGCCGCGATAGAGTTCGGTATGTCCCTTCTGGCGGCCGAAACCCTTGGCTTCGGTAACCGTGATGCCGGACACGCCAACTTCGTGAAGCGCTTCCTTCACCTCGTCGAGCTTGAACGGCTTGATGATCGCTTCGATCTTTTTCATCACTCTATTCCCAACCCAAACCCGCGCTTGATGATGGAGACGCTCTCCATCCACCCATCTTCAAAAGCAACGATCTTCATGCCCCCCAAAGACATGAGCCGCGCCTTTGAACAATCAATTACCGTGCCAATTGGCGAATCGCTTAGCCACGCTTTCGTAGATGCAGCAATCTTTGTCCATATCGCCCGGTTTCTGGGCAGCTGCGATTAGTCCTGCCTAAATTTTAGGCAGCCGGAAGTTCATCCCAGATAGGGCGGCGCATCCAGTCCGGCCGGGCTCTTCGTGAAGATTTCGCAGCCTGTCTCGGTGATGCCGATGCTGTGTTCGAATTGTGCCGAAAGCGTCCGGTCGCGCGTCACTGCCGTCCAGCCATCCTCCAGCATCTTCACGCCAGGCTTCCCGATGTTGATCATCGGCTCGATCGTGAAGAACATGCCGGGACGAAGTTCCGGGCCCGTTCCCGGACGGCCGATATGGACCACTTCCGGGCTGTCATGGAACACCCGGCCAAGGCCATGGCCGCAGAAATCGCGGACCACGCCGTAGCGATGCTTCTCCGCATGCCGCTGAATGGCATAGCCGATGTCGCCGAGATGATTGCCGGGCTTTGCCTGTTCGATGCCCAGCATCAGGCACTCATAGGTTACTTCGATGAGCCGCTTGGCCTTGATGCTCGTTTCGCCGACGATGAACATGCGGCTGGTGTCGCCGTGCCAGCCATCGACGAGCGGCGTCACGTCGATATTCAGGATATCGCCTTCTTTCAGCTTCAGGTCGCCAGGTATGCCATGGCAGATGACATTGTTGAGTGAGATGCAGCAGCTGTGCGTGTAGCCGCGATAGCCAAGGGTCGCGGGTACGCCGCCGCCATCCAGCGTCATGCGACGGACGATGTCGTCCAACTCGCCGGTGGTGACGCCCGGCACGACATGCGGCACCAATGCGTCGAGGATCTCCGCCGCCAACCGGCCCGCCTTGCGCATGCCGTCAAAGCCTGTCGCGTCGTACAATTTGATCGCGGTCGATCGGGAAATCGGCGCATCGGCCGTCATCGTCATATATTCGGTCATGATGCGATTATAGGCGGAACAAGGTGATATTGCGAGGCCCCGTTCGCGCCGGGCTAGGCAGCAGACCGATCAAGGGCTATGGCCAGCCCCATGCCCGTAACCGAACGCATCTGGACCGCCGCGCTGATCGTGATCGGAGACGAGATTCTGTCCGGCCGAACCCAGGACAAGAATATCGCGCAGATCGCGTCCTGGCTGAATGTGCAGGGGATCAGGTTGCGGGAGGTCCGCGTGATCGCCGACGACAGCGACTCCATTGTCGAGGCGGTGAACACGCTTCGCGCCCGCAATGACTATCTGTTCACGACCGGCGGCATCGGGCCGACGCATGATGACATCACCGTCGATGCGATTGCGCGGGCGCTTGAGGTGAACGTCGAAATTCACCCTGAGGCGCGCGCCATGCTGCAGGGCTATTATGAAACGCGCGGCGGCCTCACCGACGCGCGGTTACGGATGGCGAGAGTGCCGGCAGGCTCCGACCTCATCGAAAACCGCATGTCGGGCGCGCCCGGTATCCGTCACGGCAACATCTTCATCATGGCCGGTGTGCCCCATATCACCGCAGGCATGCTGGACATGTTGACCGGCACGCTGGAAGGTGGTCGCCCGCTGATGTCTGCGCAGATCGGCTGCTGGGTCGCGGAAAGCGAGATTGCCGATATCCTCGCCAAGACGGAGCGTAGCCATGAAGGCTGTCAGATCGGCAGCTATCCCTTCTTCCGCGAAGGAAGGACAGGCGCGAACTTCGTCATCCGGTCAACGGACGCGGCAACCCTGGAACAGTGCGTCGCCGATCTCACCAATCGCCTGGAAAGTGGCGGCTGGCCCGTCGTGACCGGCGGCATCTGACCATATTTTCCGGTAAGTAAGCGCTGCTTCCACGCTCATATGTGTCTGCCGAGCGGCGGGCTGCGTTGCATCCACTTGGCCTCGAACGCTATGCTGCGCCGCATCAATAGCTGGCTGGTTCCAGCTTTTGGATGTCGGGCTTTAGCGCCTGTGCGTCCGGTTCATGGTGAATGGCTGAGCCCGTCATCCTGCGTTTTGCGGGGTTGGTTTCTTGCGCCCTTCTTCGCGGAACGGATGCCAGGCGCGAAGCTCTTTCGAAGGGAGAATGGTGATGCGGATCGTTATGACCGGATCGGGCTATGTCGGGTTGGTTTCGGGCGCATGCTTGGCGGACTTTGGCCATGACGTCATTTGCGTCGACAAGGATGTGTCAAAGGTCGAGGTGCTGCGCGGAGGCGGCGTTCCCATCTATGAGCCGGGTCTTGCCGACCTGATCGCGCGCAATGTGAAGGCGGGACGGCTGACCTTCACGACGGACCTTGCTGCCTCTGTCGCAGAGGCCGATGTCGTGTTCATCGCGGTCGGCACGCCTGCTCGGCGGGGCGATGGCCATGCGGACCTCAGCTACGTCTATGACGCCGCGCGGGAAATCGCATCCTCCTTGCGCGGCTTCACCGTCATCGTCACCAAATCCACCGTTCCGGTCGGCACCGGTGACGAAGTCGACCGGATCATCCGGGAAACCAATCCGGCCGCGGAATTTGCTGTCGCCTCCAACCCTGAATTCCTTCGGGAAGGGGCGGCGATCCAGGATTTCAAGCGGCCTGACCGCATCGTCATCGGCATAGAGGATGATCGCGCGCGCCCGGTGATGGAAGAAGTCTACCGTCCGCTTTACCTCAACCAGGCTCCCATTCAGTTCACCGGCAGGCGCACCAGCGAGCTGATCAAATATGCGGCCAATGCCTTCCTTGCGATGAAGATCACCTATATCAACGAAATCGCGGAACTGTGCGAACATGTCGGCGCGGACGTGCAGCAGGTCGCGCGCGGCATCGGCCTGGACAACCGCATCGGCAGCAAGTTCCTCCACGCTGGTCCCGGCTATGGCGGGTCCTGCTTCCCGAAGGACACGCTGGCTCTCGTGAAGACCGCCGAGGATGCGGGCGCGCCCATCCGCCTGATCGAAACGACGGTGGCGATCAACGAAAGCCGCAAGCGCGCCATGGCTCGCAAGGTGGTCGCCGTGTGCAATGGATCGGTACGGAGCAAGACGATCGGCGTGCTGGGCCTTACCTTCAAGCCCAACACCGACGACATGCGGGATGCGCCCTCGCTCTCCATCATCCAGGCACTGCAGGATGCGGGCGCGCAGGTCCGCGCCTATGACCCTGAAGGCATGGATGCCGCGCGTTCGATGCTCCAGAATGTGGACTTTTGCACCAGCCCTTATGACGCGGCAAAGGGAGCCTCGGCCGTGGTGATCGTCACCGAATGGGACGCCTTGCGGGCTCTGGACCTGCCACGCCTCCGGTCGGTGATGAACGGGGACGGCCTTGTCGACCTGCGCAACATCTACCGCCCGGCGGACGCCGAAGCCGCCGGCTTTACCTATGTCAGCGTGGGCAGGGGCGCGGAGCCCGAACCAGAGCCGCTCATCCAGGCAGCTGAATAAGTTCCTCGGCTCGTCGCAAAGATCTCTCCTTTGCGATGAGCCGTGCTTGACCGGAAGTTTTTGTTAACCTTCGTATAGGACCCTAAGGGGGCTAATAAGCGGGGGTTGCAAACATGAATATCAGGCTGACCGGCTCCATGGTTGGAGCCGGATTATCGCTTTTGTGCGTCATGGCGGCGGGGGCCGCGACAATCATATCGGGCGGATCGTCACCCACCTCATCGACTGGATCGACAACCACTCTGCTGGGCAGCGCACCAGCGTTGACCACATCTTCGACGACTTCGTCCACGACTGGTCCGAGCTCGACCATGACGTCGAGCTTTTCCACTTTCGATTTCGCCAGCGGTACAAAGCTGCCGGACAAGGCGACACTGTCGCTGGGCAATGCCACGGTTCTTCCGGGCAGCGGCACTGCTTATGTGCCGGTGACGCTGGACCGGCCGACGCCCAACACGGTCATCGCGCGGGTCATCACGATTAACGGATCAGGCACGCTGCGAGCGTTGTCGGGATATAATTACCAGACCGTCGACACGGTCGTCATCTTCCGCCCCGGCGATCCGCTCGTCCAGACGGTCGAGGTGCCGATCACCAGCCTCGCCGAAGGACAGCAGTTCCAGGTGAAGCTGCGCGAAGCACCCTGGGGCGGCCTGCAGGGGCAATCGCTCGCGACCATCACCGCTACCAGCGCCGCCGCGCCGACGCTCAAGGCAAGCGGCACCTTCCGCCAACCTCGCGCCTTCGCGGCGACGGGCACGCTTCAGTTCGAGCTTAAGAAGGAGACGCACAAGCGCTCCCCTGACGGCGGCTGGGACCGCTGGGCCACCTCGCTCTCGCATGGCCGCACCCAGATCGCCAATGGCGAAGCCGGCCTCTACCTCGATTCATCCGTCTTCCCCGGCGTGGAGGGGCCCGTCTACTGGGGTACGCAGGGGCTCGTCCTGCACAGCCAGAAGCTCAAGACGCCCATCTGGTATGAAGGCCAGAACTGGTATTATGGCGCCACCGTACTGGACGGCCGCAACTTCATCGCCTCGCAGATCGGCTACGGCCAATATGAATGGGTAGCGAAGATGCCCAGCCGCCGCGGATCATGGCCTGCATTCTGGCTGATCTCCACCAGCGGCTGGCCGCCCGAAATCGATATCTATGAAGGCTTTGGCTATCAGAGCTATTGGGACTTCGACCGCCACATCGGCCAGACCATCCATGGCGGCAGCGGCGGCGTGCGCAGCTTTCAGCGGGGCGTCACGATCCAGGCGGAGCAGGCTTACGGCCTGAACGGCTTCTCCCAGGGTTTCCACAGCTTCGCGGTGGATATTCAGCGCGACTATATCACCTGGTTCGTGGACGGGGTCGAAACCTATCAGTCGGTCAATCCCTTCCAGGGGCACCGCTGGTATCCGATCATGGACGTCGCGGTGAAAACCAGCGGGGCCTATGATGACGGCTCGGGCGACATGATCATCAAGAGCTTCCGTATCTACAACGCGCCATAATGGCTGTGGGCGCCGCCCGAGAGGGCATAGAGGCGTCCCCAGCATTTCACCCACTGCCCGGCAACGTCCACGCGGCGCGTGCCGGGCAGGATCAGCCCCGCAAGGCCAATGGTGCGCAACGCCAATATGCCCAGCGTCCGGCCGAGCAGCGCAAGCCGGGCCAGGCGCCCCGGCCGCCGCTTTCGCCGCGCCAGCGTTTCGGTAAAGCCGATCCGCCACATCCGCTTGAGCACCCAGTTCAGCTTCGCCCGCTCCGGCGGAACCCATTCGCTGACACGCGCCTCGGGCGCCCAGGCGAACCGCGCGCCTGCTTCCCGCAGCCGCGCCAGGAAATCCAGATCCTCGCCCCCGCTGCGGTTGAAGCGCGGATCGAACCACGGCCGCGTCACCATCTCCAGCGCCCTCCGGCTCACCAGCAGGTTATTGCTGGCCCACAGCATCCCCGTCGCTCCCCAGGCGCGCCGTTCGGGCCGGAACACCAGCGTCTGCCCGGCCCATCGCGGGGGTTTCCCCGTAAAGTGAAAGTCGACAGGTCCCGCCACCACATCCGCGCCCACTTGCGCCTGACAGGCGAGCAGGGCGTCCAGCCAGCCCGGCTGAGGCCACTCGTCATCATCTATCATGGCGATGAACCGCATGGCCGGATCAGCCATCGCCGTTTCACATATCGCGTTGCGGACAGAGCAAAGCCCCGGCTCCGCCACCCGCAGCAGCCTAAGGGGGAGGGGATAGCCGTCCCCTCGCAAAGCTTCCACCACAGCAGCGCCATCCGCTGCCTCCCCGTCATTGTCCGCGACCAGCACCATGACATCCTGCCGCCGCGCCAGCCGCGTCAGCGTTTCCAGCAAGTGCCGCAATTCGGCTGGCCGCTTGAATGTCGGGATGGCGATCCAGATCGGCTTGCCCATCATGGCGCCGCCGGTTCCAGTGCGGCCGGACGCTGCGGGCGTCCCTTTTGCATCCACTTGATCAGCTGATGCCCGCGCACCTCGATCAACAGGTAGCTGGCCCAGCAAATCAGCCAGGTGACGACCAGCATCCCCAGCACGAACAGCCAATCCATCCCGGCAATCCCGTGCCGCTGCGCCACACCCATCGTACGCGCCGCGACGTCACGCACCAGCGGATGCCAAAGATAGATGGAATAGCTGATGAGGCCGAGGTGAAAGCTCAATCGGTTGGCCATCACAGCGCGCGCGGCAGGCCCATCATAATAGCAGCTCAGCACCAGCGCAGGCATCAGGCACACGACCAGCACATCGGCTCCCGGCAACAGCAGCGCCAGCGCGATCAGGGCGCAGACCCCTGCAAAGCCGCCCCTGCGATCGATCACCGCCTTGCATACAGGATGGTCCGCAACCCGATATGTCAGTACGCCCAGCGAGAAGCCCGCAAGGCAGCGCAACAGCGTCAACACACTGTCGCTATCATTGACGTCCAGCGGCCCGCTCGATCCAAGGCCTGACGATGCCACGAACATCAGCACCCCGATGCAAAGCGCCGCCTGCGCCCAGGCCAAGCGCGAAAAGGCCAGCATCGCTATCAGGGGATAGATCAGGTAGGCGGCAACTTCGGTACTGACCGACCAGCTATTGCCAGCGATCGGCTCCGTACCCCATCCCCAGCTTTGCACCATGAATAGATTGCTGATCACGTTGCCCGCGTTCAAGTCGATCGACTGGTTGCCGGAAACGTTCAGCAGGATGCGAAGCCCGAACACCAATGTCACGATCAGGTGCAGCGGCCACACCCGGGCCATGCGATTGATCAGGAAATCGGCATAGCTTGCCCGGCTCAGATGCGTCACGACCCGGTCATGATAACCGTAGGAAATGACGAAGCCGCTCAGGATAAAGAACAGATCGACGGCGAGATAGGCGCGGGAAAACAGCGGAATCGCAAATTGCGAAAAGGCGGGTTGATGCGGGATATGGTAGAGCAGGACGGAAACCGCCGCGACCCCGCGAAGTCCTGTGAGGGAGGCGACCCTCATGCCCGAGTCCTCCTGCCAACAGGCGGCGCCGCGTCGAATGCGCCTGCGATCGCGTCCCAAAATGGCTTGCGCGTCATTTTGCCATCAAGAGGCAGGCCGCGGGACAATTGCCCGTCCGGCCACTTATATTCAGGATAGGCGGACAGCCATGAGTATCGGTCGGAAACACCCCAGCAGAGCACCGATTCCACCGCCGGATTGTCCAGAGCGACGTCTAGGAAAGCCTTGCCGAACGCCGCGACCTCGCGGTCTCGTTTTTCCGGATTGGGCGGACCGCCACGATCGGCAATGTCCAGTTCGGTGATAGCGAGCTTCAGCCCGTACCCGCTCAGCCTATCCAGAAAGTCGGCGAACTGCCGTTGCTTGAAGGGCTCCCTATAGGGCTTCAAGTGCCCCTGAACTCCGACAGCATCGATCGGCACGCCGCGCCCAAGCAAGCGATCGAGCAGCTTCAGCATCGCCGTCCGCCGCCGTTCGCACCGCGGGGAATCATGCTCCAGCCCATAATCGCCAAGGAACAGCGTAGCGTCGCCATCGACTTCTCGGGCGCGGTGGAAGGCAAGGTCGATATAATGTTCGCCCATGGCTTTCATCCAAAGGTTTTCCGCACGCATGCCGTCTGCTCGGCCCTGATTGGGTTCCAGCGTCTCGTTGACCACGTCCCATTCGCTGATCCGGCCGGCATAGCGGCGCATGGCGACGTCGATATAGCTGGTCATCAAGCGTCGCTGTTCCGCTTTCCCCGCCCGTTCCACCGCTGGTTCCAGCCATGTGGGATTGGCCGTGTACCAGACCAGCGTGTGCCCACGCGCCCGCATCCCATGCTGCTGCGCGAAATCGATGATCTCGTCCGCGCCTTTGAAATCATATTTGCCGGGCTTGGGTTCGGCGGTTTTGCGCTTCAGTTCATATTCCTGCACCAATATATTGCATTCCCGCGCGGCCGCCGCGCGGTAGGCCCTGTCCTCGCGCAGCAGCCGCGACTTCACGGCCGCGCCAAAATAGCGGCCGGATTGTCTGGCGTGATCGGCCAGCCCTTCGCGCGACACCGCGCGCGCCGCGCCAGGCGGTATGGGGGAGCAGGCGGCCAATGTCGCTGCGCCTGTCAGGAATTCGCGCCGCATCACAGGCTCTGCCTCCGTCCGGTGAAGAGGCGGGAGACATCGATCCACCGGTCGCAAAGGCTTCGATAAACACCGTCAGGCAGGACGATCTGCATCAGCACGGCACCCGCCAGACGTGGGCCATAAGCGCCGTGCAGCAAGGCCGTCAGATAATAGCGGATGGCGCGCAGCCGCTCGGTCGGCCAGATACTCTTTGCGGCATGCCAGCCCATATAGCCCGAAAAGGCACGCGTGGAGATATGCGGGCGCAGGTCGGCCAGCCACGCCAGACTGCCAACATTGCCGCGAACCTGCGACAAGCGGTCCTGCGCCTGCCTGTCAGTCCATATGGTGCCGGGGCGGCTCGCCATCACGAAGACTGCCCCTGCCAGTGACAGGCGCAGCGCAAAATCGGTATCATCGCCGAACTTCACATCTTCGCGATACCGCACCTTCTCCGCCAGCGAACGGCTGAGCGCCACGCTGCTCGTCTGGATGAAGCCCCGATCGCACATCAGGTAGCGGTCCACCGGCTCGTTGCGCTGTATCGCGCGCGGGGGCTTCAGGAAATTACGCCCGCCGCCCCGGTCTGCCAGCACCTGGCCATAGGCAACGATATTCTCATTCTCCTCCAGCAGCGGCAGCAGGTCGGCCAGATGATGCGGCAGGAAACGGTCATCGCAATCCAGGAATGCGATATATCGCCCCCGTGCCTGATCGATGCCCGCGTTACGTGCTGCCGATGCGCCCCGGTTCTGCTGCACGATAACGGACAGGCGCGGGTCCTTGATGGCCTGAAGCGCCAATTCGGTGCCGTCGGTCGACCCATCGATGACGACGATCACCTCGATGACCGCGATGCTCTGCTCCAGCGCGGACAGCACTGCGGCCACGACAGCGTCGCGCCGCTGATAGGTGGGGATGACGACCGAGAAAACGGGTTCGGCGACGGCAGCCTGCAGCTGCGATGGCGATTGCCACGCCGTCATCACGACCGCGCCCCGCCATGGGCCGGTTCGCCTTTGCCGAACCGCAGCACGAAACGGTTCACCAGCGACCGGTAGAGCGGCTTTGGCAGAAACGACCTGAGCAGCTGCCGTGCCACCACCCTTGGCGGTACGCCGCCCGCAAACAGGCCGACCACCAGATCCCGGAGAGCGGCGAGGGGCCGCACCGGCGCCATATGATAGGCGAGCACGGTCGCGCGATAGCCGCGCCGTGCCCGGCCAGTCAGCATATGACCGCAGCGGTCGAGCCAATCGAGCGAGGTTTCATAGCCCCGGACATAGGATGTACGGCCTGCTTCGGTCGCATCGAGCCACACCGTCAGCGGCTCCTCGACCATCTTGAACCGCGCCCCGGCGCCCTGCAACCGGACGCAGAAGTCCAGATCCTGTCCCTTCTTCAGCGCCGGATCGAACAGCACCTTGCGCGCCATGTCGCTTGGCACGACCATGGTCGACGTCTGCATGAACTGGTTGGCGCAGAACAGATATTCGCCGACATCCTCGCCGTCCCGGATGCCCCGATCGGGCCTTATCCAGTAACGGTCGACACCCCGGTCTACCTTCATCCGCGAATAGAGGACCGTGCGGCCGTCATCATCCTTCAGCGCGCGGGCCATGATGGATAGCTTTCCCGGCAGGAAAAGATCGTCGGAATCGAGGAAAGCGATATAGCGTCCCCGCGCGGTTTCGATCCCATGGTTGCGCGCCGCCCCGCCTCCGGCATTGTCCTGCCTGATATAGCGCACCCGCTTGTCGCCGATGGCTTCGATCGCAGGCCGGGGATTGTCTCGCGATCCATCGTCTATCACGACGATCTCGAAATCCTGCCAATCCTGCGATAGCACGGATCGGATCGTGTCACCGACGATCGCCGCGCGGTTGTAGAGGGGGATGACCACGGAAAAGAAGGGGGCGGCATCGCTCATGCGCCGTGCACCTTTCGATATTCTTCATAACGGAAACCGGCGATCCCGGCGATCTTGCCGATGGCGCGGTATAGCTTGCCCAGCCGCACCACGCGCTTGCCCCGGTCGAATGTTGCGGCAGCGCCCAGCGTGCCGACGAGGAACCCGGCGGCGATGCGCGGCGCTTCGATCAGCAGGGTACGCAGCCGCCCCTTGTGGAAGCGCTCGACCATCATGTCGGTCATGCCCAGCCGATAGCCGCGCATCAGTAGCCATTTGGCCGTCACACGGCTCGCCGGAATAAGTTCCGTCACCAGCGCCTCTTCCGACCAGGCAAAGCGGAACCCCTTGCGCGCCATGCGGCTGAACAGCTGCTTGTCCGACCCGCCGGTCAGCGCCATGCGTTCGTCGAAAGGCCGCTCGCCCATCTGGTGCAGCGCCTGCGCGGCCATCAGCACATTGGCGGTACTATCGACCAAAGCTACCGGCCCCGAATTCCCGCGCCGCTTCGCCTGTAACAAGGGATGCCGCGCGGCCCAGCGCGCCACCCGCGCGTCCATCTCCCGCGCCACCGCTCCGCCCACGACATCGGCATTCCACCGCATGGCCGTGTCCACCAGCGCATCGATCCAGCCGGGCGAGGCAGCCTCATCATCGTCCAGCATCGCCACATGCGTCGCGCCGGGCCGCGCGAGCGCTTCCTCCACCAGCCTGTTGCGCACCACCGGAATGCCCCGCTCCGCCACCAGCAGCGCCTTGATCGGCCAGCGATAGCCTTGCGCCGCGAGCCGTTCGACCACGCCCATGCCTTCGGCCCGCGCCGCGTCATTATCGGCGACCAGCACCTCGATCTGATGCGCCGTCTCCAGCGCGGCGATCGACTCCAGCGTCCGCCGCAACCCCTGCGGCCGGTTGCATGTGGCAATGCAGACGATGATCCTAGCCATGGAAGGCCTCCCGGGAAGAAATGCGCCGCCGCTGCCACTGCGGGCGCGGCTTGGCCTTGAAGGTTGCGTGCGCGGTCGCGATGGCCGCGAGGAAGATCACCCAGACCTGCCGGTCCTTGTCGAAGAAGGAGGTTTCCAGCAGATTCTGGTACATGACGAACACCCAGATCGCGAAGGCTGGAACCATCAGATGCTGGTTCTCCCTGGTCGATCCCGTCAGGAACCAATAGGTTGGCAGCGCGAGGAAGCTCAGCAGCAGCAGCGCCAGCCCCAGCGGCCCGGTCGTCACCCAGATCTCCAGATAGCCGTCATGCGAATGCGCCGTGAGCATCTGGAACTGCTGGTTGAGATAGTCATGCGCCGGTGAGTTCGCCCCCACCTGCCAGAAGCCGCCAAAGCCCGCCCCCAGGAACGGGTGATCCGCCAGATAATCGAACACCACACGCCAGATCGACACGCGCCCGGTAAAGCTCGTCGGATCAGCGAACAGCCGCTCGATCGTCGGCTGGTAGGCGATGTATAGCCCCAGGAACCCGACCATCCCAAAGCCAAGCATGATGAGCAGGATCGCCCGCTTTTGCGTATTATCGCTCAGCGCGCGGTAGATGTTGCTGATCGCCAGCATCCCCACGCACAGCGCCAGCGACGTCTTGCTCTTCGTCCCGATGACGAAGACGAACGCCATGACGGCAAACAACGCATAATACCATTTGCGCCGGTCGATCCACGCATTGCCGCACACGATGAAGCACAGCGCCATCACCGCGCCCGCGATATTCTTGTGGAAGAAGAACCCGCGCCACGCGCCGATCAGCGCCTTGTCGCTCTCGGTCGGCGGATGCACCGCCGCTGAGGTCAGCGGCATCGATACCCAGCATATCAGCAGCGAGGAGATCAGCGCCCATCGCAGCGCCGTCAGCAACCGTTCCGGCCCGATCAGCGCCAAAGCGCAGAAGGTGATGTAGATCACGATGAACTGCTGCATCACTCGCTTGAAGGACACGAACGGATCGACGCCCCAGCTGCAAGTGATCAGGAACCACACAAGCATGATCGCCAGCGGCCAGAAGGTGAAACGGTATTTCAGCGGGTGCTGCCGCAACAGCTGCACCACCGTCAGCAGCAGCGCAAAGCCGATGAACAGCGCCTGCTTGAACAGGTCCGACCCGTCATTGTCCGCCGCCATCGCCACCAGCTCATCCTGCGTGCGCGAGGCAAAAGGCTGCTGGCCGATGAAGACCATCATCAGGAACACGAAGTAGAAGATCTGCGCGACCACGACCATCCGGCTGTCCTGCGAAGCCGCAGGAGAGGGGAGGGAGGGCGCAGTGCCCATGCGGTGCCATGCCGACGCCATGGTTTCAGCCCTCAGCCCGCTGGCTCGTCCGCCACTTGCGGTCGAGCTGCCAGATGCCCAGCATCATCACCAGCTGTGACAACACCACGCCCGCAATCGAAAAGATCGGCGCAACCGCCAGCGTCAGCAGCGTCACCGCCGCTATGCCGACGCCGCAACTGCGCAGGCTCTGATGGGCGAGCGGCCGGAACGCCTTGCGCGCCTGAGTCATCACGCTCATCGGCGTCTGCACGCACTGGACCAGCGACAGCAGCGCGCACAGTCCCACCGCGATCGCGACCAGCTGCCAATCCAGCGTCGGTTTCAGGATCAACTGCGGAAAGGCAAACAGCACCAGCGCCGCAAGCACGCATGTCCCCGCCCACAGGAATACCAGCGCGCCCATGAATATCCGCTCGGACTTGATCGCGCCGTCATGATCCCCGCGCGCCACCGCACGGGTCATGCGGGGCCGCTCCAGCTGGGTAAGCGCGGTGATGCACACATTGACCGGCCGGAAGAACAGCATGCCCACCGCAACAGGCGCAAAGGCGGCAGGCCCGGCAAGCAGGGTCACGATATAGCTGTGCGCGTTCGACGTCGCCTCGGTCGAAAGCACCCCCACCAATGTCCAGCTGGACTGCTCGCGCCACACCGGGCGATAGGCGCTCAACGCCGTCGTGGGCCGCATGATGAAGTGCCGCCGCACATAGGAAATTCCAAATGGCAGCAGCCCGGCAAGGCTCGCAACGACCAGCATCGCGCCGATGCTCGCCAGGTCAGCGCCTGTCCGCGTGGCCACAAGCAGGCCAGCAACGATCGTCCCTGCATAGACGAGGTCCGATCGCGCCGCGCGCGCGGGCCGGTGATGCGCATAGGCATTGGATCGGCCGAACCAGCGGATGAGCGACAAGGTGCCCGCAAGCCCGAACATCGCCGCCGCTGCCGGGGATGCCGTGGCCCAGGCTATTCCCGCGCAGATCAGTCCCTGACTCGCCGCCAGAAGCAGGTTCACCGGAAAGAAGAAGTCGAATGACGTGCGATCGGCTCGGTCATCCTGATTGACCGCGATCGTGTAGGGCGTCGACACCAGCGCGTTGGACAGGCCATAGCCGAACTGGATGATCACCAGCAGGAAGGCCAGCGTACCGATCGCCGCTGTGCCCAGATGATGGATCGAAAAAAGCTGCACGGCCAGATGGCTGACCGACACGATGGCGGACGACAGGCTGGCAAGGCCAAATCGGCCAAAGACGCTTCCCAATTTCCTCACGCGCGTCTCCGGAGAGCAGGAGGTCGCGCGCCCTATCAGCTGCCCCTCTCGCTGCGGGTTGGGCAAGTCTTTCTCCAGTTCCCCCTCCCGCAAGCGGGAGGGGGTTAGGGGGTGGGCTTGCGCAACCGCTGTCCCATCAGCCATGGCGATGCTTCCAGATCAGCCAAAGCGCATGGGGATTGGTGGTGATGTAGCGCCAGGCCAGCTGCCGTGGCCGTGTCGCCATCCGGTGCAGCCACTCAAGCCCCGCATTCTGCATCCACATCGGCGCGCGTGGGTAATCGCCGGTCACATAGTTGAAGAGGCCGCCACAAGTGACGATCCACCCCGCTTTGATGCGATGTCGGTTACGTACGCAAAATGCCTGCTCGCGCGGCTTTCCCGTTCCTACCCAAAGCACGTCAGGCGCCGCCGCGTTGATCTCCTCTATCAGCGCGTCCTCGTCTTCCGCTTTCCAGAAGCCGTTGCGGCGGCCCGCCAGCTTGAGGCCCGGCGTCTGTTCGGTGATCCGCCGGGCGCACTCGGCATTCACCTTCTCCTCGCCGCCGAGCAGATAATAGCGCACGTCCTGTGCGGCTGCGCGCGGCAGGCTGTCGATGAACATGTCCGTGGTGCTCGACCGGTCCGCGATCGGCGTCTTGCTGAACCAGCGTGACGCCTTGACGATGATCTGCCCATCGGCGTGGATCAGGTCCGCCTGAGCCAGATCGGCCCGGAACTGCGGGTCGATGGCATTCATCGACAGGCCCTGTCCGTTGCAGTCGAACACCAGCAATGGCGTTTCCTGCTGCATCCGGCGGAGCGGGGCTTCTCGCACCATCTTCGTGATCAGGGCGTCGAGGGACAGGGTGGAAACCGGAACGCCGCCCACCACGACGTTCTTTTCCTGCATTTCTGCGGCAGGAAAAGGTTGAGGCAGGGCCCGCTCAGCACTCATGCGATGACCGTCCCGGCGATCGGCACGCCTTGCCGGTCAAGATCGTCGATGATGCGGCGCAGGTCGGCGATCGCGGTATCGCCGCGCCGGGCGACGATGACCACGGCGTCGAACCCTGCCAGGATGCTGCCGACCGGCGTCTGCTCGCCCTTGCGCTCGGCAAGGTAGAACAGCATCGATGTTTCCTTCAAGCCCCATCCATTGGCTGTGTCCGCCAGCGGGCCGCGCGTGATCAGGCTCGACGCGCTGCCCGAAGCGCGTCCCGCGGTCATCAGCCACAATCCCTCGATCGCGGTCTTGGCCGCTGGCAGCAACGCCGCACTGCCCATCAACTGTTCCGCCAATCCCGCCTTGTTCGCGACGCGGAACAACCGGTCGAGCGACGGATTGCCCATGTCGACGTCGATCAACATCGTCTGACCGTCCATCTGCGCCAGCACGACCGCCAGGTTCGCGGCCATCACCGCAGCCTCGTTTCCGGCATCCACCGACAGCACCGCCAGCCGCAGCGCGGACGGATCGCCCGCCTTCGCCGCTGCCCGCATCTTGGCCCGGACCGTCCTGATCTTGGCGGCATAGGGGCTTGCAGGATCAAAGGCCGCGACCACCGCCGGGTCTATCCGTTCATCTCCGGTCGGCAGCAGCGAAAATCCGCCCGCCAGTGCCGCCAGCAGATTGGCCGCCTCGGCATCTAGCGCGCCGATCTCCACCGCTGCCTCGTGAAAGGGAAGCCCATGTTCGCGCGCATGCATGTCGACCCGGGTGACGTCGGATTCCGCCAGGAACCCGTGATCGACCGCCAGCTTCGCAAAGCTCTGCTTGTCCCGTCCTCTGGGCCGGAGCGCGGCGGTCCCGCCGCCGGGCATCAACTGGGGTGGGGCGCCTGCCGTGGAACGCAGTCTCATGCGGCCTCCTGCCGATTGAGGAACCAGCCGCCCCGTGTGGGGACCGGCAACAGTTCGGTGATGACTTCAACTTCGGTCGCCTTGGCGACACCGGTTGCGGAACGGACGCGGGGCTTCAGGATCTCGGCGATGACGACTGCCGCCACCCCGCCGATCAGGCCCAGCGCAACCCCCGCGATCAGCCACAGCATGATGTTCGGCTTGGCTGGCAGCAACGGCACCGCCGCCTCGTCCAGCAAGCTGGCATTGGGCTGCGAAATCTGGCTCTTCAGCGTCGCTTCGTTGAAGCGCTGGCGCACCGTGTCATAGGTCTGGCGCGCGGCATCCACGTCCCGCTGCATGACCATCAACTGGTCCTGCACGTCCGACATGCGGATCATGCGATCTTCCTGGCCCGCCATGTTGGACTTGAGGTCCCCTTCGCGCCTGCTTGCCGCCCGGCTGTTGGCGTTCACCGCGCCTGCCTGGCTGGCGCGTGCCGCTGCCAGCTTCGACTGAAGCTCCGACAATTGGGCGTTGGCGGCGACCATGCTCGGATGGTTCGGGCCAAGGGTCTTCGACAATTCCGAAACACGCCCTGATTGCGTCGCCACCTGCTCCTGCAAATTCTGGACGATCAGCGACCCTTCGATGTCGGACACCGATCCCGCGCCGGCTTTCGACCGTGCAGCCGCCGCCTCGGCTTGCGCCTGGGTAAGCTGATAGGACAGGTTCTTCAGCTTTTCGGCCTCAAGGTCCATGCGGTTGATGCCGATAATGTCATGCGCGCGCTGGAAATCGGACAGGCGCTTCTGCGCGAGCTCGTACCGGCGGCGTACTTCCTGCGTCTGCTCGTCGAACCATTTGGCCGATCCTCGCGCAGGGGAGGCGCGCAGTTCGACCTGCTCGCGCATGTAGACTTGTGCGGCCAGGTTCGCGACCTTCGCCGCGACGGCCGGATCGGCATCCATATATTGCAATTGCAGCACATTGCTCTGCCGCCCGGTCGTCACGGTTAGGCTGGCCCGCACGCGGTCGGCCGCTTGCTGCACGCGCGCATCGAGCGGGATATCCTTCGGCAGTTCATCGACGAACCCGGCTTCCTTCGCCACCGCATTGATGACCTTGGCGGATCGGATGACGTCCGTCTGCGTGCCCAATATGCTGTCCACTTCCACGCGCGCGCCCGGTTGATTATTGGCATCGGTTGGGTCTGTCTGCGACAGGTCCAGCAGCAGTGAAGATGTGGCCGCATATTGGCGGGGCTGTAGGAACGCCAATATGGCGACGATCAGGAACAGCGTGCCGCCCAGCAGCGCCGCCGTCCGCCACCGGGCCTGGACGGCGGACAGCAGATCGATCGGGTTCATGGTCATAGCCCGTCAACTCCTCGCAGCATGGCGCGCATTTCTTCGGCAGGCGTCGGGGCAGGGGGCGTCGCGGGCACCGGCTGCTTTGCCATCAGCAACAGGAACTGCGGCGCCAGCGTATCTTCGAACATGAACAGTTCGCCGCCGGGCATCGGTGTCAGGATCGGCTCCAGCCGCCGCAGCGTGTCGGCGGCCTGACCTTCGTTGATCGATCCGCCGCCCAATACTTCATGGCTCAGGCGCACGAGGCGGTCATAAGAAATGACCGACATCTGGGACGCTGCGACCCCTGCCAGCGCGATCATCCGCCGGTTCGCGCCCGCGTCCCACAAGATGCGGCGGAACAGCGCGTGCGTCGCTCCGCTCATCTCCGCCCAGTCTTCCAGCGCGGACGCCAGTCCCTGCTCCACGTCGGCCAGGGTCATGCGCTCGCGGCCCGCCGCTTCGGCGACGAGCGCCGCCTGCATGCCGAACAGCCGCGCATGATAGGGCGACCCCATCGCCGCGCCCGCCAGCGCGTCGAGCGCGTCCGGATCAAGCCTCAACCGCGCATTGTCCGCGCAGCTCATCAGCAGCCGCTCCAACTCCGGCTTCGGGATCGGCGCGACCCGCTGAGGCGCGATATGTCGCCGCAACGACGGATGCGCCGCGATCAGCCCATCCACGTCTCCCGCGATGCCGACCAGTACCACCTGGACCGGCGAGTGAATGTCGGTGAGCAGCTTCAGCAGCGTCGCCACGTCCGACTTCGCCTCATCCGATCGGACCCGGTCATACTCGTCCAGGATCAAAATCGTACGCTGCCGTACGTCTTCGACCAGCAGGTTCGCCAAACGCGTTCCATCAATGGTTTCATTCATTAATTTGCGCGCTTTTTCCTGGCCCGCCCCACTCATCGGCAGTTCGCTCAGAAAAGGCCGGAACAACGCGTCGAAATCCGCGTCCCCACTCGCCGATCCATAAAGCGCGACGCATCCCGCCTCATCCGCCAGATCGCCGAAAACTCGCGCCAGCGAAGTCTTGCCTGATCCCCGCGTTCCGAAGATCACCGCATGTTTCCGCTGAACGACGATCGCCTCGACCAGCTTCTCAAGCTCGCTGTTCCGTCCGGCCAGCCCGTGCCGATCCGTCACCGGCATCGCCGTACTGAAAGCGCTATAAATGGAATCCCGTCGCAAGCTGATCGGCTTCAAAGGCGCCGCCATCGCACCCATGGAAAGAGCCCGTGGCGCTTCAGCTACCTCATCCTCCTGCTGAATTGGCCGGAAGCCCGGCGCCACAGGTGTGTCGAGCAACAAGGGCTCGGCCGCCCTCATGCGAGGCTCGCCAGAACGCGTATGGGCAGACGCCATGTTGCGGCGAAAGGACATGAGCCAGTCCAGCATACCGCTGGGCCGATCCTGCGCGAAGCCATGATCGATCGTAGTCAAAACAGCTTCTCCCGGATGATGAGGACATCTTCAGGCTGAACCGGATCATCCAGGTTCGCCTGTATTTCCTTGCCTCCCCGGCGTACTTTTATGCGCTTGGTGGAACCCGCGAGCGTCGGTCCTCCTGCCAATGCAAGGGCTTGGCGGAAGCTCTGGCCCGGCACGAAGGAGAAGGCGCCCGGCTGCTGGACCTGCCCGTAAACATAGACCTTCTCGGCCGGAGGAACGAACAGTATGTCGCCCGGCTTCAACTGGCGGCTACCCCCCACCGCCATATCGGCAAGCGATATGCGAACAGCGCCGCTCCCATCAGCTGGTGTCAGGATTACGGCGTTGGCGCCGTCCTTCGTCGAACCGCCAGCCTTCGCCAGCATGGACGCGACCGTATAGTTGCGGTCGAGCGGGTAATTGCCCGCTTGCGGCACATTGCCCAGAACAGTCACGAAGCGACTGACATAGTTGCTCACCTCTACATTGACCGATGGATTGGTGAGGAACCCGCCGCTTGCGTAGTTGGCAGCTATGGTCTGCGCCAGTTGAGATGTCGTTTTTCCTCGCGCCTGAACGGGTCCGATCAGGGCGAGCGTGACCGAGCCATCTTCCTTTATCCGCGTAGTTGACGACAGGTCCGGTTGGCCGAAGATCGAAATCTTCACTTCATCGTCGGGACCAAGCAGATATCCTGCGTCGGCTACCGGCTGGGCTGGAGCAGTCGCCGCCGGGGCGTTCGCGACAGCTGTTTGCGCCGACGCTGGAAACACCGCGGCAGCCGTGAGGAAGATCGAGAAGCTGGTCAGGAGGGTCTCTGCTTTCACAGCTCATGCTCCTTCATGTTCGAGGGTCAAAATCTGATCGCCGCGCCCAGCGTCACCTGGGTTCCACTAAATTCGGCGACATCCGTATCAGTGCGCCGCTTGTAGCGCTGCGCATCAAGGGAGAGATCGAAGCGATCCGACAGCTTGCGCTTCAGCATCGCGCCAAAGCGCTGGTTGCGGTCGGCCGTGATGGAGAATGGACGCAAGGCGGCATCCTGCCGAAACTTCCGCTTTTCCAATTCGCCATAAAAGCCAGCTGATGTCAGTTCCGAGATCGCGAACTCGCCCGCCAATCTGTGCCGGGTGCGGATTGCGAAGCCACTGGCGATCAGGCTGTCGTTGACGATGCTGCGCTCGGTCGTGGCCGTAAGCTTGAGACGCGGTACGATGCCGGTGGAAACACTGATGTCCCAACCCAGGCCATTATAACTGCCGACCGCGGGAGAGTCGCTATCTACGTCCAGCCAGCGAAGCTCGGCGTCCAACTGCGTGATCGGAGAAACTTCGCGCTTGAACCGTAGTCCATAGCTGTTGGTGCGGTTCTCGATCCCCAGCTTTTTACGATCGCTGTTCACGCGCTCGTAAAATGCCGTCAGCGTGCCCAGGCTCGGCATATTATAGCCGATCCCCGCCATGTAAGTGTCGCTGGTCTGATCCGCGAAATCAAAGGCGTCATCATTGCGGGTCAGGTCGCGGCGATAGGATGCGACGGGGAAAAGGCCTGGACGTTCGCAGCTCAGGTCCGCGCCGAATGTGGCGAACCGCTGGAGATTTTCGGTCTGCTGGTTGATATCCCCATAATCGGCGCGCTGCTGCCGATAGGATAGAAGTGGCGTCACAGAGCAGGTCGCCCCAAATCGTATCACCGCCTTCGCTTCGGTATCGAGCCGCAACTTGCTCCGCTGACCTTCGGAGATAAACTGGTCATATCCGACACGACCACGCAGCAGAAGATCGTGACGCCCTATTGGTTTGCCATAGGTCAGCTCGGCCCAAGGCGTGACAATGATGTCTTTTGTCGGGTTCTCTATCTGATCATCGACGCGATAGACGTTGTCATCATAAAGAAGATCGATGCCCGCCGTCGCGTGCAGCCCCAATGTTTTCAGTCGGGCGCCCTCATCAACCTTTGCTGACTGGGCGGTGACGGCAGAAGGGGTAGCGGCAACGGCAGCGCAGCTGACCGCTACCGCTGCTGCTCTGTGAACAATGAAGAAATTTTGTATGGCAGGCGCGCTGAGGCGCCTCCAAAAACGCGGAGTGTAAGCAATAGCCAAATGTGCAACCCTTTATTGCATTGCAGCAATGAGGGCATGCTAGTCGCGTTTGCAGACAAAACGAACCTCTGCAGGCGCAGCTTGTCGTAACTAAACCACGCTTCGTTTCATCGCAAAAACGACTGATCAGCAGCGCATGTCGCCTGCTGACAACTGTTCATCTGGCAGCAAGGAAAAGAGAAGAGGGATTCACAACTTTGTAGAAACGAGGGATATGCGTTTCAGGAGATGAGCAGCCAGCCTATCGCGCCTACCGCAGCTGCGAAGCTGAAAATCCCCGCCCAGCGAGAGAGAATCTCGACGCCGCGATCAGCGCGGTCGGCAAATGGCCGCTGCGCCAATGATGGCTGGGAAGGAATGGGACGAGCGGTTGAGCCGCCTGTGGAAGAAGGTCGCGCAACTGCGACCGGCGCAAGATCGTCTGCCACTTGATAAATCCGCCCTGTTTCAGATGACGGACATATCCTATTTTACGGTTAACAAATAGTTGGCGCGAAGATCAGGTGCGCCTCATTCTATCGCAAAATCAAGGAGGTGGTGCAAAAATCCCACGCGATGCGTCTGTAACTGATCGCCTCAATAGGCGTTGCGATGCACCAGCACGCTGAAGGTCCCGATCAGGATGGCGATATCGCGCGTCAGGCTCCAGCCATGGAGGTATTCCAGGTCTGCCTCGACGCGGTTGAGTATGTCGCGGCGAGTCTCGGTCGCTCCGCGAAATCCGCGTATTTGAGCCAGTCCCGTAATCCCGGGCTTTAGCGCATGTCGATGCCAATATTGGCGGTCGACCTGCCAGAACAGCTGTTCTTCCGCCGTCGATCCCAAAGCATGGGGACGTGGTCCGACCAGACTCATTTCGCCGAGCAGCACATTGATCAACTGCGGCAGTTCATCAATGCTCGTCTTCCGGATGAATGCGCCCACCCGCGTTATGCGATTGTCGTCGCGGCGCGTGGATGACGCTCCCGCAGCATCGCATTGCTCCACACGCATGCTGCGGAACTTCAAGATGTGGAACAGCCGGTTTCCGCGGCCGATGCGCTCTTGCTTGAAAAAGACGGGGCCGGCCGAGTCCAGCCGGATAGCGATCGCCACAGCGATCATCAACGGCGCCAATGCAATCAACAGCGGAACGGTGATGGCAATGTCCAGAAGCCGCTTCTGCGCGCGATTGGCAAGGTTCAGCGGGCCGCGTGCTACAACGAGCGTTGAAACGCCACGGTGGTTCTGCACCGCCAAAGGCGCCATCGAGTCCAGCTCGGGCACGATAATTTCGCCCAGGATGTTGCCACCCTTAAGCATTTGCGCCCAATCGGTCTTGCGATCTCCAGGGCAGGATATCACCACACGATCAAAGTCGCGCAGCAATGTGCCGAGGCGATGCAACATATATGGGTCGTCAAGATCAGCCTTGATGCCCGCCGCTTCTGCATCGACAATCACCATGCCGCTGACATCATCGGGAATGACGCCGCCATCAATGATCATCAATTGCGCAAACAAATTGTCGCTGAAATTCCGTTGCACGGCGCGCACGATGAAAAGTCTCTGCACGACAAGCAGTGTTACGCTGCAGATGATGCCGGACGATATGCCAAGACGTGAGAGTTGGCCTGTTGCCTTCAGAGAGAACAGCGTCAGCAGAAAGATCAACAATGTCCCGGCAAGTGCGAGCGCCGCGTTGCGCAAGCTTGGCGTCAACTGGGTAAGGCAAACAGGATTGAAGGCCTGATTGTGAAAGGCCACAATGCCATAGACGACCATTCCGCCGCCAAGTGGTTGCCATAGATCGGCGAAGACCAATGGCACACCAGATGCGCGGAGACCAAGAACAAAGCCGATCGCCAGCGCTGCCATATCGGCCGCTGCCAGCAACAGGCACAGCCAAAGCCTCACATTCCGCTGAATGGCGGCTGTTGTGGGCTGACGACTAGGGAAACCCTCGATCGCCAGATCGATTTTCGACATCTGCAACCCTTTTTTGTCCTGACGTCAATCGCCAGCCGTCCCGAAAGACAACTTGCATGCATCAGACATCCGCTGCCTTGAGATTATGTTGCGGAGCAGCAGGACATAAATGTGAGAGGCTGACAATCATGCATGGGACGCCCGGAAGCTCTTTTCCGATGATCCGTTCGGCTCAGCGGCTGTGACGCCCGACTTCCACGACGACCTGAAATTCAATGGCGGAATTGTGCAAGCGAAAATTTACCACTGAACGGAGCAGCTTGCCCGAATCATCTTAGGCAATTGGCGAATCAGCTGAACAGCCACCAGCCGAGCAGGCCCAGTGTCGCAAGTAAGACGATGGGACCGGCCCAGCGCGAGCAGAACTGGATGCCGGTTTCGGCATTCTCATATGTGAAGAGCTGAAAGTGCTTCTTTGAAGAAGACGTCTTGATCGCAGGATCGTGCCGGGGCGCGGCGGACAATTCCGTTGTATCGGCTGTCTTATCCTGAGGTTGAGGTGACAAGTCGATCATCTGCAAAGGCCCCGAGCAATATGCGCCTATATCACATAGGAAAACTGGCTCAAAAAAGAAGTGGTCTGTCAGGATTTTCCTAGGCTTCTTAAGGAGCAACGCCCCAGACATGATCTTGGTGGCCGCGAAAGATCTCCGAAAAATGGAGCGGGACATGCTGTGGTCTGAAATCCATCATGTTCAGTTTGGAAGACAGCGAATTGACGCATCGTCGCTTGTGGCGGCTAATCGGCCGCATCTCACAAGATGGATAGCAGGATCAGATGCCATTGAGGCGGGGAGCAGAAAATGGCGGCCCGCCTGCCATTAAAAATTCGATAAATTAGGTTATTTGTAGTCGTCAGATGCCCGTCTATGCCTTTGAACAACCATTTGAATCCGTTTCAGTAATGGACCTCTTCATCTGGATCAAATTTGTGCATCTTGAAATCAGTTCAGCGGCATGACCTATTGTTCAGCGCAGGCATATGCCCGCATTGCGACCCAAACTGGCCCCGCTACTCAGCTTTGAGAGCGGGGTTTTTTGATGGGGCACCGAGCTAAAGCAATTCGGCTGGCCCCAGTAACCGGACGGGTCGTCGCAGCCCTCTTCTGCTCGCGCGGGCGTGTAGGCAGGGGCGAGCCCAGCCGTCCCTTCCGAAAAGATCGCCATTCTTCAATGAAATTACCACGGTTCCTTTCGTCCTCCGCGTTTGACATGGCCATCGACCTGGGCACGGTGAACACAGTCATCCATGTCCGCGATCGCGGGATCGTCCTCAATGAGCCGTCGGTCATAGCCATCGAGACACAGCAAGGTTTCCGCCGCGTGAAGGTCGTAGGCAATGAAGCCAAGCTGATGATGGGAAAGACGCCCGCCAATATTCAGGCAATCCGGCCGCTTCGCGATGGCGTCATCGCAGACATCGACGTGGCTGAGCAGATGATCAAACACTTCATCGACAAGGCGCTGAACGGCAGCCGGTTTGGACGCCGTCATGAGGTGGTGGTCTGCGTGCCTTCGGGATCAACCATGGTAGAACGGCGGGCTCTGCGTGACGCTGCCGCCAATGCGGGGGCGGCCCATGTGCAGTTGATCGAGGAGCCGATGGCGGCAGCGATAGGCGCGGGCTTGCCGGTGACGGAGCCGCGCGGCGCAATGGTAGTCGACATTGGCGGCGGGACGACGGAAGTCGCTGTCCTGTCGCTGCGGGGGATCGCCTATAGCAATTCCGCTCGCGTGGGCGGCGACCGTATGGATGATGCCATCGCTTCCCACATCAGGCGCAACCACAATCTGCTGATCGGCGAAGCAACTTCGGAGCGGGTGAAGTGTGAAATCGGCGCGGCGACCCTGCCTGATGGTGAGGGGCGGCGGATCATCGTCAAAGGGAGGGACCTGGTCAATGGACGCCCGGCCGAAATGACGATCAGCGAAGCGGAGATCGTCGAAGCGCTTGCTGAACCGGTCGGCCAGATCAAGATGGCGGTGCGAACCGCGCTGGAGCAGACCGCTCCCGAACTCGCGGCGGACATTATCGAGGAAGGCATCACCCTGACCGGTGGCGGTGCGCTGCTGCGGCGGCTCGACGAAGCTCTCATGGAGGAAACAGGCCTGCCGGTGAAGATCGCCGAGACGCCGCTGATGTGCGTTGCGATGGGTGCGGGGAAGGCTCTGGAAGATAATGCTTATCAGGGCGTCCTCGCCATTTCCTGATCGTTAGAGCAAGCAACTGCCCACGAGCGCCATCGTGCAAAGGAAAGTGACGCCTGTAGTCAGCCAGCCCAACAGATTGGTCCACCTGCCCTTTGCGCGCGCCTACGACTGATGGGCTACATCATCGGCAGCAGGATAGGGCTATCCAGAGGAAGCCAAGGCCATATCTGGCGCCAACGCTGGCAGAGGTGCCGATCGTGGAGGGGCGTCATCCGCAGCGCCAGTGACGATCCCCGTGCTCATCATCTTCAACAATCCGCGCGAGCCTGTCCGGTCGAGCGAAGGCGCTCCAACGTTTCGCGGATATTCTACGCCCCTTGTCCTCGCCAGGGTGAACCAGGCCGCTGGGCGCCGGGTTCACGCCGCTAACCTGGGATATCGGCAACCAACATGAACTTGCGTCGTAGGCGCGGATTTTGAAGCACATGGCTGACCGCATGTCACATTGGATAGCGTCCATGCGAGCAGGGGAATATGCCGCCGCTTGGGCGCTGGCCGAACAGGAGTTGGCAGAGCGTGATCCAGCCAGGCGGGACGATCCGACGCTTCCCTATCATATGCGTTGGGTTTGGGACGGCCGCTCCTATCGCGGTAAGCACTGCCTGATACGCTGTTACCATGGACTGGGCGATACGATCCAGTTCGTCCGTTTTCTTCCGCTGTTGCGAGCAAGGACGCGATCGCTGACCGTGGAGGTGCAGCCACGGTTGCTGCCTGTTTTGCAGCGATCAGCAACGCGAGCGGGCGAAACGTCCATCCGCTTTCTTCCTTTCGACGAGGCACGGCCGCTCCCGCCATCGGAATGCGACATGGAGATAACCGAGCTGGGCTTCGCGTTGAAAGCGAGGCCTGAAGACACATCCGTTCCTTACCTTACTGCTAGTCCTGGAGTGCTGCCGCGCGGCACGGTTGGACTTTGTTATGGGGCGGGGGAGTGGGACCCGTCCCGATCGATCGCCCCTGAACTGTTGGCCCCGCTGTGCAAAGAAGCGCGCTGCCTCAGTCTGATGCCTGAGCCGACCACGCTTCCGGTCATCAATCGGGAGGGCTGTCCCTTTGACATGGAGGCGACGGCGGCTTTGGTCGCGGCCACGGACCTCGTAATCACGGTCGATACGATGATCGCTCATCTGGCTGGGGCCATGGGCAAGCCGGTCTGGTTGCTGCTTAACGCAAATCCGGATTGGCGCTGGCCCGCGGCTGGCATCC
This sequence comes from Sphingobium sp. S6, assembly GCF_905120495.1. Classification (NCBI taxonomy): domain Bacteria; kingdom Pseudomonadati; phylum Pseudomonadota; class Alphaproteobacteria; order Sphingomonadales; family Sphingobiaceae; genus Sphingobium; species Sphingobium sp. S6. The sequence continues at coordinate 865,394 of NZ_CAJHOG010000001.1, read as the reverse complement.
GGACGCCTTGGTATCCGTCGATGCGCATCTATGCCGATCAGGATGGCGGCGGCTGGGAACCAGTGGTGGAACAGGTTCGGCGCGATCTGGCGATGCGCTATACCGGGTCAGCGAAAGGTTAGTGCGATGGGACAGATGCCTACGCCTTCGGTGCCCGTGTCCTGGGGCGAGTTGATCGACAAGTTGACGATACTGGAGATCAAGCGTGCGCGCATCGAAGCGATCTCTGCCCATAGGAATGTCAGCAGGGAATATCGGCTGCTGAGCGTCATCGGCGCGGAGGCGTTGAAGGTGCCCGAAGTCGAGCCGTTGCGTCACAGCCTGAAGCAGGTGAATGAAGCATTGTGGGATATCGAAGATGCGATCCGCGAACGAGAGGCTGCCGTCGATTTCGGGACGAGTTTCGTCGCTTTGGCTCGCTCAGTCTACCAGATGAACGATCGGCGGGCGGCCATAAAGCGTGAGATCAACCGCGTGCTGGAATCGGAATTGGTGGAGGAAAAAAGCTATGCCACCGAGGGCGCGAATTCGGCGGCATTCCAGCGGCCCTTGCGAGAAGGCGCGTCGTTGGCGGACCGGACCCGTTAGATGCACGGCAGGCATCAGCCTCTTCTGGGCAGGCGCCTTGGCATCCTGACCTTTCACCGCTGCATCAACTATGGTTCCTATTGGCAGGCTCGGTGCCTGGTAGACGGCCTGAGAGCGTTGGGCGCGGACGCGGTGCTGCTGGATCACGAATGCGCAGCTGCGGCAAGGGCCGAGATCAGATGCGCCTTTCGTCCCACCTTGCCTCAACCGACGCCGAGGTCGGACTTTGCAGCCTACGGGCGCAAGACCCGGAAATTTTTAGAGGCGTTCGCTCAGTTGCCCCTGTCAGCCGCTTTTCCTCTCCACCGCCCGGAAAAGCTGGAGGAATATGACGCTATCATCGTAGGCAGTGACGAGGTGTGGAACCTTCGCCACCCTTGGTACGGGGGATGCGCGACATTCTATGGAACCGGCCTTCGCGGGCGGGTGATTTCCTATGCCGCCAGCTTCGGCAATCAGGATGCTGCCGACGGACTTCCGCCCTATTGGGCGGATCAGTTGCGCGGCTTTGCTTCGCTTTCGGTGCGGGATGAGAATAGCCGGAGCATGGTTCGTTCAGCGCTGGATGTTGATCCGGCCCTGGTGCTGGACCCTTGTCTTCAGTTCACGCCGCAATTCGCTGGCGAAGAGAGAGAAGGGGAGGGGATGGTAGCCGTTTACGGACATAATTTCCCCAGCTGGTTGTCGGATCATGTCCGGGCATGGGCCATGAAAAGCGGTCGCCGGATCGTCAGCATCGGCTACCGCAATGATTGGGCCGATGAGCAGCGCCTCGCCTGCGGACCGCATGAATTTGCGCGTTTCATGGCGAGCGCGGATGCCGTCGTGACCAGCTTCTTCCACGGCTGCGTTTTTGCGATTTTAAACCAGAAGCCGTTCGTGACGGTGCCATCTTCCTATCGCGCCAACAAGGTTCATGATTTGATACGGCGTTTGGGATTGGAGCGCCGACTGGCCCGGCAGGGATCGGGCGCGGGACTTTATGCCTCTCTACTTACCGACCCGCTTGACGATCGAGTGAGCGATCGGCTGTCGCGGTTGCGGCAACATTCAACCGATTATCTTCTTACCGCGCTGGTGCCCTGAAATCATGGGTCGGGATGAGCCTGTCAGTCCACGGGACATGGTACGATCCGGCCTTTGCATCGGATGCGGGGCATGTGCGGCCGAGGCGGCTTGCAGCGGCGCGCGGATGGATTGGGATCGCGAAGGGCAGTTGAAGCCGGATGGACCGCGCGAATGGATGCGCTCGCGATCCCGTGCTTTCTCAACTCTCTGCCCATTCTCGCCTCAGTCGGAAGATGAGGATAGCATTGCGGCCCGTCTTTTCCCCAGGGCGGCAGGATCGGATCAGTGGATTGGCCGGTTCGAGGGAGCCTATGTTGGGCACGCTTTGGAGGACAGCTACCGTGATCGGGGCAGTTCAGGCGGCATGGTCAGTTGGGTCGCGGCAGAACTGCTGCAGCGCGGCTTGGTCGATGGCGTCGCTCATGTGGCACCCGCCGATCCCGACGCAGGCGGGCGCTTCTTTCGCTACAGCATCTCGCGTGATCTCGATGCGCTGAACCGGGGCGCGAAGTCCCGCTATTATCCGGTCGATATGGCAGGGATATTGGAGGAAATTCGTGCCGTTCCGGGCCGTTATGCCATCGTCGGCATTCCTTGCTTTATCAAATCGGTCCACTTGGCCTGCGCGCAGGATACGGTGCTGCGTGAGCGCATCGTTTTCACGCTGGGTCTGGTGTGCGGCCATATGAAGAGCCGGAACATGGTAGAGAGCTTCGGCTGGCAGATGGGCGTCGATGTGCGCGATGTGGCACGGGTGGAGTATCGGCTGAAGGACGCGAGCCGTCCGGCAAACTGGTACAGGGCTCAGCTTTCTTGCCGGGATGGTGAGGAGCGGGAACAGGATTGGTGGCACCTCGTCGATGGCGACTGGGGATCTGGCTTCTTCCAGAACAGCGCGTGCGATTTTTGTGATGATGTAGTGGCGGAGACGGCCGACATCAGCTTCGGTGATGCGTGGGTAGAACCCTATTCTTCGGATGGCCGCGGGACCAACGTCGTGGTCGTACGGTCCCCTGAGATCCACGCGCTTTTGCAAAACGGGATGGAGCAAGGCCGCGTCGCGCTCAGCGCCGTCGATGCCGGCTTTGTGCGGGAGACTCAGGCAGCGGGCTTCCGGCAGCGGCGGGAAGGGCTCGCCTATCGCCTGGAATGGGCCCGGCGAGGCGTAAAGCCGCGTAAACGTGTACACTCCGGGCATCACCATCTTGGATGGCGTCGTAAGCTGATATACCGTTTGCGCTACATGATCAGCCGAGGGAGCAGCGATGCATTCCAGCTGGCGAAAAGGCTGGGACGACCAGGCATCTTCATGGTTTGGGGGCGCCTGATGCTAAAGCTCTATCATGGCGTCACCTATTCACGTGGGCGATTGGGCGCAGCATTCGACTGGGCGGAACGGCGGCTTGGCTAACGCAGGCTCGCGGCGTAAATACCGTCCATGACGGCCGCGACGGCGGCGAAGCTTTCGCATTGCGGATCGAAGCGGGGAGATCGGGCGAGTTGCGTTGCCCAGGCACTCGCCATTTGCCCGCCCCAAGCGTCGCCTGGCTCCGCCAGCGTCTGCCGCGCGGTGCCCTGGAAAAGCTCCGCCTTGAAGTCATAGAAGGAGCCGTTGACGTTGCGGAAGGCTGCACCTGCCTTGCTCCCGAAGAAGTCTGCGGTGATGACGGCGTCCTGCCCCGCAGGAAGGTGCCAGGAGCAGGCGATGCGCACAACGCATCCGTCGGCAAGGCGGAGCGTGGCAATGCCGAAGTCCTCGACCTGGCTATCCCTGTCGGTCAGTGGGTGACCCTTACTGAACAGGTCGGCGCCGATATGGTCCACTTGCGGGAACCCTAGCGTCCAGAGAGCGAGATCGATGAGATGAACCCCCAGGTCCATCATGCAACCGCCTCCCGACAGCTTAGGATCATAGAACCAGGGTTTGTCGGGACCATAAGCATTGTGGAAGGTCAGATCGATTGCATGGATCGGGCCTAACTCCCCGCCGTCGACTTGCTGCTTGATCGCGCGTATGCCCTCGGTCCCGCGATAGGAGAGATCAACGCCCAGCAGGCGGTCGGACGCCTTGGCGGCTGCGATCACGGCCTCCACTTCGGCGCTGTTCCGCCCCAGCGGCTTCTGGCAGAAGACAGGAATACCGCGTTCCAACGCGCGGATCGACTGTTCGGCATGCAGCGCACTGGGCGTGGCGATGACGATGCCGTCCAAATCCTGCTCCAGCAAGGCGTCGAACGAGTCCAGCTGTGCAGCACCCGGTGCAAGCAGCGCAGCGTCCGCTGTATTGCCGGGGAGCGCGTCGGCGATTGCCGCAGCTTCGATGCCGCCGGTCGCGAGCATCGCTTCCATCCGGTTGCGGCCGATCCAGCCGACGCCAAGGAACCCCAGCCGGGGGCGAGGGAGAGTAATTGCGGAGGCGAGGGCTTCGCTTGAGGAAAGGTTCATAGGATCACCAGCGCCTTCACAAAATTGTCCGGTTTGTCGCGGGTGGCGTCTAGTGCTTCGCCCAGCTGCTCAAGCGGATAGCGATGCGTATAGAGCGGCGCCGGGTCCAGTCGGCCTGACGCGACAGCTTCGACGGCTTCCCTGATGCCTTCCACATAGGTGGCGGGATCGCGCTCATGCGCATTGATGACGTCAATCCCACGCCAGTTCCAGAGCCACATATTGACTTGGCGCGGGCCATCCTGATGATAGCCTGCGATGATCAGCTTGCCGCGCTCTGCGGTGAGTTCGGCTGCCAGGTCGAGCGGCCATTGTTTGCCCACGGCCTCGATGACCCGATCGCAAAAGCGGCCGCCGGTGAGGTCGCTCACCCGATTGATGATGGCGTGATGGTCGTCCATCATGATCGTTTCGGCGGCACCGTAGCTGCGAGCGAGATCAAGCGAACACTGCCGACGCGATATGGCGATCACGCGAGCGCCAGATTCGGTTGCGAGCTGCGTCAATATAGCGCCCAGAAAACCGGCGCCGATTATGGCGACGGTTTGACCAGCGTGAATGTCGGCCCGGCGGAAGATGTTGAACGTGCAGCCCAGCGGCTCTCCGGGGAAAGGGATGCCGTCAAGGGCAGGAGGCAAGGGAACGATCGCCGACTCCTCCGCCAGATCATATTCAGCATAGCTGGCATAAGAGAGGGCCGTGACCCGATCGCCCGGCTTCACGCTGGTAACAGCTTCACCCACGGCGTCGATAACACCCCATCCTTCATGCCCCAGAGACCCGGGTTCCAGCGGATATTGCTGCCATTCCGGCCCGGCCCATGGCGTCAGATTGGATGCGCAGACTCCGCATCCTTCCAGCTTCAACCGGACCTGCCCCGGACCTGGCTCAGGAAGTTGCGCATGGTCGATCCGCACTGCGCCTGGTGCCGTGACGGTCGCTACCCGCATCGTGGCGGCATGCGCATAACCAGTATGATCTCCGCGGCCGTCATCTATGGTGAGGGGCATCATCTGATCCATCATTCCGCCGCCAGCGCCACCGCGCCCTCTCCATTGATGAAGGCTTCAAGCGCCTCATATGCTCGGTCGTCAGTCGTTTGGTCCGGAGGGTGCTTGCAGAAATAGGCAGCGGCAGGATGGACGGGCCCGCCAATGCCGCGGTCCGACGCGACCTTGGCGCAGCGGATCATGTCGATCGCCACTCCAGCCGAATTGGGGCTGTCCTCCACCGACAGGCGCAGTTCAAGGTTCATCGGAACGCCCCCGAACAGCTGCCCTTCCATACGAAGGAAACAGACCTTGTTGTCATTCTGCCAGGCGACATAATCCGACGGGCCGATATGGATATTCTCATCCTCCAGCCGGGTTTCAGCGACCGATTGCACTGCCTCCGTTTTCGAAATCTTCTTGGACTTCAGCCGGGTACGGTTCGACATGTTGAGGAAGTCGGTGTTGCCGCCGGTGTTGAGTTGATAGGTGCGGTCCAGCTTCACGCCGCGCTTGGCGAACAGGTCGGTCAGCACTCGATGGACGATGGTCGCGCCCAACTGTGCCTTGATGTCATCACCGATGATTGGAACGCCTGCGCTTTCAAAACGCGCCGCCCATTTGGGATCGCTGGCGATGAAGACCGGGATGTTGTTCACAAATGCCACGCCCGCGTCCAGCGCGCACTGCGCATAGAATTCGGTCGCCTCCTGCGATCCAACGGGCAAATAATTCAGAAGCACGTCCACCTTCGCTTCTCGCAAGCGTTTGACGATATCGCTGCGGCTCGGCTGAGCTTCCTCTTCTGCTAGGAGGAAGGTCCGATCGTCCGGATAATCCGCCATATGCTCTGCATAGCCGTCGAGAATGTGGCCCATCTCCACCTTCACACCCTGTTCGGGCACCTCGCGGCAGAAGATCTGGGTGCAGTTGGGCTTCGCAAAGATGGCCTGCGCGACATCTTGCCCGACCTTGCGCCGGTCGATGTCCCAGGCTGCGACCACCTGAATGTCGCAAGGGCGGTAGCCGCCAAGATCCCAATGCATCAGCCCCAGATGATCATTGCTTTCAGCCCTGTAGTGGGACAGCCCCTGAACTAGCGAGCTGGCGCAATTGCCCACGCCGATGATGGCGATGTTGATCGGCTGCCTCGCCAGGCTATGCGGTGATGACGTCATGCTCCTTCTCCTTCAGGCGGTGCGAACCGCTGGCATGGTTGCCGATGCGGGGGCGTAGCGATCGATCATCCAGGCGCAGAAATCAGCGAAAGCATCGGGCTCGTGAACCGCGCTGCTATGATGGGGCGCGATGCCCAGATGCTCGGGCGTGAAGCAGAAGGTCACCGTCACGTCGAAGTCCGCCAATGCCTCCATCTGCCGGTCGAACCAGTCGATTGCATTGGGCCGGAAGCTGTCGGCCCAGGACAGGCCAGTACGAAGGTGGCGGACGCCGAGACGCTTCATCCAGGCCACGGCATCATCCAGGCGCGGGTCTTCGAAATGAAACCATTGCATCAACCCCATGTCGCCAGCCACCTTGGCATAATCCTGCAGCGCAGGCTTGGGCGTGCCATCCGCCCGGATGAGTCCCATGTAGAAATGGCGGTAATAGCTCGACCCTTCGGCCTCGCGGTGCCGGGTGGTTGCCCCCCATTCCTGGGGCAAATCATAAAGGCTGTACCAGAAGATGCGGGGCACGCGGCCGACAAGCAGTTCCGCCGTGCGGTTGACGCCGAACACCTGCACTTCCTCAGCCCCAAAGGAGCCGACGCCGACCTCCGTCACCCAGATCGGCTTGTCTGGAACGACCGCTTCGATCTCCGCAATCTTGTCTGGCCAGTCATGGATCGGCCACAAATTCCAGTCGAGCGGGAAGCCATGGACTGCCACGACATCCACAGCATCCAGCGCGCCATGATCACGCATGCGGTTGACCCAGTGGGGATCGATCGGAGACATGCCGCCCAATACGCGAGTCACCGCCGGATTAACGTCTTGAATGGCTGATCCGGCCCGGACCACCATGTCTGCATAGCGGGACCAGTCGGGATCGATCTCCAGGTCCCAATGCGATTTGTTGTTGGGCTCGTTCCAGATCATCGCGGCTTCGATCATGCCTGCGTTCCCTCCTGCGGTGATTGTGCTGGATAGACCGCCGCGCTGCCCATCAGGTCCGCATAGGGGACGGGAGCAACGCGGCAGAGATAGACTTCCTCTTCGGGTTCGGCCTCGATGGTGAACCCGGCGGCACGCAACAGCGCTTGACTGCCTGCCTTGTTGGGCGCCCACCAGTTGGTCCAGTCATGCGCGAACTTGCGTTCGATAAAGTGCATGCGCGGAAAGGCGGGATTGTCGAAAAAGGTGGGAGGCCGGTTGGTGCCGGGAACGTGGAAGGGGTGGTCTTCCGGCACCAGCAGGACATCGGCCGACCCCTGTTGCATTGTCTGGAACAGCAGCAAGTCGCCCGCGACATGTTCGCGGATCAGATCCAGCGCGAGCAGCGGGTGCCGCAGGTGATAGAGCACTCCCATGAAGATGACGACATCGAACCGCCTACCAAGCTTTGCCACGTCATAGACCGAAAGATTGTGGAAGCTGATATCATCATAGCCTAGCGCGCCGGCTGCAAAGCGTGCCTGCGCCAGATACCGATCGTCTGAATCGATCCCTATGACCTCCGCCGCGCCACGGCGTTTCATTTCAATGGAATAGAAGCCAGCGTTGCAGCCAATGTCGAGGACCGACTTGCCAGTAAGGTCTTCAGGCAGGGCGTCTGCGAACCTGGCGAACTTGAACGCGGGATAATCGCCCAGGAAATGATCAGGCGCGGTCTCTATCCCGCCGATGTGCAGATTGTGAAACCAAGGACCCAGTTCTGCAATCCGACGACGAAGGTCGCCATCATCCTTGTGGTCAGCGGCGATCTTCACTGTCTTCATGCTGGCACCTCATTCAGGCGAGAGACGCGACCGCCGGACGGGCCGAGCAGCACCGTGCTGACCGACCCAGGCTGAACGTCGAATTTGAGGATGTTGTCGAAGCTTAAACCCAGAAAATGGGCGACCATGCCCCGGATGATGTCGCAATGGGTGACGCAAAGGAACGTGCCGCCGGGCTGAGCTTCGGCCAAGGAGTTCAGAAACGCGACCCCTCGATCGATCGCGGCCGCCATCGTTTCGCCACCGGGGGTGGCGGCGGTGGCTCTGCTGTCATTCCAGCGCTGCCAGAGGGGATCTGCACTCAGCTCGTCAAATGCCTTGCCGTTCCAAGCGCCGAAATCGAGCTCATCCAAATCCGGCGCGATCTGCACTTCCAATTTGGCCGCGCCTGCGATTATCGAAGCCGTTTCCACGGTGCGCGGGCGGGGGCTGGAGTAAACAGCGCTGACATGTTCTTGGGTCGCCCAGCGCGACAAAGCTTTCGCCTGACAGCCGCCTTCCTCATTCAAAGGAATGCTTCCCGCGCGTCCGCTCAGAACTCGTCCCAACTCATCATGCGCGCCATGGCGAATGAGGTGAAAACAAGTTTGATGTGTTTTCTGGGGTGTCGCAAGCATCAACATAGATGCTGCTAACAATATCGAAGTAAGGAAAGTTCCATATCCGATCCGAGTTTCGTAGGCAAGTAAAAGCTAGTGATAAACATAAATTATAATAGATAATATAAGTTAGTAATCAGGGATATTCTGTTGGCTCTATCGTCAATGTTGGGCGAAAATTCAGGGAACTAGCCGGTAGAAGAAGATGTTGCTGCTGCCATTACCTGTTGTTGCCCTACTGCAATGAGCCGCCTTTCCCGCGGCTGTTTCACCATCATGAGGGGATTGGCCGTGGAGAATATACTCGTCACTGGCGGAGCGGGCTTTATCGGCCGGGCGGTTTGCAAGGAGTTGCTGGCGCGCGGGAACAGAGTTTGCGTACTCGATAATCTAATCGAACAAGTCCACGGCGATGGTGAGCGGCCCGAGGATCTGGATAGCGAGGTAGAACTGATCCGCGGGGACGTGCGCAACGGCGATGTGGTCGAGCATGCCCTCAAAGGCGTGGACAGCGTTATCCATCTCGCCGCCGAGGTAGGCGTGGGACAGTCCATGTATGAGGTGGAACGTTACACATCCGTCAATGATGTGGGGACGGCTGTTCTCTTTGAACGGCTGATCGGCAACCCCGTCCGGCGCGTTGTTACCGCGTCCTCGATGAGCATCTATGGCGAGGGGCTCTATCGCGACGCGGATGGCCAGGTCGTTCAGGATGCAGAGCGCGGTGCCATTCGCGACAATCAAAAGATTTGGGAACCTCTTGACGAAGCCGGGCGCCCGCTCACGCCCATCGCCACGCCGGAATGGAAGCGGCCCAATCTCGCGTCCATCTATGCGCTCAACAAATATGTGCAGGAACGCACGACCCATATCATGACGGCGCCCTATGGGATGGAGGGCGTCTGCCTGCGACTGTTCAATGTCTACGGGCCGGGGCAGGCGCTTTCCAATCCCTACACTGGCGTGCTGGCGATCTTCGCATCCCGGCTGCTGAACGGTCAGAAGCCGATGATCTTCGAAGATGGCGAGCAACGCCGCGACTTCGTACATGTGAGTGACGTCGCCCGCGCATTCGCCGACGCGCTTGAACTGCCGCAAGCGGCCGGCGGCACATTCAATATCGGTTCTGGCCATGATCGATCTGTTACGGAAGTGGCGGAGAAGCTGGCGCAGGCGATGGGTCGTAACAGCATCGAGCCCGAGATCGTCGGCAAGGCGCGCACAGGCGACATACGTCATTGTTTCTGCGACACCAGCCTGGCGGAGGAGAAACTCGGCTTCCGGGCAAAGCAGGACTTTCAGGAAGGTCTTGCCGAACTGGCCGAATGGGTGGCGCAGCAGACCGCCGACGATCGTGTCGATCAGGCGCGCGCCGAACTCGAAGCAAGAGGGCTGGTCGCATGACGCGGCCCGATCGCAGACCCGTTCTTGTTACCGGTGGCGCTGGCTTCATCGGCAGCAACATCGCTGACCGGCTGGCTGGGGAAGGCGAGGAGGTCATCGTCTACGACAGCCTTGCCCGTCCAGGGGTCGAGCGGAACCTCAGATGGTTGGAACAGCGCCATGGGGCCAGCATCGTCCCCATCATCGCTGATGTCCGGAATGGGGGGCAGGTGGAGGAGGCTGTAGCCAAGGCCAAGGCTGTGTTCCACATGGCGGCGCAGGTCGCCGTCACCACCAGCTTTTCCGACCCGCGCGCAGACCTTGAGGTCAATATGCTCGGCACGTTCAACGTGCTGGAGGCCGCACGGCGCTGCGTTTCTCCGCCGCCGGTGATCTTCGCATCGACGAACAAGGTCTATGGTGGTCTTGAGGATGTAGAGTTCCGGCTTGAGGGCGGCGCCTATCATCCGGCCGAAAGCACCTTGCGCGAGCATGGCATAGACGAAAGCCGCCCGCTCGACTTCCACACCCCCTATGGCTGCTCAAAAGGGGCGGCGGATCAATATGTGCTCGACTATGGGCGCAGCTTCGGCGTGCCCACGGCCGTGCTGCGTATGAGCTGCATCTATGGTCAGCGGCAGATGGGGACCGAGGACCAGGGCTGGGTCGCTCACTTCCTGATCAGCGCGATCGAAGGGCGGCGCATCATCCTCTATGGTGATGGCTGTCAGGTTCGCGACATTCTCGACGTGCGGGACGCGGTCGGGGCCTATCTTTCGGTATGGCGCGACATCGACAGGCTCAGCGGCCAGGCCTTCAACCTGGGAGGCGGGCCGGACAATGCCGTCAGCCTGCACCAGATTTTGAAGTTCATTGGCGACTATGTCGGCCGCCAGCCACTTATCGACATGGCGGACTGGCGGGCGGGCGATCAGCGCTATTTCGTGGCGGATACGCGCAAGCTTCAAAAGGCGGTGGATCTCAAACCCCGAACGCCATGGCAAAAGGGCGTCGCCGACCTGGCGGAATGGCTGCTTGCTGAACGGCCGGAGGGTAAGGCCGTCGCGGCCCCCGAGATGGCGGCGAGGGCGCTTTGATGGCGATGCGTCATCTATTGCTCACATGCGATGCCGTCGGCGGCGTCTGGCAATATTCCACCGACCTTGCCCGCGCCCTCGAACCGCTTGGCTACCAGGTCACGCTTGCGGTCATGGGACCGTCTCCCAATGAAGCAGCCCGCGACAGTATCGCCGGGTCGGCCAATATCAGCTTGGTCGATAGCGGACTTGAGCTTGACTGGCTCGCGGCCGATCCCGCGCCGGTGATCGACGCCGAGCGGCGGCTGGCCGAGATGGCGGGCGATCTCGGCGCCGACCTTGTTCAACTTCACACTCCCGCCCTCGTCAGCATGGGGCGCTATCCCTGCCCTGTCATCGCGGTCCAGCATAGCTGCGTCGCGACCTGGTGGGCGGCGGTCCACGGCGGAGACATGCCCGAGGACTTCGTCTGGCGGACAGAGATGGTGGCGCGCGGCCTTCAGCATGCCGCGGTTGCGATCGCCCCCAGCACAGCCTTCGCAGAGGCGGTTCGGCGGGTCTATGGCGTCATGCCCTTTACAGTGCATAATGGCCGGGCTCTGCCAGTCCCGGCGCGAAAACCAATGCGCGATTATGTCTTCACGGCCGGGCGTCTATGGGATGACGGCAAGAATGTCCGCGTGCTGGATGAGGCTGCTGCCCGGATCAGCGCTCCCTTTCTCGCCGCAGGTCCGGTCATCGCACCACATGGCGGTGCGCTTGCCATAGAATCGCTTCAGGCGATCGGCACGCTCGATGAGTTTGGGCTCGCCGAGAGGCTAAGCGAGCGGCCAGTCTTCGCTTCGTCAGCGCTTTACGAGCCGTTCGGGCTTGCCGTCCTCGAAGCGGCATCAGCCGGGTGCGCCCTCATATTATCAGATATCCCGACATTCCGTGAGTTGTGGGAAGGCGCTGCCACCTTCGTCGATGCGCACGATGCCAAAGGCTATGCCCGCGCGATCGAGCATATGCTGAGCAGCCGCGCTGCCCGCCTGGACGCCGGGCAGAGGGCACAGGAACGCGCCCACCGCTACATCCCCGCTGCCATGGCGGGAGCGATGGCTCACCACTATGCCATGGCCGAACAAAGGGTCGCCGCATGAAGATCCGCTACTTCACCCACTCGCTGCTATCATGCTGGAACCATGGCAACGCGCATTTCCTTCGCGGCGTGCTGCGCGAACTGGCCGCTCTGGGGCATGATGTGCTGGCGCTGGAGCCGCAAGGCAATTGGAGCCTCTCCAACCTTATTTCGGATCATGGCGAAGCAGGCCTCTCCGCCTTCCATGCCGCCTACCCTGAACTCAAAACCTTCAGCTATGGGCCCGATAGTGAACCGGAAGCGCTAATTGATGGTGCCGAGGTCGTCATCGTGCATGAGTGGAATGATCCCACGCTGGTAGCCACTCTTGGCAGCCTCCGTGCAAGAGGCGCAACATGCACGCTCCTCTTCCACGACACGCACCACCGTGCCGTCTCAGATCCCCAGGCAATCCGCGCTTTCAACCTGTCGGCCTATGACGGGGTGCTGGCGTTCGGTGAGACCTTGTCCGAGGTTTATCGCCGTTGGGGCTGGGGCGACCGCGTCTGGACCTGGCACGAAGCAGCAGACCTCAAGCATTTTCGTCCGCCTCAGGTGGAGAAGGATCGCCAAGGCGTCGTTTGGATTGGAAACTGGGGCGATGGCGAGCGAACAGCCGAATTGGAAGATTTCCTTTTTCGCCCCGCGTCACAGGCTCACTTGCCCCTCGACATCTACGGGGTACGCTATCCTGACGAGGCCCTCGCCACACTGAAGCGCTATGGCGTAGATTATCATGGCTGGGCAGCCAATGCTCGCGCGCCCGCCATCTTCGCGCAGCATCTCGCCACGGTTCATGTGCCGCGCCGCTACTACACGCAGCTGCTGCCCGGCATCCCGACCATACGCGTGTTTGAAGCGCTGGCCTGCGGCATTCCGCTGCTGTCGGCGCCATGGGAGGATAGCGAGCATCTCTTCCGTCCTGGGCAGGACTTCCTATTCGCTAGCGATGGGAAGGAAATGGCGGATCGTCTTCGCGCAGTTGCATCCGATCCGGACCTGCGCGCGTCGCTGATCCGCAGCGGACTGGAAACGATACGCAGCCGCCATAGCTGTGCGCATCGCGCAGAGCAGCTTCTGGGGATCATCGCGTCGCTCGATGCCTCCGCCACACCGATCTCGCTTGCAAGGAATGTCGCATGAGAATTGCCTTCTACGGTTCCAGCCTGCTTTCCTCCTACTGGAATGGGGCGGCGACCTATTATCGCGGCATCCTGAGCGAACTGGCTGGGCGCGGCCATGACGTCACATTCTTTGAGCCCGACGCCTTCGATCGCCAGCAGCATCGCGACATCGATCCGCCTGAATGGGCGTGCGTGGTGGTCTATCCTGCAACGACCGAAGCGCTGAACGAGGTGATGGATCAGGCGGCGAACGCTGATGTCGTGGTGAAGGCGAGCGGCGTTGGCGTATTCGATGACGAGCTATTGCAGGGCGTGATGGAGCGCGCTCGCCCTGACGCGCTGCGCATCTTCTGGGACGTGGATGCGGCGGCTACCCTGGATGAAATGCGGGCCGCGCCCGATCATGCTGTCCGGCGGGCGCTGCCGGGGCTGGACCTCGTGCTGACCTATGGCGGCGGCGATCCGGTGGTGAGCGCTTATCGGGAAATGGGCGCGCGCGACTGCATTCCCGTTTACAACGCCCTCGATCCGCAGAGCCACTTCCCGGTCGAACCGGACCCGCGCTTCGCCTGCGACCTGGCGTTTCTAGGCAATCGCCTGCCGGACCGTGAAGCCCGGGTCGAGGAATTCTTCCTCAAGCCCGCTACGTTGCTTTCAGAACGCAGCTTTCTCATCGGTGGCAATGGATGGGAAAGCAAGGCGATGCCCTCCAATGTTCGCCATCGCGGCCATGTGTACACGGCGGAACATAATGCCTTCAACTGTACGCCGCTCGCGGTGCTCAACGTCGCGCGCGACAGCATGGCGCATATCGGTTTCTCTCCTGCCACCCGCGTATTCGAAGCAGCGGGAGCAGGAGCCTGCCTCATCACCGACGCTTGGGAAGGCATTGAGCTGTTCCTGAAGCCTGATGAGGAAGTGCTGGTCGCCCGTGACGGGCAGGATGTCGCCGACCACCTCGCTACGCTCACCCCCGAACGCGCGCGGAAGATCGGTCGTGCCGCCCTGGCCCGCGTCCGCGCCGAACACAGCTATGCCCTGCGTGGAGAGCAGGTGGATGCCATTCTGCGTGAACGGCGCGCCGCCAAGACACCGCAACAGGAGATGGAAAGAGCATGAAACTCGTCGTCCTCGGCCTCAGCCTCTCATCCTCCTGGGGCAATGGCCATGCCACCACCTTCCGAGCCCTGCTGTCGGCTTTTGCCAAGCGGGGGCATGACATTCTGTTCCTTGAGCGTGATGTCCCCTGGTATGCCAGCCAGCGAGACCTAGTGGATCCAGATTATTGCCGTCTGGCGTTCTACGATGATCTTCCCTCGCTCGATCACTGGCGCGGGGAAATCGAAAGTGCCGACGCGGTCATGGTCGGTTCTTATGTGCCGGAAGGTATCGCGGTCGGCCAATATGTGCAGCGCCATGCCCGCGGCACCACGCTTTTCTACGACATCGACACGCCGATCACCTTGGCCAATGTGCGTGCGGGAAAATGTGATTATCTGTCGCCGGACCTCATCTCTGGATATGACATTTATTGCTCTTTCACTGGCGGCCCGACGCTTGATCTGCTGGAGCGTGAATATGGCTCGCCCATGGCGAGGGCACTTTATTGTTCGGTCGATCCGGCCGCCTACCGGCCGATAGATGTGCCGAACCGCTGGGAACTGTCCTATCTCGGCACTTATAGTCCAGATCGCCAGCCCACCTTGGAACGGTTGCTGATCGAACCCGCGCGGCTGATGCCTGATCGGCGCTTCGTCGTGGCCGGTCCGCAATATCCGGCGGACATCGATTGGCCAGCCAATGTGGAGCGGATCGAGCATCTGCCCCCGCAAGACCATGCCGAATTCTATTCGGCCTCACGCTTCACCCTCAACGTGACGCGCGCCGACATGATTGAGGCGGGATGGTCACCCTCCGTCCGGCTGTTCGAGGCGGGGGCTTGCGGGACCACGATCATCTCGGACGTTTGGCCAGGCCTTGGCGACCTGCTGACACCAAACAAGGAGATATTGTTCGCCTGGAATGCCGAGCAGGTGATCGTCGCGCTGGATGAGGAGCGCGCGGCTGTCGGCGAAGCGGGGCGCGCCCGCATCCTCGCCGAACATACCGCCGACCATCGAGCGCAGCAGCTCGAAACCTACCTCCACGAAGCTTCGGCGATGCAGGCGCAGCATAAGGTCGCACTCGCAGGATGACGTCCCGGCAAAGGGAGAAGGATAACAACGGATGATAAGCATGAAGAAAAATGTGTCGCTGGTCGCAGGCGGAGCTGGCTTTATCGGTTCCCATCTTTGCCGCGCTCTTCTGGAGCAGGGGCATGACGTCATCTGCCTCGACAATCTCCAGACTGCGCGCGAAGTGAATGTTGAAATGCTGGAGGGCCATCGCGCCTTCAGCTTCATCCGTGCCGACATCGTCGATCCGTTGCCCGATGCCGTGACACGCCGCCGGGATATCACGCGCATCTACAATCTCGCCTGCGCAGCGTCGCCTCCGCAATATCAGGCAGACCCTGAACATACGATGCTGACCAGCGTCGTGGGCACGGATCGGCTGCTGAGGCTCGCGGAACAGAATGGCGCCCGTTTCCTCCTCACCTCCACCAGTGAGGTTTATGGCGATCCGGAAGCACATCCCCAGCGTGAGGATTATCGTGGCTGGGTGAACTGCACCGGCCCCCGTGCATGCTATGACGAGGGCAAGCGAGCCGCCGAAGCCATTGCCTTCGACTTCGCCCGCCTGGGCCGCGCTGACGTCAGGGTCGCGCGCATCTTCAATACCTATGGCCCCAACATGCATCCGGACGATGGACGGGTCATCTCCAACTTCGTCTGCCAGGCGTTGTCGGGGAAAGACATCACCATCTACGGCGACGGATCGCAGACGCGCAGCTTCTGCTATGTGTCTGACATGGTCGATGGGCTCATGCGTCTGATGGAATCGGACGTGGCCGACCTCCAACCCATCAACTTGGGCAATCCGGAAGAATATAGCATGATGGAGGTGCTGGAACTGGTCAGGGCGCAGACCGGCACCAGGTCACGTGTCGTCCGCAAGCCCTTGCCCATCGACGATCCCCGGCGCCGCCGCCCCGATATCAAGCGCGCGCGGACACTGTTGGACTGGGAACCCCGCGTCTCGTTGGCCGAGGGGCTCGCGATTACCTGCGCCTTCTTCGAGAAGGAGCTGTTTTCGCAGATGCCCGACTACGCCTTTGATGGCGCCATCGCGGGAGCGGCCTCGACAGCCAGCGCCGGTCTCGCAGCGGAGTAGTGGAGGCGGTCCACCAATTCAGGTGATCTCCGTAACTCTCGGATTTTGCGAGTTTCCGTTGCTAACTATTTGAAGATAGAGGGAAGGTGGTGGACGCACTAGGGCTCGAACCTAGGACCCGCTGATTAAGAGTCAGCTGCTCTACCAACTGAGCTATGCGTCCACACTCGCTTTCGGATTGCTCCGTTCGGAGCCTCGCCTTGGCGTGGCCGGGCGGTTAGCATTATCCTTCGGCTTTGCAAACAGTAAATCGCGGCGCTGCAAAAAATTTTGCGCCAGTGCCGGTTTCAGCCCCAATTTCCCGGCTTGCGTCCACTGCGGCGGGTCGAACGCTCGATGGCCATTATGATGCCGATGCACAGCATGACGGTCAGCATGGACGAGCCACCATAGGACATGAAGGGTAGGGGGATACCGACGACCGGGGCTAATCCCATGACCATCATGAGGTTGATCGCCACATAAAAGAAGATGGTCGTCGTCAGCCCCGACGCGACCAGCCGCGCGTATTTATCTTGTGTACGCAGCGATACGCCGATCCCCCAGCGGAACAGCAACAGGAAGGCGCCGATCAGAAATACCCCCCCAACCAGTCCCCATTCCTCAGCCATGGTGGCGAAAACGAAGTCGGTATGTCCTTCGGGAAGATAGTCGAGGTGGCTCTGGGTGCCCTTGAGGAATCCTTTGCCCCAGATACCGCCGGAGCCGATTGCGATCTTCGATTGGCTGATATGGTATCCGGCCCCCAGCGGATCGCTTTCCGGGTCCATAAAGATCAGGACCCGTTTCTGCTGATAATCATGCAGGAAGCTGAAGGCGATGGGGATAATGGCTGCGATCGCCAGTCCCGACCCGACGAACAACCGCAGCGGCAATCCGGCAAGGAACATTACAGTTACGCCACCCGCAGCAATCATCGTCGCCGTGCCAAGGTCCGGCTGCACCAGCACCAGCGCCCATGGTACACCGATCAGGACCAGCGCGGGCCATATGGCCGTCCACCGTCGAATCTCTCCCACCGGCAGCAAGGCGTAGAAGCGGGCCACCGCCAGTACGATGATCGGCTTCATGAATTCCGATGGCTGCAATTGCATGAAGCCGAGGTTGATCCACCTCTGACTACCGCCCGCGACGCCGCCGATCAGTTCCACAAGCACCAGCGATATGAGAACGGCCCCATAGGCAGGGAAAGCGAACCGCGCGAAAAGTTCTAGCGGCACCCGGCTGATGACGAACGCCATTCCCGTAAAGATGACGAACCTGACGGCCTGGTTGATGGCCCAGGGCGTGATGCTGCCGCTGGCGGCGCTATAAAGTACGAGCGTTCCAAAGCCCGCGATCGCGAGCAGAATGCCCAATACCCTCCAGGGAAATTCAGCGAGCGGCTGGGGAATGATGCTCATCGATCTGCTTCCCTGTTCGGATCTCGCTGAGGCGGACGGTTATCCGCAGTCTCAGACACATTGGCCGACGCAGCGGCGTTGGCGCTATTCTCCGCCTCTGAAGGATCGGCTGGCTTGGGAACGACTTCCCCCTTTTTGATCGCCTTGGCGAGACGGTAGGCCGCCATTTGACGTTCCATCCGCTCAGCGGGAGGACCGCCCCAGCCTTTCTCCAATTCTTCCAACCTGGCCATCGCCTTTGCTGGATCGAACAAATATGTCAGCACATCCTTCGCCACCGGGGCGGCAGCGCGGGAGCCCCCCATGCCATGTTCAATCACGACGGATGCCGCATAACGGGGATTGCTCGTGGGCGCGAAGCAGACGAACAGGCCATGGTCGCGATATTTCCATGCGCCGCTCTGCCCGCGCTGGCTGCCCGCGATTTTTCGCACCTGCGCCGTGCCGGTCTTTCCGCCCATCTGTATCCCGGGCAGGTCCAGGCGGCTACGTCCTGCAGTGCCGTCACCGTTCACCACTTCCCACATGCCTCCCCGCACAGCGTCGAAATGTTCCTTGGGAAAAGGCATGAACGGCGCCTCGGGATAGCGGCCTTTCACCAGACGGGGCTGAATGTTGCGGCCTGACGCGATCCGCCCCGCCATGACGGCGAGCTGTAATGGATTTACGACGACGTAGCCCTGGCCGATGGATGCGTTGAGCGTGTCCGATGCGGTCCATTTCTGGTCATAGCGCCGCATCTTCCACGCGGTGTCGGGCATGGTGCCGTAACTTTGCGAACTGACAGGGAGGTCGAACTTTTCACCGAACCCCATGGCATGGCCCATCCGCGCTATGACGTCGATGCCCACGCGGTTGCCCATGGTGTAGAAATAGGTGTTGCAGCTTTTGGCGAGAGCACGGTGCATGTCGACCGAACCATGACGGCCGAGGCATCGGAAGAAGCGGTTCCCCAGCCGATACCCACCGGGACAATGCACGCGCTCCTTCGGGTCAATCCCGGCGCTTTGCAACGCCATCGCAACCATCGGCTTGAAGGTCGATCCCGGCGGATAAAGGGCGTTCAGTGACTTGTTGATCAGCGGATGGCGCTCGTCGCTCGACAACATGTCCCATTCATCATGGCTGATGCCGTCGGAAAAGTTGTTTGGATCATAGGAGGGCATCGACGCCATGCAGAGGATTTCTCCTGTCAGGCAATCGAGCACGATGCAGGAACCGGATTCAGCACCGAGCCTGCGCCCTGCATAATCCTGAAGCCCTGCGTCGATGGTCAGCTTCACTGCATTTCCGGGCGCGTCCGGCCGCGTCGTCAGTTCGCGCACGATCTTGCCGCGCGCCGTCACCTCGACGCGCTTGGCCCCGGGCTTCCCCGTCAGTTCAAGGTCGAACCATTTCTCCAGCCCCTCTTTGCCTACCTTGAAGCCGGGGGTAATCAGTAGGGGGTCCTTCCGCTTCTCATAGTCTTTCGCCGAGGCGGCGCCGACATAGCCCAGCAAATGCCCGACCGTTGATCCCGTGGGATAGTATCGTGAAAACCCCTGGCTAGGGGCGACGCCGGGAAGGTCGGGCAAGCGAACGCTGACAGCCGCGAACTGATCATAGGTCAGCTTTTCAGCAACCTGGACCGGCCGGAAACCGGGCGCCTTGTCCAGTTCCGTCCTGATCCGCTCTACCTCGTCCGGAGCCAGTGCCAGAAGATGAGCCAGGCTGCGCAACGTCCCTTCGGGATCAGTGACACGCTCGGGGATCAGGTCGACGCGGAAGTCCGTGCGGTTGTTAGCCAGCGCACGCCCGTTCCTGTCCAATATCCATCCGCGACGTGGAGGAATGAGCGTCAGGTTGACGCGGTTGCTTTCCGAAAGAAGATTATATTTCTCATTTTCGGCAACGCTGATCCACGCCATCCGGCCGATCAGCATCGCGCCGATCCCGGCCTGCAATCCGCCGACCACCATTGCCCGGCGGGTGAAGGTGAAGGACAGCGATGCTTCGGTAACGGTCTTCCGCTTGAGCCTGGGCAGCTTCATGCCATCACGCGCCAGCGATCGATCCGCGCGCATTGCCGCACGACGAAGGGAAAAAGCAAGATTGTCCAGAGCATTTGCGGCGCGACCAGTTCCAGCTTGATGTCTCCTCCGCCGGTTATCCGCGCAAGGAATAGCCCACCGGCGATGCAGAAGATAATCGCGGCAGCAGCGATTAACCAGTCCTGCCGGTAGCTGCGCCACACCATGCGATGTTCCACCGCATCGATGCCGATCAGCATCACGGTCCACAGGAACATTGCCGAACCAATGGGTTGCCCGCTCATCATGTCGTCGAACAGACCAAGGGGCACACCGATCCAGGCGCGCCAAAGCTCCGGCCGCAGCAAGCGCCAGGACAGCAGCAACAACAAGCCAAAGGGCGGCATGACAGGGGCTTGGGCGACAATCGGCAGGATCGTGACGGATGATCCCAGCATGACCGTGATGACCGGCGTCCCGGCCAGGCGAAAACGGGAAGGATGGCGGCCGAGCCGGGGCACATGCTGAAGATGCGGGTCGATCATGGAACGCTGGCGTTGGCTGCCGTCTCTGGCTGCGCGCTGTCGGGCGAAGCAGGTTCGTTGCGCGTAACTGCTTCCTCAAATGAGCGTTCGACCACCACCGCATCGACTTTCGACGGGTTGGCCAGTGGCACTCCATAGGCGATCTCGCCCGCGATCCGAACGACCACAGCCACCGGTATATTGGGCTGATAGATGCCGCCGACGCCGGATGTGACGAGAATGTCACCGGCGTTGAAAGGATTGCGGCCAGCAGCAAGTGATCGGATTTCGACAGTCCCGTCGCCTAGTCCCGTCGAGATGGCCGGAACACTGTCGGTCGCGCGGCGAACCGGCACGATGTTGCTGCTGTCGGTCAGTAGCAGGACTTCGGCGGTGTTGGGGGTGACACTGTGAATGCGGCCGACAAGGCCTTCCGAAGCACGGACCGGCATGCCGGTCCGGACGCCCTGCCAGCGGCCCGCATTCAATCGCGCAAAACGGCGGGCGCTGGACGAAGAGGAGGAAATGAGCCGAGCCGTCAGCAGATCGCTATGATCCTCGTCGACCAGCTTCAACAGCCGCTTGAGGCGCTGATTTTCCTGCGCGACCGCCTTCGCCTCGATGATGCGGTTACGGTCAGCCTCCACTTGGCGGCGAAGCGAGATATTCTGCGACCCTGCGCGCCAATATGCGGTCAGCACATCGTCCAGCGAACTTGCGCCACTGACCATGTTGCGCAGGCCAAGCGACGCAGGGCGCGAAAGTTCCGCGGTAGCCGCACGGATCGCGGCGAACCCGGTGGGATCGAATATCGCCACAGCGACCAGCAGCAAGCCGACAGCCGCACCCGTTATCGCCACAACATAGCTGGCAAACAGGCTGTACTGCGCCTTGCGGTTATGGCCGGGACGTCGGCTGGATGGCCGCGCCATGCAGTGGTCCCCCTGACCTTAAGCGGTCTGCAGCACGCCTCGGAAGATCGGATCCTCCATCGCGCGGCCAGTACCGATGGCGACGCATGTCAGCGGATCCTCGGCGATCGTGACGGGCAGCCCGGTCTCGTCGCGTAGTTCATCGTCCAGCCCCTTCAGCAGGGCGCCGCCGCCGGTCAGCACGATGCCCTGGTCGACAATGTCCGCCGCCAGCTCCGGCGCGGTATTTTCCAGGGCGATCCGGACACCTTCGACGATGGTGCTGATGGGTTCCGCCAACGCATCGGCAATCTGCCCCTGATTGATCGAGATTTCCTTGGGCACGCCGTTCACCAGGTCACGGCCCTTGATATGGATGGTTTCCCCCACGCCGTCTTCGGGAGGCTGGGCCACGCCGAACTGCTTCTTGATGCGCTCGGCGGTCGCTTCACCGATGAGGAGGTTATGGTGGCGCCGCACGAAAGAAACGATCGCTTCGTCCATCTTGTCACCGCCGACGCGAACCGAGGTGGTGTAAGCGAGCCCACGCAGCGAGAGCACCGCGACTTCAGTGGTGCCGCCCCCGATGTCCACGACCATCGAACCGATCGGCTCGGTCACGGGCATGTCGGCGCCGATCGCCGCTGCCATCGGTTCTTCGATCAGGAACACCTGAGAAGCACCCGCATTGCTGGCCGCGTCGCGAATCGCGCGGCGTTCGACACTGGTGGAGCCCGACGGAACGCAGATCACGATCTCGGGAAAGCGCCACGGACGCGACTTGCCGCCATGCACCTTCGTGATGAAGTGCTTGATCATCTGCTCGGCGACATCGATGTCCGCGATAACGCCGTCGCGCAGCGGTCGGATCGCCTCGATCGAATCGGGCGTCTTGCCCATCATCAGCTTGGCGTCGTCGCCCACGGCCTTGACCCGTTTCACGCCGTTCAGCGTCTCCACCGCCACGACCGATGGCTCATTCAACACGATCCCGCGGCCCCGCACATAGACGACGGTATTCGCCGTGCCGAGATCGATAGCCATATCCTGGGAGGAGAGTTTGAAAAGTCGCGAAAAGATCGACATGCTTGTTCCTGTTCAGCCCGCCCGTCCCGGCGACGCGAACCGGGGCGTTCGGAGGTCCCTGCCACGTTCCGCCGTCCCTGTCATCATTCCCTGTGATGAGGCAAAATTTTCGGGGGCAACGGCTCGCGGAAAGCGCTCGCTTGGGCTAGTCACTAATCAATGTCAATACGCCGCCTGCCCGAACATCTGGTCAACCGTATCGCTGCCGGTGAAGTGGTCGAAAGACCCGCCAGCGCGCTCAAGGAAGTCATTGAAAACGCGCTGGATGCTAAATCAACCCGGATTTCCATCAGGTTGAGCGGCGGCGGGCTGGACCGGATCGAAGTGAGCGACGACGGCTGCGGCATGGCCGCGCACGAAATCGCGCTGGCGCTGGAGCGGCATGCGACGTCGAAGCTGCCTGACGATGCGATCGAGAATGTGTCCACCCTGGGCTTCCGTGGTGAAGCGCTCCCATCCATCGCCAGCGTTGCGCGCTTGTCGATCGACAGCAGACCCAAAGGGCAGGATGGCTGGAACCGCACGGTCGACAATGGCGTGCTGCTGTCCGAAGGCCCTGCTGCCTTGCCGCCGGGCACGCGGATCACCGTGGAACAGCTGTTCGCAAGGGTGCCCGCTCGCCGCAAATTCCTGCGTTCTGCCAAGGCGGAATATGCAGCCTGCCTCGATGTCGTGCGAAGGCTCGCAATGGCGCACCCTTCGGTCGCTTTCACGCTGGAGCATGACGGCCGCCGGGCGATCGCCGTTCAGGGGGGAGAGGCGCGGGAGGATCGCGTCGCTGCTCTCACCGACCGGGCGCTCGCGGAAAACCATGTCATCGTCTCGCTGGAACGCGAAGGCGTGCGCCTGTCGGGCGTGGCGTCGCTACCGACCTATAATCGCGGCGTCGGCGATCATCAGTTCCTGTTCGTCAACGGCCGCCCTGTTCGCGACCGATTGCTGATCGGTGCGGTGCGTGGCGCTTATGCCGACATGCTCGCGCGGGACAGGCACCCGGTGGTGGCCCTGTTCCTGGACGTTCCGCCGCTGGAGGTGGACGTCAACGTCCACCCGGCGAAGACGGAAGTGCGTTTTCGGGACCCTGCGATGATCCGGGGCATGATCGTGTCCGGCGTCCGTCGCGCGCTCGACGCAGAGGGCTTCCGATCCGTGCAGCAGGCCGATCCGGCGAGCCTTTCCGCCTGGAAAACCGAGCCGGTTACGCCCACGCCGATCAGCGCGCTTCCCATCTTCGAAGCTGGCTCGCTAAACTATGCGCCGCCAGCCGCCACATTCGCTGATCGTCGCCCCTCCTTCACCGCGCCCCCGCCACTGGCGCGCGCCGAGCCCGCCGCCGCACCCGCGCCGGAAGGGACCAGCTTCCCGCTCGGCGTCGCGCGCGGACAGGTGGCGCGCACCTATATCGTCGCGGAGGCGGAGGATGGGCTGGTGATCGTCGATCAGCATGCCGCCCACGAGCGCCTGACGCTCGAACGCATGCGCCGCGCCATGGAAGGGCAGGGCGTCGCCGCGCAGGCGCTGCTGCTGCCCGAAGTGGTCGAACTGGATGAGCCCGCTTGCGATCGCCTGGAAACGCGCATCGATGAGTTGCGCGACTTCGGCCTTGAGCTGGAGCGGTTCGGCCCCTCCGCCATGCTTGTGCGCGCGGTGCCCGCGATGCTCGGCCAAGGGGACGTGCAGGGGATCGTCACCGACCTCGCTGACGATCTCGCTGCTTACGACGAAACGCTATCCCTGAAGGAGCGGCTCGATCTGGTCGCGGCAACGATGGCGTGCCACGGCTCGGTCCGCGCGGGCCGGGTGCTGAGCGTGGCGGAAATGAACGCGCTCCTGCGCGAGATGGAGATCACGCCACGCAGCGGTCAGTGCAATCACGGTCGTCCGACCTGGGTGAAGCTCGGCCATGGAGACATAGAAAAGCTGTTCGGAAGGAAATGACGATGCGCCTGATCGCTTGCCTCGCTGCCCTGAGCCTTTCCGCGCCCGCACTTGCCGCCGACCCATGCCTTGACGCTCCGCTGCCCCCTGAACCCTGGACCAGTTGGAACCAGAGCGGAACGGAGTCCGCCGCGGGCGAAGCGGCTTCTGCGCCACGGCTCATCCTGGGTAAGCCCCTTGTGGCGACGCTGCGCCCTTCGCCTCAAGTTCAATATGCCGTCAAACCTCACCATCAGGCGCCTAAAAGCTATGGCGGCCTCTTCAGCCTGGCCGTCAAAACGCCGGCACGGATAGGGATAGGCCTGTCGGGTCCCGCCTGGGTCGATATCGTCTTCAGGAATAGCCCTATCGCGTCCACCGCGCACAGTCATGGCCCGGGATGTTCGGGCATCCGGAAGATCGTCTGGTTCGACCTGACGCCAGGCGTGCATCTCATTCAACTGTCGGGTGCGGCATCCAGCCAAGTCCGCATCATGGCTGCGGACGCGCGCGCCAATCAGCCGCTGCCGCCAGTCCAGGACCGATAAAGATTTTCCGCGTCAGTTCGGACGGGTGCGGAACATCGTGATCGGCATCATCGTCAATACCGGCTCATCCCGCTGGTTCAGCACAGTGACCCTGCTCTTGACGATGCCCATCTCCGGTCTGCTCCGGGACGCCTTCTTTTCTACGACCTCGGATGTGCCCCTCAGCGTATCGCCAGGCCTCACCGGCCGCAGCCATCGCAGTTCATCGATGCCCATGGCGCCCAGGCTCGCATCCTGATGCCCGGCGGCCTGCATCTTCGCGACGAACATCTTCATGAACAGCGCAGTTGTGTGCCAGCCGCTCGCCGACAGGCTCCCGAAATGCGTCCCTGCGGCCGCTTCATCCGACAGGTGGAAAGGCTGGGCATCGAATTCTGCGGCAAAGGCCATGATTTCGTCGCGGCTGACACTTACCGGACCGAAATCCAGCCTGTCGCCGATTTCCAAATCCTCGAAATAGACACTCTTGCTCACCGGCCGGCACCCTCTTGTTGCAGATGGTCTAAGTCCGCCTTACGCTTACGTCAATGTTGGGACGGTGCAATCCATTGACGCAACGTCCGCCACGCCTCTGCCTTCTTGTCTCTGGAAAGCATGGCATAGGCGCCGCTGCTGGATGGCAAATCGATCATCGTCAACTCCGTGGCAGTACCGATCTGACGTCGGCCCTGCACTGACGCTGTCTTGCCGTTGAACGCGATCGCCCGCAGCGCAGGCAGCCGCGCGATAAAGGCCCTCAAATCCCGAAACTCCGCACCCCGGATAGCGCTGTCGAGACTGCCTTCGCGGTCCGCACTCTCGATCACGTCCCACAAGCCGACGCCCCGCGTGCGCAATCGCTTCAGCCGCATGGCATAGGGCAGTGCGCGCAGATCATCACCCAGCACATCGCTCATCAGCGACCAGAAAGCGTTCCCGCGATGAGCATAATATTCACCCTGCCTGATAGAGGCATCGCCCGGCAGGCTGCCAAGGATCAGCAGTGTCGTGCGTTCGTCCGCGCTGGGCGGAAAGGCGGCCTTGCGCTGGGCCGGGGTCTGGCCGGTTTTCAAGGCACTTCCGGCCCACGCCCCAAAGCCTCACCCATCCGCCGGATCGCCGCGACTTTCTCCTGCAACGGTGACCAATCATCCCGTTCGGCGATCGCGCTCCAGATGGACTCGACTTCGTCTATATGCATCGAACAGGGCGCGGCATCGCTCCAATAAGCATGCTCTTTCCTGCCGCTTGGTTCTATCCCGGCAACAGCTTCGCGGAACTGTGCCCAAACCTCGCCCGAATAGTCCGTTCCCTC
The DNA here is from genome assembly GCF_905120495.1 of Sphingobium sp. S6. Taxonomy (NCBI): domain Bacteria; kingdom Pseudomonadati; phylum Pseudomonadota; class Alphaproteobacteria; order Sphingomonadales; family Sphingobiaceae; genus Sphingobium; species Sphingobium sp. S6. Next base: position 839,138 of record NZ_CAJHOG010000001.1, on the reverse strand, counting down.
GCGCGGTTCGCCGCCTCGCCAATCATGAAAGAAACGATCGATCTGTGTCGTGCTCGCGGCCATTCCCTTGACGGCTGCCTCGATCATTGCGTTCACATCTCCCGAGGGGACGACGCCTAGCCGCCAGCAAAAGCGCCGCGTCATTGCCCCTCCGAACAATTCGGGAAACCGCTCCAGTTGCTCGATCAGCGGTTCGGCTTCGACCAAGGATCTCAGCGAAACAGCCAATTGCGCCACATCCCAGTGAATCGCTTCAGCCTGCCGTCCGAAGGCATAAAGCCCGGCATGGTCGAAATAGGCGGCTGTGAAACCCGGCTCCCAACAAGGTGTAAACCGCCATGGGCCATAATCGAAGCTTTCGCCAGTCACATTGATGTTGTCGCTGTTCAGCACGCCATGCACGAAACCCGCGACCATATAGCTCGCCGCCAGGTCAGCCGTCCGCTCGACGACGCGGCCCAGCAACTGCGCGGGCGCATTATTTCCCGGCTCTTCATTGTAGAGGTTGCGCAGCACATAATCGGTGAGCCGCTCCAGCAGAGGCTTGTCATCGAAATAGGCGGCGCGCTGGAAGGACCCGATGCGGATATGGGAATGGCTCAATCGCACCATGACCGCAGAGCGGGTGGGGGAGGGCTCGTCATGCCGCTCCAGCGCCTCGCCCGTCTCGATCAATGAAAAGGTTTTCGACGTGTTGACGCCCAGCGCCTCCAGCATCTCGGTCGCCAATATCTCGCGCACCCCGCCTTTCAGCGTCAACCGCCCATCGCCGAAGCGGCTGTAGGGCGTCTGGCCCGACCCTTTCGTCCCAAGGTCCAGCAACCGTCCGGCTTCGTCGCGCAACTGCGCGAACAGGAATCCCCGGCCATCGCCAATGTCAGGATTATAGACCCGGAACTGATGGCCATGATAACGCAATGCGAGCGGCTGCGGCAGGCTACCTGACAATGGTTCGAATCGGCCGAAGTGACGAAGCCACTCCTCATCGCTCAGCCGGTCCAGCCCCACGCTCGCTGCGGCCCTATCGTTCCGATATCGCAATATTGTCTGCGGGAAGTTCGCCGCTGCGACTTCATCGGCGAAGTCGGGCTGCAACGCGAAGATTTCCTTTGCCGGATTGTATCTGCTGGCTTGCGAGGATTTGTCCATGCGGCGATATGGGGGGACAAGGCGGGCAGTTACAACCGCTTCGCTGTAATTTGAGGACGTATGACCGTTGACCAGCTTCACTGACGGCTATTGGTGGTCTCCCGACGGCCTCAGGCTCCACTATCGTGACTATGCTGGCGGTGAGGACGGCCGCCCGCCGCTGCTGTGCCTTCCCGGTCTGACGCGTAATGCCCGCGATTTCGAACCCTTGGCCGATCGCCTCGCGGGCGAATGGCGCATCATCTGTCCCGACATGCGCGGCCGTTCCGAAAGCGCGCAGGCGAAGGACCCGATGACCTATGTCCCGCTAACCTACTTGCAGGACATCAGCCGCCTTTTAGCCGATCTCGCCATTACCCGTTTCGTCGCGATCGGCACCTCGCTCGGCGGCTTGATCACCATGTTGATTGCCGCGACTCACCGCGAATGGCTAGCAGGCGCGCTGTTGAACGACGTGGGGCCAAAGCTCGAACAGGCGGGGCTCGACCGCATCCGGACCTATGTCGGGGTCGGCCAGTCGCATCAAAGCTGGGTTCAGGCCGCCCGCGCGCTGGAAGAAGCCAATCGCGACATCTACCCCCGCTACGATCTTGAACAATGGCTTGCCATGGCGAAGCGCCTCTACCGGCTCAACAGCGGCGGACGCGTCGTGTTGGACTATGACATGCGCGTCGCCGAACCCCTCCGCCTGTCCGGAGGCGAGGCGGGGGTCGATCTCTGGCCTGTCATGGCGTCTTTTAATGGCATCCCCTCTCTCATCCTACGGGGCGAAAGATCGGATCTGCTCAGCGCGGCCACTGCGCAGCGCATGCTTTCGGAAATGGGGCCCAGTGCGGAGCTTGTGACAGTTCCCGATGTCGGCCACGCTCCGCTGCTCGACGAACCGGAAGCCGCTGCCGGGATCGACCGCCTGCTCGCACGAGTCCTGCATGGCTGACACCCGAAGCGGGCCGCTGCGCCTGCTGCATGTTCACGGCAGCTTTTCCCTCGGCGGCAAGGAAGCACGCGCTGTCCGTCTTATGAACCTGTGGGGCGATCGCGCCAGCCATACGATTGTCAGCGCCGCTCCTGACGCCATGGGCGCCCGGTCCGCGATCGCGCCGGGGGTAGAGGTCAGCTTCCCCGACGCGCCACCGTTGACCGGCCGCCCCGGCGCAAGCCGCTTTCGGGCGTTGGGACGCTTCCTGTCGGGCTTTGATCTTGTACTCACCTATAATTGGGGAGCTATGGACGCCGTCATGGCGCATCGCGTCTGCGCGCCTTTCCTGCGCCTGCCGCCGCTCATCCATCATGAGGACGGCTTCAATATTGAGGAGGCAGAGCGGCTCAAAACGAAGCGCAACCTCTATCGCCGACTGGCGCTCCAACGCGCCCAGGCCATAGTCGTGCCGTCCATCCGCCTGGACGAGATTGCGCGAAGAACATGGCGTCAGCCCGCGTCAAAGGTTCATCTGATCCGCAACGGGATTGATGTGGCGCGCTATGCTGGCGCCGCTCCCGGCGCCATTCCCGGCCTCGTTCGCTCGCCTAGCAAGCTGCTCGTCGGGACATTAGCCGGATTGCGCCCGGTCAAGAATATTCCTCGCCTGGTACGGGCAGTCGCGCCGCATCGTGATAAGTTGCAACTGGTGATCGTGGGCGAAGGCCCTGAGCGGGCGGCGATCCTCGCAGAGGCAGCCAAGCATGGCATCGACGATATCTGCCTGCCCGGCTTCCTTCCCGACCCCGCGCGTTTTCTCGGGCTGTTCGATATTTTCGCGCTGTCGTCCAATAGCGAACAGTTCCCGATTTCGCTGGTGGAGGCCATGGCCGCGCGGCTGCCTGTCGCGTCCACCGACGTAGGGGACGTGGCGCAAATGGTTGCCCCGGAAAATCAGCCATTTATCGCGCAGGACGAGGCTGGACTTTCGGCGGCGCTCGGTCAACTGGCCGCCAGTGCCGATCTTCGCATCCGTCTTGGCGAGGCAAATCTGCGCCGGGCGCAGCGCGACTTCGAAGAAGCTGCGATGGTCGATGCCTATGCGGGGCTTTATGGACAGGCACTATCCAGCCCTCATATTTTGCGGTAGGGCGCGCCCGTTATTCGTCATCGGTCGCGAAAGCTGCTATAGAGCGGCGTTCAGTCGACGGATGACCCAGCAGCTGTTGCGCGGGAGATTATGTTGTTCAAGGGTTTGAAGCCCATCATCTATGGTGGTCGTGAAGTCTGGCCGCTGGTCGAAGGCGGGAAGGGCGTGGCTGTGTCCAATCACGCAAGCTCCGGCGCATGGGCTGCGGCAGGGGGGATCGGCACCGTGTCCGCCGTCAATGCCGACAGCTATGACAGCATGGGCAACATCATCCCGCAAATCTATCACGGCCGCACCCGCCGCGACCGTCATGAAGAACTGGTCGCCTACGCTATCGATGGCGCCGTCGAACAGGTAAAGCGCGCCTTCGAAATTGCCGGGGGCAAGGGCGCGATCAACATTAACGTGCTTTGGGAAATGGGCGGCGCTCAGCGGGTGCTGCACGGCGTCCTGGAAAAGACCAAGGGCATGGTCGCCGGTGTCACCTGCGGCGCGGGAATGCCGTATAAGCTGAGCGAAATCGCCGCGTCCTATGGCGTCAGCTATCTTCCCATCGTCAGCTCCGGCCGCGCCTTCCGCGCGCTGTGGAAACGTGCCTATTCCAAGGCCTCGGAATGGCTGGCAGCGGTGGTCTATGAAGATCCGTGGCTGGCGGGCGGCCATAACGGCCTTTCCAACGCGGAAGACCCGCGCCAGCCGCAGGACCCCTATCCCCGCGTTCGCGATCTGCGCTCGACGATGCGTGAAGGGGGCATTTCCGACGATGTGCCGATCGTCATGGCGGGCGGCGTATGGCACCTAAAGGATTGGAACGACTGGATCGACAATCCGGAGCTAGGCGCGATCGCCTTCCAGTTCGGCACCCGTCCGCTATTGACGCAGGAAAGCCCCATTCCCGATGAGTGGAAGCAGCGCCTCACTCAGCTGGAACCCGGCGACGTGCTGCTGCATCGCTTCTCACCGACGGGTTTCTACAGCTCGGCTGTCCGCAATCCCTTCCTGCGTCAGCTGGAAGCGCGCTCGGAACGCCAGATACCGTTCAGCACGGAACAGGCGGGCGATCACACGCACCAGCTGGATGCGGGGGTCAAGGGCAAGAATTTCTGGGTGACCCGCGGCGACCTGCTGCGCGCGCGCGAATGGGTGGGACAGGGTTTCACGTCCGCGCTCAAGACGCCTGACAACACGCTTGTATTCGTCACCGAAGAAGAAAAGGCGGAAATCCGCAAGGATCAGACCGACTGCATGGGCTGCCTCAGCCAGTGCGCCTTTTCAAGCTGGATGGACAGTGAGACGAACTCGACTGGCCGTCTTGCCGATCCTCGGAGCTTCTGCATTCAGAAGTCCCTGCAAGAGGCGGTGCATGGTGGTGATCTGGACAAGAACCTCCTCTTCGCGGGCCATGGCGCGTACAAGTTCAAGCAGGACCCCTTCTATTCCAACGGTTTCGTGCCGACGGTGAAGCAGCTTGTAGACCGCATATTGACGGGCGACTGATGGCGGAAATCCAGGGATTGGCGGTGCTGGAATACCACACGCCCTATTTCGACATAGTGCGCCCGGGACAGTTCGTTTTTTGTGCGGTTTCGGGTGCACGGATCGATTTGGACGACCTCAAATATTGGAGCGCCGAGTTCCAGGAAGCATATCGCGGCCCGCTTGAGGCGACACAGTCCTTCCTCCGTCATCGCGGTATAGCGTCGGCCTGAACGGCGCCCGCACTTTTTGTTCCTTTTGACGGCGCGGTGCGTTATCCTCTTCATGCAGGCGACAAAGATCGCCGCATTTGGAAGGATGTCTAGGATGTCGCGTTTGGATGTCTATGGCGATCGGGTTTGCGTCGTCACCAGTTTCCTCATCGTAGGTTGGTTCATCTACGATATTTTCTTCGGCTGAGGCTTTTGCACAAAGCGCACTTCGCGTCTGCTAAAGCAAAGCTATGTTCCCTTTCTCAACCTTATCTGTAGAGAGGTGTGGAGCTTAACGCTCCGCGGCTTTTGAAGGATGACAGCTTGCTCCGCGTCAACAACGGCTAAAGCGCACGGCCCTATGCGACTACGCAAGGTTTCGTGTTCCTCCGGACAAGGAGAAGACGATGAAACCCCGTACCCTTATTGCACGTCGTAAGCGGCAGCACGAAACAGCCAGGGATGTCTATATCCCGCACTCTTCCTGGTCCCGCCAGCCACGAGCCGCAGCCAGCGCAGCACTCGCGCCTGAAGATTTTTGGGCGCGCCTCGGGCTCTGATCAGCGGAAAACGACGGTCTTGCTGCCGTTCAGCAGCACCCGGCGGTCGGCGATCCATCCGACCGCCCGGGCCAGCACCTGCGCCTCTATATCGCGGCCGATGCGGATCATATCCTCTGCGGTGGCGCGATGATCGACCCGTTCCACGGCCTGCTCGATGATCGGCCCCTCATCCAGATCGGCGGTCACGAAATGTGCCGTCGCGCCGATCAATTTCACGCCTCGCTCATGGGCGCGGTGATAGGGGCGGGCACCCTTGAAACCCGGCAGGAAGCTGTGGTGGATATTGACGCATCGCCCTTCCAGCCGCCCGACCAGATCTTCTGACAGGACCTGCATGTAGCGCGCGAGGATCAGATAGTCCGATCGCGTTCGTCCAAAGACATCCAGGATCGCCGCTTCCTGCCCGGCCTTATCCCCATTGGCAGGCAATTCATGATAGGGGATGCCGTGCCATTCGGTGATGCGGCGCATGTCGGGATGGTTCGATACCACGCCCATGATATCGACGGCCAATGTTCCCGTCTGCCACCGGTGCAGCAGATCGGCGAGGCAGTGCGAGCCTTTCGAAACCGCAAGCAGCATGCGCGGCTTTTCCTGCGCTCCACTGATCCGCCAGTCCATGTCGAATTCGGCGCCTGTGGCAGCGAATGCGGCCTGTAGCTCTTGCGTGTCCGACATGCGGGCATCCGTCGCTTCGAACGCCACGCGCATGAAGAAGCGTCCAGCCTCCCTGTCGGCATATTGCTGGCTATCTGTGATAAAGCCGCCCCGTTCCGCCAGGAACTGGCTGACGGCTGCAACAATGCCGACGCGGTCGGCGCACACCAGCGTCAGCACCCAGGAAGGGACAACCGAATTGTTCAAAAGGGGCCTCCGCAAATGGTCGGCAACGCCGTTGCCTTATGCCGCACCCATGATCAAGCGGTTAAAGCCACAAGACCTAGCCGCGACAGCGCAGACTACATCTTCCTCGGCATGCAATCCGCCCCCGCAGCCTTTATCGCGCCGCATAGCTTTGCCGCTTCGGCATTGCTCGCCAAAGGCCCGGCCTGCAATCGCGTCATGGCGCCACCCTTGACCAGATACAGCTGATAGACGGAAAGACCGGCTACCTTGCCGCGCAGACTGCTCCAAAGTGCCCGGGCGCGTCCTTCCTCGCTGAAGGCACCCAGTTGCACTCGCCAAGGTCCGCTAGCGGCCACCTTCGCTTCCTTCTCGACGACAGGCTTGGGCGGCGGAACTGCTGTGCTGAGTTTGGAAGGCTCAGCTTTCGTCTTGGCTGGTGAGGGCTTCTTGGCATCCCGGACAGGCGGCAAGGTAGCGCTTGCAAGAGAAGGCGTTTCCTCACGCGGAATCGGCGCGCTCGATTGGCGGCCATTGGCCTCCGACAGCGCCGCCACTTCCTTTTGCCCCATGTCCCGCGCCATGGCGAGCCCCTGCTGCCGCTGTTCAACGGGGATATATTTGTCCATCTGTTTGAGGCTCGACGTCGCCTGCGCCAGCCCTGCTGCGGATGCGCGGCTCATCAGCGCATAGGCGCGCGGCCAGTTCTTCGCCGTCAGGTCGCCGTTGAACAGCGCTGTGCCCACTATATATTGGGCGCGCGGTTCTCCCCGCATCGCTGATCGCTCAAGATAGGGCAGGGCGCTCGCCCGCTCTCCCTGCTGGAACATCAGCAGCCCCAGATTATCCTCGGCCCGTACATGGCCCTGCGCTGCGGCTTTGCGATACCAATCGAGGGCCGCCGCCATATCAACTTTGACACCCCGGCCGAGTTTGCTTGCCTGACCCATGTTGAACTGCGCATCGGGATCGCCTGCCTGGGCGAGTGGCCGCCAGAGGCTCACTGCCTTGTCATAGTCGCCTTGCTGCCAGGCATCGACGCCAGCCTTCACATCGGCAAGGGCGGGCGGCGCCAAGCTCAGCATGGTTGCTGCGGCCAAGGTGCCCCAGATGTGCTTCATGTCCATATGCTCCTGAAACAACAGCGTCACCGCAGCCTATGATTGAACAAGGTTAATGCACACTTAGCATTGAGGATGCCATTCTTGATAGTAGGCTCCCGCTGCCACCGATGTCGAAGGATGCGGGCATCTTAACCAAATTTTAGGCGCAGCCATGGCAGTCCAATGCGCAATTGGATTTTCTGGGGGAAACGCGCGTGCGCATACTCGCATTGGCATCGCAAAAGGGCGGATCGGGGAAGACCACCTTGTCTGGTCATCTGGCTGTACAGGCGCAGAGGGCCGGCGCTGGTCCGGTGGTTCTTATCGACATCGATCCCCAGGGTTCGCTGGCCGACTGGTGGAACGAGCGCGAAGCCGAGTTTCCTGCATTTGCTCAGACGACGGTCGCCCGTCTCGCGGCCGATCTTGAAATCCTGCGGCAGCAGGGTTTCAAGCTTGCCGTCATCGACACGCCTCCCGCCATTACCATGGCGATCCAGAGCGTCATTTCCGTCGCCGAACTGATCGTGGTGCCGACCCGTCCCAGTCCTCATGACCTCCGCGCCGTCGGTGCCACGGTCGACCTGTGCGATCGGGCGGGCAAGCCCCTGATTTTCGTTGTCAACGCTGCCACGCCCAAGGCGCGCATCACGTCGGAAGCCGCCGTTGCGCTTTCCCAGCATGGCACCGTCGCGCCCGTGACGCTGCACCATCGCACGGACTTTGCCGCATCGATGATCGACGGCCGTACAGTCATGGAGGTCGATCCAAACGGTCGATCGGCTGGCGAAGTCACGCAATTGTGGAGCTATGTCTCCGATCGCCTTGAAAAGAATTTCCGCCGAACGGTCTTCTCGGTCCCCAATGGGACCGCGGGCACCAGCGGCGCAGTTCGTCCGGCGACGGGTGGCTTCGGCCGCCGCGTCGTGGGCCAGTAAGGGAGGGATGACAATGGCCGAACCCAAGCCTCTCGCTTCGCTGACTTCCGGACTGCTCGCCCGGAAGGGCGCTGCCCAGCCTGCCATGCGCCGCCCCGTCATGGGCTTCGGCCAACAGGCGACAGCGGCGCTGTTGCAGGACGATCTTGGCTGGAATGACATGGGCTTCGACGTTACCGAGCCCGAGCCTGTTCCTGCCGAGCCTCGCGCCGTAGTCGGCTTGACCCCGATGACGCAGCCGCCCGCCGCAGCGCCGGTGCCCACGGTGATGGTCGAACGGGAAGAACTGGCGGAGCGCATGGAAGCAGCGGTCAAGACGATCGCTCCTGCCAAGCGCGCAGTCGCAAAAGGCCGCAAAGCCGCCTTCACCCTCCGTCTGGACGCGGACCGTCATCTGAAGCTTCGCCTTGCAAGCGCGGTCGTCGGCCGTTCCGCCCAGCAGATGGTGACCGAGGCTTTGGACAATTTTCTCGCCGCTTTGCCCGAAATCGACAAGCTCGCGCAGCAGTTGCCGCGCGACGAAGCGAAGTAAAGGATCAGCCATGAAGCGCAGCGCTCTCTCCAAGGCGGCACTTTCGTCGCTGATCGTCGGAACAACCATGGTCGGCTGCACGGGGGCAGCGTTCCGTCCCTCCGCTATTGCCGCGCCTAAGCAGGATCCGGTTCGCGCCACCGCTGCGATCGAAAAAGCGCTCGCCGGCCGGGACGGGGCGCGCGCTGTCGCAGCGGCCGAACTAGCGGTCCAGGCTGCTCCCCAGGATGCGAACTATCGGCAATTGCTTGGCCGAGCCTATATCGCGAGCGGCCGCTTCGTCTCGGCGGAAGCTGCCCTCAGCGACGCAATGACGCTCGGCAACCGGGACCCGCGCACCATCATCAGCCTGGCATTGGTCAAGGTGGCGTTGGGCAAGAATGACGCGGCTCGCGAACTGCTCGCGACAAACGCGGACGTCGTACCTGCCAGTGACTATGGTCTCGCCATGGCGATGGCGGGGGATCCGGGAGAAGGCGTCCGCATCCTGTCTGAAGCCATTCATGATCCGTCGGCGACAGCGCGGACACGCCAGAACCTCGCCTATGCCTATGCGCTGGCGGGCCGTTGGAAAGATGCGCGCGTCATGGCGGGCCTCGATCTCGATCCGCTCGCCGCCAATCAGCGCATCGCCCAGTGGGCGCAGACGGCGGCTCCTGACTTCGCACAGCAACGGATCGCTGGCCTGATGGGCGTCACTTTCGACGGCAATGATGCCGGCCAGCCCGTCGCTCTGGCTCTCGCGCCCGAGGCTGCGCCTGCTCAAATAGCTGAGGCAGCTTCGCCGGAAATGCCTGCCGCTCCCGTTGCCGAGCAGGCTACCGCTACCGAAATGGCCCAAGCGGAAGCCGTCCGACAGCCGGTTGATTTCACGCCTTATGCGGCTCCCGCGCCGGTCAATAAAGCGTCACGACTAGGGGAGAAGAGCGCCTCGGCCAGCCTCTCTACACCCATTCGCGCGGCGCAGGCGGTTCGTCAGTCGGTCCGTTTCGACGGAAAGGGCAACAGCGCGTGGGTGGTCCAACTCGGTGCTTATGCAAATACCGCGATCGCGAAGGAAAAATGGTATGAGATGGCGCGCCGCAACAGCGCGATCTCCGCTTTGCCGGTGCTGACCAGCCAGATTACCGTCAATGGCGTCAGCTATGCTCGCCTTGCCGTCAGCGGCTTCGATGATCGCGTGGAGGCGGACGCACTCTGCCGCGCCATCCGCACTCGCCGGGGTCAATGTTTCGTGCGGGAAAAGGCGCCCGGCGCAGCACCGCAGCGTTGGGCGCTCGCATCCAAGCCACGCCAGTTCGCTTCGCGCTGAACAAACACCTTTCTGATCGGATCACCTCGCCTCCCCTAGGGGGCGAGGTTTTTTGTATCACCGGCTCTGCTGGCAGCGGTAGACTGAAGCAGCCGGATCAAGCGCGATGAAGGCGCAAGCTCAGAGCGCGTACACCCTAGATTGTTGCTGATTTCCGGAGCCGCCCTAGTAGGCGAAAGTGGCTCCCCGAGTAGGACTTATTCGACATCGTTTGCGACCTGTAATTGCTGCGTTTCTGTGAAGTCGTGGGAGAGTTGGTGCCCCCGCTAGTGCCCCCAATCTTCATGTCAGCTGGGGGCACTTCTTTGCGGTCGGCTATCGATCCAGTCTTCAATTTCGGACCGCTTCCAGGCGACGCTGTGCCCCCCAAGCGAATAGTTCGGCGGGAATTCCCCGGATCTGATTCGCCGGTAGATTGTCGGCCGGCTCAGGCCGGTGGCCGCGATCACGTCGGGCAGCCGCAGATAGGTATCGCGCGTAGGCGTAATGGTATCGGCTCGGGTCACTGAATTGCCCCCCTCGGTGCTCGTTCTGCTTTCCACCGCTCAAACTCGACCTGGTGCGAGACGCACAGATGCTTCTCGGGAGCTGGAGAGCTGGCGCAGCCTCCGCAGATCGGCGCGTCGCACGTTCCGCTCTTCTTACCCGGCACCTTCCAATCGCAGAGGAACGGAGCGCGCTGGCCACATGAACAGCGCGCGCGCCGGCTTGAAGAGCAGACGATCGCTCTGCCGCCCGACGGCAAGTTGACGACGTCGCAAGGCATCAGGCGTGCACCTTCGGCCGCATGCGCTTGATCTGTTCGACCCATTCCTCGTCGGCAGCGGGATCAGCGTCTGGCTTCACTTTGCGGAAGTGAGCCGCCAGCCAGTGACGATCGCCGGGCTTGCCCTCGAAGTGCAGGAACAGGCCACCGCCGCAGACATTGGTGACGCGCAGATAGTCGCCTTCCTTCGGCGAGATGCTATCTGGCATAGAGCCGTCCGCTTTTACGCAGACGGCCAGATCACCGTGTTTCCAATCCTCGTCAGATCGCGCGAGCGCCGAGAGGATGATCGCGGCGAGAAAATTGCCCAAGCTCATCAAGCAACCTCTTCTTTTGCCGGTGTTTTCTGGCGGGGCTCGAACCGCATCAGCGGGTGGACCCAATGCTTCGCCTTGCGCAGGGCACGGGTGACCGGAGCCGTCAGTTCGCTGGCCTTCAGCTTGCTCCAGGTGCCGAACGCCATCTCGTCGACATGTGGCTCGGCCAGCGCCAAGCGCTGCGCTTTCGGCAGCAGGTCGATCAGCTCTTCAGTGGGCTCAGCATAGGTGCGGAGATCCGCGTCCCGCAGCTGGACGCCGGCGGCGAGGAGATCGTGCAGCGGCACTTGGTAGCCGGGCGCATTGAGGCTGCGCTCGAGCATGAGCCCGGCGAGGAAAGCAGCGGCCTTGTCCTTCCACACGGATGTCTCGTTGTGGAAGGCGGTGAAGGCGACCGGCAGATCCTTGAGGATCATGCTGGTGTGGTCGCGCAGCTGGGTGCGCTCCTTCTCCCAACGCATGCCGGCGATCGAGCGCTTTACATACGGCTCGGCCAACGGCCCTACTTGAGCATCATAGCCGCCGGCCAGACGCCGGGCCCCCAGCTGAAAGCCGTAGCCATCTGTGAGTTCGAACCGCAGCAGGCACCAAACGGCATAGTCCCGCCCAAAGGTGCCACCCTGTTCCGCGTCATCGAGGAGGCCGCAGCGCAGCACCTCCCGGCGTAGCGTGCGCATGACCTGGACACCGTCGGCCGTGAGGCCGTACTGATCCTTGATCGCGGCGTCGGCCTTTTGTCGCTCGCCGTAGCCATAGCTATTGTCCAGAGCCAGGCCACCTGGCCCAGGCTTCGGCATCAGTGCGCGGGCGGCTGCATTCGCCTCCGGCTTCGCGATCGGACCGGCTGACACCGGCTTGGCGGGCACGGCCGGTTTCTCCGCCTCGCGCTTCGCTTTACGGCTTGCCCACCAGAAGCGCTGCTCGAGCGAGCCGTCCTGCTCGATCTCCAAGGTGGCGAAAATGTCGCCGGCTGGTAGCGCGAGCGAACGGCGCAAGTCGATCGCCGCTTCTTCGGCCTCGAGCGGCTCGAACACGCAATCGAGCGCGGCGATGCCGTCGGCCTTCGCGGCCTGATCGAGCGTCTCATCTGCCAGCAGATGCTCGGCCCGGCTGACCAGCTCGCGGATTTCGTTCTGGATGTAGTCTGCGCGCTCGGCATCCTCGGCCGAGACGACGGCGGGCTCGACGCTGATTTCCAGGCTGCGTGCGGATCCGCCGAACTCCGCGTCGCGTGGCGGGCGCGCCTCGAAGCGCAGCACCCGACCGGGTGTGTGATTGGCGACCTGGTTGCGCAGCAGTGTGCGGGTCTTTTCCAGTTTCGCTTCGGCCAGCTGCATCAGCAGAGCCTCGTCCTCAACCCGACCGCGCTCGTCGGCCTGGTCGGCGAACAGATCGAGCTCGTATCGGCCGCCCGCATCGGCATAGGCTTTCTCGCCCACGAAGCGGAGCAGCTTGGTCAATTCGCTGTCGCCGACCTTCAGGAGCTTGCGGATCATCGTCGGCGAGCTGCTCGTCGTCGATGACAGCTGCTCAAACACCTTCAGCTGAAGATCCTGATGCTCCGTCGCGCCAAAGGCGCGCGCCTGTTCCTGGCTGATCTGTCCGGCCTCGAGCGCGGCGAAGATCGTCGGGTGCAAGCCTCCGAGCCGCGCCCAGCCCCGCACCGTCTCGATCGTCTGGCCGTTCGTTTCGGCGATCTCCTGAAGCGAGCGCCCCTTCGTGTGGGCGCGCGCCACGGCGGCATAGACTTCGTACGGCCGCAGATCGACGCGGACGAGGTTCTCCGCTAGGCTCAGTTCGCGAAGTTCGCCTTCATCGGTGATGTCGCGCACGATGACGTCAATCGAATGGTCGGCGGGCAACTTGCCTTCGGTCACAAGCATGGTGAAGGCGCGCAGGCGGCGTCCACCAGCAAGCGCGCCGTACTGCCGCTTCTTCCCCTTGCTGCTCGGCATGGGGTGAACCACCAGCGGATAAAGCTGGCCGCGTTTCAGCAGCGATTCCGCCATACCAACCACGGCGTTGGCGTCGTGCTCATTGGTGCGGCAGTTGTAAGGCGACACGCATAGATCGCCGATCGTCATCGTGGTAACGGACATGGAGCTTCTCCTGGATCTCGACTCCTTGGCAGGGAGGTTTTGGGAAGGGGCTTTCCCCGCGCCGGCACAGGGCATGGCACCGGCGCGGGGCCGCTTCGTCTGCCGGACGATATTAAGGGGGGATGCCGGCAGACTGGCGAAGGGTTCGGACGCGACCAGCGCGAGCTGGCGGCCCTCATTCGGAAATTCACGATCGAGGCGATGGCATTCGGCGCAGCTGCAAGGGCTGGCGATTGCCGGGAAGTTGCGGCCGACGCGGCTCACAGCAGAAGCCCGATCGCCGCGCCGGGATCGAAGGGCTGCTCGTAGGCGTCCGTCGCATCGAAAGCCGTGCAGCGCGGGCCGTGAATGTGATCGGTGCGCCACTCTGCCGGATATTCCGGGTCTGTGACCTGGTAGATCATCGTGTCGAGAGCGATCCAGCAGCGGCCACCATCATCGTGCGTGCAGCGGCTACACCAGCGCGCCATGAAGTCGGCGCCTTCTGAGCCGTTCGACGGGCGATAAGCGATCGCATCAGCCATGGGCGGCCTCCTGGAACAGGATGGCGCGGACCTGAGCCTTCGTGACCGAGCGGTCGATGCGGTACGCGCGCGCATGGATGCTGGCGACGCTGTCGCCTTGGGCAAACATCGCGCGCAGTTCGTCGGCCGTGTAGGGGGCGGTGCCGCGCTCGCGCTTCAGCATGTTGCCTCCTCCCGGCGCGCATCGTGGCGTGAGAGAGTGAGGAGACGACCGCGCACGCTGCTGTTGGAGCGGCCGAGGCGGCGGGTGATTTCCATGACGCTGATGCCGGTCATTTCGAGCTCGAGCAGCTGGCGATCGTCGGCCTCGGTCCAGGGGCGGCAGGGCGTGCCGTTGCGCCAGTAGATCTCGCGCGGCGCGCGCTGATGCCCACGCAAGTGGGGAGGGGCGTCGGCGCCAACGCGCATGCACTGCCAGTTGATGGACGATTTACTGATGGGCGTTCCCGCCTTCGTGAAGTGCTCGGCTATGCGGCCGAGGCCCCAACCGCGCTCGCGCAGCTCGGCCATCTCAGCCAGCTGCTCGTCAGAGAGGATGCGACGCCCGCCCATCAATCCTTGCCCAGCTGCTGGTCGATGGACTGGAGATCGGCGATCAGGGCGCGCAACCCGTCGCGGGACAGGAGCGTGGCGACCGCCTCGTCAGTCGGCTCGTCCGGGTTGCCCGCGAAAATCGCAAGCAGAACGCCGCCGACCTCTGGTGCTGGCGCCCAGCCTTTGGCCAAGCCACGGCAAATAGGCAGCGCCGTCGCGGTTCCTGGCATGAAGGCATGTGGGAAGTAGCCGTTGCCAAAATCGTCAATCAGGATGGGGCCTGCGAAAGGAGCGGATGGCTCCGATCGGTTCGCGAATTCGCCGTTGCCGAAGCGATAAGTCAGCTCACCCACGGACATCGACCGTCCCCGCGATGATGCGTTCGAGCTGGGCAGGGACGCCCGCTATGAGCCGGTTGCGGGGTGGATCGTCGAGCTGCGCAAGAGCAGAGGCGAGGCCGTTCGTGTGCGCCTGGATGAGGCCAAGCGACAGCGCGATCGGGCTGATTGCCGGATTGGAACAGATCGGCGTCAGGACGGCATTGCCTGAGGTGATGAAAGCCATGCCGAGCGTGTCGGCGACATAGGCGATCGACGCTTTGTCCTGCTCGGTCAGCTGCAGCGGCGTCATGAGCAGAGCCAATCGATGACGGTGGGCGCATATTTCGCACCAGCCAGTACCCCGGCGGCCCAAGTGCCTGCGATGAGGCCTTTGCGAATAGCGTCAATGTCGCCCGGATCAGCGGCGCGGGCAAAGCGGTGACCCAACGAAGTACGGTGCAGATGGCACCGACAGTCGAGCGGGTGAAGTTTGGTAGGGATGACTTCATGCCGCATGGGGCGAGTCCTTTCCTGTGCAGGAGGTGCAGAGATCCTCTGACGCCCAGGCGCAGCCATCATGGCTGGCGGGGTCGATGCAGGGGTCGCGATCGGAGCAGCCGCAAGTGACGCAAAGGCGCGGTGCAGGCTGAGAGCAGACGCCGTAGCTGCGCAGGTCGATCAGCTGCTGCAGCACCAGGCGGGAAATCGGGAATACATCCGCCAGCGTGGCGGCAACATCGGGGCTGATCGCCGCGATGTCCTTTTCGATGCGTTCGATCCATGCGCGTCGATCGACCTCGCCCAGGCGAGGCGACGTGCTCACCAATGCAGCAACGTCGTCAACCGACAGGCCAGCGGCCTGGCGGCGTTTGGTGAGATATGTGCCGGGGCTCATCATCATCAGGTTTCCGGGCAGCACAAAAGCCTTCCCGGAAGCGCATCGGCGCCAACGGGCGGGCGGGTGGATCAAGAGCGGGTCAAGAAATCAGGGTCGGGGGATGACCGGCCCCTCATGGAGGCTTGCGCCCCATGCGGAGCAGCAGCTCGTCCGCCTTGGTACGGACATCGAGCAATTCCTTCTGCGCCTTCGCCTCCTCGATGGGACCGGCGTCGGGCTGGGATGCCTCGAGCAAGGCCAGCTCGGCCTCGTTATTTTCGCGCATGAACTCGATCGTGGCGCGCTGCAGCTCCTGGCGATCGCCAAAGGCCTTGGCATGTGCTTCTTCGACCATGTCGCCATAGGCTTCGTAGATCGGCGCGCCGATGCCGCCAGCGGCTTGGAAGGCCACGTCGAGCTTGATTGCCGAGGGCAGGTTGATCTGCTCCTCTCGATCGACATCGCCCCACGCGCGGACGGTGCGCTCGGCATAACCGGCGACCTCCGCCATTTCGGCCCAGCCACCAGCAAGCTGACCAGCGATGCGCGCAAGGGCGGTGTCGATCGAGAGTGGGGCGCGGCGCTTTGTCATTTGCCGGCTCCCTTCCCCGGTGCGACCCAAAGGGATGAGTTGGACCTCGCGCCCGGCCAGGCAGCGGCAGATCCCGAGCGGCCGGCGCGCCCGAATAGAAGGGCCACCGCCAGCCTGACTAGGGAAGGGCTGACGGTGGCAGTGAAGACCCCTTTGTGCAGATGGCAATGGGAGCCAGGGGTCGGGGTTTGGTTGTCCCCAAAACTATAGGCTGATTGGGCGCGACGAGCGGCCGCAGGACCAATAGCGGCGAAGAGTGCCCCGATCATCCGCGTACCCCGTGCAGCTTCTCGATCGAAATCGGGGGATTTTTCAGGCCCAAGGCTACGGCGACGCGATGAGAAATTCCCCGGCGGCAGGCCCTGCGGCCAGCGAGGATTTCGTAGACGAGCCTGCGGCTGAAGCCGTGCTGGTCCGCCCATTCTGCATAGGTTGTCCCCTGCGCGATGAGACGCGCTTTGGCCTGCGCGACAGCCTCCGCGGAGAACCCGCGCCCGCTATCGCTCCGCGTTGCGGAGCCTGTTGGAGACTCGGTCATGATGTGCGATGCACCTGAACTGTGGAATTACGGTGCAAAAATTCAACAGAAGTGTGCAAAGGTCAAGCGCAAATTGTTCAACCTTGAGGAAATGACGAAGCGGCTCAGAAGCGAACGGAAGGCGCGCGGCCTTAATCAGGCTGATTTTGGTGCGTTGGGGGGCGTAGGCTTGCAAACACAGAGTCGTTACGAAAAAGGCGAAACCGAGCCGAGTGCAGCTTATTTTGCGCAGTTGGCGGAGGCCGGAGTGGACATCTCTTTTGTGCTCACAGGTGAGCGTTCCGCCGAATCACTTCCGCCTGACATTGCCTCGGTCGCTGCGCTCTTAGCGCGGATGACGCCGGAAGCGCGTGCCTCAGTCGTTCGGTTGATCGAGACCATCGCTGAACGTCCGCCTTTTCCGCCAGGACAGTACCGTTCTTACGTGTGAGGGGCACGTGCTGACCAACACGCACACATACGGGCGGGGAGGGCGCTGCTGTTAAGGGCAGAGAGCGAATACAGGGGGGAATAGATGTTCACGAACGAGTTTCTGCAGCTGCGGGTAACGCCGCAGCCGATGGCTTTCCGCACCATATCCATCATCAATGACGATGATGATGAGTTAGACGCTGCCGATCTGTCCGACCGCGATGAGGTCTCTTCTTGGGCGTGCCAGATCGTCTATGTCGACACGAAAGGTGTTGAAAGCGAGCGCCAGATCACTTGCAGCAAGCTGGACGGGTATGGTGCAGCCACACACATCCGAGCTTACTGCCATTCGCGGGAGCGGCCCCGAACCTTCAAGATCGCCAGCATTCGCGAGTTGATGGACCTGTCCACCGGCGAAGTCGTAGATGCGTTGAGCCATTTCGACATGCTTGCCGCTACCGGCGTCCTGCCATTCGAGGACAAAGGCTTCACTGCCTTCACGCAGATCGCGCTGTTCATGGCCAAGTGCGACGGGAGCTTTCATCCAATGGAAGCCGATGCCTTCGAAGCGGCGATAACCGCGTACGTCATGCGGTTCGGCGGCGACGATGCCATGATCGAAACCACATTACGTCGCAGCCGGGCGATCGCCCCAGACGGCCGTGACGTATTGCTGGCAGTGAAGCGGCTAAAGTCGTCGCCGATCGGCAAGCAGGTTTCGCGGCTGATCCTAGATCATAGCAGCCTCATCATGGACGCTGATGGTCAGCATCACAGCAGCGAAATCGGTTGGGCGTTGGAGTTGAGTGACGCGCTAAAGGCGCAGGTGCAGTCGTGAAGATCTGGGGAATTTCGTTGATCGCCCTGGGCGCGATCGTTGCGCTGGTGGCGCTTACCTTGATGCCTTCGACTGTGAGCACCGAAGAAATGACCACCTTGCCGTACACGGGATCGGTCATCGGTTCAGGTCGCTACACCGAAACGTACAACATGCCGCGCGCGCAGTTGCGAGAGCTCGTCTTCCATAGCGGCGGCTTCGTGTTCCTCGCGGGCGTTCTACTGTTCGTCGGAGGCGCGCTGGAGGAGCTGTTCAAGACGGCGGTCGGAACTGGGATGCGCCCACTTGCGGAAGTGTCAGGTGACAGTTCCAGCACGTCGGAAGATCCAGTTCCAATGGCGCGGCCGAGCTCATCGCCGGCTGTTCTGCCGCCGATATCCGACGAGGCACTCGAGGCGGAAGCGCTGCGCAACAAGGAAATGATGGCCTGGGTCTTTGGCACGATCCTCGTCGTTAGCATGCTCGTGTTCGGCTTGACGCAACTGTACGGGCCGAAGTGAACAATCTTCGCTTGTCGTTCCTGCCTGTCGTTGCGCTGGGTCTAATGGCAGCCGCGAACGGCGCGGCCTCGTCAGGTCGGCCGGGGAAGGGTATTCGCCATGGTGCCAGCGGGCCCATAGCGGGTGCCCCGAGCGAACGCGGCCATGGAGGAAACGAGGCGGCGGATTTCACGCTTCTCAACGATGCCACCACCAAGGCAGACAAGGCCAGGGAGGATGAGCGGCGGCGGACAGAAGTCCAGTCACAACAGGAGTCCGCAAAATGGGCGTTCGGCTCCATGATCATAGCTGCGTTCGGTCTGCTGATCACCTTCGTCGCAACGATATTTCTTGCCTACCAGCTCTATCTAACTCGACGAGCGATGAGGGATACTCAGGGGGCGTTGATTGCAGCCAGAGAAGCGAACGATATCGCTCGGGATAATGCTTATGCTGATCGGCGTCCCTGGCTAAAGATCACTGACATCAAATTCGATGTCATCAACTTCGTGAATGGTCAGTGCGTTCTCCTGATGGACGTTCAACTGACAAATTATGGCACCACGCCCGTCCTCAGCGGCTGCCTAGATTGCAAAACTGCCAGGCTCTCGGATCAGCCAACTGTGATCCAGTTTCTTCGCGGTGAAGAAGGCGGGGCGGGTCGCCAAAGAACCGGGGATTTCGCGCCCGGAGAGGTTAAGAGCGTGCGGATCATCGTGTTCCAGGACATCGATCAAATGGTTGAGAGGAAGAGCGGCCTCATCGCAGCCGGGTTTCTCCTTCGCTACCGTTCGCCGGAGCGGGAGGAGGAGCATCAGCTCGCCCAACTGTGGCATTTCGGTCAAAGGATCTTCCTGGGATCGCTTCAACCGTTTTCATACGATGACTTCATCGCCGGAAAGGTTGAGCTCGTGCCGCAATGCCGCGACACCATTAGGATGACCTGATCAGCATGGTACGTCTTGTCACTCTGCTGATCTTCGCATTCAGCCTAGTAGCGGCTGGGCAACAGATCGGCGATCGTCGTCACCAGCAGGTGAATGCCCAGCCACAGCAGAAGGATGCTCACGCCCCAAAGGCGAGCCATGTCCCAGCGGCTGTCGCTCCGGTCCCCGATCGTACAGTAGGCGTTCCCGAGAAGGTGAATTGCGACGAGAAGAACGACGATCGCCGCAGTGAGCTGTGCGCTCAGTGGAAGGCTGTCGATGCCGCTCGCGAAAGTCTGCATTACGCGTTTCTCTCCAACATCATCGCGGCTGCCGTTGGCTTCATTAGCACCCTTCTGCTGGTGTGGACATTGTTGGAGACCCGTCTCACTAGTCGCCGAGAGCTGCGCGCCTATGTCTCCGCCAAGCCGGGGACGCTGCAGCATTTCCGATTTCCTGACGGGAGCGAGCGCGTCCGCTTCACCTTCATGCTGCGCAACGGCGGATCCACACCGGCATATGGACTGGTGCACATGGGGTCGGGCGCTGTCCTGACCGAGGCCGAAGCGGAGCAGCATGCCACACGTTCTTGGGAAGACTTGCCAAAGATCGGGCGACCCAACGCAATGGTCGTGCATGGTGGAGAGGAAGCTGAAGGCGAGATCGATCCTCCCAACGCGATCACGACGGATCAGCTGAAGGCGCTTCGCAGCGGCCAGGCCGAGCTCTACATCTTCGGCGTCATTCTTTACCGCGACACATTCCGAACGAAGCGGAGGACGAAGTTCTGCTATGTGCTCGATGCCGACGAGTTCAAGCGAGGAGAAGCAGCGGCCGCAAAAAGCCCTGGGGAGCCGCGGCCGATGGCTTGGGCTCTGGCGCCGTTCGGAAACGACGCCACATAGGCATCTTCTGGATTTTTAATGCTTTTCCCCATATGTTCTTCCCTCACAGGGAGGCACCCTCAATGGGGATCATGGAAGACATACCCCGCCTGTCGCCGGTTATGGCGAGCAGGAAGCTGCAAGTGCTGGCGTTCATCCGTCGATATCATGAAGAGCATGGCGTCGGCCCATCCCTAAGCGAAATCGCAGCTGCCGTGGGCACGAACCGGTCGCGCGTCCAGGATGCGATCCGCAAGCTCGAGCGAGAGCAGCGGCTCCATCGCGTTCCAGGGAAGACCCGCGGCGTGACGCCGATCGGCAGCCATGAGGAAGCGCTGCGCCAGCTGCAGGCGCTGGGCTATGTCGTCAATCCCGGCCGGTTGGAGATTATCCATCCGGATGCGCTGCCGCTCCTCGACATTGAGGAGAATGCGGAGGGGGCAAGCGAACCGGAAACGAGAGGGGCAATCGGTGCACGACATTAAGGACGTTCGCCGTGCGAACATGGCGAAGGCGCGCGACAATGCCTATGCCGACGCCGAGCAACGCGTGCGCTTCCAGGCCAGCTTTGCGGAGAAGATGCTCAATGCGCTGATGGTTGCCAATGGCGGGGCGATCGTCGGGCTGTTCACCTTCATCGGCAACCTGGTCGGGAAGAAGGGGTCGCCGATCGTCTTCTCCGTCACGCCGCTATGGGTGGCGTTCGCCTTGTTCGTGCTGGGCCTTGGCTTGACGCTGGCCGCGCACCTGTTCGCGTTCCTGTCGCAGCAGATGTTCTACTATCAGGCGATCGCCGAGGCTGAGCGGTTTGAGCGTGGGCTTATGACTGACGAGCCTGAGGCGGATCGCTCTAAGGAGGAGGCGCATAACCGGAGTGGCGGCCGACACTATATGACCGGGCTCGGACTTGCCTTCTTCAGCATCCTCTTCTTCGTCGTCGGGTGCGGATCGGCCTTGTTCGGGTTGCTCCCGCGCTAGCCGTTACAAATGCGAGCCTGCCGCTGATCCCCGCGCACGCGCATGATGCGCGCGAGCAGGGAGATATCGGACATGGCGAAGGCCAGGGGCGCGAAGTCCAACAGCATTGAAGCGCAACGCAGCCGGGCGCAGACGCAACGTCGGACGGCCTGGGCGCAACGCCACCCACGCAAAGCAGCGGAAGAGCGCGCCTTGCGGAAGGAGCGGGCTGATCTGCAACGCGACTTTGCGCACAAGCGCCACGGCACGCCCGAAACGCACCATCATGCCAGCAAGGTTCGCCAGGGCGCGATCGCGCGACTCTACAACAGCGGCAGACTGGCGATCGAAGAGGTTGCCTGGGCGCAGGAGATCCGCACGGTGGCGGAGCGCATCGGCGCCGACGTGGCGGTGAGCACCGCAAGCCTCGAAACCCGCGTCGATACAAGCCGACATGGCGACGTGTTCTGGGAGGCGCTCGGCGCGGTGCGCGCCGAGGTCGCCTACTCCCGGTGGCGGGCGCAGCTGGGCGGCCGCGCCGCGATCGCGCTGGACATTATTGTGGCCGATGCCGCGGTGACCGACGTCGCCCGGCGGTACCGGGTTTCGGCGAGGAAGGCGGGTGCGTTTCTGGAGGAGGCGCTCGGCCTTTGGGGGCGGCTGATCCAGCAGGCATACAAGGAGATCGACGCAGCCACGCTTGCCGCCGCACAGGCCGGGATCCTCTAAACGGCTTGTCATCTCGCTAGTCGTTCTCTTTATGTTCACATTATGCGACTCGCTCAGGAACATCTCATCTTCAAAGCGCTCTGCGTTCTGGATGACGCGGTGGACCAGGCGCAGCAGGCGCCGGTCCAGCCCGCCCCGGGCCTTCGATTTGCCCTGGCATATCTCTGGTCAGTCAGCCGCTCTTCCGATCAGCGCAGTTTCGTGAGCTTCTGGCGGTCTGCGGTGGGAAAGGAACGAGGCGGACGCAGCGATCATGTTGAAGACATAGCGCGGTTCAATGAGGTGCGAGCCAGTTTCTCCAGCATTGCTCGTTCGGTCGGCTTTGAGCCGACAGTGGCGTTCCACGACGCACTGCGTAGGGCGCGAGGGCTGACTACCTATCCCTCTCTGGAAGAAAGATTGGGACCGTTACAAAATCGAGCCTCCCCAAACGGTCATGTTAGCGGCAAATCCGACCCCGCATGAATTGCGTCTTGAGCCCGTCGACCCCGGTCGGTGGGCTTTTCTGCGTCGATGGAGGCGCTGCCATGGCCAAGCCTACCCGGCCGTCGATCCCTGATCAGCTCGAGCGAGCCAGCTTTGAGTTCGACCTGCTGATCCGCGATGCCCGCAACATTCGCCATGCGCGTGACTATGACGCGCTGGAGGAGCGGGCCCAAGCCATCGCCGCCTCCATCGTCGCACCGTTTCGCGGAAGCTGGGCGCCATCAGCGCCGCCGCTTTGGATCGAGACGCGCGGTGACAAGTCCAGTGCCCTGTTCTGATCGGAGACGTGCCATGACGGTAAATTTGGATGCGCTCCGCCGCGAGGCGGGCGGGCCAGGAGAAGAGCGGGTGCTTGTCACTCGCCGGTTCCTTGCCGCGCTGGTCAATCAGCTCGACGCGAAAGTCGTTCTGGACGTCGATCCGTCCATCATGTCGGGGCGCCCGACACGATGAAGCGCGTTACAAGGGCGACACAGCGAGCGCCCCAGAGCGACCAGGCGACGGCGCTGTGTCAAATCAGTCTGGTGCGCGCATGAGCACCGGTGCTGAAGGCTCGGCAACGCCGCCCGCCGGTCGTCGCGAGATTGATGGCTCGGTCTACTGGACCAACGCCGATGGCGGGCTGATCCCCGACGTCGCCGTGAAGTCGATCGACAAGCTCCAGGATGAGCTGGTCCGCAAGATCGTCGGCTTCGCCCTTCCGCTATCGGCGCAGGTGGCGCGCTTCCGGCAGCACAGCTTTGATGACGTTGACGGCTTCGTCGCCCTCCTCGAACAGGAATATCAGGCGAAGCGCGGCGGATCGAAGGGCAACCTGACCTTCACCTCCTATGACGGCCTGATGATGATCAAGGTCGCCGTCGCTGATGCGATCCTGTTCGGTCCGGAGCTGCAGGTGGCGAAGGGCATCGTGGACGAATGTCTGCGCGAATGGTCCGCCGAAAGCCGCGCCGAGATCCGCACGCTGATCACCCGCGCCTTTGACGTGGACAGCCAAGGGCGCATCAACCGCTCCGCGCTGTTCTCGCTGCTCCGCCTCGAGATCTCCGACCCGCGCTGGGAGAAGGCGATGACCGCCATCCGCGACAGCATCAGGATCGTTGGATCGAAGCGATACATCCGCATGTATCAGCGCCCCAACGCGCAGGCGGTGTGGCAACCCATCGCTATTGACGTGTCGGCGGCATGAGTTTCGTCGATATGGCCGTCGATCGACTGAAGCGCGAGTTGGAGCGCTCGGCCGAGGCGGCTGGTTGCACGATCGACTTCATTGGCGAGGGCTCCGGCCCGGTCAATCATCCACGCTATGACCGGGTCGACCACAGTTTCTCCATGCAGGTCGAAGGCCCGGCCAATAATGCTTGGCTGGATACGCTGGACGATGATGCTCTCTATGTTCCAGGCTTCGTTCTGGTCGACCTGGACGTCTACAATATCGAGGCGTCTGGCAGCGGCGTGATCGCTGATCTCTCTGTGACGACAGTTCGCGAGGCTTGAATGCCGACGCAAGCGCCGCGCTTCCGCCCAGCTGGTTGGCGTCCGCCGGAACCTTGGGCGACCAGCAAGGGCAAGAGCCGGCAGCAGCGCGGCTATGGCGCCGAGCACGACGCCATCCGCAAGCAGGTGCTGATCGAAGAGCCTTACTGCAGGCAGTGCGTCGCTGACGGCGTGGTGCCTCCTCGGCCGACTGCCGTCGCCGATCACATCGCCAACCAGGCGGAAGGCGGCAAGACGGTGCGGTCGAACTATCAGGGCCTGTGCTGGCCGCACAGCAAGGCCAAGACCGCGCGCGAATCTGCGCGAGGCAGGCGGCGCGGCGGCTGACCCCCGCCAGCCCGGGGTGGTGCCTGCGGGTCGCCCGCCGAGGGCGGCGAGGCCCGGCCGGGGAGGGGGAGGGATGGTTTTGGGGGCAAACCCCCTGCCAGGACCGCACGTCAGGCATTTTCTTACGCGGTCAAAATCAAAGGGTAAAAAGTGAGGGCCCGGGATGGCAAGAGGTGGATCCCGGTCCGGTGCCGGTCGCAAGCGTAAAGATCCTGCGTTGAAGGAAGTGCAGGGCACATATCGCGCCGATCGCGACGCGAAAGTCAATGAGGACGTGCCGCTCGGTCCAATGATCGCACCACTGCATCTTTCGGATATCGAGCGGCAGCATTTCGCAGCGATCGCGCAAATTCTTGAAGCGCAGAAGCGCGCAAGTCCGCACTACGCGGATCATGTCGGGCTGCTGGCGCTGCGCCTGTCTCAGATCGCCCGCTATCAGGCTGTGCTCGAGGTGGAAGGCGACACCTTCAAGAGCAAAACCAGCAAGAAGATCGAGGGTAAGGAGGTCGTCTTTGAGATGATCCGCGCCCGACCAGAAGTGGCCATGCTGTCAGAGGCACTGCGCCACGCTCAATCGCTTCTTGGCGAGTTGATGCTCAATCCGTCCGCCGCGCTGAAGCTGGCTACCGGCCACAAGCAGCAGCAGGACAACGAGTTCAACGGCTTCTAATGTGCAGGGAGAGCGTGATCATCCGGCGATAGCCCGGAAATATGCCGCAGATGTCTGTTCCGGGAAGATCCCGGCAGGGTTGCAAATCCGGCTGCAATGCCGCCGCTTCCTGGACGAGCTGAAGCTCAGCAAGATCAGGGGGAGCAAATTTCCCTTCGCCTTCGACGAGGAGAAGGCGGCGCGGCCGTGTCGCTTCATCGAGAAGCTGCCGCACAGCAAGGGGAAGTGGGCGCGATCGAAGGAGCGCCTGGTTCTGCAGCCTTGGCAGGTCTGGATCATCTGCCTCACATTCGGGTGGATCTACAGGGCAGGCGAGCGAAAGGGGCTCCGGCGATTCCGCCGCCTCTTCCTGGTTGTCCCTCGGAAGAACGGCAAGTCCGCGATCGCGGCGGGCATTGGGCTGTACATGCTCTGTGCCGATGGAGAATTCGGCGCCGAAGTTTACTCCGGTGCCACCAACGAAAAGCAGGCGTGGGAAGTCTTCAAGCCTGCCCGGCTGATGGTCGAGCGAACGCCAGCGCTGAAGAAGCATTTTGGCCTCGAGGTGCCGGCGAAGTCGATCGTCAGGATCGCGGACGGATCAAAGTTCGAGACGATCGTCGGCGACCCCGGCGACGGACAGAGCCCCAGCTGCTCGATCCACGACGAATATCATGAGCATGCCGACGACGGGCAGGTCGACACGATGATCACCGGCATGGGGGCACGCGACCAGCCCCTGCAGCTGCTGATCACGACGGCGGGCGATAACCTGGCTGGCCCCTGTTACGCGCTGATCCAGGAGGAGCGGAAAATCCTGGCCGGGGTCGGGCAGGCTGACGGAGTGCCGCTCGATCATGAAACGCTGTTCGTCGAATATACGATCGACGACAGCGACGATTGGAAGTCCGAGCTCGCGGTTCGCAAGGCCAATCCTAACATCGACGTTTCTGTCTCGGGAGATTTCCTCCGTGCGCGGATCCGCGATGCAGTCGCGACGCCCCGCAAGGCCGGCGTCACAAAGACGAAGCACCTCAATCTATGGGTGTCCGCGAAGGCTGCCTATTACGACGTCGAAGCATGGCGCAAATGCAAGGACCCGGAGATCCCTGCCAACCCGCAGGAAGCACTGGCTCTTGATTGGCTGCGCGGCCGACGCGTCATTCTCGGCCTCGACCTGGCGTCGAAGATCGACATCGCTGCGCTGGAATATCTGTTCTTGCCTTTGGGTGAGAGAGCGACACAGGAGGACCCATTCATCCGCATAGGGCGGTATTTCCTCCCTGCGGACACGGTAGCTGATGTTCCCGCTTATCTGGGGTGGGACGCGCTCGGGCTTCTTGACGTCACAACCGGCAACATCGTCGACTATGATGAGATTGAAGCCGCGATCAGTGAAGCGGCCGAGCGGTTCCAGGTAGAGCACGTACCTTACGATCCTTTCCAGGCAACGCAGCTATCCACCCGCCTGGCAAAGACCGGCGTGCCCGTGATCGAATATCGTCCAACGGTACTGAACTTCAGCGAGCCGATGAAGGAATTGGACGCGCTGATGCGATCGCGTCGGATCATCCACGGCGGTGACCCGGTAATGGAGTGGGAAATCTCCAACGTCGTGGGCGCACCCGACAAAAAGGACAACGTCTATCCCAACAAACCAGAGGGACAGGCGCATCTCAAGATCGACAACCCGGTCGCGCTGATGAGCGCGCTTGGCGTCCACATGGGCGAGGAGAAGGAAGAAATGCCTGCATCGCCCTGGGATGACCCAGAATTCAGCATGAGCGGAGCGGACGAAGCCTGATGTCGCCCGATGATTATGTCCGCCAGTCCCGCGCTCGCATCGAGGCGCGGTCGATCGAAGATCCCACGTATCGTCTGAGCGAAAACCCCGAGGCCCTGCTGGCCATGCTCGGCGTGCTCGACAGCCGCGGCGCTCTGCCGCCAGTTTCGATCGACGCGGCGCTGGGCGTTCCCGCCGTTATGTGCGCGGTCGGCTTCCTGTCCCGCGCGCTTGCCAGCTTGCCCCTGCAGGCGTTCCGCGGTGGAGAGGGCGGGGAGAAGATCGACGGCAATCTTGCCATGTTGCTGAACGAAGCGCCCAATGAGGAGGTTTCCAGCTTCGAGTGGCGGCGGCACAAATGGCAGCAGGTGTTCACTGGCGGCCGCGGGATGAGTTGGATTGAACGCGCGGGCGTGAAGCCAGTCGCGCTCTGGCCGCTCGATCCGCGCGAAACGACGATCATCCGCCGTGATGGCCGGAAATATTACCGCAACGGCGGGCGTGAATATCCGGCGCGGGACGTGATCGACGTCACGTTCATGCCGAAGTCGGATCTGGTCGGCCATTACAGCCCGATTTTCCTCGGCCGAAAGGCGATCGCGCTTGCGTTGGCCATGAACGACTTCGCCGGCAGCTTCTTCGCCAGTGGCGGCGTCCCGCCGCTCGCGCTGGAGGGTCCACTTCCCCAAGGCGCGGAGGCGTTCAAGCGCGCGCAGGCGGACATCAATCGCGCGATCGATCTGGCGAAAAAGGCAGGAGCGCCATTTTTCGGCATGCCCCCGGGCCATAAGTTGAATCCGATTGGCATCGAGCCGGCCAAAGGTCAGATGACGGAAGCGCGGCTCTTCCAGATCCAGGAAGTCGCCCGGATATGGGGCCTGCCCCCGGTCTTTGTGCAGGATCTGTCCAAAGGCACCTTTTCCAACACCGAGCAGCAGGATTTGCAGCTGGTGAAGCACACGCTCGGCCAATGGGCCAAGGCGTTCGAGGACGAGCTCAACCTCAAACTGTTCGGGCAGCGCCGGCGCAGCCGCAAGGTGAAGCACAATCTGGACGGCATGCAGCGTGGCGCGTTCAAGGATCGGATCGAGGGCATCGCGCGCGCTATCATGACGGGCCAGATGACGCCGGACGAGGGCAGGGCGCTCGAGGATCGACCGGCCGATCCCAGCGGCGCCGGATCCAAGCTCTACATTCAGGGCGCGACGGTGCCGCTCGGGACGACACCGCCGGTCGGTAACAACGGCGAGCCGCCCATCAACGACAACAAGGAGGACGGCGACGATGCCGGCACCCAAACCGACGACTGATCAGCGTGAGTTTCGCGCGCTCACCGAGGGCCTGGAAATCCGCGCGGCTGATGGCGCCAAAGATGCCCGGAGAGCCAGCGGCTATGCCGTGCTTTATGACCAGGAGGCCAACGTCCACGATCTTTGGATCGAGACGATTGCACCTGGTGCGTTTGACAAGTCGCTCCAGGAGCGGGACGTCCTCGCTGTTCACAGCCACGACACCGGGCGTGTGGTCGGCCGGAAGAATGCTGGCACGCTGACACTCCGGTCCGATGCCAAGGGCCTGTCGTTTGAAAACCCGCTGCCCGACACGTCTGACGGCCGCGATCTTGCTGTGCAGATCGAGCGCGGCGACATCGCTGGCATGTCTTTCGGGTTTCGAGCGACGAAGCAGGAATGGGACGACACCACGGAGCCGCCCCGGCGAACCATCCTGGAGGGCGAGCTCTATGAGATCACCTACACGCCCATGCCGGTGTGGCATCAGACGGAGGTAGGGCTCCGATCGCTGGAAGGTGCTCGCCAGGAGCGGCGCAGCCACAACAAAACCGGTGCACTCGGCCGCATTGCCGCCAAGCGCATGCGGCTCGCTCAGTCAGAGCGGAAAATCTGAGTTCCCGGCGAAAGCCGGAGGTGGCGAAAGCAGCCCGCTTCTCGCCCTGATCGCCCCGCTCGTGCGGGGTTTTTCTTTACCAGGAGCATGAGATGATTCTCACCCAGTATTATGAGGAGCGGGGCCAGCTCGTTACCGAGGCCCGCGACCTGCTGACGCAGGCCGAGAAGGAAACCGACACCACGAAGGCTGCGGAGCTCGAACAGCGCCACGACCAGGTCATGTCGAAGGTGGACGCCCTCGATCAGAAGATCGCCCGCGAAGAGCGCACCGCCGCCGCCGAGCGCGCGGAGGAAGAACGCCGCTCGCGCAATCGCCCGCGCGGCCGTGACGTCGAGCATCGCGGCCAGGAAGGCGGCGATGAGGAGAAGGACGCCGAGCAGCTGCAGGCTGAATATCGGGACGCCTTCTATGCCATGCTGAGCGAAGGCGGCGACATCAGCGCCTTGGATACGGAGCAGCGATCGCTGCTGCGCCGCGGCTATGTGGAAAATCGGACGCAGACCGCGGGCACTGCCGCGGGCGGGGGCTATACCGTCCCGACCACGCTGGCGAACCGCATCGTGGAAGTCATGAAGGACTGGGGTCCGATGTATGACGGCACCATCACCGATGAGATGATCACCAGTTCGGGCAACCCGTTCGACATTCCCACCAACGATGACACGGGCAAGTCGTCGGCGCTTCTCGAAGAGGGCGACGATCTGACGGATGACAACAGCGGAGATCTGGTGTTCGGCCAGGCGTCGTTGGCTGCCTTCGTCTATGCAACCCCTTGGCTGAAGATCAGCTTCGAGCTGCTCCAGGACTCCGCTTTCAACATCGAGCAGTTCGTAGCGCGCAAGCTCGGTGAACGCCTCGGCCGTGGCGCGAACGCCAAGCTGACGGTCGGCACCGGTGTCGATGAGGCTCGCGGCGTCGTCGTTGCCTCGGCGCTAGGCAAGACGGCGGTCTCGGCGACCGCGATCGCAGCCGACGAGCTGATCGACCTGCAGCATTCGGTGAACGCTGCTTATCGTCGCAGCCCCTTCTGCCGCTGGATGTTCGCAGACACCACGCTGGGATCGATCCGCAAGCTGAAGGACGGCCAGGGCAATTTCCTCTGGCAGATGGGCGACGTGCGCGTCGGCGCGCCCGACTTGATCCTGGGCAAGCCCTATTCGGTCAACGACGATGTGCCCGCGATCGCCACCGGCAACCGCGCCATCATCTTCGGCGACTTCAGCCGCTACACCGTTCGCAAGGTCGGCTCGCCGCTGATCGGGACGGTCCGCGAGCGCTTCTGGCCGAAGGTCGGGATGGCGGGTCTCATCCGCTACGACGGCGACCTTCTGGACTCGAACGCGGTCAAGCACCTGAAGCTCGCCTGATCTAGGCAGAGCATGAGCTGGCGGGGTGGCCGATGGTCACCCCGCTTTTCTCACTCCATCGGGAGACAACATGATGGCGAAAGCCCCCCGAGGCGCGTCGCGCCGCACTGCCGCCGCGTCGACTTCGTCCGCCGCGCCCGCCGCTGCCGCATCTCCCGCGCAGGCTGCTCCCATCGAGGAGGCATCCACACCGCTCGCGGGCATCGGTCACAATGGCGGTCCGCCTCTCGACGATGAAACACCGCCTGCGCCGCCTGTGCCCGCACTTGAACCTGCCGAGGCGAAGACGCCTGCTGCAGCCCCCGCGAAGTCAGGCGAGATCCGCTGGCTGCGCATGATCACCGGTATTTCCGGCCCTGCCATCAGCCTTGCTCCCGGCGACAAGCACCCGTTCTGCGACGTTCCCGGCGATGATGACGCGCCGTCGGAAGCGCAGCGCTTGGTCAATGCAGGCTTCGCAGTTGATTGCGATCCGCCGGTTGAAGGCTGACCGATGCTGAGCGCGCCGATCGTCATCACCGGGCCCGAGGGCGACGTCGTCGAGCTCGCGCCGGTAAAAACCTTTCTTCGCATCGATGGCGATGATCTGGACGAAGAGATTCGCGCCTACGTCAACGCGTCGATCGGTGAGATTGAGCGCCTTACGTCCACCCGGATTAGCGAGCAGTTGGTCGAGCTCCGCGCCGACCATTTCGACGATCTGGAGCATCTCACGATCGGCCCGGTCAACGCCGTGGCGGAAATCACCTATCGTGACGCCGCCGGCAGCGATGTGACGATCGACCAGGCCGACTATGAGTTGTTCGGCGCCGGGCTTGAGAAGGGCATCCGACCCAAGCCGGGGCGCAGCTGGCCGCGCGGTGCCGCGCAGAGAGCTTCCGGCGCGATCGGCCTCCGCCTCAATGTAGGATACGGCGACGCCATTCCTCCATCCATCTCTCTGGCGCTGAAAATGGATGTACGCGCCCGCTTTGATGGCGTGCCGTTCGATCTGTTCGCAGCGACCACCAACGACCGGATCTGGCTGTGACCAGGCGCAGCTACGTCAACTACCCGCGCCGGCGGCACAAGATCACGATCCGGCGCCTGGTCGAGGTTGACGACGGCAAGGGCGCATACACCAGCGAGTGGGCGACGATCGCCAATCCGTGGGCAGAGGCGGAGGGGCTTTCTGGCCGTGAAGCCACGCTGGACAAGGTGCACCAGGGAATCGCCGTCTATCGGTTTCGGATCCGCTGGCGGGGGGACATCCTGACGGCTGATCAGGTCAAATTCGGCTCGATCAACCTCAACATCACCTCCGCCCAGGATCCAGACGGCCTCCGCCGTGACCTGGTCATCATTGCCGATACCGCAGGAGCGCGGAGCGACGTCGTATGATGCAATATTCCCGGCTCGAGGGGACCGAGGTAATCCTTCGCCGCTTCGACACGCTCACGGAAGCTGCGCGCGAGCAGCTGGGCGTCGAGCTGGCGATCATCGGTCGGGAATATCGTGACCAGCAGCGCGCAGCCGCGCCGGAAGACACTGGCGCGCTGCGCGCCGGCCTGTCCGTGTGGCTGATGCTCGAGCAGTTGCGCGTGCGTGTCGGCCTGATGGGGCAGCGAAGCGGGCAGTCCAAGCGCCGGCGCAAGAAGGTGAACGGCCGGAACTACGGCGATTTGTTCTACGGGCGCATCATTGAATTCGGCCGCAAGGCGCAGACGGTCATCGTTCAGCGGCGCAGGCGCGTCCTGGCCGACATTGGCGATGGCAACAAGAAAAGGATCCTGCGCACGTCGCGGGGGCGGAAGCTCGCGGCCGACATAGCGAGTACCTATTCGATGAAGGTGAAAGCGCTACCGGCGCATCCCTTCATCTTCATTCCCAACGCTCAAGAGATCGCCACCCAAAGGTTGGCGAATTTCTGGAGCGATACGCTGGCCCGGGCCGGAGCATAGTTCATGGACATCATCGACCTGGTCACTCCGTCGCAGGACGCGGTGGTCGCGCGGCTGAAGGCGGACGTATCGCCCGAGCTGGGCAGCGTGCACCAGCATGTGAAGCAGGACACCTCGCCGCCATTCGTGATGGTCGGCTCAATCGACATTTCCAACGAGGGCAGCAAGGGCAGCCAGACCGAACTGGTCAGCGTCGAACTGCACTTC
This sequence comes from Sphingobium sp. S6, assembly GCF_905120495.1. Lineage (NCBI taxonomy): Bacteria > Pseudomonadati > Pseudomonadota > Alphaproteobacteria > Sphingomonadales > Sphingobiaceae > Sphingobium > Sphingobium sp. S6. Next base: position 806,986 of record NZ_CAJHOG010000001.1, on the reverse strand, counting down.
GTGACCCGCGGGTCGAGCCGCGCGCCGTTGCTGGCGCTGATGCATGCCGCTCGCGCCGCGCTGGAAGGACGTGAACTGGAAGCAGACGGGGTCCAGTTCGAAACGCCCAATTTCATGGGCTCGACCGTCAGCAACGCCGGGCCCGACGGCGTCACTTACGCGGGCATCAGCACCTTCGAATTTTACGCAGAGCCGGCCTGATCGCCGGAAGGAGACCTTATGGCAAATGAGTATGGCAAGGACTGGCGCGTCTGCATGGGCGACGGCGAGGATCCGGAAGTTTTCACGGCACTGGGCGGTGAAACCGGCTTCAGCTTCCGCCGCGCATCGGCCGAAATCGACCTGTCCGACAAGAGCTCCGGCTCTTATGGCAGCACCGGCTACGGTCAGCAGAAGCTGACGATCAGCGTGTCGGGCAACCTGAAGCTTCCGGACGCTGCGTTCAGCGCCCTGTTCGCTGCCTCGAAGGCTTCGCCGCCGGAGATTAACGTCCAGATCAAGAAGGGCAGCGTAATCAAGTTCCACGGCCTGGTGGGCGTCGGCAACTTCTCGTCCGAACATCCGCAGACCGGAGCCGTCACCTTCAGCTGTGACATGGCCAACATTGGCGCGCCGATCATCGATGATCTGACGGCCACCGTCTAATGGCGGCACCGAAGCAGGGCGCGGCGACCCGGTCGCCGGCCAATCCGGAACGAGGCGAGCATGAGCTTGTGCTCGCCGGCGTTGCCTATCGCATGCGCCCATCGCACAGCGCGATCGTCGCGATCGAGCGGACGACAGGCCTCAGCATCATGGACCTGTTTCGTGCGGGGAACACCGGCAGCCTTTCTCTTCAGCAGATGGGCATGATCGCCGGGGAGTTGATCCGCACCGGCGCGCCTGACGGCGACGAACTTACCGCCCAGGTCGATGACGACCGAATCGGCGAACTGATCTACGAGGAGGGCGTCCATCGCGCGATGGCGCGTTTAACGCTCTGCCTCATTGATGCGGCGTCGGGCGGGCGCAAGGCGTCGGGGGAAGCGAAGGCGGCTCCAGCGGAATCGAAAAGGACCGCTGGCGCCGCCTGATGGGCGTCGCGCTCAATGGCTTCGGGTGGAGCGCCGACCAGTTCTGGTCGGCCACACCGCATGAATTCTGGTCGATGGTGGACGCGCGCATCGCGGCCAACCAGCAACAATAAGGGGATAGCGGATGGCAAGGGGAAACCGGCGCGACCTCTATCTCCAGGTGTCGGGCGACGTTGGTGGCCTGCGCACCGCCATGACCGCCGGCAAGACCATCATCAACGACTTCAGCGGCGCGGCGATCAATGTGATCGAAGAAGTCGAGAAGGAGATGGCCAAGCTCGGCAGTTCCGGTCTTCCGGCGCTGAAGCAGGCGGAGCGTGCCTATCAGGATACATTCCGCCGCATCGCCGACGCTGCCCGGGAAGTTGCCAACGCGCCGACCGGCGCAGCGGCCGCACAGATCCTCGATGCGAACGCCACGCGGGATGCAGCTGCTGCAGCGACCGCAAAGGCTACATCGCTTCGGTTGCTCGCCGAGGCGGCTCAGCGCGCGGACGCGTCGACCGAAGGCGGTACCGCCGCGACGCGCGCCTATGCCGTCGCCGCCGCTACCGCCGCAGTCAATGCCGAGAAAGAGGCTTCGGCCTTGCGCGAGCAGGCGCAGGTTCTCGGCCTGGTCGAGCGCCAGCTCGGCACTGCAGGCGCTGCCCAGCGCCGGACCGTCGCCGTCAGCGGCGAGGCGAGGGCCGGGTATCAGCAGCTGTCTTTCCAGCTTGGCGACGTGGCAACGCAATATGCGGCGGGCACTTCCGCCTCCATCATCTTTGCGCAGCAGTCCGGTCAGGTCATCCAGGCCATCAGCATGATCAGCGGCGAGTCCAAGGGCCTGATCGGTTTGCTGGGCGGCCCCTGGGGCATCGCCTTCACCGCTGGCCTGGTCGCGCTCACCCCGTGGGTTGCCAAATTGCTCGAGGGCAATGACGCTCTTGGCGACGCGATCGAAAAGCTCAAGAAGGACGCTTCGGAAGCGGAGCTCGCGCGCCAAGCCCATGACGCGTTCACCCGGACGTTGGAAGGCCAGATCGAAGCGCAGCGCAAGCTGAACGAGGAGATGGAGCGCGGCCTGCAGAGCCAGCGCCAGATCAATCAGAACAATCTCCAGACGTCACTCGATAACCAAGCGAAACGCCTCCAGGATCTGACGAAAGCTGAGCGGGAGCTGGCGAACGCGCGCACTGCCGCAGCAAAGGCGCAGGAGCGCGTGCTCAAGCCCAGCGCCCTGGACACGCCCGAAGGCGCGCAAGCGAATGTCGTGGCGGCCCAGGTGGCAGAGGACCGCGTTCGCGCTGCCGAGGCGAAGGTTGCCAATCTCAAGCGATCCGTGTCGGAAGCTCAACAGGGCGTGCGTGATGCCCGCATCACCATCGCTAACGACGAAGCCAAGGCTGCGGTCGATCCTATCGCCGCCATAAACCTTCAGTACGACAAGATGGCTGATGCGGCGCGCGCCGCAGCCCGCGGCAATGACGAACTGACTGCCAGCATCGGCAAAACCCTTGCTGGGATCGAGCGTCAACGCACCAGTGCCTTCAAATCCGAGCAGGACCGGCAGGCAGCTGAGCGGCGCAGCGAAACTGACGTACGCAATGGCCGCGTTACGCCCACTGAGGTGGGTGAAATGCTGCAGCGCCGTTTCGGCGGCTCGTACAGCGGCAGTCGATCGGCTGCCCGCAACGCAAAAGTGGGCGGTGTCGCCAATTCCCGCCACCTTCGTGACCAGGCGGTGGACTTTGTGCCTGCGGGCGGCATGGGAGCGGTTTCGAAAGACGAAATCCGCGCATACCTTGCAGAGCAGGGCATCAGGATCGAGGAGCTGCTCGGTCCAGGCGACAAGAAGCACGACAACCATTTCCACGTCGGCTTCAGCAAAACCCGTCGAAATTCTGAGCAAATTGCTCGGTCGCAGCAGAGCGCCGAGAACACCCAAACCCGGAATCAGGACGAATATGCGTCGCTGCTGAGCCGCGTCCAGAATGACCGGCTCAACATCGAACAGCGCCGCCTCGTCACAATCAGCGATATCGCTGCCAACGAGCGGCAGCAGGTTGACCTGGCGCAGGCCGATATCGTGCGCGCGGCCGAGAAGGGTGTCGCGCTCGGCAAGTGGTCGCAGGAGCTGGCGGACGCGGTCAAGCTGCAGGCGCAGCAGAATGCCGACGCCGAGAAGGCGGCGATCACCGAAAAGGAGCAGATCGCGCTCCGACAGCAGGCGATGGACGCGGAGCTCGCGCAGCTGGACGGCCAGGCCGAGCTGCTGCAACTGCAGGGCCAGCTTGCCGGCACCACAAAGGAGCGCCGGCGCATTGCGCTCGAGCTGTTGGAGATCGAGAGCCGACAGGCCAGAGTAGCGCTGGAGCGGCAACTTGCCGGCGAACAGGATCCATCGAGGCGGGCCATGCTTGCCGACGAACTCAGCCGCCAGGATCGCAACACGGCGATCAAGCGCCAGCTGGTCGAGCAGCAGAACGCCAGTCCGATGGACCGATACCGGCAGGAGCTCGCCGACTTCGACTTCGACGATGAGCTCCAGAGCGCGCAGGTCCGGTTCTTTGAGAACATGAACGACGAACTCGCGGAAAGCGCCACCCGCTTCATCAAGCTGAAGGGGGTCGCCGGAGACTTCTTTAATCAGATGATTGCGGACATGATCCGCCTGCAGATCAAGCAGGCCATGTTAGGTGGCGGCTCTGGTGGCATCCTGGGATCGGTCCTGCGTTTCGCGGGCGTCGCATTCGGCAATCCGCTGTCCAGTTCGCTGACCACCGCCAGCAACAACGTCGCCGCTCTCGAATCCCAGATCGACTATCAGAACCTTAGGGGCTTCTCGAGCGGTGGCTGGACAGGCAACATTGGACGCAAGTCGATTGCCGGTTTCGTTCACGGAAATGAGTTCGTGTTCGATGCGGACGCGACCGCCCGGATCGGCGTCGATACGCTGGAAGCACTTCGTGCGGGCAGGCTGACATCGGCTGCTGCAGCCAGCGTACCGAGCGTGCTTTCCGCGGAGCGCGCAGCTGCTGCCCAGCCCGGCATCGTCCGGGTCGAGGTGGCCAGCAATGAGATGTTCCAGGCGATCGTGACGCAGATCTCCGGCAATGTGGCTGCGCAGGTTGCCGCCAGCTCGGCACCGGCGATCGTCGGCCTCGCCACCGGCAAAGCCACTTCTACCATGAGCCAGCGGGCAAGGCGGCAACTGCGATGAGCTCCATCCTCCTGCCAAGCAGCCCCGCCGTGCGCAGTGCGCGGCCGATGGTGCAATCCTTTGGATCCATATTGCGGCCCTTCCTGGGTGGCCCAAGCCAGCGCATCAACCGCCTCGGCACGCGGTGGGCCTTGCAGGTTTCAATGCCCCTGATGCGCGCGGAAGTGGCGCGAACCTGGACGAGCGCGCTGTCGCGCGGTTCGGAAGACGGCGTCATCATGCCGATCCCGCAGGACATAGCGATCGGCAATCCCGGAGCGCCCAAGGTTTCGGCGGCTGTGAGCGCGGGCACAGCGTTGCCGCTAAAGGGGCTGACCGCCGCGTATGCTGTCAGGGCAGGCCAGTTCCTCTCGATCATCCGAGGCGGACGCCGGCATGTCCACATTTTCTCGGCCGACGCGGTCGCAAGCGGCTCTGGCACGATGACCGCCGCGATCTGGCCCATGCTGCGTGTAGCCCTGGCGACCGATGACGTGGTTGAGATCGCCGCACCCAAAATCGAAGGCTGGCTCGATGCCAGTTTCGAGTGGGACGTCCTGCTCGGCCCCTGGGTGCAACTCCCAGACTTCACCATCAGCGAAGCCGCATAGGAACATTCCGTGGATCCAGCATTAAAAGCAGCGCTGGCGCAGCCGGCGGTGCTGCTCTTTGGCGCGCTCAAGATCGAACTGCCCGGCTACACGCTGCGCCTGGTTGATGGCTCGGCCAACCTCGTCATCGGCGGCGAGACCTATGTCGGCAAGGATCCGACGTTCGGCACGATCGCCGAAATGTCCGAGCTGGGCGAAGAGATCGGGGATAGCGCGCCCGAAGTCACAGTGGGATTGTATCCGCCGGACGTGACCGCCGCCGCTACGCTGTCGCATCCCAACATGCAGGGCAGCCGCGCCACGCTGATGGTGGGCGCGGTCGATCCAATCTCCGGACTTGTGATCGGCATCCCCGAGATCCTGTTCCTGGGCGAGATCGACGTGCCGACGATCGTCCTGGATCAGCAGGGCGCGCGGAAGGTCGAATATACTATCGTCAGCGTCTTCGAGCGCATGTTCGAGGTGGAGGAGGGCCAGCGCGCCAGCAACGGCTGGCATCAGTCAATTTGGCCTGGCGATCTTGGGCTCGAGCACATGAACGGAACGGACGTGAACCTCTACTGGGGCGCGCGGCCGCCACAGGGGAACGGTCAGAAGAGCGGCCTTGCTGGATGGTTTGGTGCCGCGCAGAAGGCACAATCGGGGCTTCGCATATGACCCCGCTCGAGCGCCGCCACACCGCGATCGAGGCGACCATGGCTCGCTACCGCGACAAGCCGTTCCAATGGGGCAAGGTGGACTGCGCAAAGGTCGCAGCGTTCCACCTGAAGAAGCTGGGGCACAAGATCAGCATCAGCAAGGCGGGGGCGTACTCAACGCCACTCGGCGCTACTCGAGCGCTGAAGCGCCTGGGTTATTCCGCGCTTTCGGAAATGGCGGACGGCATTGGCCTCACCCCGATTCCCTATTCTCGCATGCTGCTAGGCGATCTCGCGGAGATCGAGGGCGACAGCGCGATCGGCGCGATCGGCCTCTACGCGGGCAACGGCAACATCTTTTGCTTCCATGAGGATCACCCAGGCCTGGTGACGATGGCACCGAACAAGATCCTGCGCGCCTGGAGTGTCCTATGAGCAAGGCGCTCCGTACCGTTGGTATGGTTGTGGGTGCGGTCGCGCTGATCGCTGCCACTGCTGGCATGGCGGCACCTGCTGTGGCGGCAACGGCAACGACAGCAGCCAGCGCCGGCGGCATCGCGGGCATTTCAGCGGCCACCCTGACGGCGATCGGCACCTATGGCAGCCTTGCCGCAGGGGTGCTGTCCGTCGCAGCGCAGGCGACAGCTCCCGGCTTCTCCGCCGAGGGGAGCCCCACAACCTTTCAGACCAATCCGCAGAGCGGCCTGCCTTACGCAATTGGTCGCACGCGCATGTCTGGCCTTCGTGCCTATGCGCGCACCTATGACGGGTTCAAGCAGCAGTCGAAGGATGACATCCTCGCGTTCGTCGCGCTGCTATCGATCGCCGGCCCGATCCATTCGATCGAGAAGTTCACGGCCGACAACGAGCTTGTGACGTTCGCTCCGAATGGCGACGCCAATGGTCGCTTCTACCGCTACATGGCGCAGGATCTTTCGCTCGGCAATTCGCCCAGTACGGCGCTGGCGCTGCAATTTGGCGGCAAGCCTTTCCCGGAATGGGGCGCGAACCACAAGCTGAGCGGTATCGCGCATGCGCAATGGGCGCTGCGTTTTGATACGGACGGCGAGCTGTATGGCGCTGGCGCCCCGGAACCGGCCTGGACGGGGAAATGGGTCAAAGTCTACGACCCACGCAAGGACAGCACCTATCCCGGCGGTTCCGGTTCTCACCGGGCGCTGAACGAGGCTACCTATGAGTGGTCCGACAATCCCGGCCTGCACGCGCTTACCTGGGCCCTCGGCCGCTGGCAGAACGGCAAGCGCATCTGCGGCGTCGGTGCGCCGATCGCCAACATCCGGGTGGCGGAATTCGTCGAGTGCGCCAATGTCTGCGATGCGAACGGCTGGAAGGTCGGCGGCGTCGAATGGACCACCGACACCAAATGGAACACGCTGAAGCGCATCCTTCAGGCTGGCGGCGCCATCCCGACGCAAACCGGCGCGATGATCGGTTGCCTGGTATCAACGCCCCGGACCGCTATCGCGACGATCGAGAGCAGACACCTGCTGGACGGTCTGAGCATCTCTGCGACCAAGAGCCGTCGCGATCGATACAACACCGTCATTCCGCGTTTCGTCGATGAGGATAGCGATTGGGCCGTCATCAGCGGTACCGCAGTTAGCGAGCCAGTCTATGTCACGGCTGACGGTGGCCAGCGGACCAAAGAAATCGACTTCCCGCTGGTGCAGGTGTTCTCCGGAGAGGAAGCTACGCAGCCCGGCCAGCTCGCCGCCTATGCGATCGTCAACAGCCGTGAGGCTGGACCCTTCACCTGGACGACCGGGCCCGAATGGATTGGGCTGAAGACGGGCGATGTCGTCTATCTCAATGTGCCCGAGGAAGGACTGGTCAATCAGCCGGTGCTCATCACCCGGCGCGCGCCAGATCCGGCGACCGGCAAGGTGTCGTTCGCAGGCGAGACGGAAACCTATTCCAAGCATGCCTATGCGCTGGGGCAGACCACCACACCGCCAGCACCGTTCAGCCTGACCGCGCCGGACCTGAAGCCTGCCGCGCCACTGGCGTTGAACTGGAACGTGTCGGGCGCAACCTCGGGTGAAGGTTTGCCGGCCCTGCTGGTGACCGGCGCGAGCGAGATGCCTTCTGCCGATGCGGTCGTCATCGACTACCGCAAATCTGGGACAGAGCCATGGGTCAGCTCGGCCATCTTGTCCGCCGTTGGGCCCGTCAGCCATACGATCGCACCGCTTGAAAGCGCGACGGCCTATGATGTCCGTATCGGCTATCGGGTAGGACCCACACTCGGCAACTTCACGATCTTTGCAAACGTCTCGACGGGCGCAGGTAAGATCACTGAACTCGAAGATCAGCTAGGCGACGTGGCAGCCGGAGCCGCTGCCCCTGGCATTACCCTATCGCGTCCCACCGTGACTCTCTGGGCTTATGAGAACGGCGTCGTCACCGACTTCTCCAATGCTAGCGGCATGGTCAAGGTTGTGTCAGGCGGTGTCGACGTCACTGCATCGGCCGCATTATCGGCCACGGCAACGGGCTGCACTGGCACGGTCAACACCACAACAGCCAGCCCCGTCGCCGGTCAGCCCAAGGGCTATTACCGCGTCACCGCCATGCCCGGGGACACGGCGAAACTGACGCTGACGGCCGTCTATGGCGGCAAGACAGTGACGGCCGAGTTTCAGCTGACAAAGATCAGGGCGGGCTACCAGATTGTCGCCTCAACCCTGCCAACGATCGATCTGTTCGAAGGCCGGTTGGTCTATCGGGAAAGCGATGGGAAGCTCTACCGCTACAAGGGCGGCGCTTGGACGGCAGCGATCAGCGGCGCGGACATCGACAATGCGACGCTGACGACCGCGAAGTTCGCCGCTGGCATTGAACCTGTCACCATCGTGACGGGCGGCAGCCTACCGATCACCAAATCCACAAACACGATCTTCTATTCCGGCAAGCTCTATCGGTGGAACGGCTCGGCCTATGTCGCGACCGTTCAAGCCGATGAAGTCACGGGCAAAATCACCAGCACGCAGATCGACGACAACTCGATCCAGACGCCGCATCTGGCTGCCGGCGCGGTCATCGCATCGAAGATGTCGATCATTCCCAACAACATGTGTGCTGACCCGTTTTTCGAGGACTTGTCCTATTGGAATTACCGGGTCGATCAGCAGAGCGCGTGGGCCTACCTGAATGAGACAGGTTGGGCGTCTGTTGCGATGTCAGTTCCCCGGTCGATCAACATGGCGGGGCCGCAGACCGAACGCATCCACATAGGCACGAGCCTTCAGAAATGCGACAGCCAGGGTGAGACCTTCTGGCTTCGCGCTCATGGTCGGAACTCCACGCCGACGAACGGCACGGGAACGATCCTCAGATGCGCCGTCTGGTTTTATGGCGGCGATCCCCTGACGATTATCGGCCAAGCTCAGGTCGATTTTGCACCGGGCACGCCCAATGCTGGCGAGATAAAATCTACCAAGTTCACCTTCCCGGCCAATTGCATCTATTATCGCATCGCGATCTATAACGGCGACGCTTGGGCTGCGACCGGAAACCTGTCGATCTCCGCAATTCGTTTGCAGAAGGCGGCGGACGCAAGCCTGATCGTAGAGGGCGCGGTGCTTGCGGAGCATTTGGGCGCGGACAGCGTGATCGCTGGCAAAGTCGCCGCCGCAGCGATCGGTACGCGCGAGCTTGTGGCGAAGGCCGCCACGATCGAGAAGCTCGCGATCGGCTCCGGGTCGAACATAATCCCGAACAGCAACTTCGATACGCTGGACGGATGGGGCGACTACGGGCCCACAGGTTACTCCGTCCAGCTGTATCGCGGTTCCGTAGGTTACGGCATCAGGATCATCAAAGGCAGTGGAACCGGCGAAGCTGGCGTGCGGATGGCGGGCTGGGGATCCGCAGACTCTAAATATTATCTGCCGGTCAATCCGGGTGAAACATACCGCGTCAAATGCACCGTTTGGCGGTCCGCAGGCAATCCAGCAGGCAATGTTGGCCTGTATGGCCGCATTCTGCTTCAGGACGGCACTTCGGCCGGCACCCAGATCGGAGGCATCGTAGCCAACCCGGCACAGGCTATAGCCTATGACGTTAGCGGAACCTACACGATCCCAGCCAATGCGGTCGGCATCCAGTTCCAGATTTACTACGGCTCTCACGCCGACAGCGCTGGCGGCAATGTCATCGTCTCCAATATGTCTGTCACCCGCATGGCGGCTGGCGAGCTGATCATTGATGGCAATGTTCTTGCCCAGCACCTCGGAGCAGGTTCGGTCATAACCGACAAGCTGGGTGCAGGCGCCGTCACAGCAGCGAAGGTCAGTGTCACCCAGCTTTCGGCGATCACGGCGACCATTGGCGTTCTGCGCACGGCGACGACAGGCGCGCGGATGGAGATACGGGATAACGCCATAAAGGTGTTTGACACGAGCAACGTGCTGCGGACGCAAGTCGGCAATCTGGACCTGTAGCTATGGCATTCGGAACCAGAGTATGGGACGCCTCGGGCGCTTTGCAGTTGGACAGCACGGACAACGCGGGGCGCTATCTCGGTCAGGTGACGACCGGGACGAGCAATGGCAGCACGAATGTAAGCGGTTGGAGCGACCAGGGCGCGCCGTTCTTCGAAATCGTCCCTCTGGCGTATCAATTCAGCTCATTGGCCCCGCCGATCGTTACAAGGTCGGGCAATACCCTGTCATGGTCATTCGAATCTGGAATTTTGTCCGGAAACCGAATGTCCGTCACGATCATGTATGGGGTCAAGTGAATGGCCTTTGGCCTCAAGGCGCTCAACAGCGCGACCGGATCGACCCAGATCGACGAAACCTATTACAATCTCGTCCTTATATCCAAGCAGACGGTAACGACTGCCGACAACGGCTTCGGGCAGCGCGTTGCAACATTCGATGTAACGTCCAGCGATACGCCTGTGGTGGGCTTTTCGTGCAGCTCAGACTTCGCCTATTTCGACGGGGTTTCAAAGAGCGGCTCCACATGGACTTTCCGTGTCGGGGTGATCGGAGGCGCGAACCGCAGCATCACGATATACGTTTTCGGCAGGGCGACCACGGGTGCGAGCGGTTACGGGATCAAGGTTCTTAACGCATCTTCGGGCCTGACATTTGCGGGCGGCAACAAATACCTCAAGGTCGCCTCCGTTCTCGCCGGAAAGTATGGGACACCGACTATCGGCCCCGGCGATCCGGGTGGCGCAAGCTACGGCAACGCTAACCTTCCTGGCGCAACCCTGACATCGGGAAGGGCATATTGCGTCCTCTGCTCAATGACGGCCAATTATGTTTGGAACGAAGGTTCCGGACAGGGATATGAATTGTTCTGCATGGGCGTCAACATCGCCAGCAATGTCCTTAGCAGCGCGAACCTGCTGCATAGCTCGGGCTATGGATCAAACTACATCACCACCGCGCACATAGACCGGCGAGAATATAATCTGATCGTTTGTGACGTCACCAACTTCTGAAAAAGGTCGCTCCAAATGGATTTCCCATCCACCCCCTATTCAATCCTGTCTGAGGTCACCGCTCCGAACGGCGCGGCGCTGACCTTCCACTCCATCATGGCGATCGAGGTGGACAAGGCGGGAGGCCCGGTCATGCTGATCAACAGCTACCGCGATCCGACCAGCAAGGCGATCCACTGGCAGGACCGCTATCCGATCCCGACCGGCGCGATCTTCGACCCGGCGGACCCGATGCAGGCGGCGGCAAGCGCCCTTGTCGCGGAAGGTGGTCCCTTTGCCGGCGGGACCGTGCTGACGCCCGCGCAGACGGAGCTTCAGGTGTCGTCGGCGGTCACATCGATGCTGATCAAGGCGGCGCGGGATCGAGCGCAGAATGCTGGGCAGTATGTCGACGGTATCGGCTTTTTCGATAGCGGGCCTGACAGCCAGCGACTGATAGCTGGGGCGGCGATGGCCGCCTTCGTGCAGGGCGAAGATTTCTCCGTGGATTGGCGGCTTGCAGACAACAGCATTGCTACGCTCAACGCTGCGCAGATGATCGCGGTGGGCATGGCTATCGTCGCCCGAGTGGATGCCTGCCAGCGACGTAAGAACGACTTGGACGCCATGGTGATGGCGGCATCGACGCTCGCCGATCTTGCCGTGATTCCTGTCGATGAGGAGTGGCCCGCCGTGGGCGGACCAGAAGCCGCGGAAGAAATTCAGGCATAATCCATGCTCTGCGCGCCAATCGTACAACAGAGCGCCAGGGGATGAAGTCCTAACCCGCTTTTTGACCATGACCTGACGTCGGACGGCAGGTTCGACAGCGACACTACAGCGGCTCCAGGGCCGCTTTTTCTTTGCCCATCCGCCGGGCTGTGGAGCGGGAACGGAGATCCCATGAACATCATCGAAAATGAAGGGCTGAAGCATGCGGCCGATGGGCTCTCCATCGGCGTGATGGTCGGCACCCTTGCCAATGTGCTGCCGTCGATCGCGGCGCTGATGACCATCATCTGGACGCTGATCCGGATCTGGGAAACGGAAACCTGCAAGCGTCTGACCGGCCGGAAGGACTGACACATCATGAGCAAGGGCAAGATCGTTGCCGCGCTCGGCAGCGCGGCGCTGGGGATGATTGCGGCCGTGATCCAGGTGGAAGGCGGCTACGTCAACCATCCCAACGACCCGGGTGGCGAGACCAATATGGGGATCACCAAGCGCGTCGCTGTGGAGAATGGCTATACAGGACACATGCGGGCCCTGCCGCGCAATGTGGCGGAGAACATCTACTACCAGAGCTATCTGGTGAAGCCTGGCTACGAACCGCTGATCTCGCTCGATGCGGCCGTCACCGAGGAGCTCTTCGATACGACGGTCAACATGGGGCCAGCGCGACCGTCCCGGTGGTTGCAGCAGTCGCTCAACGAGCTTTGCCCTGCGCTGAAGCTGAAGGTGGATGGGCAGGTCGGCCCAGCCACTGTGGCGGGCTACGCCCGGTGCCAGCGGACGCTGCTGTGTCAGGCGATGCTGCCCCGCATGGATGGCCTCCAGCGAGCAGAATATGACCGTCTGGTCCGCGTCAATCCCAAGCTGAAGGTCTTCCACCGGGGCTGGGTCAATCACCGCATTAGCAATGTTTCAAAGGAGAAGTGTCTATGAAGATCCGCATCGGCAAAATCGCGTCCTGGCTGGGCCGTGTCATCGGCGCTGCCCTTGCCCAAAAGGCTGTGGAGAGGCTGACTAAGGGGAAGCCCGAAAAGGCATCCGCAGGGCCCGCAGAGTAGGGGTATCGGGTGGGGTATCGCCCATTTTCCCGACACCGGGAAAATGGCGCGAAACCGCCATTTGTTAGACGCGCGCAACGGAGGGGTTGTCCGTCACCTATCCCCAAGCCCGGTGGTTATGACCCGATCAGACGGAAAACCTTCAGCAATCTTTCTGCAGTCACGATTGCTTTCTCCCACCACGTCCCGCCGATCAGGAGCACAACCTGAATCCTGCAGATCCAGCGAGCCCGCCTGGTGCCATGCCTCTCCACCCAGCGGGGGAATAGTTCGGAGAGATTTGCTTGCATGTCCTCTGCCCGGTTCGCCGGAACAAGCATATCTAGCAAAAGGGACGCCCGGTACTGAACGGGCGGATTTTGCGTCACACCCCGGTTAAGATACCAGGCTTTGAGAAGTGCCTCGCGGTAGATGACCCGCAGCTGTTTCGCATTCATCTCGCCCAGGCTTCGTTCCAGTGCCTGTTCGATCTCGGTATGGGTCTCACTGACAAAGTCCTGGAAGCGAGCAAACTCAGAAACTTCAACATGAATCTGGCGGCTGGCGAATGACCTAGCCTGCGCCCATGAAGTACCGTCTCCTGGCGCCTGATGGGAGCGGGCCAGCTTTTCCGCATCATCAGGCATATCCACCTCCCGCCAATGCAAAGCCTCCCAAAGCGCGAATCTGCTGCATCGACTCTGTCAGTGCGCGGCGACCCGCACCGCTGATGGTGAAGCACCGGCGCTTGCGCTGTGCTTCGTCAAGCTTAGTCGCCTCTTCCACCAACCCCTTCGCAGCCATTCTTCCCAAGGTGGTATAAACTGCACCGAACGCCGGCGGCTTACCGCCACTTACCCCTTCGAGCCGGGCATGAATTTCGCTCGGAAGAGCTTGCTCTCCCGCCTGCATCACAGCGAGCAGCACGGATTCCTCGAATTTGCCAATCATGCCAGTGCTCCTATCACTATACGATGTAGACGTCTACATTGTAGATGTCAAAGTGATCAGCCGCAGACAATTTCTTCGATAATCCAAGGATGAGTTATGCCTCTCAGCAACGCTGCGGTGAAAGCCGCGCGGCCGCGATCGCGTGCCTATAAGATGTTCGACGAGCGGGGCCTCTTCCTGTTCGTCACTCCAGGTGGATTGCGCAGCTGGCGCCTGAAATATCGGATCGAAGGAAGGGAAAAGCTGCTCTGCCTGGGCCAGTGGCCCGATCTGCAGCTGCTCGAGGCACGCGATCGAGCGGAAGAGGCTAGAGCGCTGATTTCACAAGGCTTCGATCCTTCGGGAACGGCGCGCACGGCGCGCCAGGTGCACACCTTCGAAGCGGTCGCCCGGCAGTGGCACGCCCTCCAGCTGGAGCGCTGGACCGAGCGGCACGCCGCCGACGTCCTGGACAGCCTGGTGCGCGACGTGTTTTCGGATATCGGTCCGCTGCCGATCGGCGCGATCACTGCGCCGGCAGTCCTTCAGGTGCTCCGGGATGTGGAGCGCCGCGGCTCAATGGAAACCGCGCGCCGGATCCGGCAGCGGATCTCTGCGGTGTTCGCCTTTGCGATCGCAGAGGGAATCGTTGATCAGGATCCAGCCGCGATCGTCGGGAAGGCCTTGCGGCCCGCGCCGCCGGCACGCCGACAACCGGCGCTGATCGACCTTGCCGAGGCGCGCGAGCTGCTGGCCGCTTGCGACCGCGCGGGCGGTCCGCCGATCGTGCGCCTGGCGTCGCGCTTCCTGGCGCTGACGGCTGTCCGGATGGGGGCGCTAATCGGCGCGACCTGGGACGAGTTCGAGCAGCTGGACGGCAGCGCGCCGCTCTGGCGGATCCCGGCCGCCCGCATGAAGCTGAAGAAGGCCCGCAAGGCGGATGCGGCCAACGATCACATTGTGCCGCTCTCGGCCGAGGCGGTGGCCGTCCTGCGCCAGGTGCGCGAGATCGGGAATAATACCCGTTCTTCCACGGTGTTTCCGATCCGGCCCGCGGCGATCGGCGCGCTCTACTCTCGCGCCGGCTATGCCGGTCGCCATGTTCCGCATGGATGGCGCGCCACCTTCTCGACAATCCTTAACGAGAGATTCCCCGAGCAACGGGCAATAATCGACATGGCTTTAGCGCACACGCTGAAGGGCGAAAGCGACAGCGAGAGCGCCTATAACCGAGCCACTTTGCTCCACAAACGACGCCAGATATTCTTGGACTGGGCGGGGCTGCTATCGGCCTCTTCATCGGCAGCCGCATCGTAGAGCTTCATATACTCGCCCATCCTTGACGCGAATGTCTCATAGCGTTCGCTCAATATGTCTCTCGCCGCCGTTATGCGCTCCTGGCGAGCCTGATCTGTCTCGCCAGGTATTGTTTCGTTCCTTGCGGCACGGAGGGCCCTGACCTGATCCAATGCCGGCCCCAGCGTGGTGCGTACGCTAAACGGAAACAAGAATTTCGACGACAGCACGATCCTGCTCCGTTCAGGTGTGACAGCAAATGCGTTAGCCTCACCCTTCAACTCAGCCGAAAACGCCTTGTCCATATCGGCATACAGTTCGAACCGCCTATCGAAGAGCTTCTCTCTCAACGTCATCTGAGCAGTTTCAGCCTGAGTTCGTGCGATCTTGATCTGCCTCATCCCTACGTAGATCGCTGATCCGACGGCCATTGCACCGGTACTCAGAGTGGCAAACGCCTGCCAAGTAAATCCACACCAATCTATCATACACATTCGAACTGCTTCGCTCCTCCTCGTACAGCGCCGGGAGCGGGGGTTACCGGGCTGCCACCCGGGAAACCGACGAGCACTACCTCGCCACGACACAGCTGGCCGACTGGCCGCCCCGCACCCGCGCAACGGGCGGGGGTCTAGGAGCGAAATTTCGTGCGTTCGTCAACTCATTCTGTCCCCGTTTCGATTTGCTGCGCGTCCTGCAGCGCCCTCCTTTTCAAGGCCGAGCCGGCAGCGATCGCCGGCATCATCGAGATCAAGTGCCGCCGATGCGGCACCTTCAATTGTCTGAGGCCAGCGAGCCCGAACCCGACCGCCGATCGAGCGGCTGAAGAAGGCAAGCATGATGTCCCTCGACAAAGTTTCTCCTGTTTCTCCGGCAGCCGGCTACCTGGGCGGCAAGCGCAACCTGGCGCGCCGGATCTGCGCCATCATCGAAGCGACCGAGCATGACGGCTATGGCGAGCCATTCGTCGGCATGGGCGGCATATTCTTCCGGCGCGCCGCCCGGCCGAGGTTTGAGGCGATCAACGACATCTCGGGCGATGTGACCACGCTGTTCCGGGTCGTGCGCCGGCACTACCAGGCTTTCGTCGATGAGATGGAATGGCTGCTGGCCGGCCGCGAAGAGTTCGAGCGGTTGCGCGCGGTGGATCCGGCGACGCTGACCGACATCGAGCGCGCGGCCCGCTTCCTCTATCTCCAGCGCCTGGCGTTCGGCGGCAAGATCGTCGGCCGTAATTTCGGCGTGAGCACCAGCACATCGGCGCGGTTCAATCTGGCGCAGCTCCGCGCCACGCTGATGGCGATCCGCGACCGGCTTCAGCCGGTCGTCATCGAGCGACTGCCGTACGGTGATTTCCTTCGGCGCTACGATCGCCCGGGCATGCTCTTCTATCTCGACCCGCCTTATTGGGACTGCGAAGAGGATTACGGCCGCGGCGTTTTTTGCCGGGAGGATTTCGACCGCCTGGCCGCCCAGCTGCAAGGGCTCGCGGGGAAATTCATTCTCTCGATCAATGACACGCCGGGGGTACGCGAATGTTTTGCGGGCTTCGCCATGTCTGAAGTGGAGACCACCTATTCGGTGGCGACGGCCGCGCGCGGCCGGGGGAAGAAGGCGGGCGAACTTATCATCAGCAACGTGCCGCTCGCCTGATCGGATGGAGCGCCCGCATTATCGCGGGCGCTCTATGCATAAAACGCCGCCCTGCTGCATATCCCCACGCACCAGCTGGGAGGGGAGGGCGATCCTCACCTGGGGCTCCGCCTGGGAAGCCCCCGGAGACGCGCAAGCGGCTCCGGCCCCCGACGGTGCGTCGGGAGAGTGACGGTGCCATGCGGCCGCTATGTTGGTGAAATGTCCCGCTAATCGACGCCTGGCGTAGCCAGTCCTTTCCCTCTTAAACTTCTACACCGGGATAGTGTCGGGACTTCCGACTAGCGCTCTCCCTTCGAGACACCCCCTCTTCGAGAGCGTCGAGACTGGCTAGAAGTTCAGGGGAATCGGGCCTTTTGCGGGCCTTCTGAAGCTGTTGGGGCGCCTTGCCGTGCTTTTTGACGGCGCGTCGCTTCACTGCGGCCTTGAACGCCTGCCACACCTTACGGGGCGCAGAGGCGAGGTCGAAGTAGAAGGCATTGCTGATCTGCTCGCGCTGCGGTCCGGCCCGGCCGGCGGTCTCTGCTTTGATGGTGCGCCGGACCCAGCGGAGGCCCAGCCACTTGGCGAAGCGCTTGCACGCCTCGACGGCCGTCGCACGATGGCAGCCGGATCTGTCTGCGATCTCCTGGTAGCTGGGATCCAGCTGCCCGGTCCTGAAATCGATCAGCTTCAGGAAATTCCAGAGGATGCGGCGATCGCCGTCCTGGAGCCGATCGTTCTCTTTGTACCGTGTCGTACGCTGGTGATGCAGCAGCTCGTCGAACGCCTGCATGACGGACCCGACCCAATCCCAGCCATCGCGGACCGGCTTGAACACCTGCGACCGTTGGTCGTCGATGTCGTAGCTATTGCGGCGTGGCGTCCGCTTGCGGTCGGGGTCGCGGCGGGATGCGAAGTTGCCGGCGATCGTGCCAAAGCTGCGAGCCGTCATGCGCGCACCTCCCGCGTGAGGGCGGCTAGTCGGCTAGCAGCGCTTCGGCGGGAGGCATTCCCTTCATGAGCATGTCCGCCCATTCCTGCGCCAGCTCGCGCCGGCGCGGCATGTAGGCGGCGCGATTGTAGGCTGCTTCCACCCCGTCCTGGATGTGCGCGAGCATGAGGTCGATGATCTCGCGATCGCCAACACGATTCTCTCGACCAGCCAGTTCGTTCATGACCGTCGAGAAGGTGGCGCGCCAGCCATGCGGAACGTGTCGACCTGCATAGCCGGCTGCTCGATAGAGCTTGCTCAGTGTGCTGTCCGTGATCGGCCGATCGACATATCGTACGCTCGGGAAGAGCAGGGGTTTCGCACCGGCCAGTTTCATAGCCGCTTTGACCGTGTCCACGGCCTGCGAGCTGAGCGGAACGACGAACTCGTAGCTGGCGTCCTGCTTCCGCTCCCGCGTCAGCTTCATCTTCGCGGCCGGTATCCGCCAGACCGGGTTTTTGCCATCCAAGTCCTCGAATTCCTTCGGCGCCGCGACGCGCAGCACGCCAGGCCGAACGACGGTGAGGGCGAGGAGCCGCGATGCCAGCTTCGTCACGACGTAGGCTTCTTCCTGCGCCTCCACGTCCCTCAACACCTTCCGCGCCGGATCTATCTTGAGGACTGCGGGCCGAAGTGTCTTGCGCCGCGGCTCCAGCACCGGCTGGATGGTGCCGGCTGGATTGGTTTCCGCCCAGCCCGCTCCGATCGCGAAGACGAAGATCGAGGAAATGTGCTGCCGCACTCGGTGCGCCATTTCGATCGCGCCCCGCGCTTCCACGGCCCGAATGACCGTCAACACCAGCGCCGGCGTGATCGCCGTGATGGGAAGCGTCCCGATCGCCGGGAACACGTCCGCCTCCAACCTGTCGAGGATCTGCCCGGCATAGCGTTGCGCGCGGATCTTCTCCTGCTGCGCGTGCCATTCCCGCGCGATCGCCTCGAAGGTGTTGCCATTCGCGATCGCTGCTACGGCAGCCTTCTGCTTTCGATCGACCTTGGGATTGGTTCCGTCGCGCAGCAGCTTGCGCGCAGCCTCGCGTGCCTCGCGCGCTTCGACCAGCGTCATGTCCGGATACGTTCCGAAGGTGAGCCGATGCTCCTTGCCCCCGAATCGATATTTCAGTCGCCAGGAGCGCGCGCCCGATGGCATGACGTAGAGATAGAGACCATGAGCGTCGGAGAGCTTGTAGGGCTTCTCCTTTGGCTTGGCTGTGCGACAGCGAACGTCCGTTAACACCCGATGCCCCCGCTGCCCCCGCAGGTGCCCCCGAAATGGGGGCGCTTAGATGACCTTCTTTGATCTCGCATGAGACGATGCGTGAGCAGAAAGGCCAGTGATTGCAAGGGTTTTGATCCTGGCTGATCTTGCCAGAGAGGAAGAGTTGGCTCCCCGAGTAGGATTCGAACCTACGGCCATTCGATTAACAGTCGAATGCTCTACCGCTGAGCTATCGGGGAGCAGCCCGGCTCTCGCTGGGCAGGCCGCGCCTATAGCAGCGAGATTCTTGAGATGGCAAGGGCAGATTTGCGAATTTTTTCAGGCAATGAATTGTTCTGCCGCGATCCGGTCATCCAGCGTATGTTCAGGGTCGAAAAGCAGGGTCAGCGGCGTGCCCCGATCGATCTGCACCTCGACCTCCGCAACGTCACGGACTTCCCGCTGATCCGCCACGGCGCTCACTGGACGCTTGACCGGATCAAGCACCGTAAAGCGGATTGCCGTGCTTTCCGGCAGGATGGCGCCACGCCAGCGGCGGGGACGAAAGGGGCTGATCGGCGTCAATGCCACCAGACCCGATCCCAACGGAAGGATAGGGCCATGGGCAGAGAGATTATAGGCCGTCGATCCGGCGGGCGTCGCCACCAGCACACCATCGCACACCAGTTCGGTAAGCGCCGTCCGCCCATTCACATGGACTTCCAGCTTCGCCGTCTGGCGCGTCTCGCGCAGCAGAGACACTTCGTTGATGGCGGGGATCGAAAAACGCTCTCCATCGACCGTATCGACAGTCATGCGTAGCGGGTTCACCTTGAAGAGCTTGGCCGCCTCGATCCGCTGCTCCAGCCGTTCCAGCCGCCACTCGTTCATCAGGAATCCGACTGTTCCCAAATTCATCCCGAACACGGGCATGATCCGGCGGCTTTCCAACATGGAGTGCAGGGTTTGCAGCATGAACCCGTCGCCACCCAGCGCGATGATCATATTCGCTTGCTCGACAGGCACGAAGTCATACGCTGCGCGAAGCCGCTCCTCGGCTGCCTTGGCGGACTGGGTAGGGGAGGCGAGCAGAGCGCGCCGTGGCTCCTCGCTCATCCGCCGGTCACACTCATATGGCGATTGACTGCGGCGGCAGGCGCGTTGCCGCCGATCCGGAAATCATGGCTGGCAGGCTTCAGCCGCAGGGCGCGGTCGATCAGCGGCTGAACCGCATCGACGCCGCCCTCGCGGAATGCGGTCTTGAGATCCACATGATCCTCATGCCCCAGGCACATGAATATCTTTCCTTCGCAGGTCATGCGCATGCGGTTGCAATCCGCACAAAAGTTGTTGGTGAGCGGCGTTATCAGCCCCAGTCTCACGCCCATCCCTTCGACCGCGTGATAACGGGAAGGCCCGCCCGTGCGATGCGCGATCGGCACCAGTTCATGATGCAGTCTCAATTGCTCGACCACTTGGGTCAGGGGCAGGTAATGATCCGTGCGATCCTCGCCTGTTTCGCCCAACGGCATCGTCTCGATCAATGTCAGGTCGAACCCCTCGCGATCGCACCATTGGAGCATCGGCAGGATTTCGTCTTCGTTGATGCCCTTCAAGGCGACCATGTTGATCTTGACCGCGAGACCCGCCGCCTTCGCCGCGGCCAGCCCCTCGATCACCGGCCGAATGTCGCCATTGCGGGTGACATGAGCGAACCGCTCCGGATCGCGGCTGTCGAGGCTGACGTTGATCCGCCGGACGCCCGCATCGAAAAGCGCTTCGGCATGCTGCGCCAGCCGTGTGCCGTTGGTCGTCAGCGTCAGTTCGTCCAGGTCTTCGCCAAGGTGGCGGCCAATCCGCCGCACCAGATCGACAATGTCCCGCCGTACCAGCGGCTCGCCGCCGGTCAGCCTTATCTTGCGCACGCCGCGCGCTATGAAGAGGTCGGCAAGCAGCGCGATCTCTTCCAGCGTCAGCACCTGGTCCTTGGGCAGGAAGGTCATGCGCTCCGCCATGCAATATCGGCAGCGCAGGTCGCATCTATCCGTGACCGAAATCCGCAAATAGCTGATCCGGCGGCCCAACGCATCGGTCAGGCCCGTGCGCCGAAGATCGGGCTTGTTCATGCTCAACTAGCTAAGCCATGGCAAAGTCCGGTGCAAGCACTGCCGGTTGCAGGGTCATGAACAGGTCGCTAACGCCTGTCTGCTACATGCCTCGACATGCGCTGTAGTCCGGGAGTTTCGATGTGAGCGGTGAAACCGCACTGCATGGCCAGCGCAGCCTTTTCATCCTGTCGCCAGGCGACAGGGACGGATTGTCTCGCGCGGCGGCGCTGGCGGGTTGGCGCGCCATTGCGGCGCGGCGATTGAAGGACGCAGCCCAGCGTTTCCTGCACAGCGACGCGCAGATTGCCCTCATTGATGCCCGTGGCTCCGCAGAAGATGGTGAAACGTTGATTGAAGCACTGGCGCCCGCTGTCGAGGCTGGTGGCGGCGCGATTATCGTGCTGATCGATGAAAGCGCGCTCGGGTCTGTCACAGCTTTGCTGGACGCGGGGGCCACTCATTTCCTCACGGCTCCCTACGCGCCTGACCAGATGCGCGCGACACTCGCGTCGGCGCAGCGCCTGATCGATCGCCTGGGGGGCGGCACGGCATCCAGCCAGCGCGCTCAGCGGATAAGGCGGGGCGATGCCCTATTTTGGGAATTGGACAAGGGTGGACGTGTCGTCCGACTGAGCGACAATCTTGCGCGACATCTTAACCTTGATCGGCAGGTTATCAGCCCCGGGCGTTTTGCCCGCTGCTTGCCCCGTGCGGAACGCCGGTCGGTGATTGCGGGCCTGCGCGGCATGATGCGGTCGGGCCGGACCGAATCCTTCGCGCACGCTGCCCCTGGGCGGCCGGGCGATCGTCTCGTTCATCACCTCCGCCTTATTGATGGGGTGGTCGCCGCCGACGTCGAATGGCTCTCTGACACGCATGGCGACGACGCAACCGGCCGCGATGACCTGACCGGCCTTCGCTCCCGGCAAGCAGCCCTTGAATGGCTGGAGAAGCGATCGGGTCTCGCCACGACCATCCTCCTCCTTTCCATCAGCCAGTTCGATCGGATGAACGCCGCTTATGGTCAGCTAGTCGGCGATGCCTTGCTTGGCCGCATCGCCCGGCGTATCGAGCGCATGGCGGCTGACGCAGCGCCCGGTGCCGTCGTGGCCCGCATCGCCGGAACGGAGTTCCTCGTCGGCCTTACCGGTGCCGCCGCCGCGAGCGAGCGCGCCACCTTCCTCGCGCGCCAGCTGATCGGCGCGGTCGGCCGCCCGTTCAGTGCAGGCGATCACCTTATCCGCCTCACCGCCCGGTGCGGCATCGCGCAGTCACGCGCCGACGATGATGCCACACGCCTGCTCCGCCGCGCGGGTACGGCGCTGGCCGACGCGCGGGCGGGCGGCGGGGAGGGCATTCGCATTTTCTCAGCCGAAAAGCGCAGCCGCCAGGTTGATGCCGACCAACTTGAAACCGACCTGCGCCTCGCCCTTGATCGGGAAGAGATCGGCATCGTGTTCCAGCCGCAATATCCGATCGGTGGTGATCATATGACGGGCGTGGAGGCGCTCGCGCGGTGGAACCATCCACAATATGGCTCGCTCGGCGCGGGCATGTTGTTCGCCACTGCCGAACGATCGGACTATATGCTGCCGCTGTCCGCCCACATTCAGGCGGAAGCCCTGCGTCAGGCGGCTGCCTGGCCACAGGCGCTTTCGCATTTGCGGTTGTCGATCAACGTGACCGCCGCCGACATCGCACAGCCTGGCTTCATGCCGCAGTTCCTTGGCCTGGTTGACGGCAGCGGCTTCCCGCGTTCGCGGCTAACGGTCGAGATTACCGAAAGCGGCCTTATCGAGAATGTCGCTGCCGCATCGGCGCTGCTGACGGCTCTTCGTGCAGAGGGCCTTGCCGTGGCGGTCGATGACTTCGGCACCGGCTACTCAAGCCTCGCCTATCTCAAGAGCCTGCCGCTCGACTATCTCAAGATCGACAGTGGATTGGCTCAGGATATCGCTGGCACGGCGCGGGACAGGATCGTGGTCCGGGGCGTCATCCACATGGCCAAGTCACTGGGGCTGTCCGTCATTGCGGAGGGCGTCGAAACGCAACAGCAACTCGATCTTCTCGCGCGCGAAGGATGCGACTTCTACCAAGGCTTTTTGCGGTCAGCGGGCGTATCATCCGCCGAGTTGGCTGCCATGGCCCTGAAGGGTTGAACCTAGCCTAAAAGGTAATCCCCGCCCGGCCGATCAGCGTTGCACCTGAGTGGCGTGCATCATCGATGCTGCTGTTGGCATAGCGCACGCCTGCAAACCATCGCCGTTGCAGGTAATCCACGCTGATCCCATGATCCCAATAAGTGCCGCCGGGCCGCAAACGGGCCGCATTGCCCTCGTCGCGCACGCTGCCGCTTGAACGCCCGACATGGGCTGAAACGGTAAGCGGCGTTCCTGGAATGCCCGTCGAGGCTGCTGCCGACAGATAGAGATTGTCGCCACCAATTGATCCTTGCCTCGGCGCGTAGCTGGCGTTGAGATCGATATTGGCGGGGCCGATCATAAAAGCCGCGCCCGCGCCAAATTCCCCATATCCTTGCCCCGATGCGCCCGGGAAAAGATGATATGTGCCCCTGGCCGAAAGCCGCCATCCGTCCAACTGCCGCGCATAGGACGCGCCGAGATCCACCACAGCGTCAGCGCCGCCATGGCGATCGCTGCCCCATAAGGATGTTGCCGCAGCGTCGAAACTCAGTTCGTCGGTCGCCTGCAGGGCGACGGCACCGCGAACGACGGGCTCGCCGTCGCTCCAACTGAGGCCTCGTCTACGCTCATCGCTTGCAACCTCGACGGTTCCCGAAATCGTGTCGGCATATTGTGCTAGAGCGGGCGAGGCGCTGGCGGCCAGCAAAAGCCCAGCCGCCAACGTCACGCGCATGTCAGTTTGAAGCAAGGTTACGGACAGCATCGAGCTCAGCCATTAGCGGCGCACGATCCCGTTCGGCAACTGATATCAGATGTTCGCGAATGGCCGCTTCATGCCGGGCCAGGTTGCGTTCACCGGACTTACGATCAGGCGTGCAGGCGCCATGCTCGCTTCCGGAAATTCGCTTGTCGGCAGAAACGGTGCGCGTAAGCGCCGGGCCGTGGTTAAGCGCGCGGTCAACCACGACAGTTGCGGTCCACTGGCACCGCTGCATGTCCATGCGATTGGGCGTCTTAGCCCCAACGGTCTTCGTCGAAATATCAACGCGTGCGGAATAGGTCGCTTGCACCGGCGTTCCGCCATGGTCGATCTGTACGCTGTGCGTGGCAGCAGCCGCCGCCATCGCTACGAGTGTCGAAATCATGTCAATCTCCTGCTTGACGCCGGACTTTGCTGCCCAGTCATCGAAGCGGGATTTAGTTGGACCATGTTGCTGATACTTTGCTGGGGCACGACAAAGCGGTGCTGGCAAGAGGCTCGACGGCGGCGCTCTCCACCATCAGGAAGCCGCCTTCGCCAACCCTTTCGACAATTGCAACGCGCCGTTCAGCCGGGCCGCCGGGTCGGCCCATGCCCGGTTGACGACGACCTTGCTATCCGGCCGCAGCCGCGCCACGCCGTTCAGGCGCTGAATATAGGCAACCAAGCCCTCCGGCTTGGGGAAGCGATCCTCGAAAAAGCTGACCAGCGCGCCCTTCGGACCCACATCGATCTTCGAGATATTGGCCGTCACGCAATTCTGTTTGATCTCGATGATCTTGAACAGGTTCTGCGTGGGCGCAGGCAGCTTGCCGAAACGGTCGATCAATTCCGCCGCGAAAGCCTCCAGCCCCTGCCGGTCCTCCACCTCATTCAGGCGGCGATACAGACCCATGCGCAGGTCCAGGTCTGGCACATAGTCCTCGGGTATCAGGATCGGTGCATCGACGGTGATCTGCGGCGAGAAGCTCTCCCGCTTCTCGATCCCTGCGCCGCCAGCCTTGGCCTCCAGGATCGCGTCCTCCAGCATCGACTGGTACAGCTCGAACCCGACCTCCTTGATGTGGCCCGATTGCTCGTCACCCACCAGATTCCCTGCACCACGAATGTCGAGGTCATGGCTCGCCAGCTGGAACCCGGCCCCGAGCGTATCCAGATCGGACAGCACCTTCAGCCGCTTCTCCGCCGTCTCGGTGATCACGCGGTTGGCAGGCGTCGTGAAATAGGCATAGGCCCGCGTCTTCGACCGTCCGACGCGCCCCCGAAGCTGGTACAGCTGTGCCAGCCCGAAGCGGTCTGCGCGATGGATGATCAAGGTATTGGCGGAAGGGATATCCAGGCCGCTTTCCACGATCGTGGTCGACAGCAGCACGTCATATCGCTTGTCGTAAAAGGCCGACATCCGCTCCTCGACTTCGCCCGCCGCCATTTGCCCATGGGCGACGATCGGCTTAACCTCCGGCACTTCGGTCCGCAGATACTCCTCCACCTCGGTCAGGTCCGAAATGCGCGGCACCACGAAGAAGCTCTGACCGCCGCGATAATGTTCACGCAGCAGCGCCTCCCGTATCACTACGCCATCCCATGGCATGATGTAGGTCCGCACCGCCAGGCGATCGACTGGCGGAGTCTGGATCACCGATAGTTCGCGCAGGCCCGACATCGCCATCTGCAAGGTGCGCGGGATGGGAGTCGCAGTCAGCGTCAGCACATGGACATCAGTTTTGAGCGACTTCAGCCGCTCCTTGTGGGTGACGCCGAATCGCTGTTCCTCGTCGACGATCACCAATCCCAGCCGCTTGAACTCCAGCCCCTTGGCCAGCAGCGCATGGGTGCCGACAACGATGTCGATCGTCCCGTCCGCCAGCCCAGCCTTCACGGCCTTGGCCTCCTTGTCCGGCACCAGCCGCGACAGCCGCCCGATATTCACCGGAAAGCCCCGGAACCGCTCTTCGAAATTCATATGATGCTGCCGGGCAAGCAGGGTCGTCGGACAGATCACCACCACCTGCATGCCCGCCATGGCCGCCACGAACGCGGCGCGCAAGGCGACCTCGGTCTTGCCGAAACCCACGTCGCCGCACACCAGCCGATCCATCGGCCGTCCCGCGCCCAGGTCCTCGACCACGTCCATGATGGCGCGATCCTGATCCTCGGTCTCCTGATAGGGGAAGCGATCGACGAACGCGGGATAACCGGCGCTGTCCGGCTCGGCCACCGTCGCCGCCCGCAGCGCGCGCTCCGCCGCTGTCTTGAGCAACTCACCCGCAATCTCGCGGATGCGCTCCTTCATCTTGGCCTTGCGCCGCTGCCAGGCCTCGCCGCCCAGCCTGTCGAGGCTCACGCCCTCGCTGTCGGACCCGTAGCGGGAAAGAACCTCCAGATTCTCCACCGGCACATAGAGCTTGTCGCCGCCCGCATATTCCAACGCCACGCAATCATGCGCCGCCTTGGCGACCGGGATTTGCGTCAGGCCCTCATAGCGCCCGATCCCATGGTCCATATGCACCACCAGATCGCCCGGCGAGAGCGTCGCCAATTCCTGCAAGAAGGCGTCGGCATTCTTCTTCCGCTTGGCCCGCCGCACCAGCCGGTCGCCCAGCATGTCCTGCTCGGTCAGCACCGCTACATCAGGCGCGGTGAAGCCATGATCCAAGGGCAATACGGTCAGCACCGTGCTCCCACCAGCAGCGATCCCCAGCGCCTCCTGCCAACTGTCCGCCGCCGCGACCCGCTTCAGTCCATGATCGACCAACAACCCTGAAAGCCGCTCCCGCGCGCCGCCGGAATAGCTGGCGATGACAACCTTCTTCTTCGCCTGTTGCAGCGAAGCGATATGTTTGCCCACGGCTTCATAGACGTTGGCGTTCTGTGCCCGCTCCGGAGCAAAGTCGCGCGGCCCATCGACTTCGAAGTCGAGGACGGTCGCGCTTTCCGGCTCATGGAAGGGCGTCGTCGCATGCATCGGCCATTCCCTGACGATGCCGTCCCACTCATCCGCGTCCAGATAAAGCGCCTTCGGTTCCAAAGGCCTGTACGCCCCCGGGTCGGATGATTTCGCCTGCACGCGATTGGCATGATAATCCCGGATCGCTTCGAAGCGAGCCTCCGCCGCGCCCGCCACGCCATGGTCCAGCACGACCAATGTGTCATCGCCCAGATGCTCGGTCATCGGCACCAGCCGTTCTTCGAACAGCGGCAGCCAATGCTCCATCCCCGCCAGCCGCCGCCCGTCGCTCACCGCCTGATAGAGCGGATCGCCTGTCGCAGTCGCGCCGAACGTTTCGCGATAGCGTCCACGAAAGCGCTTGATCGTCTCCTCGTCCAGCAGAGCTTCGGAGGCGGGGAGGAGGGTAAAGCCCTCCACGCTTCCGCTCGTCCGCTGATCGGCAGGGTCGAACCGCCGCACCGTCTCGATCTCATCGCCAAAGAAATCGAGCCGCAGCGGCTGTTCCTCACCCCCGGGGAACAGGTCGACAATGCCGCCGCGAATGGCGAACTCGCCCCGGTCGTGCACGGTGTCGGTGCGCACATAGCCATTGGCCTGCAACATCTCGGCCAGCCGGGAAATCGCGATGCGCTCCTTGGGCGCAAGCTTGGCCACCAGTTGCCGTACGCGGAAAGGCGTCAACGTGCGTTGCGTCAGGGCATTCAGCGTCGTCAGCACCAGCTGCGGCCCCTTGGGCTTGCCCTGCAATGCATAAAGCCCCGCCAGCCGCGCCGAAGCCGAGCGCAGCGACGGACTGGCCCGGTCGTAGGGCAGACAGTCCCATGCCGGAATCTCCACGATCTCGATTTCTGGCGCGAAATAATGGGCCGTATCCGCCACCGCCCGCATCAGTTGCTCGTCGGGTGCGACAAACAAGGCGCGTGAAGGCGCCGCTCGCGCGATGTCCGCCAGCAGCCAGGGTTGAAAGCCGGCTGGCACTCCCGCCAGCGTTATGGGGGAGGGGGCTTTGAGAATCTTGAGAAGGTCGGTCATTCGCTACTCGGTCCCCCTCCCGCTGGCGGGAGGGGATAGGGGTGGGCATTCCAGCAGAGGTGGTGCAGGCCCACCCCGCTGCGACTAGCCTCGCCTCCGGCTCGGCAAGTCTCGCTGCCCCTCCCGCTTGCGGGAGGGGAGTATCTCGTCACTTCTTCCCAATCTCGACAAAATCCATCTTCACGAACTTGTCCCACATCGGTCCGCGCCATTGCTCCGGCAGCGGCAAGGTGCCCAAGGCCCAAGCCATGATGTCGGCATCCTGTTCCTCGATAAACCGCTCGAACCAGTCGATCTCCTCCGCGCCCCACTCGGCATGATAGCGGTCGAAGAAACCGCCGACCGCCAGGTCCGCTTCCTTGATGCCACGGTGCCAGGCCCGGAACTGCAGGCGGCGGATGCGGGGATCTTCGTTCACAATTTGTTCCTTGCGCGAGCACGGCGACATTACCGATCGCCAAAATGCCTGACGGATGTTTGCGCATCGTCCCGGCTGGGCTAGATGGCGTCAGATAGACATGCGCCCGGATATCCTCAACCCACTCTTCGCTGAGATCGAAGCCTTGAAGGGCGTCGGCCCTGCGCTCGCCAAGCCGCTTGAGCGTCTGGGGCTGGCCCGCGTGGTGGACGTGGCGTTTCACCTGCCGGTCAGCTTCATTGATCGCCATATGGTGGATGAGCTGATCCTGTCCGACTCGGGCCGGGTGATCGGTATCACGCTCACGCCAACCGACTACCGCGCATCCGGCAGTGCCCGCGCACCTTTTCGTGTGATCGCGCAGGACAAGCACGGCAACACGGTCGCGCTCGTCTATTTCGGCCGCAACAGCGCGTGGCCCCGCAAGCTGCTGCCCTTGAACGAACCCAAATTCATTTCCGGCAAGCTGGAGGCGTACGGGGACAACCTCCAGATCGTTCATCCTGATTATGTCCTCCCGCCAGAGGAAGCCGCCACCATCCCCGCGCGGGAGCCGGTCTATGGCCTGTCCGAAGGCCTCACCAACAACCGTCTGCGTGACCTTGTTGCCCAGTCGCTCAGCCGCGCCCCGGACCTTCCTGAATGGATCGAACCCAGCTTGCTTGCGCGCAAGGATTGGCCAACATGGCGCGAGGCCTTGGCCCGAATCCACGCGGACCCCAGCGACGCCAAGGCTCGCGAGCGGCTCGCCTATGACGAAATCTTCGCTGGCCAGCTCGCCCTGATGCTGGTCCGTCAATCTTCCCGCAAACGCCGGGGCGTGCCGATCGAAGGCGACGGACGCCTGCGCGCCATGCTCAAGCTGCCGTTCGCCCCAACAGGTGCTCAGCGCCGCGCGATGGGGGAAATTGACGGCGACATGGCCCAACCCGTGCCCATGCTCCGCCTCCTTCAGGGCGATGTCGGCTCGGGCAAGACCCTCGTCGCTCTCATGGCCCTCCTCAACACCGTGGAGGCCGGTGCGCAGGGCGCGCTCCTCGCCCCGACGGAAATCCTCGCTCGCCAGCATCATGAAACGCTGCGCAAGATGGCGTCGGGCCTCCCCGTCACCATTGCGATCCTCACTGGCCGCGAAAAGGGGAGGGTGCGCGAATCCACCCTCATAGGCCTCGCCGACGGCAGCATCGACGTCCTCGTCGGCACCCACGCCATCTTCCAGGAAGCCGTCCGCTACAAGAATCTCGCCCTCGCGGTGATCGACGAACAGCATCGCTTCGGCGTCGCCCAGCGCATGATGCTCGCCGCCAAGGCAGAGCGCACGCCGCATCTGCTGGTGATGACCGCCACGCCGATCCCTCGCACGCTGACGCTCACCTATTATGGCGAAATGGACGTTTCCCGGCTGGATGAAATGCCGCCCGGCCGCCAACCGATCCAGACCGTCGTAATGGCCCCCAACCGCCTCGATGAAGTGGTCGAAGCGCTCGCCCGCCATGTCGAAGGCGGCGGCCAAGCCTATTGGGTCTGCCCCCTGGTCGAAGAAAGCGAAACCAGCGATCAGGCCGCCGCCGAAGCCCGCGCGGAACTACTGAAGACACGATTCGGCGACCTCGTCGGTTTGGTTCATGGCCGGATGAAAGGGCCAGAAAAGGACGCGGCGATGGAGGCTTTCGCCTCCGCCCGCACAAAGATCCTCGTCGCCACCACCGTCATCGAAGTCGGCGTCGATGTCCCCAACTCGAACCTCATCATCATCGAGGGCGCGGATCGCTTCGGCCTTGCACAACTCCACCAGCTCCGGGGCCGGGTAGGCCGGGGCCAGAACCACAGCGTCTGCATCCTCCTGCGCGGCGGTACCCTCAGTGAAACCAGCCGCGCGCGGTTGGCGCTCATGCGTGAAACCAATGACGGCTTCCGCATTGCCGAAGAAGACCTCCGCCTCCGTGGTGCAGGCGAAATCCTCGGCACGCGCCAGTCGGGCGAGGCGCAGCTGAAGATCGCCACTCCCGAACATCTGTCCGCGCTCCTCGACAGCGCCCGCGACGACGCCCATCTCCTCATCGATCGGGACGGGGGGCTGAACGAGGCGCGCGGCCAGGCAGCCAGAACCTGTCTTTACCTGTTCGAACGGGACGCCGCGGTGGGATTGCTCCGAAGCGGCTGATCCGCGCGACGAAATGCTGCGACAGCGAAACCATCCCGCGCCCGCTGTCGTTGCCAAGAGCATGCAATCCGACATCAGCCTGCATCACGTCACGCCGATCGCAGCGATCTTCATCGCGATTTCCGTGGCTGTCGCCTTTCTGCTCCACTGGCTCGCCTATTGGATAGCCAACCGCATCGCGCGCCGGATGAAGCTCGACCCCGTCATCCTGCCCGCCATCTATCATCCCACCCGCTGGATCGTGGTCTTGATGGCACTCGCGGCAGGCATTCAGCCACTGACCTTCAGTGACCGCATAGAGGCCATGTGGGCGATCGGATCAAAGATGCTCTTCACCTTGCTCGTCGGCTGGCTGATCTTCGCGTCCATGCGGGCCTTCCGCACCATTCTTGAGCGGCGCAGCGACATCACCGTCGAAGATAATCTGAAGGCTCGCCGCCAGCACACCCGCATCCGCATCCTTTACCGCGTGGCGCAGTTCATCATCGGCTTCCTGATCATATCCCTGATGCTGATCATGATTCCCGGTGTTCGCACCGTCGGCGTCACCTTGATGGCCTCGGCCGGTCTGGCGGGCCTTGCAGTCGGCGCAGCGGCGCAGCCAGCGCTAAAGAACCTGATCGCGGGCATCCAGATGGCCTTTTCCGAACCGATCCGGCTGGACGATGTGGTGATCATCGAAGGAGAATGGGGCCGCATCGAAGATATAAAGCTCACCTATGTCGTGGTGCGCATCTGGGACGACCGGCGGATGGTCGTGCCAGTATCCTATTTCCTCGAAAAGCCGTTCCAGAACTGGACGACCAAGACCTCCGACCTGCTTGGCACCGTCTTCCTCTATGTCGACCCTGCGGCCGATGTCGAACGCATCCGCGCGCGTTTCATCGAAGCGGTGAAGGCCAACAGCCGCTGGGATGGGCGCGTCGCCATCCTTCAGGTCACCGATCACAAGGCCGATGCGCTGGAACTGCGGGGCCTGCTCAGCGCGCGCAATGCCGGGATCGCCTTCGACCTGCGCTGCGAAGTGCGAGAGGCGATGATGACCTTCCTGCGCACCGAAATGCCGGAGGCGCTTGTCCGATCACGTCAGCGGGTCGAAGCCGATCAGAGCTTTGAACAGCTCTTTACCAAGCCGTCTGCCGTGGCGGGATGAGCGACAGCATCGCCTCATAGACCTGCGGGTCGATGGCTTGGCAAAACTCAACCCCGACCCGGCCGTCCTCGGCCCACCGAACATCGGCCTGCACATCCTTGACGACCGGCAGCCAGACTGAAATCCGCTCGCCAATCGTGACCTCCGCATCGGTGCGGCACATCAACCCGAGTTCGGAGATATTGATGACCCGGACGCCATGCGTTCGCCCCCGTGCGGCGATATGGCTGACCATATCCACCAGCACGCGGGGCGTGCGGCGCTGATTAACCGAAGGGTCCCGTGAACGGGCGACCTGAGCGAGGCTGGCGAGCACCGAAGACATGAGGAAAGCTTAAGGCGACGAACCTCGCCCTTTCCTTACCAGCTTTACTTAATCCGCCTTTAACTCTCTAAAGTTTCAAGCAGTTACTAACCCATGTTTCTTAGCACCGAAGCTGACCTTGTCGCCGGGCTTCAACGTCAGCATCGGGTCGCTCACGACTTCGCCATTCACACGGATCGCGCCTTCAGCCAGCTTGCGCCGCACCTCCTTGTTGGAGGTGGCAAAGCCTAGCGCAGCGGTGCCCTGTACGATTGTCAGCCCTTCCGCGCCGACGCTGATCGTCGGCAGGTTGGCGTCCGAAGTGCCTTCCTCGAACGTCTTGCGCGCCGTCTCCGCCGCCGCCGCCGCTGCGTCGAAACCTCGGCAAAGCGCGGTCGCCTCATTGGCCAGGATCTTCTTCGCTTCGTTGATTTCGGAGCCCTGAAGCGCTGCCAGGCGCGCTACCTCGTCCATCGGCAGATCGGTGAACAGCCGCAGCCGGTTGGCCACGTCCGCGTCGGCCGTGTTGCGCCAGAACTGCCAATAATCATAGGTCGAAAGCTGATCTTCGTTCAACCACACGGCGCCGCCGACCGTCTTGCCCATCTTCGTGCCATCGGCGTTGGTGAGCAGCGGTGTCGTCAGCCCGAACACCTGCGTACCATCGACCCGGCGCGCGAGTTCGACGCCGTTGACGATGTTCCCCCACTGGTCCGATCCGCCCATCTGCAACCGGCATCCCGACCGCCGCGAAAGCTCCAGAAAGTCATAGGCCTGGAGGATCATATAGTTGAATTCGAGGAAGGACAGCGACTGCTCACGGTCCAGCCGCAGCTTCACCGAATCAAAGCTCAGCATGCGGTTGATGGAGAAATGCTGGCCGATTTCCCGCAGGAAGGGGATATATTCCAGCCGATCGAGCCATTCGGCATTGTCGAGCATGATTGCGTCGCTTGGCCCGTCACCAAAGGTCAGGAAGCGTTCGAACACGCGCTTGATGCTCGCGACATTCTCCGCGATCGTGTCGGTGGTTAGCAGCTTGCGCGCTTCGTCCTTGAAGCTCGGGTCCCCGATCTTGCCCGTGCCGCCGCCCATCAGGACGATGGGCTTGTGCCCCGCCTTCTGCAATTGCCGCAGCATCATGATCGAAACGAGGTGCCCGACATGCAGGGACGGTGCGGTCGGGTCGAAGCCGATATAGCCCGGAACAATCTGCTTGGCGGCAAGGGCATCGAGCCCTTCCGCATCGGTCAGCTGATGGATGTAACCACGTGCCTCCAGGAGGCGGAGCAGATCGGACGAGTAGCTGGTCATAATGCGCCGCCCTCTAGCATCGCGACACAACAACGTCATCCCCCGTCATCCTGATCTTGTGTCCCGATCCATTCGGCTACACAGAGCAGGAGAGAGCGGAAGGAAGGAAGCAGTGACCCAGACCCAACCCACGCTGGCGATTGGCCTCATGTCGGGCACGTCGCGCGACGGCATCGACGCCGCGCTCATCGAAACCGACGGAGAGGGTGTCAGCAAACCTGTCGCGTTCCACGCCATGCCCTACCTCGATGGCTTCCGCATCCGCCTCGCCGAAGCGTGCCAGCGCGCCATGGCGATGGACAAGCCGGGTTTCGAGCCTCTCATCCAGTCCGTGGAAGGAGAACTCACCGAGCTTCATGTGGAGGCCGTTTCGGACCTTCTCGCGCGCAGCGGTCATGTCGCTCAGGATATCGCCGTTATCGGTTTTCATGGCCACACGGTCGCCCATAGGCCGGAATGGCGCTGGACGTGGCAAATCGGCGATGGCGCCGCCTTGGCAGGCGCTTTTGGCATCCCCGTCGTTGGCGACCTCCGCAGCGCCGATGTTGCAGCGGGAGGGCAGGGGGCACCGCTGATGCCCGTCTATCACCGCGCCTTGGCAAGCGGCCTCCCCAAGCCTGTGGCAATCCTGAACCTTGGCGGCGTGGCCAACATCACCGCGATCGGAGAGGCAGGCGGCCTCCTCGCGTTCGACACTGGCATGGCAAGTGGCCTGATCGACAATTGGATGCAGACCCATAGCGGCAAGCCCTTCGACGAAAATGGCGTCACGGCGGCCAAGGGGCAGATCGATGAGCCCCGGCTTGCCAGCTTGATGGCCGACTCCTGGTTCGATCTGCCACCTCCCAAGAGCATCGACCGGGAAGCTTTCACCCTCGACACGGTGCGCGGCCTTTCACTCGAGGATGGAGCCGCAACGCTCACAGCCTTCACTGCTAAAGCGGTCGCACGCGCGCTTGATCACCTCCCATCCCCGCCTTCCGCCATCTATGTCGGGGGAGGCGGCCGCCATAATGCGACGCTGATGGCAATGCTGTCGGCATTTACCCAGGCAGATGTGCGCCCGGTCGATGATCTCGGCTGGGACGGCGACGCCCTTGAAGCGCAGGGCTTTGCCTACATGGCTGTGCGCCGTCTCAAATCCCTGCCGATCAGCTTTCCCGGCACCACCGGCGTGCCTGTCCCGATGACGGGCGGCGTTCTCTTCGATCCGGCGTGAGGCCGTTCACCGCTTGCGGGTCAGCTCCCGCATGCCTTCATCGATGCCCTCCAGCGTCAGCGGATACATGCGCTGGCTCATGATCTCCCGGATCATCCGCGTCGATTGGCTATAGTCCCAATGGTCGCGAGGCGTCGGGTTCAGCCACA
Source organism: Sphingobium sp. S6 (assembly GCF_905120495.1). NCBI lineage: Bacteria > Pseudomonadati > Pseudomonadota > Alphaproteobacteria > Sphingomonadales > Sphingobiaceae > Sphingobium > Sphingobium sp. S6. The sequence continues at coordinate 772,494 of NZ_CAJHOG010000001.1, read as the reverse complement.
CGGCGGCCGGATAGGTATGCAGCAATCGGCTCATCCACACCGCGCCCGGTTCTTCGTTCATATGTTCTACCGAACCGCCGGGATAGCTGATCTCATAAGGGCTCATCGCTGCATCGCCGACAAAGATGACCTTATAGTCATGGCCATATTTGTGCAGGATATCCCAGGTCGGGATACGTTCTGAAAAGCGGCGGCGATTGTCCTTCCACACGCCCTCATAAAGGCAGTTGTGAAAGTAGAAGAACTCCATGTTCTTGAACTCGGTCGTCGCGGCGGAAAACAGTTCCTCGCAAAGCCGGATGAACGGGTCCATCGATCCGCCAACGTCCAGGAACAGCAGCAGCTTGACCGCATTATGCCGCTCGGGCCGCATCCTTATGTCCAGCCATCCCTGCCGGGCCGTCCCCCGGATGGTTCCTTCCAAGTCGAGTTCGCTCGCCGCACCCTCACGCGCAAAGCGCCTCAGCCGTCGCAGCGCCACCTTGATGTTGCGCGTGCCCAGTTCCTTGCTGCTATCGAGATTTTGAAACTCGCGTTTTTCCCACACCTTGATCGCGCGCTTGTGCCTGCTTTCTCCGCCGATCCGGATGCCTTCGGGATTATAGCCGCCATGGCCGAAAGGCGATGTTCCGCCCGTGCCGATCCATTTGTTGCCGCCCTGATGGCGTCCCTTCTGCTCCTCCAGCCGCTTCTTCAGCGTCTCCATGATCTCGTCCCAGCTGCCCAGCGACTTGATCTTCTCCATTTCCTCGGCGCTCAGATATTTCTCCGCGACCAGGCGCAGCCACTCCTCGGGAATGTCCGCCTCGACGCCGCTCGCGTCCAACACGCCCTTGAAGACCTTGGCAAAGACCTGATCGAACCGGTCGATCAGCCCCTCGTCCTTCACATAAGTCGCCCGCGCGAGATAATAGAATTCCTCCGGCCTCTGCCCGATCACATCACGATCCAGCGCCTCCAGCAGAAGCAGATGCTCCTTGATGCCGGCAGGAATGCCCGCGGCCCTGAGCGCGTCGAGAAAATTCAGCATCATGATGGTGGCCTTGTCCTTCACCCACGTTACGGATGCAAGGGGCAGCGCATGGTTGGGAAAATGTTAAGTGTTGCATCGCATCGTTAACTGGGCAGTATCCAAGAGCGGGCGGTTGGGGTGACACTCATTGGAAAATGAGCATTTATTGACGGACCTTGGCGAGCGGTCAGGCGACGTTGCGCTGCAATGCAGCGAGACGGCGGGTTTCCTCGGCGAACTTACCCGTCGCATTCAGGCCGACTCGCAGCGGCTCACGCAGCTGCAATCGAACATGGAGGCTCTGGCCGGGAGCCAGAATGAAAGCGTTGTCGCGGCGGAGGAACTCAGCCTCACCTCGCGCCGCGCTGCCCGCATCATCGCGGAGGGTCACGAGGCGATCACCCAATCCCTGGCCCAGGTCGCCAGCCTCGTTGATCATGTCACTGGTTTGGAAGGACGCCTGCGCCAGTTCCTCGGAGTGATTGAAACGGTCGGCGGTATATCTGACCAACTCGGCGCGATCGCTCGCCAGACCCGGCTCCTTGGCGTCAACGCCGCCATTGAAGCCGCACGTGGCGGCGAAGCGACCCAAGGCTTTGCCGTCGTGGCAGATGAAATCCGCCGCCTCGCCGGACAGGCAGGCGAGTCCGCGGCATCGGTCGGCGACAAGCTCGGCCAGTTGGACCGTGACGCGCGACACCTGATCAGCGGCGTCGAGGCAAATATCGGCCGTGGCCGGGACGTCAGCGCGCATATCGACACGCTGAGCGTCACCATGGCGGAGATAGCCTCGCTCGTGACGCAGTTCGGCGAACGCTCTCACGCCATCGTGACCTGCACCAATGAAGCCGACGCTGACGTGGGCGCGCTGCGTCAGGGCCTCACCAACTTCAGCGAGTCCGCTGCCGAAAGCGCCCAGCGCGTCGAAATGGCGAGGGTCCAGCTTGAGCAGCTTGAGGGCATGGCGAACGGCATGCTCAACACCGCCGCCCATGGCGGGCACCGGACCCGCGACAGCCGCTACATCGCCTATGCCGAAGATGGCGCGGCGGAGGTGTCGCGCATGATCGAGCAGGTCCTGGCTTCGGGTGAGCTCACCCCATCTGCTCTATTCGACGAGAATTACCGTCCGATCCTGGGATCGGATCCGCCGCAATATGAAAATGGCTTCACCGCCTTTACAGACAGCATCATCCGGCCAGTTCTGGACCGCCATACAGCGCAGGATAAAGCGATCGTCGGCTGCTGCCTGATCGACATGAACGGCTATCTGCCGACGCACATCTCATCGCGCAGCCAGCCCCAGCGGCCGGGGCAGGCAGCGTGGAACATGGAATATGCGCGCAACCGGCAGATTTTCATGGACAGCCAGACCCGCCGTGCGCTCGATGGCGACGGCGACTTCTTCCTCTTCACTTACCGTCAGGACCTTGGAGAAGGCCGCTACCGCGCGCTTCGCAGCGTGTTCGTGCCGCTGACGTTCGAAGGCCGCCGCTGGGGCCTGTACGAGGTCGGCTACCTCATCTGATTTCCTCAGTTCGTCGCGCCCTCGCGCACTATGACTTGGCCACTGGCAGCATAGGCCGCAGTCGCCCGCGCCTCAGCCGTTTGAGGGTCCTTGCCGTCGAGGATTTGGGCGATCTGCCGGGCACTCGGGACCCGGTCATAAACGCCGTAAAGCTTCGTCTCGCCCACCGAATGCATCGACAGCTGATAGCCGCGTCCGCCTCTCGCTGGATCAAAGGCCATCACCGTGCCCGCATCGTCGATCGGCACGATCACGGAAGCCCCGTGCGCTCGCTGCTGCTCCAGAACATCATAGCTGCCCTCACTGGTCTGCACATGGCCACGAATGCAGAAGGACGCAGCGCCCTCCCAAACAGGCTGCACGTCAGCCCCCGTGGCAGCACCCGAAGCGGTAAGCCGCGCGTCCCCGTCGTCTTCCTTCGGACAGTCCACAAATGGCGCGGGAGAGATTGACCGGACGGCAGAAGCATCATCAAAGCGCAATCCGCCCAGCATCCCATCCAGGCCCGCCAGCACCTCCCTGCGCCGTTCGCTCGGACCAGTGACACGCAGCTTCACCAGCCAGCGGCCAGACTGGACGAAAGCCGCTGCCGTGGTCAGCGCCCCGTTCGCCGCATCATCATAAACCGCCCGGATGGCACGCCCGGCTTTGACGTGAAGCGCAACGCCTTCATAAGCAGTACGGCGGGTCTTTGGCCCAAAACGATCCGTCACCGCGCGATCAGTCATGTAAGCGGCGATCGACGCGTCCGCATAGCTTGGCAGATAAACGTACAAGGTCGCCTGAACCGCGCCATCATCCGACAGATATTGGGCGTAATTGTCGATTCCCTTGCCGCCGTTGGTGACCTCGCCACTCTTGGACAAGGACAGTCCGGCGACCGTCTGAGGCAGGCTAATCCCCGCAGCCCGTGCGCGAAGGCTGCCATCGCTGGTGGCCCAGGCCTCCTGCACATCGGCATCCTGCGACAATGCGGGCGCCGGCAGAAGCAGGAGGAGTGGCAACAGCGACAGGGCGAGCTTCGGCATAGGCATCCTTCCCGTTTCACGCCGTCTTATCGCGGCTATGAAATACAGAAAGGAAGGTTGAGCCGAACCGCAGGGCGAAGGCAAGCGCCCTTTTATGCGACCGGTGGAATCTGCGCCGGATAATGTGGCAGTTCTGGGTCCAGATGCGCCCAATGTGGTGCCGCCTCCGTCCAGATGACCGCCTGTGGTGCCAACAGGCCTGGATCATCCAGGGCGCCAGCCCTGATGAAGATCAGATGGGGCCGCGATTCGGCCATGCTGAACAAGGGCGTGCCGCATTGAGGGCAAAAGCCGCGGCGCATCCTGTTGCCGCTGTCGGCGATGCTCTCATGCCAACGGACCTCGCCCTTGATCTGCACCTTCTCGGCCGGAAAGCAGACATTGACCGTTGCGGTCCCACCGCCAAGATATTGGCACAGCCTGCACCAGCACATACGCGCCGCCAGAGGTTCCGCATCGATCTCGACGCGAACCGTCCCGCACAGGCACCCGGCTTCATGTGTCATACGCCTCTCCCTCATTGCCCCTTCCCGAAAGCGGTAGGGGTCATAGGAACGCGAATTAGCCCTTAGCGTCCCTGCCGCCTCGCCATGAATGCCAGACGCTCGAACATCATGATATCCTGCTCATTCTTGAGCAGCGCGCCATGGAGCGGCGGAATGGCCTTCGTCGGGTCGCGATCCTGCAACACGTCCAGCGGCATGTCCTCGTTCAGCAGCAGCTTCAACCAGTCGAGCAACTCGCTGGTCGAAGGCTTCTTCTTCAGGCCCGGCACCTCCCGAATTTCGTAGAAGAGGTCGAGCGCCCGGCTGACCAGGATCTTCTGAATGCCGGGAAAGTGCACGTCGACAATGGCCTGCATCGTCTCGCGGTCGGGGAACTTGATATAATGGAAGAAGCAGCGCCGCAGGAAAGCGTCGGGTAACTCCTTCTCATTGTTGGAGGTAATGACCACCACCGGCCGCTCTTTCGCGGCGACCGTCTCTCCCGTCTCATAGACGTGGAAAGCCATGCGATCGAGTTCCTGCAACAGATCGTTGGGAAATTCGATGTCGGCCTTGTCGATCTCGTCGATCAGCAGGACGGGCAGGGTGGGGGAGGTGAACGCCTCCCACAGCTTCCCCTTGCGGATATAATTGCTGATGTCATGGACGCGTGGATCGCCCAGCTGGCCGTCGCGAAGGCGAGCCACCGCATCATATTCATACAGGCCCTGATGGGCTTTGGTTGTCGATTTGACGTTCCATTCGATCAGTGGCGCGTCCAGCGCCTTGGCGATTTCCTGCGCCAGCACCGTCTTGCCAGTACCCGGCTCACCCTTCACCAGCAGGGGGCGGCGCAGTAGCACCGCTGCGTTCACCGCCACCTTCAGGTCGTCGGTGGCGACATAATCTTCCGTACCTTCAAACCGCATGAATCTTCGCTTTCCTCTACTGGCACCCGAGTAGGGAAAGCGATCACAGGCCGCAATCGCTTATTGTTTCTGCCGCCGGACCTCGGCCCGAGCTTTCAACAAGTGCCAAAGGCCGCGCTGCTGGCTGAGAAGTTGCCGCGCGCCGAACTGGATCGCGCGGTCTGCCGCGCTGTCTCCGCCGATCGCGCGCGCCATCGCGAAAGTCTCGGCCCGGCTCGGCAAATCGGTCGGATAGGGTTCCAGCCCGACGCGGATAGCAGCCATGTCGAGCACGCCGCGAACCGCCTGCCAATCCAGCACGAGCGCCATCGCCGCGCCCATGGCACAGCCGCGCCTGTCCGACTGAGCCAGCATATCAAGCGCATGGCGCTGCTGGCTCACGATCGCCTCGCAATCGCTCTGGCCCGCCGTGCTGGGAACCGGCCCCAGGGCGACCGCCACCTGCGTCAGGTAGGCCCGCTCCCGCGCAAAGGCCGCGCCAGCCTGGACCAGCCAGTTCCGCGCTGCGCCGTCCGCAGACCGATTTGCCGCATGATCGATCACTCCAGGATGACGCCCGTGCAGCAGGCAGAGATAATGTGCGGCATCCGCAAGGTCTGGCAGGCTCAATGCCGCGTCCCGTCCCGTCGCAGCGCGGGCGCTGCTCGCATGCGCATGACCGGCCGTGCCGTCAGCCGCCACCAGCGCTTCGATCACCTGGGAAATGTCGCCTGTCACCAGGCGTACTGCTGCTTCGTTCATGATAACCCCTGCGACCGCCGCGCCAGTATGTCCGTCAGCCGCCACCATAGGAAGCTCAGGTAAAAGAGGGGTTTATGGGACGAAAAAAAGGGCGGCCCGAAGCCGCCCTTTCTGTTCGTTTCGCCGTGCAACGACCTCTATTGGTCGAGGAAGCTGCGCATCTTGCGGCTGCGGCTCGGATGCTTGAGCTTGCGCAGCGCCTTTGCCTCGATCTGGCGAATACGTTCGCGGGTCACGCTGAACTGCTGGCCCACTTCTTCCAGCGTATGATCGGTATTCATGCCGATGCCAAAGCGCATGCGCAGCACGCGCTCCTCACGCGGCGTCAGCGAAGCCAGAACGCGCGTCACCGTTTCCTTGAGGTTCGCCTGGATCGCGGCATCCACCGGAATGATGGCGTTCTTGTCCTCGATGAAATCGCCGAGGTGCGAATCCTCCTCGTCGCCGATCGGCGTTTCGAGGGAGATCGGCTCCTTGGCGATCTTCATCACCTTGCGCACCTTCTCCAGCGGCATGGATAGGCGCTCGGCCATTTCCTCCGGAGTCGGCTCGCGGCCCTGCTCGTGCAGGAACTGGCGGGACGTACGCACCAGCTTGTTGATCGTCTCGATCATGTGGACCGGAATACGGATGGTCCGCGCCTGATCCGCGATCGACCGGGTGATAGCCTGACGAATCCACCAGGTCGCATAGGTGCTGAACTTGTAGCCGCGCCGATACTCGAACTTGTCGACCGCCTTCATCAGGCCGATATTGCCTTCCTGAATGAGATCAAGGAATTGCAGGCCACGGTTCGTATATTTTTTAGCGATGGAGATGACGAGGCGCAGGTTCGCCTCCACCATTTCCTTCTTCGCAATACGTGCTTCGCGTTCGCCCTTCTGGACCATGTTGACGATGCGGCGGAACTCGCCCAGCGACATGCCGGTCGCCTGCGCGATTTCGCTCACCTCGTTACGGATGCGCTCGACCGCACGGCCCTCCGCCGCAGCGAAGGCCGCCCACTTCTTGTCGAGGCCCTGCACCTTGTCGAGCCAGGCATCATCCAGTTCATGGTTCACATAGCGATCGAGGAAGTCCTTGCGGCTCACCTTGTGCCGTTCGGCGAGGCGCAGCATCTGCCCGCCGAGCGCGGTCAGGCGCCGGTTATAGGCATAAAGCTGATCGACCAGATATTCGATCTTCTGCTGGTGGAACTGGACGCTTTCGACCTCGGCGGTCAGCTGCTCGCGCAATTCCTGATAATCGTCCTCCGCCTTCTGGCTCAGTGTCTCGCCATTGGCCATGGCAGCCATGCGCGATTCCTGTGCCTTGGAGAAGGCGCGGAAGATTTCGGTGATGGTCGCGAATTTCTCCAGCGCCATCGGCTTCAGCGTCTCTTCCATCTGGGCTAGGGAGAGGGTGTTGTCTTCCTCCTCTTCCTCTTCCACCCGGCGGGCGCGGCGTTCGGTCAGGCCGTCTTCGTCCTCGTCCGAATCGGCCGATTCCTCCTCGGGCTCTTCTTCTTCCTTGAAGCTCGGGCCAGCGGTCTTCTCGCTGATCTCGCCATCATCATCCTCGGCGCCTTCCTCCAGATTTTCCGGAGCAGGGTCCTTCGAAAGCATCGCATCGAGGTCCAGAATCTCGCGCAGCTGCATCTCGCCATTGTTGAGGGCGGTCGACCATTCGATGATCGCGTTGAAGGTCGTCGGGCTTTCGCACAACCCCAGGATCATCGTATCCCGGCCAGCCTCGATACGCTTCGCGATGGCGATTTCGCCCTCGCGGCTGAGCAACTCGACGGCACCCATTTCGCGCAGATACATGCGCACCGGGTCGTCGGTGCGATCGACCGTCTCCTTCTTCTTTTCGGTGACGAGCTTGGGCGCGCCATCGTCATCGCCCGAATCATCCTCGGCGTCTTCGGCATCCTCGCGTTCGCGCTGCTCGTCGCCGTCTTCGCTGGCTTCTTCGTTCTCGACGATGTTCACGCCCATTTCGTTGAGCGCGGCCATGATGTCCTCGATCTGCTCGGAGGACATCTGGTCCTGCGGCAGGGCATCGTTCAGTTCGTCATAGGTGATGTAGCCGCGCTTCTTGGCACGCGCGATCAGCTTCTTGACCGAAGCCTCGTTCAGATCAAGGAGCGGCGCATCGCCGCTATCCACATCCTCGCCCGCACCCTTGCCTGTCGCCTTGCTCGCCATTTATTCGCCTTAGCTCCATCGTCCCGCCCGGGGACGATCTATCAAACAATATCTTCGGACTGCGCCAGTTCCGCCAGGCGCTGGTCATGATCCATTTTCAACCGTTGGATCCGCTGCTGCTCGGCAAAGGTTTCCTCATTAAGGTCTTCCTTCGCCCGCCTCGTGGCTTCCGCCAGCGCCGTCTCCAACTCCGGTCCTTGCGCCATCACCCGAATAGCTTCCTCCAGGTCGCGCGAAACGCGACCGGGATCGGTCTTCATCCTGCTGGGGGTGAATGTGAACGTGTCGGCCCGGAGCATCCCCTTCGCCATATTATACACTTCACCTTGGCCCAATATGGTAAGGAGGCCCTCTGTTTCAACTGTTTCTTGCCGGAACGATGCGGCAATCATTGCGCGCATCAGTTCGCCCAGTGCCGAATCGCCGATATGGAGCGCGGAAAGCATCTCCCGGTGCAGCACGATTTGCTCGGGGTGCCGAAGCAAACTCGCCAGAACCGCGCGCAGCAGCCGCTGCTCCATGCCGCTGACGCCGATAGCCCGCGCTTCGTTCCCGACCGGGGGCAGGGGAGGCTTCCAGTTCCCGCGCCGATCGCGCTGCCACCCTTGCCGCGTACCTGTCCCACGCTGATGCCGGGGTGCGCCAGCCTGCGCCGCCCGCGCGAAGAACATCGTGTCGTAACGCTCGCGGAATATCTGCACGTAATGCGCCCGTACGTCCGGATGCGCGATCGCGTCGGTGATCGCCCGCAGCCGTTGCTTCAGCGCCGCCCGCTGCTCCGGCGTATCAAGGGGCGCCGCCCTCTGCTCATAAGCCCAGAGCCGCTCCACCAGCGGTTCCGCCGCCTCCAGCACCCGCTCCATCGCGCCCGGTCCCTCCGCCCGGATCAGGTCGTCAGGATCCTGCCCCGATGGCAACGTAGCAAAGGCCAGGCTCATCCCCGGCCTCAACAGTGGCAAAGCCCGCGTAGCCGCCCGGATCGCCGCCTTCTGCCCCGCCGCATCGCCATCGAAGCAAAGCAGCGGCACATCGACCATCTTCCACAGCCGCTCGATCTGATGTTCGGTCAACGCCGTGCCCAGTGGCGCCACCGCCTCGCCAAAGCCCGCCTGCGCCAGCGCGATCACGTCCATATAGCCTTCGACCACGATCACCCGCCCACTCTGGCGGCTCGCCGGAGAAGCCCGATCGATATTGTAGAGCGTCCGCCCCTTGTCGAAGAGCGGCGTATCGGGAGAGTTCAGATATTTGGGTTCACCCGCACCCAAAATCCGCCCGCCAAAGGCAATCACTCGCCCGCGAATGTCCCGGATCGGCAACATCAGCCGCCCCCGGAACCGGTCGTAAGAGTCGCGCTCACCATCCGGATCGATCAGCAACCCCGCCTCGATCAGCATAGGCTCGCCAAACTCGTTCAGCGCGCCCTTCAGCTTCCCCTTCGAATCCGCCGAAAAGCCAAAACCAAAAGCCCGCCGCGTCGCCTCGCTAATCCCGCGCCGCTTCAGATACTCCCGAGCCTCGGCCCCTTCGATCCCGCCAAGCTGCTCCTCGAACAAAGCCTGCGCCGCCGCCATGACGTCATGCAGCCCCTTTGCCTGCTCGGCCCGCTTCGCCGCGCGAGGGTCGGGCGCAGGCACATCCATGCCCGCCGCCGCTGCCAGCTCCTTCACCGCCTCCATGAAGGGCAGGCCGCGCTGATCCGTCATCCACCGGATCGCGTCCCCATGCGCCCCACAGCCAAAGCAGTGGTAAAAGCCCTTCTCATCATTGATGGTGAAGCTCGGCGTCTTCTCATTATGAAAAGGACAGCACGCCTTATACTCGCGCCCAGCCTTCTGCACCTTCACAGTCCGCCCGATCAGCGTCGACAGCGAAGTCCGCATGCGCAGTTCGTCAAGGAAGGCAGGGGAGAGGCTCATGGCCTCTAAATGTCAGCTAAGCGCCGCCTTCACCAGCCCACTGGCCTTGCTCATATCGATCACCGCCCCATGCCGCTCCTTCAGTACGGCCATGACCTTTCCCATGTCCTTGACGCTTTCCGCGCCCACTTCCGCCTTGATCCCTTCGATCGCAGCGCGCGTCTCATCCTCGCTCAGTTGCTGCGGCAGGAAGCTCTCGATCACGCCCAGCTCGGCCTGCTCCTTCGCCGCCAGCTCATCGCGCCCGCCATTCTTGAACATCTCGATCGATTCGCGCCGCTGCTTCACCATCTTCTGCAGCACCTCGACGACGACCGTATCGTCATCCGGCACGCTCGAAGCCGTCCGCAGCTCGATATCCCGATCCTTCAGCTTCGCCAGGATCAAACGCACAGCGGCCAGGCGTTCCTTGTCCCCCGCCTTCATGGCTTCGACCTGGGCGCTCTTAACCTGCTCGCGAATCATGGCGATACGAATCCTGTTCTGCTGGAAAAGACCAGATATAACGCCAAAAGAGATTTTTTACAGTGGTTGACCGCGGGGCCTCACAAGCATAGGTGACCGGCCGTTTAACCCGCTGCAGACGGGTTCCCGCAAAAAGCATGAAGGACGCTAAGACCATGGCTGATGCCAAGACCCTCACCGTGCCCAAAGGAGCGACAGGGGTATTGGTTTTCGCCGATGGCAGCGCGGTTTTCGGCCGCGGCTTCGGCGCGGTCGGCGAAGCGGTGGGCGAACTCTGCTTCAACACCGCCATGACCGGCTATCAGGAAGTGATGACCGACCCCAGCTATGCCGGGCAGATCGTCACCTTCACCTTCCCGCATATCGGCAACGTCGGCACGAACCTGGATGACGTCGAAGCGGACAACCCCTTCGCCCTCGGCTGCGTCGTGCGCCAGGACGTGACGGAGCCCAGCAATTTCCGCAACGTCGAACCCTTCGACCAGTGGATGCGTGAAAATGGCCGCATCGGTCTTTCCGGCGTGGACACCCGCGCGCTCACCCGCATGATCCGCCTGAAGGGCGCGCCCAACGTCGTCATCGCCCATGACCCGGAAGGCACTTTCGACCTCGCTGCCCTCGCGGAAAAGGCCGCTAACTGGCCCGGCCTTGAAGGCATGGACCTCGCCATCGAAGTCACTGGCAAGGAAAGCCGCCTCTGGAAAGACGGCGTGTGGAAACTTGGGCATGGCTACGGCAAGGATGAGGCGGCGGACGATCGCCCCCATGTCGTAGCCATCGACTATGGCGCGAAGAACAACATCTTCCGCAACCTGGTAAAGGCCGGCGCCCGTGTCACCGTTCTCCCCGCCACCGCCACTTACGAGCAGGTGATGGAGCAGAAGCCCGACGGCGTGTTCCTCTCCAACGGCCCCGGCGATCCGGCCGCGACTGGCGAATATGCCGTGCCTGTCATCAGACAAGTGCTGGAAGCCGACAAGCCGGTCTTCGGCATCTGCCTCGGCCACCAGATGCTGGCGCTCGCGGCTGGTGCCAAGACGGTCAAGATGCACCAGGGCCATCGTGGCGCGAACCACCCCGTCAAGCGCCTTGGGGATGGGCTGGTCGAGATCACCTCGATGAACCACGGCTTTGCAGTCGATAGCGACACGCTGCCCGCGAACGTCAAGCCGACCCATGTGTCGCTCTTCGACGGCAGCAATTGCGGCATCGAACTGACCGACAAGAAAGCTTTCTCGGTCCAGTATCACCCCGAAGCCTCGCCCGGCCCACAGGACAGCTTCTACCTGTTCCAGCGCTTCGTTGAGGGGCTTAAGTGAGCCAAAACCTGCCCCCTGTTGACGAAGCCCGCCTCGCGGCAGAGTGGGAGGCGGATAGTCAAGTCCTCGCCAATCTCGCCGCGAATGGCGACGTGGCGCGTTTGTCGCGTCCGGTCGATGTCAGCTTCAAGGGCAGCGAAAAGGATTTCGAGCGTGTTCTCACCATCGCCAGCCAGTTCGGCTTTGTCGAACTGGACCGCGAAGAGGATGAGGATGGCGACCTGTTCCTCTTCCTCGAATGCGAGCAGCCGGTCGATGAGCAGTCGATCCGCGCCCTGACCAAGAAATGCCTCCAGATCGAAATCCTATGCGGCGTCGAATATGACGGCTGGGGTTGCGAGGCCCGGACGGGGGGCGTGCATTGATGGGACGGAAAATCTACAAGCCCGTTTCATTGGCTGCCGTAGGATGCCTCGCGGCTTGTCAGCCCTCTTCAGAACGTATTGTTGAGATTGCTGAGCAGTGCGGGATCAAAAATCTACGCTTCACAAGCAGTCACTGGTTAGCCGCCATTCGTTTGCGAGAATACCATGAGACAGGGCTTTATTTTGGCGCTGAGCCGCCCGGCCATGGAAAACTTGTTGCGCGGCAGTCGCGTATCCACGGTTGCCTGATACCTCGGGCGAAAGCCGAAGGTATTGAAATCGATTATCCTATCACGGTGATTATAAACTAATGCCCAAACGCACCGACATCTCCTCCATCCTCATCATCGGCGCTGGCCCGATCATCATCGGCCAGGCTTGCGAGTTCGACTATTCGGGCACGCAGGCGGTGAAGGCGCTTAAGGAGGAGGGCTATCGCATCATCCTGGTGAATTCCAACCCGGCCACCATCATGACCGACCCGGAATTTGCCGACGCGACCTATGTCGAGCCGATCACGCCCGAAATCGTGGCGAAGATCATCGAGAAGGAACGCCCGGACGCTGTGCTGCCGACCATGGGCGGCCAAACGGCGCTCAACACCGCGCTCGCGCTCTTTAATGACGGCACGCTGGACAAGTTCGGCGTCAAGATGATCGGCGCCGACGCGCAAGCTATCGACAAGGCAGAAGATCGCCTGAAATTCCGCGACGCGATGGACAAGATCGGTCTGGAATCCGCCCGCTCGCGCATCGCCCACACGATGGAAGAGGCGATGGAGGCGCTGGAATTCACTGGCCTGCCGTCCATCATCCGCCCCAGCTTCACGCTCGGCGGCACCGGCGGCGGCGTTGCCTATAACAAGGAAGAGTTCAAGCGGATCGTCGCCGAAGGTCTCGACGCGTCCCCCACAACCGAGGTGCTGATCGAGGAATCGCTGCTCGGCTGGAAAGAATATGAGATGGAGGTCGTGCGCGATCGCAACGACAACGCCATCATCATCTGCTCGATCGAAAATGTCGATCCGATGGGCGTCCACACCGGTGACTCCATCACCGTCGCGCCAGCGCTGACGCTGACTGACAAGGAATATCAGATCATGCGCAACGCGAGCATCGCGGTGCTGCGTGAAATCGGTGTGGAAACAGGTGGTTCCAACGTACAGTTCGCGGTCAATCCGAAGGACGGCCGCCTGATCGTCATCGAAATGAACCCGCGCGTCAGCCGCTCTTCGGCGCTCGCGTCGAAGGCAACCGGCTTCCCAATCGCCAAGGTCGCGGCAAAGCTCGCTGTCGGCTATACGCTCGATGAGATCGAGAACGACATTACCGGTGCGACCCCGGCTTCGTTCGAACCGACCATCGACTATGTCGTAACCAAGATCCCGCGCTTCGCCTTCGAAAAGTTCAAGGGCAGCGAGCCGCTGCTCGGCACCGCCATGAAGTCGGTGGGTGAGGTGATGGCGATCGGCCGCAACATCCATGAATCGATGCAGAAGGCGCTGCGCGGCCTCGAAACCGGCCTCTGCGGCTTCGACGAGGTGGCGCATCTGGTAGGCGCGCCCAAGGACGACATCGTCGCCGCTCTCGCGCAGCCGACGCCCGACCGTCTGCTGGTCGCTGCCCAGGCCCTCCGCGAAGGGCTCAGCGTCGCCGAAATCCACAGCATCGCCAAGTTCGATCCCTGGTTCCTGGAGCGGATCAAGGAAATCATCGACGCAGAAGCGGAAGTGCTGGCAAACGGCCTGCCGCAGGATGCGGACGGCATGCGCCGCCTGAAGGCGATGGGCTTTTCCGACCAGCGTCTTGCTCATCTGGCGCTCAAGTCCGCCAATCTGCGCGGCATGGAACGCGGCATCGCGCGCGGTTCGGGCCTGATCCACGAAGCGGTCAAGGCCATGACCGGCGGCGTCACCGAAGCGGAAGTGCGGAGCCTCCGCCACAAGCTCGGCGTGCGTCCCGTCTTCAAGCGCATCGACACTTGCGCCGCCGAGTTCGAGGCCAAGACGCCCTACATGTACTCGACCTATGAAGCGCCGCTGTTCGGTGAGGCGGAGAATGAGGCGCAGCCCAGCGATCGTAAGAAGGTCGTAATCCTTGGCGGCGGTCCAAACCGGATCGGGCAGGGGATCGAGTTCGATTATTGCTGCGTCCACGCCTGCTTTGCGCTGGCGGATGCGGGCTATGAGACGATCATGGTCAACTGCAACCCGGAAACCGTGTCGACCGACTATGACACATCCGACCGTCTCTATTTCGAGCCGCTGACGGCCGAGGATGTGCTCGAAATCATGAGCGTCGAGATGTCGAACGGCACGCTTGCGGGCGTCATCGTCCAGTTCGGCGGCCAGACTCCGCTCAAGCTGGCGCAGGCTCTGGAGGACGCAGGGGTTCCCATCCTCGGCACCTCGCCGGACGCCATTGACCTTGCCGAAGACCGCGAGCGTTTCGCCGCCCTCATCGACAAGCTGAAGCTGAAGCAGCCCGCCAACGGCATCGCCCGCAGCCGCGAGGAGGCGATCGCGGTCGCCAACCGCATCGGCTACCCGGTCCTGATGCGTCCGTCCTACGTCCTCGGTGGTCGCGCCATGGAGATCGTCGACGGCCAGGCCCAGCTTGAGGAATATATCGCCACCGCCGTTCAGGTGTCGGGCGACTCTCCGGTGTTGATCGACCAATATCTGCGCGACGCGACCGAAGTGGACGTCGACGCGCTCTGCGACGGCGAAGATGTGGTGGTCGCGGGCGTCCTCCAGCATATCGAGGAAGCGGGCGTCCATTCGGGCGATTCCGCTTGTTCCTTGCCGCCCTACAGCCTTTCCAGCGACGTTATCGCTGAAATTGAGCGTCAAACCGACGTTCTCGCGCGCGCTTTGTCGGTCCGCGGCCTCATGAACATACAATATGCCGTAAAGGACAACATTGTTTACCTAATTGAGGTAAACCCCCGCGCCAGCCGCACCGTCCCCTTCGTCGCCAAGGCAATCGGCACCCCCATCGCCAAGATCGCCAGCCGCGTCATGGCCGGAGAGAAGCTCAAGGCCCTCCCAAAAATCGACCGCAATTCTATAAATCATATTGCAGTTAAGGAAGCCGTCTTCCCCTTCGCTCGCTTCCCCGGCGTAGATCCGGTCCTCTCGCCAGAAATGAAGAGCACCGGCGAAGTCATGGGCATCGACAGCAATTTCGCGACCGCCTTCGCCAAGGCCCAGCTCGGCGCGGGCACTGTCCTGCCGAAAAACGGCACGGCTTTCGTGTCGGTGAAGGACAGCGACAAACCCGTCATCCTGCCTGCCGTGCAGAAGCTCTCAAACCTGGGCTTCACCATCGTCGCAACTGGCGGCACAGCGCGCTATCTGGAAGAGCAGGGCATCGCCGTTCAGCCGGTCAACAAGGTGGCGGAGGGCCGTCCACACATCGTCGACAAGATCACCGATGGCGACATCGACCTGATCTTCAACACGACCGAAGGCTGGCAGTCTCTGAAGGACAGCAAGGCGATCCGCACCAGCGCTCTCCGCGCCAAGGTAGCAAGCTTCACCACGGCCGCCGCAAGCCTCGCGGCAGCGGATGCGATCGAGGCGCTTCGGGGCCATGCCCTTGAAGTGCGATCGCTCCAGTCCTATTATCCCATGTCGCAAGCCTGATCCCCTGCACAAGGAAGCACGCTGCGGGTGGCTCCGAGTTGGAGCCGCCAAAGGGAAGTTTTGACGAAGGATTTGCAAGAATGGCGACCGTCGAGAAGATGCCGATGCTGCAGATGGGCTATGACAAGCTCAATGAGCAGCTCCGCGAACTTAAGGCCGAGCGGCCTTTGATCGTGGACGCCATCGAGGAAGCTCGCGCGCATGGCGATTTGTCCGAAAACGCCGAATATCACGCGGCGAAGGAGCGGCAGGGTCAGGTCGAAGCGACGATCGCGGACCTAGAGGACAAGCTGTCGCGTGCCCAGATCATCGATCCCAAGACGCTGTCCGGGGACAAGGTCGTGTTCGGTGCCACCGTGACGCTGCTTGATGAGGACGACAAGCCGGTCAAATATCAGATCGTCGGCCAGGCGGAGGCAGACGCAAAGCTTGGCATGATCAGCTATAACAGCCCGCTTGGCCGCGCGCTCATCAGCCGCCAGGTCGGCGAAGAGGTTGAAGTGTCGGTTCCCTCCGGCGACAAATTCTACCTCATCGACAAGATCGAATTCATCTAAAGCCAGTGAAGCTGCCATCTGGCCGTATGACTGATGGGATCGCGGCGATAACGTTCGCCGCGTTTCTGTTGCTGCTGTTCACAGGTCAGGTAGACACGGCCGCCATCCTTGGGGGATTCATTCCCGCTCGCATCGGTGATCCTCAGCTTCTTGCAGGCGCGGATGCGGTGCCCGCTTGGCTGACGCCACTCAGTTGCACTCTGATACATGCCGGTTGGCTGCACATCGGTTTCAATTTGCTGATGCTGGTCTTTTGCGGGCGGCAGGTTGAGCAGGTGTTGCAAAAGAGAGCGGTTCTGATCCTCTATGTTGCAGGAGCCTATGGCGCGGCTTTGCTGCAATGGGTCTTCGGTCCTGCTTCTCCCAACCCTATGGTGGGGGCGAGCGGCGCCATATCGGCAATTCTCGCAACCTATGCACTGCTCTACGGCCAGCGCGCTGTTCGGCGCATCGGTCCATTTTCCGCCAATTTCCTGCGCATCATGTGGCTCGCCGCAGGCTGGATCATTCTCCAGCTTATGATTGGCCTAGCGTCCGCGCGTGGCGGATTGGGCGATCTGGGACAGATCGCGATCGCCGCTCATATCGGGGGGTTCCTCGCAGGCCTCGTTCTGACGCGGCCCTTGCTCCTCTGGCGATTTCGCAAGGGCCCCAAGCCTCTGATTTGAACGCTCAGGCCTGCGGCAGTTCCGGTTCGAGCAGCCGGTGCAGGTGAACGATCACATAACGCATCTCTGCGTCATCCACCGTGCGCTGCGCGGCGCCACGCCATGCATTTTCAGCCGATGCATAATCCGGGAAGACTCCAACTACGTCGATCGAGCCTAAATCTTCAAATTCCAGCGTCTGAGGATCTTTGACGCGCCCGCCCATAACGAGGTGGAGTTTGCTCATGATGTTTCGTGTCTCCCAAGGAAGGAGCGGCACTTTAGCAACGGCGCCACTCCTGTCCAAGGCTTCGTCACATAGGTCGGCGTGCTTTCTAGGGCCAGGCAATTACCGTTTCGGCAAGCGCGCCTTCAATGCGTCGCTGACCGCATCGATCTTGCTGGTAACCAGCGCCACGAAGTCATCGGCCACCCGAGATGCCGTGCCGCTGATGTCGGCTGAAGCAGCGGCATCGCGAGCCGATGCGGCGGCCTTGCTCGCGCTGTCTTGCGCGCTGTGAAGCGCTTCGCTCGCACTCGATTTGATGTTCTCCGCACCTTGTGCAGCTGCGGCGCTCGCAGCAAGAGCTGCTTCCACGACACGGCTTCCCGCCGTAACAGCAAGGCCCGGAAGCGCCTTCATGACCGTGCGGCTCTTCGGGAACATCCATGCGACGATTGCCCCGGCGGCTACCGCGCCAGCGACCGCCGCAACAGGATGTTCCTGAACGATCTCATTTGCACGAGCTGCGACGCGTTGAGTCCGGTCGCGCACGTCACTGTAGGCGTCGCCAGCGCGATCACGGCCGGTCTGGATCAACTCCGCAGCATTGTCTCTCGCCTTTCCTGTCGTGTCCCGGAACTTGTCAGTCGCCGTTCCGGCAATGTCGTTCGCTGCGTCGCGCACGCGCGCAATCTGAGCTTGAATGTCAGCCATCGTCAGTCTCCGCTCTCTCCGGGTTACGATTAGTAATCCGAACGTATGTCCGTTTGAAAAGTGCCGAAATGGGGCGGCGGAAGAGGTAAATCAGAATAGCAGTGGCCGTCGCTCCAACTGCAACCGGCTGCTGCTTCACCTTGTCGGTGACATAAGCGCGTCCATTGTGGATGCCGCTTACAGCCTTCTCCTTGATATCCCGCTTCAGCCGGCGAGGTTTCACGCGTTCCTTCGCCGCTGAAACGCTGGCCAGGAACCGCGCCTTTTTCTGCTCGGCTCTCGCGGTAGCCAGGCGATATTGTTCCGTTCCATTCATGGCTTGATGGCCCTCCGCATGCGCGAAATCCGGGCTTTGGCAAGCAGCAGCAGCAGGAGCGTCAAGAGCAAGGTTGATCCCAGCACTACCACTGCCGCCCAGCCGGGGCCAAGACGGGGGCTCAACATCAGAACCATCCCCACCAGAAAGGCGATCAATCCTGCAAAGCTGAGCATGAAACCGGCTACCGCAAAGATCGTGGCGTCGCGGATGCCAGCCCCCGCGATGCCCGCCCGCAGCTTTTGCCGCTCGATTTCCGCGTCGGCATAAGCGCGCCCGTCGGCGTATAATTTGGTGAAAGCCGCGCGGACGCTGTCCTGCTGCTGCTCATATTCGGCGTCGGGAGGCGCGGCTACCAGGCTTGGTTCTTCAGTCAAAAGCCCCTCCGCCCCAGCGTCGGGGCTCTGGCGTGATTGTCGATATGCTATGCTCAAGCCTTGTCGTCAGACCCTTTGGCGAGCCGCATCAACACAAAGCCGACGACTGCCGCCGCGCCGATCGCAACCGCAGGGCTCTTGCGCACGAAATCCTTGGCTTCGGCCATCAGCTGGTCGACGTCCTTGCTATCCAGCGTGTCGGCTGCCCCAGCCACCGCTTCGGCCGCCTGTCGGGCATAGTCGCCATATTGGGGGCCAAGCTTGGCATCGACGGTCCCGGCAGTGTCCGTGATCAGCTTCGCCAGGCTTTGCATAGCCGTGCCGGTCTTGTCCTTGGCAACGCCCGCCGCCGAGAGCGCAGTCTTCGTGGCCTGGTCTTTCAACGGGTCGATATGCGTTTTCCAATCGACGCTGTTAAGTTTGTCGGCTGCTGTACGAGCGGCCTTTTCCGCCTGCTCCTTCAGCGGAGCGATCTGCGCGGACCAGCCCTGGGACGCAGCGCCATTTCCCGGCTTCGTGGCTGCCGTTTTGATCGGCGCGGTCGGTGTCACTTCACGGGTCGCGACCGGTGCGCCCTTGGCCGGCTCGGCAGGTGCGGCCTTCTTCGTACGCTTGGTGGGCGGGGTTTCCGGGGTGTCGGCCATCGTCCTAGTCTCCTCAGATATTATGGGTCGCGTTGCGGGCGATCGGATATGCGTCCTCAATGCTCGCGGCGGCACACAGTTCCGTTGCCGTTACTAATTTGAGCATCGGCATTTTTCGAGTCCATGCAAGCCCCGCATTGCCAAGGTGGAAGGCGCTGGCTAAGCGGAGCGCGATTTCAGGCGCATTGCAGCATTCAGGGAGCGACCATGACCGCCATTCTCGATATCCACGCTCGTCAGATACTCGACAGCCGGGGCAATCCCACGGTCGAAGTCGATGTCATGCTGGAAGATGGCAGCTTCGGGCGCGCGGCCGTTCCCTCTGGCGCTTCGACGGGCGCCTATGAAGCGGTGGAAAAACGCGACGGCGACCAAAGCAAATATCTCGGCAAGGGCGTTCTGGCGGCGGTGGCCGCGGTCAATGACGAGATTGCCGAGCAGTTGATCGGCCTCGATGCGGAAGACCAGGCGGAAGTCGACGCAGCCATGATCGCGCTCGACGGCACTGAAAATAAGGGCCGCTTGGGCGCGAACGCTATCCTGGGCGTCAGCCTTGCGACGGCCAAGGCTGCTGCGGATGCTCGGGGTCTGCCCCTCTACCGCTATGTCGGCGGCGTATCGGCCCATGTCCTGCCGGTGCCGATGATGAACATCATCAACGGCGGCGAGCATGCCGACAATCCGATCGACTTCCAGGAATTCATGATCATGCCAGTCGGCGCGGAAAGCATCGCCGACGCGGTTCGCATCGGCGCGGAAATCTTCCACACGCTGAAGAAGGGGCTTCACGACAAAGGCCTTGCCACTTCGGTAGGCGACGAAGGTGGCTTTGCTCCCAACATCGCCTCGACGCGTGACGCGCTCGATTTCATCATGCTGTCGGTCGAGAAGGCCGGTTACAAGCCGGGTGATGACGTCGTCCTTGCCCTGGACTGCGCTGCGACGGAGTTCTTCAAGAACGGCAGATATGAAATTTCCGGCGAAGGCTTGTCGCTGAGCCCCGTCGAAATGGCGGATTATCTGGCAGCGCTCTGCGCTGACTATCCGATCAAGTCGATCGAAGACGGCATGAGCGAGGATGATTTCGAAGGCTGGAAGGCGCTGACCGACAAGATCGGCGGCAAGGTTCAGCTGGTCGGTGACGACCTCTTCGTGACCAATCCCAAGCGCCTGGAAATGGGTATCGGCAAGGGTCTTGCGAACTCGCTTCTGGTGAAGGTGAACCAGATCGGTTCGCTTACCGAAACCCTGGCAGCGGTCGATATGGCGCATCGCGCGCGCTACACCGCCGTCATGTCACACCGCTCCGGCGAAACCGAGGATGCCACCATCGCCGACCTCGCTGTTGCCACCAACTGTGGTCAGATCAAGACGGGATCGCTCGCCCGGTCGGACCGGCTCGCCAAATATAATCAGCTGATCCGCATCGAAGAGGAACTGGGCGACGTCGCGGTTTACGCCGGGCGCTCCATCTTTCGCTGACCTTTATTTCAACTCCCGGCCGCAAGTTAACGAGTTTTTTCTTGCGGCCGGCTCCGGCCTGTGATTCAACTGTTCCATGGCGCACATCGCGAAGCTCCGCATGTTGTTATTTTCGGCGTTCGGGCCTGCTATCGCTGTCCTGCTGCTGCTTTTCTTTGCCGGATATGTCGTGCTTGGTTCAAACGGTGTTCTTGCCTGGGGCGATTACTCCCGGCAGCTTCATCGCGCCCAAGGCGAACTTCGATCTGTCGAAGCGCAGCGGCATGAGCTTCGCAACCGCGTCGACCTGCTCAACCCGCGCCGTGTAGATCCTGATCTTAGCGATGAATTGATCCGTCGGCAGCTCGGCGTGATCCACCATGACGAAGTGATCGTGCCGCTCAACTGATTCGCGCCGCTTCAGGGCGTTATTAGGCGGGCTGCGGCGTTGCAATCCGGGCATGTCTGTCGCTATATCGGGCTTCCTTCCATCCATCACCAGGCAAAAGGATAAGAGCCTTGGCGAAACCAACGACGCCGCGTCCTTCGCGCGCAAACGCAAAGGCGCAAAGCCCTGCCAGCGCGGATCACAACCGGCCTCGCCCCGAAACTCCTTCGGATTACAAGGCCACGAAGGAAGAGTTGCTGGAATTCTATCGGCAGATGGTCCTCATTCGCCGTTTCGAGGAAAAGGCAGGCCAACTCTATGGTCTCGGCCTGATTGGCGGTTTTTGCCACCTCTATATCGGTCAGGAAGCTGTCGCGGTGGGCATCCAATCCGCGCTTCAGCCTGGCAAAGACAGCGTTATCACCGGCTATCGCGATCATGGCCATATGCTCGCCTATGGGATTGATCCCAATGTCATCATGGCTGAATTGACGGGTCGGGAAGCTGGCATTTCCCGGGGCAAGGGCGGTTCGATGCACATGTTCAGCGTCGAACATAAATTCTTTGGCGGCCACGGCATCGTCGGCGCTCAGGTTTCGCTCGGCGCAGGCCTTGGCTTTGCGCATAAATATAATGGAGATGGCGGCGTCTGCGTCGCCTATTTCGGCGACGGCGCCGCCAACCAGGGCCAGGTCTACGAAAGCTTCAACATGGCCGAGCTATGGAAGCTGCCGATCATCTTCGTGATCGAGAACAACCAGTACGCCATGGGCACGAGCGTCAATCGCTCTTCGGCCGAAGATCAGCTCTATCGTCGCGGTGAGAGTTTCCGCATTCCGGGCATTCAGGTCAACGGCATGGATGTGCTGGCGGTCCGCGGCGCCACGGAGGAAGCGCTTAAGTGGGTGCAGGGCGGCAATGGCCCGATCCTGCTCGAGATGAAAACCTATCGCTATCGCGGCCATTCCATGTCCGATCCTGCCAAGTACCGCTCGCGCGAGGAAGTGCAGGCGATGCGTGACAAATCGGACCCGATCGAGGGCGTGAAGAAATATCTGGCCGACGCCGGTGTGAGTGAAGACGAACTCAAGAAGATCGATCAGGACATTCGGAAGGTCGTGAGCGAGGCGGCGGACTTCGCTGAAACCTCGCCCGAGCCGGACATGGCCGAACTCTATACCGACGTGCTGGTGGAGCAATATTGATGGGTATTGAAATCAAGATGCCGGCACTGTCCCCCACCATGGAGGAAGGCACGCTGGCCAAGTGGCTCGTCAAGGAAGGCGACGAAGTCCGTTCCGGCGACATTCTTGCCGAGATTGAAACGGACAAGGCGACGATGGAATTTGAAGCGGTCGATGAAGGAAAGATCGGCGCGATCGTCATTCCTGAAGGGACGGAAGGCGTGAAGGTAGGCACCGTCATCGCGACGATGGCCGGCGAGGGTGGCGATAGTGTCACAGCGGCACCCAGGGCAGAAGAAAGCGCCCCTCCGGCAAAACCGGAAGTGGCTCCCGAAGCCCCGAAAAAGGCTGAGAGCGGAACTTCCAAGCTCGCGTCGGAAGCGAAGGCCAGTGTTGCTGATCCCGACCTTCCCGAAGGCACGGAATTTGTGAAGACGACTGTTCGCGAAGCGCTCCGCGATGCCATGGCCGAAGAAATGCGCCGCGATGACCGCGTGTTCGTCATGGGTGAGGAAGTCGCCGAATATCAGGGCGCATATAAAGTCACTCAAGGCCTTCTCGAGGAATTCGGCGACAGGCGCGTCATCGATACGCCGATCACGGAATATGGCTTTGCAGGCGTCGGCACCGGCGCAGCCATGGGCGGCCTGCGTCCCGTGATCGAGTTCATGACGTTCAACTTCGCCATGCAGGCCATCGACCATATCATCAACTCGGCGGCAAAGACCAATTACATGTCCGGCGGGCAGATGCGTTGTCCGATCGTGTTTCGCGGTCCCAACGGCGCCGCCAGCCGCGTAGCGGCCCAGCATAGTCAGAATTACGGTCCCTGGTACGCGTCAGTCCCCGGCCTGATCGTGATTGCCCCTTATGACGCTGCTGACGCCAAGGGATTGCTGAAGGCGGCGATCCGCTCGGAGGACCCGGTAGTTTTCCTCGAAAACGAGTTGGTCTACGGGCGCAGCTTCGACGTGCCCAAGGTGGACGACTATGTCCTCCCCATCGGCAAGGCCCGCATCATGCGCGAGGGCAAGGATGTAACGCTGGTCAGCTATTCGATCGGCGTCGGTGTCGCGCTCGAAGCAGCCGAGCAACTTGCAGGAGAGGGCATCGAAGCGGAGGTCATCGACCTGCGCACCCTCCGGCCGCTCGACACGGCGACTGTGCTCGAAAGCTTGAAAAAGACAAATCGCCTCGTGGTGGTCGAAGAAGGCTGGCCGGTCTGCTCAATCGCGTCGGAGATTGCTGCGGTCGTGATGGAAAAAGGCTTCGACGATCTCGATGCTCCAGTGCTGCGCGTCACCAACGAAGACGTACCGCTGCCCTATGCCGCCAATCTGGAAAAAGCCGCGCTGATTGATGCCGCGCGCGTCGTCACTGCGGTTAAGAAAGTGTGTTATCGGTGAAAGTCTATAAGGGGGGGAGGGTGGTTACCTCCCTCTTCTTGTTCTTCTCACTGCAATTTAAGTACAGATCGAGCGCGTGACATTTTCGGTGTTTTGCGGATTGCCGAGATCGCGGCTGTCTCTCACGTTAAATGCGGAAAAATCAGTGATATCTCTCAGCGGCAAAGAAATGATGGGCATCAGGCGTTTATAGGTATAGTTGATTTCGACAACCATCACCGCTGTGCCTGAAGCAGCTTTGATCTCTTGCCCGGTCGGCCCCATCCCTGCGAAACTGTTCCCGGTCGAGCCGGTATTTTCCGGACCGTAAGCCGAATGATAGGCATTCCCCCCATAGCAGCGCTGCCATTTGATCATCTGCCCGCCACTGCCATTCTGCTGCAAACTGGAAAGAACGATCTTTCCGTTTTGGCTTAAGTTTAATCCGGCCCCCTGAAGATCTGCGCCTATGAAAACGTCATTGATTTCCGCTTCGCTAATAGGCTTGTTGTTGATGACGCTCTGGGCACCCATGCGTGAAGCATTATCCGCCACCATCGCGGCAAGTTCACCAACTCTTTTTACAGTTAGCGCATAGTTGATAAGCTCTATTCCGGAGGACGCCAGGATCAACAGAATAGGAAGGGATAAAGCGAACTCGATCAAGGCGACGCCGCTTTGGCATTGGAGCGTGCCGCGCCCATACCTTACATAAGCAGGAACGGTCGGGTTGGCAGAGGTGATGGAAGAGTCGCTCATCAGTCAGTCCTCAACTGCATTTGCCGATCAAAGCCTCAGCCTGTTTGTCGAACGGCTGGTTGCGCAGGATCGTGTGTGCGGTCATGGTCACCTGTTGGCTCCAGCCCAAAAGAGATGCCATGGGGAAAAGCCGGTTATATCGCAGCGTAACTGAGTAGATCGTCACGTCCTTGGCGCCGCCTTGGCCGGCAACTCCAGAATCTGTGTCTCTGACTCCATTTCGATTTGCGTCGTCAAAGCTTTCATTGTTGTTACAGATGTTATCGCCATTGGAATCGACGAAAGCCTCTGCACGCGATTGCGCCCGACCGTAGGACTTGAAGGACAGTCGATCAAAAGTGAACGTACCGCCGCTGACAAGCCGCTTTACCGCTGTTTCGACCGATGCGTCGAGAAGCGCACGATTAGCGTCCGTCGCCGTCTCCAGCGCCGATGAACGCCCCGCCGCCTGAACCTCTCCGCCCAAAATAGCTCGAGCATAGAAGTAATAACCTGTGTCGAACAGGAACATGAGAATGAGGACGAGGACAGGAGCGACTATGGCGAACTCTACTATAGTTGCGCCGCGAGTGTTTCCACGTAATGCTTGGATACACCGAGGTGTCCAGCGCAGGGCAAGAGTTCTCCTCACCGCGTCACCCGCAACTGCGCGATTTGCGATGCAATCTGCGAGAAAGTCGCAGTCAACTGATCAGCGTTGTCAGCTTGATAAGCGCGACCAGGTGAGGCACAGTTCGACAATAGCGAAGTAAGATCGGTACCGAAGGCGATCACCCACACCGTAATGTTTTTTTCGTTCTTCGCTATATTGCAAAGCTGCGTGAGCCGCGTTTCTGTCGCGGCGTTCTGTTCTTCATCAGTAGGCATCCGATTGGTTGGCGTGCGCCGTCGCGTCATGGCGGACAAACCCCATGCATCATATGCTCCGATGCGTGTGTCAGTCTGCCCATCGGTCATGAATATCAGATTGCGGGCGTAGCGGCCCGACGCTTCGGCTGCTGCGTGTTCGGTCGCAAACAGCCCTTCCCGCGACATCAGGCGCAATCCCCACAACATCCCAATGTCGTGATAGGTAAAGCCCGCAGGCTTGAGGTTGCTGAGATATGTGCCAAAGGTGGTGGCGTCAATTTCGGACATTTTGCGGGCAGGCGAGGGGCAAGCTGCGGCCTGTGTTGTGTCGCTAGAGGGGGTGAAAAAGTTCGTGGTGGCATTAATGTTAAAATCGCGCGTTTTGGTTTGAAGAGGGGAGCCGCTGAACGCCCATCTGTTGAGCCAGGCCGTGGGGTATCGCTGACCATTTAGCGCTGGCTTCTGATATCCTGTAGTCGTCTGGTCGCGGCCATAGACTAAGCCTGGAAGATAAGGCTTCCACTGTGTTTCGGGTCGCGTGGGATCCGGAATTAGATCGATGTTCATGTCATGAGGGCTTCCACGCTCCTCAATGCATGCATTAGAAGAGTTCCAGGTTATCTTGCGCGTCCTAGGGTGACTAGGGGTGGCGCTTGCGTTCGCATTCTCAACCAGCGCATTAATAAAGCCGCCCTTGACGTATCCGTAGCTGTCAGTGACTTTCAAGTCGGAGATGTCATAGTTGATCGGTCTATAAATCCAGTGATAATATGTGTTGATGGTGGTCGTTTCCGTTATTGGGATCGGCTGTCCGGCTTTGTCGTTCTTGACAATATTTTCCGTCCGCTTTTCCACGAAATTATTATATACGGTCGACGTGATCGTGCACACGCCTCCTATAAAGCTTGTGCCGTAAGTCGTGCCATGTCTTGTCCGGATATGATCGCGAGAGCGCGGTACGGCAGGGGGCGGGGAAGTCCAGGCCGACGGAACTGTGTTATCTGAAATGTTGTTGGCTGGAGCGACGCAATTTTCCGATGATCCTGGATAGGAAGTACCAGCACCATATGATCCGCTAACACGTTCCCAATCCGTGTAGTACTGCAGCGTGTCAGGCTCTACCCCCCCTCCCGATGTTTTGGTGATTGTTTGGGTCGATGTGCCATCTCCCTCACGGGAGTCGTAACTGGGATTGTCCTGAAGCCATGAAGGCTTCAGCAGCGTTCCGACGTTCACAGTTCCCGAATAAGGGACGAAGCCATAGCGTATATGCGCGCCTTCGGGCTTCACGCGCTGAAGTTCATTGTAGAAGCTTGTAACCGCGTTCTTGAGTGCCACGATCTTGCTTGTGCTGTCGCCTGGATTGATGTCGTTCATCGACAATGTCGTATCCAAAACGAACATGATGTCCGTGTTTGGAAGCTGAAGGTCCGCAGTACAGATCGCAGTTACCGTTCTGTTCGGCATGTTGAACAGCGACATCAGAGTCATCGGGACGACAGCAGAAGCATTTCCGGTCACCGCTCCTGTATTGCTCGCAGAATACGCTACGCCTGCGGAATTCGTCCCATATTTGTTCGCCGGAAAGTTGATATTGAAAAACTTTTCGGCGGTACTCCGCGAGCTCGTGTCGCCGTCTGTCGTCCAAGTGAGTCCAGTCATCGCGCGCCGCCCAGCGAGTGCGCCAGCGTCACATGCTTGCTGAAGACGGGTTTTGGTGATGTAGAGACGGCTCATATCGACCCCGCCGCCAATCATGGCAACGAGTGGGAAAATTGATGCAGCCACGATCGCTAGCGTATTGCCCGCCTGATTGTGGTAAAGCCGCATTAAAATGAACAGCGCGCGCTTGATCCTGTCGCTCATATTTGCTCTCACCCGTGCTCATCCCGCCCCCGTCAAACCAGGGTGACGCACTGCTGATATGATGCAGTTGGCAGGATCAATATCCGCGAACTGATTAAGATAGCGATAATTCCATGGCTGCAGTTATATGACTCATGAATGATCAAGTCGGCGATCGGCCCACAATGTTAGCGGCCGTACTTAGCGCTTATGCTGGTCGCGAAATTTCCCGCCATCGTCTGCTTTGGACTTTGGATGCGCGTCTTGCCCGGGTGGTGGCCACGACGACCGAACCGATGATTGGCCAACTGCGATTGGCATGGTGGCAGGAAGCTTTGAGCGATGCCGCGGGCGTCATGGGTAGGGGCGACCCTCTCGTTGACGCCTTGCGCGCTGCTGGCGAGGCTCCTCCGGCGGGCTTGACGGCGTGGCTCGATGGTTGGGAGGCTATCATAGCTGATGCTGACCTTGAAAACTACGCAACCGGAAGAGGAGGGGGGCTGTTCCACTCTCTTGCAGGCGAAGCCAAGGTGCCTGCCTGGTTGCAGCAGGCGGGTGCGGTCTGGGCGCTTTGGGATTTCACGGGTCATGTGAAGGACTCGGAACTTGGAACCCAGGCACTCGATATCGCACGGGATATGCTTCTGATTGGAGATCGAGTTTGGCCTGCTGCCTGGCGGCCGATGAGGATCGCATATGAATTGGCTCGTACGGACATTGTGCGAGGGAAGGCTGCCCCTAACCGATTGACACCCCGCCTCTATTTCCGGCTATTGCGGACTGCACTTGGCGTGCGTTGAGGGGGATTTTGCGTGGCACGTATAATGGCGGGCGCTGCGGCGGCGTTGCTCCTGGTGGCGGGGGGACTTTTTTGGTGGCAGGGGCGCGCAACCACTCGGCCTGTCCCGGAAGCCGTGATGGCGCCACCGCCTCCTCCTGCATTGGAAGCATTGCCGGAAGGGGATCCCGATGCCGTGGGCAAGGCGCTCCCTTCGCCGGGAGAGGCGAGCCCGCAGAGCCGGGAGCAGAAGCGTTTTGCCCGGTATGACCGCAACCGGGACGGCTTTATCACTCGCGGCGAGATGCTGGGCAGCCGGGTCAAAGCCTTCAAAGCGCTCGACAAGGACAAGGATAACCTGCTTTCCTTCGAGGAATGGGCCGTCGCCACGTCAGATCGCTTTGCCGGAGCGGATGCGAATGCGGACGGCAAGCTGACGCCAGCAGAGTTCGCGACGACGGCGCCCAAGCGGAAGGCGCCAACAAAGTGCCGATGCTGATCGGCGCGGCGTCAGTTCATCTCAAACGCGTCGACCCATTGCGATAAGGACGATCGCGCGCGGGCGGTATAAGCCTCCTTGCGCTGCTTCTTCTTCACGTCCTCAAGCGGCGGGAACAGGCCGAAATTCACGTTCATCGGCTGATAATCGGCCGTCGCCACATTGCCGGTGACATGCCCCAGCAGCGCGCCGAGCGCCGTGTCGGCAGGCGGCGGTGCGATGCGCTGGTTCAGTAATTCAGCGGCAGCGAAGCGTCCGGCAAGCAGCCCGATCGCGGCGCTTTCGACATAGCCTTCACACCCGGTCATCTGTCCAGCAAACCGGATGTGCGGCGCACTTTTCAATCGCAGGGTCGTGTCGAGCAGCTTGGGACTCTGGATGAAAGTATTGCGGTGCAGACCTCCAAGCCGAGCGAATTCCGCCTTTTCCAGCCCCGGAATTGTGCGGAACAATTCAACCTGGGCACCATGTTTGAGCTTCGTCTGAAAGCCGACCATGTTCCACAACGTGCCGGACGCGTTGTCCTGCCGCAGTTGAACGACAGCATAGGGCCAGCGGCCTGTACGTGGATCGTCCAACCCCATTGGCTTCATCGGGCCGTGTCGCAAAGTCTCCGGGCCACGGGACGCCATGACCTCGATAGGCATGCAGCCTTCGAAATAGGGCGTGTTCGTCTCCCACTCCTTGAACTCGGTCTTCTCCCCGTCGAGCAGTCCCTGGACGAAGGCCTGATATTGATCCTTGTTCATTGGGCAGTTGATATAGTCCTTGCCCTCTCCACCGCCGGGGCCGATCTTGTCCCAGCGGTTCGCCATCCAGCATTTATCCATGTCGATGCTGTCGAAATGCACCACCGGCGCAATCGCATCGAAAAAGGCGAGATGATCCATGCCTGCCGCCTCGCCGATACTGGCGGCCAGCGTCGGGGCGGTGAGCGGCCCTGTCGCGACGATCGTCATGCCCTCGATTGGCAGCTTGTCGATCCGTTCACGCACGATTTCGACATTGGGATGGTCGGCAAGCGCGCGAGTCACGCCTTCGGAAAAGACATGCCTGTCGACGGCCAGAGCCGACCCGGCGGGGACCTTCGCGGGTTCCGCCTGCGCCATGATGAGGGAGCCAAGCCGCCGCATTTCCTGATGCAACAGGCCTACCGCATTCTTGTCCGCATCGTCGGAACGGAAGCTGTTGGAGCAGACCAGCTCCGCAAGGCCATCGGTCTGATGCGCCGGGGTCATGTCGCCAGTGCCTCGCATTTCGGACAGGCGCACCTTCACGCCCGCCCGCGCCAGTTGCCAGGCCGCTTCCGACCCCGCCAATCCGCCGCCGATAATATGTACTTGATGGCCCGTCGCTTCGTCCATTTTCCCGTCCATGCGTTGATGCACGGCCTGTAGGTCAATCAGCAACAAAAGGAGAGCGTAAAATGATCGATCATATCGGTATCGCGGTCAGTGACGCTGGACGATCCCGCGAGTTTTACGACCAACTTCTTGGGGCGATAGGCTTGCAGCATTTGATGGCCATCCCGGCTGCGGACAATCCGAGCGGCGGCGAGGCGCATGGCTACGGCCGGGACGATGATCCCTTCTTCTGGATCGGCGACAACGAGGCGGTGGGGGAGGGTACGCACATCGCGTTCCGCGTCGAAAACCGGGCGCAGGTGCACGCCTTCCACGCAGCGGGGCTCAGGGCCGGCGGGCGAGATCATGGCGGCCCCGGCCTCAGGCCCCATTATGGCCCGAGCTATTATGCGGCTTTCATTCTCGATCCAGACGGCATCAATGTGGAAGCCATATGTCATGCTGAGGTCGATCTCAGCGCGTCCGGCGAACTGTCCTAAGGCAGGCAGCGCTTATCAGCTGCTGCCTGCCCTTGTGTATCAGTACGCAGCCACGCTGTTCGCGGCGGAAAGCACCGCCTGAACCGATGCGGTCGCCACGTCGGTATCGGTGCCGATGCCGAATATCGTGCGGCCATCCGGCGTGCGGCATTCGACATAGGCTGCCGCGGCAACGTCCGTTCCCGCGCCGATCGCATGTTCGCTGTAATCTGCGACCTCCAGATCGACGCCCAGATCGTCACGCAGAGCCGCCAGCACCGAAGAGATCAGGCCATTCCCGCGCCCGGAAATGGACCGTTCGCCGCCTTTGTGCGCGATCTTGCCGGTAAAGATGCGGTCGCCCGCATGGCCGGTCTCATTATAGTCGATCAGCCTGTAGGGCTGGTCGCCGGAGAGGCGGTAATGATCCTCGAACGCGGTCCAGATGTCGGACGCGTTCAGTTCGCGGCTGCTCTGGTCGGCCAGCGCTTGCACGACCTTCGAGAAATCCGCCTGCATGCGCTTGGGCAGCTTCAGTCCCTTGTCCTGCTGCAGCACCCAGGCGACGCCGCCCTTGCCGGACTGCGAGTTGACGCGGATCACGGCTTCATAGTCGCGGCCCAGATCCTTGGGGTCGATGGGCAGATAGGGCACGTCCCAAATCTGGTCGTTGCGCGTTTCCTGAACGGCAAAGCCCTTCTTGATCGCGTCCTGGTGAGAGCCGGAGAAGGCGGTGAAGACCAACTCGCCCGCATAGGGGTGACGCGGGTGGACCGGCAGCTGGTTGCAATATTCGACGGTCTGGATGACCTCATCGATGTCGGAGAAGTCCAGCCCCGGGTTGACACCCTGCGTGTACATGTTGAGCGCGACCGTCACCAGGTCGCAATTGCCGGTGCGCTCGCCATTGCCGAACAGACAGCCTTCAACACGGTCCGCGCCCGCCATCAGGCCGAGCTCGGCCGCAGCGACGCCGGTTCCCCGGTCATTATGGGTGTGGAGCGAAATGACGACGCTGTCGCGCTTGGAAATGTTTCGGCACATCCATTCGATCTGGTCGGCATAGATGTTGGGCGTCGCGGCCTCAACCGTCGCGGGCAAGTTCAGGATCAGCGGACGCTCCGGCGTCGGCTGCAGGATTTCCATCACCGCTTCACAGCATTCCAGGCTGAAATCCAGTTCGGCGGTGGAAAAGGTTTCCGGCGAATATTCGAAATGCCAATCTGTGTCCGGTTGCTTGGCCGCATTGTCGCGCAGCAGCTTGGCCGCGTTGATCGCGATGTCCTTGATCTGCGGACGGTCCATCTGGAATACGATGTTGCGCCACGCCGGAGACACGGCGTTATAGACGTGTACGATCGCCTTCTTCGCGCCGCGCAGGCTTTCAAAAGTGGTGGCGATCAGGTCTTCGCGCGCTTGGGTCAGAACCTGCGGGAACACATCGTCCGGGATAGCGCCTTCGCGGACCAGGCCGGAAATGAAGTCGAACTCGGTCGCGCCCGCGCTGGGGAAACCGACCTCGATCTCCTTGACGCCGACCTTGATCAGAAGGTCGAAGAAACGGCGCTTCTTCTCCGCGTTCATGGGGTCGATCAGCGACTGGTTGCCGTCGCGCATGTCGGTCGACAGCCAGCGCGGCGGTGAGGTGATGACGGCGCTGGGCCACTGGCGGTTGGGCAGATCCACCTGAGGGAAGGGGCGGTATTTCTGCGAAGGGTCGGTCAGCATCATGGGAAGCTACTTCTTTATGCAAACGGGCGGCGCGATGCGGGCCCGGTGAAACGACTATCTGCTTGATTATGCCCTTAGGCGTATCGCTGCGTCATTCAAGCGAAGAGCAGCACAAAAACCACGCCTAAGGGCGTGTAAGTCGTAGCAGGGGAAGAAGCGCGCGCTGCATGATGGGTCGGCCTTAACCCTTTTCGATGGCGCTCGTCCAGCTTTTGTTGTCGTATGAGATCCTGTAACACGCCTCGAATGCAATCAAGGGATCGCCATGTCACTCAACAGCTTACTCGTTCCTACCTATAAACAGATGCTTGCCACTTTGTCCGCTTGGCTTTCCAAGGCCCAGGAGCAGATGGGGGAGGAGGCGGAACGGCTGCTGTCTGCCAAGCTGGCGTCCGACATGTTTCCATTGTCCACGCAAGTCCGCTTTGCCTGCGTGCAGGCACGGGAAGGGGTCTGCCGCCTCATGGGCGAGCAGTTTACTCCATCACTACAAGCTTTGTTGGACGAGGGCCGCAATGCCGGGGACAACCCTGGCTCGATCGCGGATGCAAAGGCGAGGATCGATGAGACGATCGCGCTGCTTGAAGCTTTGCCGGCAGGGGCCCTTGACGGCGATGAGCAGAGGCCGATCGAACATGCCCTGCCGATAGGGCTGACCTTCGGCCTGACGGCGGAGCAATATGCCCGCGACTGGGCCTTGCCTCAATTCTACTTTCACTTGGTGATTGCCTATGCGATCCTGCGCAATCAGGGCGTCGACATCGGCAAAGCGGATTATGTCACCCACATGTTCGCTTATGCGCGGCCGGGTACGCTGCCTACGGATTGAAACCCGGCGACAATCCTCGCACCTTTCGGCAAGCGATCGGGGTGGCGAGTGTGGCAACTCGACACCCCGATCAGCTACTATTTCTGGAACGCTGCGACGATCTTCAGTTCGACGCTGTCGCCGACCATGGGAACGCCATACCCCATGTTGAAATCACTGCGCTTGACGGTGGTCGTCGCCACAAAGCCGACATTTTCCTTACCGCCAGCCATGGCTGGGGCTTTGCCTGCCCCGTAGAAGTCGGCGTTCAGCGTCACAGGCTTCGTCACGCCCTTGATGGTAAGGTTGCCGGTGATCTCGGCACTGGTGGTGCCGTCCGGCTTCACGCTCGTCGAAACGAAGGTCGCTTTTGGAAATCTAGCGGCGTCGAAAAAGTCCGCCTTCATCAAATGCTCGTCCAACGCGGCCACGCCCGTGCGCAGATTGGCGATGGGCACGTCGATCGACACCTTCGATGCCGCGACATTTTTCGGATCTAGCGTCAGCGTACCGGTCGGCTGCGCGATCAGACCGAAATTGTTCGAAAAGCCCATATGGTCATAGGCGAACGCCACCTGAGTGTGGCCTGGATCAACCTGATAGGTGCCTCCGCTGACGCGAGACGGGTCTTTGGCGCCAGGGGCCGGGGGCATCTGCTGGGCGATGAGGGCCGTGCCGGTCAGGGCGGCCAGGGCAACGGCTGAAATCACGAACTTGCGCATGGACAGGTCTCCAGAAGCGTTCAAGGGACGCACTACCATAGCGGCGTCCCTTGATTGTTCCAGAGCCGTAATCGGAAACGGAGCGTTACCGATATGAATTCCGCGCTGTCTGCTTCTTCCTTCATTCCAGCGCAGGCTGAAATCTCCAAAATAGCTCAGAGATCCCAGCTTGCGCCGTGAAGAAGCTGAAAAGCTTAGTTCTTTTCCTTGTCGACCAGCTTGTTCGCGCCGATCCAGGGCATCATCGCGCGCAGCTTGGCGCCGGTTTCCTCGATCTGGTGACGCTGGGCGGCGATGCGGCTCGCCTTCAGTTCGGGCTGGCCAGCGCGGTTGTCGAGCACGAAGTCCTTGACGAAGCGGCCCGACTGGATGTCGGCGAGGACGCGCTTCATTTCCTTCTTCGTTTCTTCGGTGATGATGCGTGGGCCGGTCTTGATGTCGCCATATTCGGCGGTGTTCGAGATCGAGTAGCGCATGTTGGCGATGCCGCCTTCATACATCAGGTCGACGATCAGCTTCAGTTCGTGGAGGCATTCGAAATAGGCCATTTCCGGCGCGTAGCCAGCCTCGACCAGCGTTTCGAAACCAGCCTGGACGAGCGCGGTCGCGCCACCGCACAGCACGGCCTGCTCACCGAACAGGTCGGTTTCGCATTCCTCGCGGAAGTTGGTTTCGATGATGCCCGAGCGGCCGCCGCCGACGCCTGAAGCGTAGGACAGGGCGATGTCATGCGCATTGCCGGTCGCATCCTGCGCGATGGCGATCAGGCAGGGGACGCCGCCGCCGCGCTGATATTCACTGCGGACGGTGTGACCGGGGCCCTTGGGCGCGATCATGATCACGTCCACGTCCTTGCGCGGTTCGATCAGGCCGAAATGGACGTTCAGACCATGGGCGAAGGCGAGCGCCGCGCCGGGCTTCAGGTTCTCGTGAATGTCGTCGGCATAGATCGCGGCCTGATGCTCGTCGGGGGCGAGGATCATGAGGACGTCGGCCCATGCGGCGGCTTCGGCGTTGGGCAGGACCTTGAAGCCTGCGCCTTCGGCCTTCTTGGCCGATGCCGAGCCGGGGCGCAGAGCGATGGCGACTTCCGCCACGCCGCTGTCGCGCAGGTTCTGGGCGTGGGCGTGGCCCTGCGAGCCGTAGCCCAGGATGGCGACCTTCTTGCCCTTGATGAGGCCGATGTCGGCGTCGCGATCGTAATAAACCTTCATGTTTCCTATTCCCTCAATACCGTCGCCACTTTTCCTCTCTCCGGCACGGGGAGAGGATACGAAATCTTGGCTCGGCGCAGCCGGGCCTAGATAGAGTTGGAGAGGGGGCCTTGCTCCCGTGAGGGCGCTGGCCCCTCTCCCGCTGCGACTAGGCGGCGGGCCGCCAAGTCTCGCTGCCCTCTCCCCTGCAGGGGAGAGGGAAATTCGGTCAGTTCGGCTCCTTGCCGCGGATCAGGCCGACTACGCCGGTGCGACCGACTTCAACAAGGCCGATCTGGCGCATCAGGCCGACGAAATTGTCGATCTTGTCGGTCGTTCCGGTGATCTCGAAGATGAAGCTTTCGATCGTCGTGTCCACCACCTTGGCGCGGAAGACATCGGCCAGGCGCAGCGCTTCGATCCGGTCTTCGCCAGTGCCCGAAACCTTGACCAGCGCCAGTTCGCGCTCGACGAAGGGGCCGTTGGCGGTAAGGTCCGTCACCTTGTGAACCGGCACCAGCCGGTCGAGCTGCGCGATGATCTGGTCGATCACCTTGGGCGGGCCGTTGGTGACGATCGTGATGCGGCTGATCGCATGATCGGGCGTGATGTCCGCCACGGTCAGGCTGTCGATATTATAGCCGCGCGCGGTGAACAGCCCGGCGATGCGCGCGAGGATGCCCGCTTCGTTGGTGACCGTGAGCGACAGGACGTGCCGTTCGCTATATTCTTCCTGAATGTGCATCAGATGCTCGTTCCGTTATCCGGTTCTTCTTTGCGCTCGTGGCGCTGGGAGATCATTCCCGTGAAGGCATAGTGCCAGCTGCCGTCATCCCGATGGGCGAGGCGGACGGGGAAGCCCGCGATCGCGTCGAACATGCGAGTCAGATGCTCACCGACATAGCGAGGACTGACCAACAGGCGACCGATATGGCGTTCGTGAAAATCGAAGCCCTCGTCCAGATGCACTTCCCACGATTCATTTTCCGGATCTGCGTGATCCACGGTCCAGCCTTTCAGCTCAGCCGTGCCGCTGATTCGTTCAAAGTCGAAGGGTTCGCTCACATGGATGCGGAGCTTCAGATGCTGCGTCACACCAGCGCCTTTGCCTCGTCCGACATGATGCCCGCGATCTGGTTGGGATCGAGCAGCATGTCGGTATGCGCCGCGCCCGACGGAATCATCGGGAAGCAGTTGGAAAGCTTCGCCACGCGGCAATCCACGATCACCGGGCCGGGCGTGTCGATCATCTGACGGATGCCCGCCGCCAGTTCCTGCGGCCCCTCGATGCGGATGCCGGTCCAGCCATAGGCTTCGGCCAGCTTCACGAAGTCGGGCAGGCTGTCCGAATAGCTGTTGGAATAGCGGCTTTCATAGGTCAGTTCCTGCCACTGGCGGACCATGCCCATATATTCATTGTTTAGGATGAAGATCTTGACCGGCAGGCGATACTGGCTGGCTGTCCCCATTTCCTGAATGTTCATCTGGATCGAGGCATCGCCCGCCACGCAGACCACCAGGCTGTCGGGATTGCCAACCTGCGCGCCGATGGCGGCCGGGAAGCCGTAACCCATGGTGCCAAGGCCGCCAGAGGTCAGCCACTTGTTGGGCGCTTCAAAGCCGAAATGCTGGGCCGCCCACATCTGGTGCTGGCCGACTTCGGTCGTGATGATGACGTCCTTGGCCGACTTGGAAGCGCGGTAGAGTTCGGCGATCGCCTCCTGCGGCATGATCTCTTCGCGGCTTTCGGGATAGGCCAGACTGTTGCGGGCGCGCCACCCTTCGATCCGGGCCCACCATTCGGAAAGGTCCGCCGCCTTGTGGCCATGCGTCTTCCAGCCGGTGATCATGTCCGTCAGCGCATTGCCCACATCCGCGACGATGGGCAGATCGACCTCGACCGTCTTGTTGATCGAACTGCGATCGATGTCGATGTGGATTTTCTTGCTGTTCGGCGCGAAGGCGTCGAGGCGGCCCGTCACGCGATCGTCAAAGCGCGCGCCGACGCAGACGATCAGGTCCGCCTTGTTCATCGCCCAATTGGCTTCATAGGTGCCGTGCATGCCCAGCATCCCCAACCATTGGGGCGAGGAAGCAGGGAAAGCGCCCAGGCCCATGAGGGTCGAGGTAACCGGCGCGCCGGTCAGTTCCGCCAGTTCACGAAGCAGGGCGGACGCTTTGGTGCCGGAGTTGATGACGCCGCCGCCGGTGTAGAAGATCGGGCGCTCGGCCCTCGCCAGCATCTCGACAGCTTGTGCGATCGCCGAAGGATCAGCCTGCGTCTGCGGCTTGTAGCTCGCATGTTCGAAACCCAGCGGCTTGGCATAGGGCGCGGTCGCGATCTGGACGTTCTTGGGGATGTCCACGACGACAGGGCCGGGTCGACCGGTGGTGGCGATATGGAACGCCTCATGGACGACGCTGGCCAGCTTGGCCGGGTCCTTGACCAGATAATTGTGCTTGGAACAATGGCGCGTGATGCCGACCGTATCCGCTTCCTGGAACGCATCGGTGCCGATCAACTGAGTCGGCACCTGCCCGGTGATGACGATCATCGGGATGGAGTCCATCAGCGCGTCGGTGATGCCGGTGACGGCATTGGTCGCGCCGGGGCCGGAGGTGACGAGCACGACGCCGGGCTTGCCGGTGGAACGGGCGTAACCTTCCGCCATATGCGTCGCGCCCTGTTCATGGCGAACAAGGACGTGGCGGATCTTGGGATGGTCAAAAAGTGCGTCATAAATGGGCAGCACCGCGCCGCCCGGATAACCGAACACGACTTCGACCCCCAGGTCGATCAGGCACTCAACCAAAATGTCCGCGCCGCTCTTTTCGGCCACGATGAAATCCTTCCACTGGATGCAGGTTGCGCCCTCTGCCCTGCAAGAGGAGCATTGGCAAGGTGGGTGCCTCTATTCGACATAAAATGGCAAGTCAATACCTATATCAGCAACTTTATTACAATTTCTTTGGCGATCTTATCATCAATCTTCCGCTGTTCGATCGCCCAAGTCGGCGGAGGTTGGCGAGAAAACCAGGTATATTGGCGTTTGGCGTATTGGCGAGTGGCGATACGCCCCTTCTCCAGCATGGTCTCGCGGTCCATCTCGCCCTGCAACCAGCCCCTGATCTCAGGAACTCCGATGGCGCGCATCACCGGCAGGTCGGGGGACAGGTCGCGGGCAAGCAGGGCCTCGACTTCCTGCACCGCGCCCATATGCACCATCTGCTCGAACCTGCGGTCGCAGCGCGCGATCAGCCAGTCGCGCGGGGGCAGCAGGATAAGGGGGGCAAGATCAATGCGCTCCCCAATTCCTCCTCTCTTGTGCTGCTGCCAGAAGCCAAGCGGTTTCCCCGTCGAACGCACTACTTCCAGTGCCCGGGCGATCCTTGTGCTGTCCGCCGGTGCCAGCCGTGCGGCGGCCACCGGATCTTCGATCGTGAGCGCGGCGTGAGCATCGGCGACGGCCATGGAGCGAACGAAGGAGCGAATGTCCGGATCGATTTCCGGGACCGGCGCAATCCCGTCGAGCAACGTGCGCAGATAAAGACCGGTGCCGCCCACAAGGATCGGCAGGCGCCCTCCCGCATGCGCTTTGTCAATCTCGGTGCTGGCTTCAGCCGCCCAGCGGGCCGCGGTGCACGCTTCCGCTCCGTCGATATGC
Source organism: Sphingobium sp. S6 (assembly GCF_905120495.1). Classification (NCBI taxonomy): domain Bacteria; kingdom Pseudomonadati; phylum Pseudomonadota; class Alphaproteobacteria; order Sphingomonadales; family Sphingobiaceae; genus Sphingobium; species Sphingobium sp. S6. The sequence continues at coordinate 734,304 of NZ_CAJHOG010000001.1, read as the reverse complement.
CCAAAAAGGCGATGCGGCACACCCCCTATGTCTTCGGCGCTTGGCCTCGCCGACAGGATGTGCAGATCGGCGTAGACCTGGCTGGCGTCGGCATTGATGACGATCCCATTGGCGGATTGAGCCAGCCGAACCGCCAGCGCGCTCTTGCCGCTGGCGGTGGGTCCGGCAATAAGCGCGACGCGCGGGCGGGATTCGCCCTTCGATGTTTCAGGAGTGTCCATGTTCGTCGCGACCTTAGTGGCAAGTGCTGCCTTGAGTCAGGAGGATATTGCGGAAGCCGTCGCCCGGCTCGCCACGGCGGGTTGCGCGCCGGTGGATAGCAAGTGGCTGGACGAGGACAAGGCTGCCGACATCTTCTTCGGCAGCGATCCCGTGGCCGCGCGCGCGGCCTTGACCGGAATTGGCGACAAGGTGGACGTGATCGTTCAGCCTGCCGAAGGGCGTGAGAAGAAGCTGCTGATCGCCGACATGGATTCCACCATGATCACTGTGGAATGTATCGATGAACTCGCAGACTATGCCGGGATCAAGCCGCAGATCGCCGAAATCACCGAACGTGCGATGCGGGGCGAACTGGACTTTGCTGGCGCGTTGCATGAGCGCGTCGCGCTTCTAAAGGGGCTGGCGGATGAGGCGATCGATCGATGCCGTGCGGAGCGGGTCAAGATCATGCCCGGCGCGCGCGCCCTTGTCCGCACCATGAAGGCGAGGGGGGCTGAAACCCTGCTTGTTTCTGGCGGCTTCACCCGCTTCACGGGTCCCGTTGCCGAGGAAATCGGCTTTGATCGCGCGGTAGCCAATGTTCTCGAGATCGCCGACGGCGCGTTGGCCGGAACGGTGACGTTGCCGATCGTCGACGCTTCCCGGAAGCTGCAGGAACTGGAGGCGGCGATAGCAGCAGGCATCGACCGGACGCTGACGCTCGCGGTAGGTGATGGTGCTAACGACATACCGATGATCCAGGGAGCAGGACTGGGCGTCGCCTATCATGCCAAGCCCAAGACCCGCGAGGCGGCGCATGCCGAAATCGTCCATGGGGACCTGTCCGTGCTGCTCTATGCTCAGGGCATTGCGTCAGCCCATTGGGTGGAAGCCTGACCATCCGCGCGCCGCTTGCCGCCAGCTTCAAAGGCGCGCCAGCATCCACAACGCCATCGCCACCATCATCAGATTTTCGGTGAGCGACACGAAACCCAATGGGACATTGCTGCTGCCGCCGACGCAGGCGCATTTCAATTCGCGCTTGTCGATATAGACGGCCTTGAAAACCGATACCGTGCCGATGCCGCCGATGAACAGCGCTACCGGTATCGAAAGCCAATGGAACAGGCCGGTCAACATCAGCACGCCCGCACCCAGCTCCAGGAAGGGATAGGCCTTGCCATATGGCACATAGCGGCGGGCCAGCAGGTCGTAGTTCAAGAACATGGTCGCGAACCGGTCGACATCCTGAAGCTTCAGCATGGCGAGAAGCATCATGGTGATTGCGATGAAGCTCTCCACCGTCATGACGCTGACCAGCGGCATCGCGGTTAACCAACTTACCGCGAGCGCCAGCAAGGCGCCCACAGCAAAGACGGCGATCACGGGCACATAGCTGGTATCTGACGGGTTGGCGACTTTCATGCCGAAAAAGCGCCGGAGGTCGTCATGGCCGCCAATCCGCTTGCCTTCGATGAAGATCTGGGGCGTCGTCTTGACGTCATGCTCGCGTTTGAAGGCGTCGGTCTGCTCCCGGCTCGTGAGCCAGTGATCCTCCACCTCATATCCCTTGTGCCGCAGCAGCCAACGCGCCTTCAGGCCGTAGGGACAGGTGTGGCCCGGCATCACCATGCGATAGAGGACTGCTTTTCGGGGGTGGGTGGCCGTGGCGGCATTGGGGCTCATGACATCTCTTTCACTTGGAGAGTTTTACTCTCCACCCCATATGGGTTCCGTACCATGGTCCGGAGTCAAGCATGTCGATGACGATTTCTGGTCTGGCGCGCGCAGGCGGCGTTGGCGTCGAGACGGTGCGCTTTTACCAACGGCGCGGTTTGCTGGAGATGCCGGAGCGCGGCGCGCGCGGTCCGACGTCCGGCATAAGGCGCTATGAAGATGAGGATGTGCGCCGATTGAAGTTCATCAGGTCAGCGCAGGCGGCAGGCTTCACATTGGAGCAGATCGGCGAGCTTTTGCAGCTGGATGCGGGGCAGGACCGAAAGCGGGCGAGGGAATTGGCGGCCGAGAGGCTGGCGGCGCTTGACCGCAAGATAGCCGAACTTCAAGCTGCACGAGACTCGCTCCGCAGGCTGTCGAGCGCATGCAACGCCTCTGACCATGGGCCATGCCCGATCATCTCCGTGTTTGACGGACCCGGTTAAAAGCCCGCCATCAATCCATCGATCGCGCCTTGCAGGATGTAGCTTGCAGCCAGCTTGTCGACCAGTTCGCCGCGCCGCGCCCGGCTTGCATCTGCCTCCAGCAGCGTCCGGGTGACGGCCTGGGTCGACCATCGCTCGTCCCACAGCAGTATCGGCAGCCTCAAGTCGGCGATGTTGCGCGCAAAGGCGCGGCTGGCCTGACTGCGCGGGCTTTCGCTGCCGTCGAGGTTGAGGGGAAGGCCGATGACGACACCCTTCACCTGCTGCTGGTCGATGAACGCAGCCAGCGCTATCTTGTCCTTGCTGAATTTGCCGCGCGAAACGGTGTGTGCCGGACTGGCGATCGACCAGCCAGCGTCGCAAAGCGCGAGGCCGATCGTCTTCGTGCCGACATCCATGCCGAGCAATCGCCCGCCTTGGGGCAGGGCCTCACGAAATGCCGCGCGATCGGTGGTAAGCAGCACACTCACGACTTTGCGAAATTCGCCAGGCGGCGGCGGGCGTCTTCGCGCACGTCGCCCCAGAAGAGGCTATAGTCGTAGACATGGTAATTATTGCCCGGAAGGGTGAAAGGCCCCATGTCGATCGGCTCACCGATCATCAATATGCCGCTGCTCTCGCACCGCGCCGGTACGACGCCCTTGAGCAAGCGGGCTGGCTTTCCTTCTTCTCGGCTGTCTAGCGTTCCCTGATTGGCGCTGGCCGGGGCAGCCCCGTTGAAGGTGCCTGTTATCGGATTGGTGCAGAGCATATGGGTGTCCTTGCGCGGCCTTCCATTGAACCCCGCCTTGCCCTCGAAACTCTCGATCATCGGCGAAGGATCAGCGGGCTCCGCATAGCTTTGCCAGCTGAGGATGCAGCGCGCCTGATCGCTCCGCGCACATGCGGGCAGACCGAGGGCGGGCAAGTCAGCCTCCACAGAGACGGGCCAGCCCACTGCGTAGACCGCAGCGACACGGGAAGCCACCGGCTTGCCTGCCACTTGGTCATGGAGCAGCTGGAGCAAATGGCGCGAACCCTGGCTATGTCCGGCGAGGATGATCGGACCAGCCGGATTTGCCTTCAGGAAAGCGGCAAAAGCTTGGGAAACATCCCTGTATGCGGCGGCCAAAGCCTGCTCACCTGCGGGCTTGCCGGTGAGGAATGCGCCGTAATTCGCCTGCCGGTAGCGCGGCACCCAGACATTGCCGACCGCATTGAAGGCGCTCGCCTGCGCTTGCACGAACCGGCGGGCGGTCGCCAACGCATCCTTGTCGTCCAGCCGCATGTTCCAGTGCGCGCTACCAAAAGCAGTTATGTAGGACGTGGGGTGAATGAAAAAGACCGCCGCCTTTTGCGGCACCGGTTCATCCTTTTGCCCGGCCGGTTTCCACAACGCGGGATTGTCATGCCGGATATCCGGGCGGGATATCCACATCTTCGCATCGTCATAGGCGTTCGCCGGTAGCGGAGCGATGGGAGTGAAGGCCTCGCGCGGCACCATCACCGCGCGGATCAGCTCCATGCCCCAGATGCGATAGACCAGCAGCGCCGCGAGAACCAGCACGATCAGGCTGGCGACGACATAGAGGAACTTGCGGGCCAATGCTTTGCTCTCCTTCGGCCGGCAGGGCTCCATAGGCTGCGTCGGGCGGCGCCTGTCTGGCGCAGCCGATCCTCACGCGCAAGTGCGGACTTGAAGCGGACGTGAGCGGGTGGTAGCGGCGGCGCCATGTCGATAGACCTTCAGACCGTAAAGAAGATCGCCAGCCTGTCGCGCATTTCGGTGACTGACGCCGAAGCCGAAGCCATGGTGCCTGAACTCAACAACATCCTCGGCTGGGTGGAGCAATTGGGCGAGGTGGACGTGACCGGCGTGGAGCCGATGACTGCCGTCATCCCCAACAAGCTGCGCCTGCGGGACGATGCCGTTACCGATGGCGATGTTCGTGACAGGGTGCTGGCGAACGCGCCACAGGCTGAACATGGCTTTTTCGCGGTGCCGAAGGTGATTGAATAATGAGCAATCTCACTGATCTTACAGTGGCCGAAATCCGCGACGGCTTTCGCTCTGGTGACTTTTCCGCGCGTGAAGTCGCGGTAGCATTCAACGCCAATGTCGCCGCCGCGAAGGCGCTGAATGCCTTCATCGTGGAAACCCCGGAAAAGGCACTGGAAGCAGCCGACGTGGCCGACAAGGCTAAAGCGGCGGGCGAGGCGCTGAAGCCGCTGTCAGGCGTACCGATCGGCATGAAGGACCTGTTCTGCACCGAAGGCGTGCAGACGACGGCCGCGAGCCACATGCTTGAAGGCTTCAAGCCGACCTATGAGTCCACCGTTTCGAAGAAGCTGTGGGATGCGGGCGCGGGCATGCTGGGCAAGCTCAACCTTGACCAGTTCGCGATGGGATCGTCCAACGAAACCAGCTATTTCGGCAATGTGATCTCGCCCTGGCGGCGCGGCGGCGGCGACAATGCCGCGCTGGCGCCAGGTGGCTCTTCGGGCGGCTCGTCTTCCGCCGTCGCGGCCCGGCTTTGCCCCGCGGCGACGGGCACCGATACGGGCGGCTCGATCCGTCAGCCTGCCGCCTTCACCGGCATCAGCGGCATCAAGCCGACCTATGGCCGCTGCTCTCGCTGGGGCATCGTGGCATTCGCAAGCTCGCTCGATCAGGCCGGGCCGATGGCGCGGACGGTGCGCGACAATGCGATCCTGCTCGAAACGATGGCGGGCTTCGATCCTAAGGATTCGACCTCGCTCGATCTGGCCGTGCCGCAGTGGGAGGCTAATCTTTCGAGCGATCTCAAGGGCAAGAAGGTCGGCATCCCCAAGGAATATCGCCCCGATGGCCTGAATGAAGAGATCGCGGCGCTTTGGGATCGCGGCATCGAATGGCTGAAGGACGCGGGCGCCGAGATAGTGGAAGTGTCGCTGCCGCATAGCAAATATGCGCTGCCGACTTACTATATCATCGCGCCTGCCGAGGCTTCCTCCAACCTCGCCCGCTATGACGGCGTGCGTTATGGCCAGCGCGACCTGCCCGATGGCGCGGGGCTGCAGGACATGTATGCGGCCACTCGCGCTGCCGGGTTCGGTCCAGAGGTTAAGCGCCGCATCATGATCGGCACCTATGTGCTGTCGGCGGGCTTCTACGATGCCTATTACACGCAGGCGCAGAAGGTTCGGGCGCTGATCGCGCGCGACTTCGAGCAGGCTTTTGAAAAGTGCGATCTGCTGCTGACGCCGACCGCACCGAGCGCCTCCTTCGCCTTGGGTGAGAAGCAGGCTGATCCGCTGGCCATGTATTTGAACGACGTCTTCACCGTGCCGGCTTCTTTGGCCGGGCTGCCGGCGATGGCAGTTCCGGGCGGGCTGGACGCGCAGGGGCTGCCGCTTGGGCTCCAGATCATCGGCAAAGCGCTCGACGAACAAACCGTGCTGAACGCAGGCCTGGCTATCGAAGAGCGCGCGGGCTTCACCGCCCGGCCGGAGAAATGGTGGTAAGCTCATGTCGTCGTCATCCCAGCGCAAGCTGGGATCTCAGGCGGCGTGGCACGACAGTTGGAAAGATCCCAGCCTCCGCTGGGACGACGACATGAAAAATTCGCTGGGATGGCGGTGTAGAAAATGACTGAATCAACCTATCGCATTCAGGGCGCAACCGGCGAGTGGGAGGTCGTGATCGGCCTCGAAGTCCATGCGCAGGTGACGAGCCAGGCGAAGCTCTTTTCCGGCGCGGCGACCGCTTTCGGTGCGGAACCGAATACGCAGGTAAGCCTGGTCGACGCGGCGATGCCGGGCATGCTTCCCGTACCCAATCGGGAGTGTATCCGTCAGGCGGTACGCACCGGCATGGCCATTGACGCGAAAATCAACAAATGGTCGCGCTTCGACCGCAAGAACTATTTCTACGCCGACTTGCCGCAGGGCTATCAGATCAGCCAGCTTTATCACCCGCTGGTAGGTGAGGGGCAGATCGAGATCACGCTGGACGAGAAGAACCCCGACAGCAGCACGAAGACGATCGGCATCGAACGCATCCATGTCGAGCAGGATGCGGGCAAGTTGATGCATGATCAGCATCCGACCCGCTCCTATGTCGACCTCAACCGCTCAGGCGTGGCGCTGATGGAGATCGTGTCGAAACCCGACATGCGCTCGCCTGCCGAGGCTGGAGCCTATCTGTCGAAGCTGCGGACGATCCTGCGCTATGTCGGGTCCTGTGATGGCAATATGGATCAGGGTTCGATGCGTGCGGACGTCAATGTCTCCGTACGCAAGCCGGGGCATGAATTCGGCACCCGTACCGAGACGAAGAATGTGAACTCGGTCCGCTTTGTCATGGCGGTGGTTGAGCATGAGGCCAATCGTCAGGTCGATGTGCTGGAGGCCGGTGGCAAGGTGGTGCAGGAAACGCGCCTCTACGATCCGGACAAGAATGAAACGCGGTCCATGCGGTCGAAGGAAGACGCGCATGACTATCGCTATTTCCCGGACCCCGACTTGCTGCCGCTGGAGCTGGACGACGCCTTCCTGGAGGAATGCCGCCAGTCGCTACCCGAACTGCCCGACGCGAAGCGCCGCCGCTATGAGGAGCAACTGGGCCTTTCCGCCTATAATGCCGCAACCCTGACCGCTGACGCCGACACGGCGCGCTGGTTCGAAGCACTGCTGGCCGAAGGCGCGCGCATCCAGAAGAAGAGCGAGGGCGAAGTCGCCAAGGCTTCCGCCAACTGGCTGCTGTCGGAGCTTTATGGTGCGCTCAATCGTCTGGGCAAGAGCCTCGAAGATAGCCCCGTCGGCCCGGAAGAGGGCGCGGAGCTGCTCGCCCTCGTCGCCGACGGTACGATCAGCGGAACAATCGCCAAGCAGGTGTTCGAAATCATGCTCGAAACCGGCGAGCGTGCGCCCCGGATCGTCGAGGAAAAGGGCCTGAAGCAGACCAGCGACACCGGCGCGATCGAAGCAGCGGTCGCCAAGGTGCTGGCTGATAATGGTGACAAGGTCGAGCAGTACAGGGCGGGCAAGGAAGCGCTGTTCGGCTTCTTCGTCGGCCAGACGATGAAGGCCATGCAGGGCAAGGCAAATCCTCAGGTCGTCAATGAACTGGTCCGCAAGGCGCTTGCCTAAAGCGGTGCCCGCTGTCTAAACCTCTTGCTGGTAGGTGAAAGCGGGGGCGCTTTCCCTCCACAGGGGGTGACATATGAAGACTGGCGGCTTCCTCGCGGGATTGGTGCTGCTCGCCGCTGGCGCGCCGTCGGCCGTTCGGGCGGAAACATTGACCAATGACATGGTCGTGTCCCTTGTCCAGGCGGGGTTGGGTGATGATGCCGTGATCGCGAAGATCAAGGCATCGGCTGCCCATTACGCCTTATCTACGGACGATCTGATCACATTGAAAAAGCGTGGCGTGTCCGGTCCGGTCATCGCGGCGATGATCGACGCAGGCTCGCAAGGCGCGGTATCTTCCAAGGCGGCATTCTCGGCGGACTCACCCGATCCCCTGGTGCCGCATCCGTCCGGCGTTTACCTGGCGAATGATGCCCGCTTGGTGCGGATCGATCCGACCACCTCGAATCAGAGCAAGACCGGCGGTATATTGGGCTACGCCTTCACCGGCGGTATCGCTTCTCTCAGCATCAAGGCAGTCATTCCGAACATTACGGCGCGGGTCCGCACGGGCCGAGCGCGGCCGACCTTCTATTTCTATTTCGATGAGGCGACCCGCGGTCTGTCTCAGGCCGGTGGCGCGTCACTATGGCTATCGGGCCCTGCCAGCGCCATCACCTCTCCCAATGAATTCAGCCTCATCCGCTTCGATGTGAAGAAGGATCGGCGCGAGACACGTGTTGGCAGCATGAACCTGGCCGGAGCAAAGGCAGGGGTGATGGACAAGGACCGCATCCCGTTCGACTATGAACAAGTGACGCCGGGCGTGTTCAAGGTAACGCCGTCGGCCGATCTTCCCACGGGCGAATATGGCTTCATCTATTCGGTCAGCGCGGGTGCTGGCCCTGGCATGTGGGGTAACGGCACGGGCTCTGCGCGCATTTTCGACTTCGCCATCCATCCCTGACGAACAGGGTTCCCGCCATTGTCCTGGGCCTGTAGCTGCTTTAGCGGCAGGAGGGGGCAGGACATTGGAGGCGGAATGCAGGCGACGACGCAGATTGACGCGGCGGCAGCAAAAGCGGCGGGCATGGACCCCAGCCGATTGGAACAGCTCGCCAACTCGCTGCACCTTCAATATGTGACCACGGGCAAGCTGCCGCACTTGCGCCTGCTTGTGTCGCGTGAAGAACGGGTTTTGCTGTCCCACATCAGCGGCATCGCCCGCGCCGGTGGAGAACCCCTCCAGCCCGACTCGCTGTTCCGCATCGCATCGATGACGAAGCCTGTCACTTCGGTCGCCTTCATGATGTTGGTGGAGCAGGGATTGGTCGCGCTGGACGATCCGGTAACCGATATCCTCCCCGAATTTGAAAATCTCTCCGTCGGCTTGGATCGGCAGGCGCTGAAACAGCCGATGCGCATGATCGATCTGCTGCGTCATACCTCGGGGCTTACCTATGGCCTCCAACGGCAGACGGCGATCGATGCGGAATATCGCCGGCTTGGCCTGGACGAATTTCAGCAGAAGCGGAGTTCCGCAGACTTCGTCGCCGCCCTCTCGCAGCTGCCACTGGAATTTTCTCCGGGTGAACGCTGGAATTATTCGGTGGCAACGGACGTCTTGGGCGTGATCGTCGAAAGGTTGAGCAGTCTCGACCTGGCCAGTTTCTTCGATCGGCACATCTTCCGACCGCTGGGGATGAGCGACACATTCTTCGAATTGCCCGAAGACAAGGTGGGTCGGATGACCGACGCCTGGCAGTTGGGACCAGATGAGCGGTTGTCGCTCTATGATAGAGGCGCTCGAAGCGGATGGCGGCGAAATCTGAGGTTCCGATCCGGCGGCGGAGGTCTGATCTCGACCGCGCATGATTATCACCGGTTTGCACGCATGCTTTTGCGCGGTGGTGAGTTGGACGGAGTCCGCTTGCTAAAGGCTGAGACGGTCGCTGCCATGCACGCCAATCATCTTCCGGGCGCAGGCGATCTCGCTCACCACTCTTCTTCCATGTTCAGCGAGGCGGACTATGCGGGGATAGGTTTCGGGCTTGGCTTCGCCACTGATCTCACCACCGGAGAATATTTCTGGGGCGGGGTGTTCTCGACCTTCTTCTTCATCGATCCGCGCGAGAAGATCATCGGATTGCTCATGACGCAGCATTTGCCTTCCAACGTCTATCCGATCCGCCGACAGTTGCGTGACGCAGTGCGGGGGACGATCGTCACTCCTTTCGGCTGATACAAATCTCAAAATCAACTTTAGTCCCAGTTTGAAATTTGCACTCGCATGCATTGCGGCTAAGGTGCAGAACCGACAAGCTGTTGAGCGGCAAGGAGAGCCGATGTTGAATGATGTAGGCGACCGGCCACAAATTTATTCGAGCCCAGCCATCATCGAACGACGCAAGCGGATCTTGGCGGAGACGCGAAAGCTGATCGCTGAGCAGGGCATCACGGCCTTCAGCATGAATGAGATCGGCCACCGCGCCGGGGTCGCCAAACGGACCCTCTACAATGCTTTTCAGACCCGCGAACGGATGATCGCGGCGGCGATCCAGGAATATTTTGACGAATATGTCAGCAAGCTCTCCTACATCAGCCCGCCCGGCACGATGGAACATAATATCGAGCGCATGATCTCCATCCTTCAGCGTAACCGTAAACTGCGGAATTACGTCAAGGCCGTCATGTCGCTCTATTTCAGCTCCGACGTCGATCCGGACATATGGAGCGCCATCCATGCGCCTGCCGTCCACCATAATCGCCGGTGGATCGAGCTTCTCGCCGCGAAAAAGCAGCTCCAGCCATGGGTCGATGTGGATCAGCTGGTCGATGATCTGGTGCGGTTCGAGTTCGCGACGATCAACGAATGGGCCCAAGCCCGCATCGCCGATGATGAGGTGACGGTCCGGCTCGTCAGCAGCTATCTGGGCTGCGTCGCCGGTGCCCTGAAAGGCAATGCGCGCAAGGAAGTTGAGGCGTTGCTCAAGGCGATTGCCGAGCGCGGCGCTCAGGCGATACCCGTGCCTCATGCGGACAAGGCTATGGCGGCGTAAGCGCTTGACCGACCTGCCGTTCGCAGCGCGCCTAGCCCTAACCAGGCTTTTCTCTGCACCTTCTCCACGCTACGGCAACTCCAAACCGACCGCAGGCGAGCGCCGGCGAAGATCACAAGATGCACCCCCGCATCGTTATGAACAGGAGAGTATAGCTGATGCAGAATGAGCAACCGGCGACGATCGCCGTCCTAGGCGGAACGGGCAAGGAAGGTGGCGGGCTCGCGCTCCGCTGGGCGCATAAGGGACACAAGGTCGTTATCGGCAGCCGTACAGCCGAACGTGCCAGGGAAGCCGCCGCGCAAATGAACGAACTGCTCGGGGGCAACAGCGTGACAGGCGCAGCCAACGCCGAAGCCGCTGCACAGGGTGAGATCATCGTCCTCGCCGTACCCTACGCCGCGCAGCAGTCCACCGTGCAAGAAGTCGCTGGCGCGCTTGAAGGCAAGATCCTGATCGACGTGACCGTGCCACTCGTGCCGCCAAAGGTCAGCCGGGTCCAGCTTCCCAATGGTGGATCAGCTGTGGAAGCGGTGCAGAAGATGCTGGGCGAGGGCGTTCGCGTCGTATCTGCCTTCCAGAATATCAGTGCCCATCACCTGACCAAGCTGGACGAAGATGTCGAATGCGACGTCCTGGTTTGCGCCGACGACACGGACGCTGCCGATCAGGTGGTGGCATTGGCGCAGGAAATCGGCCTGCGCGCCTGGAACGCTGGCCCGCTCTGCAATTCGGTGGTCGCGGAGGGGCTTACCTCCGTCCTCATCGCACTCAATCGCAAATATAAGGTGCCGGGCTCGGGCATACGCATCACGGGCGTCTGAAACAGCGGATATGCGCGGTTCACTGCTTTCCACCGACCATGTAGCATTCAGCTGCCGGTGGAAGGTGGTGAGCCCTGCTGGATTCGAACCAGCGACCTACTGATTAAAAGTCAGTTGCTCTACCGACTGAGCTAAGGGCCCTCCGTCACGAGGTCCGCACGCACTAGAGGCGGTGATGCGGCTGGTCAACCTCTAGGACGCGGCAAAGGCGCAGCTTTTCGCAAGCGTGCATGAAGATGCCGGATGGAAAGGCCCGAAAGCGGATCGGACCATTGCGGCGCGATGGCCATGAGCGGCGACAATACGAAATCGCGCGTGCGGAAAGCCCGGTGCGGAATGTGAAGCCACCTGTTCGACCAGCGTCCCCCTGACCAGAGGATGATGTCGATATCGATGGTGCGGGCGCCCCAGCGGCGGTGCCTCCGCCTGCCCAGGTCAGCTTCGATCGCCTTGAGTGCCCGCAACATTTCTGGCGGGGTCAGCCTGCTTTCGATCAGCAGCGCGCTGTTCGCATATTCCCGTAAGGAGGGGCCGATCGGCTCGGTCGTCAATATCGGTCCCGTCGCCACAATTCGGCCGATCTCGCCCAATCTGCCGGCCGCCTCCTGCACGATCGCTCTTGGTGTCCGCTTTGCCGACAATGGCCGGTTCGAACCGAGCGCAAGCGCATAGCGATGAAGAGTGCTTGTCTTGACCATGTGACTGCGCCTAACCGCTGCACATGACGCTGCAAAGCCCCATAGCCGATGCGGAAGCGCCGCTGGATTGTCCGCTCTGCCCCCGCCTGGCCGCCTTGCGTCAGGAATGCCGGGCCGAGCATCCCGACTGGTGGAATGCGCCTGTCCCTGCATTTGGCGATCCGCTTGGCCGCATCGCAGTGGTGGGACTGGCGCCGGGCAAGCAGGGGGCTAACAGAACCGGGCGGGCATTTACCGGCGATTTTGCGGGCGACCTTCTTTTCAACATATTGCTGAAAACGGGTCTTGCCGAAGGGTCTTATGAGGCCCGGCCCGATGATCAGCTGACGCTGCGCGACGTCATCATCCTCAATGCCGTAAAATGCCTTCCGCCGCAGAACAAACCCCTGCCGCAAGAGGCACATAACTGCCGCCTATTCTTGAAGTCGGCTGCCGACGCCTCACCCAATGCGCGGATATTCATCGCGCTGGGTGAGGTCGCACATCAGTCCGTCGTGAAAGTGCTGGGCGGCAAACTTCCCAAGGCGCGCTTTGCTCACATGGCGGAACACCGCATGCCGAGCGGCAAGATAGTCATCGACAGCTATCATTGTTCCAAGAGAAACGTCATGACTGGCCGCCTGACAAGCGAGATGTTCGAAGCGGTCTTCGAAAAGGCTATCGCGTTACTTTCAACCTGACGCCGCAGACCTCAGCCTATCAGATAGTCGAGATATGCCCCCTCCGGCGGCCCATCCAGCGCCGCCATCATCGGTTCGAACAGCCGCTTGTCCAGCATCGGACCAGCGGCCTTGTGCGCATCGACATCAGCCCAGCGCTCGATGAAGACAAAGCGGCGCTCATTGCCAAGGTCGCGAAGCATCTCGACGCCCTCACATCCGGGCAGCGGCTGGACCGCTGCTGCCAGTGCGCGAAGGGCGCTCTCCAATGCTGCCTCCGATCCTTCTCTGGCATGCATCAGATAATGGCGCGCGACCGTCATGGCATCATTCTCCCTAGCTTAGATATCCTGCGCGATCCGGCCGTATAATTCCGGCCGCCGGTCCCGGAAGAAGCCCATGCCCGCGCGATGCTTCCGCGCCTGCGCCAGGTCAAGCGTGGCCACCAGCGCGCCATTGTCGCGCGCATCGGCCTCGGCTGCGAAATCGCCCCATTCATCGCTGATGAAGCTGTGGCCATAGAATTTCTGGCCGTCTTCCTCGCCGATCCGGTTGGCGGCGATCACCGGCATGCAATTGCTCACCGCATGGCCGATCATAGCGCGGCGCCACATGCGGCTCGTATCGAGATCCGCGTCATAGGGTTCCGATCCGATCGCGGTAGGATAGAAGAGCAGTTCCGCTCCCATCAGTGCCATTACCCGGGCTGCCTCCGGATACCATTGGTCCCAGCAGATGCCCACGCCGATCGTGCCGTAACGCGTCTCCCAGACCTTGAACCCGCTATTGCCGGGACGGAAATAATATTTTTCCTCATATCCCGGCCCATCCGGAATATGGCTCTTGCGATACAGGCCCATGATCTCTCCCTCATCATCGATCATGGCGAGGGAATTGTAATGATGCTGGCCATCCCTCTCGAAAAAACTGGTGGGAATGTAGACGCGCTCCGCCTTCGCCACCTTGCGCATCTCGGAAACGGCGGGATGTTCGTCGATCGTCCTGGCGTTGGCGAACAGAGCCTCGTCCTCGACCCTGCAGAAATAGTGACCTTCGAACAGTTCGGGCGGCAGGACGATCTTGGCGCCTCGAGCCGCCGCCTTCACCACATGGTCGGCCACCATGGCGACATTGTCGTCCACATCGTCTGAAAAGGCGAGCTGAAGCGCGGCAACGGTGACTTTGGTCATATCCTCGAAAGTCCTAGAGGCGAATGCCCAACCGGGCGGTATGAGGTTGGGAGATAGAGCAGGATTGGCGGAGTGCAACCTCCGCACCGGTCAAGGAAGCTCCCTTCGATTTTATTGTCCCGGCAAGGGCATTTGCTGGCTGCAACAATGGAAACTGCCGCCGCCCGACAATATCGCATCGCTCCGGAGACCTATTATCTCGCGCCCCGGGAAAAAGGGCTTGAGCGCATCGAGCGCCGCCTGGTCATTGGGCTGGCCATAGATGGGCACGATGACCGCAGCGTTGCCGATGTAGAAGTTCATGTAGCTTGCAGGGATCACCTCGCCATCCACCAGTACACGGCCGGGGGAGGGGATTGAAGCCACTTCCAGGCCGAACGCCTTGGCCCTTGCGCGCGCGTCTGCATAGATGGCCGCATTGGGGTCATCATCCGTGCTTGCTTCCGGCAGCGCCAGCAGGCCTGGCGCAACAAAGCGCGCAAGATTATCCACATGGCCGTCCGTATGGTCGTTGAGCAGACCATCGCCCAGCCACAGCATTTCGGACAGACCCAATGACCCAGCCAGCAGCGTTTCGATCTTGCCACGATCAAGATCCGGATTGCGGTTGGGATTGAGCAGGCATTGCTCGGTCGTGACGAATAATCCGGTGCCATCGGTATCGATCGCGCCGCCTTCGAAAATCCAATGTTGCGAGGAGGTCGGCAATCCCGTCGTCGCGGCCAATCGCGCCCCGATATCCTCATCGCCCGGCATCTGATATTTACCGCCCCAGCCATTGAACCCGAAATCCACCAAGGCGCGTTCATGCCCACGCATGACCGCGATCGGGGCGGTATCCCGCAGCCAGACGTCACCCAGCTTCTGCGTGACGATGGTCACGTCCGGGCCAGCGAGCGAGCGCGCTATCTCCGCATCACCATCATTGGCGCAGACCAGCCGGACCTCTTCACCTTTCCCCTCCGCGCGGAGCGCCTTGGCAAAGGCGGCGACCTGCTCGCGTGCCGCGTCGAACGCGCCAGGCCACTCTTCGGGAAAGGTGGGAAAGCCGATCCAGGTCCATTCATGCGGCGCCCATTCGGCAGGCATCTGGAATGTCATCGGCTTTCTCCTGCTGGTACGGCGTTGCTTGCCGCGCTCTACAGCATTGCGGCTTGCGTTACAGCGCCAATTCGCCGCACCCTCAGGTCGTTATCTGCGCCGTCCACTCGTCGAGCAACTTGAATCCCAGCGCCACTTCGAAACTCAATCCGGCATAAGCGTCCTCACGCCAGCGCACCGTGGCGTCCCGCTTGCCCAGACCTTCGATGATCAATTGGACCTGCATATTTTCGCGCAGTTCGCCGGACTCGTCCAATAGCTTTACGCCGAACAGGGATATGTCCTGCATCATGCATGCCTGCATGCCGGTTCCCGTAGCAACCGTGACAGGGGTGAAGATGTTCAGCCGGACAGCTTCGCGTTCGCTACGGCCGTTCCTCTGTTCCGCGATTATGGTCGAAATGGCGATATGCTCTTCGAACAGCAGCGAAACATGTTCACCTATATTCATGCCCACGACCGCCGGAACGGAAAATCCGTTGCGCAGGCCAAGGGTGACGCTCTCGCCCGCCGTCATTGGCACACTGGTCCGCACCAGTGCCTCACGCGGCGACAGAGAATGGACGACGCAGAGGCATTCTCTCCGCGCCGTCACCAACTTGCCAACATGCAAGATTGTAACAGCCTTGTTAACTTCCACGACCCATCCCCAATCTTATTATCGTTACGTTGCCGAATCGTCGGCAGGTCAGGGATAGAGGCCAAGTTTCCGTAAGGGAAATGATTAACTTAACGGACGCCTGTCCAATGATGGGACGGCGTCGAGCATGCCATGACGGTCCTCATGGCATGCTTCTGCGCAACAGGTACGAAGGGTTTCTACCGGCCCGCCCGGCTCTTGTCGCGGATCGCGCGGAATTCATCACCGGGCGTCCAGTTCGGCCAGGCGGTCGTGTCGGCCAGCGCTCTGCCGACGTCATAATAGAGCTTCAGGTCGTCCTTCACGCCGCTCCAATCCCATTTGGGATCATATTCGTCCTTCGGGCCATGGTATCGATGTTCTTCATATTCCCTCGCGGCTGCCGCCCCGGCCGCGGGGCCGCCCCTCACCAGATCCTGCCCGCCTTCGAAATAGAGCATGGGCACGCCATGTTTCGCGAAGCTGAAATGGTCTGATCGGTAATAAAAGCCTTTTTCCGGCGTGGGCTCCAGGCTCGCAACGCGCTTCTGCGCGGCCAAGGCGCGATCCAGATATGCGTCCAGCTGCGACTTGCCCTTGCCGATCACGACGACGTTCTTCGCCCGCCCTGCCATGCCCAAGGCGTCCATGTTGACGCCGCCAACGGTTTGGCCAAGCGGGAAGACCGGATGATTGCCATAATAGGCTGATCCCAAAAGCCCGGACTCTTCTGCTGTTACCGCAAGGAACACCTGGCTGCGTGCCGCCGGGCCCGCTTTCACATTGGCTTCCGCCAGCGCGACCAGGGCCGCCGTGCCAGTGGCATTGTCGATCGCGCCGTTGCAGATATCGTCTCCATCCGGCGCGGCTTCGCAGCGGCCCAGATGGTCCCAGTGCGCCGCGTAAAGCACATATTCGTCCGGCCTCGTTTTGCCGGGCAGCAACGCGACGACATTCTTCGACTGATGTTTGCGGACGATGTTGTCGAACGAGACATTCGCCTTGACGCCTTTCAGCGGCACCGCCTTGAACCCGCGCTTCTTCGCCGCCGCGCTCAGGCTATTCAGGTTAAGGCCCGCGCTTGCCAGCAGCGCCGCAGCCGTGTCTTTCTGCATCCATCCGATGGCGGCCGATTGCTTCGCATTGCCATCCCCATTGTCGGCCACATGCTGTGCGCCGGTCCAGCTCGACTGAACCACGTTCCAGCCATAGGCGGCGGGCACCGTGTCATGGACGATGATCGCCGCCGCCGCACCCTGGCGCGCGGCTTCTTCGAACTTGTAAGTCCAGCGGCCATAATAGGTCATGGCGCGCCCGTTGAATGGGCCGCTCAGGCCAGGGGTCTGGTAATCGGGATCATTGACCAGGATGATGACCGTCTTGCCGCGCACGTCCACGCCGGCATAATCATTCCACTTCTTCTCGGGCGCGTTGATCCCATAGCCCACGAAGACAACCGGACTATCCTTCACCTCGATATGTGGCTGAGCGGTGCGGTAGGTCGCGATCACCATCTGGGAGCCATATTCGGCGGATACCGGCACCTTGCCGCCCGTGAAGCGCAAAGGCGAAACATCCTTGGCGGCGATCTCTACCAGGGGGACGTCCTGGAACCAGCTGCCTTTATTGCCGGGCTTCAGTCCCAACGCCGCAAAGCGCTGCACCAGATAGGAGAGCGTCTTCTCCTCACCCACCGTCCCGGGCGCGCGCCCTTCATAAGCGTCCGAGGAAATTTCTTTCACCACCTCCTTCATGGTTTCGATCGACGGGCTGATGCCGGAAGGTGCTGCCATCGCAGCACTGCTGGTGAGGAGAGCGATCAGCAAAGTCGAGGGAAGCAGGCGCATGGCAATAGCCTTGAAGGATAAGGAATGCCGTGGTTCTGCCAGTACCCCCTCAGTCCGGCAAGGCTTGTTGGACAAACAAAAAAGGCGGCCCCGAAGGACCGCCTTTCCGTACGAAAAGCTCGTAGACTGATCAGCGCGAATAGAATTCGACAACCAGATTGGGTTCCATCTTCACCGGATAGGGCACTTCGTCCAGCGTCGGAACGCGGACATAGGTGACCTTGGCAGCGCCATCGGGCGACACATAGTCAGGGATGTCGCGCTCGGGCAGGCTCTGCGCTTCCAGAACCAGCGCCATTTCCTGCGCCTTCTTGCCCAGGGTGATTTCGTCGCCCGGCTTCACCAGACGGCTCGCGATGTTGCACTTGACGCCGTTCACATAAACGTGACCGTGCGACACCAGCTGACGGGCCGACCAGATGGTGGGCGTGAACTTTGCGCGATAAACCACTGCGTCCAGGCGACGTTCCAGCAGACCGATCAGGTTCTGGCCGGTGTCACCCTTCATCCGTGCGGCTTCGGTATAGTTCTTCTTGAACTGCTTTTCCGTGATGTCGCCATAATAGCCCTTCAGCTTCTGCTTCGCCTTGAGCTGGATGCCATAATCGGACATCTTGCCCTTGCGGCGCTGACCGTGCTGGCCGGGACCATATTCGCGCTTGTTGACCGGGCTCTTCGGCCGGCCCCAGATGTTCTCGCCCATGCGGCGGTCGAGTTTATACTTCGCGCTGGAACGCTTCGACATGATAATTCCTTACAACTGCTAACAACGTTATTCCCGGTCCTCGCCTGCTTGCCATGAAGGGGCAGGGCCACTGCTTCACCGGGATGCAGGGCCAATCGCGAAGGCGCGCCTATGGAGAAGGGGCGGGATCATGTCAACCCTCGACAGGGGCGGGACGGCGGCCTAATCGGTAGCGCCATGAACCCGGAAAGCTATTCGACCATGGAGCAGGTTCGCGCGGGCGTCGACAATCTCGACCGCCAGATCGTCGCACTGCTTGCCCAACGCTTCGCCCACATGCGCGCCGCCGCCCGCATCAAACAGGATCGAGGGGCCGTCCGTGACGAAGCGCGCAAGGCCGAGGTTATCGCCAACGCCAGGGAGGAGGCAGAACAGCTGGGCCTGCCCGGCGAGATGATCGCCAATTTTTGGGATCACTTGGTCGAAGCGTCGATCGCGTACGAAATGGAAGAATTCGACCGCATCAAGGCCTAACGCGCGCGCGGGTTGGCCAGTGCCGACAGCACGCCACGCAGCGTCCGTACCTCCAGATGGTTCCAGCCCGGCTTGGTCAACAGATTGCGAAGAGTACGCTTGGTCGCAGGAGCGCGATCTGGCGGGAAGAAATAGCCCGCATTCTCCAGCAAGGTTTCGAACTGCCCGATCATGCCTTCAAGCTCTACCTGCGGAGCAGGTTCGCCCAGATCGGTCACAGTCGGCTGCTCCAGCGCGGCCTGCTTCGACCATTCATAGGCGCATAATATCACTGCCTGGGCAAGGTTCAGCGACCCGAATTCGGGATTAATGGGCACCGTCAGGATCTTGCGAGCAAGCGCAACATCCTCCGTTTCCAGGCCAGACCGCTCCGGCCCAAAGACGAAGGCGCATCGTCCGCTCGCCTGATGCACTTCGCGCGCTGCTTCTTCCGGCGTGACGACCGGCTTGGTCACGCCGCGCTTGCGCACAGTTGTTGCATAGACATGCGCGCAATCAGCCACCGCATCGGCAAGCGTCTCAAACACTTCCGCCTTGTCGAGCACGACATCCGCGCCCGCAGCCGAGGGGCCAGCATCCGGATTGGGCCAGCCATCGCGGGGGCTGACCAGACGCATGTCGGTCAGCCCGAAATTGAGCATGGCCCGCGCGGCCTTGCCGATATTCTCGCCTAGCTGCGGACGGACAAGGACTATGATCGGGCGTGTGGAGGGAGGAGCAGCATTCATTCCGGTTGCCCTAGACGGTCCTCACTCACTGCCAACCTCCTTCACCGACCCCGCAAAATCTTCGAAATCCCGCGCGTCGGTGAAATCCTTATACACGCTGGCGAAGCGGATATAGGCAACGCTGTCGAGCCGCTTGAGGCCTTCCATCACCATCTCGCCAATCGCGCGCGCGGGGACTTCGCCTTCCCCGCTGGTTTCCAGCTGCCGCTGAATACCGGAGATCAGTTTTTCCAGCCTGCTCGGATCGATTTGCCGTTTGCGGCAAGCGATATCGATCGACCGCGCCAGCTTGTCGCGATCGAACGCTTCCTTGCGGCCTTCGCTCTTCACCACCCAGATGTCGCGCAACTGGATGCGTTCGAACGTGGTGAAACGGGCTCCACAAGTTTCGCACTGTCGTCTGCGGCGAATGGCTGCGCCATCTTCGGTGGGGCGGCTGTCCTTTACCTGACTGTCGTCATGAGCACAGAAGGGGCAACGCATTCAGCAATAAGCTCCGTTCGTTTCCGGATGAGTCGAGACACGAGATGGCACAGCCGCTGCGCCTCGACCACCCCTGATAGCGACGGAAGCTATCAGCCTTCGTAGATCGGGAAGCGTGCGCAGAGCGCCGAGACGCGATCCCGCACATTGGCTTCCACCGCCGCGTCGCCATGCTCGCCATGGTCGCGCAGCCCTTCCAGAACATCGGCGATCATGTCGCCGATCGCCTCGAACTCGGCAACGCCAAAGCCGCGCGTCGTGCCCGCTGGCGAACCCACGCGAATGCCGCTGGTCTTGGTCGGCGGCAGGGGGTCGCCCGGCACGCCATTCTTGTTGCAGGTGATGAAGCTGCGCTCCAGCGCCTCATCGGCATCCTTGCCCGAAATGCCATAGGGGCGCAGGTCAATGAGCGCGAGGTGCGTGTCGGTGCCGCCCGAAATGACGGCGAGCCCGCGCTGTTCCAGCTTGGCAGCGAGCGCCTTCGCATTTGTGACGATCGCCTGCGCATAGGTCTTGAACTCGGGGCGCAGCGCTTCGCCGAAAGCGACCGCCTTCGCCGCGATGACATGCATCAGCGGCCCACCCTGCAGGCCTGGGAAAACCGCCGAGTTGATCTTCTTCGCAATGGCTTCGTCATTGGTCAGGATCATGCCGCCGCGCGGACCACGCAGGGTCTTGTGCGTGGTGGTGGTTACGACGTCGGCGAAACCGAAGGGCGTCGGGTGCGCGCCACCGGCGACGAGGCCCGCAAAGTGCGCCATGTCGACCATCAGCAGCGCGCCGACCTTGTCAGCAATCGCACGAAAGCGCGCGAAGTCCAGGTGACGCGGATAGGCCGATCCGCCTGCGATGATCAGTGTCGGCTTGGCCTCGATCGCCTGCGCTTCGAGCGCGTCATAATCGATGAGGTGCGTGTCTTCGCGCACGCCGTACTGCACGGCGTTATACCATTTGCCCGACAGCGCGGGCTTCGCTCCATGGGTCAGGTGACCGCCGGCGTCGAGCGACAGGCCCATGATCGTGTCACCCGGCTTGGTCAGCGCCAGCATCACCGCGCCGTTCGCCTGCGCGCCCGAATGGGGTTGCACATTGACGAAGCCGCAGTTGAAGATCTGCTTTGCACGATCGATTGCCAGCTGCTCGACTTCGTCGGACGGCGCGCAGCCTTGATAATAGCGCTTGCCCGGATAGCCTTCGGCGTACTTGTTGGTGAAGACCGAACCCTGCGCTTCCAGCACCGCCTTCGAAACGATGTTTTCCGAAGCGATCAGCTCGATCTGGTTCTGCTCGCGCTTCAGTTCGCTGGTGACGCCAGCAAAAACCGCTGGATCGGCATCGGCCAGGCTGCGCGTGAAATAGCCTTCCGCACGGATGTCGGACAGGTCGGGCTGGGCGAGGGGGGCGGTGCTCATAGGGCTGGCTCCTTAAAGCGCGGGCTGGGAGAGTTTTTCGACACGGCCACTATGGCGGCCACCGCCGAATTCGGTGGAAAGAAAGGCCGTGACGCAGGCTTTGGCCATATCGACGCCGGTCAGGCGAGCGCCCAATGCAAGGACGTTCGCGTCATTATGTTCACGCGACAAGGCAGCGGACAGCGGTTCGGACACCAGCGCGCAGCGGCAGGCAGGATTACGATTCACCGCGATCGAAATGCCGATGCCGGAGCCACACAGCGCAATACCCCGCTCTGCCGCGCCGGATGCAACAGCATTGGCGAGCTTGTAGCCGAAGTCGGGATAGTCGACCCGGTCGGCCGTCGCGGGGCCCAGGTCGTCAACCTCATGACCCTCAGCGCGCAGCCAATCGGCAAGTTCCGCCTTCAGATCAACGGCGGCATGATCGGAAGCGAGAGCGATTTTCACGGTCAACTGGTCCTGTCACGCAAAGGGTGATTCGTTTCCCGCGCCTCTTAGGGGCAGAGCCGCCCAATTGCCACAGTCCAGCTGGCCGCTTATGGCCTGCTTCATGGCAGCGACGATATTATCCATACTCATGCTCGCGGGATTGCTCCTCACGGGCGGCGGCATCTACGCCGTGGTGAAGAAGGGCGACCGCAAGCGCGGAATTCTGATGATCATAGCCGGGCTGGTGATGTTCGCCAATGTCGCCATCTCTGCAATTCCGGGGCCTGACGTGCCAATGCTGAAACGTCAGGCCAACTGATCAGGCGCGGAGCGCCATTGCGGCGAGAAGGTCCGTTTGGGTCACCATCCCGCGCAGCTCGCCGTCATGGCCGACAACAATGGCTTCATGCGTCAATCCGCTCGTCAGCGGACGGAGCAATTGCGATATGGGCGTCTGCTCTGACACCAGCAATGGATCGGATGCTATGTCGCCAGCGGTTTGTCCTGCGCGCGCCAGATCAAGCAGACCAAGCACGCCTTGAACGCGCGCCTCGTCGTCCAGCACGGGCATGGACAGTAGCCGCCGCTCCTGGAGCAGTGCGGCCGCTTCGGCGATGGGCTGCCCAGCACGAACCGAAACAATGTCCCGCGACATGATCTCGCCGCAAGTCAGCGAGGCATGGCTGCGTTCAGCTGCCCGGACCTCCGCATCGTGCAGAACGACCTGCAAGTCAGCTGCATCGACGTCGAGCACATCGCCATAGGCTTGCAATGCTTCCTCGACATCCTGCTCGGAAGGCGGCGTTCTCAGCAAAGGCGCCGGGTCACTGGTTCCATGTGCGCTCGGAGCCTTGGGCGGAACATGGGGGTAGCTGTGACCCGCGACACGGTGGAAGAGGATTGCGATCGCCACGAGCAAGGCGGTGTTCAGCCCCACCGGCACGACAGCAAACATATAGCTTGGGGCGCCATTCACCGCGCCCAATACGGCCGAGAGCGCCACGGCGCCGCCCGGGGGATGGAGGCAGCGGAGCAGGGACATGCCACCAATGGCGCAACCGACTGCGAGAGCGGCGGCGACGGTTGGGTCGGGGATCAACTTTGCCACCGTAATGCCAACCAGCGCGGATATGACGTTGCCGCCAAACACTGACCATGGCTGGGCAAGAGGGCTGGCCGGAACTGCAAACAGCAACACCGCCGATGCGCCCATGGGCGCCACTAGCAAGGGATGGGCGATGCCGTTGCCCAGCATCAAGCCGCACAACAAGCCTGTAATCGCGATCCCCCCGATCGCTCCGCTCGCAGCCTTCAACCGGTCGAAGAACCCGGGGCCTGCGGGCGCAGGGATGAAGGCGCTGTAATAGCGGCTCCAGATCAGACGAACGTCGTTGTTCTTCGCTTCACTCATCGCCCGCCGCCGCTAGTCGCGGCCGGGATGCAGGCCAAGACATATTTTCTTGATGCCACATCGATCGATGTCGACCGTCTCCAGAATCAGCAAAGGGCCGCGTTACAACCGCGGCCCTTCACAAACATCATAGCTGGCTCAGCGGATCGGCGAGTCGGGCGCCAGCCGCATGTCGAGATAATTGTCAACGGACTTCATCAGCTGATCCAGCTCATGCTCGAAAAAGTGGTTTGCGCCACGGATTTCGTCATGATGGATGGTGATGCCCTTTTGCGTGCGCAGCTTGTCGACCAGCTTTTGCACGGCGCTTGCCGTCACCACCTCATCCGCCGTTCCCTGCACGATGATGCCCGAAGCGGGGCAGGGAGCAAGGAACGAGAAGTCATACATGTTCGCGGGCGGAGCGACTGAGATGAAGCCCCGGATTTCCGGACGGCGCATCAACAGCTGCATGCCGATCCATGCGCCGAAGGAGAAGCCGGCGATCCAGGTCGTCTGCGCTTCGGGGTGGAAGCTCTGTACCCAATCAAGCGCTGCGGCGGCGTCGCTCAGTTCACCGATCCCATTGTCAAACGTCCCCTGGCTTCGGCCGACGCCACGGAAATTGAAGCGGAGCACCGCGAATCCGCGCTTCACGAACGTCTTGTAAAGAGCTTGCGTAATGCGGTCGTTCATCGTGCCGCCACCCTGCGGATGCGGATGCAGGATCATCGCGACCGGTGCGCGCGGGCGCGGCGGGGGGCTGAAACGGCCTTCGAGACGGCCTTCGGGTCCGGGGAAAATAACGTCGGGCATGGCACCTGTTATGGTTCTGGCCGCCACCCGAATGAAGGAGGCCGGCGGTTGGATGCGGGCGCGCGACAGCCAATGCTGGCGTTGCGCGGCAGACCGCCTATATAGAAGTCGTCGCCATTTCCGCAATCAATGAGTATCATCGCCTCGTGGCCCTCGCTCGCCTTTATCTGGACCACGCAGCGACGACGCCCATGTTGCCGCAGGCGAAAGCCGCCATGGCCGAGGCGATGGAGCGATGGGCCAATCCGTCCAGCCCCCATGCCGAAGGACGCGCAGCCCGCGCGGCGCTTGAGGGGGCCAGGTCGCGTATCGCTGCCGCTCTGGACTGGAATGGCCACATTTTGTTCACTTCCGGAGCGAGCGAGGCGATCGCCATAGGCCTGAAGAGGTCGAAGGCGTCCCACATCATCACGTCGCCGGTAGAACATGATTCGGTTCTACGCACCACATCTGGCGCGGAACGGCTGAAAGTTGAGCCAGACGGCTTGATTGCTTTGGCTTCGGCATCTCATGGAAAGGACACGATCCTTGCCATCCAGCACGTCAACAACGAAACAGGCGTCGTCCAGCCGCTCGATGAATTAAACCGCGATGGAGCAATCCTGTTCGCCGACTGCGCGCAAAGTGCGGGCAAGCTTCCGCTCCCCAACGCCGACATGATGGCCATCAGTGCGCATAAATTCGGTGGGCCTCCGGGCATAGGCGCGCTGCTAGTGCGTGACTTGGCGCTCCTTCAACCCAGCGGAGGGCAGGAGCAGGGCTACCGGGCGGGTACGGAGAACGTTCCCGCTGTCCTCGCCATGACGGCGGCTTTGGAGCATCAGCCGAACTGGCTTCCTGCTGCTGCCTCACTCCGGCAGCGACTGGACCATGCGATCGAAGAAGCAGGCGGCGAAATCGTCGCGCGAGCCGCTCGGCGCAGTCCGGCGATCGCCAGTTACCGCATGCCCGGCGTGTCCGCTCGCGCTCAACTCATCCAGTTCGACCTCGCCGGAATCTCCGTCTCGGCGGGCAGCGCTTGCTCTTCCGGATCGCTTAAAACCAGCCACGTCCTCGATGCCATGGGCTGGGATGAGGGCGCGGCCGGTGAAGTCATAAGGGTTAGCTTCGGCCCGGCCACAAGCGACTCCGATATCGATCGCTTCCTGGAGCAGTGGCTGAAGACCGCGAGCAGGCGGGCGTGACCATCTATCTCGACTATCAGGCGACTACGCCTCTGGCACCCGAGGTCTTCGATGCCATGGTGCCGCTTCTGCGGGACCAGTTCGCCAATCCGCACAGCGCTCATCGTCTAGGCAGGGCTGCGGCGGCGCAAGTGGAACTCGCCCGCGAGCAGATCGTCAGCCTGTTGCCCGAAGGTGGAAGACTGATCTTCACGTCGGGTGCTACAGAAGCGCTCAACATCGCGATCTCCGGCATATCGTCTGGGGAGATCGTGACCTTGGCCACGGAACATGCTGCGGTTCTCGACACGGTTGCTGCCCTCGGGGCGAAGGGCCGCTCTATCAAGCTGCTACCGGTTGGCAGCGACGGCCTTGTAGACCTGGATGCCGCGCGGGCCGCCATCAGGCCCGGCGTGTCCCTGGTAGCCGCCATGCTGGTGAACAATGAAATCGGCGTGGTGCAGCCCGTCGAACAGCTGGCCGATCTTGCCCATCGCGCGGGCGCGCTTTTCCTGTGCGATGCCGTGCAAGGCTATGGCCGCGTTCCCATCCCCGGCAATTGCGACATGGTCGCCATCAGCGCGCACAAGATCCACGGGCCCAAGGGCGTGGGAGCGCTCTGGTTGCGGGAAGGCATCAGGCTGGACCCCATAATATATGGCGGTGGGCAAGAAGCGGGCTTGCGCTCCGGTACGCTGTCGCCTGCCCTATGCGCCGGGTTTGGCGTCGCTGCCGGGCTGATGCGCGAAAGAGCCGCGCAAGACCGAGTTCATATCGACGCGCTTTGGGATAAAGCGCGCGTGCTGTTCGACGACTGGACCCTGAACGGCAGCGCTGAAGCCCGCTATCACGGCAACCTCAACATCCGCCGCGATGGCATCGATGGCGCGCGCCTGTTGTCGGACTGCCGCAATGTCGCATTTTCATTGGGAAGTGCTTGCGCGAGCGGCTCCGGACGGCCAAGCCATGTCTTGCGCGCCATCGGATTGTCGGACCGGGAGGCGCGCGGATCGGTGCGGATCGGTTTTGGCCGATACACGACGCTGGCCGAGCTGGAGAGTGCCGCAAAGATGATGAACGAGGCGGTAGCCGTACAAGCGGCGCCGTAGACAAGGGAAGCCGCAATCATGGTCAGGGTCACATTCGTCAGCGCGGACGGTGAAGATCGGCGGGAGGTTGATGCCGCCGCCGGTTCGGTTTTGCTGGAAGTGGCCCAGGCGGCAGGCCAGCCGCTGGAAGGAACCTGCGAAGGGCAGATGGCCTGCTCAACCTGCCATGTGATCGTGGAGGCGGCAGACTTTCCCAAGCTGACCCCTGCAAGCGAAGCGGAAGAAGATATGCTGGATCTCGCAGCCGCCGCCACGCGGACCAGCCGTCTGTCTTGCCAGATCATATTGGAGGACAAGCTCGATGGGCTGACTGTCCGCATTCCAGGCGAATCCTACAATATGCAGGGCATGTAACGGATGCGCGGCTGCGTCAGTGCCGCCATATTGGCGGTCATCTCGCTCTCCGGATCAGCCAGCGCGCAACAGGATGGCGCTCGCCAGTCGCTGCTCCCTGCCGCTCCGCGCTACACGGTCAGCGAATCGGTCGTGAAGTCCGTGCGCAACCCGCGAGAGATCGAAAAGGAGACCGGGGGGCGTCTCGGTGTAGCGCTGGTCGATAGCAAGGGCGCCCTGCTCCTCGGCTTCAACCGGGATGAACGCTTCGCCATGTGTTCGACGTTCAAGGCGCCACTGGCAGCGGCCGTGTTGATGGGCGCCGATGCTGGACGGTTTGGGCTGGAGGGACAAGTCGCCTTCACCGACGCGGACATCCTGGATCACGCGCCAGTCGTGAAAGCCAACCGCAAGCGCGGTCGCCTCTCCATGGCGGAGCTGGCCAAAGCCGCGGTGGAAGTCAGCGACAACAGCGCGGCGAATCTGCTGCTGCCGATGATCGGCGGGCCGGAAGGCCTCACCGCCTTCGTCCACGCACATGGAGACACGGTCACGCGTCTGGATCGTACAGAGCCCTTGCTCAACGAGAATATGGAGGGTGACGTTCGCGACACTACAAGTCCAGCCGCTATGGCTGGTTTGATCGCGCGTCTGATCTTCCGGGACATGAAGCCCGAAAGCGCGGAGCGTCTTCGAACCTGGCTGAACGGCAGCACGACTGGCGACAAGCGGATCAAGGCCGGTCTGCCCAAGGGCTGGACTTCGGGCAGCAAGACGGGAAGTTGCGGCACAGCCTATAATGACGTGGCGTTGGTGAAGACCCCATCCGGTGAGGAATATCTGCTCGCCATCTATCTCGATCGTCCGAAGGTGGACGGCAAGGCGGCAGATGCGGCCATTGCGGAAACGGCCCGCGCCGCACTGGAATTCGTATCAAAGGCACAGCGGACCGGGTTGGAATAACCCAGCCCTTGCCATCGCGATGGGCTTTCGCCATATGCCGCGCCGGGAGTCGGGCGGACGTGGTCGTCGCCAACCTGGTCAGGTCCTGACGGAAGCAGCCACAACGATTTCGCCGCGGGTCGTTCCGGCTCCCACCTTTATTCGGCTTCCGGCTTCGACAGCCGCTCCTCAAGCCGCTAGATTGTTACCATGTCCGATTCACCTCAGCCCTATCGCGTGCTCGCGCGCAAATACCGGCCGCGCAGCTTTCGCGAACTGATCGGGCAGGATGCCATGGTTCAGACGCTGGGTAATGCGATCCGGCGAGGCAGGCTGGCGCATGCCTTCCTCATGACCGGGGTACGAGGCGTCGGTAAGACATCGACCGCCCGCCTCATTGCCAAGGCGCTGAATTGCGTCGGCGCCGATGGGCAGGGCGGCCCGACTATCGACCCTTGCGGCGTCTGCGAACCCTGTCTGGCGATTGCGGAAGGCCGTCACATCGACGTGGTCGAAATGGACGCGGCAAGCCATACCGGCGTCGACGATGTGCGCGAGATCATCGAGGCGGTGCGCTATGCCGCCGTGTCAGCCCGCTACAAGATCTACATCATCGACGAAGTCCACATGCTCTCGAAGAACGCGTTCAACGCGCTCCTCAAGACACTGGAAGAGCCGCCCGCCCACGTGAAATTCCTGTTCGCCACGACAGAGGTGAACAAGGTTCCGATCACCGTCCTTTCCCGCTGCCAGCGCTTCGATCTCCGCCGCATCCCGGCCGAACTGCTCGCCGCCCACTTCGCGCATGTGGTTGAGGCGGAGCAGGTTGCCGCCGAAGAAGATGCCCTGGCGCTCATAGCCCAGGCAGCCGAAGGCTCCGCTCGTGACGGCCTGTCGATTCTCGACCAGGCGATCGCCCATGCCGAGATGGGGGAGGGTGCCCCGCTCGTCACCGCCGCTCAGGTGCGCGAGATGCTCGGCCTGTCGGATCGCGGCGCTGTTCGTCGCCTGCTCGGGCTTCTGCTGGAGGGAGATACCGGCGCGCTTCTCTCCGCCGTGCGTGAGCAATATGCTTTGGGGGTCGAGCCTCTTGCTCTTCTTCGCGGCCTCCTTGAACTGGTGCACGCCGTCACATTGATGAAGGCCGGCCGTGACCTCGCGACACCCGGACAATCAGCGGAGGAACGTGAGGCGCTTGCTGATTGGGCGTCGCAAATCGGCTTCGCGCCGCTCCATCGTCTGTGGCAGTTGCTGCTCAAGGGTCATGATGAAGTCTCGAGCGCCGCATTCCCGATTGAATCCTGCGAAATGGCTTTGCTCCGCGTCATGCACGCCGCGACCATGCCTGATCCGGGGGAGATCGCCCGGCTCCTGCGTGACGGCGGGGTTCCGTCGGTCCAGGGAGCGGCAGCGACCCCATCAACCACGTCCGCCGCATCACTGCCCACCGACGTAAAGGCTGTCGTGGACCTTCTTTGGGAACAAAAAAAGGGGCGGCTCGCTGACTTCCTTCATGATTGTGTGCGCATCGTCCGCTTCGATCCGCCAGAGATGGAATTGCAGCTGACGCAGGATTGGACTGACGGAGATTTCTGCCGGACTCTCGCCATCGAGTTGCAGAAGGCGACAGGCTCGCCATGGCAGATCAGGCGAAGCGAAGGCAGTGCTGCTCCCTCCTTATTGGAGGAGCAGCAGCAGACGGAGGTGCGGGAACGCGCCGAGATATTCGATACCCCAGTGGTGAAAGCCGTGCTTGCAGCTTTCCCCGATGCCGATCTCGATCGGACCGAACCATGGAGCGCAGAGCGATGAAAGATCTAAACGAAATATTGGGCATGGCCAGCCGCGTGCAAGAAGAGTTGCAGCGTGCCCAGGAGAATCTGGACAAGATCGAGGTCGAGGGTTCTGCCGGGGGCGGCCTGGTAAAGGTTCGCGCGTCGGCCAAAGGCCGGATCCTGGGCGTGTCGATCGAAGACAGTCTGCTTGCACCCAGCGAAAAGCAAATGCTGGAAGATTTGGTCACCGCGGCCTTCAATGATGCCCGCAAAAAGGCTGATGAGGCCAGCTCAAGCGAAATGTCCAAGATGACGAGCGGCCTGCCTTTGCCTCCCGGATTCAAGCTGCCCTTCTGAGCCAAGGGCAGGAAGCAGACCGTTCCTGCTATACGTTAAAAGAACGGCCCCAATTGAATGAGGCCCTGACTGCCCCCATAAAGCGGTGAACCGCATGGCAGAGCCAAGCATGGAGCGGCCCTCCGGAGATTGAATGACTACGCAATATCCTCTTCTTCCGCTGCGCGACATTGTGGTGTTTCCGCAGATGATCGTTCCCCTCTTCGTTGGCCGCGACAAGAGCGTCGCCGCTCTTGAATCCGCGATGGAGGGCGACAAGGAAATCTTTCTCGTTTCCCAGCTCGACCCGGCTGAAGACGATCCCAATCGGGACGCGCTTTATGATACGGGCGTGATCGCTGTCGTGCTCCAGCTCCTGAAACTGCCTGACGGCACCGTTCGGGTACTGGTTGAAGGGAAAAGCCGCGCGCAATTGCAATCAATCAGCACCACGGACAGCCATCTTGTGGCAGAAGTCGATCCGATCGATGAGATTGCGGCTGAAGGGCCAGAGGCTTCCGCGCTGATGCGCTCTGTCGCGGAGCAGTTCGAAAATTACGCGAAGCTCAACAAGAAGCTGCCCGCCGAAACGCCGGTGCAGCTGCGCGAGATTGAGGATGCAGGCCGGCTCGCCGACGCGGTCGCAGCCAACATCAATGTTAAGGTGTCCGACAAGCAGTCTCTGCTGGTCGAAGCTGATCCGGTCAAGCGCCTCGAGATGGTCTTCGCCTTCATGGAGGGCGAGCTTGGCGTACTGCAGGTCGAAAAGAAGATCCGGGGCCGCGTAAAGCGGCAAATGGAAAAGACCCAGCGCGAATATTATTTGAACGAGCAGCTGAAGGCGATCCAGCGGGAGCTAGGTAATGGCGAAGGCGAGGAGGGCGACGAGCTCGCCGAACTCGCGGACAAGATCGCCAAGACGAAGCTGAGCAAGGAAGCCCGGGCAAAGGCTACCGCCGAGTTCAAGAAGCTGAAGGGCATGCAGCCCATGTCGGCGGAAGCGACCGTCGTGCGCAATTATCTTGACGTCCTGCTCGGCTTGCCTTGGGGCAAGAAGGGCAAGGTTAAGACTGACCTCAAGCGCGCGCAGGGGATCCTGGATGAGGATCATTTCGCGCTGGAGAAGGTCAAGGACCGGATCATCGAATATCTCGCCGTTCAGGCGCGTACCAACAAGCTTAAGGGGCCGATCCTCTGCCTCGTCGGCCCTCCGGGCGTCGGCAAGACTTCGCTTGGCCGCTCGATCGCGAAGGCGACGGGGCGGGAATTCGTGCGCCAATCATTGGGCGGCGTCCGTGACGAAGCCGAGATTCGCGGCCACCGCCGTACCTATATCGGGTCGCTGCCCGGCAAGATCGTGACTAACCTCAAGAAGGCCGGGACGATGAACCCGCTATTCCTTCTTGATGAGATCGACAAGCTGGGTCAGGATTTCCGCGGCGATCCGGCCTCGGCGCTGCTGGAGGTGCTTGATCCCGAACAGAACAGCAAGTTCCAGGATCATTATCTGGAGATCGACGTCGATCTGTCGGACGTAATGTTCGTGACAACTGCCAACTCACTGAACCTGCCGCAGCCGCTGCTGGACCGGATGGAGATCATCCGGCTCGAAGGATATACCGAGGATGAGAAGGTCGAGATCGCGCAACGCCACCTGCTGCAAAAGCAGATCGACGCGCATGGCCTCAAGGAAGGTGAGCTGGAAGTCACCGAAGCGGCCATCCGCGACCTGATCCGCCATTATACGCGCGAAGCGGGCGTCCGCACGCTCGAACGTGAGGTGGCAAGGCTGGCCCGTAAGGCGCTCCGCAAGATACTGGAAGGCGTCTATGACAAGGTCACGATCACGCCTGAAAATCTTGCCGAATATGCTGGCGTCCGGAAGTTCCGCCATGGCGTGGGTGAAGAAGAGAACCAGATCGGCGCCGTGACTGGCTTGGCCTGGACCGAAGTCGGCGGCGAGCTTCTGACCATCGAAGCGGTCACTGTGCCGGGCAAGGGCGCGATCCGCACGACGGGTAAGCTTGGCGAGGTGATGAACGAATCCGTTCAGGCGGCCTTCTCTTATGTGAAGGCGCGCTCGCCCGGCTACGGCATCAAGCCCAGCATCTTCACGCGCAAAGATATCCATATCCACTTGCCCGAAGGCGCGGTGCCGAAGGACGGACCGTCGGCGGGCATAGGCATGGTGACCAGCATCGTTTCGACGCTGACCGGCATCCCAGTCCACAAGGATGTGGCGATGACGGGCGAAGTCACGCTGCGTGGCCGGGTGCTCCCGATCGGCGGCCTCAAGGAAAAGCTGCTGGCGGCCCTACGTGGTGGCATAAAGACCGTGCTGATCCCGGCGGAGAATGAGAAGGATCTGGCAGAGATCCCCGCTAATATCCGGGAAGGGCTGGAGATCGTACCCGTATCCCATGTCGACGAGGTGCTTGCCCGCGCACTGGTGTCCGTGCCCGAAGCGATCGCCTGGACGGAAGAGGACGACCTCGCCGCTCAGCCGAGTCCGGCCGCCGGGCGGGATGGTGACGCAACGCTTCGTCACTGATTGCAAGTGCGACACTGATTAACCGCTACGTTCAGTGAGATTTCAGCCCATGGCTGAAAATCTCATTGGAGGTGGCGGCTTCGTCGCTTTCCCTTTGACAGCCGTTCAAAGCTGCGCCTTATTGCGCCGCCTATGCCGCGATTCCTTAGGTATTCACACAGTTAGAAGGGGGTTCCAAAGGTATGAACAAGCAGGATTTGATCAGTGCTGTTGCTGAAAGCAGCGGCCTCAGCAAGAGCGACGCGACCAAGGCTGTTGAAAGCGTGTTCGATTCTATCTCCTCCGCGCTCAAGAAGGGCGATGAAGTTCGCCTCGTCGGCTTCGGCACATTTTCCGTTTCCCAGCGCAAGGCATCGACGGGCCGTAATCCGCGCACTGGCGAAACCATGACGATCAAGGCGTCTGCTCAGCCTAAGTTCAAGGCTGGCAAGGGCCTTAAAGACTCGGTCAACTAAGATCGGAACTGGCGTCGTCATCGGCGCCCACTTGCATAATAGGACCGTTTGGCATCGCGGCCAGATGGTTGGGAGAGTAGCTGCAGCAGGGGGAAAACGCTCCGTTGCGCTGATGTACTGAACAGAGGGAAGAGGGGCGCGGACCGTCGGTTTCGCGCCCCGTTTCTTTTTCAGTCTCATAGTCGCATTTGTCAGCTTGACGGCCATCCAATGGCCGCATATGTGCCGCATCTCTCCTGGGCCAAACGGCCCTGTGGCGATCGTAGCTCAGTTGGTTAGAGCGCTGGTTTGTGGTACCAGAGGTCGCGGGTTCGGATCCCGTCGATCGCCCCATCTTCTCCCTTTTTCTCATTGCATAGGCTTCGCATCGGCCTTCGACCGTCTTATAGCCGGGCTATGGACGAACCACGCGACAAGGGGCTGACCCTCAATCCGAAATATGACCGCGACGGGCTGATCACAGCGGTCGTCACTGACGCTGCCACCGGCGAGGTGTTGATGCTCGCCCATATGAATGATCAGGCGCTGGCACTGACGATAGAGACGGGTTTGGCCCATTTCTGGTCACGCAGCCGCCAGTCCTTGTGGAAAAAGGGCGAAACTTCCGGCAACATGCTGGAGGTGCGCGACATTCGGATCGACTGCGATCAGGACGCGGTGTGGGTGAAGGCAGTTCCGGCGGGTCCCACCTGTCATACTGGTGCGCGTTCCTGCTTTTTCCGGCGCGTTGGCGCGGAAGGACTGTCGGCTGTCGACACGGTGGAATAGCCTCGCCCTCCTGCCACTGCTCGCTGCCTGCCAAGGTAGTGGCGAGCGTTCAGGCACCGTTTCGGGCAACATGGCTTCCGCATCGGGGCTGGAGCGCGCAGCGATCGAAAGCGGCGTCATCGCAGATAACTCCAGATCGTCTCCCGTCGGCCTTTTCCGCAGGCGCCATGAGGCGGGCAGCGACAGTCTCTGCATCATCCCCGCTCAAGCCGGTGAGTTCCGCTTCGGCGTAGAAGCGGTATTCGGAGAAGATCAGAGCTGCCGAGGGCAGGGAAGTGCAAGACGCGCCGGGGACAAGCTGATCTTCAGTTTGGACCGTGGCAGTCGCTGTATCATCGTGGCCCAATATGATGGCGATCAGATCGCTTTCCCCGGGGTCCTCGACATGAAATGCACCGCCTTGTGCGAAGGCCGTGGATCGTTGGAGGGCGTCAGCTTTCCTCGATCAGCCAGCGAAGCCGGTGCTGCCCTACGCGCGGAAGATCGTAACGGGAACGCGCTCTGTCGACAGGGTTAGGCGCGTTCAGCCCGCTTTGCCGACATGGCCGGTATCCAGCATTTTGCCCTGCGTGATGATTACCAGATCGCCCAGCTTGACTGCCGCGAACAGCTTGCGGGCAAAGGCTGTCGGCACGCCGATGCAGCCATGGGTGGCATTGCCCCATTGGACATCGCTGCCATGGATCGCGACGCCGTCATTCGTCAGCCGCAGCATGTAGGGCATGGGCGCGTCGTAGAGATTGGATACATGGTCTGCGTCCTTCTGCGTGATCGGGAACGCTCCAAGCGGGCTTGGCTTGTCGTCCGCACCATAGATGATCACCGCCGCGCCGATCTCATGACCGTCCCGGAAAGCGGACAAGGTCTGCGCCTTCAGGTCCACTGTGATGATGACTGGACCCGCTGCCGGGGCACGGCTCTCATCCCAGACATAGTCGCCGTGGCGAAACGGTGTCTCTATCGGCAACACGCTCTTGACCACCAGAGCATGGGGATCGACCGGCAACGGTTGCGAGCGGCTACGCTCTACCAGCGCCGGGCTAGCGACCCTCTTCTGGGCGGGAGCATCCTGCCGCGGCGATTGCAGATCGCGCCCGCGATCCACATAGCTTCCCACCAGCAACCCAACAGCGCCGAGCGCGCCGCCGATCAACAGCTTCGGCCCAGCCAGCTTCGCAACGTTCCTGAACAATCCTGCCATGTTCGCCTTGTTGGACGAAAAAGGTTAAGCTCAGCCTTCCCGATCTACCTCCGCCGCTGCAATCGCAGTGAGGTTCAGGATGCCGCGCGCGGTTACGCCAGGTGTCAGTACATGAATCGGCTGCGCCAGCCCCATCAACATCGGCCCGACCGTAGGCGAACTGGAGGAAGCTGACAGCGCCGTCAGCGTGATGTTCGCCGAATCTAGGTTGGGCATGATCAGCAGATTGGCCGGGCCTTCGAACCGCGCATCGGGAACCAGCCGCTCTCGCAAAGACTGACTGAGCGCGGCATCGGCATGCATTTCGCCATCCACCAGCAGGTCGGGTGCCTGCGAGCGCACCAGTTGTAGCGCCGTCCGCATCTTCCGCGCGCTGGGACTGTGCGACGCTCCGAAGTTGGAGTGCGAGAGCAGGGCGACGCGGGGCGTCAGGCCAAAATGCCGAAGCTCGGTCGCCCCGGCGATGGCCATTTCGGCAACCTGTTCAGGCGTAGGATCGGGCACCATATGGGTGTCGGAAATGAACAACGCGCCGGCGTCCAGGATCAGTCCTGACAGGGCGTAGACCCGGCTATGTCCCGCCCGGCGATCGATGATCCGCAGCACATGCTCGACCTGGCCCCAATATTCGCTGTTACCGCCGACCAGCGCCGCATCCACACGCCCGGTGCGAAGCAACATCGCGGCTGTGACGGTGGGTCGCCGATAGACATGGCGCAGCAGCTCGGCCGTCGGGACACCCTTGCGCGCAGCGATGGCACGATATGCCTCGACCAACTCTGCCAGCAGTTCGTGGTCGGTTTCGGGGTCCACAACCTCCACATCGCGGTCAAGTTCGAAGCGCAAACCAAGGCCTGGCAGCTTCTGCTCCA
The DNA here is from genome assembly GCF_905120495.1 of Sphingobium sp. S6. Classification (NCBI taxonomy): domain Bacteria; kingdom Pseudomonadati; phylum Pseudomonadota; class Alphaproteobacteria; order Sphingomonadales; family Sphingobiaceae; genus Sphingobium; species Sphingobium sp. S6. The sequence goes on along the minus strand of NZ_CAJHOG010000001.1, from coordinate 698,871 downwards.
ATATTCGCCGCCGGGCGATGATGACCGGACGGACGATCCCCTCATCCAGCCCGTCCTGGATCGCGCGCAGCACGCGTTCATCCTCGCCCTCGCCATAGGCGATACGGCGGCAGGTTCCTCGCGCGGCTTCGAACACCGGCAACATCAGCTGCGCCGAACGCGTGTTCTGCTGCGCCAATGACCGGCGATAGGCTTCGATGTCGAGCGAACGTTTCGCGACTCCGCTCTCCATCGCAGCCTTGGCGACCGCAGGCGCGATCTCGGCAATCAGTCTGGGGTCAAAGGGCGTCGGGATGATATAGTCCGGCCCGAAAACCAGCCGCCGCCCGCCATAGGCCTGCGCAACACTGTCATGCGCCGGAAGGCGGGCCAGCGCTGCGATCGCTTCGGCGGCGGCAGCCTTCATGGCCTCGTTTATCTCGGTCGCGCGCGCGTCGAGCGCGCCCCGGAACATATAGGGGAAGCAAAGGACGTTATTGACCTGATTGGGATAATCCGAGCGGCCCGTGGCAACGATTGCGTCGGGCCGCGCCTCGCGCGCGACCTCAGGCCTGATCTCGGGCTCCGGATTCGCCAATGCGAAGATCAGCGGATTGGGAGCGAGCAGGGGAAGCCATTCAGGCTTCAGCACGCCGGGCGCGGACAGGCCCAGGAATATGTTCGCGCCCGGTAGCACCTCGGGCAAAGTCCGCGCATTCGTGGTCCGCGCATAGCGTGCCATGTTGGGCAGCATGCCCTCGCGTCCCGCATGGATGACCCCGTCCTTGTCGGTCAGCGTCACATGCTCGACTGGCAGGCCCATCGAAACCAACAAATCGACACAAGCCAGCGCCGCTGCGCCCGCACCGGACGTCACCAATCGCGCTTCTGCCAAAGACTTGCCCTGCAGCACCAGCGCGTTGCGCACGGCGGCGGCCACGACGATCGCCGTGCCATGCTGGTCGTCATGGAAGACGGGAATATTCATCCGCTTCTTCAGTTCCGCCTCGATGGCGAAACATTCCGGCGCCTTGATATCCTCCAGATTGATGCCGCCGAAGGTCGGCTCCAGCAGCGCGACCGCCTCGATGAACTTCTCCGGATCGGTCGTGTCCACTTCTATGTCGAACACGTCGATGTCGGCGAATTTCTTGAAAAGGACCGCCTTTCCCTCCATCACCGGCTTGGACGCAAGGGCACCGATCGAACCTAGCCCCAATACGGCGGTGCCATTGGAGATTACCGCGACCAGATTGCCACGCGCGGTATAGTCCATCGCCTTGTCGGCATCTTCGGCGATCTCAAGGCAGGGAGCCGCTACGCCCGGTGAATAGGCCAGCGCCAAGTCGCGCTGATTGACCATGCGCTTGGTAGGTTCAATCCTCAGCTTTCCAGGCTGAGGAAGCCGATGATAATCCAAAGCTGCGCGGCGGGTATTGTCATCCATGACGCGGCCTTATTCTTGATTGAGGATAGGGGCAATGCCGCTGGGCCGCTAAACGGCGGATTCGCGTGTCTTGTCGGATAAGAGACCCCGCTTGACCGCTGCGATGAAAAGCCCCGCTTGTGCGCCGGGGCGCTTCCCACTAAATCGCGCGCATGACATCGACCAACGACATTCGCCGCTCCTTCCTCGACTATTTCGGGGCGAACGGCCACACCATCGTTCCTTCAGCGCCTCTGGTGCCGCACAACGACCCCACACTGATGTTCGTCAATGCGGGGATGGTGCCGTTCAAGAATGTCTTCACGGGCCTGGAAACCCGGCCTTATACGACCGCGACCAGCAGCCAGAAATCGGTTCGTGCAGGGGGCAAGCACAACGATCTGGACAATGTCGGCTACACGGCGCGGCATCACACCTTCTTCGAAATGCTGGGGAATTTCAGCTTCGGCGACTATTTCAAGGAACAGGCGATCACCCATGCCTGGACCCTGCTGACGAAGGAGTGGGGGCTTCCGGCGGAAAAGCTCACCGCCACCGTCTATCACACCGACGATGAAGCCTTTGACCTCTGGAAGAAGATTGCGGGCCTGCCGGAAGACCGCATCATCCGCATTCCGACCAAGGATAACTTCTGGGCCATGGGTGACAGCGGACCTTGCGGCCCCTGCTCGGAAATTTTCTACGACCATGGCGAGCATATCTGGGGCGGTCCTCCCGGATCACCGGAAGAAGATGGCGACCGTTTCGTCGAAGTCTGGAACCTCGTCTTCATGCAATATGAGCAGGAAGCAAACGAGATCGTCGGCGAACTGCCCAAGCCCAGCATCGACACCGGCATGGGGCTGGAGCGTATCGCGGCTGTTTTGCAGGGCGTCCACGACAATTATGATACGGACACCTTCAAGGCGTTGATCGAAGAATCGGGCGCGCTGACCAAGACCGCGATCGATGGCGAGTTCAAGGCCAGCCATCGCGTCATTGCGGACCATCTCCGCTCGACCAGCTTCCTGGTCGCAGACGGCGTGCTGCCAGCCAATGAGGGCCGAGGCTATGTCCTGCGTCGCATCATGCGCCGCGCCATGCGCCATGCGCACATCATCGGCGCCAAAGAGCCGTTGATGCATCGCCTTGTGGGCAGCCTCGTGTCCGAAATGGGTGGCGCTTATCAGGAACTGGTTCGCGCGCAGCCCTTGATCGAGGAAACGCTGCTGCGTGAGGAAACCCGCTTCCGCCAGACCCTGGAAAAGGGCCTGAAGCTGCTGGACGAAGCGACCCTGGACCTGTCCGAAGGCGGCACGCTGCCGGGCGAAACTGCGTTCAAGCTCTATGACACCTATGGCTTCCCCTATGACCTGACCGAAGACGCGCTGCGTTCGCGCGGCCTGACCGTCGATCGCGAAGGTTTTGACGCCGCCATGGCCGAACAAAAGGCCGCGGCTCGCGCTGCCTGGAAGGGCTCGGGCGAAAAAGCCTCCGACGAAATCTGGTTCGATATCGCCGAAAAAGCGGGGAATACCGAGTTCATCGGCTACAGCTCCACCGAGGGTGAGGGCGAGGTGCTGGCGATCGTGAAGGACGGTGTGAACTTCGACAGCGCAACCGCTGGCGAGACGGTCACGATCGTCACCAACCAGACGCCTTTTTATGGTGAAAGCGGCGGTCAAATGGGCGACGCGGGCACGATCACGTCCTTGTCGGGCCTGGTTGCCGATGTCGAAGATACTGCCAAGCCATTGGGGCGCCTGCATGCTCACCGGGCCAAGATCGGCCAAGGCAGCATCAAGGTAGGCGATACCGTTCACCTCTCGGTCGACGTGAACCGCCGCGATCGTATCCGCGCTAATCATAGCGCCACCCATTTGCTCCACGCCGCGCTGCGTAACACGCTGGGCGCGCACGTGACGCAGAAGGGCAGCCTGGTTGCGCCCGATCGCCTGCGCTTCGACTATTCGCATCCGGAAGCGCTGACGCACAGCCAGATCGCCGCGATCGAAAGCCTGGTGAACGAGCAGGTGCGTCACAATGAAGCGGTGACCACACGCCTGATGACGCCCGATGACGCCATATCGGCGGGAGCGATGGCTCTGTTTGGCGAAAAATATGGAGACGAAGTCCGCGTCCTTTCGATGGGGAAGGGTGATGCGAACAGCTATTCGGTCGAGCTCTGCGGCGGCACGCACGTCAATGCGACCGGTGACATCGCGATCTTCAAGATCATTTCGGAAAGCGCTGTTTCCTCTGGCGTCCGCCGTATCGAAGCCCTGACTGGTGAGGCCGCGCGCTTGTGGCTCACCGACCGCGAAGATCGCCTGCGCCAATCGGCCGCCGCGCTCAAGACCACCCCCGAAGAGGTTCCGGCGCGCATAGCGGCGCTCGTGGAACAGAGCCGCAAGCTGGAACGCGAACTGGCGGAAGCGAAGAAGGCGCTTGCTCTGGGCGGCGGTAGCGGCGCGCAGGCGGCAGGGCCGGAAAAGGTCGGCGGCGTGAATTTCATCGGTCAGGTGATTGAGGGGCTCGATCCCAAGGAACTCCGCGGCATAGTCGATCAGAACAAGGCGACACTCGGCAGCGGCGTCTCCGCAGTTCTTGCTGTGATGGATGGCCGCGCCAGCATCGCTGTAGGAGTCACGGACGATCTGGTCGGCTCCATCAACGCCGTCGACCTCGTTCGCGCAGGCGTTGAAGCACTTGGCGGGAAAGGCGGCGGCGGCCGCCCGGACATGGCGCAGGGTGGCGGCCCCGACGGTGACAAGGCTGTTGCGGCAGTCGAGGCAGTAAAGGCGGCTCTGACTAACTGCCAAGCGTAACGCACGGACCTTCGGAAGCTCAAACAACGGCGAAGCTCTGGCTCAGCTTTCGCCACCTTGTTTCTGTCCAAGTCATCGCTAATCTGGCAAGCTAACCGGTTCGGGGGGATCATGCGGCTTCTTATTGCTCTCGGTCTGTTGCTGACGCCCGCTGCTGCACGTGCCGAATGGTTGGAAGCCTCGAGCGACCATTTTGTGGTCTATGCGGAAACCCGGGCGACAGAGGCTCGCCTATTCTCGCAGCAGCTCGAAAGCTACCATGCGGCCATGGCAGCGGTCACGGGATCGCCGAACCTGCGTCCCAGTCCGTCCAACCGCCTCACTATTTATGTTGTGAGTAGTGAAGCGCAGGTTCGAAAGCTGTATGGGGCCAATTCGCAATATATAGGCGGATTTTATGTGCCCCGCGCTGGTGGATCGGTCGCAATCGTTCCGCAGGTCAGGGCTACGCGCGGTCAAATCGACACGTCAATGATCACGCTGCTCCATGAATATGCGCATCATTTTCTGATTGGATCGAGCAGCTTTCCTTTGCCCCGCTGGATGTCGGAAGGTGCTGCGGAGTTTTTTTCGTCAGCCGCATTTCCGAAGGACGGCGGCGTCGAACTCGGACGGCCGGCGCAGCATCGCGCCTATGAGCTCTACATGGCAGCCGATGTGACTGCGGGTGATTTGCTTGACCCTGCCGCCTATGAAAAGCGCCGCAGCAAGAGGTACGACGCTTTCTATGGCAAGAGCTGGCTGCTTTATCATTATCTGACCTTCAGCGCCGAAAGGAAAGGCCAGCTTACACGCTACCTCACCCTTATGTCTCAGGGTAAAGACCCGCGGTCTGCTGCTATCGAAGCATTTGGAGATTTCGGCCAGCTCGAACATGAGCTGGATCGCTATCTGCTCAAATCTCGGATGACGATGATCAAGCTGCCCGCCGGCATGATCAAAACCGGCCCCGTCGTCGTGCAAGGGATGACGGCAGGGGCAAGCGCCGTGATGCCGGTCATCATTCGTTCGAGGCGCGGTGTCGATCGTGAAATGGCCAAGGCCGTTCTGGCCGACGCGCGCGCCATAGCTTCGCGCTTCCCGAAGGATGCCGCAGTCCTCTCTGCGTTGGCGGAGGCAGAGCATGACGCTGGCAACGATAAGGAAGCGGTCGCCGCCGCCGATGCTGCCCTTGCCGTGGACCCGAGGCAGGTCAACGCCTATGTCCAGAAGGGGCTTTCCCTCTATCGCATCGCGCAAGATGCACCGGATCGCGACGAGAGCTATAAGGAAGCACGCGCTCCTTTCACGGCGCTCAATCGCATCGAAAATGACCACCCGCTGCCGCTCTTCTATTATTATGACAGCTTTGTCCGTCAGGGGAAAACGCCATCTTCCTTGGCAATTCAAGCGCTGGAACGGGCGTCGGAACTGGCACCGTTCGACCTTGGGCTGCGCATGACCTTGGCAATGCAGCAACTGCGTGTCGGTGATCGCAAACAGGCGCGGCGTAATTTACTGCCGGTGGCTTACAACCCGCACGGCGGCAACATGGCAGAGTTCGCCAGCAAGACGTTGGAGCGGATGGACAAGGAGCCGAACTGGGACGGGAGTGGCATGCCCGTTCCCGCATCCGATAACGCCATAGCAGCTGGGCCTTAGGCAACCTCGTCAGAACGGAGCCGCCTCAATTTGGGGGGCGTCTCCAGTTGCGCCGCATCTTTGATGCCCATGCGTAGATCTTCCCGTGTCTGATGAATGGACGCGATAACAGGCCCCATCGCCACGCCCAGGTCGACCAGCGCAGTTTCAGCCAGCTGAAGCGAGCTTTCCAGCGTTTCAGGCACAGCATCGCTGGCGCCCGCTTGATAAAGTTGCGCGGCATGATCTGTATCGCGCGCTCGAGCGATGATGGGCAAATCCGGCACCCATCCCCGGACCCTCTTCGTCACTCGTACCGATAGCACCGGATCGTCCATGGTGAGGATCAGTGCTCGAGCGTGACCAAGACGAAGTTTGTCCAACATTTCGGCACGCGCCACGTCGCCAAAAAGGATCGGATATCCGCCCCGTCGCCCTTCAGCGACTACGTCAGGGTCCGATTCCACGACTGTAAAACGCTGATTGTGAACCCGCAGGAGGTCGCACACCATCCGTCCCACACGGCCAAAGCCGATAACGACGGCCGCCGCCTCCGTGCTTTCCTGCTGCAATTCAGGCGTATCTTCGCCTAATGCCATTTCGAGCCTGCGCGCGATGTCATGGCCGATACGGGCGAGGAGCGGCGTGATAGTCAAGCCGATCGCCGTAACGATCTGCCAAAAAGCAGCGGTGGAGGGCAAAATCAGCTTGGCTGCAGCCGCGGTCGAGAGGACGATAAGAGTAGTTTCGGAAGGGCTGGCCATCAGCAGCCCTACTTCCAGGGAAACGCCCTTTCGAGCACCCGAGAAATAGAGCAGAGCTGCCGTGACCAACGTCTTGGTGATGACCACCCCGACCACCGCCAGAATCAGGCTGGGCCAGTTCGCGAGTATCACCCTGACATCCAGGCTCATGCCAACGGTGATCAGGAACACGCCAAGCGCGAGCCCCTTGAACGGTGCCGTCATCACTTCGACTTCGCCATGATATTCGGTCTCAGCGATCAACAGGCCTGCAAGTAACGCACCCACAATCGGTGATAGACCTGCGAGAGAAGTGGCGATGCTGGAAACGATGACCACCAGCAGGCTCGCGGCGAGGAACACCTCGGGACTTTTCGTCCGTGCAGCCTGACTGAAAATATGTGGGAGGACGATGCGGCCGAGAATGAGCATCACTGCGATCGTGATGCCGCCCTTCAAAAGTGTATTCGCCAGTTCGCCCCAAGCTCCGTCCACGCTTGCCGCTGCCGAGGGAGCAAGAGCGCCCAGCATGAAGATGATGGGAACAAGTGCCAGATCTTCAAAGAGGAGCATCGCAAAGGCCGCGCGCCCTACCGCACTTTGTGTACCGACCATCGGCAGCACCACGGCAGTCGAGGAAAGCGCGAGCGCAAGGCCAAGCCCGATCGCGCCTGCGGGAGGCTGGCCGAGCAAGTAAAGTCCCATCGCTATCAGCGATGCGCCACCGATAAGTTCAGCTGCGCCCACGCCAAAGACTTGAGCTCGCATGGTCCAGAGACGGCGAAAACTCAGTTCCAGACCTATCGAGAAGAGCAATAATATGACGCCGAGTTCCGCGAACGGCTCTATGGCCTCCCTGTTCGATATGGTGACATGATATAGCCATGGATATTCGGCGACTAACGCGCCGAGGCCAGACGGCCCCACTGCCAGGCCGACCAGAATAAACCCAATGACGGGACTGATCCTGAAGCGAGCAAAGCCGGGGATTACCAGTCCCGCCGCCCCCAAAACGACAAGGGAGTCGCTGAAACTTTGAGGATTGATCGCGCCGGCCATGCTCTATCATTGCGGGATGCGCGGCAGAATATCCAGCCTTGCGGCAAAATTCACATGCTGCCGGATGATGTCCTTGGTGCGGACGGCGGGACTTGAACCCGCATTCCCAGGGGGAGGCGGATTTTAAGTCCGCTGCGTCTACCGATTTCGCCACGTCCGCATGGCGCTTTCCCTGACCGGTCCAGACGCGCAGGTCAAGATGTGCTGATGATCACTGAGCTTTGCTGTTGAGCCGCTCGCGCATTTCCTTGCCAGGTTTGAAATAGGGTACACGTTTGGCCGAGACCGGCACCTGCTCTCCGGTACGGGGATTGCGCCCGGTCCGCGCGTCGCGCGCACGGGTGGTGAAGGCGCCAAAGCCTCGCAACTCTACCCGCCCTCCACTGGAGAGGCGATCAACAATCTCTTTGAAGAAGAGATCGACAATCCTCTCGACCTCCTGAAGGCCAAGATCTGGATTTTCTTCTGCCAGCGTCTGAATTAATTCCGAACGTATCATTGGTCCTCCAGCTCCCCCTTCTGGTTCCCAGTTTAGTTATAGTGAGTCCCCTCTCACATGCAATTATCCAATGTCGGTAGTTGTTTTCTCATTTTGGGATAGAAAAGCCCGCCGGAAGCAGTTTCCGGCGGGCCTATTACTTTAGTTAGATGCCGAAGGGATTAGCCTTCGTTCTTGGCCTTGAGTGCCTCACCCAAGATGTCGCCGAGCGATGCACCGCTGTCGGACGAACCATATTGAGCAACGGCCTGCTTCTCTTCTGCGATCTGCAGCGCCTTGATCGAGAAGGTTGGCTTCTTGGCGCGATCAAAACCGGTCACCAGGGCGTCGAACTTCTGACCGATCTGGAAACGCTCCGAGCGCTGCTCATCGCGATCACGGCCAAGGTCGCTGCGCTTGATGAAGCCGGTGGCGCCATCTTCGCCAGCCTGGACTTCCAGGCCGCCGTCGCGGACTTCCAGAACCGTGACGGTAACCGTCTGGTTCTTGTTGAGACCAGCAGCAGCAGCAGTCGTACCGCCAGCGGCCGGGCCGCCACGTTCAAGCTGCTTCATGCCGAGGCTGATGCGCTCCTTCTCGACGTCGATGTCGAGAACGACGGCCTGAACCGTCTCGCCCTTGCGGTGCAGAGCCAGCGCGTCTTCGCCCGAAATGCCCCAGGCGATATCCGACATGTGGACCATGCCGTCGACGTCGCCGTCCAGGCCGATGAACAGGCCGAACTCGGTTGCATTCTTGACTTCGCCTTCGACCGTCGAACCGATCGGGTGACGTTCGGCAAAGCTGTCCCAAGGGTTGTTCTGGGCCTGCTTGAGACCGAGCGAGATGCGGCGCTTCTCGGGATCGACTTCCAGGACGATGACATCGACTTCCTGGCTGGTCGAAACGATCTTGCCGGGGTGGACGTTCTTCTTGGTCCAGGACATTTCCGACACGTGGACGAGGCCTTCGATGCCCGGCTCCAGTTCGACGAACGCACCATATTCGGTGATGTTCGTGACGCGGCCCGACAGCTTCGCACCGACCGGATACTTGGCGGCTGCGCCTTCCCACGGATCGCTTTCCAGCTGCTTCATGCCAAGGCTGATGCGCTGGGTGTCGCGGTTGATGCGGATGATCTGGACACGGACGGTGTCGCCGATGTTGATCATCTCGTTCGGGTGGTTGATGCGCTTGTACGACAGGTCGGTGACGTGCAGCAGACCGTCGATGCCGCCAAGGTCAACGAACGCACCATAGTCGGTGATGTTCTTGACAACGCCCTCGATGATCTGACCTTCGGCCAGCGTCTGGATGAGGCCCGAGCGCTGTTCGGCGCGGGTTTCTTCCAGGATGGCGCGACGCGATACGACGATGTTGCCGCGGCGGCGATCCATCTTCAGGATTTGGAAGGGCTGCGGAATGTCCATCAGCGGGGTGACGTCGCGGACGGGACGGATATCGACCTGCGAGCCGGGCAGGAACGCCACGGCGCCGTCGAGGTCGACGGTGAAGCCACCCTTGACGCGGCCGAAGATGACGCCTTCGACGCGGGCATTTTCGGTGAACTCGGATTCCAGCTTGTCCCAGGCGGCTTCGCGGCGAGCGCGGTCGCGGGACAGCATGGCTTCGCCATGAGCGTTTTCGACGCGGTCGACATAGACTTCGACTTCGTCGCCGACCTTCAGGTCAGCCTTCTGACCGGGCGCGGCGAATTCGCGCAGCGGCACGCGGCCTTCCGACTTCAGGCCGACGTCGATCAGCGCCATGTCGTTTTCGATGCCGGTCACGGTGCCCTTGACGACGCGGCCTTCGAAGCCGCCGTCTTCACCGCCAAGTGATTCATTGAGAAGCGCGGCGAAATCGTCGCGCGAGGGGAGTGCCGTAGAGGCCATGGTAGTTCCTTCACTCGTCATTGCTGGCCTACCGGTTGTGTCCGGTGGTCTTTCAGGCCAAACAGCCCGCGCAGCCGGATTGCCGCGTGAACATCCATTCGGCCATGACAAGTGACGCCCCGTAGATAAGCGAAAAGGGCGCCTGGGATTCCCAAGCACCCGTCATCGCGTCAGGCCTTTCGCCGACGTTCCAACTGGGCGTCCACCAGTGCAATGGCTTGCTGGACGGCGGCGTCTATAGTCAAATTGCTGGTGTCGAGCAAGTCCGCTCCATCGGCCATTCGCAGCGGAGCATGGTCCCTGCTCATGTCGCGCGTGTCGCGTGCCTGAATGTCCGCAATCAGGCTGTCCATGTCCGGCCGCCCGCCGTGCGACAGCGCGTCATCATAGCGCCGCTGCGCGCGAACATGGACGCTGGCTGTTACAAAGATCTTGGCATCGGCGTCTGGTGCAATGACCGTCCCGATGTCGCGGCCGTCGAGGATCGCGCCGCCGGGCTGGGTAGCGAAATCACGCTGGCGCTTCACTAGCGCCTGGCGGACGCTCTGATGGACGGATACACGGGATGCAAGGGAGCCGATCGCTTCGCTACGCAATGCTGGATCAGCGAGAACGCCATCATTGAACGAGCAGGCCGCCAGCGCATCGGCTTCATGGTCGGGGTCCCCGCCGGTCTTTACCACGGCAAGGCCTACAGCTCGATACAACAGGCCAGTATCCAGTACCGGCAAGCGATAATGGCGCCCGAGCGCCTTGGCGATGGTGCCCTTGCCCGAAGCTGCCGGGCCGTCGACGGCGATGATCATGATGTTTCGCCTTTCCGCAATGCCTTGGCGAGGCCGATGAGTGCGATGAGCGCCCATACGACCTCCAACGCCAACGAGGCCATGTTGAAATGCACCGTCAGCGAATAAAGCAGCAGCAGCGATCCGATCAGATTGAGCAGGTTGAACAGGATAAAATTCAATATCTTCGCCATGTTGCTATAAGCATAGGCGATGACCATCAGTGCACTGCCGATCAATCCGATGACATTGGCGAGATCAAAGGTCATGGCATCGCGCCCAGCTTTTGCAGTAGTGCGGTGAAATCGGGAAAGCTAGTGGCGACAGGCCGCATGTCGTCAATGGTGACGCCGCTTTTCGATATCAGTCCCGCAACGGCAAAGCTCATCGCGATACGGTGATCGAGCTTGGTGGCGATCGGACCGCCGCCGGGAAGGAGTGCGCCACCCGTGCCTTCGATGATGATGCCATCTTCCAGCTCTTCAACGGTCACGCCGATGGCGCGAAGGCCCTCGGCCATGGTGGTGATGCGATCGGACTCCTTGACGCGGAGTTCTTCAAGGCCGCGGAATATGCTGCGTCCCTCGGCAAAGGCTGCTGCGATAAAGGCAACGGGATATTCATCGATCATGGAAGGCGCGCGAGCTGGATCCGGCTCAACGCCTTTCAGGTCAGACGCTGTCACGACGACATCGCCGACAGGTTCGCCGCCGACCTCTCGTGGATTGTCGATGACGATATTGCCGCCCATCTCCCGCAGCAGATCGATCAATCCTGCCCGTGTGGCATTGAGGCCCACATTGCCGATCGTGACCTTTGAGCCGGGGACGAGTAAGGCGGCAACGATCGGGAAGGCTGCAGAAGAGGGGTCGCCCGGCACGGCGATCGTCTGCGGGCGCAGTTCAGCTTCGCCCCTCAAGGTGATGATACGCGTGCCATCGGCCTCGACCTCGACCTCCAGCTCCGCGCCAAAGCCTCTCAGCATGCGTTCGCTGTGATCGCGAGTCGGGATCGGCTCGATCACGCGCGTCACGCCGGGGGTGTTCAAGCCCGCGAGCAGGATGGCAGACTTGACCTGCGCGGATGCGACCGGAAGGCGATAGTCCAGCGGGACGGCCGGGCAGGCGCCGCGCATCGTCAGAGGCAGCCGGTCTCCGGGGCTTGACGTGAAGCTGGCACCCATGCGGGACAGAGGTTCAGTTACACGCCCCATCGGACGCTTGCTGAGCGATGCATCACCTGTGAAGGTCGCGGTGATGGCATGACTTGCTATCAAGCCCATCAGCAGCCGGGTCGATGTGCCGCTGTTGCCCATGTCCAGGGCTGTCTGGGGTTGCAGCAACCCGCCGACCCCTACGCCCTTGATGTGCCAGATGCCATCGCTATCCCGGTTGATCTGCGCACCCATGGCACGCATTGCGGCAGCGGTGGCCAGTACATCTTCACCCTCCAACAGTCCCTCGACCCGGCTTTCTCCAACCGACAAGGCGGAAAGCATGAGCGAGCGATGCGAGATGCTCTTGTCACCCGGTACGGTCACGCTTCCGGAGAGGGGCGGCGCGCCATTGAAGGTCATCGGGAGCGGATCATCGGAAGAAGAGGTCAAGGGTCAATCCGTTTGGCAGGGAACTGAAAAATCGCGCCCGGCTTTTGACAGCGCGGTTCTGCTATGGCAAGGCGCCCGTCGCTTCGCGGGCGACATGGTCGTGCCGCGTGATATTCGTTGAAGCACTCGTAAGAAGGACAAGGCCGGACATGGTCAAGGCTGAATGGGGCACGAAGCGTATCTGCCCGAAATGCGCCACGCGCTTCTATGACCTGGGCAAGGACGACCCGGTCATCTGCATCAACTGTAACACTGCCTGGGAACCCGAGCCCGTTCTTAAGTCGAAGCAGCCGCTGCCTTATGAGGAAGCACCCAAGAAGGTCATCGAGACTGCCGATGGCGAACTGGAGTCGGCGGATGACGATCTGGATCTGGATCTCGACGTCGATGATGACGGCGACTCACCGGACAATGACGTTGATCTCGGCGGTGACGACGACCTCGGTGTCGATGCCGCGGGTGACGACGGCGACGACGACAATTAAGTAATTTTCTGCTTGCCAAGGAAGTTGCTGCCTCCTAATGGCAGCGACCTCCGAGGCGCTGGACCCAAACAGCGCCGACATTGGAAAGGGGCCTTAGCTCAGCTGGGAGAGCGCCTGCATGGCATGCAGGAGGTCAGCGGTTCGATCCCGCTAGGCTCCACCAATTTCCGAGCAGCGGCGTTTATCGGCCTAGTTTGATATGCTGAAGCTTGGGTTTGGGGTCGAAGAATGATGGCTGTCCGGAAAGCGGCATAGCCTTTTTCACGGATGCAGCCTATTCTGCATTGAGATGGGGCCTTAGCTCAGCTGGGAGAGCGCCTGCATGGCATGCAGGAGGTCAGCGGTTCGATCCCGCTAGGCTCCACCAAATCCCCATCTATTTCGTAAGCCGATGGCAGGGATCAGGCGATTGACTGTGCGTGCGGCCGCATTTGCTGTGCCGGGCCTCTAACCCTCAACGTCAGGCGGGCTGTACAAAGCTGTCCATGACGCGCTTGCGGCCCGCTGTCTCAAAGTCGATTTCCAGCTTATTGCCCTCGATTTCGGCAACGGTTCCGTAACCGAATTTCTGATGAAAAACGCGTAAACCCAGCTGCATGTCATCCCGACCCTTGTTGCCGAGTGAGATGGCAGATGCTCGGGCTTCCACGATCCGAACAGGTTCGCGATTGAATTGACCGCCTTGTTGCGCACGTTGCCAACCCGGGCCGCGGCCGTTGCCACGTTGGACATTGGAGAAGGGGTCGGCACGCTCAGACCAGTTGGCGCGCCATAATGACGCTCCGCCAGTCATGCTGCTTTCTTCCTCGACATGCTCAGGCGGCAGTTCGCCGACAAAGCGGGACGGGATAGAACTGGTCCACTGGCCATATATACGCCGGTTGGCAGCATGCAGAATGATGCACATCTTTCGAGAGCGCGTGATCGCGACATAGGCGAGCCGGCGTTCCTCTTCGAGGCTGTTGAGCCCGCCTTCGTCGAGCGCGCGCTGGGACGGGAAAATTCCTTCTTCCCAGCCTGCCAGAAATACGGTGTCGAACTCGAGCCCCTTTGCCGCGTGTATGGTCATGATCGTGACCTTGCGTTCTTCGGCTTGCGCATCATTGTCCATGACCAGTGATACGTGCTCTAGAAACGCGCCAAGCGTTTCATACTCCTCCATCGCGCGGGTAAGCTCGTTCAGGTTTTCAAGGCGGCCCGCACTTTCGGCTGTACGCTCCGCTTGAAGCATCGCGGTATAGCCGCTTTCATCGAGTATCTGGCGCGCCAGTTCGGCATGGGGCAGCTGAGCCGCCCTGTCACGCCAACGTGCAAGGTCTCCTATGAACGATCCCAGGCCTCGGCGCGCCTGAGGTGTCAATTCATCGGTGTCTAGGATGCGCGCAGCCGCTAGCGCCAAAGGAATGCCTTCCGCCCTTGCCAGTCGGTGAAGCTTCTCCACCGCCTTGTCGCCAAGGCCTCTTTTGGGAACGTTGACGATCCGCTCGAATGCCAAATCGTCAGCCGGTTGATTAACAAGACGCAGATAGGCAAGCGCATCCCGGATTTCGGCACGCTCGTAGAAACGGAATCCGCCCACGATACGATAGGCGAGGCCGATCTGGATGAAGCGGTCTTCAAACTCGCGAGTCTGATGCTGTGCGCGAACCAGGATAGCCACATCATCGAGCGACTGCCCGGAACGCTCCAGCGATTCGATCTCGTCGCCTACGCGGCGAGCTTCCTCTGGGCCGTCCCAGACGCCGATGACACGGACCTTTTCTCCGACGTCGATATCGGTCCAAAGCGTCTTCCCCAACCGGTTGCCATTTTCGGCAATCACTCCGGAAGCGGCGCCGAGAATATGAGGCGTCGATCGGTAATTCTGCTCCAGACGAACGATCTTGGCGCCGGGAAAATCTTTCTCGAACCGCAGGATGTTGGCGACTTCGGCACCTCGCCACGAATAGATGGACTGGTCGTCGTCGCCCACGCAGCAAATATTCTTGCGCTGTTGAGCGAGCAGGCGGAGCCACAGATATTGGCTGCTGTTAGTGTCCTGATATTCATCGACCATGATGTAGCGGAACCGTTGCTGATAGCTTTCCAGCACATCACGATGGCGCTTCAGAATCGTCAGCACGTGGAGCAGCAGGTCGCCGAAATCGCAGGCATTCACCTCACGAAGCCGGGCCTGGTAAGCTGCGTAAAGCTTCTGGCCGCGTCCATTCGCATAAGTTTCGCTATCGCTGGCACCAATTTCTTCCGGCGTTAGTCCCTTATTCTTCCATTGGTCGATCAGGCCGCCCAACTGCCGCGCGGGCCATCGCTTTTCATCGACGCCTTCTGCTTGGATCAATTGCTTCATCAGGCGGAGTTGATCGTCGGTATCAAGGATGGTGAAATTGGACTGAAGCCCCACCAATTCCGCACGCCGGCGCAGCATCTTCGCCGCGATTGCATGGAAGGTCCCGAGCCACGGCATCCCCTCGACCGCAGGACCTATCATGCGTCCGACGCGCTCGCGCATCTCTCTCGCGGCCTTGTTGGTGAACGTCACCGCCAGAATCTCGGACGGGTAAGCACGACGCGTAGCGACAAGATGAGCAAGCCGCGCGGTCAGTGCGGCGGTCTTGCCCGTTCCTGCACCTGCCAGCACGAGGACCGGCCCCTCGGTCGTAAGCACAGCCTCCCGCTGAGGTTCATTGAGGCCCTGAAGATAAGATGGATCATCGGGCGAGGGAGCGGGGACGGTCATGTTCAACAACTAGGGAGCATGGGAAGGGTGAGCAAGGGCAGCCCCTTGCAGCGGCCATCGATCTATGAGAACAAAAGGCGAATCATGCAAGGGGAAATGCCGTGGCCAGGGGACGATGCCGGTGTGGATCGATCCATTACGAGGTAGAGGGAGAACCATTCTACAGCGCTATTTGCCATTGCAGCGACTGCCGCCGCAGTGCCGGAGCGCCCATGGTTGGTTGGGCGCTCTTTGCAGAGGCAAATCTGAAGGTTGTGGGCGAGCCGAGGCTGTACCGATCTTCTGAAGACGCGACACGGCACTTCTGCGCCAGTTGCGGCACCGGCCTTTTCTACCGGAATTCGAAAAATTTTCCCGGGATGGTCGATATCCAAACTTCGACTTTGGATGACCCCTCTCTATTTCCTCCCGTCATCCACGTGCAATGGGCAGAGGCATTGCCGTGGATGGGCGCTGCACATGAACTTCCCCATGTTGAGCGCTACCCGGAGGATTGATTACATTCATTTGGTGGCAGCAGGACAACAGTTCGTCGCGGATATGGAACGCTGGCGTCACCGATCTGGTTTTTCATCAGCCAAGAGGCAGAATGGGGTGAAGAACAGGAAAGGATGACCCGATGAAATCGATCATGCTTGCAGGTGCGGCATTGCTGGCTTTTTCAACCGGCGCTAATGGCATTGCGATCGCCCAGGGTGCGCCGGACAATACGGCTCAGCCTCCAGCAACTGACACAATGCCGGCGGATCCGGCGACACCCGCAACGACTGCCGATCCGAACGCGGGTCAGCCTACCGGAGAGGTTCCGCCTGCTACAGGTATGGCGCCAGCTTCGCCCGCAGTGCCTAGAGATCCCGCGGCTCCTGTAGGAAGCTCAGCAAATCCCGTGACGGTGGGCGGGAACATGACGCCGCCGCCTGCTGGCGGTAAGGACTATCCGCTGTGCAGCCGAACCGTACAGGATAGCTGCATCAATCCAGGTGAAGCGCCGCGTTCTAAGAAGGCGCGCAGGAATCGCTGACTTGGGACAGGGGCGCGGGCAGGGCGGCAATGAGCGCCGCCAGCCCGGCCTTGTCTTTAGCGGCGTCGGCCAAGCTGTGCTGATCGAGCACGGCGAGGAAGGCGGCTGTCGCGGCCTTTAATATGCCGGAGAGGCCGCAGGCGGAGCGCAGCCCGCAACCGGCACAGTCCGCTAGATTCATGTCGGTTTCGGTATGGCGGATGACTTCGCCTAAACTGATCAATTCGGGAGGGCGGGCGAGCGTGAAGCCGCCGCCTCTTCCTCTCTGGGTGATGATGAAGCCGCCGAGGCCGAGATGATGGACGACTTTCATCAAATGATTGCGTGACAACGCGTAGGCGTCGGCGACTTCGGGGATTGTCGCGCGGCCGGTGGGCGTGACTGCCAGATGGATGAGGACGCGCAGGGCGTAGTCGGTGTGGCGAGTCAATTGCATGAGGGAATGCGTTAATTGAAAGAGATTTGGGGATCAAACATGTAGCTAGTTTACATGTTTAAACATGTCACGTAAATGCACCTTTATCGAGTCTCATAAAGGGGTGCATCATGAACCAGCTCAGCGCTGAAACCATCGCGATCGTCAAGGCAACCGCTCCCGCGCTTCGGAGCCATGGCGTGGAGATCACCACAGCCATGTATAAGCGGCTGTTTCAGGATGCGTCGATCAAGGACATGTTCGACCAGGCGGCGCAGGAAAGTGGCGAGCAGCCGAAGCGTTTGGCAGCCGCTATCCTGGGATATGCGGAGAATATCGACAAGTTGCAGGCACTGACCGGCGCGGTGGAGCGCATGGTGCAGCGGCATGTCGAAACCGGCGTGAAGGCCGAGCATTATCCGAAGGTCGCCGAGGCGCTGCTGCCCGCGATCCGTGATGTGCTGGGGGCTGAGGTAGCCACCGACGCGGTCCTGGAAGCTTGGGGTAAGGCTTACTGGTTCCTGGCGGATATTCTGATTGGGAAGGAAGCGCAGGCTTATGAGGATGCTGAGGCTGCTTGATTGAGAGGAGCGGGGGGCGCTTGGGGCGTTCCCCTCTCCCTAACCTCGATGAGAGTCACCTGCCTCTCATCGACCCCTGAAGGGGAGAAGGACTCAGGCTGCTCTTAACAGGGTCAGGCGCGCCTTCCCTACGTCCCTTATTGCGTCCGCGACGAAGCCCTTCACTTCCACATCCTCGCGACGGTCGGTTTCGATGCTGACCCAGGTTGCGGGGCCGGTCCATCCGAGACGGCTGAGCTTGTCGAGCGCTACCGCGCCCGCGCCGCTATTGTAGGGCGGGTCCATGAAGATGAGGTCGAGCGGCTTGGGGGCTGGGCCGAGGGACAGGACGCTGCTCTGGCGGATATCCGGCCGGACGCCGAGCCGTTCGCCATTGGCGCGGATCGCCTCCAAGGCTGCACGATCCTGTTCGACGAAGAGACAAGTGGCTGCGCCCCGCGACATGGCTTCAAAGCCCAGGGCTCCCGAGCCTGCGAAGAAATCACCGACATTCAGGCCTTCGAAGGAGCCGATCCGGCTCAGCAGCATGGAGAAGAGCGTTTCGCGGGTGCGATCGGCGGTGGGGCGGGTGGCATCGCCCTTGGGAGCGGTGAGGGGGCGGCCTCTCCATCGGCCTGCGATGATTCTCATGGGTGGCGTTCCAGAAGAAGGGCGGGCTTCGGCAAATTCAGCCCGAAGGGATGAAAATCAGGATTTGGGCGTCTTCAGGCTTTTGCGGAAGACGATGAGGTCATGCTGCCGTACCTCCTCTACCGCGCCGGAAGCCAGTTCGCCTAGGTGGAAGGGGCCATAGCTGGTGCGGATGAGGCGGCTTACCTGAAGCCCGAGATGTTCCAGAACGCGGCGGACTTCGCGGTTCTTGCCCTCCGTCAGCGTCATTTCAATCCACTGGTTGCGCCCGGTGCGGCGTTCCAGATTGGCCTCGATCTGTCCGTAGCGGATGCCGTCAATTTCTATGCCTTCGAACAGATCTTCAAGCTGGGCCTGGCTGATGTCGCCGAAGGCGCGGGCGCGGTAGGTGCGGGGAACGCCCGTTGCGGGCAATTCCATCTGCCGCTTGAATTCGCCATCGGTGGTGAGGAGCAGCAGCCCTTCGGTCGTCATGTCGAGGCGGCCGATCGGCATCACGCGCGGCAGATCGGCGGGCAAGCGGTCGTAAATGGTCGGGCGGCCGCGGGGATCACGTTCCGTGGTCAGATAGCCTGAAGGTTTGTGAAAGAGGAAGAGACGTGCCGGAGCAGGCTGAGCGACTGGCGTTCCGTCCACCGCGACTCCGTTGAGCGAGGTCAGCAAGGTCGCAGGCGTAGATACCGCTTCGCCGTCCAAGGTGACGCGGCCTTCCTCGATCATCCGTTCGACTTCGCGGCGCGAGGCTATGCCGGCGCGGGCAAGCAGCTTGGCGATGCGTTGCGGTTCATTCTTGCCGCTGGCGGCCGCAGCCGTGCGAGCCGGATGAGGATTGGCAGGCTTGGCCGGAGCGGCCTTTGCCTTGCGGAAAGGGGGGCGAGCCGGACGCGTACCAGCTGGCTTGTCCTGCGAAGGGCGCCGGGGTCCGCCCGGTCCTGCCCTGCGCGGCGGTCCTGATTTTTTCGGCGGCTCCACGCTCGGTTCCTTTAACGAAGCGGCGGCACTTCCCATATGGAAAGCACCGGAAAATGACGAAAGGTGCCGTGCCATCGCCCAATGCGGAGGAACGGCCGCAACTCCCTTGGGATGCTGCGCGTTTGATCGGTTGCATGGCGCATATGGGGCGGATCGGCAAATGTTTTTCGGGCTAGTCAAAGGGGACTCAAAGCCACGGCAGCAGGGACAGGCGATCCGCAGCGTGCTGGTCGTTGAAGACGAGCCGCTGGTCGCGTTCGACAATGAGCATGTGCTGGAGCAAGCGGGATATCGCGTTGCAGCGACCGTCGATGATTATGATCATGCCATCCGCGTGATCGAGCAGGATGAGGTCGATCTGGTCATCGCCGACATCACCCTGCACGGGGACAAGACCGGCATCGACGTCGCTCGGCATGCCTATGCCAAGGGTTTGGCGGTACTGTTCGTCAGTGGAAGTTGCCCGGTGGACGCGCATGAGATGGCGGTCGGATGCTTGGCCAAGCCCTATTTGCCGCGCGAACTGCTGGCTTCCATCGGCGTGATCGAGGCGTTGATGGTAGGGGCGGATCGTCCCCGGGTGCCTCGGAGGTTGCATTTGTTTGATGATGTGGGGTGAGTTGGGGGTGGGGCAGCGGGTTTCGTTGTGCTCGGGATCGGCGGCTGAGTAAGTGCTGTTGAGGGAGATGCTAGCTTTCGCTCGCATAACAGCGTGTCAACGGCGGCTAACGACCACTTTTGGACATTCTGCCGTCCGCGCCTTATGCCCAGATAAGAAAGTCCACAAAGGCAAATAGGGCTACCCAGACTAGCACCAAAGCATAGAAACCGAGGACGCTTTCTGATCTACTGATTTGCGTCGCCTTTCCTCCCGCAATGGGCACGCGGATAGTCTGACCGCGCAACAGCATAGCTGCCACGACGAAGATTTGAGCGATGGCTACAGCAGCAAAGAATAGGTTCATGCGCTCAGCTTAGTGGGTTGCTGGGCAGGTCGGCAATGTCAGCTATCATCAACGCCGTCGGGTTTAGCAGACCGTCCCCAATCCACCCTTTATGTATGGGCGTGTGTTGAGATTTTTGTGACGCTAGGTTCGGCTCTCGCCCGAAAGATGCCAGCGTTCGCTGGCATGACGGATAGATACTAGAGCAATGATCAGTTGCGGGCATCGTGACGCTATCTCATTCTACACTGATGACCCGGACAGCGATGACAAGGCTCAAGGCGTGGGCGAGGAATACCAAGCGTGATATCATCGCCCTCTGGCTCGCTGCGCGCGATCCGCGGGTTGCCTGGTATGCGAAGGCTTTGGCGGCTGCTGTCGCGGCTTACGCCCTGTCGCCGGTCGACCTCATTCCGGATTTCATTCCTGTCCTTGGCTATCTTGATGATCTGGTGATCGTGCCGTTGGGCATCATGGCTGCGGTCAGGCTCGTTCCTCCGGATGTGATGGCTGAGCTTCGGATGAAGGCCGTGGAGCGGCGCAAGCCCGTGTCTGTGGCAGGTTTGATCTTCGTTGTGATGGTGTGGATTGTGGCGGTCGGGTTTGTGGGGTGGATGTTGGTGGGTTAATTGCGTTGAAGCGGCAACTTTTCGCACGCGATCGACGTTGCGCTGGCCCACCCCCAGCCCTCCCGCCTGCGGGAGGGGAGATAGGGAGGGCCGTTGTGCTTGTTTCTTCGATGATTGGTCATATGGTGGCGGAATAGGCATCTTCGGGGGCGCAGCTTTTCATGAATGACATTGCCGTGGGCACCAGAAGTTGGCTGGATGCTGTGAAGCCCTATGTGGAGAAGGCGCCGCTCGCTGCGCTTTTCCTGGGAATTTCGTCGGGCTTTCCCTTTGCGATGATCGGCGCAAACCTGGCGTCACGGTTGGCGCAGGACGGGATCGATAAGAAAAGCGTCACGGCGTTCAGCCTGGTGCTGCTCGCCTATAACCTCAAATGGCTATGGGCCTGGGTGATCGAAGGGGTGAAGCTGCCCCTGCTGCATCGGCTGGGGCAGCGCGTATCCTGGATGCTGGTGGCCGGGCTGCTGGTGATGGCAGCGGTGGTCAATCTCGCCTTTGTCGATCCGGCGAACGACCTGATGGGCACGGTGCGGGCGGCGATCCTGTTGGGGATTGCGGGGGCGACGTTCGACATCATCATCGATGGCTATCGGATCGAGATATTGCGGCCCGAGCAATTGGGCATCGGTGCGGGCATGTCGCAATATGGCTGGCGGATCGGCGCGGCAGCGGCGGGTGCGCTGGCGCTGGTGGTGGCGCAATATTGGGACTGGACGCTGGCTTATCTGGTCTGTTCCCTGTTCGCGCTGCCCGCGATGCTGGCGGCGCTGGTCGTCGGCGAGCCCGAGCGGCATCGGGAGATTGCTTCGCGCAAGACGGGCGGGGAGCTGGTGCAGGCGATCGTCGGGCCTTTCGTCGACTTCTTCAAGCGCAAGGGCGCGCTGCTCGTCCTGCTCTTCATCATCGTGCACAAGATCGGGGACACGCTGGCGAACCTGACGTTCCGGCTGCTGTTCAACGATCTGGGCTACAGCAATGAGGAGATCGCGATCTACGATGTGGGCGTGGGCTTCTGGGCGTTGCTGGCGGGGATTTTCGTGGGTGGCGTGCTATATGCGCGGCTGGGGTTGAAGCGGTCGGTGCTGATCAGCCTGGTGCTTATGGCGGTGTCGAACTTCAGCTTTGCGCTGCTGGCGGGGACCGGCAAGAGCAATCTGGGCATGGCGGGCGCGATCGGCTTCGAGAATTTCGCGAGCGGGATCGGCGGCGTGGCGGTGGTCGCTTACTTCTCAGCGCTGTGCGACCTGCGCTTCACCGCTGCCCAATATGCGATGATTTCGGCAGCGGCGAGCATCGTTGGGCGCTTCCTGACCGGGACGACGGCGGGGGCGCTGATCGAGCGGTTTGGCTATGTGGACTTCTACCTGTTAACGACCGTGCTGGCGCTGCCGGGCATCATCCTTTTTTGGTTGATGATGCGCAGCGGGCTGGTGGATGCGAGCGTCGGCAGCGCGGCGACGGAGGAGGGCGCTCAGGCGCCTGCGTAAAGGTCCAGCGGGCGGCCGAGATCGCCGTGCGCCTGGGCGACGGCTTGCAGGCAGGTGAGCGCGCCCAGCACATCGTCGGTTCCGAGCAGCGTGGCGAGCTGGTCGTAGGATGAAGGAGGGTCCTGCAGCGCCGTGCTGATCGCGTGCATGAGCGTTGCTTCGTCGGCGGTCATCCGGGCGCAGCAACAGGGCGCGACCAATATCCGGCGGGTGGCGCAGCGGGCGACCTCCAGCATCATGGCGCGCATCAGGACGAGCGGACGGCGATAGCTGCGCCCGAAAGCGCCGAGCATGGCGTTCGCGGCATGAGCGTCGTTGACCCCGGCGCTGGCCATGCGGCGCATGGTGTAGAGGAAGAGGCGGTTGCCGTAGCCGTGCGGCATCGAGCGGGGCAGGTCTAGAGGGCTGATCTCTCCATGGGCCATGTGCGAGCACCTTTATCCGTTGTGTGACGGACTGCAGGTTACGCTATTGCGAGTCAATCTCAAGTCTATTCAGTCAGGAAACTGCTCGTTCAGGCGCAAAATTTCGCCTGCTAGGTAAAGCGACCCGGCGATGAGGAGGAGCGGGGCTTGATCTCCGCTGGTGGTGGCGACGGCCTGGATCGCTTCGGCGGGGCTTGCATGGGCCGTGCAGCCTATGCCCCATTGCTCCGCGATCGCGGCGAAGCGGCTTGCGGGGTGATGATCATGGCCCGGTACGGGCAACGCGTGGATGTGCGCGATGCGCCCGGCGAAGGGAGCGAGGAAGGCGTCCACATCCTTGTTGGCGAGCATGCCGATGACGAGATGCAGTTGGCGGCCGCCAAGCCTGTCGGCGGTGAAGAAGGCGCTGATTGCTTCGCCTGCTCCGGCGTTATGGCCGCCGTCGAGCCAGGCTTCGCTGCCAGGCGGGAGGGGGGCGAGCAGGGGTCCGTGGTCCAGGCGCTGGAGGCGCGCGGGCCAATGCGCCCAGAGGGGCGCGGCCTTCAGGGCGGCCTCGCTGACGGGCAGGGCGCTTTGATGGCGGAGCATGGCGAAGGCGAGCGCGGCGTTCTGTACCTGATGCGCGCCGGGGAGGCGGGGGAGCGGGGTGTCGAGGCGGCCCTGCTCGTCGCGGTAATGGAGCCGGTCGCGGTAGCTTGCGGCGTCCCAGCTTTGGCCCATGGGGAGCCAAACGGTGCGGGCGCGGTTGGCGGCTTCGCGCATTACGGAAGCGAGCGATTCGGGGTAGCGCTGCGTGACTAGGGGCGCGCGGGGCTTGGCGATGCCTGCCTTTTCCGTGGCGATCGCGCGAAGATTGTCGCCGAGGAAGGCCTGATGATCGAGGCCGAGCTGGGCGATGCCGCAGACGGCGGGATTCTCGATGATGTTGGTGGCGTCGAGCCGTCCGCCAAGCCCCACTTCGATGATGCAGGCATCGGCGGGATGTTCGGCGAAGGCGAGGAAGGCGGCAGCGGTCGTGACTTCGAAGAAGCTCGCGTTGATACCCTCCGCAACGTCCAGCACGCGAGAAAGATAGTGGGCGAGCGCTTCGTCGCTGATCAGCTGGCCATTGAGCCGGATGCGTTCGTTGAAGCGGACCAGGTGGGGCGAGGTGAAGACGTGGACGCTCCTGCCGTCCGCTTCCAGAGCCGCGCGCAGAAAAGCACAGGTCGAGCCTTTGCCGTTGGTTCCCGCGACATGGAACACCGGCGGCAGCGCCCGATGCGGATCGCGCAGGCGGTCAAGCAAGCGAGTGATGCGGTCGAGGCCAAGCGTGTCGGCGCCGGGCGAGAGCGTGGCTAGCCGGTCCAGTTGAGCCTGAACGCCCGGATCATCGGAAATGGCGTGGTCGGGCATGGCCCTAAATCCCTCGCGCGGTGGCGTCAGGCAGCCGCGCGGGGAGCGAGGTAGCCGATCACCCGTGCGAGCGTGTCGCGCAATTCGCTACGGTGAACAACCATGTCGAGCATGCCATGTTCCAGAAGATATTCAGCGCGTTGGAAGCCATCGGGCAGCTTTTCGCGGATCGTGCTTTCGATGACGCGCTGGCCTGCGAAGCCGATAAGGGCGTTAGGCTCGGCGATCTGGACATCGCCCAGCATCGCATAGCTGGCGGTGACGCCACCCGTCGTCGGATCGGTGAGGACGACGATATAGGGGAGGCCCGCCGCGTGCAGTTTCTGGATCGCGACGGTCGATCGCGGCATCTGCATGAGGGATAGTATCCCTTCCTGCATGCGCGCGCCGCCTGCTGCGGTGAAGATGACATAAGGGCATTTATGGCCAATGGCTTCGTTCACGCCCTGGATGAATGCCGCGCCCACGCCCATGCCCATGGAGCCACCCATGAAGGCGAAATTCTGCACACCCATGACCAGCGGAACGTCGTCGATCGCGCCGCGCGCGTTGATGAGGGCGTCCTGATCCCCGGTCTGGGCACGGGCGGCCTTCATGCGGTCGGGATAGCGCTTGGAATCGCGGAACTTGAGCGGGTCTTCCTGAACCGGCGGGGTCGGTAGCAGGATGAAGCCCGCGTCTAGGATTTGCTCGAACCGCTCGGACGGGCCGATGCGGCCATGATGGTCGCAGCGCGGGCAGACGGACAGATTGTCTTCCCACTCCTTGATGAAGATCATTTCCGTGCAGGACGGGCATTTGTGCCACAGCGTCTCGGCCGTGCTTTCCTTTTTAGCAAGGAAGGGGACGGCGTTGCGGACGCGGTTGATCCAACTCATGCGGCGGTCTCCCGAAAATGGGGGCTGTTGGCTTTGAGAGCGCCGCTCAAGGTGGCGACTAACTCCTGAACGAAGGGGGCGGCGGCGTCGCCATGCGAGCCGATGATGTCCACAATGGCCGATCCGACGACCACGCCGTCAGCGACACGGCCGATCGCGGCGGCCTGCTCGGCGGAGCGGACGCCGAAGCCGACGGCGATGGGAAGGTCCGTCGCGGCCTTCAGCTTTTCCACGGCCTGTTCGACGGCGGTTTGGGCTGCCTGCTGTTTGCCGGTCACGCCCGCAACGGCGACATGGTAGAGGAAGCCGCTGGCGCCATCGAGCACGGTCGGAAGGCGCGCGGCATCGGTCGTGGGTGTCGCGAGGCGTATGAGGTGAACGCCTGCCGCGCGCAGAGCAGGGCCGATTTCGGCGTCCTCTTCGGGGGGCGTATCGACACAGATGACGCCATCGACGCCTGCTTCACGGCACTGGTTCGCAAACCATTCGGAGCCACGGATCAGCATCGGATTGGCATAGCCCATCAGCACCAGCGGGGTATGGGGGTGCCGCGCGCGGAAGGTGGTGGCGAGATGGAAGATGTCCTTGGTCTTCGTACCCGAGCCAAGGCTGCGCAGATTTGCCAATTCGATCGCGGGGCCGTCCGCCATCGGATCGGTGAAGGGCATGCCGAGTTCGATGATGTCGGCGCCGCCAGCGACAAGGGCGTCGAGGATCGCCGGAGTGGCAGTAACCGTCGGGTCGCCCGCGGTCACGAAGGTGACGAGGGCGGCGCGCCCTGCTTCCTTGCAGGCGGCGAAGCGGGTGGCGAGGCGGTCAGTCATCAGTAATCCCTGCGCGGGCGTGTTCCTGCGCAGGCAGGAATCCAGATCGGACGGCGGGACTGGGCTCCTGCCTTCGCAGGAGCACGGAGTGCGCGGAAGGGCATCACATCTCCACTCCCAGCGCGTCGGCGACGGTGAAGATGTCCTTGTCGCCCCGTCCGGAGAGATTGACGACGATGATCTGGTCCGCGTCCATCGTGGGGGCAACCTTTTCCGCGCTGGCGATGGCGTGGGCGGATTCCAGCGCCGGGATGATGCCTTCCAGAGCCGCAAGCTTCTGGAAGCTGGCGAGCGCTTCGTCATCGGTGATCGGCATATATTGAACGCGGCCGATCTCATGCAGCCAGCTATGTTCAGGGCCGATGCCGGGATAGTCGAGCCCGGCCGAAATGCTGTGTGCTTCAGTGATCTGGCCGTCTTCGTCCTGAAGCAGATAGGTCCGGTTGCCGTGGAGGATGCCGGACGCGCCGCCCGCGAGCGAGGCAGCATGCTTGCCGGTGAGGCCCTCGCCCGCTGCTTCCACGCCGATCATCTTGACGTCCACATCGTCAAGGAAGGGGTGGAAAAGACCAATGGCGTTGGAGCCGCCGCCGACCGGGGCGATCAGCAGGTCAGGCAGGCGGCCTTCGATTTCGACGATCTGCTGGCGCGCTTCCTTGCCGATCACCGACTGAAAGTCGCGAACCAGTTCCGGATAGGGGTGCGGCCCGGCAGCAGTGCCGATGATGTAGAAGGTGTCGTGGACGTTTGAAACCCAATGACGCAAGGCGTCGTTCATCGCATCTTTCAGCGTTTGCGAGCCTGACACGACGGGAATGACTTCCGCGCCCAGCAGCTTCATGCGGAAGACGTTGGGCTTTTGCCGCTCGACATCCTTCGCGCCCATGAAGATTTTGCATTCCATGCCGAACAAGGCGGCGACGGTGGCGGTAGCGACGCCATGCTGGCCCGCGCCCGTTTCGGCGATGACCTTCTTCTTGCCCATGCGGCGGGCAAGCAGCGCCTGGCCGATGCAATTGTTGATCTTGTGCGCGCCGGTGTGGTTCAATTCCTCGCGCTTCAGATAGATTTTTGCGCCCTTACCATCTGGGGCATCGGCGCGTAGCGCTTCGGTGAGGCGGCCTGCATAGTAAAGCGGGTTGGGCCGGCCGACATAGCTTCGCAGCAACTCTTCGAACTCGGCTTCGAAAGTCGGGTCCTGCTTTGCTTCCTTGTAGACCTTTTCCAGCTCCAGAATGAGCGGCATCAGCGTTTCGGCGACATAGCGGCCGCCGAAAGACCCGAAATGACCGGATGCGTCCGGTTGCGAGCGGAGGGAGTTGCTGATGGTCATGATTGCTGTGCCGCTTTGCAGAAGGCCATGATCTTGTCCACACTCTTGATGCCTGGCGCGCTTTCCACGCCCGAAGAAACGTCGATCATCGGTGCGCCGGTGATGCGGATCGCTTCGGCGACATTGTCGATGCCGAGACCTCCTGAAAGGCCCCAGGGCATGGATATGGGGACGCCGCGCAGCAGGGTCCAATCGAAGCGCAGCCCCATTCCACCTGGGAGCGCCGCGCCGTCGGGCGTTTTCGCATCAAACAGGAGGAAGTCGGCCGCACCGGCATAGGCTCTCGCTGCGTCGATGTCCGCGCGGGTCTTGACGGAAATGGCTTTCCAGACGGGGAGTTCGAAGCGCTTGGCGATGGCGGCGGCGCGTTCCGGGCTTTCCTTGCCATGGAGTTGCAGGGTGGTGAGCGTTTTGGTTGCGGCGAGTTCAGCAAGCGTTTCGTCTGTAGGATCGACCAGGACAGCTACGCGCTCGACATGGGCGGGGATGGTTGAGGCCAAAGCGCGCAACTGGTCGGCCTCGACATGGCGGGGGCTCTTGGCGAAATGGACGAAGCCCAGATGGGTCGCGCCTGCCCGAACGGCTGCGCCGATCGTGTCGGGCGTGGAAAGGCCGCAAATCTTGATGGCGAGTCGGGGCATTTGGGGGCTTTAGCGGCTGTTGGGTTGGGAGAGAACCGGTTTGATCCTCATGCGATCAGCCCGAACGGGAGGATCAGACCGTCAAATCCATATCGTGGAGCGCCAGCCATTGGTCGGCATGGTCGATACAGGCTTTGCCGAGGAACGCGTCGACCTGATCCATGATCTGGTCGTCGGTGAGTTGCGCGGGGTCGAGCGGCGGGTGCCAGTGGACGCGGAAATCGGGCCCGGTGGTTCGGATCAGGTAGAAGGGGAGGAACTTCGCGCCGACTTTGCGGCCGAGGCGCAGCGCGACGGAAAGATTGCCGGACGGCGGCAAGTCGCGGCCGAAGCGGGGGAACCAGACCTGACGATCGCGGCGCTCGTCCAGCAGGATGTAGAGGGTGGCGCGGTCCTTGGTCGTCAAATGCTTCAGGATACCGCGAGCCGCGCCGTCGCCGGTGATCGCCTCCCCCATATAGGAGCTGCGGGCGCGTTTCAGCATGGCGGCCTGCCCCGGATCTTGCGGCGGGTCATAGACGCCGAGACCGGGGCGGTCGGTCGACGCCTTGATATGGGCGGCGAGCAGGTCCCAATTGCCGATGTGCACCGCGAGCGCGATCATGGGGCCGGGACCGGCGAGGACCTCTTCATAGCCTTTGGCGTCTTCGACCGTGATATGATCGTTTTCGATCAGCCGGTCGATGTTGGTGAGTTCGGCCATGGTGCGGCCGAGATTGATCCAGCGGCGGGTGAGCATTTCCTCACGCGTGGCTTCATTCAGATCGAGGCGCAGGATAGCGAGGTTGGCGCGGGCGCGCTGATCGCGCAGCTTCATGTTCCTCCGCGCGACATTCGCGGACAGCCAGCCGCCGAGCCATGAGGCGACCGACGCCGGGAGAATGCGCAGGAGGGTGAAGAGAAAAGGGTTGGAGAGCATCTTGCCAAGCGTCATACAGCAGCAATCAGGGCGGTAAAGGGCTTGGATTTACGATGGGTTGGGCCTTTTGGGCGTGGGCGGTGCTGCAGGGGCTGACGCTGCTGGGCGTGCTGAACTATTGGCGGCATCTTCCAGTGGACCGGAGGGAGGAAGCGCCTGAGGGCGTGGTTGTCCTGCTGTCGGTTCGCGATGATTGGGATGGCGGGGCGGAACTAATCGCCCGGTTGAAGGCGCAGACGGCGCGGTTCCGGCTGGTGATTGCCTCAAGCGGAGGGTGCCCAGCGGCGGAAGCTTTGGCAGCGCGGGAGGGGGATTGGGTGCAGCTTGTCCACGCGGGCATGGCAATCGATGAGGGGCAGAAGGTTCATAAATTGCGGGCGGCTTTGCGGGCTTTGCGGCCGGAGGACCGCTATTTGGTGTTCGTGGATGCGGATATCGAGCCGCCTGCCCGGTTGGTGGGGCGGCTGCTCTTTCCCTTGGTGCGGGGGAAGGCGGACATCGTGACCGGCTATCGGCTGCTGTTGCCTGAGGCGCGGCCTGTGGCGGCGCTGGTTGGGGCTGTGGAGATGCAGTTGGCGACATTGCCACGGGCTGCGAGTGCGACCATGCCCTGGGGCGGAGCGATGGCGTTGACGCGTGAGGTGGCGGAGCGGCTCGACCTAGACGCGGCGCTGGCGGGGCGGTTGTCGGATGATATGGCGATCGGCCTTGCGGGATGGCGCGCGAAGCTGCGGTTGCGGCCGGTGCGGGATTTGCTGGTGGCATCGCCGCTGGAGGGGGGCGGGGGGATTGCGTTCGGCGTGCGGCAGTACCGGCATATCGTGACAAACAGCGTGGGGATGTGGGGCATCGCTGCTCTGGTGGTCGGCGCGCAAGCTTTGGGCTGGGTTTGGGCGATGTGCTGGGGTGGTTGGGGCGCTCTGGCCATTGGCTATGCGGCGGCTTTTAGTCGCGCGCTGGGGCGGCGGCGGATCATCGCGGGAGTATTGGAGCCGGACCAGGCGCGGGCGGCGCGGCGTTCACTCTGGTGGGATGTGCTGGCGCCTTTTGCCGTGTGCTGGGCGCATTGGGGGATGCAACTCGCGGCGGCTGGATCACGGCGGATCAGGTGGGGCGGATTTGATTATTGGGTGAGCGGCGGGAAGGTGATGCGCATGAAGAGGGTCGAGTGACCACCTCCCGCCTCGCGCGGCTTTCGACCTCTAGTCGTTGAGCCGCCACTCGTCTTGCCATTCGATGGTGGGCCGATCGCCCAAGAAACGGATTGGCAGCCAGACATAGCTTGAGATGGAGGTGTTCACGGCGGTCAGCGCGGACCCGCCACTTTTGGTGAAGAATTGCAGCGCCTTTACCTCCGCAGGGGTGGGCGGGGACGATGGCTTTGACGTGATCTTCCGGATTGCCGACCTGAGATTTTCCGAAATATTACCATTGTCGAACTCTTCCCCGCCAAGCTCGCCAAGGTGCGGAAACCAGCGATCCGCCATGGCGATGTAGAGATCCTTCTTGTGCGGATGCTTGAAGATGCAGCTTATCTGAGAGTTGAAGGAGGTGCGGCTGCGGTCAGTGGGGTGCAAGTCGCCGAGATTTTCAAAAGGACCATGATAATCGCGCGCGACGACGACGGTTGAAGGGTTGGGGAAATAGCCCGTCATCCCCGAAGCGGTCAGATACAGCTTGCCGTTACGCCGGAAGCAGGCGATCCCTTCCTTGGTATCTGGCGCCGCAGACGGGAAGTGGCGCGATAAACGGTCCGTCACTCCGCACCAATCATCTGTGAGTTCGATGCAGACAAGTTCCTTATGCTCATGCTCGAAATACATGTAGGCGCGCCCGGTATCCGGATCGGCGACCATGTCGAAATCGCCCGCCATCATCCCCGCAGGCATCAGGTGGTCGTTGACCATGGCATAGGGACCAGTGATCTTGTCGGCCGTCAGCACGATACGATGTTCCGGGCCCAAGCCGCGCACTTTGATCCAGCAGACGAACTTGCCGGTCCTGGGATTATGGAGAATGTGCGGTCGTTCCGGCAAGACGCTAGGGCTGAGCGCCGTTTTCGCGCCTGAGGTGTCGGGTGGAATCAGGATACCGGCGTCGTCCCAATTGTATAGGTCCGTGGAACGATATAGGCGGATGCCCCAGCTTTCGGGCTTGCCATTGCCGGTGGTGAACTCCTTGTTCTCGCCATACCAGTAGAATACGCCGTCGACATGAATGACGCCGCCAGCGTGCGCCTGGATGGGCTTGCCCGCCGTATCAGTCCATAGCTCGCCGGGCCTGAAACTTTTGCGACGCGGAGCTTTGCCCCTTGTTTTTGCGACCAGTGAGTTTGCCGCGACCCAAGTCAGCGCAAGACCCGATAGGCTGCCCGCGACGAGCTTCCGTCTCGATAATGTCACCCAATCTCTCCCCGCTGGCGGTGGTCGGCCAATGTCTTCCCCGTCTTTCCGCTACAGGAATGGAAATTTAGCTGAGTTTTAAAAGAACGCAATCGTTTGATTGTTGGCACTGCCTGATTTGCCCACGCGCACCCGTGCGTTCCACTTGATGTTGTTGGATGAACACCCAAGCATCCCAACTTGGCCTTGCGCTCGAACGCGTAAGGCCGCCTTCTAATTTTGCGCCCATTGCCCTTTTACGGAACGGGCTCCGTATGGACAGGATGATGAGGAAAAACGGCGATCAGAACCCTGCAGGAAAGAGATGCTTGCCCTGTTCATCCAGGCGCAGGACGACCTTTCCCGCGACCGCGCTGACGGGCAGGTCGGCGTAGAGGTGGGGGAAGAGCGCGCCGCCGCGTGATTCTTCCCAGTTGAGCGCATCGCCGAAGGGGGCGAGGTCAATCATCAGCATCACCAGATGATCCTGGCCCGCGAAATGCTTGGCGGCGGTTTCAGCCGCCTGTTCGCGGGTGGACAGGTGGATGTAGCCGTCAGCGAGATCGACGGGCGCGCCCTTGAACACGCCGTCGGTCTTTAGCTGGTCATACTGATCCCTGGTCAGGATCTTGTAGGCGAAGAGCTCCGTCACTCTTCGGTGAGGTCCGGGTCGGCTTCGGGGCTGACTTCGGGTGAGACTTCCATGCCAGCCGGGGTGCTGATTTCCGTTTCCTCGTCGCTTTCCTCGATCTTCGCGGCGCTGACGACATGTTCGTCGTCCGAGACGTTGAAGAGGCGCACGCCTGCCGAATTGCGGCCGATGACGCGCAGGGTGTCGAGGCCCATGCGAATCAGCTTGGCCTGGTCGGTTACCAGCATCAGATGATCGCCATGACGCGCGGGGAAGCTCGCCACCACCGGGCCGTTGCGGCCGATATTGTCGATGTTTGTGATGCCCTGGCCGCCACGTCCGGTGCGACGATAGTCATAGGCCGACGACAGCTTGCCGTAGCCGTTGGAGCAGACGGTGAGGATGAACTGCTCCTTGCCCTGTAGCTCGGCAAAGCGCTCCTCGCTCATCTGGGGGGAGCCTTCCTTCTCCGGCTTCCACGGGGCAAAACGCAGATAGTCTTCGCGCTCCTCCTGCGTCGTCCCGGCGCGGTGGAGGATGGAGAGCGAGATGACTTCATCATCGCCCTTCAGCGTCATGCCGCGTACGCCGGTGGACGTACGGCTCTGGAACTCGCGCACATCGGTCGCCTTGAAGCGGATCGCCTTGCCCTGGCGGGTGGCGAGCAAGACGTCATCCTCTTCGCTCAGCAGGGCGACGCCGATCAGGCAATCGTCGCTGCCCTCATCGAAGCGCATCGCGATCTTGCCGTTGCTCGGCACGTTGGCGAAGGCGTCCATGCTGTTGCGGCGGACCGTGCCGTTCGCGGTGGCGAACATGACGTGCAGGTCCTTCCAGCTATCCTCATCCTCGGGCAGCGGCAGCACGGTCTGGATCGTTTCGCCCGGACCGAGCGGCAGGAGGTTCACCATCGGCCGGCCGCGCGTCGCGGGGCCACCTTCTGGAAGGCGCCAGACCTTGAGGCGATAGACCTTGCCTGCGGTGGAGAAGAAGAGGACCGGTGTGTGCGTTGAGGTCACGAACAGTTCGGTGATCGCGTCCTCATCCTTGGTCGCCATGCCGGACCGGCCCTTGCCGCCGCGCGCCTGGGCGCGGAAGCTTTCGAGCGGGGTGCGCTTGATATAGCCCTGCACGGTGACGGTGACGACCATCTCCTCGCGCTCGATCAGGTCTTCATCCTCGATGCCGTCGGCAGCGGCGGTGATTTCGGAGATGCGGGGCGTGGCGAAGTCGCGCTCGATCGCCTCGAACTCCTCGCGCATAACCGCGTAGAGTTTCTGCCGGTTGCCCAGGATTTCGAGATATTCAGCGATGGCAGCGGCCAGTTCGGCCAGTTCGTTGCCGATCTCGTCGCGGCCAAGCGCGGTCAGGCGGTGGAGGCGCAGATCCAGGATGGCACGGACCTGAACGTCGGACAGTCGGTAGGTGTCGCCGGTCGCCTCTGTCTCGATCGCTTCGACGAGGCGCAGATAGGGCGCGATTTCAGCGACGGGCCATTCGCGGGCCAGCAGCGTTTCGCGCGCCTCGGCCGGACTGGCCGAGCCACGGATGGTGCGAACGACTTCATCGAGATTGGTGACCGCGATGACGAGGCCCAACAAGATATGCGCGCGGTCGCGGGCCTTGTTGAGTTCGTATTTGGTGCGGCGGGTGATGACCTCTTCGCGAAACTTGACGAAGGCTTCGATGATATCGCGGATGTTGAGAAGTTCGGGACGGCCGCCGCGAATGGCGAGCATGTTGGCCGGGAAGCTCGACTGCGCGGGAGTGTTGCGCCACAGCTGGTTGAGCACGACCTCTGGCGTCGCATCCCGCTTCAGATCCATGACGATGCGCACGCCTTCGCGGTTGGATTCATCGCGAATGTCGCTGATACCCTCGATCCGCTTGTCCTTGGCGGCTTCGGCGATCTTTTCAACCAGGCCATTCTTGCCGACCTGGTAAGGGATGGCGGTAAGGACGATGGAGCGCCGGTCGCCGCGTCCTTCCTCGATCACATGGCGCGAGCGCATCATGATGGATCCGCGCCCGGTGTGATAGGCGCTGCGGGCACCCGACTGGCCGAGGATCAGCGGCGCGGTCGGGAAATCGGGGCCGGGGACGATCTGGATCAGTTCGTCGATGGTGATCGCGGGGTTGTCGATATAGGCAAGGCAGGCGCGGACCACTTCGCCCAGATTGTGCGGCGGGATATTGGTCGCCATGCCGACCGCGATGCCGCCCGAGCCGTTGACCAGCAGGTTGGGAAAGCGCGCGGGCAGAACCTGCGGCTCGCTTTCCGAAGCGTCATAGTTGGGTTGGAAATCGACGGTGTCCTTGTCGAGATCCTCCAGCAGAGCGTTGGTGACCTTGGCCAGGCGCGCTTCGGTGTAGCGCATCGCCGCCGGCGGATCGGGATCCATTGAACCGAAGTTCCCTTGACCATCGATCAAAGGGACCCGCATCGCCCAATCCTGGGTCATGCGCGCCAAGGCGTCGTAAATCGGGCTGTCGCCATGGGGGTGATATTTACCGATCACGTCACCGACGATGCGCGCCGACTTGCGATAGGGCTTGTTGTAGGTGAATCCCGATTCATGGGCCGAAAAGAGGATGCGGCGGTGCACCGGCTTCAACCCGTCGCGCACGTCCGGCAGGGCGCGGGCGACGATGACCGACATGGCATAGTCGAGATAGCTTGCCTTCATCTCCTCCACGATGGAGATGGGGCTGATGTCCGAAGGGTCGGCGAGGGCAGTCTCGTCGGTCAATGCGATTCTCTTTTTGGATGGAACTGTTTCGTTGCTCATGCACTAGCGGAGCGAAACAAATCTGTCACCCCTCGCGCGCACGCGCGCTCGCGTCAGATCAAGCTGCAAGAAAGGGCTGACAGGCGGAAAACTGCTGCATATACGATGTTCAAACGTCATTCACGCGCCGTCCCCTAAACGGCGCTCAATCAAGCGGCGCCTTTCCCCCAGGCGCACAGAGGAGAAGATGATCATGCGTTTTGTATCCCCCGTGGCGCTCGCGCTGGCCCTTGCGGTGACCGGAGGCGCCATTTCCGCGCCCGCGATGGCCGCGAAGAAGGAAGACAAGAAGGGCGGCGCGCCCAAGCTGAATGTTTCTCCCGACGTCATCAAGGCTCTGCAGACGGCGCAGGCCGCAGCGCAGAAGAACGACTTCGCAGGAGCCAAGGCGGCGCTGGCGGATGCGGACAGCAAGGCCAAGTCGAACGACGACAAATATCAGATCGGCGCCATCAAGCTGAACACCTCGATCGCGGCCAAGGACAGCGCGATGCAGGGCGAGGCGCTGGCACAGATGCTCGACAGCGGCCTTACCCCAGCAGAACAGGTCGGCCAGTTCAACGCGGTTGCCGCCGATCAGGCGCTTCAGGCAAAGAATTACGATCTGGCGATTCAGCGGGCGCAGGCGGCCATCCAGGCAAACTACAAGCCCGAGTCCATCAATGCGACGCTGGCGCAGGCCTATTTCGGTAAGGCGGGAACGGCCAATGCCGGAGCTGAACCTGCGCGCGGCCTCAATCAGAAGGGCCTTGCCGCGCTGAAAGCTGCTGCCGACGCGACGAAGGCTGCTGGCGGCCAGGTGCCCGCGCAGTGGTATCAGATCGGTGTGAGCCGGGCGGCCGCATCGCGCCTGCCCGAAGTGACCGAATGGGCGACATTGGCATATCAGGCGGCTCCCAACGGGGAAAACCTCCGCACCCTCGTCCGCCTCTTCCAGCAGGCGAACCCGAATATCACCAACCGCGAAAATCTGGACGTTCTGCGTCTGATGGCGGCCTCGGGCGGCCTGGTGGTTGCTGGCGACTTCCTTGAATATGGGGAAATGGCGTCCAAGACCGGCATCTATGGCGAGGTGAAATCCGCGATCGACCAGGGCCGGGCCAAGGGTGTGCTGAAGGGCACTTCAGGTGCCGATCTCTATCAGACGGCGGCACCGAAGATCGCCGGCGACAGGGCCTCGCTCGCTTCGGCCGAAGCCGATGCCCGCAAGGCGGCCAATGGCAAGATCGCAGCGGCCACCGCTGACGCTTATCTCGGCTATGGCGACTATGCCAAGGCGGCGGCCATGTTCGAACTCGCCAAGCAGAAGGGCGGCGTCGATGCGGACGAGGTGAATACGCGTCTCGGCATCGCCAAGGCCCTGGGCGGTGATGTGGCATCGGCGAAGGCGGCGTTGCAGTCGGTGCAGACCGGCACGCGCAAGAAGATCGCCGACCTCTGGCTGAGCTATCTCGCGACCAAGGCCTAAGCTCAGGAAGGTGCGCTGCTCATCCGGGTGGCGCACCTTCTTCATATCGACATGAACAGGGACCGGCGCCTGAAATCGGGCGCCTGACATAAAAGGGGACGGCCGACATGATCGGGCTGCGACAATCCATGCTGAAATCTGGGCTTCTTGCGATCACGGCTCTTACGGCCGTATCGGTGCCGGCGACAGCCAAAAAGGCGTCAACCAGCGGGCCGGTTATCACCATGTCCGAAGGGTTCCGGGCAGCTGCACAGGCGGCGGACAGCGCGATCAAGGCAGGAGACACGAACAATGCCCAGGCGCAGATCAGCGGGTTGATGCCGGTCAGCGACTATGAGGCCTATGTTGCCGCAGCCTTGCGGTTCGAACTGGCGGTGCTCAAGCGCAATTTCCAGGGCCAGCGCGTGGCATTGACCGACATGTTCAAGACGAATTCCGTGCCCAAGAAGGATGCGCCGCGCCTGCGCTACACCGCCGGCTACCTGTCCTATGTGGTGGGCAATTATGACGACGCGCTGGCGCAGCTCGATTATGCCAAGACGCTGGGGTATGACGGCATCGACGCGACGATGCTGCGTGCGGACATCTACCTGCGCAAGAACAAGGTTAAGGACGCGCGGCCCTTCGTACAGGAAGCGCTGGCGCGGCAGCGCGCGTCGGGGCAGGCGATCCCGGCTGCCTGGTATGACCGTGCCATCTCGCTCGCTTATGCAGCGGGTGACTGGGCCGAGGTGGGATCGCTCTATCGCGAGCGCCTGGCCCGTTATGGATCGGCCGGGGAATGGCGATCCGCGCTTTCCAATTACATGACGGCGCCGGGGACCGACGCGCAGCCGCAGCTTGACCTTTACCGCTTGCAGGCGGCCAATGGAGCGATGGCGAGCGAGCGTGACTATCAGGCCTATGCGCAGCTTGCTGAGAAGGCTGGCAATTATGCGGAGGCCAAGGCCATCATCGAGGCTGGCCGCTCTGCAGGCAAGCTGACGCCGACGCAGGCGGTGACGGCAAGCCTGATGAAGAGCGTGACGCCCAAGGCGGCGAAGGAGATCGCCGCTTTGCCAGCGGCCGCAAAGAAGGCTGCGGCCGCGAAGGACGGGTCGGCGGCGATGTCTGTGGCAGACAGTTATTTCTCGCTCAGCCAGTTCCCGCAGGCGGTCGAGATGTACCGGCTCGCCTTGTCGAAGGGCGGCGTTGACCAAGGGAAGGCTAATGCGCGCCTTGGCATAGCGCTGGCGCGGTCAGGCGATCTGGCGTCGGCGAAGACGGCGCTTGCCCAGGTTACGGGCAGTTGGGCGAACGTCGCCGGTTTCTGGAGCGTGTGGGTTGACCAGCAAAGCCGCAAGACGGCGTTCCAGCCCGTAGCAGTGCCGCCTGCAAGCTAAGTGTTAGGGAAGGGCCAGCGCGCAGGTTGGTTGTGCGCTGGCCCTTTGGCAAAAACCGCGCGCCGCTGGGTTCCGGTCAGAGTGGCAGGGGTACACCCGGCAGATTTTTCGACATGCGGATGGTGAGGGACGTCTTTACGCTCACCACATTGGGGGCAGGCGTCAGCTTCGACGTGAGGAACTGCTGGAAGCTCTGAAGATCCTTGGCCACGACCTTCAGGATGAAATCAATCTCTCCGTTCAGCATATAGCATTCGCGAACCTCCGGCAGCGTCGCGACATGATCCTCGAAAGCCTTTAGGTCGGATTCCGCCTGGCTCTTCAGGCTGACCATCGCGAATACGGTGATGGTGTAGCCCAGCATGGCCGGGTTGACGACAGCATGATAGGAAGTGATCGCGCCGCTTTCTTCCAAGGCGCGCACGCGGCGCAGGCAAGGAGGAGCGGTCAAGCCGACCTTTCGCGCGAGCTCCACATTGGTCATCCGGCCATCCTGCTGCAACTCGCCCAGGATGTGGAGATCGATGTCATCAATAGCGGGCCCAGCCATTCTTCTGCTTATTTCCTTTCTAATCCTTACGCCATATCATAATAATATTTCAGGGCAATGCAATTGTCCCACTATGCGACGCTCTCCGAATTGCCATCCGCTGGCTCTTTTCCTCAGGCACAGGAAGGCCTATTCGTGCGTCATGATTTCCTTTCGCGGCGAAGTTCTGCACGTCGGCGGAAGTCCTCAAGGGGAATAAGGTGCGCTTCAACGATTTGATGCAGACGGTTCTCGCCGCAGAAAACAGGAGCGGCCTGGGCGCGGTGACGCTGTGGCGTCAGTGCGTCGATCTGCTGGCGCAGAATGATCGTGCGGACCGGCGCACCTTGCCGGATGAAGAACGCGCCGTGTTGCTGGACCGGCTCGCGGGACTGCAACCTCAATTGTCGGAAACCCAGCGGATTGCGTCGGTGGTCGAGCTCGGCGGACGTTTGCGGTCGCCTGCGCTCGTCGAGTTTTTCGCCAATGACAGGCCCGCGATTGTAGCCGCCGCCATGTCGCGCGCGCGCCTGCCTGATGACGCCTGGGTTGCCCTGCTACCTAGCCTCACGCCAACAGCGCGTGGCGTTCTGCGGGGACGGCGGGATCTGGGCGCGGCGACACAGCAGGCGCTGGAGGCGTTCGGCGCGGCCGACCTCGTCCTGACAAGCGACCGTGCGGCGGAACCTGTCGACGATATGAGCGACATGCTGCTGACGCCCGCCATGATGGCGCCAGATGACAGCGCGGAGCCATCTGCGGATGTGCAGGAAGCACTGGTCGAAGACGCTTCGGCCGAGCCGGCGGATGACGTTCCGGCAGGCGACGACCAGATCCGGAACCTCGTCGACAGGATCGAACGCTTTACGAGCGGGCGGCGGATACCCGATGTGGTCACGCCCCGTGCCGACGTTGGGCAGTCTGGCGCCGTCGGTTCCTTCGCATTCGAAACGGATGCCACGGGCATGATGGTCTGGGTCGATCAGGGCCCGCGCGCCGCGCTGATCGGACTGTCGCTTGGTGAGGTGGCTGTTGCCGGTGCGAGCGGCCCCGACGGCAGCGTTGCGGGCGCTTTCATGCGGCGCAGCGGATTCCAGAATGGACGCTACACTATCGTCGGCGGAGCGATGGCCGGCGAATGGCGGCTATCGGCAACGCCCTTCTTCGATCCGCGATCGGGCAGGTTTCAGGGATATCGCGGCCAGGCCCGCCGCCCCTATCTGCATGAGGTCGCGGCTCCGCCGCAGGCTGAACCTGTGTCAGTCGCCGGACTTTCCGCCGACTCGCTGCGGCAATTGGTGCATGAGCTGCGCACGCCGCTGAACGCTATCTTGGGGTTCGCCGATATCATCGAGCAGGAGCTGTTCGGTCCCAGCGGCCCCGAATATCGGGAGATGGCGGGAAAGATTGCTCTGGACGCCCGGCATCTGCTGGCTGCTTTCGATGACCTTGACCTTGCGGCCCGCGTGTCGCGCGGAGAAGGGGCAGAGGCTCCGGTTGCGATCGACCCGGCGTTGCTGATCGCGCAAGTGTCCGCTCGGTTCCGGGAGCAGGGTGAGGGCAATGGCGCTCAGATCGACATCAATCTGGCGCGATCGCTGCCGATGGTGCGGATCGATCCGGTTCAGGGCGAACGCATGGTACAGCATCTGATCCGTACGGTCGTTTCAATCGCGACGCCGGGCGAGGCGCTGAGCGGCGCTTGCTGGTATCAGCCGGATGGCGGACATGGATCGGTGATGCTGGCGGTCGACAGGCCTGCAAGCCTGGAGGGGATGGACGAGGAGCGGCTGCTCGACCCGGGCTATACAGCCGATGGCGATTGGGCGGATGGCCCGTTGCTGGGCCTCGGCTTTTCGCTGCGCCTGATACGGAGCCTTGCGGCCGGTTGCGGCGGCGCCTTGCAGATCGAGCCGGATCGCTTCCTGCTGTCGATGCCAGCGATCACCTTGGCTGAGGATGCCGCAGGCAGCTTCTGACACTTTGAGGGAAACTCTATCGCAACCTTTGCGGCGGTAGAGCGGGGCTATGAATTCATCTGATCATGACGGCAGTCTGCTGCGCAGGCCCTTGGCGCAGGACATGGTCACGCTTGCCCCCGATTTCGGGACGCGGTTCATGCTGTTCGTCGATACCGAGGAAGAGTTCGACTGGAGCGCTCCATTCAACCGCCATGGCCATGGCGTGACGGCACTGGATGGCATGGCGCGCGGTCAGGCCTATTTCACGTCAGCGGGCGTGAAGCCCATTTATGTTGCTGATTATCCAGTGGTAGACGATGACGCCGCCGCCGGGATGATGGCGCAGTGGGTGGCTGACGGCACGGCGGATGTCGGCGCGCACCTTCACCCCTGGGTCAATCCTCCGCACGTTGAAGAGGTGACTGAGGCGAACAGCTATGCAGGGTTTCTTCCCGAGGCGGTTGAGCGCGCGAAGCTGGAAGCATTATGTCACCGGATCACGGAGCGGTTCGGCCGACGCCCGGCCGCCTATCGCGCTGGGCGCTATGGCGTTGGGCATAATAGCGCGCGCTTGCTGGAGGAGGCAGGGTTTCGGCTCGACAGTTCGGTACGCAGCAGGTTCGATTATAGCGCGCAGCACGGACCAGACTTCCGGGGCTTGCCATTCAATCCCTATTGGGCGGGGCCGGAGCGTGCTCTGGTCGAACTGCCGCTTTCGACGGCCTTTGTAGGAATGCTGCGAAGCGGGGGCGAGCGGCTTTATCAAAAGGCGCAGTCGGTTAGCAGGATCGCGGGGGGCTTGGCGCGTACCGGTTTGTTCAGCCGGGTGCCATTGACGCCGGAGGGCGTGCCGGTCCGTGATGCTATAAGCGCGATCGATGCGTTGGTCGAAGAAGGCGCCGCAGTCCTGAACTTCAGCTTCCACTCGCCGACGCTGGAGCCGGGGCACACGCCCTATGTGCGCAGCGCGAAGGACCAAGCGGCCTTTTTCATGTGGTGGGACAAGATTTTCGACCACCTCGCCAAGCGGGATGTCAAAGCGGCTTCGCTGGATCAGTTTCTGGAAGCAGTGCCGGTGCGGAGACAGGCTTGCCAAGCGGCCTGATGCCTCCTATCCGGTCGATCAGGTGGGGCCTGTAGCTCAATGGTTAGAGCTGGCCGCTCATAACGGCTAGGTTGCGGGTTCGAGTCCTGCCGGGCCCACCATTTCCCGCATCGGCCAATCTAAAGAGAATAGAATGCCACTGTTCCGCGATGGCTCATTGACGGGACGCATTCTTCGCCGCTAAGGCGCCTTACGTCGGGGAGTAGCGCAGCCTGGTAGCGCATCTGCTTTGGGAGCAGAGGGTCGCAGGTTCGAATCCTGTCTCCCCGACCACCTTCAAACATCGATGATCGGCGCTGCTCAAGCAGGAGCTTCTTGCACAGCTGCGGCGCGTATCTCGCGCATATAGAAAAAGGGCGGACCGTGACACGGCCCGCCCTCTTAAAAATCTTGCTGACGCGAAGATTATTCGGCGTTCGCAGCGTTCGAAGCAGCGTTCGCAGCGTTGTCGGCGGCGTTAGCAGCATTCGCAGCGTTGTCGGCAGCGTTAGCAGCGTTTTCGACAACGTTTTCGACAACAGCGTTCGAAGCGTTCGCGGTCTCGTTGGCCGGCTTCTCACCGCAAGCGGCGAGGGCCATCAGGCCGGCCGAAGCGAAAACAACAGCGATCTTCTTCATTGTGTACGGCTCCCATAGCATATTGCCGCGTCGGCATATTGTTAACACGCCCGACGCGAGCGACCCGCATTAACGTGTGCGCTGCACAAATCAATGCTTTTCTGCGTCGGTGAAGCGACGGAATCACGCGACGGAACGTTGTCTACTACAAAAGTTCACTTATTCGCCAGCGATTCTATGGTGGTGGCGAATTCATGCAGGGTGACGGCCCAGGCTGCCACATTCTGTTGCAGTTGCGCGCGATCCACCTTGTCCAGGGTGTCGTCCGCTGTGTGGTGGATGTCGAAATAGCGGGTGCCGTCCTGCTGCAGATCGACTACCGGCACCCCTGCCTTCACCAGCGGCTCGATATCCGATCCGCCTCCGGCAGCGGTGCGGCTGGGCGCGATGCCAAGTGGAGCGAGGGCGTTCGAAATTCGGTTGGATACCGCTGCGTAGCTTGCGGGCAGCTTGAAGTCGACGCGCCAGACGCGGTCTGCGCCGAAGTCCGATTCCATAGCAACG
The DNA here is from genome assembly GCF_905120495.1 of Sphingobium sp. S6. Taxonomy (NCBI): domain Bacteria; kingdom Pseudomonadati; phylum Pseudomonadota; class Alphaproteobacteria; order Sphingomonadales; family Sphingobiaceae; genus Sphingobium; species Sphingobium sp. S6. Next base: position 656,768 of record NZ_CAJHOG010000001.1, on the reverse strand, counting down.
ACATGACGTTCGCTGCCATGCGTGGCGAAGTAGGCGCGCCCTCCATCGCCGCCGACCTCCTCCGCCCCCGCCATAAGGATGCGGATGGTGCGGCGGAGGGGGCCTGCCTTGGCAGCGTGGAGCGCAGCAGCCGTGATGATCCCGCACCCTGAGGCATCGTCTATGGCACCGGTGCCCTGGTCCCAACTATCGAGGTGGCAGGCGGCAAGGACGATGCCCGCGGCCGGATCAGCGCCGGGCAATTCCGCGATGACGTTGCCCGAAGGCTGATCCTTGAGCATCTTGGACGTAAGGGTCAGGTGAAGGCGGACGGGCTGGCCCCGTGACATTACGCGGATCAGCTGGTCGGCATCCACGGTACTGAGTGCGGCTGCCGGGATCGGCTTCACGCCATCGGCCCACATCTGAACGCCGCTATGCGGCAGACGGTGCTGATCGGTGCCGATCGACCGTATCAGAATCGCCGCTGCGCCTTTGCGTGATGCGACACTTGGCCCCTGGCGCCGGGTCGCGCCGAAATGGCTGTAGGAGCTGCCATCTTGAGTCGCTGTCATGGCATGACTGACGAAGGCGATCTTGCCCTTCAAGCTGCCGTCGGGCGCCGCCTGAAGATCAGCCAGCGTAGGGAAATAGACGACTTCGCCCTCAATCCCCTTCGCGGGCGTCGATGCGCTGTTCCCGAGCGCGGCCAATGCCAGGTGCTGAGGGAAGGGCGATACGATCCGTGCTTCGTCATGGCCGCGTACCCAGACTGGCATGCTATATGGTTCCGCGCGGACATTGGAAAAGCCGAGTGACTTGAGCTTCGCAACCGCCCAATCGCGCGCCCGCGCTTCCTGAGGTGTGCCAGCCGGACGAGGGCCGACCTCCGTCGTAAGGCTTTCGGTGAAATCCCAGGCAATGCTGTCCTGCAAGGCCGCTTCTCGAATCGCGGCGGCGACTGGAGGAGCAGCTGCGACGGGGAGGGGAGAGCCGATGCTGCCGAGAAGGAGCGCGGCGATGGTGCCCGATCGGATTTTCTGCATGAATGAAGGCTTAGCCAGCGATCCGGCATTTGCCAATGGCGCCGGGCTTCGCTAACTCCGGCCCAAATTTAGTCATTCGTCTTTCGGAGCTGTTTCAAGCCATGTCCGCGTCATCGCAATATGCCTTCGTCATGAAGAACATGACCAAGAGCTTCCCCGGCGCCCCAAAGCCGGTGCTCAATGGTATCAACCTGCAATTTTATCGCGGCGCCAAGATCGGCATCGTCGGCCCGAACGGCGTCGGTAAATCGACGCTGATCAAGATCATGGCGGGCATCGATACAGATTATAGCGGTGAAGCCTGGCCTGGCGAGAATGTCAGCGTCGGCTATCTGGCGCAGGAGCCGCAGCTCGATCCGGCCAAGAATGTCCTGGAAAACGTGAAAGACGGCGCGCGGGAAATCGCGGACAAGCTGGACCGGTTCAACGAGATCAGCATGATCATGGCCGATCCGCCGGAAGATGCCGACTTCGACGCCCTGATGACCGAGATGGGCGAGTTGCAGGAGCAGATCGACGCTGTCGATGGCTGGACGCTCGATAATCAGCTTGAGATCGCGATGGAGGCCCTGCGCTGCCCGCCGTCGGACTGGTCGGTTGAAAGCCTGTCGGGTGGTGAGAAGCGCCGTATCGCGCTGACCCGACTGCTCATCCAGAAGCCGGACATCCTGCTGCTCGACGAACCGACCAACCACCTCGACGCTGAGAGCGTGGAGTGGCTGGAAAACCACTTGAAGGAATATGCGGGCGCGGTGCTGATGATCACCCACGATCGCTACTTCCTCGACAATGTGGTGGGTTGGATCCTGGAGCTCGATCGCGGTAAATATTTCCCCTACGAAGGCAATTATTCTACCTATCTCGAGAAGAAGTCGAAGCGCCTGGAGCAGGAGTCGCGCGAAGAGTCGGGCCGCCAGAAGGCGATCAAGGACGAGTTGGAGTGGATCCGGCAGGGGCCGAAGGGACGCCAGACCAAATCGAAGGCGCGTATCGCCAAGTTCGAGCAGCTGGTCGCCAGCCAGGAAAACCGTACGCCGGGCAAGGCGCAAATCGTCATCCAGGTGCCGGAACGGCTGGGCGGCAAGGTCATCGAAGCGAAGAATATTTCGAAGGCCTATGGCGACAAGCTGCTGTTCGAGAATCTGTCTTTCACGCTGCCGCCAGGCGGCATCGTCGGCGTGATCGGGCCGAACGGCGCGGGCAAGTCGACGCTGTTCCGCATCATCACTGGCCAGGAGACACCTGACTCCGGCGAAGTGGATTTCGGCTCCACCGTACGCCTCGGCTATGTCGACCAGAGCCGCGACCACCTCGACCCGTCAAAGAATGTCTGGGAAGAGGTATCGGATGGCCTCGATTATGTGAAGGTCAACGGCCATGACATGTCCACGCGGGCCTATGTCGGCGCCTTTAACTTCAAGGGGCAGGACCAGCAGAAGAATGTCGGCAAGCTGTCCGGCGGTGAACGCAATCGCGTCCACATGGCCAAGATGCTGAAGAAGGGCGGCAACGTCCTGCTGCTCGACGAACCGACAAACGATCTTGACGTCGAGACGCTGGCCGCGCTGGAAGAGGCGATCGAGAACTTCGCCGGTTGCGCGGTGGTTATCAGCCACGACCGCTTCTTCCTTGATCGCCTTGCCACGCACATCCTCGCCTTCGAAGGCAACAGCCATGTCGAATGGTTCGAGGGCAACTTCGAAATGTATGAAGAGGATAAGCGCCGTCGGTTGGGTGATGCCGCTGACCGGCCGACCAGCCTCGCTTACAAGAAGCTGACGCGCTGATGAGGTGTTGAGGGGCAGGATGTGCAAGTGGTTGCAATCAGCGCAACCAGCACGGCGCCCTTCGCACTTGCACAATAGGTCGCTTGATCACATATCGGAGGGGCCTTTCAGGCATCCTCTCCTAAAACTTTCAGGCCGGCCCATTTGGGTCGGCCATTTTTTTGGGCTGGCGATTGGTGGCTGGACTGATGCAGGTGAAGCTCTAAGTAGGCTGGTACGATCCGGGTCGGGCTGCGAGGCTAGGTCGGCTGCTAATGCTGTTTGCGCTCCGCCCGTTTAAGGGCAATATTTTACGAACAAGAAGCTTTGACAAGCTCAGCCACGGCCTGAACGTTCGAGCTGGGCATAGTTTGCTCTAGCCGGTCGATCGTTTCTCGAAAGAAGTCAGGTCTTGCACGGCCTGCTCCGTCACTTCAATGCGCGCGACCTGCGCTGCTGGTGGTCCCTCATGAGCCAAGGCTATGAAGCGTTTCACCGCGTCTTCGGACCCCTCGATCAGCGCCTCAACACTGCCGTCGAGCCGATTGCGAACCCATCCCGCCAATCCTAGATTACGCGCCGTTTGCATTGTCCAATTACGATAGAAGACGCCCTGTACCCGGCCAAAGATCATGAGGCGGCGGGCGACAACAGGCATCAACGCACCCGCTTGATCCAGGTCTGCCCGTTTTCACGCGTTTCCGTGATGAAGTTGGGGATCGCCTGCACCAGATCCGAGAGGCGTTTAAAGCCATAGTTGCGGACGTCGAAGCTCGAACGGTTTGCGACGCGCTGACCGACCGGGCCTAAGGCAGCGAAACCATTCTGATCGCGCTTTGCCGCATCATAGGCTTCTATGAGCAGGCGGACGACCTCATCATCGACTTTGTTTATATCGGCTTTGGTTGGGTCCGCAGACTTTGCGGCGGCTTCGTCCGGCGCTGCGACAGCGACACCAGGCTCGGGGCTTGCTGGTGCAAGCGATGCCGCCAGCGCCGCCACGTCGATGAAGCGCGTGCATGCGCGGCGAAATCCCTCCGGCGTCTTGTCGGAGCCAAATCCATAAACGTCTATGCCTTCCTGGCGGAGGCGGGTTACCAGGGGCGTGAAGTCGCTATCGCTGGACATGAGCCCAAAACCGGTGACGCGGCCGCCAGCCATCAGGTCCATGGCGTCGATCGTCATCTTCATGTCGGTCGCATTCTTCCCCTTGGTGAGGTCGAATTGCTGCTGCGTTTCGATGGCTTGCGTCACGGCCTGCCGCGCCCAGCCCTTGAGCGAAGGCTTGCTCCAATTGCCATAGGCGCGGCGGATGTTGACCGTTCCAAGCTCGGCCAGAACGGTCAATACGGGGTCAAAATGGTCGGCGGAGGCGTTATCAGCGTCGATCAGCAGGGCGACATTGCCGCTGGGGATCGCCGACGCCATCAGGCCGTTTCCAGCGACGCAGGATGGAATTCGCCACTCGCTTCGTCAAGCAGATGAAGCTGGCCATCGGCAATCGCGAAGAAGGCACCCACCAGTTTCAACTCGCCATCCCTTTCCTTTGTGCGGACGCAGGGGAAGGTCCGTAAATTGGCGAGGCTGACCTTGACGCCCTCCTGCTCCATCGCGCGGTGCGCGTCACGGCCGCGATCATCGCCAAAGCGTGCAACGACCTTGTCGCGGGCGTCATCAAGCATGTCGATCCAGTTATGAATGAAGCCACCTTCGCCGGGAGGGGCGTCTTTCAGTTCCTGGCTCAGCGCCGCCTTGCAGCCGCCGCACTTGCCATGACCCATGACGACGATCTCCCCCACCTTGAGTACCTGAACGGCGAACTCGAGCGCTGCTGAAACACCGTGGTGACCGGGATTGGTTTCGAAGGGAGGCACCAGTGCCGCCACGTTACGGACCACGAAGATCTCGCCCGGGCTGGTGTCGAATATCTGGGCAGGATCGACCCGGCTGTCGGAGCAGGCGATGACCATGACGCGAGGGCTTTGCCCTTCACTCAGTTCATCCCATCGTTCACGCTGTTGCGTCCAGCCAGTGTTGCGGAAGCGGCGATAGCCTTCGAGCATGTCGGAAAAGTCGGTCATGGCCATGTCTCTGCCCAACAATCTGGGGGCTGGCAAGAGCGGGCATGCATCGCTATTTGAGGGCGCATGACAGACACCGCTCCGCTACCTGTGCAGGCCACGCCCCAGCGCACACGCAAGCCCGACTGGATCAGGGTGAAGGCGCCGACGAGCCCCGGCTATCATGAAACCCGAAAGCTGATGCGCGAAAAGGGACTGGCCACCGTTTGCGAAGAAGCGGCTTGTCCCAACATCGGCGAATGCTGGACGAAGAAGCATGCGACGGTGATGATCCTGGGCGACGTGTGCACCCGGGCCTGTGCCTTCTGCAACGTCAAGACCGGCATGCCGCGCAAGGTCGATACCAATGAACCGCAGAATTTGGCCGATGCCTGTGCGGAGATGGGGCTGGAGCACATCGTCATCACATCGGTGGATCGCGATGACTTGCCGGACGGCGGGGCTTCGCAATTCGTGAAGGTGATCGAAGCGCTGCGCCGCACGACGCCCGATACGACGATCGAGATATTGACGCCGGATTTCCGGAACAAGCATGAACGCGCCGTGCAGATGATCGTGGCCGCGCGGCCGGACGTCTATAATCATAACCTGGAGACAGTACCCCGCCTGTACCCGACTATCCGGCCCGGCGCGCGCTATTATGCATCGTTGCGACTGCTGGAGTCGGTGAAGAAGCTAGACCCGTCAATCTTTACGAAATCCGGAATCATGCTTGGCCTGGGTGAAGAGCGCCTGGAGGTGCACCAGGTGATGGACGACATGCGTTCGGCCGACATCGACTTCCTGACGATGGGGCAATATCTGCAACCCACGCCGAAGCATGCCAAGGTGATGGAGTTTGTCACGCCTGCTGCCTTTAACGCTTATGCGGCCATCGCGCGGGCCAAGGGCTTTTTGCAGGTGGCATCGAGCCCGCTGACACGTTCCAGCTATCATGCGGGGAAGGATTTCGCTGAGATGCGGGCCGCGCGTGAAGCTCAATTGGCACGGGCGGTACGCTGAACACATGCCCAAGCATCATGAAACAAGGCCGCTTCCCTATACGCCGGACCAGATGTTCAATCTGGTTTCCAACGTCGCTGCCTATCCTGAATTCCTGCCTTGGGTAAGCGCCATTCGCGTGCGCCAGGACAGCGATTCAGAGATGGTGGCTGACATGATCGTCGGCTTCAAAGGGATCAAGGAAAGCTTCACCTCGCGCGTTCACAAGCATCGGCCGGATTATGTACGGGTCGATTATCTGGAAGGACCGCTGAAGCATCTCCACAATGAATGGCGCTTCCGCGATGACGGCAAGGGCGGGGTGCTGGTCGATTTTGAAGTCGAGTTCGAGTTCAAGAACCGGCTTTTCGAGATGCTGGCTGGCCAGATGTTCGACAAGGCGCTGCGCAAGATGATCGGTGCGTTCGAAACGCGCGCGGCGGAACTCTATGGTGATTCGGGCAGCAACAGTTCGAGTGCGCAGAGCGCCGCCTGAAGGCGGACGCCGCCCCGGCCACTATCCTCGAAATAACGCATGTCCGCGACGACCTTGTCCGGATTGCCGCCACGTTCGGCGCGCGCGAAAACGACGGTGCCGACCGGCTTTTGCTCGGACCCGCCGCCGGGGCCGGCGATCCCGGTAATCGCTACCGCGACATTGGCGTGGCTTTTTATCAGGGCCCCTTGGGCCATCGCCCATGCGGTCGCAATGGAGACGGCGCCGAAGGTTTCCAGCACGTCTTGCGATACCTTCAGCAACTCATTCTTCATGTCGTTGGAATAAGTGATAAATCCAGCTTCGAAGACCTCGGAGGATCCGGCGATCTCGGTTAGCGCTGCAGAGACGAGGCCGCCCGTGCAGCTTTCCGCAACGGCGATAGTGCGGCCAGCGCGGCGATTGGCGATGATGACGCGTTCGGCAAGGTCTACCAGCGGCGCGGGGAGAATGCGATCAGGCATGGCTTAGAATAGCGCGGGGAGGGAGATGGTTGCAACGGCTTGCGCAGCGATGCCTTCGCGGCGTCCGGCGAAGCCCAGTTTTTCCGTCGTCGTCGCTTTGATACTCACGCTGTCGAGCGGGATGGCGAGTATTTCACTGATCCGCTGTCGCATGGCGTCCCTATGCGGTCCGATTTTCGGCGCTTCGCAGATAATCGTGACGTCAACATGGTCGATGCGCCCACCGCGGGCGATGACGCGCGCCCCGGCATATTCCAGAAAGCGCGAGGACGCAGCGCCGCGCCATTGCGGGTCGGACGGAGGGAAGTGGCTGCCGATGTCGCCTTCGGAAAGAGCGCCGAGCAAGGCGTCGACAAGGGCGTGAATCGCCACGTCCGCATCGCTGTGGCCCGCAAGCCCCCTGTCATGAGGCACCTGCACGCCGCAAAGCCAAAGCTCCTCGTCAGCAGCAAGGCGGTGGACGTCATATCCCATGCCTACCCGAGTCGTGCGTCGCGACGCAAGCAGGGCTTCAGCTCGGGCGAAATCCTGCGGATAGGTCAACTTCTCCAACCTCTCATCTCCGGGCACCAATATGACGTCATGGCCCGCAAGGCGCAGCATCTGCGCGTCGTCCGTAGCTTCACGGCTGCTGTCCCAGTTGCGATGTGCGCTGAGGATAGCGTCGAAGTGAAAGGCTTGCGGTGTTTGCACCCGGTAGAGCCCGGATCGGTCGACGGTATCGCCAGCGAAATCATCCGCCGACCTTACCAACGTGTCCGCGACGGGGAGAGCGGGAAAGGCTCCGGGCGCTCGATCAAGGGCGCTCAGCAACTGGCCGATCATCGCGGACGAGAGAAAGGGCCGTGCGGCATCATGGATGAGCACCCGGTCGGCGCCACCGCCTGCGGCGATGGCTTCCAATCCCGCGCGAACGGAGCCTCGCCTGCTATCCGCGCCTTCGATGATCGAGGTCACCTGGCCGCCGTCGATCAATGCTCGCACCGCGTCCTCCTGCCCAGCGCCTATGACAAGGTAAACCGATTCAATGGCCGGATGTGCTGCAAAAGCGCCGACGGCATGTGCGATGACTGCCTTGCCGCCGACTTGGCGGAACTGCTTGGGCGTATCGCCGCCCGCGCGGCTTCCCTGGCCTGCGGCGAGGACCAGTGCTGCGACCTTGTGATTATGCCCTGTCATCGCAGCGCGTGTAGCGAACGGCGGATCGCTCCGCCAGACCACTTGCTTGCCGCGCGATCGCTTTTCAGCTAAGGGCTGCCTGTTTTTTAGGCAAAGCTGGTGATGCGCACTTTATCTCCCATTTCCGTTGGTCCGGTGACGATCGACATGCCGGTGATCCTGGCGCCAATGACTGGCGTCACGGACATGCCGTTCCGTACTCTGGTCCGCCGCTATGGGTCAGGATTGAACGTGACGGAGATGATCGCGACCGCAGCGATGATCCGCGAGACCCGGCAGTCGTTGCAGAAAGCGGCATGGCACCCGGTGGAAGAGCCGGTTTCGATGCAGCTTGCGGGCTGTTCGCCGCAGGAGATGGGTGAAGCGGCGAAGCTGAACGCCGATCGTGGTGCGGCCATCATCGATATCAATATGGGCTGCCCGGTCAAGAAAGTGGTCAATGGTGACGCGGGCAGCGCGCTCATGCGTGATCTTCCCTTGGCCGCCGCGCTTATCGAAGCGACGGTGAAGGCGGTCGATGTGCCCGTGACCGTAAAGATGCGCATGGGATGGGACCATTCCAGCCTGAACGCGCCGGAACTTGCGAGGATTGCCGAGGATCTCGGCGCGAAACTGATCACGGTCCATGGGCGCACTCGCTGTCAGATGTACAAGGGTAGTGCCGATTGGGCATTCGTGCGCAGCGTGAAGGAAGCCGTGTCGCTTCCAGTGATCGTGAATGGCGACATTTGCTCGATCGAGGACGCGGAGACTGCGCTGGAGCAAAGTGGGGCGGATGGCGTCATGATCGGCCGGGGTGCTTATGGCAGGCCTTGGCTTATTGGGCAGGTGATGCATTGGTTCCGGACGGGGACGCGGCTTGCCGATCCGTCCCTGGAAGAGCAATATCGCCTGATTACAGAACATTATCGGGCGATGCTGGATCATTATGATGGCTTGACCGGCGTCAACATGGCCCGCAAGCACATCGGTTGGTACACCAAAGGCCTCACCGGATCGGCGGAGTTTCGCAACGCCGTCAATCAGGAGCCCGACGGCGACGTCGTTCTGGATATGCTCGCGCGCTTCTACGAGCCGCTGATTGCACAGGATGAGGCGGTCGAGACGCGCAAGGCTGCATGACGATGCCGTTGACGACCGTCCCGCCGCCTAGAATGCAGCAGGACGGGCCATCGCTTCCGGAACTGATGACGGCGCTGCCGGTCGCTACGCTGGTCATTGCTCCGGACAACAGCATCTCGGACGCCAACGTGCGGGCGGAAACATTGCTCAACATGGCGCGATCGGCGATCGTGGGCAGCGACGTCACGCGCACGATCCGCATGGCGGAGATGGGCGGGCGTTTCGACATCTGGCATAGCAACAAGCCAATCGCCGTCTATGACGTCAAGGTTCACGCGGGACGGACGGCCGAGATGGAGGTCGATCTGATGATCGCCCCCGTGATCGACCATGAAGGGTGGCGGGTGGTTTCCATTCACGCCCAAAGTCACGCGCGCAAGATCGGTCATCGCGGCACTGCGGGCGGCGCTCGATCAGCCATGGGCGCAGCGGCGATCCTGGCCCACGAGATCAAGAACCCGCTCTCCGGCATACGGGGCGCGGCGCAGCTGCTGGAGTCCGGCAACGGCGGGCGTGATACCGTGTTGACGCAGTTGATCTGCAATGAGGTGGACCGGATAGCTGCCTTGATCGACCGGATGCAGGATTTCACGACCGATCGCAGGCTGGAATGCCGCCCCGGCAACATCTACCCGATGATCGACCAAGCGGCCAACATTGCAGTGGCCGGTTTTGCAAGAAATATCAGGATTATAAAACGTTACGATCCGTCTCTGCCATTTGCAGTGATCAATGACGATGCGCTTGTGCAGGTCATGATCAACCTCCTCAAAAATGCGGCAGAAGCGCTGGAGAATGTCGAGGAGCCCAGCATCCGCGTTGAAACCGCATTCCGTCACGGAGTCTCCGTCGTTCTCGGCGACGGGAAGGGGAGCGCGGTTCTGCCCATAGAGATATTGGTCATTGATAACGGGCCGGGCGTGCCGGAGCATATTTTGGATCACCTCTTCAACCCCTTCATAACGGGGAAGCGGGACGGGCAGGGCCTCGGCCTCGCACTTGTGGACAAGCTGGTCCGGGACATGAACGGCTTCGTCCAATATTCACGCGATCCGGAAGCAGGCGAGTCGACCTTCCGCATCCTTCTTCCGATGGGGATGGCCGCGTGACGAGCACCGGGTCCATCCTGGTCGTCGATGATGATCCGGCCATCTGCGTGGTGGTGGGAGAAGCGTTGCGACGGCAGGGGCATAAGGTGAAGACGGCGTCTTCCATCCGGGAGCGGAGCGCCTTGATCGACAGTTTCGCGCCCGATGTGCTCATCACTGACGTCATGCTGCCGGATGGCGACGGATTGGAGGGCGTTGCGGATATATTGGACCGCAAGCCGGGCCTGAGCGTCATCATATTGTCGGCGCAGAACACGTTGAACACCGCGATCAGGGCGACGGAGAAGGGCGCCTTCGAATATCTTCCCAAGCCGTTCGACCTCAACGAACTGTCGCGCGCGGTTGGTGATGCGCTTGGCATGAACAAGGCCGAGGAAGGCAAGCAAGAGGATGCGGGCCTGCCGCATGACGGTTTGCCGCTCGTCGGCCGGTCTCCCGCCATGCAGGAGGTTTACCGGACGATCGCGCGCGTATTGTCCAACGACCTTAGCATCCTGGTGCTGGGGGAATCCGGGACAGGCAAGGAACTTGTGGCCGAAGCGATCCATGGCCTGGGCCAGCGCCGCACGAAACCGTTCGTCGCGATCAACATGGCCGCCATCCCACGTGAGCTGATCGAGGCCGAGTTGTTCGGCTATGAAAAGGGAGCGTTCACGGGCGCAAATGTCCGGACTGCGGGGAAGTTCGAGCAAGCGCAAGGGGGCACGCTCTTCCTCGATGAGATCGGTGACATGCCGATGGAGGCTCAGACTCGCCTGCTGCGGGTATTGCAGTCGGGCGAAGTGACGACGGTCGGCGGCTCCAAGCCTGTACGCGTGAATGTGCGCATCATCGCGGCGACCAACAAGGACCTCCCTAAGCTGATCGAGGAAAACCGCTTCCGGCAGGACCTCTATTATCGGTTGAACGTAGTCCCGATATCCCTCCCAGCTCTGCGGGAAAGGCGGGAGGACGTGATCCTGCTCGCGAAGCATTTCCTGGAACGGGCCGCGCAGGAAGGGCTGCCGCGCAAGACGCTGGCGGACGATGCGGCGCAATTGTTGATGGCGTATCACTGGCCAGGCAATGTGCGCGAACTGCAGAACCTGATGCAGAGGCTGGCGGTATTGAGCCGCGAGAATGTGATCGCGGCGGAGGTGCTGCGTAACAGCCTGCCGCTCGACCTTGTGCCTTCAGACTATACTGCGCCTGCCGACCAGTTGGGGCTGGCGGTGCGCGAATGGGCGAAACGGCAATTGGGCATCGGTATCGGCCAGCCTAACCGCAACCTGCACGACGACATGCTGGCTGTGGTCGAACCGATCCTGCTGCAGGAAACATTGGCAAGCGTGGACGGCAATCAGATCCGGGCGGCCGGGCTGCTGGGGATCAATCGTAACACGCTCCGGAAGAAATTGACGGACTATGGCCTTGACCCCCTTCAACTCCGCGTCTCGGACTAAGGCGAGACAAAGCGACAGAAGTGTTCGGCCAAGGGACATGCACGCCGAATTACTGTGTTTGAACCGGCACGGCATTGTTGTAAGAAAGCAACTATGGAAGGTGCAGTGACTCTCTCCACGCGGGGCCGGGCATGGAAGAGATATTTTCCACCCTTCCTTCGACGTCATCTTGCTCCGTTGGTCGAAGCTATCACGCTGCTGCTCTTCCTCGGCACCGCCAGCCTGACGTACATCCTGCTGTCGGGGCAGGGGCAGTCCTACACCTTGCTTACCCCGCCGATCGTCGCATTGCTGCTCGTTGGAAATCTGGTCCCGGCCATTGCGCTGCTCGTGCTGCTTGGACGCCGGGTGGCTAAGCGCCGCGCGGCTCAATCGGCCATAGGCAGCGACGGACAGCTGCACGTCAGGCTAGTGGCCATCTTCTCCATCGTCGCCAGCGTTCCCATGCTGCTGGTGGTGATTTTCGCGTCGCTGCTTTTCCAATATGGCGTGCAATTCTGGTTTTCGGACAGCGCGCGCGGGATGCTGCAAAATGCGAGTGATCTGGCGCGTGGCTATTATGAGCAGAATCTTCGTGAGGTCGGGGACGAAACCGTAACCATGGCCAGCGACCTGCGCGACTACCTGGCCCAATCGAAGGTATCGAGCCCCAGATTTGCCGAGGGTTACATTTATCAGGTCGTGACCCGGAAGCTCAACAGATCGGCGATCATCGAGGTTGGCAAGGATGGCGTTGCGCGCACTGCCGCGACAGTCGATCCGGATAGTCGGCCTGCTTCAGAAATGCTCTCATCCAATGCTGTCAAGCGATTGGAAGCGGGAGAGAATGTGGTTGTCGCCGCCAAGCCCAATCAGATCGAGGCGGTTACGCTGCTGTATCCGGGAGCGAAAATCTATCTCTATGCGACGCGCGATTCCGGTTCGACGGCGTTCAGCAATGTCGAACGCGCGCAAAAGGTCTTGTCCGACTATGACATTTTCGCGGCCCAATCGCGCGCTCTCCAACTGCGTTTCAACGTAGCGCTGTTCGTCGGTTCGCTGCTGTTGGTTGGGATCGCGGTCTATATCGCTCTGGCGGTTGCGGACTGGATGGTCCGGCCGGTGAACGAATTGGTGACTGCGGCACGCCGGGTTACGGCGGGCGACCTGTCGGCTCGCGTGACCAGCCCGCAATCCCGCGATGAAATCGGGACCCTGGCATCTGCCTTCAACCGGATGACGCAGCGTCTCGAAGCGCAAACCGGCGCGCTTGTCGCCGCCAACAGCCAATTGGATGAGCGCCGCGCATTTATCGAGGCTATCCTGTCCGGCGTATCCGCTGGTGTGCTTTCCGTCGATCATGAGGGCATCATCCTGCTTCTCAACAGCTCTGCTGCTGCCATCCTCGTGAAGGATGGTGATGATCCTGTCGGACAGCCATTAAGTGCTGTTTCGCCGGAACTCGCCGCGCTCATCGCTTCGGAGGAGGGGGCGGGTATCGTCCAGACGCGCGCGCATGGCGAGGTGCGGACTTTGGCGGTCAAGGTCTCGCAAGACGCCTCGCGCCATATCCTGACCTTTGACGACATTACGCAGCAGCTATCCGATCAACGGCGCGCCGCTTGGTCGGACGTGGCGAGGCGGATCGCTCATGAGATCAAGAACCCGCTCACGCCCATCCAGTTGGCCGCCGAGCGGCTGCAGCGGCGCTATGCCGAAGAGGTGACGAGCGATAAGGCGACCTTTACGCGGCTCACGGGCACGATCGTCAGGCAAGTGGGCGACTTGCGGCGCATCGTCGATGAATTTTCGTCCTTCGCGCGGATGCCGAAGCCGGTTTTCCGCCGGGAGGCTGTGGCGGATATCGCCCGTCACGCACTGTTCCTGCACGAAGTGGCGCATCCCGACATTAAATTTGAATTTCATGGCGAGCCGCACGATATGGACCTTGTCTGCGACCGGCGGCAGCTGGGGCAGGCGCTGACCAACATCGTCAAGAATGCCGTTGAGGCGATCGAGCCAAAGCCTGAACCGACCGGCGGCGACGTGCGTGGCCATGTGCGCATGACGGTGAGGCAGGACGAGGGCAATTTGCTGATCGAAGTGAGGGATGACGGGATCGGGCTTCCGCCGGAGCGGGAGAGGGTGCTTGAGCCTTACATGACCACCCGGACAAAGGGGACCGGCCTGGGGCTCGCGATCGTCAAGAAGATTGTCGAAGAACATATGGGCGAAATCCGCCTGGACGATGCGGAAGGGGGAGGCACGAACGTGACCCTGCGCTTCCCCATCGCCGCTCTTGAGAAATTGGAAGAAGGGCAAGTCGTTGCCATGCCCAAGGGAAAAGTGACAGCCAATGGCGCTTGATATTCTGGTAGTCGATGATGAAGAGGACATCCGCGACTTGGTTGCGGGTGTGCTTGAGGATGAAGGCTTCACCACTCGCACGGCAGCCAACAGCGACAGCGCGATAGAAGCGCTGGACGCCCGGCGGCCTTCGCTTGTGCTGCTGGACGTGTGGCTTCAGGGGTCAACGCTCGACGGTCTCGAACTGCTGGACGAGATCAAGCGGCGCGATGCCACCATCCCGGTGCTCATGATTTCCGGCCATGGAAATATCGATACTGCCGTTGCGGCGATCCGGAAGGGCGCGGCGGACTTTATCGAAAAGCCGTTCGAAGCCGATCGACTTCTTCATCTGGTATCGCGAGCGACGGAAACTGAACGGTTGCGCCGCGAAAATCAGGTCCTGCGCGCGCGCTTCGGGCAGGATGATGAGCTGACCGGGACATCGGCCGCCATTAATGCTGTGCGGGCAACGATCAAGAGGGTCGCCGGAACCGGCAGCCGGGTGCTGATTTCCGGGCCCGCGGGCGTGGGCAAGGAAGTCGCGGCGCGGATGCTTCACAGCTGGAGCGGCAGGGCCGACGCGCCTTTCATCATCGTCGCGGCGGCGCGGATGGACCCCGACAGGGTCGAAGAAGAGCTGTTCGGCGTCGAGGACCCGAGCGGCCTTGTGCGCCCCGGTTATCTTGAGCAGGCGCATGGCGGTACGCTCTACCTCGACGAGATCGCCGACATGCCGCTCACGACGCAGGGCAAGATATTGCGGGTGCTGACGGACCAGAGCTTCACACGCGTTGGCGGGCAGCGTCAGGTGAAGGTCGATGTTCGCGTGATTTCTTCGACCGCGCGCGATTTGGCAGCGGAGATCGAGGAGCGGCGGTTCCGGGAAGACCTGTTCTATCGCCTTAACGTTGTGCCGCTCGTAATACCGCCTTTATCCGAGCGCCGGGATGATATTCCGCCGCTAGTGGACCACTATCTCGCGCGCTTTGCGGCCGAGAGGCGTGTCCCTTCGCCCGAGATCGCCAGTGACGCCATGGCCGCCCTTCAAGCAAATGAATGGCCCGGCAACGTCCGCCAGCTGCGCAACGTCATCGAACGTACGATCATCCTCGCGCCGGGCGAACGGATCGGCCGCATCGAACTGGACATGTTGCCGAGCGAACTGACAAGCAATGGCGCGAGCGAGGGCATGGGGCAATCCGCCATCATGGGCGCTCCGCTGCGGGAAGCACGGGAAAGTTTCGAACGTGAGTATTTGCGCATCCAGATTCGGCGCTTTTCAGGCAACATATCACGCACCGCGACGTTCATCGGCATGGAGCGGTCGGCATTGCACCGCAAGTTGAAGCTGCTCGGCATTACCGACGGAAAAGACAATTGAAGCAAGAGGATGAGTGCTGGCTCATCTGGGGCATGGACGGCCCTTCGCAATTGCGGTAGCGTCCGGGTTGCTCCCGATGCGCGGGGGCGGGCAAGACACCCTGCCCAGGGGTGCACGAGCGGGTAACGTCCCGCCAATAAGGCGAAGACCATGGCAGAAAAACTCAATAATCTTCAGGATATCTTCCTGAACAACCTGCGCAAGAGCAAAACCCCCGTGACCATGTTCCTGGTCAAGGGCGTGAAGCTGCAAGGGATCATCACCTGGTTCGATAACTTCTCGGTGCTGTTGCGCCGCGATGGGCAGTCCCAGCTTGTCTACAAGCATGCCATCTCGACGGTCATGCCCGCACAGTCCATGGACCTCACCGACCTTCGCAAGGCAAGCGATGGCAACTCCAAGCCGAAGCTGCTTCAGGAAATTTTCCTGAGCGCCGTGCGCAAGTCTGGCAGCCCGGTCACGATGTTCCTGGTAAACGGCGTGATGCTTCAGGGCGAGATCGCCGCGTTCGACCTGTTCTGCATGCTGCTGGAACGCGACGGCATGGTTCAGCTGGTCTACAAGCACGCCATTTCCACCGTTCAGCCCCTCCACGCCCTCGACCTGAGCGGCGAAGGCGAGAGCGACGATTGATCAATCTATGTTCGTACGGCCCAGCTTCGCATGAAGCGGGCCGACGCTTGATGCGTTAAGCGCTCATGGCGGTCTTCAACCGAGATACGGCCGATGAGGTGTCGCGCGGCGCGCGGGCCGTCGTCGTGCGTGCCGAAACGCATGGGATGGAGCGGCGCGACAGCGACGCACGGCTTGAGGAAGCGAGAGGGCTTGCCCTAGCAATCGGTATCGACGTGCGCGCGGCCCAGACATTTCGTGTTCGCGATCGAAAGCCCGCGACGCTGTTCGGCAGTGGGCAGGTCGATCAGATCGCGACCTTGGCGCTGGCAGAAGAGGCCGAGCTGGTCATCGTCGATAATGCACTGAGCCCGGTGCAGCAGAGCAATCTGGAGAAGGCGATAGAAGCCAAGGTGATTGATCGTACCGGCCTGATCCTCGAAATCTTCGGTGAGCGCGCGGCCACGAACGAGGGGCGGCTGCAAGTCGAACTGGCGCACCTCGACTACCAGGCGGGGCGGCTGGTGCGAAGCTGGACTCACCTTGAACGCCAGCGGGGTGGTTTCGGCTTCCTTGGCGGCCCGGGTGAAACGCAGATCGAAGCCGACCGGCGGATGATCCGCGATCGGATGGCAAAGATCCGGCGGGAACTTGATCAGGTGACGCGGACGCGGAGCCTTCACCGGGCTCGTCGTCAACGCGCGCCTTGGCCGGTCATTGCGCTTGTCGGCTACACCAATGCAGGCAAGTCCACGCTGTTCAACCGCATGACTGGCGCAGATGTCATGGCGGAGGACCTGCTGTTCGCAACGCTTGACCCCACGATGCGCCAGATCGCCTTGCCGGGCCTGGACAAAGCAATCCTGTCGGACACCGTGGGCTTTGTTTCGGACCTTCCGACGCAGCTGATCGCGGCATTCCGCGCGACGCTGGAAGAAGTCCTGTCCGCTGACTTGATCATACATGTTCGCGACATTGCGCATCCTGACAGCGAGGCTCAGCGCGATGATGTTCTGGATGTGCTGAGCGAGCTTGGGGTGGCGGGCGAGGGCGCGGTTGAAGGCGAAGGAGGGGAGGACGCCCCGCCGATCATCGAAGCCTGGAACAAGCTTGATTTATTGGATGACGACTCAGCCGCTCAACTGCGGGAGATCGCAGGCAGGCGCGATGATGTCGTGATCCTCTCCGCGCTGACAGGGGTAGGGGTGGATGATCTGCAGCGGCGCATCAGTGGCCAGATGACTGCCGGAGCGGAGATCCATCAACTTCGAGTGCCTGTGGCCGATGGCGCTGCTATCGCCTGGCTGCATGAGCATGGTGAGGTGATCGGAAGCGAGACAGCTGACAGCGATGTCGTCGTGACAGTGCGATTGTCCGAGTCCGCCTTGGCCCGCTTCATGAAACGCTCAACTGCTTGATGCCACAGGTTGTTGGTTGGCCAATTCCCGCTTGGCTTGCTGCCACAGGGCTTCCTTCTCTTCCAGCTTGAGGGTCTGGAAGCGGTCACCCGCCGCGTTTTCCATGCTGCGGAACCGGGTTTCGAACTTAGCATTGGCATCTCGCAAGGCCACTTCTGCATCGACCTTCAGATGCCGTGCGAGGTTGACGACAGCGAACAGCAGGTCGCCGACCTCCTCGTGATGCTCCTGCGAAGATCGGGCGTCATGGACTTCCTGCAATTCTTCTTCAATCTTCGCTATGACGCCTTGTGTGTCTGGCCAATCGAAACCGGTGCGGGCGGCGCGCTTTTGCAGCTTTTCAGCGCGGAGGAGTGCGGGAAGGGCTTTTGCGACGCCAGCCAGAGCGCTGCCGTCCGGTTCCTTGGTGGCGCGTTCTGCAGCCTTGATGGCTTCCCATTGAGCATGGCCGTGCTGGCGATCGGAGCCTTCGTCGAAAATGTGCGGATGGCGGCGGATCATCTTCTCGGTGACGCCGTCGATGACATCCTGAAGCGCGAAATGGCCCGCTTGTTCGGCCATTCGGCTGTGGAAGACCACTTGTAGCAGAAGGTCGCCGAGTTCATCGCAAAGCGCGGGCATGTCGTTGCGTTCGATTGCATCCGCGACCTCATAGGCTTCCTCGATAGTGTAGGGAGCGATGCTGGCGAAATCTTGCTGGATATCCCAGGGGCAGCCCGTTTCGGGGTCGCGGAGTTTCGCCATTATGGCCGCGAGCGGCGTGATGTCGGCGGGGCTCGCTTTGCTGTTGGATGACATGATTGTCCTGAATTCGAGAAGGAAATAGTGAGAAGATAGAGATTTGAGGGGGACGTGGCTATCCCGCTCCGATTGTATGATAATATATATTATGTTAAATACGATCAAGGAGGCCAGTCTGTTTGTTGCGCTGTTTGGTTCTCATGCTGTTTGGTTTTCGGTGTTTCGCCACACTGTTTGCTTCATTGCCTGCTGAACCCTTGAACATCGCGATCAGGGATAGTCATGGAGAGCAACGGATGATCGCATGTGGATCATCGGCGCGGTTTGAAATGTTTGCGGCTCTCATTTCTAGTGTTTTCCCTGCGGCATGCCAGCGGCCTATCCGCATCGATCAGTCTTCCAGGATGCGGCTGTTTCGCTTGGTGTCGGGCATTCTGATGTAGATGATGAGGGATATGGCGATCATCACGCTGACATAAATGTAGAATGCCTGTTCGATGCCGATCTGCTTGAAATAGAGCGCGACGAATTCGGCCGTGCCGCCGAACAAGGTGTTCGCCAAGGCATATGGCAAAGCCACGCCGAGCGCGCGGATATGCGCGGGGAAAAGCTCTGCCTTCACGACTGCGTTGATCGACGTATAGCCCGTGACGATGATCAGACCCGCCATGACCAGCAAGCCAGCGACAAGCGGATCACGCGTCACGGCGAGCGTGGCGAATATCGGATAGGTGAAGATCAGCCCGAGAACGCCGAAGCCAATCATCAGCGGTTTGCGCCCGATGTGGTCCGAGAGCGTCCCTGCGGCGGGTTGCAGCAACATGAAAAAGAACAGCGTTATCCCATTGATCTGGGACGCTGTTTCACGGCTGAGACCGGACGTGTTCACCAGGAATTTCTGCATGTAGATCGAATAGGCATAGAAGGCGATCGTACCGCCCGCCGTGAGCAACATGACGGTCAATGTTTCGCGCGGATGCTTCGTGAAAAGCTCGACAAAGCCCGACCGCGGTGCGCCTTCCGCCTTGGCGGCGTGGAAGCTTTGCGTTTCGCTTAGGCCTCTGCGTAGCCAGAAGACGATCACGGCCAGCGCGCCGCCGAGAAGAAAAGGTATTCGCCATCCCCAGGCGTCAAGCTGCTGAGGGTTCAGCACGGCTTGCAGGATGAGCAGGACGCATATTGCCGTCAACTGTCCGGCAATGAGCGTAACATATTGGAAGCTTGAGAAAAAGCCACGCCGGTTCCGCCCAGCCATTTCCGACAAATAGGTCGCGCTGGCGCCATATTCACCGCCGACGGACAGGCCCTGCATCAAGCGCGCAAGGACAAGCAAAAGCGGCGCCCCTACCCCAATCACTTCATAGCCGGGCGTCACCGCGATGAGCAGCGAGCCTGCGCACATGAGCGCGACGGACAGGGTGAGGCCGCTCTTGCGCCCGTGCCGGTCGGCATACACCCCCATCAGCCACGCGCCGACCGGACGCATGACAAAGCCGACAGCGAAGATACCGGCAGCACTCAACAACTGGGCGGTGCGGTCTTCATTCGGGAAGAAATGTGGCGCGAAATAGAGGGTAAAGGCCGCATAGGCGTACCAATCATACCATTCCACCAGGTTTCCTAAGGAGCCGCCGACGATCGCCTTCAACCTTTCGCGTTGGGTAGGCGCACGCAGCGCAAGCGTTGACGTCATGGCTTCAACACCATCTCGCCATTTTCGACGCCCCAGCTTTTGAGGCGCGACAGCATGTTCATGCCGATCACGTTCACTTCGCCAAAGGCGGGTGAGATGACGATCGGCAGATCGCTCGACCGGATCGGGCCGATGGCCAGCGTGGACACGGACGAGCGTTTCGCATCGATCTTGCCATTGGCGGTCATCATCGAGACACCGGGCGCGTTGAGATCGAAATTGAGGCCCGCAGCGCGCGCGGAAGAGACGGAGAGTGCGGTGATGCTCGCCCCGCTGTCTATGAGAAAGCGCGTCGGGGTGCCGTTGACGGTGCCCTCAACCCAGAAATGGCCGTCAGGCGCGATCGGGATGCGCAGGGCCTGACCTTCGGCTGTGGCCGGCGGCGGGATGGGCGGCGCGTCCTGCGAGGGCAAAGCTGCTCCCTCCCCGTTCATCCTTGCGGAGAAGAGGCCGACCTTTTCGCCGAGTTTGAACAAACCCAGCAAAGCCGCGAAGATTGCGACCCAGACGAGTGCCAGGCGCAGCATGCCACCCATCGGCATGCGGCGCGCCAACAGAGCAGAGCCAACGAGGACGAGCGCAAGCACATACCAGATGCTGGATGCTGCCTGATCCCCCGTCATGCCGGTCAGTCCCCTTCCCCATATAGTTCGACGCTCATGCCGTCATAGCCCGGCTCCACGCCATCGGGCAGGCTGCGGCAAAGGCTCGCATAGTCCATGCTCTGGTCCATATGCGTCAGGATAGCATGGCGCGGGCGGACGGCGGAGATGCCGTCCAGCGTCAAGGCAAGATGCGGATGCGTTGGGTGCGGTTGTTCGCGCAGGGCGTCGACCACCCATATGTCCAGATCATCGAACAGGCTGATCATGTCAGCAGTTAATGCATGAAAATCAGTGGAATAGCCGATTGATCTCCCGCCAGATGTGAAGCGGAAACCGGTAGAGAAAATTTCGCCATGCGGTTGGTCGGTACAGGCGATATCGATGTCCCCTATGCGCAGCCCATCGGGCAGCACATGCGGCTCTATAGTGGGCTGATAGCCTTGCCGCCCTTCGAAGGCATAGGCGAACCGCTCGTTGAGCAGCTTGAGCGTCTGGCGCCGCGCGTAGCCGGGCACAGCTGTCCGCCTGTGGTGATAAAGCTGGCGCACGTCATCGATGCCATGGCAGTGATCGGCATGGTCGTGGGTCCAGAGAATGGCGTCGATATAGACGACATCGGCGGCCAGCAACTGGGCACGCATGTCAGGCGAGGTGTCGACAAGAATACGCGTGGTAGCGCTTTCCACCAGGATCGATGCGCGGGTCCGGCGATTCTTCGGCTCGGCAGGATCGCAGTTTCCCCAGTCATTGCCGATCCGGGGAACGCCCGATGAGGTGCCACAGCCCAGGATGGTGAGCTTGAGGCTCATGCGCTTGGCGCTGCTCCGGATTTGCTGAACCCGGTCTTGCGGAACAAGGTGCGGAAGTTTGCCGAGGTCGCTGAGGCGAGTTCCTCCACGCTTTGGCCGCGCAGATTGGCCAGGAAGCGGGCGGTGTCGGCCACGAATGCCGGTTCGCAGGGCTTGCCCCGATGCGGCACCGGCGCGAGAAACGGAGAGTCTGTTTCGACGAGCAGCCGGTCGAGCGGCAGCCGCGCAGCGGTTTCCTGAAGATCCTTGGCGCTCTTGAACGTCACGATGCCGGATATGCTGATGTAGAAGCCCAGATCCAACGCTGCATCGGCGAAGGCTCCGCTGGCCGTGAAGCAATGGATTACGCCGGGATAGGTCCCCTGCCCCATTTCTTCGCGCAGAATCGCGAGTGTATCTTCCTCTGCATCGCGGGTGTGGACGATGAGCGGAAGGCCGGTAGCGCGCGAGGCGGCGATATGGGCGCGGAAGCTGCCTTGCTGCCGGGCGCGGTCGCTGTGATCATAACAATAGTCGAGGCCAGTCTCGCCAATGCCCACCACCAGGGGATGGGCGGCGCGTTCGATGAGTTTGGCCGTGTCGATATGGGGATGCTCGTCGGCCTCATGCGGATGGATGCCGACCGTCGCATAGACGTCAGGCTGTTGTTCGGCCGTAGCGAGTACCGCGTCCCATTCGCTTTCGCGCGTCGCGATGTTGAGCATGAGGTCGATGCCAGCGGCGCGCGCGCGTTCGAGCACATTCTGCTGATCTTCGATCAAGCCTTTGTAATTCAAGTGACAATGGCTATCGATCAGCATGGGATCAGGCGTCCGCTTCGGTAAGTTCAAGCCGCGGGAAGAGCGGCTTGGGTGCGCCGAGAGTGAAGCCGCTGGCGCGCAGATCGGCGTAGGCGCTGCTGGCGATCGCGCCATAGGTCCGGTTTGCTTGCGGCACGCCCATCTGGTCGAGCAGCGCCGTGGCGCTGGCGGGGATCACCGGCTGGATGATGATGGCGAGGTTGGTGATGGCTTCGTAGAGCGTGGCCAACACCGCTTCCATCCGGGCGGGATCGGTCTTGCGCAAGGCCCATGGCGCCTGGGCGTCGATATAGGCGTTGCAGGCGAAAACGGCGCGCATCCAGGCTTCGATCGCTGTCGAGGGCGCGAGATCCGCCATGGCAGTCTGGAAGGTCCGGGCGGCGTCGCTGATCGTTTTCAGCAGGTCGCTGTCCACATCCTGGGGCGCAGGCTCTGGCAAGCGGCCTTCCAGGTTCTTGGCGATGAAGCTCAAGGTGCGTTGCGCGAGATTGCCGAAACTGTTGGCAAGATCACTGTTTGAACGGGCGACAATGGCCTCCGCGCTGTAGCTGCCGTCATTGCCAAAGGTGACTTCGGACAGCAGGAAATAGCGGAGCTGATCCACGCCGAAGCGCTCGGCCAATTCCATGGGGTCGGCGACGTTGCCGACCGACTTCGACATTTTTTCACCTCGGTTGAGGAGGAAGCCGTGGCCGAAGATCTGCTTGGGCAAGGGAAGCTTCGCACTCATCAGGAAAGCTGGCCAGTAAACAGCATGAAAACGCACGATATCCTTGCCAATGATGTGCGTAATGTCCCCGCCTTCCGACCAGTAGCGCGCCATGCGTTCGGCATCGTCCGGATAGCCGCAGCCGGTGAGATAATTGGTGAGCGCGTCTACCCAGACATACATGACATGAGGCGTACCCGCTTCGGCGCTGCCCGGCACCTTGACGCCCCAGTCGAAGCTGGTGCGCGAGACGCTGAGGTCGGAGAGGCCGCCCTCCACGAAGCGCATGATCTCGTTACGGCGGCTGTCGGGCTGAATGAAGCCGGGTTGGCTGTTGTAGAGGTCGAGCAGCCTTTGCTGATAGGCGGAGAGGCGGAAGAACCAGCTTTCCTCGACCGTCCATTCGACCGGCGTGCCTTGTGGAGAGAGCTTTTCGCCCCCTTCCCCTTCGATCAGTTCCTTTTCGTCGTAAAAGGCTTCGTCCCGGACGGAATACCATCCTTCATAGCGGCCAAGGTAAAGGTCGCCATTGGCTTCCATCGCTTGCCAGATCGCTTGCGATGCGCGGTGGTGATCGGGTTCGCTGGTGCGGATGAAACGATCATAGCTGATGTTCAGACTGTCGTTCATATCCTTGAAGTAGCCCGACATTTCATCGGCCAGCGCGCGGGGTTCGATGCCGCGGGCGCGGGCGGCCTGATCCATCTTCAGGCCATGTTCGTCCGTGCCGGTTTGAAAGAAGACATCGCGGCCCATCATCCGCTGGAACCGGGCAATCGCGTCGGTCGCGATCACCTCATAGGCGTGGCCGATGTGCGGGCGGCCGTTGGGATAGCTGATGGCGGTGGTGATCGTGTAAGGCTGCGACATGCGCCTTCCCTAGCGAGTGTTAAGGCGCGCGCAAAGCCCGCTTTTCAGCGCTGGCCCGGCGCGAGGGCGGCGACATGGCCGGCGAGTTCGAAAGCGACGGATGCGGGATCGAGGGAGAGGATGATCGCGCCGCTGGCGAGTTGGCGGGCGGCTTCCCACCGGTCGAGCGCCGTGCCAAGCGCGGGGCCGCTGCGCTGGCGGGCGGCATCGGCGATGAAGGCGGGGACGCGCTCCAGAAAGGCTTCATAGCGGGCGCGCGACGCCTTGCCGGAGAGCAGCTTTGCGAGGAGGAGGCGATTCCGGTTGCCGGGGTCGCCATCCGCTGCGATCGCGTGGAGCAAGCGGTCTAGGTCGGTCACATCGAGGCCTGCATAGCGCAGGGCTCGGCCGGGCGCGCCGTCCCCCAAGGTGGCGAGCGCCTCTATCTCTGCGGGCGCCAGATCGGGCTGTTCGCGGCGCAGAATGGTGCGCATGGCTTCGTCGTCCAGCGGGTCGAAGCGCAGGGTGCGGCAGCGCGAGCGTATGGTGGGCAGCAGGCGGCCGGGCGCGTGGCTGACAAGGAAGAAGAGCATGTCCGCAGGCGGCTCCTCCAGCGTCTTGAGCAAGGCGTTGGCGGCGCCGCGCTCCAGGTCGTCGGCGCTGTCGATGACGACGATGCGGCGGGGGGAGAGCGAAGGCGCGGACTGGACGAGGCGCTGGAGCCCGCGCACCTGATCGACCGAGATGTTGCGGGCGGTGCCGGTTTCTTTCTCCAGGCAGTAGAGTTCGGCATAATCGGGATGGGCGTCCGCCTCGACCAGCTTGCGGATCGGGTGTTCGGCGGCGACGGTGAGCCCCTCGCCATCGGGGGCGGGACCGGCGGCTTCTGCGAGGAGGCGAAGAGCCAGTGCGCGGGCGAAGCTTGCCTTGCCGATGCCGCGCGGACCGGCGAAGATCCAGCCATGATGCATCCGGCCGCTGCGCGCGGCGGCGATCAGCATGCCGGCTTGGCTGTCATGGCCAAGGATGGTGGTCATGGCAGCAGATCCTGCAGCGCCGCGACGAGGCGCGCGGTGACGGCTTCGGGCTTTCCTGACGCGTCGATGGCGCGGATGCGGGCGGGCTCCTGATCGGCGAAGCGGGCGAAGGCGGCTGCGACATCGGCGTGGAAGGCGGCGTCGCGGCCGCCTATGCGGTCCGCCGCGTCACCGTCCCGAACCCACGCGCGTTGCTGCGCCTCGCCTTCGGGAAGCGTGAGGAAGAAGGTGCGGTCGGGAAGGAAATTGGCGCTGCCGATGCGGTGCAGGGTCAATATGTCGGCGTCGGTAAGCTCGCCCATGCCCTGATAGGCGCGGCTGCTGTCGAGGAAGCGGTCGGACAGCACCCATGCGCCCCGGTCGAGCGCGGGAAGGATCGTCTTTTCGATATGGTCGGCGCGCGCTGCGGCGAAGAGGAGCGCTTCGGCGCGCGGGCTCCAGCGGTCGGCGGCGCCGGTGAGCAGCAGGGCGCGGATGGCTTCCGCGCCCTCGCTGCCGCCGGGTTCGCGGGTTTCGACGATTTCCAGCCCCTTGGCGCGCAAAGCGGCAGCAAGAGCGCGGAGTTGCGTCGATTTACCGGCGCCCTCCCCGCCCTCCAAAGTAATGAAGCGGCCGTGTGTCACCCGAAGAAGGACTTCAGGCCGTTCCAGAGGCGGCCGAAGACGCCTGCTTCGGACACTTCCTCACCAGCGACCAGCGGCAGGACCTGAGGCGGGGTGTCGGGGGTGGAGACGATCAGCTCGGCTACCTTCTGCCCCTTGGCGATCGGCGCCTTGATCGGACCGGTATAGGCGACCTTGACCGAAATGTTGCCGGACGCGGTGCGGGGCAGCGTCACCGCCATATCCCGAGGCGCGACGAGCGGCACGCTGGTGGCGCTGCCAAGCTGGACCTCGGCGGTTTCGACAGTCTGGCCCTTCTTGAAGAGCGGCTGCGCCTTCCATGCCTTGAAGCCCCAATCCATGAAGCGGACGGATTCAGCGACACGACCGTTGAAGCTCGTCAGCCCGGCAACCACCATGACGAGGCGGCGGCCGTCCTGTTCGGCCGAACCGGTAAAGCCATAGCCCGCTTCCTGCGTATGGCCGGTCTTGAGGCCGTCGGCACCGGCGATCTTCCCCAGGATCGGGTTGCGGTTCGACTGTGCGATGTCGGAACCGCCCATCGTCTTGCCCCAGGTGAAGGAGCGCGTCGCGTAGAAGCGCTTGTAAAGGTCCGGCGTCTCCTCGATCGTCGCTTCGGCGAGGAGAGCCAGGTCTTCTGCCGTCACATAGGTGACGCCTTCGTCGGGCCAGCCATTGCTGGTGCCGAAATGGCTGTTCTTGAGCCCAAGCCGCTTGGCTTCGTCGTTCATCAGGGCGACGAAGGCCTGCTCCGTCCCGGCGATCCCCTCCGCCAGCACGACGCAAGCGTCATTGCCCGAAAGGGTGACGATGCCGTGCAGCAGATTTTCCACCGACACCTGTTCGCCCGCCGACAGGAACATGGTCGAACCAGCAGCCGGGCCATGCCACTGTTTCCAGGTTTCGGGGCGAACGGTGAATTTCGTGTCGAGCTTCAGGTCGCCTTTCTGGATCAGGCGGAAGGCGACGTGCGCTGTCATCATCTTCGCCATGGAGGCAGGCGGGATGCGTGTCTCGCCGCCCTTGTCATACAGCACTGCGCCCGACGACAGGTCCTTCATATAAGCGATAGGCGCCTCGCTGGTATAAGGAGGCGCCGCAGCCGTGAGAGGCTGGGCCAGCAATCCGACGAAGAGGATGGCGGCAAGTGACTTGTTCATGAGGACTGCCTTCGCACTGATGGATTCGGGTGATGAGAATGCCCCGCCCCCTGTCATTAGCCATGACGGATACATTCTCAAGAGGTGTGACGCGGCGCGGCCTTTGAACGCGGCCCTATTGCCTGACCGCGTCGGCGAGGAGCCCGACCGAGAGCGCGTAGAAGTTGGAGCAATTATAATCGAGGATGGCGCGGTAATTGCTCGTCAGCAGATAGGCAGTCTTGCCGGGGCCATCGGGCTCCAGCAGCGTGGCTAACGTCGTGTCGGCAAGCCGGCTGCTGCCCGTTGGAACGATGCCCCGGCTGCGCCATTCGGCCATGCTGAGCCAACGGCTGTGGCGGTTGAACACGCGGGGGCAGCGGGCCGGGGAAAGTCGGGCCGTAACGCTGGCGCGGTTGAAATTCGCGGGTACGGACACGGCAACGCCCCATGGCTGCCCGCGCCGCCAACCGGCGTTCACGAAATAATTGGCGATCGAAGCGAGCGCGTCCGCTTCGCTGTTCCAGATGTCGACACGGCCATCGCCGTCGCCATCCTTGCCCAGGCGCAGATAGACGCTGGGTAGGAATTGCGGATAACCCGTCGCCCCTGCCCAGCTGCCGACCAGGCGGCTGCGCGGCACGCCATTATCGAGCATCTTGAGCGTCGCCAGCAGCTCCGGTTCGAACAGGCTGCGGCGGCGTCCTTCATAGGACAGGGTCGCAAGTGAGCGGATCAGGTCGAAGTCACCCGTATAGGAGCCATAGTTGGTTTCATGCCCATAGATGGCGACCATGATTTCCTCAGGCACACCGGTTTCCGCTTCGATCCGGGCAAGGCGGGCGCGGTTCGCCTGATAGGCCGTACGGCCACGGCTGATCCGCGCGGCGTCCACATGCTGGCGCCTGTAGGGTTCGAAATTGGGAATGGGCGAATAGGCCCCGCCCCCCGGCTGGTTCTGGTCCAGTTGAATGACGCGGGGATTGGGGGTGAGCGACGGAAACACGGAATCCAGCGTCGAAGAGCGGATGCCCATGGCGCGCGCCTTTGGCCGCAGCGCTTCGAGATAGCTGCGAAAGCCCGCGTCCTGAGCCATGTCCTGCGTCATACCAGGACCCGCCATCAGACTGCCCACCGTGACCACGGCAAGACGCAGCAGAAGCGAGTGAATGGTTGAACGCATTAGAGAATCTCCCTCATCCCTTTGTGGCACAGCGAGGGCGGAAGGCGAAATCCCCCTTGTCGCTGCGATCGTGACAACAACGCACTGAAAGCTGATTTGGTCATTTTACGCTTGGCATGGCGCAAAGCTTCGCTAGGAAGCGGGTTCCAGGCATGGACGGCCGCGCGACGCAAGGCAGGAACCGGAATGCCCGGAACGGAAGGGTGGCAGAGTGGTCGATTGCAGCGGTCTTGAAAACCGCCGATGCGCAAGCATCCGTGGGTTCGAATCCCACCCCTTCCGCCAGTTTTGCAGATGATCGCAGCTACGCCTCGCCTTAACCCGCGTTAGAGAGTATCGTGAACTGGCATGCTATCATGCCTCTTCACGATCTGGAGGTTGCGATGTCTGGGCAAACGGATGCACCCTATCTTTTCCGGCGAGCGCGGGAAGAAGCGGACAAGGTAAACAGCGCCTTGGCCCGGCACGCCCCGGCCGAAGAGATCGCGGCGCATCGGGAATTGGCGCTGCGGTACAAGGTGAGAGCACTCGCGGCTTCCTGTCCCGATCAGGTGCTGCACGATGCCATGGAAAATTTCGACATGCCTGGCGACCCGGCTGCGGAAAAGCCAGCGCATTAAGTCGCGCGCAGAGACGAAGCGGTCAGTGAAGAAATAAAAGCGCCCCCGGGCAAGGGAATGCCGGGGGCGCGACTTGTATGCTGTCGGGCATCCAAATCGCCGCGCGTGTAACAGAGATTGTTGACG
The DNA here is from genome assembly GCF_905120495.1 of Sphingobium sp. S6. Classification (NCBI taxonomy): domain Bacteria; kingdom Pseudomonadati; phylum Pseudomonadota; class Alphaproteobacteria; order Sphingomonadales; family Sphingobiaceae; genus Sphingobium; species Sphingobium sp. S6. The sequence goes on along the minus strand of NZ_CAJHOG010000001.1, from coordinate 628,430 downwards.
GCCGCAATCCATGGAAGGCGCTTCGCCCGCCGTGTCGTAACGTCAACCCGGCGTCCTGCTTATCCACCCGCTTAATCCATGGGTGGGACAAAAAGGCTAGTTGATTTCCATAGCCCTGCCATCACATGGACGCTGCGAAGGAAGGCCAGATTGGGCAAGGGAAAACAGGACATGGTTCAACCGTCAAACAACTGGCCGAAGCGATCGCCGATCGAAACGGGGGCGCTGGGCCGGTGCCCGCGATGCGGCGAAGGGCATATATTCCGCGGGTTCCTGACGATCCGCGATCATTGCGAGGTGTGCGGGCTGAATTATTCCTTTGCCGATCCGGCAGACGGGCCTGCCGTGTTCGTGCAGTTGTTCGCCTGCGTCCCCGGCGTGATCTTCATCGTCATGCTGGAAATCCTGGCGCGCCCGCCCCTGTGGGTGCATATCGCGGTGGGGATACCGGTCCTGATATTGACAACCGTGCTGCCGCTGCGTCCGATCAAAGGCTGGCTGGTGGCTGCGCAGTATGTGACAAAGGCGCAGGAGGCCGGGACGGGGGATCTTTGGGCCAAGCTGCATGGTGATGGTCGGGACGAGCGGCGGGACTGACCGCCGCGTCTTTTCGAACTATTGGCATGCTCCCTCATCGTTCGATGAGGGGCAGGCGCGATCTCTCAGCACTGCACATGGCCGCCCGTCATGCCAGCGTGCGTTGGCAGGACGGTCAATTACTTACGCGAGCGCGCCGTGACAGTGCTTGTACTTCTGGCCAGAGCCGCAGGGGCATGGCGCATTGCGGCTGATGTTTAGATTGTCGAACTCGCCCGGGGCAGCGTTGCCGACCGGCGGGCGCGGCAGCGTCGTGGTGATGCCGCCAAGCTGCCCGGCGTCGATGTCCCCGCTATTATCTTCGCCTGAGAAGGGGTCGATATGCGTGGTGATGAAGTCCGGGAGCACCGGCAGGTCGAAATCGGGCAAGGGCGCGATATCGCCGCCGTCCATGCGGAACTGAACGCGCGCGATGGAGCCGGTGACATCCTCGCGGATGTTCCCGAGCATGCGTTCGAACAGGGCGAAAGCTTCCTGCTTATATTCGTTGATCGGCGTCTTCTGCGCATAGGCACGCAAGTGAACGACCTGGCGGAGAGCATCCAGGGTCGACAGATGCTCCTTCCAATGATGGTCCAGGCTTTGCAGCAGGATCGATTTTTCGATCATGTGCCAGTTTTCAGGATCGATGCTCGCGACCTTTTCGGCCACGGCTTCATCGGCGAGCGCTGTGAGGCGCTCCTCGATCATTTCCGGATCGACAGCGTCCTCAGTCAACCAGGCATCGAAGTCCGGCTCCAGTCCGAGGATCTCGGCAGTGCGAAGCTTCAGCCGCTCAATGTCCCACTGTTCCGGATAAGTGCCCGGCGGGCAGGAGGCACCGACAAGATCGTTGACGGTCTCATGCCGCATGTCGGTGACGACATCGTCAACCGTATCGGCGTCCATGATGTCGCTGCGCTGTTCGTAGATGACCTTGCGCTGGTCATTCATGACGTCGTCATATTCGACGACCTGCTTGCGGATGTCGTAGTTGCGCGCCTCGACCTTCCTCTGCGCGGTCTCGATCGCCTTGCTGAGCCATTTGGACGGGGGCAGCGCTTCGCCATCCTCAAGGTTCGAGCGGATCATCTTGGCGAACATCGTGTCCGGGCCGAAGATGCGCATCAGGTCATCGTCAAGGCTGAGGTAGAAGCGAGACAGGCCGGGATCGCCCTGACGCCCCGAGCGGCCGCGCAGCTGATTGTCGATGCGGCGGCTTTCGTGCCGTTCGGTGCCGAGTACGAAAAGGCCGCCGGCGGCGAGCACTTCCTGCTTTTCGGCTTCGATCTCCGCGTCGATCCGCGCGATCGCGGCATCGCGTTCCGGGCCTTCGGGCATGTCGCGCAGTTCGTCTTCGACGCGAAATTCCAGGTTGCCGCCCAATTTGATGTCGGTGCCGCGGCCAGCCATGTTGGTGGCGATGGTGACGGCGCCCTTTCGCCCCGCCTGCGCCACGATATGGGCCTCGCTCTCATGGAAGCGGGCGTTGAGGACGGCGTGCTTCACCCCTTCCTGGTTAAGGAATTCGGACAGCATTTCCGACTTTTCGATCGACACGGTGCCGACGAGGACCGGCTGGCCCTTTTCGGCATGGATCTTGATCGTCTTGGCGATGCCGCGGAACTTGTCTTCCAGATTCTTGTAGAAGCTGTCTTCTTCATCGACACGCTGCACCGGCCGGTTGGTCGGGATGGTGACGACGTTCATCTTGTAGATTTCGTAGAATTCGGTCGCTTCGGTAGCAGCCGTTCCGGTCATGCCGCCGAGCTTCGGGTACATGCGGAAATAATTCTGGAAGGTGATGGAGGCCAGCGTCTGGTTTTCCGGCTCGATCTGGACGCCTTCCTTCGCTTCCACCGCCTGGTGCAGGCCATCGGACCAACGACGGCCGTCCATCATGCGGCCAGTGAACTCGTCGATGATGATGACCTTGCCGTCTTTCACGATGTAATCGATGTCGCGGCGGAACATCATGTTCGCGCGCAATGCCTGATTGACGTGATGGACGACGGCGGTGTTCTCAAAATCGTAGAGGTTCGCGCCTTCGAGCAGGCCCGCCTCTTCCAGCAGCCGCTCGATCTTTTCCGTCCCGTCTTCGGTCAGGGTGACGGAGCGCTGCTTCTCGTCCTTTTCATAATCGGCATCATCGAGTTGCTTCACGATGGCGTCGACCGAGACATAAAGCTCCGACTTGTCGTCGGTCGGACCGGAGATGATCAACGGCGTGCGCGCTTCGTCGATGAGGATCGAGTCCACTTCGTCGACGATGGCGAAGTTGAAAGGCCGCTGCACCATCGACGCGCGGTCATATTTCATATTGTCGCGCAGATAGTCGAAGCCGAGTTCGTTGTTCGTCGCGTAGGTGATGTCGGCGTTGTAGGCCACTCGCCTCTGATCCTCGCTGAGGTTCGGCACGATCACGCCGGTGGTGAGGCCAAGGAAGCGGTAGACCTGGCCCATCCACTCGCAGTCGCGGCTGGCGAGATAGTCGTTCACGGTGACGACATGGACGCCCTTCCCCTCCAGCGCGTTGAGATAGGTGGCAAGCGTCGCGACCAGCGTCTTGCCCTCACCGGTACGCATTTCGGCGATTTCGCCGCGATGGAGGACGATGCCGCCGACCATCTGCACATCGTAATGACGCTGACCAAGGGTGCGCTTGGCCGCTTCGCGCACGGTGGCGAAGGCTTCGGGCAGCAGGTCGTCCAGTGTTTCGCCCTGCGCAAGCCGCTCACGGAAGCGCGCGGTCTGGGCAGTCAGTACCTCATCGCTCATCGCCGAAATGGCAGGTTCAAAAGAAGCGATGCGTTCGACGATCCTGCCCAGCGACTTTACGTAACGTTCGTTGGACGATCCGAAGATGGACTTGGCGAGTGCGCCGAACATGCAAGTTCCTGACAAAAGGGGAGCGCGCACCCTGTTAAGGCAACGCACACGGATATGCGCGGCGATTTAGGGTTTGGCCGTGGGATAGTCAATTGATGAGCGCGTCACGGAGATCTCGTCGAGGAACGATTGACGGGCGGGTGATATGCGCTAAGCCGCGCGCATGACACAGGCTTCCCCCCTCGCTCCGCCAAGCTTTCCCGAACTTCCCGCGATCGCGGGTGTGACCGCGCGCGTGGCCAAGGCCCGGTACAAAAATTGGGACCGCTGCGACCTGACCTATGTCGAGTTGGCCGAGGGCACTGCGGTTGCGGGCGTGACGACGCAGAGCAAGTGCCCCTCCCCCGAGGTCGAGTGGTGCCGTGACGCCATTCCGCTCGGATCGGCGCGGGCTTTGGTGGTGAATGCGGGCAATGCCAATGCCTTTACCGGACATCGCGGACGGGCGGCGGTCGAAGCGATCGCGGCGAAGGTGGCCAATCATCTGGGGTGCCTGCCTTCGGACGTGTTCATATCCTCCACCGGGGTGATCGGCGTGCCGCTGCCGGTGGACAAGGCCGAGGCTGGGTTGGACGCTGCCTTTGCCGCCGCACCTTGCGGATGGGAAGAGGCGGCGAATACCATCGGCACGACCGACACCTATGCCAAGGGCGCGCGGACGAGCGCCATGATCGGCGGGATGCGGGTGGAGCTGGTGGGGATCATCAAGGGATCCGGCATGATAGCGCCCGATATGGCGACAATGCTCGGCTATATCTTCACTGATGCGGCGATCGACCCGAAGCTTTTGCAGCAGATGCTGTCGGCGGCGAACCGGCGGACCTTTTCCTGCATCACGGTCGACAGCGATACGTCGACCAGCGACACGGTGCTGGCTTTCGCCTCGGGCCAGGCAGGCAATGCTCCGCTCACATCGATGGATGATGCCGGAGCGGATGCGTTTCACGCCGCGTTGAGTGACCTATGCCTGCAATTGGCCCATCTGGTGGTGCGCGATGGCGAGGGCGCGTCGAAATTTATCGAGATCAGCGTGGCAGGCGCGGAGAGCGACGCGAGCGCGCACCGGATCGCGATGTCCATCGCCAACTCGCCGTTGGTGAAGACGGCGATCGCGGGCGAGGACGCCAATTGGGGCCGCGTCGTCATGGCGGTCGGCAAGGCTGGCGAGCCAGCGGATCGCGACAAGCTGTCGATCCGGTTCGGCGCGACGCAGGTGGCGTCCGGCGGGCTTGCGCTGGAAGGATATGATGAAGCGCCGGTTGCCGCGCATCTGAAAGGACAGGATATCCAGATCGGCGTGGACATTGGCCTGGGCGAGGGCCGAGCGACGGTCTGGACCTGCGACCTGACGCACGGATATATCTCGATCAACGCGGATTATCGCAGCTGATGCCGATCGAACTGCATGACGATGTCGTCGCGCTGATGCGTGAAGTCGCGCGGGACATTGTCATGCCGCGCTATCAGAACCTCCGCACAGAGGAAATTAGCGAGAAAGCGGCGGACGACTTCGTTACCATCGCCGACAAGGAAAGCGAGATCAGGTTGGCTGAGGGGCTGAGCCGGATATTGCCCGACGCGGCGATCATCGGCGAAGAGGCCTGTGCTGCCGATCCGGCAATATTGGAGCGCGCGGGCGACGGGCTCAACTGGATCATCGACCCGATCGACGGGACCGGCAATTTCGCCGCTGGACGCCCCCCCTTCGGCATCATGATCGCCCTGGCGGATGCAGGGACGACTTTGGCAGGATGGATTTTGGACCCGCTGACCGGCCGCCTATGTCATGCGACATTGGGGGCTGGAAGCTATATCGATGGCGAGCAGGTGCGAGCGAAGGAGAGCGGCGATCCGCTTCCGATCGCGGCGCTGGCGGTCTATTTCATGTCGGACGAGGAACGCGCGGATATTCAGAAACGCGCGGAGGGGAAGTTTGCGGTCGTAGACATTCCGCGCTGCGCGGCCGAGCAATATCCCCGGCTGGTACTGGGGCAGAACGACGTTTCGGTCTTTGCACGAACATTGCCGTGGGACCATGCCGCCGGGACGCTGTTCCTGAACGAGGCTGGCGGTTGTTGCCAACGGCTGGACGGGTCGCCTTATATGGTGGGCGACATGCGGCGCGGGTTGCTGGGGGCTTCTTCGCCGCGTTTGTGGGATTTGGCGGCGGGGGTTTTGTTTCGGTAGCGTGTAGTTGCGGAGAGGTGGCGCTTCCCCCTCTCCCCTGAAGGGGAGAGGGAGGTTTGTGCGTCTTACAGGACGCTTTCGATCCAGCCTTTGAGGGCGCTCTTGGGAGCTGCGCCGACCTTGGTGGCGGCTGCTTCGCCATTTTTGAACAGGATCATCGTCGGAATGCCGCGCACGCCATATTTGCCGGGCGCGTCCGGATTTTCGTCGATGTTGACCTTTGCGATCGTGACCTGATCGGCCAGTTCCTCGGAGATTTCTTCCAGGGCGGGGCCGATCATCTTGCAGGGGCCGCACCATTCCGCCCAGAAATCGACAAGCACGGGCTTGTCTGCGTCGATCACGTCCGCCTGAAAGCTGGAGTCGGTGACTGCCTTGGTTGCCATAATATATCTCCTTGAGTTGGCGGATATCTAGGATGGTGACGCATCCGTCTCAACGGGTGAGAGCGGCAAATTCTCCTGCGCGGGCGAAAAGCCCGGCTTGTGCGCTGCCAGAAGTTCGGGCGGAAGCGTGATGAGGCGCGGGGCGCTGCTGTAGAGCAGTGCGGCTTCTATCCTGCGGCCGGGGAAGATCACTTGCAGGGCGGCGGCATAGGCCGCCATTTGCCGGACATGCGCAGTGGGAACTTCATCGACGTCCAACGGCGCGATGCGTCCGGTCTTGAAATCGACCACCTGTACCAGATCGGGGCCAACGCAGAGCCGATCCACGGTGCCGGATATCACCATGTCGCCCACCACCGCCGCGACCGGCGCTTCGGCAAGGGCGCCGGGCGCAAAAAGCGGGGCGAAACGGCTATCCTCGATCACGCAAAGTGCCTGCGCGATGACGTCATGACGCAAGGATGCGTCGGTTGCGCCCTGCTGCTCCAACCAGCGGTCGGCGCGCTCATGACGCTCGCCCGGCGGGACGTCCGGCAGACGCTCGAACAGCGCGTGAAGCCAGCGGCCGCGATCGCTTGCCGCCTTCATCGCGGGCGTTGGTGGGGGATAGGGCACGTCGTCCTCCACTGGCGCTGATGGCGCGAGTGGCCGGGGTGGCCGCGCTTCTTCGGGCGCAGGCTGGCGAAGCCATGCGGGTTCGGCGGTGGCGATCTTCTCGATGGCTGCGGTCTTCTCGGGTGCGCGGGGATGCAGCGCCTCGGTCCCTTGCCAGCGTCGGCAGGCGCCCCAGAGCGGATCATCCTCCCAATCCGCGCCTAGAGCGGCCAGCGCGTTTTCGACGGCGGTGAACCAGCTTTCCGGTTGTGCCATCCCACGAGCGCGGGGCCCGAGCGAACCTGTGACCACCAGCCGTTCCTCGGCGCGGGTCAGGGCGACGTAGAGCAGCCGCCAATGCTCTTCCCGTTCTGCGGCTTTGGCTTCTTCCAGAACCTGGCCAATGGGGCCGAGCCGTTCGGACTTGCGCGGAGCGAGGATGGGCAGGCCGTTCCATTCCAGCGAGTCGGTACGCGCGCCCGCGTCGGGATCAAGGCAAGCGTCGGCCAAGATGACGACGGGCGCCTGCAAACCCTTGGCCCCATGCACCGTCAGCAGCCGCAGCGAGTCCCCTTGAGCGGCGGCGTCACGGACGATCTCCACCTCGCCACGGTCGAACCAGTCGACGAAACGCTGCAAGGAGGGATGGTCGTCCGCTTCGAAGGTGAGCGCGGCGTTGAGCAGTTCCTCGATCGGATCGGCGGCTTCGATGCCGAGCCTTTCGATCAGGCGGCGGCGCCCCTCCATCGGTCCTGACAGGATGGACTCAAGATAGCGATAGGGTGTGGTCAGGTCGGCGCGGGTCAGCAAGGCGCGCAGCGGGGCGAGCAACTCATCGTCCAGCGTGCGGGTAAGATGCTGCCACAGGCCGACGCGCCGGTTCATGGCGCGGGTCATGAGATCATCCTGCGACCAGCCGATCAGCGGGGACACCAGCAGCGCGGCGAGATTGAGGTCATCTTCCGGCTGGACGGCGAAACGCAGTGCGGAAAGCAGGTCGCGCACGGCGAGCGGCGCGTTGAGGCGAAGGCGGTCGATCCCGGCGACGGCCACTCCTTCCTCGTAGAGACGCGCGACGATCAGCCGTGCAAGCTCACTACGGCGGCGGACGAGGATCATGATGTCGCCAGCAGTGACCGGGCGGCCACGGCTCTCCAGCATCATACCGTCATCGATCCATTGACGGATTTGCCGCGCGATATTCTGAGCGAGTTGCCGTTCCTGATCGGCGGCCCAATCCTCCTCCCCCTCCGTGTCTTCGGACAGGCCCGCGATTGTGGGTTTCCACAGCAGCACTTCTCCGGGGAAGCGATTGGCGCTGATATGCTGGACGGCGCCAGCCCGCAGGCCCAGCCGCTCGGCGCTAAGCGTCGCGATCGTCTGATCGACCACGTCGAGGACGGCGGGTGTCGAGCGGAAGCTGCGTTCGAGCGATAGATCGTGGAAGATGTGTCCTGCCTGCTTAGAGTCTCGTTCAAAAAGCAGTTTGGCGAGGCTGAAATTCTGCGGGTTAGTTCCTTGAAAACCAAAGATGGCTTGTTTGTAGTCGCCGACCGTGAAGATTGTGCGGACTTTCTCGCCAGGCTCCCACTCGGCGGAAAAGAACTCATCAGAAATCCTGCGCACGATAGCCCATTGCGGCGCATTGGTGTCCTGCGCCTCATCCACCATGATATGGTCGATGCGCTGGTCGAGCTTGTAGCGGATCCAGTCGGCTATGCCGGGCTGGGACAGAAGGTCGGCGGTGCGGGCGATGAGGTCGTTAAAGTCGACGGCTCCGGCAAGCTGCTTGGCCTCATGATAGGCGTGGGCATAGGCGCGGCCTGCGTGGAGGGCCTGGGCGAGCAGATCGGCATAGGCGGCGAGCGCCTTGAGGCTCAGAAGCTCAGCGCAGCGGGAATGGAGGCGGGCGCTTGCCTCGCCATAACCATCGATGGGGGGAACCCAGCCTTTCGCCGAGATGATGTCGCCATCGGCCTTGGCCCATGATCCGTGCAGGTCGGCGAGCGCTTCGGCCCGCTCAAGCGCGATCATCGCCCGCCAACGGGCTATGCGGTCGCAGCGTTCGAGGGCGCGGCCGGTGCCCCAATCGGCATTGGCCTGCGCGATCCAGGCAAGGGTTCGCATGTCGAACTGCGCATCTTCGCACTGGCTGGCGAGGTGCGCCATGACGTCACCCTCGGGCAGATCAAGTTCGCGGTAGAGCCATGGAGCTATGTCTTCAGGCAGTTGCTCCAGCGCAGGAAGATGAGCGGCGCAGCGCAGCAGGAACTGTTCAGCGCCGCCTTCACCGAGACGCAAGCTGATTGCCTGAAGTGCTTCCATGAGGCTGTCATCGCCCTGATCCTGCGCGCGGACGGCAAGGTCTGCGAGCGTCTGGCGGGCAAGCGCCGCCTGTTCGCGCTGATCGAGCGGGCGGAAGCCGGGGGGCAGATCGGCTTCGAGCGGAAAGGCGGTCAGCAGCTGCTGGCAGAAGCCGTGGATCGTCTGGATGCGGAGGCCCCCGCCCGTCGATTCCAGCACTTCGGCAAAGAGGCGGCGGGCACGGTCGCGTGCTTCCGGGCCGCTATCCTCATGCAGGGCTTCGAGATCCTCGAACAGCTCGCCTTCTTCCATCTGGACCCATGCGGCGAGGCGATCATGGATGCGGTCGGCCATTTCCGCCGCGCCCGCTTTGGTGAAGGTGAGGCAAAGGATATTTTCTGGCCTGACGCCTTGCAGCAACAGGCGGAACACGCGAGCCGTCAGGACATGGGTCTTGCCCGTGCCCGCCGACGCGGAAAGCCAGACATGCGCGTCCGGCGACGCGGCGCGGGCCTGAGCGCCTGCGAGCGGTTGGAGAGCGGAGGTCTTCCTAGCCATCGTCGCGGCCATACCATTCTTCCAGCCGCATCAGCTGGTCATAATCGCCGTAATTGGCCACTTCGGGATTGATCTGGGCGTCGAAGGGCGCGGAGCCGGTCAGATAATCGCCCGCTATCTTGTCGAACCAGTCATGGACGAGTGCGGTGAAAGACGATGTCACGATCTTGTCCCGTTTGCCCATGGGATCGACCGGACTTTCCCGGTAGCCGAACGCATCATTCTTCTTGGCGAGCGACCAATATTCAAAGCATCCGGCCGCGCCGGGCTCCGTGATCGCAGGGAAGCCGCCTTTTTCGGCGATGAGGCCGAGCAGGCCAAGCTGGAGCGAATAGCCGGCCTTCACCTGCTTGGCGCTCGGCGGCTTGCCAGTCTTGTAGTCGACGATGGCCAGCGTGCCGTCCGGCATGCGATCGATGCGGTCGGCCTTTCCGGTCAGGGTGACGCCAGCAATGTCCGCGCGGCCGTCCGTTTCGACCGCGAGGATAGTGCGGCCCGCGGCCTGGTCGGCGGCGACTTCCGCCGCGATCCACCGGACGGCTTCGATCAATCTTGGCTGCCACAGCGCCTTGAGCAGCGGATGAACGTCCGGCCGGTCGAACATGGCGCGGGCACGTGCCTCAAGATCGGCCGGATCGCGCCGTCCGGCCTCCGCCCAATGTTGCAGGATTTCGTGAACAGCGGTGCCGCGCCATGTCGGCCCTGCGTCCGCATCGACAGGGTCCAGCCTGTTGAGGCGCAGGATTCGCTTGGCGTAGAAGGCGAAGGGGTCGGCCTTCAGCCGGTCGACGTCGGTTACGGGGATGATTTTGGGTCGGACGGATGCGGGTGGCACGGGTGCCGGGCGGCGGCTGGGGTCGTGCCGCGCTGGCCGGTCGAGAGCCTGCGCCAGCGCGCCGTAGCGATCCGCGCTTTTCCATTGTGGACCGGCCATGGCCTTGAGACGCAGCCAGAAGCGGGAGGCGATGGCAGGGCCTCCCGAACCTCTGCGCGCGCGGGTGATGAGGACGTGAGGCGCGCCCAATGCGCTGGCGAAATCGTGCGCCGCACGGCCGATGCGGGTTTCAAGGCCCGGCAAACGGAGCTCGCGGCGAATGCGGGGCGCGAGCCATGGATCGGGCGATGGCAGGCCGGGCCAGGTGCCCTCGTTAAGTCCGCCCAGGATCATGAGGTCGGCCTGCACCAGTTGCGCTTCGATCAGGCCGAGGATGGCGATACGCGGATGGCCGCCCTGAACCGGACGCACGGATGCGCCGCCCAGCATGTGGTCGAGCAGCGTCGGCAGGGAACGGATGTCCGCCTGTTGCGGCCCCTCCCCCGCCGCCTGCTCCATTTCCGCAAACAGGTCGGCGGCGGCGTGACCTTGCACCCCTGCCCAGATGGCGTCAGCCGTCAGCAGGCTGGCTTGCTCACGAAGCACGGCGAGTTGTGCTGCGAAGGTTGGGGCAGAGGCGAAGCCTTGCTCAAGCGGTTCGAGGAGCGCGCGCGCCTCGGCCCACCAAAAGCGGGTCTGGGCGCGCAAGGTCCGCTGCCGGTCATCTCCCTCCCGTTCGGTGAGGAGCAGGTCGATGCCGCCAAGACCTGCGGGCGGGCGGGGACCGCGCAGGAGCAGATCGAGCCCGCGCACACCTTCCAGCCAAGCCAGCCGCCCTTCCCCACGCATGACGAGCGGATGCTTGAGCAACGTAAGCAGCGCCACGGGTGCGAAGCGTTCCGCAACCGTCCGGGCCAGCGCGATGAGCAAGGTGCCCGGCGGCAGGCGCGACAGCGGAAGGCCAGCGGAATCGTCGGCGGCGATGCCCCAGCGGGCAAGATGCGCCGACACGCGGGTGGCGAGTTGGCGGTCTGGCGTGACAAGCGCCGCAGTGCAGCCCGGCATTTCCACGGCTTCGCGCAAGGCGATGGCGATGGCCTGCGCTTCTTCGCCCGGTGTCGCCACCTCTAGCGCCTCCACTCCGCCGAGCGAGCGGTCGGCGGTCTTGAGGTCGCGCCAACGGCTGGTCAGACGCGGCGGAAGCATCGCGTTCGAAATGTTGCGGCTGCGGACAGCGCGCGCGTCATGCTCACTGCCCCAGCGCCACAAGGCGACGTCATCCCGTGTCGCGCTCATTCGATCGAGCAAGAGCTTCAAGGCATATTGGGGATGCGTTTCATGGGCGGGCGGGGCTCGGCCAGTGATGGAGTCCGGGGCGAATGGTCCGATCGCCTCCCACGCCGCCTCATCCATTTCATGATCGAGACCGGCAAAAACGACGCTGCCACGCGGCAGGACGGATATACGCCGGAGCAAGCCTGCGACCGCTGGCGCTGTCGTCGCTATGCCAGCGGCGATGACGAAGCCGGATGGAGGCTGCTCAGCCCAGCGCGTTGCGAGGCGGTCGAACAACCGGTTGCGCCGGTCGGCAAGGTCGATGAGGCCAAGCCGCGCCAGTTCGTCGGGCCAGCGCCGAATGAGGATGGAGAAAAGATCCAGCGATCTCTGCCAATGTCCCGACAGTTCGTCCGAAAGCGTCAGATCGGACAGGGCCGTGATCGGCACCCGCTCCACCTGCATCTGGTCGAGAACGGTGCCGAGCGCCTGACCGAGCTTTATCGCCTGCGCGGCGTCCATCGGCTGGCCGGATGCCTGTTGAACCATGCGCGCCAGGATCATTTGGCGCCGCATCGGTGCGATGGCGGGCGGGATGGCCTCTCCCTCCGCCAGCGGATCGAGCGCGCCGCCCGCCTGTTCGCCAAGATCGGGATCGCCGATCGCTACCAATCTTGGGAGAAGCAGACCGCCGCCTGAACGGCGCACGAAGGCGTCGCTGACGGCGCGGATGGCGCGATTGGTAGGCAGCAGGATCATGCCCTGCGCCAGCGCCATCGGATCGCCGCCATGCTGCGCAATGATGCCCGCTGCCAAGGCGTCGGAAAAGGCGCGGTGGGCGGGAATATTGAACAGTGCGGGCCGGGTGTGATCACCCATGGGCGAGCATCGACTCCACGAAAGGAATGGCGCGCGGCGTGCCGACATCGAACCAGAGGCCTTGATGTGAAACGCCGTAGAGGCGCCCGGCTTCTATGGCGCGATTCCAGAATATATTCGTAGAAAAGACATCGGACGGCGGATCGACCAGCAGGCTGGGCGAAAGGATTTGAACGCCGGTGAAGACGAAGGGCGCGACATGGCTCGTCTTGCGGCGGCGCAATCGTCCGGAAGCTTCCATGTGGAAATCACCCGGTCCGCTATGGCAATGGGCGCGCGCGAGCGGCACCAGCAGCAGTAGGGCATCCATCCGCTCGGCGTCCCAAATCCGCTGCATCATGCCCAGTGTTTCCTGCGGCCCGTCGATCCAGAGATTGTCGCTATTCGCGCAGAAGAAAGGATCGTCCCCGAGCAGAGAACGCGCATGGATGAGCCCGCCGCCGGTTTCCAGCAGCTTTGCCCGCTCATCGGAGATCAACACATCCATGCCGTTCGAATGGGCGTTCAGGTGCGCCTCGACCGTGTCGGCAAGGTAATGGACATTGACCACCACCTTGCGGATGCCGCCAGCGGACAGCCGATCCAGTGCATGATCCATGAGCGGCTTGCCCGCGACCTTCACCAAGGGCTTTGGCCGAGTGGCGGTGAGCGGGCGCATCCGCTTGCCGAGCCCCGCCGCCATCAGCATTGCCGTGTCGATCATGCCGCCGCCTGATCCTGAAGCGCGAGGTGTCGCTTTTCCGCTGGTATATTGCCGGCGAACCATTGCGCGACGGGCGCAAGCGCCGGATGCGCGAGATCGCGTTCCAGAAGGTCCCACATGCGCGGCAGGAAGGACAGGTAGCGTGGCTTTCCGTCCCGCTTCCAAAGCCGCGTGAAGATGCCGATGATCTTGGCATTCCGCTGCGCACCTAACACTGCATAGGCAGCATCGAAGTCGGCCGGAGGGTTCGCGATCGACTTGTAATGGACGATCATCGCTGCTTCTACTTCCGGCGGCACATCGCGCCGGGCGTCCTGAAGCAGCGATACCAGATCATAGGAAGGATGCCCTGCAAGCGCGTCCTGAAAATCAAGCAGGCCAAGCCCGCGCACTTCGGGGCGATCGATCAGCATGATATTTTCAGCATGGTAATCGCGCAGCACCGTGACGGCGGGGCTGGCCGATTGCTCAACGATCGGCAACACGGCATCCCAGGCGCGGACATAGGCCTCCGCATCGACTGGAAGGCCGATCGCGGGGCAGTACCATTCGGTAAGCAGCCCCGCTTCGCGTTGATAGACCGCGCGATCATAGGGGGGCAGGTCGGCGGCGGGCGTGCGATGAAGATCGGCCAGCAGTTCGACCGCCCTGCGATACACGCCAAGCTCGTCCGCGGGGACATCGTCGAGATGTTCCTTGACCCGCAAATCGCCAAAATCCTCGATAAGGACCAGACCCTGCTCAAGGTCGCGAGCAAGGATCGCGGGGGCAGCGAAGCCCTGTCCCACCAGATGTTCGGCGATTGCGATAAAGGGGCGCGGGTCTTCGTGCGGCGGCGGCGCGTCCATCAGCACGGCCCGGCGCGCGCCGTCGATCACGCGGAAGTAGCGGCGGAAGGATGCATCGCCCGCCAATGGGACGATCGCGGCATGTTCCCACCCCGCAGCTGAGAGGAAGGCGGGAGCGGAAGCGGGCGGGATCATATCTGCGACCATCGCTCTGTCCAAGCGTCCGGCACGCGGACTGTCAAGCGCCGAGCGCCATCGGGTTCGATGTCGATGTGGAGCCGCAGCGCATGCGGCCATGCATCCGGCCCGAGGCGGTCAGGCCATTCGACGATCAGCAGGCTGTCCATCAGATATTCGTCGAGCGCCAGTTCCTCTGCTTCCTCGGCATCGTCGAGGCGATAGAGATCGACATGGGCGACGGGCAGCTTCACCTCCGGCACATCATAGGGCTGGACGATCGCGAAGCTGGGACTTGGCGCCTCGCCTTCCAGACCGAGCCCTTCCAATATCCCACGCGCCAGCGTCGTCTTGCCCGCGCCGAGCCCGCCCTCCAGCGCAATGACGTCGCCGATGCGCGCAACGTCGGCCAGATGGCCGCCCAGAGCCAGCATCGCGGCTTCGTCGGGCATGATAAGGCTGTGGTCAGCCACGGGGGATCTCGATCACCGCCATGGTGCCCTGTCCCGGCTCCGACACCAGTTCAAGGCTGCCGCCATGCGCTTCCGCCAGTTGCTTGGCGAGGGGGAGGCCGATACCGGCCTTTTCGCCGCTGCGCGCCTGTTCAGCACGAGCCGCCGCATCGAAGATCGTGGCGCGGCGTTTTGCGCTGATGCCAGGGCCATTGTCGGACACCACCAACCGCGCTGAGGCGGTGCTCCCGTCGCCGTGCAGCAAGACGCGGGCTCCCCGGCCGCTGTAGCAAACCGCGTTTTCGAGCAAATGGTCAAGCGCCTGGCCGATCCGGCGGCTGTCGCCTTCCACCTGTCCCAGCGTTTCATGCAGGGAGACGGCAAGGTCGATGCCCTTCGCGATTGCCTCGCCCTTGATGCGGGCGACGCTTTCCTCTGCCAAGGCCGCGAGGTCGACAGGCGCGCGATCGATCGGCAGCGTCCCGGCTTCCCCCTGCGTCAGGTCGAGCACATTGTCGATCAGCATGGCGAGGCGATTGGTGCTCTGGAGGATGCCATCGACATACTCCTTGGCAGCATCGCTGATGTCCCCGGCATAGCCCGCGCTCATCATCTCGGCGAAGCCCGCGATGGTGGTGAGCGGCGTGCGCAATTCGTAGCTCATATTGGTGACGAATGCCGTCTTGACCCGATCGGCCTGCTCAAGCGCTTCGTTGCGGTCACGCAGCACCTGTTCGACCCGGCGGCTATCGGTGACGTCCAGCATGGTGAAGAGCGCATTGCCGTCCGGCAGCGGGATGGCGGCGAATTCGAAAATGCGGCCGTCCGCGAAACCGACATGGCCGACGCGCTGCTTGCGCTCGACGGTCGCCGCGCGGACCAGTTCGCGGACGAGATTGGCCTGCTGTGGCTTGGCGAGGCGGGACTGGACCGCGCGGAGAAGCTCGTCGATGCGCGGATGCTGCGCCAGCAGATCTTCGGAAATGTCCCAGATCGAACGGAAGCGGCTGTTCCAGAGCGACAAGCGGCCATCGGAAGAGAAAACGCCGATGGATTCGAAGAGATTGTCGAAGGTCGCCGTCCGCACACGGAGCAGCGTGTCGCGGGCGCTGGACAGCTGCACCTGCTCGGTTCGATCCTCGAAGATCAGGAGCAAGCCGCCGTCGGGCAGCGGTTGCGCATAGACGCGCAAGTGCGTGCCATCGGCGAGCAGCCAATTTTCCTCGCGCGGATCGGGCGAGAGGAACCAGTCACGCCGTTCCGCGCGCCAGGCGGGAAAGTCGCGATGCTCCGGCAGACGGCGGGCCTCGCGCATGCGGTCAAGCACCCGTTCGAACACCGGATGGTCGGCTAGATGTTCCTGATCAAGGCCGAAGAGGCTCATGAACGGCTGGTTCCAGAAGCCCAGCGTCCTATCCGGGCCGAAACGCGCAACGCCAGCGGACAGGCGGTCGAGCAGGTCGCGCTGAGCCGCCTCAAGGCGGCGATGTTCGAGGCGGGCTTGCTCAAGCTCATTCTGGTCTATGGCGAAACCGGCCACGCCTGCGTCGCCGAGCGGAACGTCGACCACCCGCATCGTGCGGCGCTCGCCATCGATGGTTGCAGGGACCATGCGCTCGACGGTGCGATCTTCGGCCAGTGCCTGTTCCGCAGCCCCCTCCGGACTGAGGCCGCCGATTGCTTCGACCAGTTCCGTGCCTTGCGCGATGACATCGGCGGCGCTCGGGCCGTCAACCGCGCGGACATAGGCTGCGTTGACGAGGCTGAGGCGCATGTCAGGCGTGCGATGCCACATCGGGAATGGCGCGGCCTCCACCAAGCCGGCGAGCGCCTCCAGGGCGTCGCGCAACTGTTCGACCTTGCTCGTCAGCGCCTGGATTTCCGACTGGCTGTCGGTTGCGTCGAATATCCAGAGCACAACGCCGCCGCTTTCGGCAAGCACCGGGCCCGCAGGCGCCCCGCGAACAAGCAAGAGCCGGGATGAACCCTCACCCCGCACCGCGAGTGAAAAGCTCCGCCCCGCCCGCTGCGCTGCCGCTATTTCCTGGGCGAGAGCCGATGCATCATCCGGCTCCAAACCGCCATCGGGCGCAGTCAACTCCGACACGAAGGCGGGAACGCGATCCTTGCCGAGCCATTTGGCGAGCCGGTCAACGGCCTCTATCCGGCCATCGGCATGAATGATGACCGGCGCGGCGGGAGCCGAGGCGAGCAAGCTGGATAGGCGGTCATATTTGCCCTGCACCTGCGTGCCTTCGCGCCGCATGCGCTGGCCGGTCGACAAGGCCCAGACGGCGGCAGCCAACCATACGGCCAGAACGATCCCCAAGATGACCGCGGCAAAGGGGGTCAATGACGTCATTGCGCCTGCTCACCCCTCATCACGACCCGCGCCCCTTCTGCATGATTATCCGGGGATTAACGCAAGTGGACGGCAGCGTGAAGCGGGGAGTTGGAAGAAATGCGCGGCTGCTTGCAAGCGGCCCGTTCCCTCGTCATTCCATTAGATCCCAGCTTTCGCTGGGATGACGATGTGCTAAATATTCAAAAAGGGGGAGACTTTCGCCTCCCCCTTTTTAATTTCTTAGTAGCGGTAGTGATCCGGCTTGAACGGGCCTTCCGGCGTCACGCCGATATAGGCCGCCTGCTTGGGCGTCAGCTTGGACAGCTTCACGCCGAGCTTCTCTAGGTGCAGCGCCGCGACCTTCTCGTCCAGATGCTTGGGCAGCACATAGACTTCATTCTTATACTGGTCCGACTTGGTCCACAGTTCGATCTGCGCCAGCACCTGGTTGGTGAAGGACGAGGACATGACGAAGCTGGGATGACCCGTTGCGCAGCCAAGGTTCACCAGGCGGCCCTTGGCAAGGACGATAATCTTCTTGCCATCGGGGAACTCGACCTCATCGACCTGCGGCTTGATCTCGGTCCACTTCATGTTGCTGAGGCCAGCGATTTCGATCTCGCTGTCGAAATGGCCGATGTTGGACACGATTGCCATGTTCTTCATCGCGCGCATGTGATCGACGGTGATGACGGCTTCGTTGCCGGTCGCGGTCACGAAGATGTCGGCGCGCGGAGCGGCCTCTTCCATCGTCACCACTTCATAGCCTTCCATCGCAGCCTGCAGCGCGCAGATCGGATCGACTTCAGTCACCAGCACCCGGGCGCCGCCATTGCGCAGCGAAGCGGCGGAACCCTTGCCGACATCGCCGAAGCCCGCGACGCACGCGACCTTGCCCGCGAGCATGACGTCGGTGGCGCGGCGGATAGCGTCGACCAGCGATTCCTTGCAGCCATAAAGATTGTCGAACTTCGACTTGGTGACGCTGTCGTTGACGTTGATCGCCGGGAAGGGCAGCTTGCCCTTCTTCGCCAGTTCATAAAGGCGGTGAACGCCGGTGGTGGTCTCTTCCGAGACGCCCTTGATCGCGGCGACCGTCTTGGTGAGGTAACCCGGACGCTCGGCCAGGAAGCGCTTCAGCGTCGCGACGAAGATTTCCTCTTCCTCGTTGCCGGGCGTGAACAGTTCTTCGCCAGCTTCGACACGCGCGCCCCACAGAGCGAACATGGTGGCGTCGCCGCCATCGTCCAGGATCATGTTGCAGGTCGTGTCACCCCAATCGAAGATGCGGATGACATAGTCCCAATATTCTTCCAGCGTCTCGCCCTTGACGGCGAAGACGGGGATGCCACGCGCAGCGATCGCGGCGGCCGCGTGATCCTGGGTCGAAAAGATGTTGCACGAAGCCCAGCGGATTTCGGCGCCGAGGTCAGCCAGCGTCTCGATCAGCACGGCGGTCTGGATCGTCATGTGCAGCGATCCGGTGATGCGCGCGCCCTTCAGAGGCTTTGCCGCGCCGAACTCGTCGCGCAGCGCCATGAGGCCGGGCATTTCGGTTTCGGCGATCTCGATTTCCTTGCGGCCGAACGCGGCAAGGTTGATGTCGGCGATCACATAGTCCTGCGCCTGGGTGGCGGGTGCTGTGGCCACGAGCGTGTCTCCATCGGTTTAGAATGTGCCGAAGCCGCTCGCATGACGAGACGGCGGCGATGGCCTGCGCTTTACCAATCGCCGCCGTTGATGGCAACTCAATATAAAGTTTTCTTTATGTCACTCTTCGCCGCTGCGAGAGGCAACCGCGACCCTCGTCTCGAAGTCGTCGGCGGATTGCTCCGCTTCCTGGCCCGCGATCGCCATGACGACATCGCAGCGCGCGCCCGAAATATGCGGCGTAGTACCGGCAGCATCCGACAGCTCAAGCAGCGCCGCGCGAGTGGCGGGGAGCGCATTGGCCGCATCGGTGATCGACTGAAGATCGCGGCAGGCGAGCCCTTCCGCTCCAGCGCCATAGACATTGGCAAGACTGGTCACATAATTGTCGTAGGCCCCAAGCGCGCCAATCGGTCCAGCAACGGAACGGAAATGTTCGCGAAGCTCATCATTGACCTGCGTCAGCGCGTCACGCTTTTCCCTGATGAAGCGATTATAGTCAGCCAGGAAGTTGCTGCCGGTGGAGCGGCAACGCAGCGCCGACACCATCAGCATCATTTCGAAATCCCGGATCTGCGCCGCCTCTACCGCAACCTTCTTCCAGCAAGGCGCGGCGCTGGCGGGCGCGAGCGGCATCGCTGCGGCAATCACTGCCGCGACAAACTTCTTCATGACTTGAACCCCCGAGCAAATTCCCGAGGATGAAGGTGCGCCTGCGCGCTTGCCGCATTGTAAATGAATGCAGTTACCGGGAAGTTACCTGGAACTGTTCAGTTTCGATGCAGAAACAAGCCCCGTTCCGTGCCATCGTTTCGCAGCTGAACCGGAAAAATATTCCTGGGATCTTTAGGCGTGCTCAGGCCGAACCAGCGCCGCTTACCAGATGAGACGCATCGACTCCGGCCGCGGCATAGGCCGCCGCCCATTTCTTCTCAGCCGGAACGTCAAACAATATGTCCGCGCTGCAGGTTGCCGGAAACCAGCTTTCGCCGGTCATTTCCTGGTCCAGCTGCCCTGCGCCCCATCCCGCATAGCCAAGCGCGACGATATAGCGGCTGGGACCGGTCCCTTCCGCGATCGCCTTCAAAATCTCGAGCGATCCGGAGAGTCCCCAGTCGGCACCTACCTCGACCATGTCATGCCCCTTCCAGTCCAGGGAATGCAGAACAAAACCCCGGCGCGGCTCGACCGGCCCGCCGCGCAGCACCGGCATGTCGGGGACATTGGCAGGGTCGATGTCGAAGCTTTCGAGAAGCTCATGCAGGCCCACCCCCTCGATCTCATCGCCGACCGCGATGCCTAGGGCGCCATTTTCATCATGGACGCAAATGGCGATCACCGAATGATCGAAGCGCATGTCTTCCATACCCGGCAGAGCGAGCAGGAACTGGCCGGCATAGGAGCGAAGCTGATCCATGAGATGAATATACGCTGCCCGCCAGCTTTTCCAATGGCAGGCTGTCGCTCATCGGGGGCGATGCGGCACGTTGGGAGCCTTGACACAGGACCTGCAAGCGCCGACCTCCCGCTCCAGCAACGGCAGGAGACAGAATATGACCATCGCGAAAGGGGATCGCATCCCCGCCACCACCTTTGCCAAGATGACGGAAAATGGGCCCGAACAGGTGTCTTCCGAGGAGTTTTTCAAAGGCCGGACGGTAGCGCTCTTCTCCGTTCCGGGCGCCTTCACGCCGACTTGCTCGGCCAAGCATCTTCCCGGCTTTGTGGAAAAGGCAGATGCGCTGAAGCAAAAGGGCGTGGACGAGATCGCCTGCACCGCCGTCAATGATGCGTTCGTCATGGGCGCTTGGGGCAAGTCAGCAGGAGCCGATGATAAGGTGACCATGCTGGCGGATGGCAATGGCGACTTCGTCAAGGCAGCGGGCCTGACGATGGACGGCAGCAAGTTCGGCATGGGTACGCGAGGCCAGCGCTTTTCCATGATCGTCAAGGATGGCGTGGTGACGGAACTGAATGTCGAGGCACCCGGAGAGTTCAAGCTTTCCTCGGCCGATCATCTGCTGGAGCAGCTTTGACCTAGGCTGCCGCGCGACGATGATCTGGTCGCGCGGCAACCCGCCTTCCCACCGTCACATTAGTGCGGTAGCAAGGTTCGATGACGAAAAGCATCGGCAGCGCAGCGGTCGCGCAACTCGACCGGATCTATCAGACGTCAATCGGCAACCTGCGCGACGCCATGCAGGCCTATGCCCGCGATGGCAGCGTGCCTCCGCCCGAAGCAAGATCCGACCGGCGTTTCTGCTATCCTGAACTGCGCATCACCCATCATGCCGAAACCGATGCGCCGCCGCCCGGGCGGTCCTTTGCCCGCCTGTCCAAGCCCGGCCTCTATGTCACGACAGTAACCCGGCCGGAGATGTTCGGCGATTATCTGGCCGAGCAGATCGACCTGCTGGTGCGCGATTATGGGGTCGAGGTGGAGACCGCTCTCAGCCATCAACTGATCCCATTCCCCTATGTGCTGGATGGGCTGGACATCAGCGCCCTGGACGGAACGCCTCCGACGGAACTGGCGCGGCATTTCCCCGCCACTGAACTGGCGGAGATCGGGGATGAGATTGCCGATGGGCTGTTTACCCCGAACGCAATGGGACAGAGGCCGCTGGCGCTGTTCGACGGGCTGCGCACCGATTTCTCGCTCGCGCGGCTCAAACATTATACCGGAACGCCACCGGAGCATATCCAACGCTACATTCTGTTCACCAATTATCACCGCTATGTCGATGAGTTCGTGGCATGGGCCTGCGCCGAGCTTCAGCGGGACGGCACGCCCTATACTGCGCTCTCTGGCGCGGGCGGGGTTTATGTAACGCGGGAGACCGCCGATCCCGCGCGGATGATTGCGGACAGTGCCTGGCGCAAGCATCAGATGCCCGCCTATCACCTGATCGCGCCCAACCGCAGCGGCATCACGCTGGTCAATATCGGCGTCGGCCCGGCCAATGCGAAGACGATCTGCGACCATCTGGCAGTGCTACGGCCGGAAGCCTGGTTGATGATCGGCCATTGCGGCGGACTGCGCCCCAGTCAGCGGATCGGCGACTATGTCCTCGCCCACGCTTATCTGCGCGATGACAAGGTGCTGGACGAGATGCTGCCGCCGGAAATTCCGGTGCCAGCGATCGCCGAGGTTCAGGTCGCCCTGGCCAAGTCCGCAGAAGCCGTGCTCGGCGGCAGTGGCGGCGAGGATTTCAAGCGCAGGCTACGGACCGGAACCGTGGTGACTACTGACGACCGAAACTGGGAACTGCGCTATTCCAGTTCAGCGCTGCGCTTCAGCCTGTCGCGCGCGGTGGGGATCGACATGGAGTCCGCGACCATCGCGGCTCAGGGCTATCGCTTCCGTGTTCCTTACGGAACATTGCTCTGCGTGTCGGACAAGCCGATCCACGGCGAACTCAAGCTGCCGGGCCAGGCGAACCGCTTCTATGAGGAAGCGATCGCCGGGCACTTGAGGATCGGCCTGATGACGTGCGAACTGCTGCGGCAGGAAGGGCCCAAACTGCACAGCCGCAAGTTGCGGGCGTTCAATGAGCCGCCATTCCGGTGATCGGTTGGCGGTCGGTCAGGAGGTCAGGAACTCCACCATTGCCTGCCCCAGTTCCTTCTTCGTGACCGCAGCCATGTGATTGCCCGGTATCTGGACATAGCGGCCGTTGGGGAGCGTATCGACGAGTTCCTGTGCCACGCCATTATCCTGATCATCGACGCCGCAGATGACTTCGGTGGGCTGCGTAAAGGTCGCGATCGTCTCGGCCGACGTGTCCACGAAGGTGTTCAGGATATGCAGCAACGCGACCGGATCGCCCTTCGTTGTCTTCAGGAAGGCTTCGGTCATCCATTCGGACGTGCCGCGCTCGAACGTGCCGAGATTGGTGAGAACATTGCGATAATAGCCGCCCTTGTCGAGCGTGTTGACCAGTCCACGCAGGCCCATGCCGGCAAGGATCACCCGGCGCGGGGTCGCGCCTCGAGCCAGCATCCGCACCGTGGTCCGCGCCCCGAGCGAATAGCCGCCTAAATCATAATCGGTGAGGCAAAGCTGGTCGATCACAGCCAGATTGTCTTCCGTGAGGGCGTCGGGCGGATAGGCGGCAGGATCATGCGGCTTGCCGCTTTCGCCATGCCCGCGCAGGTCCGGCATGATCAATCGGAAACCCGCCTCCACAAGCCGCGCGGCATGGCCGTAACGCACCCAGTTGGTCCAGGCGTTGGAGAAATAGCCGTGGATGAGGACAAGATCGCGCCCCTCCCCCGCAATATGCACTGCGATGGGAAGACCGCCCAGCCCTTCAACTTCCACTTTCTTCAGTTCAAGGTCGGTCATCATCATTCTCTTGCTGTGTGGCGACGCTCGATATGGACTTGGCGTCGCCTTGTCGATGCCGGCGCAGGCTCAATATCATCAGCGCGATGAATGCTCCTGCCTGAGCGGCAGCCATGTCCTTTTGCGGATCCCAGACGTCGCCTTGCTGGCCGTTATACCAGTCAGCCGTTTCTCCTTCGGCCACCAGCGTCAGCAGCCATTCGAAGCTTTCGTAAAGCGCACTGATGAAGCCGATGGTGACGAAACCGAAAGCGAGGCTCCAGCCAACAGCCATGCCGCCCTGTCGCCTTGCAATCTGTGCCAATGGATGGGTGAGCATCAGCCCGAAGGCGAAATGGACAAGCCGGTCATAGCCATTACGCTGCCACCCAAATGTGCTCGAAAGATCATGGCCGGTCAGGCCAAGCGCCCAATCGTCATAAGGCACATGAGAATAGATGTAGCGCCCGCCCAATGTGTGCAGGAGCAGGAACAGAAAAATGCAGGCGACTGCCCCGTCCGTCATCGGCCAGCGACGCAAGAGCCATGGCGCGGCGAGCGCAAGGGCCATGGTCGGGCCATGCTGTAATGGTGCGAGTTCGGGAAATGGCTGATTGATCTGGGCGGCGGCGACGGCGCTGACCAGCAGCAGGATCATCCGGCGCTGCGCTATCGGAAGGCTATTCCAAATAGCGGCAGCGCCGGACGTCATCAGTTGGCCTCAGCCCTTCTTCAAGTGACGGCGGCCCAGCAGTTCGGCGATCTGAACCGCGTTGAGCGCTGCACCCTTGCGCAGATTGTCGCTGACGCACCAGAGCGAGAGGCCATTGTCGATGGTCGAGTCCTCGCGAACGCGGCTGACGAAGGTCGCATAGTCACCCACGCACTCGACCGGGGTGACGTATCCGCCATCCTCGCGCTTGTCGACGAGCATCACGCCCGGCGCTTCCCGCAGGATGTCCTGCGCTTCCTTGGCCGAAATCTCGTTTTCGAACTCGATGTTCAGCGCTTCGGAATGGCCGACGAACACGGGCACACGCACGCAGGTCGCCGTGACTTTCACCTTGGGATCGAGGATCTTCTTGGTTTCCGCGACCATCTTCCACTCTTCCTTGGTGGAGCCATCCTCCAGGAAAACGTCGATGTGCGGGATCACGTTGAAGGCGATCTGCTTGGTGAACTTCTTGGGCTCGGCCGGATCGCCGACGAAGATGTTGCGCGACTGTTCGAACAGCTCGTCCATGCCTTCCTTGCCCGCGCCTGATACGGACTGGTAGGTCGCGACGACCACGCGCTTGATCTTCGCGGCGTCGTGCAGGGGCTTGAGCGCAACGACCATCTGCGCGGTCGAGCAGTTCGGGTTCGCGATGATGTTCTTCTTCGTATAGCCGTCGATGGCGTCCGGGTTCACTTCGGGCACGATCAGCGGCACGTCCGGGTCCATGCGGTAGAGCGAGCTATTGTCGATCACCACGCAGCCAGCGGCCGCCGCCTTGGGCGCGTATTCAGCCGTCGGGCCGGAGCCCGCGGCGAACAGGGCGATGTCCCAGCCGGTGAAATCGAAATGCTGGATATTCTGGCATTTGAGCGTCTTGCCGGTGTCACCGAAATCGATTTCAGTGCCCTGCGACCGGGGCGATGCGACCGCCGCGATCTCGTCAATCGGGAACTCGCGCTCGGCGAGAATGGTCAGCATTTCGCGGCCCACATTGCCCGTGGCACCAACGACGACGACCTTGTAACCCATGACTAAAGACTCCGCTCCATGCAAAATTGCGCAAGGGCGCGCCATAGCGTTGTCCCGCCAATTGTCCAGCATGAAGGAGCTTTGGGCGCCGATAGCCTTTATTTGTCCGGCTGCGGTTCTTCAGGTGCGGTTCCATTGCGGCGGAGGAAATCCTCGATCGTGCGCCACAGGTGGACGCTGATGCCGGGGCCACCGACGCGATGCGTCTGGCCGGGATAGACCATCATCTCGAAGGGGATAGCGGCGCTCTGCATCCGGGCCATCAAGGCGGTGGCGTTGTCGAACACGACATTGTCGTCCGACATGCCATGGATCAGCAACATCGGGTCCTTGATCCTGATGGCATCCTCGACCGCTCCTGATGCCGGATAGGCGCTTGGCCGGTCCTGCGGCTTGCCCAGGTAGCGCTCGGTATAATGGGTGTCGTAAAGCTCCCAGCGGGTCACAGGTGCACCCGCAATTGCAGCCGAGAAGAGCCCGGGCGCCTTTTCTAAAAGCTTGACCGACAAATAGCCGCCATAGGACCAGCCATAGGTAGCGATCCGCTTCGGATCGACATAGGGCTGCGCTTTCAGCCATTCGACGCCCTTCAGCTGGTCGTCGATCTCCACCGTCCCCATGGCGCGGTACAGCTGATCCTCGAACGCCTTGCCTCGATCCGGCGTCCCTCGGTTATCGATCGCGAAGACGATCCAGCCACGGTCCACCAGATATTGGTAGATGGGCGATCCCCACTGGTTGGTGACCACCCTCCCCGCTCCCGGTCCACCATAGTGAAGCATGAAGACAGGGTATCGCTTGCCCGGCTCCAGCGGTGGCGTCATGATCCGGGTGTAGAGCGTTGACCCGTCCGCCGCCCTGATCGTGCCAAAGCGCGTCTTTGCATGACTGGCGAGGTAAGGGGCGTAGGGGTGATCCCCTGTCAGAGCATTCTCGGACAGCCAGCGGATCTGCTTGCCATTGCTATCGGCGAGATAGACCTGCTTGGGCTGGTCCGTATTGCTGCGGGAGATGACAAGGCGCGTCGCGCCGCTGTCCATCACCGCATCGTTCCACCAGCCATCGCCGGTCAACTGCCGCAGCGCGCCCTTGCCTGACAGGGAAGCGGCGTAAAGCTGCTGCTCCAAAGGCGTTTCGCGATTGCCGGTGAAATAGACGGTGCCTTGCCGTTCATCCACCGCGACCACGTCTCGCACTTCCCAGGCACCGCTGGTGAGAGCTACCCACTTGCCGCCGCGGACATGATAGAGATGACCATGCCCGCTTTTCTCCGACCACCACAGGAAGCTACCATCACTCAGCGGCCTGAAATTGTTGCTTAGGTTGATCCAACTTTTCGCGCGTTCGGTGAGGACGATCCTCGATTTGCCCGTCGCTGGATCGACCGCCAGCAGATCGAGCCGCTTCTGGTCCCGGCTTTGCCGCTGGACATAGAATGTCCGGCCGTCTTTCGACCAATCGACCCGTGCGAGATAGATGTCGCTGTCGTCGCCCAGGTCGACCTTCACTTGCCCACGGCCATCCGGCCGCATGACATAGAGATCGACCAGCGCATTGGGCGTGCCTGCCGCAGGATAGCGTTGCTGGTAGACCTTCGTGCCCTCGCCACCGATCGCCGTTCGGGTGACGATGCCGACCGGACCTTCATCCACGCGCGCGACCGCTATCAACTGATCGTCCGGCGACCACCAATAGCCGGTCCTCCGATCCATTTCTTCCTGCGCCACGAACTCGGCCACACCCCAGTTGACCGTTTCGCTGGCGCCCTGCGTCACCTGCCGTTCCTGCCCGCCGATCGGCTGCACGAACAGGTTGCCGTCCCGCACGAAGGAGACGTAGCCCCCCTTGGGACTAACGACGCCGTTCAGTTCACTGGCCGGACTGTTGGTGAGCCGTGTGACCTGGCCGTCGAGCGACGCGAGGTAAAGATCGCCATCAACCGGGACGAGGATGCTCTTGCCATTGGGAGCCCAGTCATAGCTCGCGATCCCGGTGCTGCCAGCGATGGAGCGGTCCCGCTCACGCTGCATCTTTTCCGCTTCGGAAAGCTCCGCGCCGCTGCCGGTCTTCCTTGAATCCACCAGCATGCGCTCCGCCCCGGTCGCGCTGTCGATGGCCCAGAGGTCCAGCCGTTCCTTCTCGTCCGTGCGAGGCTTGAGTAGAGTGATAAGCTTGCCATCCGGGGAGAGCTTCAATGCTCGCGGCTGAGAGCCGGAAAGGTCCGGATTTGCGAAGACACGCTCCAGCGTCAGTTGCTGTTTTGCCGACGCTGGAACCGCAGCGCTTGCAAGCAGTGCCAAAACGGTTGCGCTGCCCTTCAACAAAGAGGACATCCTTATCCTTTCGCCTCGGCCAAGGCGGCCGAATATACCGCCGCGAGTTAACGCGGAGCTGACGAAAAGATCAATCTAGGGACATAATATTTCTCACCATGACCTAAGGTAGATCATGGTGGGCGCGACAGGGATTGAACCTGTGACCCCACCCGTGTGAAGGGTGTGCTCTACCGCTGAGCTACGCGCCCCTGATAAGGAGGATGCGGCCATTGGCATCGGCCAACGCTCCTGTCAAGACAGCCGTCGCCCGCAGGTGAAAATTGCGCATATTGCCTTTTCAGCATCAGATTTTAGTAGCTGGAACAATAAAGGGAGCGACTATCGATGCGTCAGACCATTGCCCTCATGATCACAGGGCTCCTTCTCACCTCATTGGCGGCATGCAACACGGTCAAGGGCGTTGGCCGCGACATTGAATCGGTCGGCCGGGCCGGTGAAAGGGCGATGTAGGGCCAGGCGGCTTTCCTTGCCGACGATTATTGAAGGACGCGGCCTACCATGGCCGCGCTTCTTTCCAGCTTGACGCCGTCGCAATCCGGCTCGCCACAGTCGCAAGCTGCGATGGTGTAGCGCACGCCGCACATCACCAGAATGTCATGGTCGAACATATAGTTGGAAATCCCCGCTCGTTCGACCTTCTCCCGCGCTCTGGCCTTTAGAGACATGCGAAATTTCCTTCCATTCACCGTCCGGACATGATCTTTGCGGCTCTGCACAAAGTCAATTGAACGGGATTGGTTCCTGAACCGATTGTCATAAATCCGTCCAGAAAATGACACGGACCAGCGCCTCCGGCTACTATGCTTGCGCGGTAGCCCATTCGATCCCATATGCCGCGCCATGAACGACCAACGCTCAAGCAGCATGCCGGTCTGGCATGGCACCACCATCATGTCCGTGCGAAAAAATGGAAAGGTCATCGTGGCTGGGGACGGCCAGGTTTCCATGGGTCAAACGGTGATGAAGCCCAACGCGCGCAAGGTCCGCCGCCTGCACGACGGTTCTGTCATCGGCGGGTTTGCCGGAGCTACGGCTGACGCTTTCACTCTGTTCGAGCGGCTTGAGGCGAAGCTGGAGCGCCATAATGGGCAACTTATGCGCGCTGCCGTCGAGCTGGCGAAGGATTGGCGGACCGACAAATATCTTCGCAATCTGGAAGCGATGATGATCGTCGCGGACAAGGAAGTCACGCTGATCCTGACCGGCAATGGCGACGTACTGGAACCGATCGGCGGCGTGGCGGCCATCGGGTCAGGCGGCAATTTCGCGCTCGCAGCAGCCCGCGCTCTTGTTGAATATGAGGAAGATGCAGAGACCCTCGCGCGCAAGGCGATGGCCGTGGCGGCTGACATCTGCGTCTACACCAATGACCAGCTGGTGGTCGAGGAACTGGCGAGCGTGACATGATGTGAAGCCCCTCCCGCAAGCGGGAGGGCGGGGTGGGCGTTCCTCCTATCCCGAAAAGTTGAAGCCGATTGCTTTCGCAATCGTCCACCCCCGGCCCCTCCCCCTTGCGGGAGGGGAGTGAGAAGAAGATGAACGACAATCTGACACCCAAGGCCATTGTTTCCGCTCTCGACGCGCACATCATCGGCCAGGCCGATGCCAAGCGCGCCGTCGCTGTAGCCCTGCGCAACCGCTGGCGCCGGCAGCGCCTGTCGCCCGACCTGCGTGACGAGGTGACGCCCAAGAATATCCTCATGATCGGCCCCACCGGCTGCGGCAAGACCGAGATCAGCCGCCGCCTCGCCAAGCTCGCAGACGCGCCGTTTGTGAAGGTCGAAGCGACGAAATTCACTGAAGTCGGCTATGTCGGCCGCGACGTGGAGCAGATCGTCCGCGATCTGGTCGAGGAAGCGGTGCGCCTGGAGAAGGATCGCCGCCGCGAAGCCGTGCGGGAAGCTGCGTCGGAGGCCGCAATGAACCGGCTGCTCGATGCGCTCACCGGCAAGGAAGCCAGCGAAGCGACCCGCCTCTCCTTCCGCCAGCGGATCGAGAACGACCAGATGAACGATGTCGAGGTCGAGGTGGAAGTCGCCGACAGCCCTTCCATGCCGATGGAAATACCCGGCATGGGCGGCCAGGTCGGCATGATCAACCTAAGCGACATGATGTCCAAGGCATTCGGTCAGACCCAGAAGAAGCGCCGCAAGCTGCGCGTCGCCGATGCATGGGACAAGCTGGTCGAGGAAGAACAGGACAAGCGGCTGGATCAGGACGATGTCGCCCGCGTGGCGATTGTCAGTGCTGAGCAGAATGGCATCGTCTTCCTGGATGAGATCGACAAGATCGCCGTTAGCGACGTGCGCGGCGGGTCAGTGAGCCGCGAGGGCGTGCAGCGCGACCTCTTGCCGTTGATCGAGGGCACCACGGTATCGACCAAATATGGGCCGCTGAAGACGGACCACATCCTGTTCATCGCATCGGGCGCTTTCCATGTGGCGAAACCCAGTGACCTGCTGCCGGAGCTTCAGGGCCGCCTGCCTATCCGCGTCGAATTGAAGGCCCTGACCGAAGATGATTTCGTGTCGATCCTGTCGGACACGAAGGCCAGCCTTGTTGCGCAATATCGCGCGCTGCTGGCGACCGAGGGCGTGACGATCGACCTCACGGCGGACGGTATCCGCGCAGTGGCGAAGATCGCTGCGGAAGTGAACAGCGAGGTCGAAAATATCGGTGCCCGCCGTTTGCAGACCGTGATGGAAAAGCTGCTGGAAGATGTGAGCTTCGACGCCGAGGACCGTCAGGGCGAGACGCTGGTGATCGACGCGGCCTATGTAGGGAAGCAGCTGAACGACGTGGCGCGCAACACCGACCTCAGCAAATATGTGCTGTAACTGCTCCCCTACCGCTAGCGGGAGGGGCCGAGGGTGGGCGCGAGCGTAGCGAGCCTCCTTCAGAGGCCCCAGCCGTCATCCCTCCCGGCTACGGGAGGGACGATTGATTAGTAGCTGCGCCCCACAAGCACTCGCTCCACCGCCTTGTCACCGGTGAAGACGCAAGCCCCGTCAGCCGCTTCCGCATCCAGCGGAACGTTGCGCAGCGTGAGCTTCTCGCCCTTCAGCCATTCGATCACCTTGTCGAGAGCCGGACCCGTGGGCTTGGCCCATTGCACCAGCGCCCATCCCTGCTTCTTGCTCGCGGCAAAATAGGCTTTCAGGGCATCCAGGGATGTGATCGACTTATCGATATTACCGTGCAGCCGCGCCTGAGCATCCACGAACAGCGCCTGCTGAATATCCTCCAGCATTCCGGTCGCTGCGCCCAGGAAGTCGCCTTTCGCAACGATCTGGCTATCGAGCTTGCCATCCTCACGATACAGCCGGTCGCGGCGCAGCACTGATACATTGCCGCCCGCAACATCACGGCCGCCCACTTCGATCACGATCGGCGCGCCCTTCTTGACCCAGCCCCAGCGCTTGTTCGCTGCCTTGGCGGGCCGCTTGTCCAGAAGCGCGCGGACGGGTTCGCGGAACACATCCTGCTTGTTCAACGCTGCGACCAGATCGCCGCAATAATCCAGGATCGCAGCATCCTCGTCATTGTCGCGCAGCATCGGCACGACCGCGATCTGATAAGGAGCAAGACGCGGCGGCACGCGCAACCCGTCATCATCGCCATGCACCATGATGAGGCCGCCGATCATGCGGGTCGACATGCCCCAGCTGGTCGTCTGCGCCAGTTCCTGCTGCCCTTCTGAATTCTGGAACTTGATGCTCTGCGCCTGGGAGAAGGTGGTGCCCAGGAAATGCGACGTGCCAGCCTGAAGCGCCTTGCCATCCTGCATCATCGCTTCGATCGAATAGGTTGCAACGGCGCCGGGGAAACGTTCATTCTCCGGCTTCTCGCCAGCCACCACCGGCAGCGCGACGCATTCCTCCGCGAAGCTGCGATAGACCTCCAGCATCTTCATCGTCTCTTCCATCGCCTCATCGACGGTGGCGTGCGCCGTATGCCCTTCCTGCCAGAGGAACTCGGCGGTCCGCAGGAACATCCGGGTGCGCATTTCCCAGCGGACCACATTGGCCCACTGGTTGATCAGAACCGGCAAGTCGCGCCAGCTTTGCACCCAGCGCGAGAAGGCGGCGCCGATCACCGTTTCGGACGTCGGACGAACCACCAACGGCTCCTCCAGCTTCGCCTCCGGATCGGGCACCAGCTTGCCGTCCTTCTGGATCAGGCGGTGATGCGTGACGACCGCCATTTCCTTGGCGAAGCCGTCCACATGCTCCGCTTCCTTTTCAAAATAAGAAAGCGGGATGAAGAGCGGGAAATAGCAGTTTTCGTGGCCGGTCGCCTTGATCCGCTCGTCGAGCAGCTTTTGGATGCGTTCCCAGATGCCATAGCCCCAAGGCCGGATGACCATGCTGCCGCGCACGCCGCTTTCCTCGGCCATGTCGGCTTCGGAAATGACGGCCTGATACCAGGCGGCGAAATCCTGTTCACGGGTAACGGAAAGGGCGTGCTTCACGGGTCAGGCCTTGTTCTTCGACTTGAAAGGATGGCGCGCCATAAGGCAAGCGCGCCGTCCCGTCGACCCCGAACGCGCTGCTCAGCCCAGCTTGTCGATCTTCGCATTGAGGGCGGAGAGCTGCGCCTTCAGATCCGCGATCTCATCGTCCTTGCTGCTTTCGGAAGCGGCTGGTGCGGGAGCGACAGCACCGGGCATACCGGGCATACCAGGCATGTTGGGCATGCCGGGAACCTTGCCGAATGCGTTGGCGGCCGCTTCGAACATCTGCATGTTGCGCTTGGCGATCTCCGCGAGCGGACCGCCGCCAAAGGCGCCCTTCATCGCTTCCTGGAACTGCATCTGGTTCTTCCGGAACGCGTCCATCGACGCTTCCAGATATTGCGGGACCATCGACTGCATGGAATCGCCATACATGGCGATCAGCTGCCGCAGGAAGTTGACCGGCAGCATGTTCTTGCCCCGCTGCTCTTCCTCCATGATGATCTGCGTCAGGACATTATGCGTGATGTCCTCACCCGTTTTTGCGTCCACGACCACGAACTCGCGCCCCTCACGAGTCATTTGCGACAGCAAATCCAATGTGATGTAACTCGACGTTTCCGTGTTATAGAGACGCCTGTTCGCATATTTCTTGATGATGACCGGCTCTGATTCATTGGCGGTCTTGGTTTTGGCCATGGATTCCTCTCCCACACCTGCACTTTCCGCATTAGCACAAGGGGTTGCCGCACCGCAACATGGCCCACGCCCATTGCCCTTGTTTCTCGACATTTTATGGCGTGAAACGGAAGGCAATGCTGATTTGCGGCGTGCGGCCTTTCAGGGGTTGCGCAAATATCAGGAAGCCCAAAGGCCTCCGTCGCCCCCCGCGCCATCGGTCTTTGCTGCGGCAGGAAGTGCCAGATTGCTGCGTTACGGCGCAGATAGTGGCAAGGCGCCGGTGATCTTCATACCATCGCTTATCAACCCTCCGCAGGTGCTGGACCTGTCGGAGGGACGATCCATGTTGCGCCACATGGCTGCAGCAGGACATGACGCTTACCTCATCGATTGGGGCAGTCCCGGCACAGAGGATGCAAAGCTGGGCCTGGCAGAGCATGTTACCGAGCGCCTGATCCCGATGCTGAAGTCACTCCCCCACCCGCCGATCCTGGTAGGATACTGCCTTGGCGGCAGCCTGGCGCTTGGCGCTGCGGCCCTGGCCGATGTCGCAGCAGTCGCCACCATCGCTGCGCCTTGGCAGTTCGACGGCTTCCCCGACGCGGATCGCGACCTTATCGCGTCGCTTTGGCGGGGCGCCAAGGCGACAAGCGAGCGTCTCGGCTATGTGCCGATGGAGGTTCTGCAATCGGGTTTTTGGGCGATGGACCCAGCACGCACCATCCGCAAATATGCTGCTTTTGCTGGAATGGAGCCCGGCTCCGAGGCCGAGCGCGCATTTCTGGCGGTCGAAGATTGGGCAAATGGCGGCCCGCCACTGACATTCGCAGCGGGAGAGGAATTGTTCGAGAGCTTCTATGGAAGCAATCTTACAGGACGTGGCGAATGGCAGATCGATGGGAGGAAAATCGATCTGGCGGGCCTTGGACGCCCCACATTTTCCGTCCGGTCGGCCACTGACCGGATCGTCCCCGCCACCGCAGCACCCGACCTTGCGGACGGCTTCACCCTCCAACTTGGCCATGTCGGCATGATCGTCGGCAGCAGCGCCCGCCAGCTGCTTTGGGAGCCCTTGTCCCTTTGGCTTTCAACGCACGGGGGTTGATGATATTGCGGCGCGGAACCGCCCTTTTCATCAAGGATCAGGATTGTGTCAGACATCGTCATCACTGCCGCCAAGCGTACTGCCGTGGGCAGCTTCATGGGTGCCTTCGGCACGACGCCAGCACATGAATTGGGACGCACCGCCATCGTTGCGGCGCTGAGCCAGGCTGGTGTGGCGCCCGAAGAGGTGGATGAGGTTATCCTCGGCCAAATCCTGACGGCCGCTCAAGGTCAGAACCCTGCGCGTCAAGCTGCGGTGAACGCAGGCATTCCGGTGGAGCGGACGGCGATCGGCCTTAACCAGCTGTGTGGATCGGGTTTGCGTGCCGTGGCGCTGGCTGCACAAGCGATCAAGGCCGGCGATGCCCGGATCATGGTGGCAGGCGGACAAGAAAGCATGTCGCTCGCCCCGCACGCCCAATATCTGCGGGCTGGCGCGAAGATGGGCCCGATCTCGCTGATCGACACGATGACGCATGATGGCCTGACGGACGCGTTCAACAATTATCACATGGGCGTCACGGCGGAAAATCTGGCGGAGAAATATCAGATCAGCCGCGAGACGCAGGACCAGTTTGCCGTCGCCAGCCAGAACAAGGCCGAAGCCGCGCGCGCGTCGGGCCGGTTCAAGGATGAAATCGTTCCCGTCACTGTGAAGGGACGAAAGGGTGATACTGTCGTCGATGCGGACGAATATGTCCGCGCTGGCGCGACGCTCGAAGCGATGCAGAGTTTGCGACCCGCGTTCAAGAAGGATGGCACGGTCACTGCGGGTAATGCCAGTGGCATCAATGACGGTGCTGCCGCTCTGGTTCTCATGACCGCGGCCGATGCCGCTCAGCGCGGCGCCACTATTCTGGGCCGCATCGCCAGCTTTGCGACCTGCGGCGTCGATCCCGCAATCATGGGCATCGGCCCCGCTCCGGCAACCCGCAATGCTCTGGCCAAGGCGGGCTGGTCACTTGGCGACCTCGACCTGATCGAAGCCAATGAAGCCTTCGCCGCGCAAGCTCTGGCGGTCGGTCAGGAACTGGGATGGGACGCCGGCAAGGTCAATGTGAATGGCGGCGCAATCGCCATCGGCCATCCGGTGGGTGCGTCCGGCGCCCGGGTGCTGACCACGCTGCTGTATGAGATGCAGAAGCGCGATGCGAAGAAGGGACTTGCAACCTTGTGCGTCGGGGGCGGCATGGGCGTCGCCATGTGCATCGAACGTTGAACTGAATAAGGCCGCCGACGTACCTACGGCGGCCCGTTCTCATCTAGAACCAGACCCGATCGAAACGGGCACCGAGGCTCGTCAGCAACTCATATTGCGACAGGCCCGATAGAGCGGAAGCGGCGGGCAAGTCATAATCGATGTCCAGCCAGTCCCCCTCCCTGACCGACGGCATCGCGGAGACATCCACAGCGATCAGGTCCATCGACACGCGGCCCACGACAGGCAAGTCCGTTTCCCCAGCGCTGACCACGCCACGCCCCGAGAAGCAGCGCAGATAACCATCGGCATAGCCAAGGTTAAGCACGGCTATTTCCGTGTCCGTCCTGGCGAGATGGGTCGCGTTATAGCCGATGCTGTCTCCGGAAGGGACAAAACGCCGTTGCAGCACCTGCGCCTGCGGAAAGACCACTTGAGCGATTCCCTCTGACGCCTCCGGCCGGGGTATCCCGCCATAAAGCGCGAGCCCGGGACGTGTCAGATCAAATGCATAGGCTTGTCCCAGGCAGATGCCTGCGCTGTTGGCGAGACTATATCGACGCGCTGGAACATGAGCGCGCAAGTTGCTGAATCGCTCAAGTTGCTGCGCGCTAAGATCCGTATCCTCGTCGCCCGATGCCAAGTGGCTGAGCAATGTGTCGACCGACAGCCCGCTCATTTGTGCAGCGACATCGCTCCGCCAGTCGAGCCCGAGCCGGTTCATGCCCGTATCGACCATCACATCACAAAGGCCGCCGCCAGCGGCTTTCCAACGTCCGATCTGATTGGCAGTGCAGAGCACCGGGCGAGCCCTTGACGAAAGTGCCCTACCCATGTCCTCGGCACGCACGCCGTGGAAAACGGACAGGTTGATTCCGTCCTGCAACATATGTTCGAGCGAAGCCGCTTCTGTCCAACTCGATACGAAGAAGTCGCGGCATCCCGCATCGAGCAGGCGGCGCATGACCTCCACAGCGCCTGTGCCGTAGCCATCCGCTTTGATCGCCGCCCCGCACGCCGCAGTCCCGCTACGCCGTTGCAACCATCGCCAATTATTTACGAGCGCACCCCCGTCGAGGCGGAGGCGAAGCGGAGCAGTAAAATTGGTCATCGGTGATGCGATAGCGGCATCATCTGCGAGCGTCGAGGGTTCAGCCACCCTTGATCAAGCGGATGGACATCGCAGCAGCGGCCACTGCCAGACGCGGACCAGCGGGAGCCGTGATAAGCTCACCCCGGGTCCCATCTCCCCTTTGGCGCGTGCGTAATGGCGGGAAAGCGCGGCAGGAAAATGGCCCCTGCCGCGCCATGACCACCAACCCTATTCGAGTTCCAGGATGATCGCGTCCACAGGCAGGCTCTCACCCTGAGCCGCCGACACGCTCTTCACCGTACCCGCCTTCTGCGCGCGCAGGATGTTCTCCATCTTCATCGCTTCGATCACGGCCAAGGGCTGACCGGCCTCAACCTTGTCGCCTTCCTTGACGTTCAGGGAGACGAGCAGGCCCGGCATCGGGCAGATCAGGAAGCGCGACAGATCCGGCGGAATCTTTTCGATCATATGCTTGGCATGCACCGCCGCATGGGCCGGCAGGATACGCAGTTTGTGACTGGCGCCATGAGCGGTCAGGACAAAGCCGGAGCGAACCGGCGCGATCTTTACCGCCAGCAACTCCTCGCCAAACTCGGCCTCGATCAGGCGATCACCGGGCGTATATTCCAGTGCCATGTCGATCGCTTCACCATCGACGGTGACATCGTCGCCGCTGATCACGACATCATGGATCGCGTCACCGATCTTCACCTGCCAGCCCGTCGGCGCGCGCAGCTTCTTGCCAAGCTGGCCATCGATGCGACGAGCACGGTCGGCCTGTGCCATTGCAGCGAACGCACCGATCGCAGACAGCTTCCTGACGAGCGCTTCGGAAGCTGGAGCGCCAGTGAAGCCTTCGGGATATTCCTCCGCGATGAAGCCGGTGGTGATGTTGCCCGAACGGAAACGCTCATGCTGCATCAGCGCCGACACGAAATCGATATTGTGGCCAGGTCCTTCGATCTCGAACTGGTCGAGCGCGGCGATCTGCTTGTCGATCGCCTCCAGACGGGTCGGCGCCCAGGTGATCAGCTTGGCGATCATCGGGTCGTAGAACATCGACACTTCGCCGCCCTCGACTACGCCGTCATCAACGCGCACGCCGTCCACGGCTTCCGGTGGATTGTAGCGGATCAAGCGGCCGGTGGAGGGCAGAAAGCCGCGATAGGGATCTTCTGCATAGACGCGGTTTTCGATCGCCCAGCCATTGATCTTCACATCCTCCTGACGGAAGCTCAGTTCCTCGCCATTGGCAACGCGGATCATCTGCTCGACCAAGTCGAGACCGGTGATTTCTTCCGTGACCGGATGCTCCACCTGCAGGCGAGTGTTCATTTCTAGGAAGTAGAAGCCATCGCCGGTCTTGTCCGCGCCCGACACGATCAGTTCGACCGTACCCGCGCTGAAATAGCCCACGGCGCGGGCAAGCGCGACGCACTGCTCACCCATCTTCTTGCGCATTTCAGGGGATACGAACGGCGAAGGCGCTTCCTCGACCACCTTCTGGTGACGGCGCTGGATCGAGCATTCGCGCTCGTTCAAGTAAAGGATATTGCCGTGCTGGTCGCCCAGGATCTGGATTTCGATGTGGCGCGGGCTTTCGATGAACTTTTCGATAAACACGCGGTCATCGCCAAAGCTGTTCAGGCCTTCGCGCTTCGTCGCTTCGAAGCCCTCGCGAACATCCTGCTCCGAATAAGCAAGGCGCATGCCCTTGCCGCCGCCGCCGGCCGAAGCCTTCATCATCACCGGATAGCCGATCTCGTTGGAGATGCGGACGGCATGTTCCGTATCCTCGATCACACCGACATAGCCCGGAACGACGTTGACGCCTGCTTCCTTTGCCAGCTTCTTGGATTCGATCTTGTCGCCCATGGCCGCAATCGCGTTGGCGGGGGGGCCAACGAAGATGATGCCTTCGGCGTCCAGCGCCTTGCGGAAGCTCTCGCGCTCCGAAAGAAAGCCGTAGCCGGGGTGCACGGCGTCAGCGCCGGTCTGCTTGCACGCTTCGATGATCTTGTCCGCGAGCAGGTAGGACTGGGCGGCCGGCGGCGGGCCAAGGTGCACCGCTTCGTCCGCCATCAGGACATGGGGCGAACGGGCGTCCGCATCCGAATAGACCGCAACGGTCTTGATGCCCATCTTCCGCGCGGTGCGGATGACGCGGCACGCGATTTCGCCACGGTTCGCGATCAGGATCTTGGTGATTGCCATTATCTGTCCTTGCCCAGTCCTATTGTGTTGCCCAGTCGGGCTAACTCTTCTCTGTCCCTCGGCGTCACCCTGAACTTGTTTCAGGCTCCATTTCGCCTCTCACGCTGAAGGCTGCGGAGGCCCGATGGTTGCTGAAACAGGTTCAGCATGACATATGAGGAGAAACTATTCCGCCGCCTCCAGATGCCCGTGCGGTTGCGCCATCATCGGCGTCATCCCGAGCTTTGAAAGCAGCGCGCTGTCCTTGTCGTCACCGGCATTGGCGGCTGTCAGCAGCTTGTCTCCGGTAAAGATGCTGTTCGCGCCCGCCATGAAGCAAAGTGCCTGACAGGCCTCGCTCATGCTCTCACGACCTGCCGAGAGGCGCACCATCGATTGCGGCATCACGATCCGCGCCACGGCGACGGTCCGCACGAACTCCACCTCGTCGATCTTCGCGAGCGGCGTGTCCTTCAGCATATCGCCCAGCACGGTTCCGGCCACCGGCACCAGCGCATTGATCGGCACGCTTTCGGGATGCGGCATGGTCGCCAGCGCGTGAAGGAAACCGATCCGGTCACTCCGCGTCTCGCCCATGCCGACGATTCCGCCGCAGCACACATTGATCCCTGCCGAACGCACATTTTCCAGCGTTTCGATGCGATCCTCGAATGTCCGGGTCGTGATGACGTTCGCGTAATTTTCCGGCGAGGTATCGATGTTGTGATTATAGTAATCGAGCCCCGCATCGGCGAGTTGCTTTGCCTGATCGGACGACAGCATGCCCAGCGTCATGCAGGTTTCCATGCCCATCTGGCGCACGCCCTTCACCATCTCGATGAGCTTGGGCATGTCCCGTTCCTTGGGATTGCGCCACGCTGCGCCCATGCAGAAACGGCCTGAACCATGGTCCTTGGCCTGCGCCGCCGCCTGCAGCACAGCCTGGACGTCCATCAATTTGGTGGCTTTGAGGCCGCTTTCCGCTTCCGTCGACTGGCTGCAATAGCCGCAATCTTCCGGGCAACCGCCGGTCTTGATCGACAGCAGGGTCGATAGCTGGACCTCATTGCGCGGAAAGTTCGCGCGATGGATCGACTGCGCCTCGAACATCAAATCGTTGAAGGGCAGGTCGAACAGCGCGCCGATTTCGTCGCGAGTCCAGTCAGTGCGAGGAGTGATCTCGGTCAAGCGGCTTCCTCCAGCCCCGCCGGGGGCATGTTGTGGCCGAGGAGGCGCAGCACGTCTGCGGCGCATTCCACGACATTGGAACCGGGTCCATAAATCCCCTGCACGCCCGCGTCACGGAGATAGTCATAGTCCTGCGGCGGGATGACGCCACCCGCGATGACCTTGATGTCGTTGCGGCCCTTTTCCCGAAGCTGCCTGATGAGCTCGGGGATGAGCGTCTTGTGCCCGGCGGCCAGCGACGAGGCGCCGACCACATCGGCACCGCTATCCAGCGCCAGCACCACGGTCTCCTCAGGCGTCTGGAACAGCGGACCCGATACCACGTCAAAGCCCATGTCCCCGAAAGCCGACGCGATCACGTTGGCGCCCCGGTCGTGGCCGTCCTGCCCCATCTTGGCGATGAGTAGTTTCGGCTTGCGGCCGAGGCGCCGCTCGACGGCCTGCACACCGTCAAGAACCTGTTTCCAGCGGCTGTCCTGCGCATAAGGTTTGGAATAAACGCCCTTAACCGGGGTCGGGACCGTGCCATAGCGATCGAAGCTGTCTTCCATCGCGGAGGAGATTTCCCCCAGCGTGGCCCGCGCACGGGCACATTCCACGGCCAAAGCGAGCAGGTTGTTATCGATGCTCGACGGCTTCGCGGCACCATCGCGCAGCGCCTGGAGCGCCGCCTGGCACTTTGCCTCGTCACGCCCGGCCTTGACCTTGTTGATGCGGGCGATCTGTGCCTCGCGCACCTTGCTATTGTCGACCTCCAGCGTTTCCAGCAGGTCTTCGTTCGCCAGGCGATATTTGTTGACGCCGACGATGACATCCTCACCGCGATCGACCCGCGCCTGGCGAGCAGCCGCCGCTTCCTCGATCATCGCCTTGGGCCAGCCTGCCGCCACAGCCTTCGCCATACCGCCCCCACCCTCGACGCGGTCGATAATCTCCTGCGCGGCATTGACCAGCTGCTGGGTTAGCGCCTCGATATAATAGCTGCCGCCCAGAGGATCGACGACCTTCGTCATCCCCGTCTCTTCCTGGATCACGATCTGCGTGTTGCGCGCGATACGTGCGGAAAAATCGGTGGGGAGGGCAATCGCCTCATCCAGCGCGTTGGTGTGCAGCGACTGCGTGCCGCCAAGCATCGCCGCCATCGCTTCGATGGTGGTGCGGATAACGTTGTTATAGGGGTCTTGCTCGGTCAGCGACACGCCCGAAGTCTGGCAGTGTGTGCGCAGCATCTTGCTACGTTCGTCCTGCGCGCCCAGCTTCGTCATGGCGCGATGCCACAGAACGCGGGCGGCACGCAGCTTCGCCACTTCCATGAAGAAGTTCATGCCGATCGCGAAGAAGAAGCTCAAACGCCCCGCGAACTTGTCGATGTCGAGCCCCGACGCGACGCCATATTTCACATATTCGATACCGTCCGCGATGGTGAAGGCCAGTTCCTGCACCTGCGTCGCGCCAGCTTCCTGCATATGGTAGCCGGAAATGGAGATGCTGTTGAACTTCGGCATCTCGCGGCTGGTATAGCCGAAAATGTCGGAGATGATCCGCATGCTCGGTTCGGGCGGGTAGATATAGGTGTTGCGGACCATGAACTCCTTCAGAATGTCGTTCTGAATGGTTCCGTCCAGCAGCTTGCGGTCGACGCCCTGCTCTTCGCCGGCAACGATGAAGAAGGACAGGATCGGGATCACCGCGCCGTTCATCGTCATGGACACGGACATCTGGTCGAGCGGGATGCCATCGAACAGGATCTTCATGTCCTCGACGCTGTCGATCGCCACGCCCGCCTTGCCGACATCGCCGACGACGCGGGGATGATCGCTGTCATAGCCGCGATGGGTGGCAAGGTCGAAGGCGACGCTGAGCCCCTTCTGCCCCGCCGCCAGGTTGCGGCGATAGAAGGCGTTGGACTCCTCGGCAGTCGAAAAGCCCGCATATTGGCGGATGGTCCAAGGGCGCCCCGCATACATGGAAGCGCGCACGCCGCGCGTGAACGGCGCAAAACCCGGCAAGCCGGGATCGACGGTCACGTCCTCCGCCGTATAGAGCGGCTTGACGGTGATCCCTTCCGGGGTATCCCAGTTCAGGTCCTTGCCCTTTACCTCCTTGGCGGAGGCGGCGGCCCACTGATCCAGCGTCGGCTTGTCGGTCATCGTTCCCATTCCCTTCCTCGCCCCTTCAGGGGAGAGGATACGCAGGCTTGTCAGCCTGGCTGACTAGCCGAAGTTGGAGAGGGGAGGCCCCTCTCCGCTGCGACAAAGGCCTGCTTCGCAGTCCAAAGTCTCGCTGCCTCTCCCCTGAAGGGGAGAGGCGAATCAGTGACTGCCTTTCGGCGTCTCCATGATCTCGGTCAGCACCCCGTTCATGTCCTTGGGGTGCACGAAGAAGATCAAAGTCCCATGCGCCCCGATGCGCGGTTCGCCCAGCACCTTCTTACCCAGCCCTTCGAACCAGGCCTTGGCCTCGTGAATGTCCGGCACCTCATAGCACATATGATGCTGGCCGCCCGCCGGGTTCTTGGCGATGAAACCATGGATCGGGCTATTCTCCCCCAAAGGTTCGATCAGTTCGATCTGGGTGCCCTCAGTGCCATTCTCGCCCGGCGTATCCACGAAGCACACCTTCACGCCCTGCGCGGGCAAATCGAAGGGCTCATGGATCTTCGTCGCACCCATGACATCGCGATAATAGGCGATGCTGGCTTCCAGCGAGGGCGTGGCCACGCCGATATGGTTCAAGCGGCCGAGTTTCATCACTAGTTCCATCTATTCTCGTCATCCCAGTGAAAGCTGGGATCTCATGCCTCAACGGACCACCAGCCTCCCGAAATGCCAGCTTTCGCTGGCATGACGTTAGTTTAAAGCGGAATGTTGTCGTGCTTCTTCCAAGGATTCTCCAGCGCCTTGTTGCGCAGCTTGCGCAAGCCAAGCGCGATCCGCTTGCGGGTCGAGTGCGGCTGGATAACCTCGTCGATGAAGCCCTTGCCCGCGGCCACGAAGGGGTTGGCAAAGCGGTCTTCATATTCCTTCGTCTTCTCGGCGATCTCGTCGGGCGTCTTGCCCCGGAAGATGATTTCCACAGCGCCTTTCGCCCCCATGACCGCGATCTCGGCGGTCGGCCAGGCATAGTTCAAATCGCCGCGCAGATGCTTTGAGCTCATCACGTCGTAAGCACCGCCATAGGCCTTGCGCGTGATGACGGTGATCTTCGGCACGGTCGCTTCAGCATAGGCGAACAGCAGCTTCGCGCCATGCTTGATGATGCCGGAATGTTCCTGAGCCGTACCCGGAAGGAAGCCCGGCACGTCCACGAAAGTGACGATCGGGATTTCGAACGCATCGCAGAAACGAACGAAGCGACCGGCCTTTTTGGACGAGTTGATGTCCAGCACCCCGGCCAATACCATCGGCTGGTTGGCGATGATGCCGACCGTCTTGCCCTCGATCCGGCCGAAACCGCACAGAATGTTGCCTGCGTGCGCGGGCTGCACTTCGAAAAAGTCGCCCTCGTCCACGACCTTGCGGATCAGTTCATGCATGTCATAGGGCTGGTTCGCATTCGCCGGGATCAGCGTGTCGAGGCTTTCCTCGATACGATCCCACGGATCGGCACTCGGGCGCTCAGGCACCGGCTCCTTGTTCGAAGCAGGCAGGAAGTCCACGAAATCGCGCACCGCGAGCAGCGCCTCGATGTCATTTTCGAACGCGACATCCGCAACGCCCGACTTGGTCGTGTGCGTCACCGCGCCGCCCAATTCCTCCTGGGTCACGACCTCATTCGTCACCGTCTTCACCACGTCCGGGCCGGTCACGAACATGAAGCTTGAATCCTTCACCATGAAGATGAAGTCGGTCATCGCAGGCGAATAGACCGCGCCGCCCGCACAGGGACCCATGATCACGCTGATCTGCGGCACAACGCCCGAGGCAAGCACGTTGCGCTGGAAAATTTCAGCATAACCGGCGAGCGAGGCCACGCCTTCCTGAATGCGCGCGCCGCCGGAGTCGTTCAGGCCGATCACGGGCGCGCCGACCTTCAGCGCCATGTCCATGATCTTGCAGATCTTCATCGCGTGCCGTTCCGACACGGCGCCGCCGTAGACGGTGAAATCCTGGCTGAAGACGAACACGAGACGGCCGTTGATCGTACCCGATCCCGTGACGACGCCATCGCCCGGGATATGCTGCTCGTTCATGCCGAAGTCGACGCAATTATGCTCGACATACATATCCAGCTCTTCAAAGCTGTCCTCGTCCAGCAGCACTTCCAGACGCTCCCGCGCGGTCAGCTTGCCCTTGGCATGCTGCGCGTCGATCCGGCGCTGGCCACCGCCCAGGCGCGCGGCCTCGCGCTTGGCTTCCAGCTGTTCGATGATAGCGAGCTTCGACATATAGAATATCTCTCCGGTGACGGCACGGATGACTACAGCTGCCCCTTTCCCATCTTTCACGCTTTTCGCAAATGCAAATTTGCCAATTTGCAAATCACGATTTCGCAAATTATGAGCGCCCCATGGCAAGAGGCAATCGCATTTTCGCAGGTCCGCGGCTGCGGCAGCTGCGGCTGGACCATCGCATGGACCAGGCGACGATGGCCTTGGCCTTGGGTATTTCGGTCTCTTATCTCAGCCAATTGGAAAATGACGACCGCCCCCTGACGGCCAAGGTCAAGGCAGCCGTGGCCAGCGCCTTTCCGACCGATTGGGCGAGCTTCGACAGCCGGGAAGAGGAACAACTACTCGGCGCTTTCACTTATGCGCTGGCCCACCCGGAGCTGCCCGGCCCACTGATGGACCCGGAGCGGATCGAGAAGCTGCACCTGCAATTTCCCGAATTCGCCGCCCGCTATCTCGACCTCTACAACGCTCATATGCGTGCGAATGAACGTATCAACATGATCGAGGAGGCGATCGCCAACGATCATGAGGTGCAGGCCCGCCTACCCTGGGAGGCCGCGCGCGACTGGTTCCATGAGGCTGGCAATTATGTCCACGTCCTCGATTGCCTGGCGGAGGACATGGCCTCCAGCGTCACCGCCGGGCAGGTTCTTGACGAAGGAATGCTGGTCGAAGCGCTCGCCCGGCGGCATGGCATCGAGACGCTGATTGCCGACACACCGGATTCCGCGCTGCGTGCCTATTCATCCAATGATCGCCGCCTGTTCATAAACGCCGCCCTGCCAGTGGAAAGCCGAAAGTTCATGCTGTCGCATCAGCTGATGATGCTGGAGGGTCAGACGGTGATTGCGGATGTGGTCAATCGCGCGGCCCTGCCCGTGGAAGGCGCCGACCGGCTGCTTGCCATAGGGCTTGGCAATTATGCGGCCGGCGCGCTGCTGATGCCTTATGCCCAGTTCCGGGCGGCTGCGCGGGAAGTGCGCCATGATATCGACCGGCTTGCGCGGCGCTTCGGGGTCAGCTTCGAACAGGCGTGCCATCGCCTCTCGACCCTCCAACGGCCCGGCCTTCGCGGCATTCCCTTCTTCTTCTGCCGGGTCGACATGGCGGGCAATATCACGAAGCGGCACAGCGCCACCCGTCTCCAGTTCGCGCGTTTCGGCGGGGCCTGCCCGCTCTGGAACGTGCATGAAGCCGTCGCCATCCCGGACCGCATCAACGTCCAGCTCGGCGAGACACCGGACGGAGTGCGCTATGTCTCAATGGCGAAGGGATTGGTGAAGCCGTCCGGCAGCTATTCGCGCACCCCCCGCCGCTTCGCCGTCGTGCTGGGGTGCGAAGTCGCGCATGCAGCCAATTTCGTCTATGCAGACGGCCTTCAGCTTGAAATGGAAGGTGCCGCCACGCCGATCGGCATCACCTGCCGCCTCTGCCCGCGCCAAAGCTGCGACCAGCGCGCCTTTCCGCCCGCTGACAGGCCTATTCGCGTCGATC
Source organism: Sphingobium sp. S6 (assembly GCF_905120495.1). Taxonomy (NCBI): domain Bacteria; kingdom Pseudomonadati; phylum Pseudomonadota; class Alphaproteobacteria; order Sphingomonadales; family Sphingobiaceae; genus Sphingobium; species Sphingobium sp. S6. The sequence goes on along the minus strand of NZ_CAJHOG010000001.1, from coordinate 583,647 downwards.
CGGACAATCGGCAGATCGTTCCCTATTGGATTGGCTGAGGCGACCGCGGTTCATCCCAGCTTGTGCGAACTGGCTCTGTCGATCCCTTTCCCGGCCGCCTAAGAGGCGACACATGCATCAACTGACCTCCGACACGCGCGATCTTCAGGAAGAGCTCACCAGCTGTGGCTTTGCGCGTGTGGCCGGGCCGGAGATGCTCGCAAGACTGAACGTCGGGGATGTGGCATGGAACGCGTTCGCGCGAAGCTGGGACGATCTGGGCCCTGATCTCTACATGGCCGACGGCGGCCGCTACCGACGTCGCCGTCACGCGGCCTTCGAAGCGAGGGAGGGCCATTTCACGCGCAAGCCGCACCAGCCGCATTTTCAAAGCCGCGACTACAACCCCTTGAACGGCGATGTGCAGCGCTGGTTCGATCCGGTTCACCAGGACACGATCGATAGTCCGGTAATGCAGGCCATCCTCGCCTTTTGCGCAGCGGCCTTCGATCAGGCGGGTTCAAAGCGCTGGCACGCGGAAATGCACCAGTTCCGTATCGAGACGTGCGAAGATGACGTCGGGCGGCCCACGCCTGAAGGACTGCATCGGGACGGCGTTGATTGGGTATTCGTCATGCTCATAGAGCGCCGCAACGTCAGCGAAGGCGTCACCCGGATAGGTGCGCCTGATGGCACGCCGCTTGGCGAGTTCACGCTGGCCTTGCCCGGTGACAGCGTGCTGATCGACGATCACCGCATCCTGCATGGTGTGACAGAGATTCACGCGGTCGAACCAGGCTCGCCCGCGTGGCGCGACGCGCTTGTCGTAACTTTTGCAGATAACGGCTAACGCGCGGCGCTTATTCGCAATCTATCGATCACTTCAGCAGAACAAGTTCCTCTGCCATGCTGGGATGCAGCGCGACCGTGTCATCGAACTGTTCCTTGGTAAGGCCAGCCTTCACCGCAACGGCCGCGGCCTGCAAAATCTCCGGCGCATCCGGGCCGATCATGTGCAGACCGACAACCCGGTTCGTCGTCGCGTCTACCACCATCTTGTAAAGCGCCCGCTCGTCCCGCCCCGCGAGCACATTCTTCATCGGCCGGAAGTCGGACGTATAGACCTTGACGGTGCCCAGCTTGTTCTTCGCCTGAGCTTCGGTGAGGCCCACGCCAGCCAGCGGCGGATGGCTGAACACCGCCGAGGGCACACAATTATAATCAATGGTCCGGGGATTATCGCCAAACACCGTGTCGGCAAAGGCATGTCCCTCACGAATGGCAACCGGCGTAAGCTGCAAGCGGTTGGTGACGTCGCCCACGGCATAGATGCTCTCGCAACTGGTACGGCTATAGTCGTCGACCTTGATCGCGCCCTTGTCGTCCAACTCGACGCCCGCATTCTCGAGGCCCAGCCCCTCGACATGCGGCTGGCGACCCGTGGCGAACATCACCGTGTCGCAGGGGATGGGATCGCCGTTGCTGAAATGCATGCACAGGGTGCCGTCGTCATTCTTTTCGATCCGCTCCATTTCCGCATTGAAGCGGAACTGGATGCCCTTCATCGTGGAAATCTGGAGTAGCCGGTCGCGGATCTGCTCGTCATAGCCCCGCAGCAGCGTGGAGGACCGGTTGACGATGGTCACATGGCTGCCAAGCTGATGGAAAATGCCCGCAAATTCATTGGCGATATAACCCCCGCCAACGATCACCATCCGCTTGGGGGCATCCTCCAGGTGGAAAGCTTCATTGGACGTGATGCCATGTTCGGCGCCTTCCAGTTCGGGCACTGAAGGCCAGGCGCCTGTCGCGACCAATATATATTCCGCGGTCACTTCGCGGCCGCTTGCCAGCTTGACCGAATGTGGCCCGGTGATGGTCGCCCGCTCGGAAATCAGCTCGACCTTATGACTGTCGAGCGTATTGCGATAGAGGCCCTCCAGCCGATCCACATCGGCCAGCACATTGTCACGCAGCACCTTCCATTCGAAGTCGCAATCCGGGACGCTCCAGCCAAAGCGCCGCGCGTCCTTCAAATCCTCGGCAAAATGCGCGCCATAGATCAGCAGCTTCTTGGGCACGCAGCCGCGAATGACGCAGGTGCCGCCGACCCGATATTCCTCTGCGACCGCGACCTTGGCGCCATGCGCCGCCGCCACGCGCGACGCCCGGACGCCGCCGGAACCCGCGCCGATGACAAAAAGGTCGAAATCATAGTCGCTCATGCTGGTCTCCGCTGGTCGTGGCCGGATATGGCGGCTATCCAGCGGAGTTACAAACGGCTTTTGATGCCTTCAGGCTCCGCCCAGCGCCAGATCGATCAGCGCCATGGTCGATGGATCGAAGCCCTTAGTCCCTTCCGCCTCGATGGACTTGGCGATCTCCTTGCCCAATTCGACGCCGAACTGATCGAATGGATTGATCCCCATCAGCACCGCATTGGCAAAGGTCCGGTGCTCATAAAAGGCGATCAATGCGCCCAGCGCGTCCGGGGTCACATCTTCCAGCAGGATCGTGGTGGATGGACGGTTGCCGGGATAGGCCCGCGCGGGATCGGCATCATTCTCCTTGCCCCGCATCAGCGCCGCCCCTTGGGCAAAGCAGTTCACCAGCAATGCGCGGTGATGCGCCGGGTCCAGAGCGTGGCCGGGATCGATCGAAGCGACAAATTCGACCGGGGCCACGATGGTCCCCTGATGCAGCAGCTGGAACACCGCATGTTGCGCATCCGTGCCGACGCCGCCCCATGTGATCGGCGCTGTCGGCCCATCGACCGGCTTGCCATCGCGCGTGACGCTCTTGCCATTGCTCTCCATCTCCAGTTGCTGGAGGTAGGAAGGCAGCAGCCGCAACCGCTCGTCATAGGCGAACAGAGCGCGTGTCTGGCATCCCATGATGCGGCCATAATATTGGTCCACGAAAGCAGCGATCAGCGGAGCGTTCTGCGCCGGATCGGACAGCCGGAAATGCCGGTCCATGGCCGCCGCGCCCTCAAGCAGGCTTTCGAACGCATCCCAGCCAAGCGCCAACGCGGCCGGAAAGCCGATCGAAGACCAGAGGGAATAGCGCCCGCCCACTGTCTCGGAAAATGGCAGGATACGCGTTTCGTCCACGCCCCACTCGATCGCCTTGTGCGGACTGGCGGTCAACGCGATCACCTTGCCATAGGGGTCCTCCACGCCCGCCTCTACCAGCCAATTGATCGCGCTCGCCGCGTTCAGCATGGTTTCGGTGGTGGTGAAGGTCTTTGACGCGACCGCGATCAGGGTCGCTTCGGGATCGAAGCGCGCAATCACCCGTTCCAGGGCCGTGCCGTCTACGTTGGAGACGATCGCGACATCATAGCGCGCGCCGTCCCCACCCAGCGCATCCACGATCAGGTCCGGCCCCAGCGCCGATCCGCCGATCCCGATGTGCAGTATATGACGTATGGGGCCCAGCGCTTCACCTTCGATCGCATCGATCAGAGCGCGCATGCGGGCATGCAGCATCTTGGCGCGCGAAACGCTTTCCGCATTGCCCTCGCCCCGTTCTGCGGGATGCTCTGCCGCGCGGCCTTCACTATTGTTGATCGGCTCGCCCGCGAAAAGGGCGTCGCGCCATTTGGCGAAGTCCTTTTCCTCCGCCAGCTTCAGAAATCCTTCCAGCAGTTCGCTGGTCAGGTGCGTCTTCGACCAATCGAACCGCAAAGGTCCCTGCGTAAGCGTGAACTTGCTCAGCCGGTTAGGGTCCGAAGCGAAAACGGTCTTCAGTTCAGGCCGCGGGAGTGCCGCAATGGCCTCCAGTGCAGGGCTGGGCATGGAAGCGTAAATCCTCTTATTCGTTGCTGATGACGACACTGCACCTGTCGATTCTCGTCCTTCTTACCCAAGCGTAACGGCCAATGCACCGCCCGCTATGCTTGACGGCGGGTTTACAACGCAGCAAAAGCCGCAACGGCCTGTTTTCAAGGCGGATCGAAGGATTAGACAACAAAGCATGAGCGCAAAATCCGAAACGCGGGATTTCCTATGGTTTCTCGCTAAGCTGGCGGTGTTCGTCTTTGTCCTGCGCAGCTTCATCGTTTCTCCGTTCAATATTCCGTCTGAATCGATGCAGCCGCGCCTGCTGATCGGCGACTATCTGCTCGTCGCCAAATGGCCTTATGGCTATTCGCGCTACTCGTTGCCCTTCAACTTGCCGCTGATCCCGGGGCGCATTCTCGCCTCGACGCCGAAGCGCGGGGACGTGGTAGTGTTCAAGGCGCCGCCGAACCAGAAGAATGATTATATCAAGCGGGTCATCGGCTTGCCCGGCGACATGATATCGGTGCGCGGGGGCACGGTCTATCTGAATGGGCAGGCCATTCGGAAGCAGAAGGTCGCCGACCTCGTCATTCCCGTCTCGCCCAACATGCTGGACGCCGCCGCCAAGGAGGGCAGTCCCTCCCCCTGCTATCGCCCGAAGTTCGAGGAAGATGCGCCGAGCGGCGGACGTCAGTGCCGCTATCCGCAATATCGCGAAACACTGCCGGGCGGCAAAAGCTACAACGTCCTCGACCTCGTTCCGGATGGCGCAGCCGACGATCGCGACACGGTGCTGGTGCCCGAAGGCCATCTCTTCATGATGGGCGACAACCGCGATCGCAGCGCGGACAGCCGCTTCCCGGCGGTCGAAGGTGGCGGCATCGGACTGGTGCCGGAGGAAAATCTCGTTGGAAAGGCGATGATCTCCGTCTTCTCGACCGACGGCAGCGCCAATTGGCTGCTCCCCTGGACATGGTTCACCGCCGCGCGCTGGAACCGTATCGGGGAAGGCTTTTGACAAAGGCCGACACGTCTGGCTGGCTCGCCGGGCTGATCGGACGAGCACCTGAGGATGAAGCGCCCTTTCGCCAGGCGCTCACCCATGGCAGCGCGAACGCCGTCAATTATGAGCGGCTTGAGTTTCTGGGCGATCGCGTGCTGGGCCTGATCGTCAGCGAATGGGTCTATGAGCGGTTCGCCAGTGAACCCGAAGGCAAGCTCTCACGCCGCTTCAACGCATTGGTGTCGGGTGAGACCTGCGCCGACGTTGCGCGCGCGGCTGGCGTGCCGACGCATCTCGTCCTTGGCAAGCAGGCCCGCGACGATGGCGCGGCAGACAGCGACAATGTGCTAGGTGACGTCATGGAGGCGCTGATCGGCGCGCTCTACCTTGAAGCGGGCCTGGACGACGCCCGCGCGCTGGTCCGCCGCCTTTGGGCCAACCGGGTCGATACGCAGGAAAGCGCACCCAAGCATCCCAAGTCCGCTCTTCAGGAATGGGCAGCCGCCAACCGCCGCAAGCCGCCCGAATATGCAATGACCGATCGCTCCGGGCCTCATCATGCGTTGAAGTTCACGGTAACGGTGAGCATCAAAGGCGCGGGAGAAGCAAGCGCAACGGGAGGAAGCAAGCAGGAGGCCGAGACGGCTGCAGCGAAGGCGTTGTTGGACAAGCTGAGCAGTTGAACCCCGTTTCTCCCGCGTTCCTCAACATCCGTTCGCGCTGAGCTTGTCGAAACGCTTTATTACCTTTCTGAGCGAAGATGGCTTTCTACACCTACATGCTCCATTGCGCCGACCGCAGTTTTTACATCGGCCGCACCGATGATCTTTAAATGCGCATCGCCCAACATGAGGCAGGCACCTTTCCCGGTTACACTAAAAGCCGTCGCCCGATAAAACTGGTCTGGTCGCAAGAGTTCGGAACCCGTATGGAGGCGCTTGAAGCTGAGCGTCAGATCAAAGGCTGGGGCCGGGCAAAGAAACTAGCGCTGATTCGTGAAGACTGGAGCCTCATCTCCACCTTAGCGCGCTCGAAAGAAGAGAAGTAAGGCGCTTCGATAGGCTCAGCGCGAACGGAGTAAATGTTGCACGACGTAGAAAATCAACGCTGCGGCGTCATCGCCATCGTGGGCGCCCCCAACGCCGGCAAATCCACGCTGGTTAACGCGCTGGTCGGCCAGAAGGTCGCGATCACCAGCCCAAAGGCGCAGACCACCCGTACCCGCGTCATGGGCGTCGCGATCGAAGGTGATGCGCAGATCGTCCTTGTCGACACCCCCGGCATCTTCGCGCCCAAGCGCCGCCTCGATCGCGCCATGGTTCAGGCCGCATGGGGCGGCGCGCAGGGCGCTGACCTGATCGCGCTCATTGTCGATGGGAAGGCGGGTCTCGGCCCCAAGATGGAGCCGATCATCGAAGCGCTGACCCACCGGACCGAACGCAAATGGCTGATCCTCAACAAGGTGGATATCGCCATAAAGGAGAAGCTGCTGGTACATACCCAGAAGCTTTACGAACGCATTGGCTTCGAAGAGACATTCTTCATCAGCGCCGCGACCGGCGATGGCCTCGCTGAACTCAAGACCGCCTTCGCCAATGCCATGCCCCAAGGCCCGTGGCACTTTCCGGAGGATCAGGTTTCCGACGCGACGGACCGCATGCTGGCTGCTGAAATCACACGCGAGCAGCTCTACCACCAGCTGCATGCCGAACTGCCCTACGCCGCCGCCGTCGATACGGAGAAATATAGCGAGCGCGAAGACGGCTCTGTTGAGATCCATCAGCAAATCCTGGTCGCCCGCCCCACTCAGCGCGCCATCGTGCTCGGCAAGGGGGGGCAGCGGCTGAAGGAGATCGGATCGAAGGCGCGCGCGGAACTTGCACAGCTGCTTGGGGTCAAGGTCCATCTCTACCTCCACGTGAAGGTGAAGGAAGATTGGGAAGACGACCGCTTCATCTATCGCGACATTGGCCTCGACTGGGTCGAATGATCATGCCCTGAAAAGGTGCACGCCCGAAACAATCGGCGTGGCGCTTCGTTGACGCGCCATGCTCAAGACCATCGTCGTTGCCGCCCGCGACCGTGAGCGGCTGGCCGAAATCACTGCCGTAGCGACCCGTTTCGGCCTTGACCTGCTCCTCGCCAGAATGGGTCTTGCCAAGGAAAGGGACGGAGCCTCTCCACCCGACCTGCCCGGCCGCACGCGGCAGGCGCTGGAAGCGCTTGGCCCCACCTACGTGAAACTCGGCCAGATCCTCGCCACGCGCGCCGACCTCCTGCCGGAGGATTGGATATCCGAATTTGAAAAGCTGCATAGCGCAGCGCCTACCCTCGATTTCTCCACGCTGCGTCCCCTGTTGGAAGAGGCATTGGGTGAGCCGGTGGAGACGGCCTTCGCCCGGTTCGATGAAGCCCCCCTCGCCGCCGCCTCCATGGCGCAGGTGCATCGCGCTGCCCTGCACAATGGCCGCGAGGTCGTCGTCAAAATCCGCCGTCCCGGCATACGCAAGTCGATGGAAGCCGATCTCCGCCTGATCTCCCATCTCGCGGGGATCGTTGAGGCGAGCAACAGGGAAGCGCGCCGGTTCCAACCCCGCGCGCTGGTCCAGCAATTGCTGGACACGGTCCTGGAAGAACTGGATTTCACCAGCGAAGGCCGCAATGCCGACCGTCTGCGCGCAGACCTTGCAGAGCAGCCGCGCGTCGTCATCCCCGAAATCCATTGGCCGCTCAGCAGCGAGACTGTGCTGGTCATGGACTATGTCGAAGGCATAGCGCCCCGTAATGCAGAGGCGCTTCGCGCCGCCGGGATCGATCCAGCCGCCATAGCCGATCTCGGCGCGGACCTCGTTCTTGAAATGGTGCTGGTGAATGGCCGCTTTCACGGCGACCCTCATCCCGGCAATCTTCTCTGCCTGCCGGGCGATCGCCTTGCCCTGCTGGACCTTGGCCTTATCGGCCATGTCAGCGCGCGGCGGCAGCAGGAATTTCTGGCCTTCATCCTTTCCCTGCGTTCCAACGACGCGGAAACGATGGCGGACACGCTCATCGGCTGGCATCAGGGCGACCGTCCCTCACGCGAGCGCGTTCTCATGGCGTCGGAGCAGTTGATCGCCCGCCATGGCTCCGGCCCGCTGGTGCTGGGCCGCATGGTCGCCGACTTCTTTCCGCTGATCCGCAAGGAAGGGCTGGTCCTGCCACCCGACCTCGCGCTCATCTTCAAGGCGCTGATCACCATGGATGGGGTGCTGGGCACGATTGAGCCGGGCTTCGACTTGTCGCAGGCGCTGCAACGCTCCCGCGCCCGCCTTATTGCTCATCGCCTGACAGCCAGCCAGTCGCCCGAAAAGCTGGTCCCGCTGCTGCTGGAACTATCGCGGATCACTGACGACGCCCCCCGCATGCTCCGCGCCCTGACGCGGAAGCTGGAAGCGGAAGGCGGCGCCGCCAATGGACTGACGGACGGAGCGCTGATCACCGCCGCAAAGTGGCTCGCGGCAGCGATCCTGATGTCCGCAGCAGCGGTGACGGCCGGGTTGATGCTCTCCTAGCCCTCGTCTCCGTTCGTCCTGCGCCTGCCGGAGGGCTCAGGACGAACGGCAACGGACTTTACTCCGAGGCCGCCGCCTTCTTCTTGGCAGGCGCTTTCTTCGCCGCTGGCTTCTTGGCCGCACCATCCTTCTTTGCCGCTGCCTTCTTGGGCGCCTTCTTCTTCCCCTTCTTCGCAGGAGCCGCAGCCGCCCGCGCGTCGATCAACTGTGCCGCCTCTTCCAGCGTCAATGCGTCCTGCTCGATCGTCTTGGGCAAAGTCGCATTGGTCGTGCCATCGGTGACATAAGGCCCGTAACGTCCCGCCATCAGCTTGATCTCGGCCTCCGTGCGCGGATGCTTGCCGAGCAGCTTGAGCGGCTCGCGAGACGCTCCACCGCGCGGTCCCTTGTTCACCGCGTCAGCGAGCTTCGCAACTGCGCTGTTCATCCCCACCTCGAATATCTCGGCGGTGGACGACAAGCGTCCATATTTGCCGTCGTGCAGCAGATAAGGCCCAAAGCGCCCGATATTCGCCACGATCGGCTTCCCCGTTTCGGGATGCAGGCCAACCTCGCGCGGCAGGCTCAACAGCTTAACCGCCCAGTCGAGCGTCAGTTCGCCGTCCGGAAGATCCTTGGGAATTGACCCGCGCTTGGCCTCCTTGCCCTCGCCCATCTCCATATAAGGACCAAAGCGGCCGGACTTGCGGACGATATCCTGCCCGGTTTCGGGATGCTGCCCCAGCACCTCCGGCCCCTTGTCCTCGCCACCGTCGCTGGCGCCCGGCTGTCCGAACTTGCGCGTATATTTGCACTCCGGATAGTTGGAGCAGGCGATGAACGCCCCGAAGCGTCCACCACGCAACGCCAGTTGCCCGTCACCGCACATCGGGCAGGCACGCGGATTGCTGCCGTCCGCCTTGGGCGGGAACAGCATCGGCTCCAGGAATTTGTCCAGTTCGGCGGTGATGTCCGACGGCTTCTGCTCCATGACTTCCGCCGTCTTCGGCTTGAAGTCACGCCAGAAGGCTTCCAGCACCGCCTGCCATTGGGCGCGCCCGCCGGAAATCTCGTCCAGCTCGTCTTCCAGACCCGCCGTGAAGTCATAGCTCACATAGCGTTCGAAGAAGCGCTCCAGGAACGCCGTCACCAAACGCCCGCTCTCCTCGGCGAAGAAGCGGTTCTTCTCCACCCGCACATAGTCGCGGTCCTTCAGCACCTGAAGCGTCGAGGCATAGGTGGAAGGGCGCCCAATGCCCAGTTCCTCCAGCTTCTTGACCAGCGATGCTTCCGAATAACGCGGCGGCGGCTGGGTGAAATGCTGCTCCGCCGTCACTTGTCTTTTGGCAGGGGCATCACCGGCGACAAGTCGCGGCAGCAGCTTGCTGTCGTCATCCTCCGCGTCATCACGCCCTTCTTCATACAGCGCGAGGAAACCGGGAAAGATCACCACCTGACCAGTCGCCCGCAACGCATGCTGCCCCGTGCCGTCGACCAGATCGATAACCGTCCGTTCCAGCCGCGCCGAAGCCATCTGGCTCGCCAGCGCCCGCTTGAAGATTAGGTCGTAGAGCCGCGCATGATCGCCCGACCCAACCTTGTCCCGCGAAAATTCGGTAGGACGAATCGCCTCGTGCGCTTCCTGCGCATTCTTCGCCTTGGTCTGATATTGGCGCGGCTTTTCCGGCAGATATCCGCCATCATAGCGCTCCGCGATCGCCCGCCTCGCGGCGGAGATGGCGCTGCCGTCCATCTGCACGCCATCGGTACGCATGTAAGTGATCGCGCCATCTTCGTAGAGCTGCTGTGCGATCCGCATCGTATGGCTGGCGGAGAAGCCCAGCTTGCGCGCCGCCTCCTGCTGCAACGTCGAGGTGGTGAACGGCGGCGGAGGGTTGCGCGAAACCGGCTTGGTCTCGACCTTTTCGACGGTAAAGCGCCCAGCCTCCACATCCGCCTTCGCGGCCATGGCGTCGCCTTCCTTGCCGATCGTCAGCCGGTCGATCTTCTCGCCCTTCCAGCGCACCAGCCGGGCGGTGAAGCCCTGCCCGCCCTGCTCCATCTCGGCCGCGACGGACCAATATTCCTGGGGCACAAAGCTTTCGATCTCGCGCTCGCGATCAACGACAAGGCGCAAGGCGACGGACTGAACGCGCCCGGCCGACTTCGCGCCCGGCAGCTTGCGCCACAGCACAGGCGACAAGGTGAAGCCCACCAGATAATCCAGCGCCCGCCGCGCCCGATAGGCGTCGATCAGATCCTCGTCCAAAGCACGCGGCTGCGCCATCGCTTCGGTCACCGCCTGCTTGGTGATCGCGTTGAAGGTCACGCGATCCACCTTCTGCGGCAGCGCCTTCTTCGCCCGCAGAACTTCCTGCACATGCCAACTGATCGCCTCACCCTCGCGATCAGGGTCAGTCGCCAGGATCAATCGATCGGCCTTCTTCGCCTCATCGGCGATGGCTTTGAGCTGCTTGCCCTTGTCCCCATAATTTTCCCATTGCATGGCAAAACCATTGTCGGGGTCCACCGACCCATCCTTGGGCGGCAAGTCGCGGATATGGCCATAGCTGGCGAGGACGTGGAAATCGCCGCCCAGATATTTCTCGATGGTCTTCGCCTTGGCTGGCGATTCAACGATGACAAGCTGCATTCATGCCCCGGTTTTAAAGTGCTCTCACGTACACGCGCGAGTCTGGAAGGCGCTGAGGCCCTGCGTCAAGAGTGTCACGACAGGCTGACCTTGCCCCCCGCATGCCGCTCCAGTCGGCCCGCGAGTTCCAGCTCCAGCAGCACCGTCTGAACGATCGCGGGGCTAAGTGCGGACAGGCGGATCACCTCATCCACCGGCACCGGCGCATGGCCGAGCAGCCCCAGCACCACCTCCCGCTCCTGCCCCGCCACGTCGGACGATACAGGCGCGGCGCTGAAGTCGAGCCGCCCCTGCCGCACCATGCGCGGGTCGATGCCGCCGATCGCCTCGATCACGTCCGCGCCATTTTGCACTAAAGTCGCGCCCTCACGGATCAGCTGGTTGCATCCTTGCGCCCGAGGGTCAGCGGGCGACCCCGGCACCGCCATGACCTCGCGCCCCGCTTCGACGGCCAGCCGCGCGGTGATGAGCGAACCTGACTTCGGCGCAGCCTCTACAACCACCGTTCCGGCCGCCAGCCCGGCGATGATGCGATTGCGCGCGGGAAAATGCCGGGCAAGCGGCTGCGTGCCGGGAGGATGCTCCGTCACCAACAGCCCGACGCTCGCCACCTGCTCCTGCAACTCGGCATTTTCGGGAGGGAACACGACATCGATGCCGCAAGCGATCACCGCGATCGTGCCCGTCGCCACCGATCCCTGATGCGCCGCCGTATCGATACCCCGCGCAAGGCCGGACACGACCACCGCGCCTTGCTGCCCCAGTTCCTGCGACAGCGTCCGCGCAAAACGGCAAGCGGCGGCAGAAGCGTTGCGCGCGCCCACCATCGCCACGCATTGCCGCCCCGTCAGTCCGACATCGCCCCGCACGATCAGCGCGGGCGGGGAGCCATCCATCTGTTCCAGCAGAAATGGATAATCCTGATCCCCCATCAGCAGGTAGCGCGCGCCAAGCGCCCGGCTGCGGGCAATCTCCTTCTCGACGGCGCCTGCGTCCGCCACAGCCGCCTTGCCGCCGCCTCGCGCAGCCAGTTCAGGGACAGCGCGCAGAGCCTCGCTCGCTTTGCCGAAGCGCGCCATCAACTGCCGGAACGTCACCGGCCCTATGCGGGGCGAACGGATCAGGCGCAGGCGATCGAACCGCTCCTGCTCGCTCACCCCTTCGCCGCCCCGATCTTGGGCTCGGTGCCTTTCGCCAGCCGGGCGATGTTCGCCCGGTGCCGCCACAGCAGGATCAGCGTCATCGCCAGCGTGACGGGGACCAGATCGATCCTATCCATGAACCACATCGCAATGGGCGCGCTGATCCCCGCTGCCATCCCGCCGACGGACGACCATCGCGTACCGAACAGCGCTCCCAGCCATACGACCGCAAATACGATCCCGGCAGGCCAATGCAGCGCCGTCACCACGCCCATCATCGTCGCCACGCCCTTGCCGCCGGCAAAACGCAGCCATAGCGGATAGCAATGCCCGATAAAGGCCATCGCCCCCGCCATCGGCCCGCCATTGTCGATCAATGCCGCGCCGATCACCACAGCCGCCGCGCCTTTCAACAGGTCGAGCAGCAATGTAGCCGCCGCCAGCCCCTTGCGCCCGGTCCGCAGCACGTTGGTCGCGCCGATATTGCCCGACCCGATCTGCCGCAAATCCCCGGCTCCCGTGACGCGTGTCAGCAACAGTCCAAAGGGGATAGAGCCCAGCAGATAGGAAATCAGCAGGACGAATGCGGGAAGTAGCCAGGGAGGGTTCATGATCTCGCCGAAATGATTGCGGCGCGACCATAGCGTTGCCGCTGCCGGGGGCAAGCTTTGCATATGCGCTGGAGTGATCAGCCTTATTTGCTTCCCGTCATGATTTATCTTCCGTCGTGCCAGCGCAAGCTGGCATCTCCGGAGCAAGTGCACGCCGGATACCCCGAGGCACCCTCACCCGCTGGCATCCCAATCGCTCCAAAATATTGACAGCCCCGCCCTCTCCCGCGACATGTGCGCCATAATGAAGGTCGCACCATCAGCCCCCCTGCTGTTCTTCGATTCCGGCGTCGGCGGCCTCTCCATCCTCGCGCCAGCGCGTGCCGCACTGCCCAACGCGCCGATCGTCTACGCAGCCGACAGCGCAGGCTTCCCCTATGGCACGAAGAGCGAGGCGGAAATCGCCGCTCGCGTGCCCGCGCTGCTCGGCCGCCTGGTCGAACGTTTCCGCCCGCGCCTGGCCGTGATCGCCTGCAACACGGCTTCGACCATCGCGCTGTCCGCCGTCCGGGCCGCGCTCGACATTCCCGTCGTCGGCACGGTTCCGGCGATCAAGCCCGCCGCGCTTCTTTCCAAAAGCCGCGTCTTCGGCGTGTTGGGCACCGATGCCACCGTGCGCCAACCTTATGTCGACCGTCTCACTGCCGAGTTCGGCGCGGATTGCACCGTTTTGCGCCACGGTTCCGCCGCGCTGGTCCAGCTCGCGGAAGCCAAGCTGCGTGGCGAACCGCTAGACCCGGCGATAGCGCGCGATGCGCTCGCGGGCTTGCTCGATCAGCCCGGCGGCGACCACATGGACACGGTCGTCCTCGCCTGCACCCATTTTCCTCTGGTGGAAGCAGAGCTTGCCGCTGCAGCGCCCCGCCCCCTCGCCTTCGTCCATGGCGGCGACGGCATCGCCCGCCGCATCGCTTACTTGACGCAGGGACAGGAATGGCCCGCGTCGCGTTCATCCGGGAAAGCCGTTTTCACCCGGCTCGACAACAGCGTCGCAGCGCTCGCGCCCGCGCTCGCCGATTTCGGCCTCACACAAATGGAAGCTTTGTAAGGGGTGGGACCTTTGGTCCACTCGCAAATTCCTCTATCATTGTGATAGGTATTTCTCCCAACCGCTGCGAACGGTTATCGCTGGTAATGGAGCGGCGCAGCGGGTAAACGGCCCGCAAGAGGGGAATGCGGGCCACCAAGGGACTAGGGCGTTACGTGAACTACAAGCATATCTTCGCGCAGGCGATCGACCGGCTTCACAGCGAAGGCCGTTACCGCGTGTTCATCGATATCCTGCGGAACAAGGGTGCCTTCCCGAACGCACGCTGCTTCCACGGTCACAACGGCCCCAAGCCCATCACGGTCTGGTGCTCCAACGACTATCTCGCCATGGGCCAGCACCCAAAGGTCGTCGCGGCGATGGAAGAAGCGCTGCACGATGTCGGCGCAGGCTCCGGCGGCACCCGCAACATCGGCGGCAACACCCATTATCATGTCGATCTGGAAGCTGAACTCGCCAGCCTGCATGGCAAGGAAGGCGCCCTGCTCTTCACGTCCGGCTATGTGTCGAACGAAGCGGCGCTCTCCACGCTCGCCAAGCTGCTGCCCGGCTGCATCGTTTTCTCCGACGAACTGAACCACGCGTCCATGATCGCGGGCATCCGCAATTCGGGCTGCGAAAAGCGCGTCTTCCGTCACAATGACGTCGATCATCTGCGCGAACTGCTCGCCGCCGAAGATCCCGACGCGCCCAAGCTGATCGCTTTCGAAAGCGTCTATTCGATGGACGGCGACGTGGCCCCCATCGCCGAGATCTGCGATCTGGCGGACGAGTTCAATGCGCTCACCTATCTCGACGAAGTGCATGCGGTCGGCATGTATGGCGCACATGGCGGCGGCATTTCCGAACGCGATGATGTCGCGCACCGCCTGACCATCATCGAAGGCACGCTGGGCAAGGCGTTCGGCGTCATGGGCGGCTACATCGCGGCTGATCAGATGATCATCGACGTGATCCGCAGCTACGCACCCGGCTTCATCTTCACGACGTCTCTCTCGCCTGTGCTTGTCGCTGGCGTCCTTGCCAGCGTCCGCCACCTCAAGCAATCCAGCGAAGAGCGCGAAGGCCAGCAGGCCGCCGCCGCCACCCTGAAGCGACTGATGAGGGAATCCGGACTGCCGGTCATGCCGTCCGTCACGCACATCGTCCCGCTGATGGTCGGCGACCCTGTAAAGGCCAAGCGGATTAGCGACATTCTGCTCGCCGAATATGGCGCCTATGTGCAGCCCATCAACTATCCCACCGTGCCACGCGGCACCGAGCGCCTGCGCTTTACGCCCGGCCCGGCGCACACGGTGGAGATGATGCAGGAACTTGTCCAGGCACTGGTCGAAATCTGGGACCGGCTGGAACTGGAGCTCAAGAAGGCCGCCTGACCGGACCTCTTGCGGAACAATAGGGGCATTTCCCATCTTCTTGGATGGATATGCCCCATTGGATCGAACCCCACCCCACCGGGATCTACGTCCGCCCTGCCGACGCCTGGATCGATCGATCCCAGCCCGCAGAGCGCGCGCTGGTTACCCATGGCCATGCCGATCATGCGCGCGGCGGCCATGGCCATGTCTGGGCTACCGAAGAGACGCTCGCCATCATGGCGCTTCGTTACGGCACGGCGAGCGGCACACCCGTCGGCTATGGCGAGCAGGTCCGCATGGGCGGCGTGGACATTTCCTACATTCCGGCGGGCCATGTCCTGGGTTCGGCGCAAATCCTTTTAGAACATGCGGGCGAGCGCGTGGTCGTGACCGGCGACTACAAGCGCCGCCCGGACCCGACCTGCAAGCCGTTCGAGCCAGTCCCCTGCGACATCTTCGTCACCGAAGCGACGTTCGGCCTTCCCGTCTTCCGCCACCCTGACACAGGCAGCGAAGTCGACCGCCTGCTCGCCGCGCTTCACGCGCACCCCGATCGCTGCGTTCTCGTCGGCGCCTATGCGCTGGGCAAGGCACAGCGCCTGATCTGCGAGGTTCGGGCACGCGGGCATCATGATCCCATCTACATCCATGGCGCGATGGAGCGCATGTGCGCGCTCTATCAGGATTTCGGCATAGACCTTGGCGAACTCCGTCCTGCTACCGGCGTGCCCGCGAAAGAGATGCGCGGCCATCTCATCGTTTCGCCACCTTCCGCCCTCAACGACCGCTGGAGCCGCCGCCTGCCCGATCCCATCACTGCCATGGCGTCAGGTTGGATGCGCGTCCGCCAACGTGCCCGGCAGAAGAATGTCGAACTGCCGCTCGTCATATCCGACCATGCCGACTGGGACGAACTGACCGATACCATCCGCGAGGTCGCACCCACCGAAACCTGGATCACCCATGGCCGCGAAGAAGCCCTGCTGCATTGGTGCATGATCCACCAGATGCGCGCGCGAGCCCTCGAACTGGTTGGCCGCGAAGATGAGGATGAGGGGTGATGATAGACGGCCATTCTCCTCCCGCCGCTTTGCTGAACCTGTCGACGCCATTCACTTTCTTCAAGAAAGGGGAGCCCTTCGACAAGCTCCGGGCGAACGGGTGAGAGGCTTGGCTCTATGAGACAATTCTCCCAACTCCTCGACGGCCTCGTCTACACCCGATCCCGGAACGGCAAGCTGGACCTTATCGCTCGTTACATGCGCGAAGCGCCAGACCCGGATCGCGGCTGGGCGCTGGCCGCCCTCACCGGCAATCTCGACATAAAGGCCGTCAAGGCCTCCGCCATCGGAGAGATGATCCGCGCCCGCACCGATCCGGTCCTCTACGAAATGAGCCGCGACTATGTCGGCGACCTCGCCGAAACCGTCGCGCTTCTCTGGCCCAAGAGCGAGGACCAGCCCGCCGAGATAGACGACGGCTCCCTCACCCTCTCCGCCATCATCGACCGTCTGCACAGCGTCAGCCGCGCCGCAGCGCCCGCCACGCTCGCCCAGATGATGGATCATCTCGACGCATCGGGCCGCTTCGCCCTGCTCAAGCTTGCAACCGGGGGGCTGCGCGTCGGCATCTCCGCCCGCCTCGCCAAGACCGGCTTTGCCCAGGCCTTCGACCTCGACGTCGATGATGTGGAGGAATGTTGGCATGCCCTCACACCGCCCTATACCGCCCTGTTCGATTGGGCCGAGGGCAGATCTGACCGCCCCGATCCAGCAGGTACGCCCTTCTTCCGGCCTTTCATGCTTGCTCATCCGCTCGAAGCTGACAGCGTCGACCTCGCCGACTATGCCGCCGAATGGAAATGGGACGGCATCCGCATCCAGATCGTCGGCACCGGCAAGGAAACGCGCCTCTATAGCCGCGCCGGGGATGACATCACCGGCAGCTTCCCGGAAATCGCCCAAGCCTTCGCCGCCCACGCAGTCCTCGACGGCGAACTCCTCGTCAAGGGCGAGTTCCAGGGAGGCGAGGCGGCCAGCTTCAACGCCCTCCAGCAACGTCTCGGCCGCAAGGCGGTGACGGCCAAGATGATGGCCGACTATCCCGCCTTCGTTCGCCTGTACGACATACTCCTTCACGCCGACGAAGACCTGCGCGCCCTGCCATGGGCGGATAGACGCCCCCGCCTTGAAGCCCTGCTTCCCAGCCTTGACCAGGATCGTTTCGACATATCCGCTCTGATCGAGGCGTCAGACTTCGAAGCCCTGGCAGAAATCCGCGCGGGCGCCCGAGACGCCGCGATCGAAGGCGTCATGTTGAAACGCCGCGACAGCCCCTATGTCGCCGGGCGCAAGGCCGCCCTCTGGTACAAATGGAAACGCGATCCGCTGACCGCCGATTGCGTCATGATGTATGCCCAACGCGGCCACGGCAAACGCTCGTCCTTCTATTCCGACTACACCTTCGGTTGCTGGACGGAGGATGGCGAACTTCTGCCCGTCGGCAAGGCCTATAGCGGCTTCACCGATGAGGAACTGAAGTGGCTCGACCGCTTCGTGCGCAACAACACCCTGAACCGCTTCGGCCCGGTGCGGGAGGTGGAGAAGTCGCTGGTCCTGGAAGTCGCCTTCGACAGCATCCACGACAGCAAGCGGCACAAGTCCGGGCTAGCCATGCGCTTCCCGAGGATCGCCCGGATCAGGCGGGACAAACCCGCTGCGGAAGCGGATACGGTCGAGGGATTGCGCAAGCTGGTAAGCTGATGGCCCGCCAGCTTTTCTTGACGAAATCTTTTACGGCATGCAGTCCAGACTGACACACTGGGCAATCGCGACGTAGCGGCTGCCCGACTGAACGAGAGGAACCCAATGGATAGCCTGATAAGCGCCTTCACCGATCCAACGGCCCTTGCCGCGCTGGTGGCTCTGGTGGTGATGGAGGTTGTGCTCGGCATCGACAATCTTGTCTTCATCTCGATACTGACGAACAAATTGCCGGAGGCGCAGCGTCCCAAGGCGCGGCGGATCGGCATCGGCCTTGCGCTCGGCATGCGGCTCGTGCTGCTGTCGATGATCGCGTGGATCGTCGGGCTTACCAAGCCTGTATTTGACTTGGGGATCAGTGGTCCCTTGGATCAGCATGGTGTCCCGACATTCGAGACGGTATTTTCCTGGCGCGATCTCATCCTTATCGCCGGGGGCCTCTTCCTGATCTGGAAGGCGACGAAGGAAATTCACCACACGGTCGATCCCGTCCATTCCGACGACATTCTCGAAAAGCAAAAGGGCGCGGCGACGCTGAGTTTCGGCAGCGCGATCGTCCAGATCATTCTCCTCGACATGATCTTTTCGCTCGACTCGATCCTTACCGCCGTGGGCATGACCGATAATCTCGCGGTGATGGTTATCGCTGTCCTCGTCGCCGTGACGGCGATGGTCCTCGCGGCCGATCCCCTCGCCAACTTCATTGCCCGCAACCCCACTGTCGTCATGTTGGCCTTGGGCTTCCTGCTGATGATCGGCGCGGTCCTCATCGCCGACGGGTTTGGCGTGCATGTGCCCAAGGGGTATATCTATGCGGCCATGGCGTTTTCGACGTTGGTCGAACTGCTCAATATCTTCGCGCGCAGGGCGGAGGCGCGGAAAAACCGCGCCTGACGAAATGATAGCGCAGCCATTCTGCAAGAGTGGCCGCGCCATCCCTTACAGCCAGATTGAAAGGACGATCGATGCCCTATGCTGGAAGCTGCCACTGCGGCGCAGTCACCTTCACCGTGGCCGCCGATGCGCCCACCGAAGCCATGTCCTGCAACTGTTCCCATTGCCGCCGGAAAGGCTTCCTCCTCACCTTCGTGCCCGCCGACCAGTTCACCCTCGAAAGCGGCGCGGACAATCTGACCGACTACAAATTCTACAAGCACCAGATCACCCACCGCTTCTGCAATATCTGCGGCACGCAATCCTTCGCGGAAGGGGAATCCCCTGACGGATCGGTCCGCGCCATCAGCCTGCGCTGCGTGCCGGAGGTCGATCTGGACACGCTCAAGATCAACAAGGTTGACGGGGCGAGTTTCTAGCGCCTTGGACGCTGGTGACAGACTGACTTTGCGCTATCACGCACACTCCCTATATGGGCGCTTTCGCGCGTCGGGCGCGCTTCACTCATGGAGCAGTTGAATTGAGCAAGGTTCTGGTCATTGGCGCGGGCGGCGTCGGGTCTGTCGCGGTTCACAAGATGGCGATGAACAGTGACATTTTCAGCCATATCACGCTCGCCAGCCGCCGCATCATCAGCTGCGAAAAGGTCGCCGAATCGGTGAAGGCCCGCACCGGCGTCACTATCGACGTAGCGCAGGTCGACGCCGATAATGTCGAAGAGACCGTCGCCCTCATTGAAAAGGTCCAGCCCAAGCTCATCGTGAACCTCGCGTTGCCTTATCAGGACCTCGCGATCATGGACGCGTGCCTCGCGACCAAGACCGACTATCTCGACACGGCCAACTACGAACCGCGCGACACCGCGAAATTCGAATATAGCTGGCAATGGGCCTATCAGGACCGCTTCAAGGAAGCAGGCATCATGGCCCTGCTCGGCTCGGGCTTCGACCCCGGCGTCACCAGCGTCTTTGCCAGCTACATCAAGAAGCATCTGCTCGACCGCATCGACACGCTCGATATTCTCGACTGCAACGGCGGCGACCATGGCCAGCATTTCGCGACCAACTTCAATCCGGAAATCAACATCCGCGAAGTCACCGCACCCTCCCGCCATTGGGAAGGCGGCAAGTGGGTGGAAGGCCCTGCCCTGAAGCACAAGCAAGTGTTCGACTTCGACCAGGTCGGCGAGAAGAACATGTACCTCATGTATCATGAGGAACTGGAAAGCCTCGCGAAGCACTACCCTGAAATCAAGCGCATCCGCTTCTGGATGACTTTCGGCGACGCCTATCTCAAGCATCTCGAAGTGCTCCAGAATGTCGGCATGACGCGGATCGATCCGGTCATCTACAACGGCCAGGAAATCATCCCGCTCCAGTTCCTGAAGGCCGTACTCCCCGAACCGTCGAGCCTGGGTTCGACCACGAAGGGCAAGACCAACATCGGCGACATCGCAACCGGACAGAAGGACGGGGCGCAGAAGACCGTCTATGTCTACAATGTCTGCGACCATGAGGACGCCTATGCCGAAACCGGCAACCAGGCAGTCAGCTACACCACCGGCGTCCCAGCCATGATCGGCGCGGCACTCATGCTTACTGGCGCGTGGAAAGGTGAGGGCGTGTTCAACATCGAACAGTTCGATCCCGATCCCTTCATGGACATGCTGAACAAGCACGGCCTGCCCTGGCAGGTAAAGGAACTGGACGCGCCGCTGGATTTCTAAAGTTAGGAAACGTCGTCCCAGCGAAAGCTGGGATCTCGTGCCTCTACGCCGTGCCCTCCCGCCTGGGACCCCAGCTTTCGCTGGGGTGACGGAGAACGTTTGATGGAAACCAAAGCCGGCGATCCCGCCGCCTTCGCCCATTTCGACCTTTACAGCGTCCCCTCGCCCGCCTTCGTGGTGGATGAGGCCGCGATCCGCCGCAATCTCGCGATCCTGCGCGACATCGGCGATCGCGCAGGGATCAAGGTGCTAGGCGCACTCAAGGCTTTCTCCATGTGGTCGCTCGGCGGGGTCGTGGCCGAATATCTCGACGGCGTCTGCGCGTCAGGCATCTACGAAGCCCGTCTCGGGCGCGAGGAATATGCGGGCCAAGATGGCAGCAAGGAGGTTGCCACCTATTGCGCCGCCTACAAGCCCGAAGATCTCGCCGAAATCCTCAAGATTTCCGACCATGTGATCTTCAACAGCCCCGGGCAGATCGAGCGGCTCCGGCCGGTCATCGACAATGCGCGCATGAACGGTGTGAACTTCGACATCGGATTGCGCATAAACCCCCTCCACGCCGAGGGAGAAGTGCCCAAATACGATCCCTCGCAGCCGCACAGCCGCCTCGGTTTCCCGATCGACCAACTCCGGTCCGAGCATCTGGATGGCGTCGACGGCCTCCACGTCCACAATCTCTGCGAACAGGACTTCCTGCCGCTCGAACGCACCTGGGCGGCCATCGAATCGCGCGTCATGCCGCATGTCGGTGGTCTAAAATGGCTGAACTTCGGCGGCGGACATCATGTCACGCGCGCCGATTATCAGATCGACGATCTGATCGCCTTCCTCCAGCGCATAAAAGCGCAGACCGGACTTGAACTCTATATCGAACCGGGTGAGGCCATGGCCCTCGACGCTGGCATCCTCATCGGGGAAATCCTCGACGTCATCGACAACGGCATGCCCGTCGCCATCACGGACATTTCGGCCACATGCCACATGCCGGACGTGATTGAGGCGCCCTACCGCCCTGCCATGCTCCATGAACGGGACGAAGGGCCGGTAACGCGACTCGGTGGTCCGTCCTGCCTGGCGGGTGACATTATCGGAGACTATCGAGTCCCCGGCGGCGCGACTCCGGGACGGCGGATCGCCTTCCTCGACCAAGCGCACTACTCGATGGTAAAAACCAACACCTTCAACGGCGTACCGCTTCCGGGCATTTGGCTTTGGAACTCGCAGACCGGTGAACTCCAGGAAATCCGGCGTTTTTCATACCAGGACTTCAAGGCCCGCCTCTCCTGACGCACATTTCGTAGCGAGGCGCGCAACAAAATTTACGGGCGCGCTTTACAGGGGGGCACCTGCCGCATATATCGCCCTTCCGCTGCCCCATGGGACTTCCACCGCAAGGCAGCTTGTTTGCCCACGACTACACTGGAGGTCCCTTGAGTTGCACAAGCACCATAGCGCGCTGGGGGTAGCAACCGCCCTCAAACCGGCAGCACCGGTAACGCTGATCCGCCCGCAGGCTGCGGCCCGCGCCGCCCGATTCTTCTCTGAGAAGTTTCCGGGGCGCTCGCTTTATGCCGTGAAGGCCAATCCCTCGCCGGACTTGCTCCGGACCTTGTGGGACAGCGGAATTACGCATTATGACGTCGCCTCGATCGCCGAGGTTCGCCTCGTCGCGGAAACGCTGCCGCAAGCGAAGCTGTGCTTCATGCATCCCGTGAAGGCCGAAGAAGCCATCGCGGAAGCATATCATGTCCATGGCGTGCGCACCTTCTCGCTCGACACGATCGACGAGCTGGAAAAGATTCTGCGCGCGACCCATGAAGCCACCGACCTTGAGCTCTGCGTTCGCCTGCGCGTCTCCTCCGAACATTCGGAGCTGAGCCTTGCGTCCAAGTTTGGCGCAGAACTCGGCGAAACCCGCGAACTGCTGATGGCCACCCGCCAGGCGGCTGACGCGCTTGGCATCTGCTTCCATGTCGGTAGCCAGGCCATGAGCCCGCAGGCCTATAGCGATGCTATAGAGCGTGTTCGTGCGGCGATTGTCGATGCGGCCGTCACGGTCGATATCATCGATGTCGGCGGCGGCTTCCCGTCGGTCTATCCGGGCATGGAACCGCCAGCGCTGGAAGCCTATTTCGACGCCATCTATCGCGGTTTCGAAAGCCTGCCGATCAGCTATTCGGCGGAACTATGGTGCGAACCCGGCCGCGCATTGTCGGCGGAATATAGCTCCATCATCGTGCGGGTCGAGCGCCGTCGCGGCACGGAACTGTACATCAACGATGGCGCCTATGGCGCTCTGTTCGATGCGGCCCATGTCGGCTGGCGTTTCCCGGTCGCCCTGTTGCGCGAAGAGGAAAGCGAAGCGGAAAACGCGCCTTTCTCCTTCTACGGCCCGACCTGTGACGATATGGATCATATGGCCGGTCCTTTCATGCTGCCCGACGATGTGGCTGCCGGCGATTATATCGAAATCGGCATGCTGGGCGCCTATGGTGCGGCCATGCGCACCGGCTTCAACGGCTTCACATCGGAAGCGATCATCGAGGTTGAGGACGAGCCGATGGCGAGCCTCTACGCCGATCCGGTCCCGGCACGCCGTCGCGCAACTGTCATCAAGCTGGGCTAAAAGGCTCAAGCTCCCCTTTGGAGAGGGTGCCTGTTCCCTCGCCGCAAATATGCGGCGAGGGTTCATTTTATGGGCGGCGGAAAACAGCTGCCAGTTCGACATGGGTCGACCATCGAAATTGGCCGACCGGCTTCACCTTGTCCAGAACATAGCCGCTCGCCACAAGATGCGCAGCATCCCGCGCGAAGCTCGCCGGATTGCACGAAACATAAGCGATCACCGGCACGACCGACGCCGCCAACTGCATCACCTGCTCCCGCGCACCTGCGCGCGGCGGATCGATGATCACCGCCGCGAACCGGTTCAGCTCTTCAGGCACAAGCGGTCGCCTGAACAAATCACGATGATCAACCACCATTCGCCGCTGCGCGCGATTGGCCGCAACCTTGAGCGACAGCATCAAGTCACGCGCACCCTCCGCGGCATAAACCGGACGCTCCTTGCCCACTCCGAGAGCGAATGTGCCCAGCCCGCTAAACAGGTCGGCCACCGCGCCTCCCGGCGGCAATGCCTCGCGCACAACCTCCAACAACGCTGCTTCGCCATCCGGCGTCGCTTGAAGAAAAGCGAACGGAGGAAAGGCGACCGGCACGCCGCCGAATGTCATGGTCGCAGGCTCAGGCTCCCAGCGGGTCTGCTGGCCATCACCTTCATCGATCGTCAATCGCGCGAGGCCTTGAGCCGCTGAGAAATCCCGTAAACCCTCGTCCGCGGCGAGGCCGGAAACGCCAACATTCTCCAGCAGCAGGTCGACGCCTTGGTCGATCAGGGACATCCGGACATGTGCAGCGCGCTTGTCAGCGAGAACCAGCGGCAGCAAAGCCCGAAGCGGCTCGACCAGAGCGAAGAGGCGGGGATCGAGTATCTCGCACATCGCAAGATCGATGAGCTTGTGGCTGCCCGACTCTGCAAAACCGATGGTGATCCGCCGCCCGTCTCGAGCCGCACGCAATGATGCGCGACGCCGGGTCTTCGGCGGCGACAGGTGAGGCGGCAACAGCGATTGAGGCGGGAGCGTCACCCCCTGTCCGGCCAGAGCGCCTGTGACACGCGCGGTCACGAACGCGCCCAAGCTCTCCTCGTCCACATGCTGTAGCTCGCATCCGCCACAGGCGGGGAAATGAACGCATGGAGCTTCGGCATGATGGGGACCCGCCACTAAACCGCTATCGGCCGTGACCCTGTCTCCAGGCGCTGCCAGCGGTACATGCCGCCCATCGGCGGTAACGCCATCACCCTTTGCGGCGATGCGTATTATGAGATCTTTGTCGATGTCGGTCACAAGCGGGAGGCGATAGCCGCTGGCAGCTGCGCAATCAAATCATCGGCGACAAAAGCGGCTCTCGCACGCCGCGCCGCCTCTCCATGGAGCCAGACCGCCTCGCAAGCCGCGCGAAACGGGTCGGCCACGACCGCCAGCCGCCCCGCCGCCAATCCTGCGAGAACGTCCCCGGTCCCCGCCGTCGACAGCCAAGGGGACGCGCCAGTTGCGACCGTGACGCGTCCATCCGGGGCGCCGATGACGGTGTCCGAACCCTTGAGGACAACCACCGCAGCAGATCGACGTGCTGCTTCACGGGTTCTATCGATCTTGCTGCCCGGCAAATCGCCAAACAACCGAACGAATTCACCTTCATGCGGCGTCAGGATCGATGAAGGAGGAATGTCCCCGACCTCCCCCTTTCCCAGCAATGTCAGAGCGTCGGCATCCAGCACCAACGGCCGTCCACATCGCAACACGGCGCTTAAGCGGCCCACGGCGTTCTGATCTCGCCCAAGGCCAGGCCCGGCCAACACCGTCGCCAGCCTCTCGTCGCTTAATTCAGCCTCCACGCAGTCGGCTTGGAGCGCCTTCACCCTAACGATTGCATCCGATCCCGAAAGCTCACCGACTGCTCCCAGAAGGCGAACCATTCCCGCACCCGATCGCGCAGCCGCCTCGGCCGCGAGCAGCCCCGCCCCTGCCATGCTCCCGCCAACCACCGCAACCAGACCCCGGCTATATTTATGATCAGCACCCCTCGGCGCTTCCAAATGAGGCGCAGCAAGACGGTGCGCCTGTGCGCTCGCCGCGACGCCGATGTCGGCACAGATCAGCCGCTTGAAGCTCCCGGCAGCAGGGTGCAAAACATGAGCAGGCTTCAGCGCGCCCAAAGCAATGCAGACGCCAAATTGCGGAACCGCCGACAGCAAGGCCCCGCTATCGGTCTCAACACTGCTCGGCAGGTCGACCGCATAGCTGAAGGCCGCCTGTTCCGTCAGGCACCTCAATCTATCAGCAACAGCGCTGTCCAGCCCACGCGACAGGCCGGTTCCGAACAGGGCATCGACAATCTGCGTGGCGGGCGCTGCATCCTCCAGAGTTTCTACCGGACCGCCCCAGGACGAGCGCGCCCGTCGGGCAGACTCCGTGCGACTCTCTCCCAAGGCAGCCACTCGCACCGGCACCCGGCGCGCCCTCAACAAGCGAGCGACCACATAACCGTCACCGCCATTATTGCCAGGACCGCACAGTAGCAGAAGGTCGCGCCTGCCCCCCGCACGCCAGATTATCTCCGCAACAGCCGCACCCGCCCGCTCCATCAGCTCATATTCGGCTATGCCGCTGGCGATCGCCGCCTGTTCGGCTTCCCGCATCTGCGCGGCGGTCAGGATCGGCAGATCGCTCAAGGCGCTGCTGTTCGGGAAATAGTGGCAGGTAACCGGTAACGATCGGCCCCCGCGCTGACTTCGATCTGGCCATCGCCAACGATGGTTATCTTAGCCGGTTCGGCGCCATCGGCTGAGGCGATCCCCCGCTGGTCTTCGAGGATCCGGAACCGGCGAAATCCGCCATCGAGATGACGGATCGTCAAAACCCGCCCATCCTGCTCGACCGAACAGGATCGCTCCCATTTCGCGCCAGCACCGGTTGCGCAATCGGCAACCGCCTGGCGGGCGGCTGACGAGCCTTCAAATGGGTGAGCAGCCTTGTCTCCGCCTTGGTCACACGCGGCCAGGGCGAGGCACATAAGCCCCGCCCCGGCAATCTGTTCAGATATCCGCATAGACATGGGTTTCGGTCTTCGCTCCCGGGTGCGTCACTGCCCCCTTGTAAGCCGGTCCCACATTCTGCGCATAGCGCCAGAGAGCGCCTGACTGATAATCATTCTGGCGCGGCTTCCAGTTCTTCTGCCTCTCGGCGAGGACGGATTCGGAAACCTTGAGGTCGATCGTGCCTGCTTCCGCGTCGATGGCGATGATGTCGCCATTCTCTACCAGCGCGATCGGACCACCCTCCGCAGCCTCCGGCCCGACATGCCCGATGCAGAAGCCACGCGTCGCGCCAGAGAAGCGGCCGTCGGTGATCAATGCCACCTTCTCGCCCATGCCCTGACCATAAAGCGCGGCCGTGGTCGACAGCATCTCGCGCATGCCGGGGCCACCCTTTGGCCCTTCATAGCGGATGATGATGACCGAACCTTCGGCGATGTCCCGCGCTTCGACTGCTGCGAAGGCGTCTTCCTCACAATCGAAAACCCGCGCCGGGCCTTCAAACTGGAGGCGATGCATGCCCGCCACCTTCACGATCGCACCATTGGGAGCCAGCGAGCCTTTCAGGCCCACGACGCCGCCCGTGGGGGTGATCGGCGACTTGACGTCATAGATGACCTTCTGGTCCGGGTTCCAGCTGACTTCATCGATATTCTCGGCGATCGTCTTGCCGGTGACAGTCATGCAGTCACCATGCAGCAGCCCGTTGTCGAACAGGGTCTTCATCAGCATGTAGACACCGCCTGCCTCATACATATCCTTGGCGACATATTTGCCGCCGGGCTTGAGGTCAGCGATGTAAGGCGTCGACTTGAAGATTTGCGCCACGTCGAACAGGTCGAAATCGATGCCGCATTCATTCGCCATGGCGGGCAAGTGCAGCGCGCCGTTGGTCGATCCGCCAGTCGCCGCGACGATGCGCGCCGCATTCTCGAACGCTTCGCGGGTGCAGATATCGCGCGGACGGATATTCTTCGCCAGCAGTTCCATGACCTGACGGCCAGCGGCAACGGCGACCTCCTCACGGCTCTTGTAAGGAGCAGGCGCCATATTGCTGTTGGGGAGCGAAAGGCCGATCGCTTCGCCCACGCATGCCATCGTATTCGCGGTGTACTGACCGCCGCATGCACCATGTCCGGGGCAAGCGACCTTTTCGAGCGCGATCACATCCTTGAGCGGACAAGCGCCCGCCGCATATTTGCCCACGACCTCGAATACATCGACAACCGTGACGTCGCGATTTTCGAACCGGCCGGGCAGGATCGACCCGCCATAGACGAAGATCGACGGCACGTTCAGGCGCAGCATCGCCATCATCATGCCGGGCAACGACTTGTCGCATCCAGCGAAGGTGACGAGCGCGTCATAGCAGTGGCCACGCACCGAAAGCTCGACCGAATCCGCGATCACTTCACGGCTCGCCAGCGAGCTTTTCATGCCCTGATGGCCCATCGCAATGCCGTCAGTGACGGTGATGGTGTTGAACCGGCGCGGCATGCCGCCTGCCTCATTTACACCCTGACGGCAAAAATCCGCCTGCATGTCGAGCGTCGTGTTGCACGGCGCGCTGTCGTTGCCAGCCGAGGCGATACCTACGAAAGGACGGGCAATCTCTTCTTCGGTCAGGCCCATCGCGTAATAATAGCTACGATGCGGAGCGCGCTCCGGACCAACCGAGACATGGCGGCTCGGCAGTTTCGACTTGTCGAACGTATGAGACATAAAACCTACCCTTCTTGCGCGCCTCCTTTCCAAAAAGGGACGAGTCACGCAAGGCTATTGCGGCATTGTAGCACGATGGGCCCGATTATGCTGGCGAAGCGGCTTTGCCCCTCCCCGCTTGTCACCAGATCCTGCCGCATTTCGATGCCGAGATAAGGGATACCGTTGGCTTCGGCATGGCGGTTCATGGTCGCGTTCAGCAGCCGCCCCGAATAGGGCAACTGGTCGCCCACCATCAGGCCTGCCTCCTCCAGCATGGGAATGGCGATGCGAGCGGCACGATCATCTTCATTGTAGAGCACGCCGATGTCCCACGGCCGCTCTGCCTGCGGGTCACTCGCCAGTTGCGGCGTGAAACTGTGCACCGACAGAATGAAGGGCGACGTCATTCCGTCGAGCAATCGGGCGATCTGATGATGATAGGGATGATGAAAACGCACCATCCGGTCGGAAAGATCGGCATGCCGGTTGCCGGGGATCGGATGACCGTCGCTCATGACCGGTAGCAGGCCGGGTGCGTCATCCTCGCGGTTGAGGTCGATCACCAATCTGGAAACACCGCCCAATATCGCGGTGCATCCCAACTGCTCCGCCAGCATCCGGCTCACCTCCGCCGCGCCGATGTCTATTGCGATGTGGTTGCCGAGCAGGGCGGGATCGATGCCAAGGTCGATGTCGGCAGGCACATGGGCGGACGCATGATCCGCTATGATCAGCACATCAAGCGGCCCGCCATCGATCTGTGTGAAAGCCTCGCTCACGCCCCGCCGATCTCCGTTTCCAATGACCACCAGCCCGGTTGCTGTGCCGATATATGGCGCGCCGCCGCTGCTCGGCTGTCCCAAGTATCGAAAAGGGCGAAGCAGGTCGCGCCCGATCCCGACATGCGGGCCAGGCGCACCCCCGACTGCTCCCGCAAAAGGGCAATCACATCAGCAATGACCGGCGCGGCCCCGATCGCTGCCTCTTCCAGATCGTTGCGGGCATCCACGATCAGGGCCTCCAGCGTTGACGCTGTCAAAGGACCTCTATCAACCCTGTCCCACCGGCTAAACACACTGGCCGTCGATACGCCGACGCCGGGATTAACGAGCAGCATCGGAATCCCACTCAATCCGTCGATGTGGCAAGGTTCAAGCACCTCGCCCCGGCCCCTGACCATCTGCGTGACACTGCTGACACAGGCAGGCACATCGGAACCCAGTTCCAGGCCGATCCGCTCCAGCTCGGCACGGGGCAATTGAGCATCCCACAAGCGATTGAGCAGTCGCAGCGCCGCCGCCGCGTCAGCCGATCCCCCACCGATGCCTGAAGCAACCGGCAGATTTTTCGTCAGCTTCAACCGCGCGCCCCGCTTCTCTCCAAGATGCCCCTGCAACTTCTTCGCCGCATTCACGACGAGATTGTCCGCACCAGCGCCCAGGGCCGCTCCAAAAGGGCCATCCAGCGTCAGGCTGATCTCGTTGCCCACGTCCGGGCACCCGCTCAGCCGATCGCCATCCGTCGCGAAGACGAACAGACTTTCCAGCGCATGATAGCCATCGGCCCGCCGTTCCCGCACATGCAGGGCCAGGTTCACCTTGGCATAGGCAGTTTCGGTCAATGTCGCGGCGTCAAGGAGCGGCATATTCCGGCCTCATCCCCATTTTGGTTTTCGCATCAAGCCGCGCCGCGACGTCTCCTTCAGCGAACACCGCCGCAGCCCTCCAGGCATAGCGCGCTTCGAAGCGCCGACCGATGGCCCAGAGCGCATCGCCCAGATGCTCGTTGATCGTCACGTCGGCAGGGGCGCCCTCAGCAGCGCGCTCAAGAACTGGCACCGCAGCTTCCACATTTCCTGTCACGAAATGCGCCCATCCCAGGGAATCCGTTATCGACGCGTCGTCCGGCTTGAGCGCACTGGCCTTCTTGAGAAGCTCCAGCGCCGCTGGAACATTTTGCCGCCGCTCGACCTGTGCATAGCCGAGATAATTCAGCACAGCCGGTTCATTCGGTGCGATCTTCGCCGCCCGCTCCAGCACCGCACGTGCTTCTTCCCAACGTCCCGCCTGCTCAAGGGCGCTCCCCCGCATCAGCAGCAATGCCCAAGGCACATTATCCGCAGCATAGCGTGCTTCGGCAGAATGAAACGCGTCCGCCGCGCCGCCAAAATCCTTTTCGCGGGCCAGCAACTGCCCAAGCCGCACCAGACGTTCCACGTCGGCGCCCGGAGCTTGAGCCAATCCGCGCGCCAGCGATATCGCAGCGCTGTTGTCATCCGATGCAGCCCAGGCATTGACCAGAGCCGTCTGCCTGAGAGTCCGGAACCAGCCGCTTTCCGCAACCTTGTTCAATTCCGAAACAGCCTGCTGCCCATGTCCTGCATCGGTCAGCAACTGCCCCAGCACCAGCCTGCCATCCGCTCCAGCTGGATTAGCGAAGCTCCCGATGCGCGCGAGTCTGATCGCCAGCATCCGCGTGCTTTCGTCCGATGAAATGTCCGAAGCCAAACGGGCAAGAAGGCGGCCAAAACCCTGTGCGGGGCTCAGCGCTCGCCCGATTTCGCCTCCGCTCCGACCATTCGCAATATCCTGCCGGGCCAGAGCATAGTCGGCTTTCCCTTCAGGAAGCAGGGCCAACGCCTCGGCTCTCGCCCTTCGACTGGCCAGTTGCGCCGCAAAGGTCAGCCGCATCTCGCCTAGCTCTACCGTTCGCAACGCCAGCGCCCGGTTTATCGCGGGGCCAGCCGCAGCAGCATCTCCCCGCGCAAGCGCCTGAAGCGCGATATGCTCGTCGATGTAGCGCCGCCCCAGGGACGCGTAGCGATCTGCCGGATCAATCTCCGGCGGCACCGCTCGGCCTTCCCCGATCGATATCCAGCTGCGGATTATCGGCGCAAGAAAGCCGAAATTCCCTTCTGCCGCTACACGGTCCGCAACTTGCCTGGCCGTCTTCCAGTCCCTGCGCACGAGCGCGTCGCCAAGGAACAGAAGCGTCCCGTCACGCGGCAACACCCCCCGGCTGTCCAGCAACCTTGCCGACTGAAGCGCCAGCGCCATGTCCCCGCTGATCAGGCCATGCAGGTAGGACCGCCGCGCCACTGCCAAACTGCTCGCGTCTCCCGCCAGCGCGTCTCGATAGTTGATGAGCGCGACGTTCGCCTCGCCATAACTGTCGGCCAGTCGGCCGCGGGCATAGGCATGCAGCGCGCTCGACCGATCCACCGATGCGCCAGCGGGGAAGGCCAGCAGCATCGGCGGCAACATTGCGCAGAGCAGGCGCCTACATATTGGGATAGTTCGGCCCCCCGCCGCCTTCGGGCACGACCCAGTTGATGTTCTGCGTCGGGTCCTTGATGTCGCACGTCTTGCAGTGGACGCAGTTCTGGGCGTTGATCTGGAACCGGGGATTGCCCTCTTCCAAACCGACAACCTCATAGACGCCTGCCGGGCAATAACGCTGCGCGGGCTCGTCATAAAGCGGCAGGTTGTATGCGATCGGGATCGACGGGTCCTTCAGCTGAAGGTGGACCGGCTGATCTTCCTCATGATTGGTGTTCGACAGGAACACAGAGGACAGGCGATCGAAGCTGATCACCCCGTCGGGCTTGGGATAATCGATCTTGTGACCGATCTCCTTGGGCCAGATCTTTTCATTGTCCGGCTTGTGCTTCATCGTGAAGGGCAAGCCGATCTTCAGCGTGCGCATCCACATATCGACGCCCGCCAGCAGCGTACCGATCGTATTGCCGAACTTCGCCAGCAGCGGCTCCGCATTCTTGACCAGCTTCAACTCGTCCGCAACCCAACTGGAGCGCAGGCGGTCATCATAGTCGTGCAGCACATCGCGGGAGCGTTCGTTCTGGATTGCCTCGAAAGCCGCCTCCGCCGCCAGCATGCCCGACTTCATGGCCGTGTGCGTGCCCTTGATGCGCGGCACGTTGACGAAGCCTGCGGAGCAGCCGATCAGCGCACCGCCGGGGAAGACGAGCTTGGGCACCGACTGCCAGCCACCCTCGTTGATCGCGCGCGCGCCGTAGGAAACGCGGCGGCCACCCTCCAGATATTCGCGGATCGCCGGATGCTGCTTCCAGCGCTGGAACTCCTCGAACGGATAGAGATAGGGGTTGCGGTATCCGAGGCCCACGACGAAGCCCAACGCAACCTGCCCGTTGGCCTGATGGTAGAGGAACCCGCCGCCATAGGCGTCCGTCAGCGGCCAACCCTGGGTATGGATCACCAGGCCCGGCTTGTGCTTGGCGGGATCGATATCCCACAATTCCTTCATGCCAAGGCCGTAGACCTGTGGCTCGCAATCCTTGTCCAGTTCGAACTGGCGCTTGAGGATCTTGGTCAGGTGGCCGCGCGCGCCTTCAGCGAAGAAGGTATATTTGGCGTGCAGCTCCAGCCCCGGCTGATAATCGCCCTTTCGATTGCCCTCGCGATCAATGCCCATGTCACCGGTCGCGACGCCCTTCACGCTGCCATCCTCATTATAGAGGATCTCGGCAGCGGCGAAGCCAGGGAATATCTCGACGCCCAATCCTTCGGCCTGCTCGGCCAGCCAGCGGCACAGATTGCCGAGCGAACCCGTATAGGTCCCCTTGTTGTGCATCCAGCGCGGCGTCGAAATATGCGGCACCGGCAATTTGCCGCGCTTCGTCAGGAACCAGTGCTGGTTGTCCCGCACCGGCGTTTCCGCCAGCGAGCAGCCCATGTCGCGCCATTCGGGGATCAGCTCATCAAGGGCCCGGGGATCGATCACCGCGCCCGAAAGAATATGAGCGCCGATCTCCGAGCCTTTTTCCAGGACGCACACCGCCAGTTCCTGGCCAGAGTCGTTGGCCAGTTGCTTCAGCCTGATCGCCGCGGACAGCCCCGCCGGTCCCCCGCCGACGATGACGATGTCATAGGGCATCGATTCCCGTTCGCTCATAATCCCTCCATCGGGACGAGCCGGATGGTTTCCCTCTCCTGTCCGGCCGCCGCGTTACTCAAACGATTTACCACCGGTTGCCGATGAAGATTCTTGACCCCGGCGTCAACCTCTGGCCCTAGAAGATCGATGCGGGGAATGACGGAAGATCTGGCCGATGCCGCCAGCGCCTATCTGGCGTGGTGGGACATGGCGGGCGTGGATTGCGCGACGGCGGAAGAGCCGGTGAACTGGCTGCGTCCGGCGCCAGCCGTTCCGCTGGCGCCACCCCCGTCTTCTCCGGCCACGGTGAAGAAGCCAGGCTCGCTTCAGGAGTTTACGGACTGGCTAGCCCAGGATTCGGCGCAGCCGGAACGCCGCTGGCCAGGCACACCCATCTTGCCGCAAGGGCAAGCTGGATCGCCGCTGATGGTGATCACCGACATGCCTGATCCAGCCGACATGGATGCAGGCACATTGCTTGCCGATCGCGCCGGACGCTTGTTCGACGCGATGCTGTCTGCTGTCGGCCTGTCTCGGGAGAGCGTCTATATCGCCTCCCTCTTCTGCGCCCGCCCGCCCGGCGGCATGGTGGAGGCGGCCGACCTCAATGCAGCCGCCGATCGGATGCGCACCCATGTTTCGCTCGCGATTCCAGGCAGGCTGCTGCTTCTGGGCGACCGGACGATCCGCACTTTCCTTCCCGTACAAGACAGGCAGGGAATGGAAAGTTTACACTTTTTTAACCATGATGGCGGCACTGTGCCTGCTTTAGCCACTTTCCACCCGCGGCTCCTGCTGGGGCAGCCCGCGGCGAAAGCGGAATGTTGGCGCACATTGCAACGCCTGGTCGAGGATATGCATCAGTGATTCGCGCGCTCACCCGATCATCTTGCCTGGCACTGGCCGCCATCAGTGCCGCCGCGGCCGTGCCCGCCAAAGCGGATAATGCGGCGGCAACGGCTGGTTTCAGGTCAGGGTTCAACCCGGCACTGTCCGTCGACGACGGCGACAAGACGCGTTACTCGGCCATCTATTCGGCGCTGTCGGATCAGCGCTGGGCTGACGCGAAAGCGTCGATCCTGGCCCTGGACCCTCAGGACCCGATGCGCTCAGTCGCGCTTTCCGACCTTTATGTAGCCAAGGATTCGCCGCGCGTTGAGCTGTTCGACGTACTCGACCTGGTGAACAAGGCGGCCTGGCTT
Organism: Sphingobium sp. S6; assembly: GCF_905120495.1. NCBI lineage: Bacteria > Pseudomonadati > Pseudomonadota > Alphaproteobacteria > Sphingomonadales > Sphingobiaceae > Sphingobium > Sphingobium sp. S6. The sequence continues at coordinate 549,674 of NZ_CAJHOG010000001.1, read as the reverse complement.
CCCAACGCGGATCAACTTTCCCGGCTCGCGCAGAAGCGGGGCGCAACGATCCTCCCCACGCTCCCGCAAGTCCAGAAGATGGTCTGGCTGGGTTCAGCGCCGCGCCGCGAATATGTCGCGACGACAAAGACCGACCTGCTGGCCCAGGCGCTGGTTGGTCAGATCACGCCCTTCATCAAGAATGACGATCCTGTGGGAGCGGAAACGCTGCTCGCGTCGGGAGAAATCGGCCTGACGCCCGAAGGCCTGACCGAAGTACGCCAGCGCGTCGCATGGTCCTACTATATCGAGAATAACGATGCGGACGCGCGGCGCATGGCGAACCGCGCCCTTGAAACCCGTGCGGGCGGCGACTGGACGGTGCAAGCGCACTGGACGCTCGGCCTTGCATCTTGGCGTCAGCATGACTGCGCTGCGGCAGCGCCTGCCTTCGCCAATGTCGCTGCACTCGCTGGAAATGCCGACATGCGCGCGGCTGGCGCCTATTGGGCGTCGCGCGCCTACATGGCCTGCGGTCAGGCGGAAAAGGTCGAGAATCTCCTCAAGACCGCCGCGCGATCCGGCGAAACATTCTACGGCTTGCTCGCCCGCGAAACGCTTGGCCTGCCGCTGGGCGGCGGCAGGACCGCTCCGCGCTTCGGATCAGCCGATTGGCAACAGCTGAAGGACAGCCCGAACGTCCGCGCGGCGATTGCTCTCACGTCAATCGGTCAGCTTGCAAAGGCTGACCAGTTCATCCGGCATCAGGCCCGGCTGGGCGGCGCTGCTCAATATGACGCCCTGCTAAAGCTTGCCAATTCCCTCAGCCTTCCCGCCACCCAGCTATGGCTCGCCCATAACGGTCCGGCTGGCAAACAGCCGGACAGCTTCGCCAGATTCCCAACGCCGGATTGGCGTCCCGACGGCGGCTGGCGTGTCGATCCAGCGCTGATCTACGCTCACACGCTTCAGGAATCGGGCTTCCGCAGCGATGTCGTCAGCAGTGCGGGAGCACGCGGGCTGATGCAGGTTCTGCCTGGCACCGGCAGTGACATGGGCCTTGCTTCCGCAGCCCAATTGTTCGTGCCGTCGACCAACATGGAATATGGCCAACGCTACCTGGAAAATCTCCGCAACATGAGCGCTACGGGCGGACTTCTGCCAAAGGTCATGGCTGCTTATAATGCAGGCCCACTGCCCGTTCAGCGGTGGAACAGCGAGGTCAAGGACAATGGCGATCCTCTGCTGTTCATGGAGTCGCTGCCTTATTATGAAACCCGCGCTTATGTGAACATCGTCATGCGCAACTACTGGATGTACCAGATCCAGGCCAAGGGAAGCGCGGATTGCCTGACCGGCATGGCACAGGGCATGTGGCCGACCTTCCCCACCGCCAAGGGGACGCGCATGGTCCGGATGAGCCAGAACAACACGCTCTCCGCCCCCAGTATCGCGGGCGGCTCTGACTGATGCCGATCGATGAAAGCCGGTCATTTCTGCCGGTGCGAATTGCCGTCCTGACCGTTTCGGACAGCAGGGGCCTTGCAGAAGACCGGTCCGGCGACACTCTGGTCGATCGGATCAAGGCGGCGGGCCACATTCTGGCTGCGCGCCATATCGAAAAGGATGATCGAGCCGCCATCGTCGCGCGCCTCCACAGCTGGATAGACGATCCCCTAGTCGATTGCATCATCACCACGGGCGGAACCGGCGTCACGGGCCGAGACGTGACACCCGAAGCGGTCGCCCAGGTCCAGGACAAGGAAATACCCGGGTTCGGCGAGCTGTTCCGCTGGCTCAGCTACCAGACGATCGGGACGTCGACGATACAGTCACGCGCCACCGCCTGTGTCTCGCGCGGCACCTATATCTTCGCGCTGCCGGGTTCTACCGGCGCGGTGAAAGATGCCTGGGACGGCATCCTCTCCAGCCAGCTCGACAGCCGTTTCCGTCCCTGTAACTTCGTCGAACTGATGCCCCGCCTGATGGAGCGCTGAATCCCCACCCTTGCCACCATGTTCTCTTTATGTTCCAATAAGGCATGGTTGATGAAAAGGGTAGAGGCGCGACGCTGAACGTCGTCAGTCACCGCTTCAACATGGCGGAACAGGTCGCTGACGGCGACTGGCTCGACGCAGTTGATGTCATAGATGGACCAGCACCACGCCGCCGGACGCAGGTCACGGTGGAACATCCCCGCACGATCATCAGCCGCAACACATCGCCCGATCTTTCTTTTACCCAATCGATCAACGCCTATCGAGGCTGCGAGCAGCCCTACACGGTTGCACAACGTAAACGTCAGAGCCGACCCGTCTATTTGTCTTTGGGTTGGAGCCTATCAGTGATAGTGGTTTCTGGGAATTTGTAGGTTCCCAATTGTGCATTGAGAAATGTCCACTGGAGCTTGATGACGTCCTGTATCAAAAACTCTGCCAGCTTCTCTTTTTGAAAATCGTTGTAAGATACAGGCATAGAAACAGCATTTTTAACGAGTAAGATATACCGAGGTAGATTGCAATGCTCTTCCGCTTTTAAAACTGTATCATTCAACTCTCGATATGTCGGGTCAGAATAGACATCGTAATTTACGTTCTTGTGTCGACTATCTTGAATTTTCTGTTGCAGCAGGACTATTTTTTGATCGGCGTCGCGACGGCATTCAACATATGGCTCAGTCAATTTCACTATCTCGACCGGCGTCGTTGGCGTGATTGCAGCCGATGAACTGACAAGCATGAGGGCGGAAAACATCATCCTACACTCTCCGAGGTTCTTGATAGCGTTGCGCCAAACCGTCGCACACTCTTGGATGCCGACTAGCCGTTAAGTGTTTACAATTCCATCCCCGACCGAAGCTGCTTGCATTTTTGTTCTCTATATGTTCTATTTTGATTATGCGTCATCATCATGGTCGCGGCGCGACAAACAATCAGGTCAGCACTCGCTTCAACCTCACTCAAAGTGAAGCTGATGGGGACTGGCTTGATGCGCTGGAACAAATTGACGGTGCCCCGCCCAAACTGCGTACAACCGTTACTGCCTTGAAATCAAAGACCATCATCACTCGCAACAACTCCCCCGACCTCGCGTTTACCCAATCTATTAACCCTTTCGTTGGCTGCGAGCATGGGTGCATCTACTGTTTCGCGCGGCCCACCCATGCCTATCACGACCTGTCGCCGGGGCTGGACTTCGAAACACGCCTCTTCGCCAAAGCGGACTCGCCCGACCTGCTCCGCACCGAACTGTCCAAGCGTTCCTACCGCGTCTCGCCGATCGCCATGGGGACGAACACCGATCCCTATCAACCGATCGAACGAGACTGGAAGATCACGCGGCAATGCGTTGAGATATTGGCGGAATGTCGTCACCCGATCTTCATCACGACCAAGTCGGACCGCGTCCTTCGCGACCTCGATCTTCTTCAAGACATGGCCCGTGATCGGCTGGTGGCGGTGATGATTTCCGTCACCACGCTTGATCCCAAGGTTGCGCGCGCTCTCGAACCGCGTGCGGCTCACCCTCTTCGCCGGGTGGAAGCCATTCGCCAGTTGGCGCAAGCAGGCGTTCCCGTGGTCGCCAGCGTCTCTCCCATCATTCCCGCCATCACCGATCATGAGATAGAGGCGATCGTCGAAACGACCGCCGCGGCGGGCGCCCGGGACGCCACATTCATACCCGTGCGCCTGCCGTTCGAAGTCGCGCCCTTGTTCCGGGCGTGGCTACAGGAACATTATCCCGACAGGGCCGCGAAGGTCATGGGGATCATCCGTGACATCCGGGGGGGCCGCGACAATGATCCTGACTTCGGAACCAGAATGCGCGGACAGGGCATCTGGGCTGACCTGATCCGCACCCGCTTCATCAAGGCACGAAGGCGCGCCGGTTTCTCGGGCGAACGGCTGACGCTCAGGACCGACCTGTTCCGTCCACCAGCAGGTCCGCAGCTTCAACTTTTCTGATCAGGCCGTTGCCGCAACCAGCCTGAACCCCGAACGCCGGGTCCGTGCCCGATAGCCATCGGCCTTCGGCTCCATGCGCTCGAAACTCTGGATCGCAAGGCCAGGGATGAGTGCGATGGCGTCGACCTGGTCCGCCCCGATCAGATAATCATCGCCCAGGAACATCCGGGCAGCCTTGCCGCCCGCCACTGGAGCGCGAAGGAACACTTCGCTTCGTCCGCCCCTGCTGCGCAACAGCAATTGCGCGAGTTCGTTGACAGCGGCGCTATCCTGCACATCCACGACCAGTTCCATCCGCGATGCGCTGGCAAGCTGATTGAACTGCTCCACGCCCCTGATCGTAACGCGCGGCGTTTCTTCGCCGGGCATGCGATCCAGTTCCACCATCAGCAGCGCACAATCTCCGTCACGGGCCATGGCCTCGATCGCCTTGCACGCATCCTCATCGAAGCAGCTTGCCTGGAACTGCCCGCTGCTGTCGGAAAATGTCGCCGCCGCATAGCGTGCGCCCCGCCGCGTCTCACGCCAGCGGACTTCCTCAACCATGGCCGCCATGACTGCGTTCGCCCGCCCGCCTTCCGCCACCTGCTCGGCACAGATCGCCCCGTAGCTCCTCGCCCCGCGTGCATCAGCCAGATGCCGGTATCGGTCGACGGGATGCGCCGAGAAGTAGAAGCCGAACGCTTCCTTTTCCTGCGCCATCCGGTCGGCGGTGGACCAGGTCTGATGCGGCGGAATGCGCACGTCCGCATGCGGCGTTTCGACATCGCCGAACAGGCCGCCCTGTCCGCTCTCGCGCGCTTCGGCAGCACTGGCGGCGACGCTCAGGATCGTGTCGGCCGCTGCATGCACGCCCGCCCGGTCGGGGTGAATTTCATCGAACGCCCCTGATGCCGCAAGGCTTTCAAGCTGGCGGCGGTTCAACAATCGCGGCTCGATCCGGTCGGCGAAATCATCGAGAGACTTGAATGTCCCACCGCCGTCGCGTTCGGCGACAAGCTGCTCCATCGCCTTCTCGCCCACGCCCTTCAGCCCGCCCAAGGCATAGCGCACCGCAAAGCCGAGGCGGGGATCCTTCCCCTCATATTCGATCGGCTCTACGGAGAAGTCGGCGAGGCTGCGATTGATGTCAGGCGCAAGGCAGCTGAGCCCCATGCGACGCATGTCATCAACGAATATGGTCAGCTTATCCGTAAGATGGATATCGAACGCCATCGATGCGGCGTAGAATTCGGCCGGATAATGGGCCTTCAGCCAGGCCGTCTGATAGGCCAGCAATGCATAGGCCGCAGCATGTGACTTGTTGAAGCCATAGCCGGCGAACTTGTCGATCAAATCGAACAGCTCATTGGCCTTGGCCGCCGGAATGTCGCTCCTCGCGCATCCCTCCACGAACCGCGCCCGCTGCGCGTCCATTTCCGCCTTGATCTTCTTGCCCATGGCGCGGCGAAGAAGGTCTGCGTCCCCCAAGGAATAGCCCGCCAATATCTGGGCGGCCTGCATCACCTGCTCCTGATAGACGAAGATGCCATAGGTCTCTTCGAGGATCGGCTTCAGCAGAATATGCGGATATTCAATATCTTCCTGCCCGTTCTTGCGGCGGCCGAACATAGGGATATTGTCCATCGGGCCAGGGCGGTAGAGCGACACGAGCGCGATGATGTCGCCGAAGTTGGTCGGCCGGACGGCCGCCAGCGTCTTGCGCATCCCCTCCGATTCCAGCTGGAACACACCGACGGTATCGCCCCGCTGGAGCAAATCATAAACCGCCGGATCATCCCAGCTGAGGCTGCTTAGATCGACCTCGACACCGCGCCCCGCCAGCAGCTGCACCGCCTTTTGCAAGACGGACAGGGTCTTGAGGCCAAGAAAGTCGAACTTCACCAACCCCGCGCCTTCGACAAATTTCATGTCGAACTGCGTCACCGGCATATCCGAACGCGGATCGCGGTAGAGCGGCACAAGCTGTGACAAGGGCCGATCGCCGATCACGACGCCCGCAGCGTGGGTCGAACTATGCCGGGGAAAGCCCTCCAGCTTCATCGCATAGTCGATCAGCCGTTTGACCTGATTGTCATTGTCATATTCCGCCCTGAACTCTGCAACGCCGTTCAATGACCGTTCCAGCGTCCAGGGGTCCGTCGGATGATTGGGCACCAGCTTGGCGAGCCTGTCGACCTGGCCATAGCTCATCTGCAACACGCGGCCGGTATCCTTCAGCACCGCGCGCGCCTTCAGCTTACCGAAGGTGATGATCTGCGCCACATGATCGACGCCATATTTCTGCTGGACGTAGCGGATTACTTCGCCGCGCCGCGTTTCGCAGAAATCGATGTCGAAGTCCGGCATCGAAACACGCTCTGGATTGAGGAAGCGCTCGAACAGCAGCCCCAGTTGCAGCGGATCCAAATCCGTAATGGTAAGAGCCCAGGCAACCACCGACCCCGCGCCCGAACCACGGCCCGGCCCCACAGGAATATCCTGCTCCTTCGCCCATTTGATGAAGTCGGCCACGATCAGGAAGTAGCCGGGAAACCCCATCTGGATGATGATGTCGGTTTCGAAAGTCAGCCGGTCGAAATAAGGCTGACGCGCCTCGTCACCCTCGATCCCCGCCTTTGCGAGCCGCAGTTCCAGCCCTTGGGCCGCCTGCTCTCGCAACATCCGCGCCTCGCCCTCGATGTCACCGGCAAGGCTTGGCAGGATAGGCTTTCGCCTCGGCGCAGCGACCGCACAGCGCTGCGCCACGACCAGCGTGTTGGCCAAAGCTTCAGGCAAATCCTCGAACAGGCGCTGCATCTCGGCTGCCGGTTTCATCCAGGCATCGGGCGAGCTGGTCCGCCGGTCGGGCGTTTCGACATAGGCGCCATCGGCGATGCAAAGCATCACGTCATGCGCTTCATGGAAATGAGGCTCGGCAAAACAGGTCGGATTGGTCGCGATCAGCGGCAGGTCACGCGCATAGGCAAGATCGAGCAAATCAGCTTCCGCCTTGCCCTCGACGGGGTCCTGCCTGCGGCAAATTTCCACATACAGCCGATCCGGAAAGAGCGCCTCAAGCCGATCGGCATAAGCAAGCGCGGCGTCCGGCTGATCCTCCGCGAAAAGCCGGGCAATCGCCCCTTCCGCGCCTGCGGTTAGCGCTATGAGCCCGTCCGTCCTGCCAGCCAGAGCCTCCAACGTGACATGCGGGACTTCCTCGACCGGGCGGTCGAGATGCGCCATCGATACCAGGGCGCAGAGATTGTCGTATCCAGCCTCATCCTGGGCATAAAGCGCCAGCCAATCGTGCATTGCGGCGGCATTGGCGGGACGCCCCGGCCGCAATATGCCCAGCATGGCCCCGATGATCGGCTGCACGCCCTCGCTCTTGCACCCATCCGAAAATGCCATCGATCCATAAAGGCCGTTGCGGTCGGTGATCGCTGCTGCGGGGAAGCCCAGCGTCCGCGCTTGCTTCGCGATCTTCTTCGGCTCGATCGCACCTTCCAGCATGGTGAAAGAGGAAAAGATGCGAAGGGGTACGAAACCGGCATGAGGCATTTTGCGTTGATAGCGTCCCTGGCCGCCTTGGCGCCAGTCCTTCTTGAGAAATGCTGTGGATAAGCATTCCCCAGTCTCTTCGAAAGGCCCCCGACCATCAATTCGGCGGCATCTCGCTCTTTGAGACTGCTTTCCACCCGGTTAAGCATTCTCCAACCTCTCCGATATAGTGTGCGCCCCATGCGTTTGTCGACGATCACCAATTGGGCATATGGCGCCACCCTATTGCTTACCCTCGCCTCCGGAACCACGATGCTCATGGCCTCGGGCGCTGAGAAAAATGAACGCGAAGCAGTTGCGCAACGCGCGCGCTTCGATCAACTGACCTCGGCGCTGCTGGAGGACAGCTATCGCCAGACCGAACAGGCGCGATCCTTTTCGATCACCGGCGATCCTACCCACCTCGTCGCCTATCAGCGTGAAAAGGCCGCGCTGCGTTCAGTGGAACAGCGGATCAGCCATTTGCGCGACGCAGGCGCGACAGAGGGCGAACTCAGGGCGCTGCGCGACGCGCTGCATTGGGCGGATGCTTTGACCGATGAGCAGGAGGCTGCACTTCGCGCGGCCCAGGCAGGCGATCAGAACACTGCGCGAACCATCCTGTTCGGTGACGAATATGGCCGGGAGCTTGATCGGATCGCCGCTCAGATCGGCAAGTTCCAATATATGTTGGACCAACGGACCGAAGCAGCCATAGCCCGCGCCACCGCGACGGCGCGCCAATGGCGCAGCATGTCCGAAATCATGCTCGGGGCGACCGCGCTCCTGTTCCTCTGCGTTCTCTATTTCATCCTCAAACAGCGCATCCTGCATCCCGTCGTGCGCCTTAGCGACGTCGTCACGCGCCTGGCCGCGCAGGACTTCGCGGCCATTCCGCCGGACATTTCCCATGTGGATGAAATCGGCGACATGGCTCAGGCTATCCGAATCTTCCGGGAAAATGGCCTTGAACGCCAACGGCTGGAAAAGGAACGCGACGCCGATCGCATCATGCAGGACCTTCTTTCCCGCATGACGCAGCGGCTTCAGGGTTGCGACAACAGCGCCGATCTTACTGGCGTCGTGCGGCGTTTCGCCCCGGAAATCGCGCCGGGCTTCGCGGGCAGGCTGTACATCTATGATGCGCGCCGAAACGCCATGCGTCAGGCCTGCGACTGGCTGTCCCCGCAATGGTCCAAGGCGGAATTCTCCCCGTCAGCCTGTTGGGCGCTGCGTCGCGGGCAAACGCACCGGCCCTCCGGCAACATCATCGACATCCCCTGCGAGCATCTGGGTTCGGAAAGCGCTGCTCCCACCATCTGCATGCCGCTGGCAGCACAGGGGGAAACGATCGGCCTCCTGTATTTCGAAGAACCTGCCAACGTCTCGGCCGATCAGATCGAACGGAGCGAGAAATATCTGGAGATGCTGGCCGAAAATATCGGGCTGGCCCTTGCGAACCTCCGCCTTCGCGACGCCCTGCGCGAAATGGCGATGGTCGACGCGCTGACCGGCCTGTCGAACCGGCGGCAATTCGACGCAGCCATTGAAGATGCCGTCGCGGTCAGCAGCCGGGACCGGTCTCCCCTCGCCTGCCTCATGATCGACATCGATCATTTCAAGCGGTTCAACGATGCGCATGGCCATGACGCGGGCGACGCCGTGCTGCGGGCAGTCGGCAATGTTCTGAACGAATCCCTCCGCGAAGATGGCTACGCCTTCCGCCTCGGCGGTGAAGAATTCGTACTCCTGATGCCGCACTTCTCCCTGGATCAGGCGATCGACCGTGCACGGCAGGTTCAGGCCAGGATCCAGAACCTTCGCGTGCAGCATGGCCATCAGCAGCTTGGGCCGGTCACGGCATCGTTCGGGCTTGCCGCTTATCCTGATCATGGAAGGCCCAGCCAACTCGTCCAAACTGCGGATGCCGCCCTCCTCCGGGCGAAGGCCCAAGGCAGAAACCAAATTGTGGTGGCAACTGTCCGGGACGACGCCTCAGTTCAGGTCTGAAGCCTCTTCCAGCAGCCCTTCATGAAGACGCACGACGCGGTCCATCTTTTCCGCGAGCCGTTCATTGTGGGTCGCCACCAGAGCAGCTGAACCTTCCTCCCGAACCAATCGGAGAAACTCTGCCAGCACGATGTCGGCGGTGCGCTCATCCAGGTTGCCGGTGGGTTCGTCCGCCAGGATCAGAGCGGGCCGGTTCGCCAATGCGCGGGCGACGGCGACGCGCTGCTGCTCGCCGCCCGAAAGCTGGCTCGGACGGTGATCAATACGATGACCCAGACCCAGGGACGTGAGCAATGATTCGGCACGCGCGCGGGCCGCGCTGTTGTCCTGGCCACGAATGACCTGCGGCAGGATGACATTTTCCGCCGCGTTGAAATCCGGAAGCAGATGGTGGAACTGATAGACGAAGCCCAGCGCGTCCCTGCGCAGCCGCGTCCTTCCGTCATTATCAAGGCGCGCGGCTTCCTCGCCATCGATGCGGATCGACCCGTCGAAGCCGCCTTCCAAAAGGCCAACAGCCTGCAACAGCGTGGACTTGCCAGAGCCTGACGGCCCGAGCAGCGCCACGATCTCGCCCTGCCCCACGGTCAGGTCGACGCCGCGCAAAACCTCGATCGTCACGCCGCCCTGGGTAAAGCTGCGCTTCAGGCCAGCAACCTTCAATATGTCATTCATAGCGCAGCACCTGCACGGGATCGGTATTGGCGGCCTTGAACGCCGGATAAAGCGTCGCCAGGAAACTGAAGATCAGCGCCATGAGGCAGATGATCGTGATCTCTATCGGATCGGGTTTTGCCGGCAACTCGGTCAGGAAGCGGATCGAAGGGTCCCACAGATTCTGCCCCGTCATGAACTGGATCGCATTCACGACGCTCTGACGGAAGAAGAGGAAGGTGAAGCCAAGCACCAGGCCCGCAGCCATCCCGAGCGACCCAATCGTCACGCCCACGGTCATGAAGATCTTAACCAGGCCCACCCTGCTCGCCCCCATGGTGCGCAGGATCGCGATGTCGCGCGTCTTTGCGCGAACCAGCATGATCAATGACGAAAGGATGTTGAAGACGGCGACAAGCACAATGATCGAAAGCACCACGAACATCGCCACCCGCTCGACGGCCAGCGCCTCGAACAGGGACGCGTTCATCTGCCGCCAATCGGTCACGACCGCGCGGCCTGCGACCTTCCCGGCCAGCGGCTCCAGGATCGTGCCGACCCGATCGGCATCGACCGTCTCCACCTCGATCATGCCGACCACATCGCCCAAGAGCAGCAGCGTCTGGGCATCCTCCATCGGCATCACCACGAAGGCCTTGTCATAGTCGTACACCCCGACCTCGAAGATCGCAGCGACTTGGTAGGATATCTGGCGCGGCACCGTTCCAAAGGGTGTCGACCGGCCTGCCGGATTGATGATCGTGATGCTGTCACCTAGCTGAAGACCAAGATTTTCGGCCAATCTTGATCCTATGCCGACCTTACCCGCATTGGCGGTAAGATTGTCCATGCTCCCCGCGAGCACCTTTGCCTTCAGGGTCGCATTGTTCCGGATGTCGTTGACGGTCATGCCACGGACAAGAACGGCTTCGACCCGCCCCTGGAAGCTGCCGAGCAGTGGCTGCTCGATCAGCGGTGTGGCGCTGGTGACACCCGGCGTCGCCTTCGCTTCATTCAGGATCGAACGCCAGTCCGGCAACCGTCCGCCATAGCCTTGAACCACGGCATGGCCATTCAACCCGACGATCTTGTCGAACAACTCTGCCCGGAAGCCATTCATCACGCTCATCACGATGATGAGCGCTGCGACGCCAAGCATCACGGCGGCCAGGCTGATGCCCGCGACCAGGAAGATGAATCCCTCTCCCTTGCCAGGCAGCAGATAGCGCTTGGCGATCATGCGTTCGTAGCGTGATAAGATCATGGTGGCGCGAACGGCCCTTTATGTGATGTCGATTAGTGCCCGTCTAGCAGGGTCTCCACTAACGGCAAGCGCAACGGATTGTTGCACGTCAGCCACAGGGGTGAAGGGAAAATCTTCGGCCAAGGAAATAGCCCGTGACAGCGGCCTCCGCGGGCCATAGCAAAGTCAACGAAGCACAGGTTAATGGCCGTGGTTCAGGGATACTGCTTCCCACTTCAAGCTTAGGGGGCTGAGAAGTGGTCGAGGCAGGCCAAGGGGGAGACGAGCAATCGTCCATTAGTGCCCGGATCGTGGAAACGCGGTCCGGGCACTTTTGATTCCGCCCATGACAGGCCTCTTGAAACCGGTTTTCCTTCAACCATATCAACCTCGCGCGTCCGCCAAATGGGGTCGCGCATCGTATCGCCGGATGCCTTTTTGAGGGTCCGGTATGTTCATTTTGCTCTGATGGAGATTATGACATGCGTGGTTTTGACCTTACCCCCTATCGCCGCTCCACCGTCGGTTTCGATCGTCTCTTCGACCTGATCGAAAACAACGCACGGTTGCAGCAGGGCGACAACTACCCACCTTTCAACATCGAACGGCTTTCCGAGGACCGTTACCGCGTGACGCTCGCCGTCGCCGGTTTCCGGACGGATGAGATCGACATCACCGCGCAGCAGAACCTGCTGCAGGTTGTGGGACGCAAGGACGATGGCGCGAGTTCGGATCGTTCCAAGTTCCTGCATGTCGGTATCGCCAATCGCAGCTTTGAAAGGCGCTTCGAGCTTGCCGACTTCGTGCGGGTGGAAAAGGCCGATCTTGCGGACGGCCTGCTGACGATCGAACTCGTCCGCGAAATCCCCGAAGCGATGAAGCCGAAGAAAATTTCCATCAACGGCGGTCAACTCGTCGATATCAACAAGGATCGCGACGCGGCCTGATCCGCTGCCGTTTAGGAATGTTCATGGGGCGCGGCCTGATGGCCGCGCCCTTTTCTGCGTCTATATTTCTACCTGGCTGCCCAATTCGACGACGCGGTTGGTCGGCAAGCGGAAAAATTCCATCGCGCTTTCAGCGTTGCGCAGCATCCAGGCAAAAATCTTCTCTCGCCACAGCGGCATTCCGGGCTTGGCGGACGGCAACAATGTCTGCCGAGCGAGGAAGAAGCTGGTTTCGATCATCCGAAATGCCTGCCCGCATCCCGTGACATTCTTGAGCGCCGCCGGAACATCCGGCTCCTGCATGAACCCATATTCCAACACGAGCCGGAAGAAGCCTTTCCCAAGGTCCTCCAACTTGCACCGGCCATCCTCTTCCACGACCGGCACATCCCTGATTTTCACGGTTAATAAGATGACTCGTTCATGCAAAACCTTGTTGTGCTTCAAATTGTGCAGAAGCGCATGCGGAACTCCGTTCGACGTCGATGTCATGAAGACCGCTGTTCCCGGCACGCGAACGGCGCTGTTTGCTGCCGACGCCACGAACACCGGGATAGGCATGGCGCCCTCGCGCAGCCGATCCTGCACCAGCCGGCGGCCCCGCGACCAGGTCGTCAGCAGCGTGAACACCACAAATCCGATCAGCAGCGGGAACCAGCCGCCATCCGGCACTTTGGTGAAGTTCGCTGCGAGATACGCCCCGTCAACGATGAAGAACACTGCCAGCAGTGGTGCCGAATAATACCAGCGCCACTTCCACAACCGGTAAAGCAGCACGGTCAGCAGCAGATTGTCGATGAACATCGCGCCAGTGACTGCGATACCATAAGCGGCGGTGAGATTGGACGATGTCTGGAACACCAGCACAAGCAGGATCACCATCACCATCAGCCCCCAATTGATCATGGGGATATAGATCTGCCCGGCAGTCGAGGCGCTGGTATGCGCAATCCGCAGGCGCGGCATGAAGCCGAGCTGGATCGCCTGTTGCGTGACCGAAAACGCGCCGGAAATAACCGCTTGGCTCGCGATGATGGCAGCCAGGGTTGCAAGGCCGACCAGCGGCAGCTGTGCCCATTGAGGGGCAAGATGATAGAAGGGGCTGTGCAGCGCCGCCGCACCTTCGCGGAACAGCAGAGCCCCCTGCCCCATATAGTTCATCATCAAGGCGGGGAGCACGAAGAAGAGCCACGACACGCGGATCGGGCTGCGTCCGAAATGGCCCATATCCGCGTATAGCGCTTCCGCGCCCGTCACTGCGAGAACGACCGCGCCAAGGGCGAGGAAAGCCGGTAGCGGATCGGTCAGAAAAAACATGACCGCCCAATAGGGGTTGAAGGCGTAGAGAATACCCGGCGTCTTGATGATGCTGATCACGCCCAACGCCGCGATCGTCACGAAATAGACGAGCATTATCGGACCAAAAAAGGCAGCGACCCGATTGGTCCCCAAGCCCTGAATCCAGAACAGCCCCAGCAATATGACCACAGCGGCCGGCAAGATCGCTGGCGCCAGCTGGGAGTTGTAAACTGCCAGCCCTTCGACGGCCGACAGCACCGATACGGCCGGGGTGATCATCGAATCGCCATAAAAAAGCGAGGTTGCAAATACGCCCAGCAAAACGATTCCGCGAGACCAACGCTGCGTTTTGGTCTGCCCGTTGATTAATGCAAGAAGGGCAAGACTCCCCCCTTCGCCCTTATTGTCGGCGCGCATGATGATCGTGACATATTTGAGCGTTACGACCAGCATCATCGACCAGAACATCAGGCTGATGACACCCAGGATGTGATCGGGATCGAGAGCCAGATGATGATGGCCAGCGAACGTTTCGCGGAACGCATACAGCGGGCTGGTGCCGATGTCGCCGAACACGATACCGACCGCACCCACGACGAGTTTCAGCGTGGCCTTCTGACGCGCGTGCCCGTGCTCTTCGGCCGATTCGTCGCCGGAGTGGTCGACGCCGCTCGCCATGTGATCAGCCATGAAGGAAACGCCAGATGGTCATATTCATACGACACTCAAGCCTAGGCGATGTACGGGAAAATTCCCAATATTCATTAAGAAGGGGCGCCCCCTACCACGCCTCCATGACCAGCGCAATTGAACCGCCATATCACTGGGCGACAGGCGTTCCCGCTGCCAACATTGCGTCGATACGCGCAATGCTGAGTTCCAGTTCCGCCTTGATTTCCGATCCTTCGGGAGCTCTAGCGGCCAAAGGCGCCCACAGCTCCTTTGCGGCCTGCAACTGACCGGCGCGAACGAGGGCCAAGCCATAAAAATAAGGTGGCGCAGGGGCGTCCGGGTCCAGCGTCATCGCACGACGATAAGCAAAGTCGGCGCTCGGCGACACCACCCCACCCGCATGAGCGATCAAAGCGTTCCCAAGCCCCAGCCATAAATTGGGATCATCGGGCGTCTGCTTCAGGCCCGCCAGTAGGACATTTGCCGCCTCTTTGGTCTTGCCTTGCCTGCCGAGGCCATCCGACAACATCAGCCACTGTCCAGCCTTGCCGTAGCGCTCCGCCATTCCGCGGCGCCGCTCTGCGAGTTGCTCGTCAAACTTCCCCCTGTCCGTGGAAGCCGATGCCATTTTCGGCTGCCCAGGCAATCCGGGGCTTCCTTGCCAAGCATAACCGGCGAGCCCAAGCAGCACAGCCGCAGCCGTCAGCTCCCATGACATGCGCGGAATGCGCCCTACCGCGATGAGAAACGCCATGAGACAGAATGCAAAAGCCGCCGCTATCAGCCAGCCGTTCATCGCCGTGCCTTCCGTTTGATCCGGCCACGCAACAGCAGCAAACCAAGACCGATCAGCAATAATGGCGCGCCCCAAAGCGGCCAGAGAACCGGGTCAGCTGTGGGCTCATAGCTCACCCAATCACCATATCGCTCGATCAGCCAGCGGCGAATATGTTCGGGCTCTTCCCCGGCCATGATCCTTTCCCTGATCTGCGACCGCATATCGCCAGCCATGCTTGCATTGCTGTCTGCGATTGACTGGCTTTGACAGGTGAGGCAGCGGATCGTCTCCATCAACGCCTTTGCCTTGCGCTCCAGTGCAGGATCACTGATCTGGCGGTCCGCATAGGGAGCAGGAGGAAGCGCCGACTGCGCGAGAAGCGGGGGGCTCAACAGCAGTGCGAACAGTGTCAGCAGGGCCTTCACCGGGCATCCTCCAACTGCTGGAGGATCATGGGAATATCGTCCGCCCGCATGTCGCCCACATGTTGATAGGCGATCCGGCCTTTTCCATCGATGACGAAGCTTTCCGGAACGCCGGATGAACCCAAGGCGATCTGCACGCTGCTGCGCGCGTCGAGCCCGATCCGGGCATAAGGATTGCCATAGCGCGCCAGGAACCGGTCCACATCCTCACGAGCGTCACGGATTGCGATGGCATCGATCTCCACCCCTGCCCGCTTCAAGGCGAGAAGTTGGGGCGCCTCGGCGGCACAGGGCACACACCAACTGGCGAAGATGTTCAGCAGGCGCGGTTTGCCCGTTGCCAGCTCACGGCTCATCAACGCGGGCCGATCGCTCGCCGCTGGCGGCAGAGTGAAGTCGGGCAAGGTCTTGCCCACCTGCTTCGACGTGATGACGCGGTCGTCAGGCTTCAACAAACCACTGGCGAAAAGGATGAAAAATCCCGCAAAGAGTGCCAGCGGCAGCCAGATCAGCAGCTTCCTCATGCGGCCCCCGCCTTGCCGCGCCATTTGAGAAGCCAGCCACGACGCTCACGTCCCACCAGCGCCAACGCGCCACCTAAAGCGATTAGCGCACCGCCGAACCATATCAGCGTGACGAACGGCTTCCACCAAACCCGAAGTTGCCAGCGTCCCTGGTCGGCCTCCTGGCCTAGCACGACGTAAAGCTGACCATTCCAACGCGTCAGCAACGCTGCCTCGGTCGTGGTCGTGGGAGGTGACGGGAAAAAGCGCGATTGTGGATGCAGCATGACGGGGGCACCTCCATTCTGGCTCGCTTCCATGTCAGCCTGCAACGCAGTCCAGTTATCGCCTGCTACCGGAACGATCCGCGTGAGACGCAATTTCCAACCCGCCGCTTCGACCACGTCACCGGGCCGAACCGCCGCAAGCTTTTCCACGGTGAAAGCGGAATCGCAGGACATGCCGGCAAGACTGACGGCACACCCCAAATGCGCAACAACCATTCCCCAGGTGAACAGAGGGGTACGCCGCAAATTACGCTTCCAGAGTGGGGCCACACTTCCCGCCGCGACAGCCAGGGCAATGACCAGCCCGAGGAACGGCAGCACGCCGATCCGGCCCCATGCCAGTATAGCCACAGCAGCAAAGGCGATCATGGCGATGACGGCCGGGACGATCAATCGCCGCCCAACCTCAGCCAAATTGTCCCGGCGCCACCGAGTCAAAGGTCCTGCCGCCATGACGATCATCAGGATCAGTGCGATGGGTCCCGCTATCCGATCGAAATAGGGCGCACCGACCGAGACCTTGTGCCCAAAGGCTTCGGTAAGAAGTGGATAGAGCGTCCCGATCAACACCAGACCAAGGATGACAGAGAGCAGCAGATTGTTGACCACAAGCATGGTCTCGCGGCTGACAAGCTCAAAAGGCGCTCCCTCGCGTACCGCACCCACCCGCCATCCGAAGAGCGCGAGCGCTCCCCCGATGTAAATTCCCAACAGGACCAAGATGAAGCTGCCGCGCTCAGGGTCGACCGCGAAGGCATGCACACTGGTCAGGATGCCCGAACGGACAAGGAATGTGCCGACCATCGACATCGAAAATGCGATAACCGCCAACATCACCGTCCACGCGCGCAGCGCATCGCGCGTGGCGAGCACCGTAACGCTGTGCAAAAGCGCTGTCGCCGCCAGCCACGGCATCAACGACGCGTTCTCGACAGGGTCCCAAAACCACCAACCGCCCCAGCCCAGTTCATAATAGGCCCAATAGCTGCCAGCCGTGATGCCGAGCGTGAGGAGTATCCACGCAGCCAGAACCCACGGCCGCATCGCCCGTGCAAAGGATGCATCCACCTGCCGCGTCAGCAGCGCGCCGATCGCGAAGGAAAAAGCCACCGACAACCCGACATATCCGAGATACAGGGTGGGCGGATGGAAGGCGAGGCCAGGGTCCTGCAACAGCGGGTTGAGCCCTTGACCATCAGCCGCGGGCGGATTGATCCGCGCGAAAGGATTGGAAGCAAAAAGCAGAAATGCATAGAATCCAAGGCTGATCGCAGCCTGTCCGCCGAGTGTCGCCATATGCGTATCTCGCCGTAGCGCTCGTTCGAACAAGGCCACCGCAGCGCCAGCCACGCCCATGACGGTGACCCAGAGCAGCATGGACCCTTCATGATTGCCCCATGTTCCAGCGAACTTGTACAGCCATGGCTTCATCGAATGGCTGTTGTTGGCGACCAGCAACACGGACATGTCCGATCGCATGAACAGCGCGATCAGTGCGGTGAAGGCGATGGTGGTCAGCGCCCCTTGGGCGACCGCTACCGGCCGCACGGCCTCGAGCAGTTCGCTTTTCTTTCCCGCCAGTCCGAAAGCCACCAGACCTAATTGAAGAAACGCGAGCGCTGCGGCCAGCCATAGCGCGACGAGACCTGCTTCTGCGATCATGCCGCCCTCACCGCTGACCGAGGCCCGATGGTCATGAATGCCGCTCTCACCGGCCCGCCTTCATCTCGTGGGTCGTTTCGTTATATTGCAGGCCTTCCAGCTCCCGAGGCATGTAACGTTCGTCATGCTTCGCCAGCAGGTTCGTGGCAACGAAGGTGCCCGCGCCATCAAACGCCCCTTCCGCAACTACACCAGACCCTTCCTTGAAAAGATCAGGCGCAATACCCTTGAATACCGCAGGAACAGTCGCCTTCCCGTCGGTCACGTCAAAATGCAGGGTTACGCCGTCTGCCGCCCGCTTGAGGCTGCCGTTGACCACCATGCCGCCGAGACGAATGGCTTTGCCCTCTTCTACACCTTTCGCGCGAACGTCGGCGGGCGCATAGAAATAGGCGGCTTCGTCGCGGAGCGCAGAGGCAGCGAGCAAGCCCGCACCGATCAAGGCGAAGAGCGCGACCAGCGCGAGGACGAGGCGTTGATGCTTCGCTTTCATGACCTGTCCGTCAATTTCTGCGCCGCTGCCTCCGCGTCGCGCATGGAGCGCCAGCAGGAAAGGCACAGGACGAGCGTGCCCAAAAAGGTCAGCGCGTAGGCGCCGGCGACAAAAGCCCACTGATCCATGTCGATTACCCCCGCGCCAGCCGCTGCATGCGCGCCTCAACCTTATTCCGCGCCAATATGGTCCGCATCCGCATCAGCACGATTGCCCCGAACAGGAGGGAAAATCCCGTGAGCGTGAAGCCAAGTGGCCAGAGAAGCGACAGGTCGATGCTTGATCCTCGCAGCGTGATGCTGGGGCCCTGATGCAGGCTGTTCCACCACACGACCGAGCGATTGATGATGGGGATATTCACGGCCCCGACAAGACCGAAGATTGCCGTCACGGAACTGACGCCACCCTGATCCTGCCGCGCACTTGCATTGGCCAGCGCTATATATCCCAGATAGAGGAAGAAGAGCACCAGCATGGAGGTCATCCGACCGTCCCATTCCCACCACGTTCCCCAGGTGGGACGGCCCCAGATAGATCCCGTGACGAGGCAGATCGCGGTAAATAATGCGCCTGGAACTGCAATGGCCCGCCCCGCAACAGCTGCAAGCGGATGCCGCCATATAAGCTGCATCAGCGCGGATATCGCGATCCCGGTCCATCCCGCCATCCCCAGCCATGCGGCAGGCACATGAATATAAAGAATCCTTACCGTTTCACCCTGCAGATAATCAGCCGGGGTAACAAGAAGACCGCAACCCGCACCTGCCAAAAGCAGTATCAGCCCAGGCCAGAACAGCCAGGCGGTCAGCGGCCGCGCGATCTTCAGGAAGCGGGCAGGATTGGCAAAACGGTGCATTTGGAGAGGCTCTTTAGCTCTGCCTTACGCGCAAAGCCAGTAGCGCTTTTCTGTCCGCGACCACCCAGGAAACTTTCCCATCTTCGCCGCTCGACAGCCTTTTTTGTTTCAGACAGGCGACAAATCAGGATCGAGCCACTATATGCGCGCGAAGCAGCCCTTTGAGGCGCACGGCATCGGCTATGGACCCGCTCGCACCCATGTTTACGACAAACCCGTTCGACGACGACAAGCTGCGTGAAGAATGCGGCATCTTCGGAGTCATCCAGGCGGAGACCGCTTCGGCGATCGTCGCACTTGGACTCCACGCATTGCAACATCGCGGTCAGGAAGCTGCTGGCATCACCAGTTGGGATGGCCATGATTTCCACACCCACCGGGCGATGGGCCATGTGGCGGGCAATTTCGACCGTGATGAAGTGATTCGCGCCCTGCCGGGCAATACCGCATCTGGCCATGTCCGCTATTCAACGACGGGCGAAACCTCGCTCCGCAATGTGCAGCCGCTTTATGCAGAGCTTAATTCCGGTGGCTTTGCCGTCGCACATAACGGCAATATCTCCAACGCCATGAAGCTTCGGCGCGAGTTGATCCGGCGCGGTTCGATCTTCCAGTCGACTTCCGATACCGAGGTGATCATCCATCTGGTCGCAACCTCGACCTACCGGACGCTGCTCGACAAGTTCATCGACGCGCTGAAGCAGATCGAGGGTGCTTATTCACTAATCGTGACGACGCCTGAAGGCATGATCGCATGTCGCGATCCGCTTGGTATCCGGCCCCTGGTGATGGGAAAGCTGGGTGACGCCACGATCTTCGCGTCTGAAACCGTCGCATTCGATGTCGTCGGTGCTGAACATGTCCGCTCTATCGATCCTGGCGAGCTTGTCATCGTTACACATGATGGTGAGGTCCGGAGCCACCGCCCGTTCGGCGACGTACACCCCCGCCCCTGCATCTTCGAACATGTGTATTTCAGCCGCCCCGATTCTATCGTTGATGGGTCGAGCGTCTATTCGGTTCGCAAAGCCATCGGCGCTCAACTGGCGATCGAGAACCCGGTCGATGCCGACTTGGTCATCCCCGTGCCCGACAGCGGCGTGCCTGCGGCGATCGGCTATGCCCAACAATCCGGCCTCCCGTTTGAGCTTGGCATCATCCGCTCGCACTATATCGGACGTACATTCATCCAGCCGGGGGACAAGGTTCGGCACCTTGGCGTCAAGCTCAAGCATAATGCGAATCGAGCGCTGATCCAGGGCAAGCGCATCGTCCTCATCGACGACTCGATCGTTCGTGGGACCACCAGCCTCAAGATCGTACAAATGATGCGCGAAGCTGGGGCCAAGGAAGTGCACATGCGCATTGCCAGTCCGCCGACGAAGCATAGCTGCTTCTATGGCGTGGACACGCCCGAGCGCACCAAGCTTTTGGCGCATCGTCTGGATATCGGCGGAATGCAGGATTTCATCCATGCCGACAGCCTGTCCTTTATCTCGATTGACGGGCTCTACAAAGCGCTGGGCGAGGCAAAGCGGGCGGACATCCGGCCGCAATATTGCGACGCCTGCTTTACCGGCGACTATCCCACCACACTCACCGATCAGGATGATGCCGTGGTGCAGAACCAGCTTGAACTGCTCGCCGAGCGGGTTGTCTGATCGCTAAAGCAAATCTGGATGGCTGCTCGGCCTGAGCAGCCATTCCCTTTTCAATGAACGGCCTTTCACTCAGAAGGGCGAACAGGATACCTCATGTCCACTCTTCCTCTTTCCGGTAAGCTTGCCTTGGTAACCGGCGCGAGCCGCGGGATCGGCGCTGCCACCGCCAAGGCGTTGGGCGCTGCCGGTGCTCACGTCATTTTGACGGCCAGAACCGCTGGCGGGCTTGAGGAGGTGGAAGAATATATTCACGGCGTCGGCGGCAGCGCGACCATCGCGCCACTTGACCTCATAGATGGAGAGAGCATCGGACGACTGGCGCAGGCGGTATCTGGCCGGTGGCAGGCTTTGGATGTCCTGGTGCTCAATGCCGCAACGCTCGGTAGCTTGGCCGCAGTTCCCGCTATCGATACCAAGGAATTTGCCCGGCAGCTCACCTTGAACATAGCGGCACCGCAGGCCTTGATCGCGGCATTCGACAAAATGCTTCGCGCTAGCGCTGATGCCCGCGTCGTTGCGATTACCTCATCGGTCGCACGTGCGCCCCGCGCCTATTGGGGCGCCTATGGTGCATCCAAGGCGGCGCTCGAAACGCTCGTCAGCGCCTATGGCGAGGAAGTGAAAAATATTTCCGCGATCCGCGCCCATATCGTTGACCCCGGAGCAACGCGGACCGCCATGCGGGCCAGAGCCTATCCAGGGGAAGATCCGGCAACGGTGAAAGAACCGGAGGTCGTTGGCCAAGCGATCGCCGACCTCGTCCTGTCGGACCAGCCGAACGGTTGTCACCTGCGCATAGATTGATTCGTCAGCCGGGCTTGACCAGCGTAACCTGGGCGACATCGATCGTGCCGCTCCTGAAGCCGCCTTCACAATACATGAGGTAATAGCGCCAAAGCGCCACGAAGTGCTGGTCGAAGCTGGCGGGTAGAAGGCCGCGATCGACAGTGCGATCGAATTGCTCGCGCCATCGCCTGAGTGTCTCCGCATAATGCTGGCCAAAATGGTGAACGTCTCGCCATTCCAGCCCTTCGGCCTCCGCCAGAGCCCTGAAGCGGCCTTCGGAAAGCAACATGCCGCCCGGGAAAATATAGGTCTGAATGAAATCAGCTCCACGGGCATATCGATCGAAAATGGCATCATCGATCAGAATATATTGAACCGCGGCTCGCCCCCCGGGCTTCAGAAGCCTGTGGATCGCACTCACATAGGCAGGCCAATATTCCTGGCCAACGGCTTCCACCATCTCCACACTGGCGATGGCGTCATATTGACCTTGGGCATCGCGATAATCACGCAGGAGGATATTGGCTCCGACACCCAGCCGTTCACGCGCGTAATCGGCTTGCTCGGTCGATAGCGTCAGCCCATCATAGCGGATGGCGCAGCGCTGCATTGCCTGCTCGGCAAGCCCTCCCCATCCGCAGCCGATCTCCAGCAGCGCACTGCCCTGCTTGAGGTCGAGCCGATCCAGTATCGCGTCCACCTTGCGTTGCTGCGCGCGCTCTAGGCTTTCGCTCCGGTCGTCTGGATCGCGAAACAACGCGCTCGAATAATGCATGTTGCGGTCCAGCCAGAGGCCGTAGAAATCGTTCCCCAGGTCATAATGATAAGCGATGTTGCGACGCGATCCCCGCCGATTATTGCGCCTCAGGCGATGCGCAAGCGCCGCAAACCATCGTCCCGGGCCGTTCGGGCGCGCGACATTGCCCAAAGTCGCAGCATTCGCCATGAACAATTCAAACAGCGGGACCGGATCGGGACTGCTCCACTCACCTGCAGCCCACGCCCTGTACCAACCGACCGACCCACCAGCGATCAGCCGCAATAGAGCACGCCAGCGGACCAACCTGACTTCGCAAGCGGGCCCTCCCGCCTGCCCGCCCAACATCCTGATCGTGCCATCGGGCAGCGTCGCTTCGATTTTGCCCTTCTCAAGTCCCGAATCGATGCGGTCCAGAAGGCGGTGGAAGTGGGGTGCAGCCAGGCGCTCCAACCAACGGCTCGGCTCATCCTCAGGCAATCGGCGCACGGCTGACGCGCGCCTGCCACGCTTGGGATCGATTGCGTTCATACCCTCACCTCTGCAGCTCGCTCATAGATCCTGTCGTTACGCTCTGCTGCGCCGATATGCGGCAAGCGCACGTCCGCGCGCCTCGCGATGCCCTACGCGCTTGGGAGGATAGGATCGCGGTCTTGCTTCAAAGGCGTCAGGATCATGAATTGCCTTTTCATCCAGATGCACCAGTTCAGGCACCCACCTCCTGATATAGTCCGCCGCCTCGAATTTTGGAGACTGCGTTAGTGGCGCCATGATCCGTGAAAACAGGTTTGCGTCAACACCGCTCCCAGCCACCCATTGCCAGTTCACGCTGTTGTTCGCATAGCTTGCGTCAACGAGGGTATCCCAAAACCATTGAGCCCCGTGCCGCCAATCGATCAGAAGATGTTTAATGAGAAAGCTCGCGGCGATCATGCGGACTCGGTTATGCATCCATCCGGTCGTCCAAAGCTGCCGCATTCCGGCATCCACTATCGGATAGCCTGTCTGCCCTTGTTTCCACGCCGCTAAATCGGAGCCTGCTTCGCGCAAATCCCGCCAGGGCATCCGGTCGAAACCGGCACGAGCATTCTGTGATCCATAGGCTGGGAATGCCCGAATTTGAGTATGCGCATAATCGCGCCAGAGCAGTTCCTTGAGGAAGGTTGTGGCGTTGGTCGCTGCATCACTGATGCGGTGCCACACATAAGCGGGCGAAACCTCGCCGAAATGCAGGTGGGGGGAAAGTCGGGATGTGCCTTCGATCGAGGGAAGATTGCGTGCCGTGTCATACTCGTCAGCTTCATCCATGAACGACGCAACATTCTGGCGGGCGCCGGCTTCCCCAGGAGACCAGTCGTCAGAGAAATGGACAGCCCAATCAGGTTTGCTGGGAAGCAAGTCCCAATCGTCGAGGGACTCACTTTTAGGCCACTTATGGGGAGAAGCGATCTCAGCAGGGGCCGGACTGGCGATCGCAGGCGGCATATGCTGCATCGCGGCGCGGGCAAAAGGAGTGTATATCTGATAGGGCTTTCCACCAGATGTGCGGATGCTGCCGGGCGGGAGCAGTAGCATGCCTCCATGCAATTGAAGGTCGAGATCGCGGGCTACTGCCTTTTCCGCATTGCGCCACCATGGTTCATAGTGCGCCAGCGCATGCACCCGTTTAGCGCCCGTCTCCCGGCTTAGCCGCTGCAGTTCCTCTACGCTCTTCCCTCTGCGCAAGATAAGACGGGATCCCTTGCGGCGAAGGCTATCATCCAGTGATTTGAGGCTATGGTGGAGCCACCATCGTTGCGCGCTTCCCATTTTCCACTGCTTGGGCGTTGCATCGTCTAGAATGTAGACCGGGATAACGGGTCCTTCGCTGGCCGCCTGCGCCAAGGCAGCTTGATCGGAGAGGCGGAGGTCCTGGCGGAACCACAGGATGACGGGATCGGACATATCACAGCTTTGCCATTGCTGGGCGAGGCTTCCAACCCCTCGACCATTTCGGCGCGAAAAGCTGTCCAGATACGGCACTGTATTTTTTAGCTCATGGACGGGCGCAGGTCGGCCGATTATCTTGGCAATATAGAAAGCTGCGGCCCAGGGTTAGCGGCGAGGACATTGATCAGGGGACAATATGGCGTCAGTGCCAAATGATTCGGAACTCGGGTATCGGCCTTGTGTCGGCGTGATGCTCGTCAACATGGACGGCAAGGTTTTTGTCGGCCAGCGGATCGATAGCCAGGTGGAGGCTTGGCAAATGCCGCAAGGTGGGATCGACCACGAGGAAGAGGAAAAAGCAGCCGCGCTTCGTGAACTTGGCGAAGAAACGGGGATCAGGCCGGATCATGTCGAGATCATCGCGAAGGCGCGGGACGAACATCTTTACGACCTGCCGCCTGAACTCATCGGGAAGCTGTGGGGCGGCAAGTTCCGCGGCCAGAGGCAGACGTGGTTCCTGGCACGCTTTCTCGGCACTGATGGCGACATTGATATCGCTACCGCTGACCCGGAATTTTCGGAATGGAAATGGATCGAGCCGGAAGCGCTTCCCGACGTCATAGTTCCTTTCAAGCGCAAGCTCTACCGGGACATTCTGCAGGAATTCAAAGCGCTCATCTAAAAGCCACCGCGAGGGTGGAGGCGGGCAGGCTCGTTTGATAAGCTCCGGTGCATGAGGGCGCTGTCCTTTCCTGATCGAGCCCTGGCGGTGGAGGTGATGGCTTGAGCTTTGTCATGCGGACGGCGCGGGCGGATGATCTGCAAACCCTGTATGAATTAGCGAAACAAACGGGGGGAGGATTTACGAACCTGCCCGCTGACCGGAAGGCGTTGGAAGAGAAGCTGGTCCGGACCGAACTGGCTCTTGCTCGCGAGGGTGGGGAGGTTGAAGACGAACTCATTCTCATGGTTCTCGAAAACTGCACTACAGGGCAAGTTCGGGGCACCTGCCAGATTTTCAGCAAGGTCGGGCAAAGCTGGCCCTTTTATTCCTACCGCCTGGGCGTCCTGACCCAGCATAGCCGCGAGCTTTCGCGGACGTTCCGGGCGGAAATGCTCTCGCTCGTCACGGACCTCGAGGGATCGACGGAAGTAGGCGGCCTGTTCCTGCATCCGCGAGAGCGCGCGGAGGGTCTTGGCCTCCTCCTCGCCCGCAGCCGTTATCTCTACATCCGTAATCATCGCGAGCGCTTCGGAGAACGAGTGATCGCGGAGCTGCGTGGCGTGATCGATGAAGCGGGCGGCTCACCATTTTGGGACGGCCTGGCCGGGCGCTTTTTCGGCATGACATTTCAGGAAGCGGACGAATTCAATGCCATCCATGGCAATCAGTTCATCGCCGACCTGATGCCTAAAACCCCCATCTACATCGCCATGCTGAACGAAAGCGCGCGTGCCGTCATCGGCCTTCCCCATCCCAATGGCCGCGCGGCAATGCGAATGCTGGAGACGGAGGGCTTCACCAATCCGGGCTATGTCGACATTTTCGACGGCGGGCCGACGATGGTCGGACAGATCAACTCGCTGCAAACCATCGCCCATGCGCAGGATGTGACACTTGGTTCAGTCCATGACGGGGGCGGCGAAAAGCATTTGATCGCTTGCGGTCAGCGCGCCGAGTTTCGCTGCACCTACGGCCTCGTCAAACGCGCCAGCAACGAGGGCGTATCACTCGACCGGGAAAGCGCTGAACGGCTGGCGATCGAGCCGGGGCAGTCATTCACGATGGTGCCGCGCGCATGAGCGTCAGGGAGATCAACTTCGACGGCTTGATCGGCCCGAGCCACAATTATGCGGGCCTGAGCCATGGCAATCTCGCTTCGGCCAACAATGCAGGAGCGGCATCCTACCCCCGGGCAGCCGCCCTGCAAGGCATCGAGAAGATGCGCACGAACCTTCGCCTCGGCCTGACCCAAGGCATTTTCGTACCGCAATGGCGGCCGGACGGTCGCTGGCTGAACGCACTGGGCACGAACATCAGCGAAGCAGAGCCCCATATCCGGGCGGCCGCCATGTCCGCGTCGTCAATGTGGGCAGCCAATGCCGCCACGGTGTCGCCGGGGCCGGACACGGCAGACGGGCGTACCCATTTGACGGTCGCCAATCTGGTGACCATGCCCCATCGCAGCCATGAGTGGCAGCAGACGCTCACCCAATTGCAGGTCGCCTTTTCCGACAGGTCCGCATTCGCGGTGCATCCGCCGATCCCCGCGCCTTTTGGCGACGAGGGCGCCGCCAACCATATGCGGCTGTGTGACCGGCATTCGGATCAAGGCGTCGAAATATTCGTCTATGGCCAATCGGGTGGTCCCTATCCTGCGCGCCAGCATGTCGAAGCCAGCAAGGCGGTAGCGCGGCTGCACGGCCTTGATCCTGCGCGCACATTGTTCGTGATGCAGTCGCAAGAGGCGATCGCGGCCGGCGCATTCCATAATGACGTCGTAGCAGTCGCCAATGAAGGCCTGCTGTTCGCCCATGAGCAAGCCTTTGCGGACAAGGACCGCTTCTACACGCAGTTGCGGGCGCTCCTCCCGGCGGTGCAGATCATCGAAGTGCCAGCACGGGCGATAAGCCTGACCGACGCCATCCAAAGCTATCTTTTCAACGCGCAGCTAGTCACGATGCCCCATGGCGGTATGGCTCTGGTCCTGCCCGCTGAAGCAAAGGCCATCAGGAGCGTCTGGGCATGGCTGGAAAATCTGGTCGCGGGCAATGGTCCCATCCGGGAGCTGATCCCCGTCGACGTGCGCCAATCCATGGCCAATGGCGGAGGACCAGCTTGCCTGCGGCTGAGGGTCGTCGCGGACCCGGCGAATATCGATCCACGGTTTCTGGTGAACGAAGCAAAGCTCGACGCCATCGCGAACATTGTCGAGCGTAGTTGGCCCGAGGAGATCATCGCCACTGATCTTGCCGACACCCGCCTGATCGCGCAGATCGAACAATCGTGGTTAATGCTTGTTGACCATTTGCAACTTTCGGGCGACTTAATTCCTTAGAGCTAGTCGCAGCTCGAGTGGAATGATGAACCGGATCAAGCGCCTTTTCACGATCAAGACGAAGTTCGAGGCGTTTCTGGTCATCTATGCGCTTGCACTGGGCGCTACGGAGCGCGGCATCGTCTATATGGGGCAATATCCCGGTTTCGGCGGCCAATTGCTTGCCCTGGCATGCACCGGATCGGTATTCATGGCCGGCGGGATGATCATCGATGCCGTCGAGATGCGGCGGCGCCTGACCTACTGAACGGCGTTTCGGGGCAAGGCGGCGGTTGACCGGGAGCGGAGCCGCATGCAGGAGCGCTCCATGGCCGCGATCATGCTTCAGGGAACAGGATCCGACGTCGGCAAGTCGGTGCTCGTTGCGGGGCTGTGCCGCACGCTGGTGCGCCGTGGCTACAGCGTGCGTCCTTTCAAGCCGCAGAACATGTCCAATAATGCAGCCGTCACTGCCGATGGCGGAGAAATCGGCAGGGCCCAGGCTCTCCAGGCGCTGGCGGCCGGGATGGAGCCGCATAGCGACATGAACCCGGTGCTGCTGAAACCGCAGGCTGACCGGACGTCGCAACTGGTCGTGCATGGCAAGGTTCGTGGCACTCTGGGCGTTGGGAATTTCCGGACGGCGCGAGCCGAGCTTTTGGGTGCGGTGATGGAGAGCTACGAGCGGCTGCGGCAGCAATGCGACATCGTCGTGGTCGAGGGCGCCGGATCGCCCGCCGAAATCAATTTACGGGCCGGTGATATCGCGAACATGGGCTTCGCGCGGGCGGCGGATGTGCCTGTCATCCTGGTCGGCGACATAGATCGTGGCGGCGTCATTGCCGCGATCGCAGGCACCAAGGCCATTATCGATCCGGCGGATGCTGCGATGATCCGAGGATTTCTGATCAACAAGTTCCGTGGTGATCCTGCGCTGTTCGAGGATGGCTATCGCCAGATCGAGCAATTGTCAGGCTGGCGAGGCTTTGGCGTGATCCCCTGGCTATCGGCCACTGCCAGGCTGCCCAGCGAAGACGCCGTGGTGCTGGAGAGGAATATCGATCGTGGCGCCAGGGGGACGGTGATTGCCTGCCCTGTCCTGCCCCGCATCGCGAATTTCGATGATCTCGATCCGTTCAAGCTCGAGCCTGACGTGGAGCTTGTCATGGTGCCGCCGGGGCAACCGATCCCCGCCGAGGCCAGCCTGATCATTCTGCCGGGTTCGAAGGCGACCATCGCCGACCTGCGCGCATTGCGGGCGGAGGGATGGGACATCGACATCCTGTCGCATCATCGGCGCGGCAGGCCCATTTTGGGCATTTGCGGAGGGTATCAGATGCTTGGCCGCAGCATCTCAGATCCTGACGGTATCGAGGGGGAACCGGAAAGGATCGAGGGGCTGGGCCTGCTTGATGTGGACACACGGTTGACGGGCGATAAGTCGCTGGAGCGGGTGGCAGGCACGGCGTGGGGGCAAAGCTTCACGGGATATGAGATGCATGTCGGCCTGACCGACGGCCCCGATCGCGCGCGGCATTTTGCGCGACTGGCCGATGGCCGGACGGATGGAGCTGTCAGTGCGGACGGCCGCATTTGCGGCACCTATGTGCACGGCCTCTTTGCCAGCACGGAAGCGCGTGCTGGATTGCTGGCGTCGTTGGGCGTGAAATCCGGAGCGGTGGATTATGCCGCGTCGGTGGAACAGGCGCTCGATGACATTGCCGGGCAGTTGGAGCTGCATGCTGACATCGATGCGATGATCGAGATGGCGACGAAGCGCTGACGCGGACGGGTTGCGGTGGGAAATGATGCGCTTGCCGACAAGCTCGCCCACCGTTCAGCCGGGTGGCTTCCCCTGTTACTAACGGGCCGATATTTGTTGGACTTCCGACCGGCACAGTCGCGCCTCAACAGCTAAGACAATCACCTATGATCATCTTACATGCTGCTGATTTTCTTGGGAAAAGAAAATGGCGCGCCCGGAACGATTCGAACGTCCGACCCTCAGATTCGTAGTCTGATGCTCTATCCAGCTGAGCTACGGGCGCGTTGTGGAGCGGCAGATAGAGGGGGGCGGATGATTGGGCAAGCCCCTTTTTCACTTTTTTTACGGGGCTGCCGTCGCAGTTTCGCAGGCGCAACTTTTCCCGGCATTTGCTCGTTGCGGATTGGGGGAAGGAGGCGAGGCATGGCTTTCACTTTGAACGAAATCATATTGCTGGTCATCGCACTGCTCGTTGGGCTTGTGCTGGGCCTGATGATGAGCGGACGCGGCAAATATAAGCGGCTGTGGCGGAACGAGCAGATCGCGCATCGGCAGACGTTAAAGGAACGGGATGCGCGGGTGGCGGCTGTTCCTCCCGGCGTTGGGCATGATCGCTCTGATCGGGATGATCTGACACGGGTCAGAGGGATTTCAGCGGCAGATGCGGCCGCACTGCATGAGGCGGGCTATCATCGTTATGACCAGCTTGGCGCGATCAGTGACGAGCAGCAAGCGGCGTTGGAGGCACGGCTGGGGCGGGAACCGGGAACGATCGCGCGCGAGGAATGGCGCACGCAGGCGCGGCTGCTCGAAACCGGCAAGGTCCGCGAGCATGAGCGGCGCTATTTGGAGACATAAGGTGGATGCCCCCTAACCCCTCCCGCGTACGGGAGGGGTTTATGGGTCGCGCTATTTCTTCGCCAGCGCGGCCTGCGCAGCGGCGAGGCGGGCGATCGGGACGCGGTAGGGCGAGGCCGAAACATAGTCGAGGCCGGTAGCCTCGCAGAAGGCGATCGAGGCGGGATCGCCGCCATGTTCGCCGCAGATGCCGAGCTTGATCCCCGGACGGGTCGCGCGACCACGCTCGGCCGCCAACTCGATCAGTTGGCCTACGCCCTCCACATCGATGCTGACGAATGGATCGCGGGCGAAGATGCCCTTGTCGACATATTGCGTCAGGAAGCGGCCAGCGTCGTCACGGCTGATGCCGATCGTCGTTTGCGTGAGATCGTTGGTGCCGAAGGAGAAGAATTCGCCGACCTCCGCAATCTCGCCAGCCTTCAGCGCAGCGCGCGGCAGTTCGATCATGGTGCCGACGAGATATTCGACCGAGGCGCCCTGCTCCGCGAAGACTTCACTGGCGACGCGATCGACGATCGCCTTCATCAGTTCCAGTTCCTTCCTTGTCGCGACAAGCGGGATCATGATTTCCGGGATCGGCGCTTCGCCGCTGCGCTGCTTGATGAGAAGCGCGGCTTCGAAGATCGCCCGGGCCTGCATCTCGTATATTTCGGGATAAGTGACGCCGAGGCGGCAACCGCGATGGCCGAGCATCGGGTTGAACTCGTGCAGTTCGGCGGCGCGGCGCTTGAGCGCGTCAACGCCGACGCCCGCAGCCTTGGCCACTTCCTCGAACTCCGCCTCGCCATGAGGCAGGAATTCGTGCAGCGGCGGGTCGAGCAGGCGGATGGTGACGGGCAGACCGGCCATCACCATGAAGATCTGCGCGAAATCGTCCCGCTGCTCGGGCAGCAGCTTTTCGAGCGCGGCGCGGCGGCCCTTCTCCGTGTCGGCGAGGATCATCTCGCGGACCGCAGTGATGCGGGCGGCGTCGAAGAACATATGTTCGGTACGGCAGAGGCCGACGCCCTCCGCGCCGAAATCACGCGCGGTCTGGCAGTCGAGCGGGGTTTCGGCATTGGCGCGAACCTTCAGGCGGCGGACCTTGTCGGCCCAGCCCATCAGCGTGCCGAAGTCGCCAGCCAGTTCGGGCTGCACCGTCGGCACTTCACCCGCCATCACCTCGCCAGTCGAACCGTCGATGGTGAGGATGTCACCTTCCTTGAGCGTGCGCCCTTCGATGCGCAGC
Source organism: Sphingobium sp. S6 (assembly GCF_905120495.1). Lineage (NCBI taxonomy): Bacteria > Pseudomonadati > Pseudomonadota > Alphaproteobacteria > Sphingomonadales > Sphingobiaceae > Sphingobium > Sphingobium sp. S6. The sequence goes on along the minus strand of NZ_CAJHOG010000001.1, from coordinate 518,354 downwards.
GTCTTGGCGGCGTTGTCGATCGACAGGCTACCAGCGCCGGACACGCAAGGACGGCCCATGCCGCGCGCCACCACCGCCGCGTGTGACGTCATGCCGCCACGCGCGGTCAGGATGCCCTTTGCGGCGTGCATGCCGTGAATGTCTTCGGGGCTGGTTTCGACGCGGACGAGAATGACGGAATCGCCAAGCTCGTTGCGGCGCTCGGCCGTATCGGCGTCGAACACGATCGCGCCAGATGCGGCGCCCGGAGACGCCGGCAGGCCCTTGGTCAGCACATCGCGGGGCGCCTTGGGATCGAGCGTGGGGTGCAGAAGCTGGTCGAGCGCGGCGGGATCGACGCGGGCGACGGCTTCTTCCTCGCTGATCAGGCCTTCGGTCGCCATATCGACGGCGATCTTGAGCGCGGCCTTGGCGGTGCGCTTGCCCGAACGGGTCTGGAGCATCCAGAGCTTGCCCTGCTGCACCGTGAACTCGATGTCCTGCATGTCGCGATAATGGGTTTCGAGGATCTGAAACACCCGCGCCAGTTCGGCGTAGGTTTCCGGCATCGCCTCTTCCATCGACAGCGGCTTGGCCCCTGCCCGCTCGCGCGCCTGGCGTGTGAGATATTGCGGTGTGCGGATGCCCGCGACGACGTCTTCGCCCTGCGCGTTGATCAGATATTCGCCATAATAGGCGTTCTCGCCGGTCGCCGGGTCGCGGGTAAAGGCAACGCCCGTGGCCGAGGTGTCGCCCATATTGCCGAAGACCATTGCCTGCACGTTGACGGCGGTGCCCCAATCGTGGGGGATCGAGTTCAGGCGGCGATACACCTTGGCGCGGTCGGCCTGCCAGCTGCCGAATACGGCGCTGATCGCGCCCCACAGCTGGTCGTTCACATCCTGCGGAAAGGGCTTGTTCCAGAGCTTTGAAACAAGGCCTTTATATTCAGCAACGAGCGCCTTCCAGTCGTCGGCGGTCATTTCCGTGTCGAGCGTGTAGCCCTGATCTTCCTTGGCGATCTCAAGAGCCTCCTCAAACGCGCCATGGTCGAGTTCCAGCACCACGTCAGAGTACATCTGGATGAAACGGCGATAGCTGTCCCAGGCGAAACGCTCGTCACCCGACGCGGCGGCAAGGCCGAGGACGGTTTCATCGTTGAGACCGAGGTTGAGGACGGTGTCCATCATGCCGGGCATCGAGATGCGCGCGCCGGAGCGGACGGAGACGAGCAGCGGGTCGGCCGCGTCACCGAACTTCTTGCCCGTGACCCCCTCGATATGGGCGATGCCGTTCGCGACTTCCGCCTTCAGGCTATCCGGGAACATGCCGCCATCCTGATAATAGCGGGTGCACATTTCGGTCGTGATCGTGAAGCCGGGAGGCACAGGCAGGCCGATGGCGGCCATGCCGTCCAGATTGGCGCCCTTGCCGCCCAGGAGATTCTTGTCACCCTTGCCGCCATCATCGACGCCGCCGCCGAAACGATAGACATAACGCGTCGCGGTCGTGCTCATGCTGGCCTCTTCCATTTTCAACATAATCCCGGCTCTCCCTGCACTGATTGCCGTGTATTTGTGCGTTGCAGCAACATTCCTACAACAGGCGGGGCGATGAACGCACCCGCTTTTACGATGATCCTTTGCCTTCTCTATTCTTTTCCGACGCTTCGCAGCCCGGTTCTTACGAATTACCCTGCAATTTTCGAGAAATCAGCGACCGCATGCACAGCGTCCCGCACCCGCGCGAGCAGCGCGAGACGCGCCAAGCGTTTGGCCGGGTCAGCGTCGTTCACTGTCACCTTGTCGAAGAACGCATCGATCGGCGCGCGCAGGCTGGCGAGCGCGCCCATGGCGCCTTCAAAGTCCTCGGCCTGCACAGCAGCGCTTGCGCGCGGTTCGGCGGCGTCAAGGGCGGCGATGAGTTCGGCCTCGGCGGGTTCGGGAGTGTAGGTTAACGGCGTCACCTCAGCGGAAGCTGGGGTCTCAGCTTCGCTCGACCCGCCTGAGATGCCAGCTTCCGCTGGCATGACGAAGCGAGTGGGTTCTTCCTTCTTCAGGATATTGGCGGCGCGCTTGTATCCGGCGAGAAGGTTGGTGCCGTCATCGGTCGCGACGAAGGATTGGAGCGCCTTCACGCGAGCGAGCAGGCGGACGAGATCATCTTCTCCGCCGAGCGCGAACACGGCGTCGATCAGGTCGTGGCGGACGCCTGCTTCCTTTTGCTGGACTTTTAGGCGGTCGGCGAAGAAGTCTGAAACAGCGTTATCAAAAGCTGAATAAGTAGCGGCGTTTTTCTCGAACTCTTCTGCCGCAATGGCTCCCATCTCCTCAACCTTATCGTCTGGCAGTTGCTTGGCCAGATTCAACTTGGATCGTCGCAACTGACGAAAATATTCAAAGGGCGCGCCCACGTATTCAAGTTGTAGCGCTTGATCTGCAAATGGAGCTTGAAATTCATCTACGTACGAATGTTTTCTAGCTTGCAACCAAATTGCCGAAACAGGTGCGCGCAGTCCAAGACGCAAGCCATTCTGACTGATCACTTCAATGATCGCTAGCGCCGCACGCCTAATCGCAAAAGGATCTTTTGACCCGGTGGGTCTTTCGTCCACCGCAAAGAAGCTTACCAAAGTATCCAATTTGTCCGCCAGCGACACCGCCACCGTCACCGGCGCAGTGGGCACCTCATCACCCTGCCCGACCGGCTTGTAGTGATCGCGGATCGCATCGGCCACGGCATCGGGCAGACCTTCGGCGCGGGCGTAGTAGCCGCCCATGATGCCCTGGAGTTCAGGGAATTCTCCAACCATTTCGGTGACGAGGTCGGCCTTGGCGAGGCGGGCCGCTTGTTCGGCCAGGTTTGCGAGTTCCTCGGACGTCGCTGCCTGCCCACCCCCGGCCCCTCCCGCTTGCGGGAGGGGGGAAGTCGTTACTATGCCTTCTTCTACCAGCCAGCGGGCCAGTTTCGCCACGCGGTCCACCTTGTCGGCTACGGTGCCGAGCTTTTCGTGGAAGGTGATGCGTTCGAGCTTTTTGGCGTGATCTTTGAGGCTGGTCTTGCGGTCCTGTTCCCAGAAGAAGCGGGCGTCGGACAGGCGCGCGGCGAGGACCTTGCGGTTGCCCGCGACAATTGCTTCGCCGCCATCCTTGGCCTCGATATTGGCGGTGCAGATGAAGGCCGGAGCCAGCTTGCCCGCACCATCGCGCAGAACGAAATATTTCTGGTTTATCCGGAGGGTTAGCTGAATGACCTCAGGCGGGACATCAAGGAAGGTCGGGTCGAAATCGCCTAACAGCGGGACAGGCCATTCGGTTAGCCCGGCATTTTCAGCGACGAGTCCCTTGTCCTCGATGACCGTATAGCCCTTCGCGGCGGCGGCCTCGTTGGCCTTTGCCTCGATGATCGACTGGCGTTCCTGATGGCTGACGATCACATGGCAGGCGCGCAGTTTTTCGACATAGTCATGCGCGCCGCCGATGGTGATTTCGCCGGGATGATGGAAGCGATGGCCAAGCGTGGCGTAGCTCGACCTGATGCCTTCGATCTCAATGTCGACCAAATCCTCGCCGAGGATGGCGACGATACCTTGCAGCGGACGGACCCAGCGCAGGCTCTCCGTCGTCTGCGAAGCGGTGCCCCAACGCATGGATTTGGGCCAGGGGAAAGCACGGACGATGGTGGGCACGGCTTGCGCCAGCACTTCCGCCGTCGCGCGGCCGGGCTTGTTGACGGTCGCGAACCAGACGCCCTCGCGGTCCTCAAGCTGGTCCTGGGTGAGGCCGGTCTTACGGAGAAAGCCTTCCAGCGCCTGCGCGGGAGCGCTGGTGCGGGGGCCTTTGAACTCCTCGCTGACGGCCGCTGTCTCAAGGGGCAGGCTGCGCGCGACCAGGGCGAGGCGGCGCGGCGTGACGAAGCTGTCGATGGATTCCGGCTTCAGGGCAGCTTTTGCCAACTCATCGGTGAAGAGGCGGGCGAGGTCTTCCGATGCTTTGAGCTGCATCCGGGCCGGAATTTCTTCGCAGCGCAGTTCGAGGAGGAAATCGGTCATGCGATTTCCTCCGCAGGCCCAATGGACACTGGGGCCTCAGGCAGGATGGTGGATTGATTGGGGCACGAGATCCCAGCGTTCGCTGGGATGACGGTGTTAAACATCTGCATCATGCGGCCCACCCGTTTACTTCCATCCACTTCTCACACGAACCCTTGGCGAGGTCGCGGACGCGGCCGATGTAGCTGGCGCGTTCCTGGACGGAGATGACGCCGCGCGCCTGGAGCAGGTTAAAGACATGGCTTGCCTTGATCGCCTGATCATAGGCGGCGAGCGGGACGCCTGCTTCCAGCGACGCCTTGCACTCGGCCTCGGCATCCTTGAACCAGCGGAACAGCTTTTCGGTGTCTGCGATCTCGAAATTCCATTTCGACATCTGTTGTTCATTGGCGAGGAAGACGTCGCCATAGGTCACGCCCGCGTCGTTGAACTTCAGATCATAGACACTGTCGACGCCCTGAATATACATGGCGAGGCGTTCGAGGCCGTAGGTCAGCTCGCCCGCGACAGGCTTGCAATCGAAGCCGCCCATCTGCTGGAAATAGGTGAACTGGGTGACTTCCATGCCGTCGCACCAGACTTCCCAGCCCAAGCCCCAGGCGCCGAGCGTCGGGCTTTCCCAATCGTCCTCGACAAAGCGGATGTCGTGGACGAGCGGATCGATGCCGATCTCCACCAGCGAGCCCAGATAAAGCTCCTGAAGGTTCGCCGGGGACGGCTTCATGATGACCTGATATTGGTAATAATGCTGGAGGCGATTGGGATTTTCGCCATAGCGGCCATCGGTCGGGCGGCGGCTGGGCTGCACATAGGCGGCGTTCCAGGCGTCCGGACCGAGGCTGCGCAAGGTGGTGGCAGGGTGAAAGGTGCCCGCGCCGACTTCCATGTCATAGGGTTGCAGGATCACGCAGCCCTGGCGGCCCCAATAGGCATGCAGGGTGAGGATCAGGTCCTGAAAGGAAAGCGGCTTGCCTGTCGCCACGGACGGTCCCTTGCGAAAATGACGGTTTGATCGCGCGCGCCTTGGCGCAGGAGGGCTTTAGGGTCAAGGAAAAGCGGCTTGGCAGGCACTAATCCGCTTGCCCAAATCCCCCCTGCCCCGCATGGATGCTGCGAAGTTTGTTGATGATGATGGATCTATGCGCAACATGAGATGGTCGCTTTCCCTCCTGATCGCTGCGGGCCTGATGATGTTGAGCGGCTGCGCGCAGGAGCAGCAAGCCACGGCGCGCCCGCCGATTGCGAAGTCCGGCTATGTGACGCCTGCGCTGTGGCAGGTGCGGGACGAGGACACGACCATCTATCTGTTCGGCACTGTCCATGTACTGAAACCAGGGACGGAGTGGTTCAAGGGCGGCGTGAAGCGGGCATTCGACGGCTCTGACGAGCTGATTTTGGAGATTGTCGAGCCAGACGATCCGCAGGCGATGGCCGCCGCCATGGCGCACAAGGGTCTGGCGCGCGACGGCGTGAAGCTGTCGGAGAGGCTCGCCCCGGCTATGCGCGGGAAATATCAGGCCGCGATGGTGGCGAACGGATTGCCCTGGCAGATGTTCGAGCCATTCAATCCCTGGATGGCCGGGATGGCGCTGGCGGTGAAGCCGCTTGAGAAGCTGGGCTACGAAGCCGATCTGGGCGCCGAGAAGACGCTGACCGCCGCAGCGAAGGCGGCGGGCAAGAAGGTCGGCGCGCTGGAGACGATAGAACAGCAGCTTGGCTATTTCGCCGGACTGCCGATGGATAGTCAGGTCAAGTTCCTGACCGCTACAGTCGACGGGTTGCCGGAGATGGATAAGGAATTTTCCCGGCTGATCGCGCATTGGCAGGACGGCGATCCCGCCAAGTTGGCAGCAGAGATGAATGAATCGCTGGAGGCCACGCCGGAGCTGGCGCAGGTGCTGCTGATCCAGCGAAATGGCAGTTGGGCCAAATGGATCAAGGAGCGGCTGGCGCGGCCCGGAACCGTCTTCATTGCCGTGGGCGCCGGGCATCTGGCGGGCAAGGGCAGCGTGCAGGACCAGCTCAAGGATCTGGGCGTGGCTTCGGTCAGGGTTGCCGAGTGAGCTGGCTGCGATGGCTGGGTTTATGCGCGCTGCTGCTCGTGGCGGCTTGCGGACGGGAGCAGGGCTCGCCGCCGGTTGAAGACGGACCTGCGCTGTGGCGGGTGCAGGGGCATGGACTGGATGGCTGGCTGTTCGGCACGATCCATGTGCTGCCGCGTGGCGTCGATTGGCGAACGGGCGACATAGAACGCGCGATCGGGGATGCCGACCGGCTGGTGCTGGAATCCGCCGAGATACAGGACCCGCAGCGAACCAGGGCCTTGTTCGAGAAGATGGGTCGCAGTCCCGGCCTCCCGCCGCTCGAGGCCCGGGTGCCTGCGTCCGAGCAGGCCGAATTGCGGCGGGTCGCTGATGATGGTGGGGCCGATCTGCGGCTCCTGTCGGGCTATGAAAGCTGGGCTGCGGCCATGCTCTTGTCGGCGGCGGCACAGCAATCCCTCCATCTAAGCGCCAGCGCAGGGGTGGAGACCGTGTTGATCGAGGCGTTCCGGGATGCGGGCAAGCCGATCAACGGACTGGAAACGGTCGCGCGGCAGTTCGGCGCATTCGATACCTTGCCGGAAGCATCGCAGCGGCGACTTCTGACGCAAACGGTGGCGGAAGCGGAGGACATGAAGGCGCTTTACGAGCGGATCCTGCATGCTTGGCTGAAGGGCGACATGGCCGCGATTGCGCGCGAGGATCAAGCTGGAGAGCGGCCCGATCCAGCTGTTGAGAAAGCCGTGCTGGTCGCGCGCAACCGGGAGTGGAGCGTTGCGATCACCCGATTGAAGGGGCGGCCGTTCATAGCGGTCGGCACCGGGCATCTGACCGGGCGAGACAATCTCATCAGCTTGCTGGAAGAGCGCGGATACAGGATGACACGGGTGCAATAACGCCGCGCCCTTGCCTTTGCCTGCCTTTCTGCTACAGGGCCGCCTTCCCGTGATGGTCATCCCTGGAGGCGTTGCGGGAAGTTTTGACATATCAGCTTTTGGAGACACGCAATGAGCGAGCAGCTTACGCTGTCGGCCGAGGCACGCGATCGGGCAGGCAAGGGAGCCTCCCGCGCTCTCCGCCGTGAGGGCCGCGTACCCGCCGTCATCTATGGTAACAACGAAGAACCCCAGTCGATCCACGTCGAGGAAAAGCTCCTCAACAAGCTGCTCGGCACCGGCCACTTCTTCAATTCGGTCGTCTTTGTGGAAGTCGGCGGCAACAAGGTTCGTACCCTTGCCAAGGACGTTGCTTTCCATCCCGTGACCGACCGTCCGCTGCACGCCGACTTCCTGCGCGTTTCGGAACATGCCACCGTCCACGTCAACGTGCCGGTGCGCTTCGAAAATGAAGACGCTTCGCCTGGCCTCAAGAAGGGCGGCGTTCTCAACATCGTCGCGCATGACATCGAACTGATTGTCGACGCGGCCGAAATCCCCGACGACGTGGTCGTGGACCTCAGGGGCCTGGACGTGGGTGAATCGATCCACATCGGCGCTGTGACGCTGCCCCGTGGCGCCAAGGCTGCGCATGATGAAACCGACTTCACCGTCGCGACCATCGTTGCTCCGTCTGCCCTGAAGAGCGCCGAGGGTGACAACGAGACTCCGGCTGAAGGCGAATAAGCCTTTTTCCGTTACGACTAAAGCAGCCCCGTTCGGGCTGAGCGAAGCCGAAGCCCTCAACTGAACGAAGCGAAGAATGCCTTCATTTCGTTCAGGCGAGCCCTTGGACAAGCTCAGAGCGAACGGGGCTTTGTTGTTATACAGGCTGGGAGATACGGATGCAGATCTGGGCAGGCCTCGGCAATCCGGGCACCCAATATGCGATGCACCGGCACAATGTCGGCTTCATGGCGGCTGACGTCATTGCCGACATGTATCGCTTCTCCCCACCCAAAAAGCAGTTTCATGGCTGGGTGCAGGAAGGCCGCATCGGAACAGAGAAGATCGTCCTGCTGAAGCCCGCCACCTTCATGAACGAAAGCGGCCGTTCAGTCGGGGAGGCCATGCGCTTCTACAAACTGACGCCGCAGGATGTGACCGTCTTCCACGACGAGCTGGACCTCGCGCCGATGAAGGTGAAGGTGAAGCGGGGCGGCGGCAATGCGGGGCATAACGGCCTGCGGTCGACGGACGCGCACATCGGGGCGGATTTCCGGCGCGTGCGGATCGGCATTGGCCATCCGGGGCACAAGGACCGGGTGCATGGCTATGTGCTGGGCAATTATCACAAGAGCGAGATGGACGCGCTGGCCGATATGTTGGGAGCGATCGGCGCGGAGGCAGAGTGGCTGGCGAAGGGCGATGACGCCCGCTTCATGAATGAGGTTGCGCTAAGGCTCGCGGACTGATGAGCGGGGCCTGCGGGGAAAGTTGTGAGTCCACGGCCCACCGCCCTACCCGCGCGGTGAAATCTGGGTGACGCATTGCGCAACGCAGCATCCAGGCGCCATAGAGGATACCTGACCTTCCACTTCTCAAGAGGATACAGGTGATCCAGACCGTCGCCACCAAGCCTTTCAATGACCAGAAGCCGGGCACGTCCGGCCTGCGCAAGAAGGTCCGCGTTTTTCAACAGCCGCATTATGCAGCCAATTTCGTGCAGTCGGTGTTCGACAGCCTCTCCGGCTTTGAAGGCCAGACGCTGGTCGTCGGCGGTGACGGACGATACTTCAATCGCGAGGTCATCCAGGTCGTGCTCAAAATGGCGGCCGCCAACGGCTTCGGCCGGGTGCTCGTCGGCCAAGGCGGCATATTGTCGACTCCCGCGGCATCGCACCTCATCCGCTCCTCAGGTGCATTCGGTGGCCTTGTGCTTTCGGCCAGCCATAATCCAGGTGGCCCGGACGAGGATTTCGGCATCAAATATAATGTCGGCAATGGCGGCCCCGCACCGGAGAAAGTAACGGACGCCATCCACGCGCGGACGCTCTCGATCGACAGCTATCGCATCGTCGATGCCGGCGACATCGACATCGATACGCTGGGAACGCGTGAACTGGCCGGGATGACGGTCGAGATTGTCGATCCGGTCGCCGCCTATGCCGACCTGATGGAGCAACTGTTCGACTTCCCGGCCATTTGCGAGATGATCGCCGAAGGCTTCACCCTCTCCTTCGACGCGATGAGCGCGGTCACCGGCCCGTACGCGACAGAGATTTTCGAGCGGCGTTTGGGCGCGCAACCGGGAACCGTGCGCAACGGCACACCCCTTCCCGACTTCGGCCATCACCATCCCGACCCCAACCTCGTCCATGCGAAAGAACTCTATGACCGCATGATGGGTGACGCCGCGCCCGATTTCGGCGCAGCATCGGATGGCGATGGGGACAGGAACCTGATCATCGGCCGCAATTGTTATGTGACGCCTTCGGACTCGCTAGCGGTGCTGGCGGCGAATGCCCATCTCGCGCCCGGCTACGCAAAGGGCCTCAAGGGCATTGCGCGATCGATGCCGACCAGCGGCGCGGCGGATCGCGTGGCGGAAAGGCTCGGCATTCCGCTGTATGAAACCCCGACAGGATGGAAATTCTTCGGCAACTTGCTGGATGCGGGCATGGCGACGATCTGCGGCGAGGAAAGCGCGGGGACGGGCTCCGACCATGTACGCGAGAAGGACGGCATCTGGGCGGTGCTGCTGTGGCTCAACATCCTGGCGTCGCGCAGGCAAAGCGTGGCGGAGATCATGCAGACGCATTGGGCGACTTACGGCCGCAACTATTATGCGCGGCACGATTATGAAGCCATCGCCAAGGATCGCGCGGACGCACTGATGGCTGCACTTCGGGACAGGCTGACTGCCCTCCCCGGCACGGCGAACAGCGGCGGCGCGGTGCAGAGCGCGGATGATTTCGCCTATAGCGATCCGACCGATCAGTCGGTCAGCAGGAACCAGGGCATTCGCATCCTGTTCGAGGATGGATCGCGCGTCGTATTCCGGCTGTCGGGCACTGGCACCGAAGGCGCGACGCTGCGCGTCTATATCGAGCGCTATGTGCACCGCCACGGCAAGCTTGACATGGAAACCGCAGACGCGCTTGCGCCACTGGTACGCGCGGCGCAGGAAATCGCGGATATCACCGGCTTCACCGGCATGGAGCAGCCGAGCGTGATTACCTGACAGACATAAAAAGTCACCGGAGGGAAATCGGATGGCAAGGGCGAGCGACTAGGGACGCCCCATGTTCCGACCTCGTCCTGCTGTTCATCTTTTCGGCGCTCTCTTGAGTGCCTCGACCCTTTTGCCCGGCGCTGCTGCACATGCCAAGACGGCCGAAGATGAACAGGTCTGGCTCAACCTGACAGCGATGGGGCCAGTGAGCGGAAAGCTCATCTATTTCGCCGAAATTCAGCCCCGTTTCGGCAATGGCGCGTCGCAAGCCGACCAGACCATCCTCCGCGGCGCGGTGGGGTGGAAGCTGTCGCCCGAGTTGTCCATCTATCACGGCTACGGGCATATTGTCCTGCCGTCGCAGGGCGGGCGCGACGTTAATGAAGAGCGCAGCTTCCAGCAGATCAGCTGGACGATCGGCAAGCCGGGGGGCGGCGAATTTTCGTCCCGAACGCGGCTGGAGCAGCGCTGGCGTTCGGACGGCAGCGGCATGGGATGGCGGCTGCGGGAAATGCTACGTTATGAAAAGCCGCTGAAGCCCGGCAGCCAGGCGGTCAATGCACTGGTCTACGCGGAGGGATTCGCAGCGCTCAACAGCACGAATTGGGGGCAGCGGGCGGGCTTCGACCAATTGCGCAGCTTCGTCGGGGCGGAGGTCAAGCTGATGGGCAAATCCACCGCCGAGATCGGCTATCTCAATCAACTGATCAACCAGCGGGGCGGGAACGAGCGCATGAACCACGTCGCATCAGTAACGCTCTTCTTCCGGCGCTGAGCACAGGCTGGCCTTCGGACGCGGAACAGGCTATCGGCCCGGCGATCATTTTGACGTGAAGGCAGGTCCATGGGTTTTCGTTGCGGTATCGTCGGGCTTCCCAATGTGGGCAAGTCCACCCTTTTCAATGCGCTGACCGAAACGCAGGCTGCGCAGGCGGCGAACTATCCCTTCTGCACGATCGAGCCCAATGAAGGCCGCGTGGCCGTACCCGACGACCGGCTGCAGACCATCGCCAAGATCGGCGGCAGCGCCAAGATCATCGAAACGCAGCTGTCCTTCGTTGACATTGCAGGCCTGGTGCGAGGCGCGTCCAAGGGTGAAGGACTTGGCAATCAGTTCCTCGCCAACATCCGTGAAACGGACGCCATCGTCCATGTGCTGCGCTGTTTTGAAGATGGCGACATCACCCACGTCGAAGGCAAGGTCGATCCCATCGCCGATGCGGAGACGGTCGAGACCGAGTTGATGCTGGCGGACCTGGAAAGCCTGGAAAAGCGTGTCCCGAACTTCGCCAAAAAGGCGGCGCAGGGAGACAAGGAAGCCAAGGCGGCGGCGTCGGTATTGGGCAAGGCGCTGGACCTGCTGCGCGACGGCAAGCCCGCGCGGCTGACGCAGCCCGGCGATGACGAGGAAGCTCGCATTTTCCAGCAAGCCCAGTTGCTGACCGCCAAGCCCGTTCTTTATGTCTGCAATGTCGAGGAAGAGGCAGCTGCGGAGGGTAATGCACACTCCGCTCGGGTGTTCGAAAAGGCAGCGGCCGAAGGCGCGAAGGCAGTGATCGTATCCGCTGCGATCGAAGCCGAACTTATCACCATGCCGGTTGAAGAGCGTGCCGAATATCTGGAAGCTCTGGGCCTGACCGAAGCAGGCCTCGCCCGCATTATCCGCGCGGGTTATGAATTGCTGGGCCTCATCACCTTCTTCACCGTTGGTCCGAAGGAAGCGCGCGCCTGGACGGTCGCAAAGGGATCAAAGGCTCCACAAGCGGCCGGCGCGATCCATACCGACTTTGAAAAGGGCTTCATCCGCGCCGAAACCATGGCCTATGCCGACTATGTCCAGTTCAATGGCGAGGCTGGAGCCAGGGAAGCGGGCAAGTGGCGGTCCGAAGGCAAGGATTATGTAACCCAGGACGGCGACATCATGCTATTCCGCTTCAACGTCTGACGTCGTGACGCTGCCGGCGGCTGTTAACGGACGGACTCCTTGACCTCGCGCCGCTTCCCTAACGGGCCGTTATCCGCCATACCGAGTATATGTCCGCAACGCTGACTTCAACTGAACCCGCCACCGGTGCACTGCTGTGGCAGGGAAATGCCAGCGATGTGGAGGCGGAGGTTGCGAGGGTCAGGGCGGCATGGCCATCCTGGGCTGCTCAGCCGATTTCCTATCGTATCGAGACGCTGCGCCGTTTCGTCAATGTCGTGCGCGCCAATGAGGAGGCGCTGGCGGACCTGATCGCGCGGGAGACCGGAAAGCCGCTTTGGGACGCGAGAACGGAAGTCACTTCCGTGATGAACAAGGTGGATATTTCGGTGGCCGCCTATTCGGAACGCACCGGCCAGCGGCGGCTGGAAGCGGCGATGGGTGCTCGCCAATCCGTCCGGCACAAGCCGCATGGCGTGATGGCAGTGCTTGGCCCTTATAATTTCCCCGCTCATCTGCCCAATGGCCACATCGTGCCTGCCCTGCTCGCCGGGAATGGCGTGCTGTTCAAGCCGTCGGAAAAGACGCCAGCAGTGGGCGAGATGCTGGTGCGCTTCTACCATGAAGCGGGCGTGCCGCAGGACGTCGTGCGACTGGTGCTGGGCGGGCCGGACGAGGGCAAAGCGCTTGCCGCGCATGAGGACGTCAACGGCATTCTCTTTACCGGTTCGGCCTCTACGGGACTGACGATCAATCGCCAGTTCGCCCATAATCCGGGCAAGATATTAGCGCTGGAAATGGGCGGCAACAATCCGATCGTCGTCTGGGATACCGGCGATATCGCCAGCGCCGCCGTCCTGATCGTGCAATCGGCTTTCCTGTCGAGCGGTCAGCGCTGCACGGCCGCGAGCCGGTTGATCGTCAAGGAAGAACTGGCCGATATGTTGATCGGCGAGGTCAAGAAAGTCGCCGATCGGCTGATCATCGATCATCCGCATGCCGATCCTGCGCCTTTCATGGGGCCGGTCATCGACAATCAGGCCGCGGACCAACTCACCGAAAGCTTCCTCTATCTGATGAGCCATGGCGGGCGGCCGATAAAGCATCTCGTCCGGCTGTCGGAAGACCGGCCTTTGTTGAGCCCGGCGATCATCGACGTGACCAACATGAGCGAGCGCCCCGACGTCGAGTTGTTCGGGCCCTTGTTGCAGGTGATCCGCGTTCCCGATTTCCCGGCTGCGATCGCCGAGGCGAATAATAGCCGTTATGGCCTTTCCGCATCACTGATCGGTGGATCGCCGGAGCTGTATAACCAATTCTGGGCGAATATCCGGGCGGGGATCGTCAATTGGAACAGGCCGACCAACGGAGCGTCATCGTCTGCGCCTTTCGGAGGTCAGGGTATTTCGGGCAATCACCGGCCGAGCGCTTATTATGCAGCGGATTATTGCGCTTACCCGGTTTCATCGGCGGAGATCGAGCAGCCCCGAGCTTCGATCGGGATCGGGCTGAAGGAAGTCGATATTAGTGGGATGGGAGATTGACGTTCATCTTGCCTCTTCCGTCATTCTGACAAAAGCTGGGATGACGAGGTGGGATAGTAAGGCCCCAAATTTTCCTTCGCCATCGGCAAAGCATTCTGAATTGAAACCGTTGCGCGCTTCCGCCATCTGCCCAGCATGGCCGAACAACTACCTGCTACCGTTTTTCTCGTCGGCGCGGGCCCGGGTGATCCGGAACTGCTGACGTTACGCGCCGCGCGGTTGATCGCGCAGGCGGATGTCGTCATGCATGACGGGCTGGTGTCGGCCGAGATATTGGCGATGGCCTCGCCTGAAGCCGAACTGATTTCCGTTGCCAAACAGCGCAGCCGTCACTCGATGCCACAGGAGGGCATCAACGCCCTGCTCGTGCAATTGGCGCTTGCCGGACGCAGCGTCGTGCGGCTGAAGGGCGGCGATCCGTTTGTTTTCGGGCGCGGTGGTGAGGAGATGGAGGCATGCCGCACAGCTGGCGTGCCGGTGGAAATCGTGCCCGGCATCAGCGCGGCGATCGGCTGTGCGGCGCAGGCGCAACTACCCCTTACCCATCGCGATGCGGCAAGCGCGGTGACCTTCGTTGCGGGGCAATGCAAGGGGTTGACGGATCAGGACTGGTCAGGGCTCGCAGGTCATGGCCGCACGCTGGTCATCTATATGGGTGTGGCGACGGCGGCCGACATCGCTGACAAGCTGATCGCCGACGGCGTATCGCCCGCCGTTCCGGTCGCGGTGATGGAAAATGGCACGCGCGCGAACATGCGGACGCTCCGGACACTGCTGGCGGACTTGGGCGACATGGTGGTGCGGGAACAGGTAAAAAGCCCGGCGCTGATTGTGGTTGGCGACGTTGCGGCTTACGCGCTTGCGCAGGATGTGCTGGCTGGCTTTGCTGCACAAATGAATAATGGGGCGGAGATGCATTCGTGAAGATTTTGACCGGGAATGACCTTGGCACCGGGGACGTGATCTGGTGGGCGGGCGATGGCTGGTCCCGGCAGGTCGGCGAGTCGGTCGATGTTGGCGACCGGGGCGATGAACTGGCGCGGGCCGAGGAAGCGGCGCTACGCGTGGTCGCTCCTTATGTGATCGATGCAACCGTAACCGAGGAAGGTGTGCGTCCCGCCCACATCAAGGATCGCATTCGCGCTCTGGGTCCGACCGTGCGTCCCGACCTCACGCTTAAACCGAACGACGCCGATGCCGGCAACTGGGTGATCTGACCATGTATCGTTATGACAGCTATGACCAGTCCATCGTGGATGCCCGCGTTGAGGAATTTCGCGATCAGGTGCAGCGGCGGCTCGCCGGGCAACTGACCGAGGATCAGTTCAAGCCGTTGAGGCTGATGAATGGCCTCTATCTGCAACTTCACGCCTATATGCTGCGCGTTGCCATTCCCTATGGCACGCTGTCCGCCAAGCAGATGCGCAAGCTGGGCGAGATCGCGCGCAAATATGACAAGGGCTATGGCCACTTCACGACGCGCACGAACCTGCAATATAATTGGATCAAGCTGGCCGACGCGCCCGACATTCTCGCCGAATTGGCGACGGTCGAGATGCATGCGATCCAGACGAGCGGCAATTGCATCCGCAATATCTCGTCCGACCAATATGCAGGCGTCGCCGCCGACGAGGTGACGGACCCCCGCCCATGGGCCGAGCTGCTGCGCCAATGGTCGACCTTCCATCCGGAGTTCACCTATCTGCCGCGCAAGTTCAAGATCGCAGTGATTGCCGCGGAGGAGGATCGCGCGGCGATGCGGCTCCACGATATCGGCCTCAAGCTGATATCGCGCGATGGGCAGATCGGTGCGGAAGTCTATGCCGGTGGCGGCATGGGGCGCACGCCGATGGTTGCGCCGCTTATCAATGAGTTCGTGACCGAAGATGAGATCGTGCCTTATCTGGAGGCATGCCTGCGAGTGTACAATCGCTATGGCCGCCGCGACAACAAGTACAAGGCGCGGATCAAGATCCTGGTCCATGAATTAGGCGTCGAGGAATATAAGCGGCAAGTTGAGGAAGAGTTCGCACATATGCGCACGCTCGGCCTCAATCCGCCGCGTGAAGAACTGGCGCGCATCCGGCCCTTCTTCGCCAACCCGGCTTATGAGCAGGGCTTGAGCGAAGATATCGATCGCAGCGACCCGGCCTTCGCCCTCTGGGTGGACCGGCAGGTCGCGGCACACAAGCAGCCGGGCTATGCGATCGTTAACATCAGCCTGAAGCCGCGCGGCGGCATTCCCGGCGATGCTTCGGCCGAGCAGATCGAGTTGGTGGCAGACCTGGCGGAACGCTATTCGCTGGACGAACTGCGCGTAACCCATGCGCAGAACCTTGTCCTGCCGCATGTGAAGAAGGCGGAACTTTACGCCATCTGGCAGAAGCTGGATGAGGCTGGACTGGCGGAGGCCAATCTGGACCTGATCGGCGACATCATCGCCTGCCCGGGCCTGGACTATTGCAGCCTTGCCAATGCGCGATCGATCCCGCTGGCGCAGAAGCTTTCGGAACGGTTCGCCGACGCAGGCCGCCAGAAGGAGCTGGGCGAGCTGAAGGTCAAGATTTCCGGCTGCATCAACGCCTGCGGTCACCATCATGCCGGCCATATCGGCGTGCTGGGCGTGGACCGGAAAGGCGTGGAGAATTTCCAGCTGTCGCTCGGCGGATCGGGTGCGCAGGATGCTGCCGTCGGTCAGATCACCGGCCCCGGCTTCTCCGAGGATGGCGTCGTGGATGCCATCGAGAAGGTGACGGACCTCTATCTCGCCGAGCGTCAGGAAGGGGAGCGCTTCCTCGACACCTATCGCCGTCTTGGCATGAAGCCCTTCAAGGAGGCGATCTATGGTTGAGTTCCTGACGTTCCGCGACGGTGAAGCCGCGCAGGAACCCGCCGTGACGGTCGAATCCTTCACGGGCCAGTCCAATTCGACCGCCGTCAGGATCGAGGCGGGCGAGGATGCGCGCGAATTGCTGCCTTATCTCGAACGGCTGTCACTGGTCGAGGTGAACTTCCCCGCTTATGGCGACGGACGCGGCTATTCGGCGGCGCGTATCCTGCGTGAGGCGGGGTATCAGGGCGAGTTGCGAGCGGTTGGCGACGTGCTGGTTGACCAGTTGGTCGCGATGCGCCGCTGCGGCTTTGACAGCTTCCGCCCGGACAAGGCGCTGGACGACGCCGCCGTCGAGCGCGCCCTCAATCGCTATGCCGACGTCTATCAAAAGACCGTCGATGGCCGCAGCCCGGTTTGGGCGAAGCGGCACCCGGAGAGTATACATGGCTGAACCTGCCCGCCAGCTTGACGTAATCGACGCCCGCCCTGCCTTCACGCAGGCTGATGCCGACGCGCTGAACGCGCGTTTCGACGGCGTGGATGCATTGACGATGCTCAAGACCGTCTTTGCCGAAGGTCTGGCCGGCAAGGTGGCGGTTGTGTCTTCCTTCGGCACGGAAAGCGCCGTGCTGCTGGATCTGGTGGCGAGGGCCGACAAGTCGGTCCCCGTGATCTTCGTCGATACGCTCAAGATGTTCGCGGAAACGCTCAACTATCGCGATACGCTGATCAGCCGCATGGGCTTTATCAACAGCCGGTCGGTCACGCCGGATGCGGATGTTCTGGCGAAGAAGGACGAAACGGGCCTCCGCTGGTCCTACGACCCTGACGGCTGCTGCGATATTCGCAAGGTCGAGCCGATGAACCGCGCCAAGCAGGGGCTGGATGCGTGGATTTCAGGGCGCAAAGCTTTCCAGTCAACCACGCGGCAGAACATGCCGCGGTTTGAGGTGGAAGACGGCCGCCTGAAGATCAATCCGCTGGGCGACTGGACGAAGGACGATCTGGAAGCCTATTTCGCCGAGCATGACCTGCCACGCCATCCACTGGAAGCGCAGGGTTATCTGTCTGTCGGTTGCGAGCCATGCACGTCGAAGGTGCTGCCAGGTGAAGACCCGCGCGCAGGACGCTGGCGCGGTTGGGACAAGGTGGAATGCGGCATTCACTCGCCCGTGACGCCGATCCCCGCGCCCTCGGTTGATCCAGAGGACCCGGCCAACCAGCCTGTGTTCTGATGGCCTGAGCTGAATCGATCACGGCATCTCAGCGGAAGCTCGGATATCGTGAGGCGTGGTCGCGGTCTTAGGCCAGAGATGCCAGCTTCCGCTGGCATGACGGGTGATGATCGACGTTTCAGCGAGATTTCTTTGGTGAGATCACGCCGTTCGCTGCCAGCTTAAGCGGCGCAATCCTGCCGTCGCGGAGATAGTGGACGTCGAAGATCACGCTCTGCCGAAATAGCGGCGTGGTGCCTTCCTGCGACTGATCGTTGCAGGCGAAAAACCAGCGGCCGCGCCATTTGAAGAAGGAGCCATGACGGTCGAAGTTCAGCCAATTTTTCGGTTTGAAACCGGGCGGTGGCGCATAACGGCCGCGCATGGAGCTGTCGTTGAGGAAGGACGGCTCCACATTTTCGGGCAGCAACAAGGGACCCTTGCATTGGAAAGGACCATAGGGCGAGGTGCCGATGCCGTAATAGGTGCCCCAGGATAGATAATAATATTTCCCGCGCCGATGCAGGAAAGGTTTGTCGTCGGTCTTACCCCGACCATAAGGCCCTTCAGGATCGGCGATCGTGATCCGGCGCGGGGTTTCGGCAAGCGAGATCATGTCGTCGGAGAGGCGCGCGATATAAAAGTCATAGGTGCCAAAGACGATATAGCTGGTGCCGTCAGCCTCTTGTAATATGCCGGGGTCGCGCGTTTCGGTGGGAACCTGACCCTTTGCGATCAGCGCCTTGCCCAATGGATCGCGCCAAGGCCCTGCGGGCGCGTCGCTGACGACCACGCCAATATTTTCAGGCCCCATGGAGAAATAGAGATAATATTTGCCATTGCGCCGGATGGCGTCAGTGGCCCAGCAATGGTTGCTTGGCTTGCCGAAATAGGTTTGTTCCGGGCGCAGCGTTCCTTCATGAGACCAGTTGACGAGATTGTCGCTTCGCCAGATCTGCCAATCCTTCATCGTGAAAGTGCGGCTCGTGGGGCTGGCGTCATGGGTGGCATAGAGCCAAGCCACGTCATCGAAAATCCGGATTTGCGGGTCGCAGACCCCCATCGGCAGGCGCAGCGGATTGCCCGTATATTGTAGCCGCGAGCCTCTGCCAGCTTCGCGCGCCCAGGCTGGAGCAGCGGACCAAGCGCTTGCAAGAAGGGGCAAGGTAAGAGCGCGACGCCGGGAGATGATCACTGCTATGTCCTTGTATGCGATTGGCAGTTCTTAGGATACTGCATAATCGAACGATTCCGTTCAGTCGAGCGCCCTGCGATTACTCCAGGCATAACGCCATCCACGCGACGAGCATCATGGCGCATGTGCAGGAATGGCGATACTGTGGCCGCTTCAGTCGTGGGAAAGGGGACCAGCGTGGCGATCGAACTTAAAATATTGGCTTGGAGCTGCGTACTCCTGTTGGTCCATATCTTCGCAGCGGGGCATTTCAAAACCAAGCAATATGGGCCGAAATGGAATATGGGCGCGCGCGATGAGACGCTGCCGCCGTTGGAACCCGTCGCCGGACGGTTGGTGCGCGCGCAGGCAAACTTCCTTGAGACTTATCCGATCGCCATCGTCGCGTTGCTCGGCGTGGTGCTAGCAGGGCGGACGAGCGACTTGACTGCAATCGGCGGATGGATTTGGCTCGGCGCGCGGATCGTCTATCTTCCGCTTTACGCCTTTGGCGTGCCGGTCGTCCGGACGTTGGTCTATATGGTAGGATTGATCGGGCTGGTGCTGGTTTTGCAGGCGCTCATTGCAGGTTGAGCGCCCTCCCCAGGCCGTTCGAAACAAGCCGGACCGGAGGACAGGTCACTCATAATCACCCATATAACCGCCGTCCGCGAGATCGGAGAAGCGGGTAATCTTCGCGTCGAATTTCATGCGGATGCGGCCTGTCGAGCCGTGACGCTGCTTGGCGACGATCAGTTCGGCGAGGCCGTAGATCCGCTCCATCTCCTGCGCCCATTCAAGATGCTCGCTGCTCTCCTTGTTCCCCGGTTCTTTCGCCGCGACATAATAATCTTCGCGAAAGACGAACCAGACCATGTCGGCGTCCTGCTCGATGGAGCCCGATTCACGCAGGTCGGACAGCTGCGGCCGCTTGTCCTCGCGCTGCTCGACGGCACGGCTGAGCTGGGAAAGCGCCAGAACCGGAACATTAAGTTCCTTAGCCAAGGTCTTGAGACCACGGGAAATTTCCGAAATTTCTTGCACTCGGTTATCACTGCCCCGGCCGCTGCCTTGCAGCAGCTGAAGATAGTCGACGATGACGAGGCCGATGTCATGACGCCGCTTCAGTCGGCGCGCGCGCGTGCGCAACGCAGCGATCGTCAGGCCCGGCGTGTCGTCGATGAACAGCGGCAGTTCCTGAAGCTCCCGCGCGGCGCGGGACAGGTTCTGGAAGTCGGCGCGGCTGATCTTGCCCATGCGAAGCGCTTCGCCACTGATGCCGGATTGTTCGGCTAGGACGCGTGTTGCGAGCTGATCGGCGGACATTTCCAGACTGAAGAAGGCGGTCTTCGCACCCATATTCTTTTCCGGTGGGATGCCGTCCGCATGGTCACGCATCCAGCGGGAGGCCGCATTATAAGCGATATTGGTGGCGAGCGAGGTCTTGCCCATGCCCGGACGCCCGGCGAGGATCATAAGATCCGAATTGTGGAGGCCGCCGATCTTTTCGTTGAGGCTGGTGAGGCCGGTGGTGATGCCGGAAACGTGCCCGCCACTGTTCAGCGCACGCTCGGCGACCTGGACCGCCATGGTGGTGGCAGTCGCAAAGCTCTTGACCGATCCGGTTTCTCCCTCCCCTTCCGAGACTTTGTAGAGCGCGACTTCCGCCTGCTCTATCTGCTCGCGTGGGTTGACATCTTCGCTCGTATCCAGCGCATTCTCAACGAGTTCCCGGCCCACATTAACAAGCTGACGAAGAAGAGCGAGGTCGTATATCTGGGTTGCGAAGTCACGCGCGCCGAGAAGCGCGGCGCCATTCCCGGTCAATTGCGCCAGATAGCCGACGCCGCCCAACTCCTTGAGCGCCGGGTCCTGTTCCAGCAGCGGCTTGAGCGTGACGGGGTTGGCCACCATGTCCCGCTCGACCAGCTTCATGACCGCTTCGTAGATGCGGCCATGCAGAGGCTCAAAGAAATGCTCGGCCTTTAGCTTGAGCTGGATGTCCTCGGCGATGCGGTTGTCGATCATCAGCGCGCCAAGCAACGCCGCCTCAGCCTCCACGTTGCGGGGGAGTTCAGGCATGCCTGCTTCCATGACAGGATTCATTTGCACCAATTCGACCATCCCCCCCTCATCGCGCCAGCAGCCCGGCTGCGCAAGGGGCAAGCTACGGCAGATCCTGCAAAGCTGTGGAGAACTCCCCCTTGCTTTTCAACGGCCGCGCAAGCAGGGACTAGGGACTCATGACCGACCCGCGCATCATAGACATCACGCTTGACGAGCGCACGATCCTTTGGCGCAACGCGGACGTCGAGCAGGAGCGGCGGATCGCCATCTTCGACCTGCTTGAAGACAATTTTTTCGCGCCTCAGCGCGTCCACGGCGATGGCTATGGCGGGCCTTATCGGGTGCTGCTGCGCGTCGAGGACGGGCGGCTGGTGATCGAGATCAAACGGGAGGATGGCGAGCCGCTGGAGGCGATCATCCTGGGCTTGGGCCGGTTCCGCCGACCGATCCGGGAATATTTCGCGATCTGCGACAGCTATTACCAGGCGATCAGCAACGCTTCGCCCCAGCAAATCGAAACGGTGGACATGGCGCGCCGCGCCATTCACAATGACGCAGCGGAAATGCTGATCGAGCGGCTGGAGGGCAAGATCAAGGTCGATTTCGACACGGCACGACGCCTGTTCACGCTGATCTGCGTGCTGCACATCAAGGGGTAAGGGGACATTCGCCAGCATTCTTCAGGCCAATTTTTGGTCCGCATCCTTGCGGGCGCGGCTGTCATCGTTCTGCTGGTGGCGGGCGCGTGGGTCTATGCCTGCCGCTGGGCGCCGGGGCGCGATGTCTATCCGGTTCAGGGCGTGGCGGTAACCGCCGACGGGGGCGCGATCGATTGGGGCACTTTGGCCGCGAATGGCGTTGATTTCGCTTATATCCGCGCGGCAAAGGGGAAGGACGGCCGCGATCCTGCCTTTGCACGGAACTGGTCTGCGGCGCGATCGTCGGGGCTGCGTTATGGCGCGGTGCTGGATTTCAGCCTGTGCAGTCGGGCTGCAGGTCAGGCGACACGTTTCATCACGACCGTACCGCGCGACAATGCCGCCCTGCCCCCGGTGATCCGGTTGGACTTCGATCCGAACTGCGTTGCGCGGCCGGGACGAGACGCGGTGCTGTCGGAACTCAATACACTGGTCAACCTGGTCGAGAGCAATGCCGGAAAGCCCGTCCTCCTCAACATCTCGAAGGCTTTCGAAGAGGAATATGACATCGCGTCGGGCATAAACCGGACGCTGTGGCTGGACGGCAATTTCTTCCCGCCAGACTATGCCACCCGGCGATGGGTGATGTGGACGGCGAATGACATGCGCCATATCGATGGGGTCGATGGTCCGGTGAGATGGGGCGTGGTAGCGCCATGAGCATGGAAGCGGATGTCGAAAGCTTGATCGAGGCCGCGCGCGCGGCGCGGCGCAATGCCTATGCACCATATAGCCGCTTTGCCGTCGGTGCTGCGGTGCGGTTAGCTGGCGGTGAGATTATCGTCGGCGCGAATTTCGAGAATGCGAGCTTCGGGCTTTCGCTTTGCGCGGAAACGGTGGCTGTTGCGGCGGTGAACGCGCAGGGACGGCTGGCCGACATGGAAGCCATCGCGGTTGCCGGAGGCGACGCGTCACCGGTGACACCCTGCGGCCGGTGCCGGCAGATCCTCAATGAAGCAGAGCAGGTAGCCGGACGGCCGATCGCGATTTATTGTGCCGCTGCCGATGGCGAGTCCTTTGCTCACCACAGCGTCACCGAACTTCTTCCTTTCTCATTCGGTCCCAATGACTTGGGGCTTGTTCCTCCCAGCAAGAGCTAAGAAAAACCATGTCGATTTTGTCCGATAAGTGGATCCGCGAGCAGGCCATGTCCCATGGAATGATCGAGCCGTTCGTGGAAAATCAGCGTCGTGACGGCTGCATCAGCTATGGCCTCTCTTCTTATGGATATGACGCTCGGGTCGCGGACGAGTTCAAGATTTTCACCAATGTCGACAGCGCGGTCGTGGACCCGAAAGATTTCGCGGCGAACAGCTTCGTCGATCGCAAGACAGAATGCTGCATCATTCCGCCCAACAGCTTTGCGCTCGCCCGGACGGTCGAATATTTCCGGGTGCCGCGCGACGTCTTGGTGATCTGCCTTGGCAAATCCACCTATGCGCGGTGCGGCATCATCGTGAATGTGACGCCGCTTGAGCCCGGCTGGGAAGGCCATGTGACGCTGGAATTTTCCAACACCACGCCGCTGCCAGCGAAAATCTACGCCAATGAAGGGGCGTGCCAGTTCCTGTTCCTCAAGGGCAATGAACCGTGCGAGGTCAGCTATGCTGATCGCGCTGGCAAATATATGGGGCAGCAAGGCGTCACATTGCCTCGACTCTGAACGCTGTGCGAGGATGGAGCGGGATGTTTAGATTTTTCCGCTCCAGATCGCAGCCTGCGCCGTCGTTCGTGCCGGATATCGGTTCGGACCGGCGGGTCTATGCAATCGGTGACATTCACGGGCGGCTGGACCTTTTCGAGCAGTTGCTGCAACTGATCGAACAGGACGATGGGGCTCGCGCTCCCCTGCCCTGCCATCTCGTCCTGCTTGGCGATCTGATGGATCGCGGTCCGCAGTCCGCCGCAGTCATCGAGCGCGCTATGGCGCTCGCTGGTGCTTCGCGCAACGTCCACCTGATCAAGGGCAACCATGAGGAAGTGTTCGTTGGCGCCGCGCGCGGCAGTGCGCAGTTCGCGGCCTATTGCCGCCGTATCGGCGGTATAGCAACGCTGGAGAGCTATGGCCTGGAACCCGGCATCGGAGCAGCGATGACGGATGGCGATATGGCGTCATGGATGCTGCGCCACGTGCCGCGCGAGCATGTCGATTTCCTGGACGCCTTTGAAGATAGCCTGGTCATGCGCGATTACCTTTTCGTTCATGCCGGGATCAGGCCAGGACTGCCGCTGGAAGAACAGGAAGCAGCCGACCTGCGCTGGATCAGGGCGGAATTTCTGCATGACCGGCAGCCCCATCCCTACATGGTCGTTCATGGCCACAGCATCTCCACTGAGGTTGATGAGCAGGCAAATCGGATCGGCATAGACACGGGCGCCTGGAAGAGCGGCAAGCTGACAGCGATCGGTCTTCAAGGCACCGATCGCTGGCTGCTGCAAACCTGAACTGAAGCTACCGCCATCCGCTCGCCCGGGCGGCAGCTTCCTGCGCGGCGTCGGCAGGAGCGCCTTCCATCAAGGCATCGATCGTTGAGGTGACCCGTTCGTCTGTCGACGAAGCTTGACGATACTCTGTAGAGCGAGACCCGGCCGGGACCAACTGCTCAACCTGCCACCCATCCCCTTCCCGGCATGCGACGCCCGACATGATGCTGCCTTCGAAGCTGCGGCACCACCCGCCGCCTCGCCGTTTGAAGCTTAGGCCGATGCGGATGGGCGCGTCTTGTTGAGCAGAGGCGAGCTGGGTTTCCAGCGCCGATGCAAGGTCGCCTTTCGCCATCATGACGCCATTGCTCAACCCTACCGGCCCAGTGGGACCGTGGGACATGCGGCCTATTCCAAGGCCGAGCACAAGGCTTGCCGCGATTGCGCCGCCTATCCACAGTTTCCGCTGCCGGGGTGCTGATGAGTGGCCGATCGGGATGATCTTGCCGCTTTCTTCAAGCAGGGCCCGCATGCCCGGTGGAACCGGCTCCGCCTCGACCGGCGCATAATGGCCAGAGAGGCGTTCCCGCAACCGGCGGTGCGTCTCAAGCCGCTGAGCGAGCGCCGGATCTTCCGCGATGGCGCGGTCGACACGGCGGCGGCTCACTTCGTCCAATTCTCCGTCAACCCAGGCGATCAGCATGGCTTCGTCGATGTCAGTCATGCCGCTTCTCCCAACAGTTCGATAAGGGCTCCGCGACCGCGGACCAGACGTGACGTCAATGTGCCCATCGGGACGCCTAAGATTTCGGCCGCTTCCTTGTAGGACAGCCCCTCCACGAGGACGAGGGCAATGGCTTCCCGCTGTTCGTCGGGAAGTGCCTGCATGGCCCGATCGACATCGGAGAGGGTCATATGAGCTTCCACGTCATGGTCCCCCGCATAGCCGACATTCTGCCCGGCTTCTTCAGGCGCAAAGGTCCGCAAAGCACGTTGACGCGAACGGCCTTCATCGATCCAGAGATTGCGCATGATACGATACATCCAGCTGTCCAACCTTGTCCCCGGCTGCCATTGGTCGCGCGCCCTCAGCGCTCGTTCCAGCGCAGCCTGGCAGAGATCGTCCGCATCGGCGCGATCCCGCGAAAGGCTGACGGCGAAGCGGCGTAGCCGGGGAAGGATCGCCAACAGATCGCTCTCAAACGACATCCGTTCTCCATCTCATGTTCAGGGATGAAACGGCTGGCTTCGCGCGTTTCATCCCAGACGAGTTGGATATAGCGGAAATTAATTCGCGATGGGTCATGATGAATGCGAAAGGACAGGGGGCTTTGCTCCCAGGCCCTGCGAGGGTGAAGAGATTGAGATGAAGATGCATCGTTCCTTGATCATTGTTGGGTTTCTGCTGACGGGCCCGGCTGCTCAGGCGCAATTGCTGCCGTCCCCCGGTGGCGCATTGGGTTCGATCGACAATGCCGTTCCCCAACTGCTTGATAATGCCGATCGCGCGTTAGATCGTGGCGGACTGGATCGGCTTTCCCCGGCCAGGCTTGCGGAGCGCCTGGTGGCAGAAAGGACAGCGCGGATTGCTGACCTGCTCCGGCGGCATCGTGACAGCGTCGAACTGGACGACAGGCAGGAAGTGGCACGGCGTGGCGTCGTCCTGCTGATGGGGGCAAGTCCAACAAGCATCGAAGCGCTTCGTCGCGCGGGATATTCTGTGGCGAGCGATACTGTCGAAGGGATCGGCCTGCCGCTCGCACGGCTGACGATACCGGCTGGCCGGAGCCTTGCCAGCGCGCTGAAGCAGGTCCGGTCCATCGCGCCGGAAGCGGAGGCGAGCGCGGACAATCTCTATTTTCCCGGAGGTGCCGCACCAAAATTGAAAGGAGCGGCTCTGGCAGGCGGCTCCAATGTAACATCGCCTGCCGCCGGAATCATTGACGGGGGCGTGGCCCGCCACGCGTCACTCCCCGGCGCGATCGAGCAGCGCGGCTTCGCACGGGGCGCCCCCCGGGCCAGTGCACATGGTACGGCCGTGGCATCCCTGATCAGCGGTTCGGGCGCCATCCGGGGGGCAGCGCCGGGCACGCCGCTTCTGGTGGCAGACGTCTATGGTGACGATCCCGCCGGCGGCAGCGCATTTGCGATCGTACGCGCGCTGGGATGGATGGCTGCGCGTGGGGTGAAGGTGGTGACGGCAAGTTTGGTGGGTCCCAGCAACCCCTTATTGGCAGGCGCGATCCGTCTTGCGCGGGACAAGGGGGTCAGGATCGTGGCTGCTGTGGGCAATGACGGCCCGGCTGCGCCTCCCGCTTATCCGGCATCCTATCCCGACGTCGTGGCTGTAACTGGAGTTGATGGCCGGGGCCGATTGCTGCCGGAAGCGGGCCGCGCTCGGCACGTCGATTTCGCAGCGCCTGGTGCCGACATGTATGCGGCCCGCGCCGATGGCGGAAAAGGCCGGGTTAGAGGGACTTCTTTCGCGGCGCCCCTCGTTGCAGGACGGCTGGTGGCGAAAGGCAGCTTGAATGGGCTGATCGCCGAAGCGAAGGCGGGACCCAGCAAAGCATTCGGCCATGGCATCATCTGCGGCGAATGCAGAAATAATAATTGATTTTCAGTTACTTGTAGAATTTATCCAGGCACCCGGGATTAAGTCGCATCGCGATCGCGTTCTCCTGTCATCGGATCGACAACGAACAAGGAGACGATCGATGAAGAAGACAATCATTCTTGCCACGGCTTGCCTTGCCGCCCTCACCGCGGCTCCTGCGTCTGCTCAGCTGCTTGGCGGCGGAGGCGGCTTGGGTGGAGGCCTTGGCGGCACCTTGGGTGGCGTTGGCGGATCGCTGGGCGGAACATTGAACGGCTCGGGCGGCATTGGCATTGATCGCAGCGTTGACCTCAACAATGGCCGCGTGTCGGCTGGCGGGTCGGGCTCGGGCCGCGCCGACGGTGCTGCTGCTGGGTCAGTCAGCCGCAAGGGCAAAAGCCGCGGCGCAAATGCTTCGGGCTCTGCCAGCGGATCGGCAAGCGGCAGCCTGACTGCAGACACGTTGGGCACCAATGACGTGGCCAATGCCGTCGGCGGTATTCGCGATGGTGCGAGCCAGACGGCGGGCGCCGTGCGAGATCGTGCGGTCACCGCTGGCGCGGCGGCGCAGGGACAGGCAAGCGCAACGGCCGACGCAGCGCGCAATCGGGCCAGCGGCGCCGTTAATGGTGCAGGATCGGCGGCTGGCGACGTTGCCGGGGCAGCCCAATCCAGCGCCGCGCCACCTGCTGGAAGCAGCGGTGGCGCTCTGAATGGAAGCGCCGCGCTGAATGCCACGGGGCAACTGTCTGGAAGCGGACAAGCCGTGGGCTCCAGTGAAAGCACGTCTTCCAATCAGGCGGACAATTGACCCCTAAGGGGCGGTTCCCCCACCTGAGGCTTTAAGCCCTTTCCTCCGCCCCTAATTCGCCTGACATGGAAGGGCCGGTGATCCACAAGGATCGCTGGCCCTTTTCCACATGGTTCGGGGCGGACGTGAGCGCAGTACCAATGCAAAGGCCGGCGACCGTTATGGATCACCGGCCTTTTTCAGCAGCTAGAAAATATTGGTTCAGGCGACTTTGATCGCAATCTCTTCCGCCTCATCAGGATCGCGCAGCACATAACCGCGGCCCCAGACGGTTTCGATATAATTGTCGCCACCGCAAGCGAGCGCCAGCTTCTTGCGCAGCTTGCAGATGAAAACATCGATGATCTTGAGTTCAGGCTCGTCCATGCCGCCGTAAAGATGATTGAGGAACATCTCCTTGGTCAGCGTCGTGCCCTTGCGGAGCGAAAGCAGCTCCAGCATCGCATATTCCTTACCGGTCAGGTGGACGCGGTTGCCATCGACTTCCACGGTCTTGGCATCGAGATTGACGGCCAGCTTGCCCGTGCGGATGACGGACTGCGAATGCCCCTTGGAGCGGCGGACCACGGCGTGAATCCGCGCGATCAGTTCTTCGCGATGGAAAGGCTTGGTCACATAATCGTCGGCACCGAAACCGAAGGAGCGAACCTTGCTATCCATCTCCGCGATACCAGAAAGGATGAGAACCGGCGTCTGCACCTTGGCGGCGCGAAGCTTTTTCAGCACGTCATATCCGTGCATGTCCGGAAGGTTCAGGTCGAGGCAGATGATGTCGTAGTCATACAGCTTGCCCAGGTCGAGCCCTTCCTCGCCAAGGTCGGTAGTGTAGACGTTGAAGCCTTCGGTCGTGAGCATGAGCTCGATCGCCTTGGCCGTGGTCGGTTCATCTTCTATTAGCAGAACGCGCATATTGAAGCCCCTGTCCTTGCAGATCCCGTCAACCCCTAAGAACGGCGTCTGCTCCAATTCATTAACCAAAAAACTTCTGAAGGACAAAGGTTAATTTTTCGCTAACCCGCAGAAATGCGCGAGTCGCGGGAATTTGAATCTATTTGCAAAGATTTGCCGGTGAAGTGATTCATTTTGAGTCAAGATGGATTCACCTGCGCAACGAACCCTAGCAGCCATGATGGCGAGTAATATAATCAAGCAGCGCTTCAACCCGCGCGGGGCGCAAACGCGAGGGTGGCGTGACCAAGTGCAGACCGAGGGGCGGAGGTCTCCAATCGACCAGCACCTCCTGCAATTCGCCTGACGCGAGGCCATCGCTGACGATGAAGTCGGGCAGCCGGGCGATACCTATCCCCGCCTTCAACGCGGGCAGCATCGCGTCACCGCTATTCACGGTAATGCGCGCCCTGACCTGGATCACGACATTCTGCTGCCCCGGTCCAGAGAAACGCCAGACGTCAGGCGTTGGGGCGTTGGAATAGCAAAGACAGTCATGGGCGCCGAGGTCGGAAGGATGGGTAGGACGTCCCCGCTCCGCGAGATAGGAAGGCGAGGCGATGACGTGAAGCTTGACGTCGCCCAGCCGCCGTGCCCGCAAAGAGCTGTCCGGCATATCCGCGATACGAAGAGTGGCGTCGAGCCCCATCTCGACCATATCGATCCGCGCGTCTGAAAGGTGAAGATCAACATCGACGGCAGGGTGAAGCTTGGCAAACTCGGCAATCAGAGGCGCGATGCGGAGAAGCCCAAACGTCATCGGCGCGCCCAGCCGGATGGTGCCGGACAATTCGGCCGTGTCTTGCCGCGCCGCCTCTTCGGCGGCTTGGCCCTCTTCCAGAATACGGGCAGCATGGGCGGCCAGACGCTTTCCGCTTTCCGTCAGTGCAAGGCGGCGGCTCGTGCGGTTGAACAGGCTGGTTTCGAGATGCTGCTCAAGGCGCGTAACGGCTTTTGAAACCGTCGCCTTCGATATGCTGAGGGCCTTTGCAGCGTCAGTGAAGCTGCGATGCTCAACGACCGCAGCGAACATCGCCCAGGCTTCGAGATCAGGAAGGCGCATAAAGGAAACAATCCGTTTCGACACTGCCGATTTAAGAAACAATCCTTATCGCTAAATAGGTCGAAAGCAAGCGGGAATGGTTACCCGCCAAGGAAAGGCACAGCAATGAACACCACCGCAGCAAGCCGCATCGAACGCCGTCCCTTCGACAGCCTCGGCCATGCCGACCATGGGTGGCTGAATGCCCGCCATCATTTTTCTTTCGCCAATTATCTTGATCCCGATCGCATGGGTTGGGGCGCGATCCGCGTATGGAACGATGATGAGATCGCGGCGAACACTGGTTTCCCCCCCCACCCGCACCGCGACATGGAAATTATCACCTATGTCCGCAAGGGCGCGATCACGCACCAGGACAGCCTGGGCAACAAGGGACGCACGGAAGCAGGTGACGTCCAGGTGATGAGCGCAGGCACCGGCATCCGTCACTCCGAATATAATCTGGAGGACGAGACGACCACCCTGTTCCAGATCTGGATCATCCCCAAGGCGCAGGGCGACGCCCCGAGCTGGGGCGCGAAGCCCTTTCCCAGGGACGATCGCTCCGGAAAGCTGGTGGTGCTCGCCAGCGGCTATGCCGAGGATCAGGAAGCACTGCGCATCCGTGCCGACGCCCGGTTGCTGGGCGGGACGGTGAAGGCTGGCACGAGCGTCACCTATGAAAGCGTTGAGGGACGTCACCTGTACCTCGTTCCCGCGACTGGGCGCATCGAAATCGATGGCCAGACGTTCGAAACGCGCGATGGAGCTGCGATCCTCGGCGGACAGCCCATCACGATCACCGCGATCGAGGACAGTGAAATCGTGTTGGTAGACAGCGAATAGGCTCCGCTGTGGAGCCTACGGCCGCCCGCCCTGCCCCACCCCCTGGCGTGGCGGGCGGCCAAACCCCTCAAGAAACCTTTTTCCGTTCAATGCATTAACAAGATTGGAGACTCGTCATGGCAAAGGTGCTGGTCCTCTATTACTCATCCTATGGCCACATCGAAACGATGGCCAAAGCCGTGGCGGAAGGCGCGTCCGCTGCTGGAGCGCAGGTTGATATCAAGCGCGTGCCGGAGACGGCCCCGCTGGAAGTCGCACAGAATGCCGGGTTCAAGCTCGATCAGCAGGCTCCGGTCGCGTCCGTCGCTGAACTGGCCGACTATGACGCGATCATCATCGGCACCGGTACGCGCTTTGGCCGTATGTCGAGCCAGATGGCGGCGTTCCTGGACCAGGCCGGTGGGCTGTGGGCCCGGGGTGCGTTGAACGGCAAAGTCGGCGGCGCCTTTACATCGACCGCCAGCCAGCATGGCGGGCAGGAGACAACTTTATTCTCGATCATCACCAACTTGCTGCATTTCGGCATGGTGATCGTCGGATTGGATTATGGCCACACCGGCCAGATGGGCGTCGACAAGGTTCGCGGCGGCGCACCCTATGGCGCGACGACCATCGCGCATAGCGATGGTAGCCGCCAGCCCGACGAGGATGAACTGGAAGGTGCCCGTTATCAGGGCAAGCGGATCGCGGAGACGGCTATCAAGCTGCACGGCTAGACATTTGCTGCACTCCCCCTCTCGGTGCAGCGGTTGAGCCTTGGGTCGCAAGGCGCAACATTGGGGCCGGTGCACGGGATGGGTGCACCGGCCCCTTTTTTTCAAAGGAAGAGGCGGCGAACTGCAGGGGTGGCGCGCAGCAGATAATAGATGCCGGTCGGCAGCAGCAACGCATTCAGCAGCAGCCAGGGTTCATCGAGATGCGGCGAGAGATAGTGGATCACCGCGACATGCAGATACATGATGACGAGCGACGCCCTCCCCACCGCTGCCAACCAACCGCCATAGGGCGCGAGATGGACGGATATGCGAAAGATCAGCACCGATGTAGCGACCGCCGAGCCCAGCGAGAAGATGGGCAGACCATAATCGGCCGCCTTCATGTTGAGCGTGGGGAGCAGTCCTGACAATCCCGCCAGCCCGATCCCACCCAATGGCAACCACATCCATTGCTTCCATTGCACCAGCTGCCACGCCGCACCCACCCACAGCAGCACGAACGCCATCGGAACAGTGAGCAATCCCAGCACAGAGGCTTTCGTCATCTCTCCCACCGCATAGGCGCACACAATTGCGGGAGTGATCGTGATCAACCATCGGCGGTCCAGCGGATCTGGCCAACGGGCAAGCAACGCATTGAAAAGGATGCGCGAGACCATCAGGCAAGGCACGAACCAGAATATGGTATAGGGCCCGCGTAGCCATGACCCGCCGAGCAGGATCGGCAGGAGATCCTCTGGCCATTGGTTGAAAATGGGCCGCTGCCCCTTCATCGGCTCGATGATCTGATCCGCGACGATCAGCAGTGCGAGGAATGCCGCATAGGGGCGCATCTGCGACGACAGTTGCCGCAGGGCGAAACGTTCAGGCGGCTGTGGCCGGGACAGCATGCCGGAGAGCAGGAAAAAGAGGGGCATGTGAAAACTGTAGAGCGCGTCCCGGAAAGGGCCTCTGGTCCAGACATGCCCTGCGACAACGGCGATGATGCCTATGCCGCGCGCAACATCGATCCATTCGAGCCGACCGCCACCCTGAGCGTGTTGCCGCCGCGCGGACTTTTGCTGGACCTCGTCCCCCCTGTTCTCCATGGCTACCACGACCTATAGGACGCAGGCCGCGCGTCAATCTTTCCAACTGCTTCGGGAATCACTCCTTGTCCCTTTTGCATGACCGAGTTCTCTTCATCGATGGTGAAGCCATCATCCTCGACAAGCCTTCCGGACTGCCGGTCGATGCGCCGCGCGACGGTTCGTTGAGCCTGGAAAATCATCTCTCATCGCTGACATTCGGTTTTCAGCGCTGGCCACTGCCAGTGCATCGGCTGGACCGGGACACGAGCGGTTGCCTGTTGCTGGCGCGCAATCCCAAAGCGCACAAACGCTATGCTGCCGAGTTCGAGGCAGGCACTGTGAGCAAGCGCTATGTTGCGGTGCTGGACGGCGTGCCGGAGCCCGGTAGCGGCGTCATCGAGCTTTCGCTGAAGAAGGTCAGCAGCGCTGCAAAGGGATGGCGAATGATCGCAGCGAAGGACGGCAAGTCGGCCGTGACCGAGTGGCGCAAATTGGCGGTCAAGGATGGGCGCGCCATGGTCATTTTCACGCCGCGCACCGGCCGGACTCACCAGATCCGATCGCATGCCTTGCATGGCCTTGGCTTCGGCATCGCGGGGGACCCGGTATATGGGAGGGGCGAGGGACCGATGCTGCTGCACAGCCGTTTCCTCAGCATCCCGCGCGGGAATAAAGCCCCGGCGGAGGCGACCGCTCCCCTGCCCTCCACCTTCGCGGCGGCGGGTTTCGGACCGGAGTATCTGGACGATGCCGGACTTTGACATTCCCGAAGAAGCGCTGGAGGAGCGTTTCATCACTGCCGGCGGTCCCGGCGGGCAGAATGTCAACAAGGTCGCTACGGCTGTTCAACTGCGGGTCCATCTATACCGGCTCGGATTGCCGGTGCATGCATATCGGAAAATGAAGGAACTGGCGGGGTCGCGCCTCACCTCCGGCGGAGAGATCGTCATCCAGGCGTCGCGTTTCCGCACGCAGGAGGCCAATCGCCAGGACGCCCGCGAACGGCTGGCCGAGATGATTGCGCAGGCCTACAAGCGCGATGCGAAACGGATCGCCACGAAACCGGGCAAGGCGGCCAAAGCGCGCCGCGTCGACGCCAAGAAGGCGCGCAGTTCAGTGAAACGAGGCCGTGGCAAGGTGCGGCTGGATTAAGGACCTCCGATGTACGACTTCAACGCCCAGGCCGATGGGGACAAGGCGACGCTCTATGAGGACCTGCTGGCCGCCGCGGAAGCGGTGACAAATGATGAACCCGACGCGATCGCTAATATGGCGAATGTGGCTGCCCTGATCTGGCAGTTTCTGCCGGACCTCAACTGGTCGGGCTTCTATCGCATGGTAGGCGGTGAACTGGTGCTCGGGCCTTTCCAGGGCAAGCCTGCGTGCATCCGCATACCCTTGGGCCGCGGCGTCTGCGGTACGGCAGCAGCTTCAGGGCAGACGCAACTGGTCGAGGATGTTCATGCTTTCCCGGGGCACATCGCTTGTGACGCGGCAAGTGCCTCCGAGATCGTCGTGCCGGTTGAGGTGAATGGCCAGGTTGTCGCGGTGCTTGACCTCGACAGCCCCACCCCAGCGCGGTTCGATGCTGCCGACCGGGAGGGGCTGGAGATGATCATGGCACGGATCGGCAAGCGCCTGGCCTGAAAGCTGCTTCGTTTCGGGACAGGCTTCGCCCTCCACCCGCGTGGATCGGGATGGATCATCATGCTAAACCAACCGTTAACATCGCGGCTGCGCATGGGGCGGCCTTGAACAACGGGGAGTTTCGCATGCGGATCTGGAGCATCATGCTGGCAGGCACCGGCCTTGCTGTCGGCCTTGCCACACCGGCAATGGCAAGTGGCAGCGGCGCAGCGCTCCCGATGATGGGCAAAGGCTTTTCCGGCGCGCGCTCTGTTCATGCCGGGATGCATCGCGGGACCGTCGTTCATCGCTGGGGTCCGCGCGTTCAGGGCCGTTGGTTCGCAGGATGGTATGCGCCGGGCGGGTGGGGTGCCTACAGGAAGCCGGTGGTGGGCTATGTCCTGCCATCCTACTGGACCCGTCCCGCCTATCGCATCGGAAATTATGGCAGCTATGGCCTTCCGGCACCCGTCGCCGGATATGGCTGGTCCCGCTATTATGATGATGCGGTGATGGTCGACAATCAGGGACGTGTGCGCGACTATCGCAGCAATGTCGATTGGGATGCTCAAGATGGTGATCGCGCGCGGCCGGGCGTCCCCTATGATGACGATGTGACCGCACATGACGGCCCTCCTCCGCCACCTCACGAATATGAGGGGCGCTGGACCGGAACTTGGCGCGATGAAAACGGCCGGACAGTGAGCGGCGAATATGAGGGCCGCTTCGAAGGCGAAGCGCGGAGCAACTACGGTGTCGACTATGACGCTCAGCCTTATTCAGCACCGCCTGCCGTGGTTCATCACAGCGGTCCCGGAGCACCGATTGTGACGACGACGCAGGCTCCCGGCTACATCGCTGGCGGCTATTACTATCCCGGGGCGACAACCACGACGATAGTGATCGATCCCCGCTAACCGACCCGCATCGACAGGGCGACCAACGCAACCACAGCCTGAGTCAGCGGTTTTAGCCTGGCAGCAAACCATGGCTACCGGGAGGCGAGACATGCTTCATCATGTGTCGGTTGGAACCAATGACGTCGAACGCGCACGGGCCTTTTATGACCCGCTGATGGCGCTTCTGGGATATCGCAGCGTCCGCGACTATCCGCATTCGCTGGATTATGGCGTCACGGACGTGGTGTTCAGCGTGGAAACACCGGTGGATGGAGAACGGGCATCGTCCGGGAACGGCGTCCATATCTGTTTCGAGGCAGCCAACCGGGACACCGTGCGGGAGTTTCATCGGCTGGCGCTGGAACTCGGCGGAACGGACGAGGGAGCGCCGGGCGTGCGGCCGAACTATGATGCGCACTATTATGGCGCATTCGTCCGCGATCCCGACGGCAACAAGATCGAGGCTGTCACGCTTGTCGCGAAATAGGTTCTAAAGAAGCGCCAAAAGCGCTCCGAACAATCATCATTTCCGGAAGATGCCCGCCAGTTCGATCGGCAGCGGCGGTTCGTCGGGCGGCAGAACGCCTTGGATGGCCCGATCCTGCTCCGTCGGGTCGAAACGGACCCAGCCGCTGCGGCTCAGCTTTTCGAGCGGACGATAGCGGACCTTATATTGCATCCGCTGCGAACCTTCGACCCAGTAGCCGAGATACACATAGGGCAGACCGGCTTTCGCGGCGCGCAGGATATGATCCATGATGATGAAGTTGCCGAGGCCCTTGCGATGCTCCAGCTCCGTATCGAAGAAGCTGTAAATCATCGACAGGCCATCGCCCTGCCGGTCGGTGAGGCATGCGCCGATCAGCTTGCCGGGGCGGCCATTCCTGCCCGGCTCGCGATATTCGACCACATGGCTTTCGACCGGAGTCTGTTCGACCATGTCGGCGAAATCCATCTCGTCCATCTCGGTCATGCCCCCGCCGGGGTGGCGCGCCTTGAGATAACGTTGGAGCAGTTCGAACTGTTCTTCGGTCGACCAGGGCTTGCAAGCCGTCACGACGAGGTCGCTGTTGCGGCGGATGAGCTTGCGCTGCGTGGCGTTGGGCGTGAACTCGCCCGCCACCACACGCACCGAAACACAGGCGGAGCAGTCGGCGCAACTCGGACGATAAGCGACGTTCTGGCTGCGGCGGAAACCGATGCGGCCAAGCGCGTCATTCAATTCCGACGCATTGTCGCCGTTCAGTTCGGTGAAAACCTTACGCTCGCTGCGGCCCGGCAGGTAGGGACACGGGCTGGGGTTCGTCACGAAGAAGCGCGGGAAACGAAATGGTGCGCTCACGCCACGGTCTCCGTCAAAACGCTGCGCCAAACTTGAGTCATGGACAGACTATGACGCCCGCAGCCGTCCGTGAAAAGGTTATTTACCACGAAAAATGCGCCGCCCCGGATGAAGGCCCAAATCACGCAACCTCGATCGGCGCGACCTCATATCCAGCGGCTTTGAGCGCCGTGATCAGACGGTCGAGATGCTCGCCATCGCGCGTTTCACATTCGACGTCTAGGCTCAAACCCTTCGCCGGAAGATTGGTGAAGATGCGCTGATGAGACAGCTCCAGGATGTTAACCGCTTCCTGATCGAAGATGCGCGCGACATGGAACAAAGCGCCAGGACGATCCTGCAGGATGATGCGCAGCCGCGCCAGGCGGCCCGAGCGCGCGAGGTCACGCAGCAGCACGTTCGCCAGAAGGCGCGGATCGATGTTGCCGCCCGTCAGGACCAAGCCCACATTACGGCCCGCGAACAATTCCTTATGCGTCAGCAGCGCGGCGAGGCCAGCCGCACCCGCGCCCTCGACCACCGTCTTCTCGATCTGGAGCAGCAGGCTCAGCGCTTCTTCCAAATGGCGTTCGTCGACCAGCAGCACATCGTCGGCCAGACGCTCCACGAAGCGGCGCGTCAGCTCGCCGGGCTGCTTGACGGCAATGCCTTCCGCCAGCGTATCGCCATCGCAGGCAAGGTTCGTCTGCTTGATGTGGCTGTACATGGACGGATAAAGTTCCGCCTGCACGCCATATATGCGGATATCGGGCTTCATCGCCTTGGCCGCCGTGGCCATGCCAGAAAACAGGCCGCCGCCGCCGATCGGTATGACAAGTGTGTCGATCTCCGGCGCGTCCTCCAACATCTCAAGCGCGACAGTGCCCTGCCCCGCCATGATGTCCGGTTCATCGAAGGGATGGACGAAGGTCAGCCCATGTTCCTTGGCGAGTTGGCGCGCATATGTGCTGGCATCGTCGAACTTCTCGCCATGCAGCACCACCGTCGCGCCATGCCCCTGCGTCTGCGTGACCTTCACGGTCGGCGTCGTCACCGGCATGACGATCGTGACGGGCACGCCCAGGCGGCGGCCATGATAGGCAAGTCCCTGCGCATGATTGCCGGCGGATGCGGCGATCACGCCCTTTTCCTTTGCAGCAGCATCCAGCTGAAGCAGGCGATTGAGCGCGCCACGCTCCTTATAAGCGGCGGTGAACTGAAGATTTTCGAATTTCAGGTAAACCTTGCATCCGAGCATGTCGGACAAGGTCTGGCTGATCAGCGTCGGGGTGTGCACGACCGCGCCCGAAATCCGCACGCGTGCCGCCAATATGTCATCGACGGTTACGGGCAGCGGCATTGCGCTTTCGATCTTGCTCAACGTGTTCATGCGCTCGCTCCTAGCGGAAATTTAGCTCGGAAGGAACTGGCCCTTGGCGAAATCTCGCCCTATGGCAAAAGGCCACGCGGCTAACTGTACGAGGCATATGGCTAATATCGCGTTTATCGGCCTGGGCGTCATGGGCGGCCCCGTCGCCGGACATCTGGCGAAGGCCGGGCACCAGCTGACCGTCTATAACCGGTCGATCGGCAAGGCGAAGCAATGGGCGGAGGCCTATGGCGGCGCCGTCGCCGTCAGCCCGGCCAAGGCGGCGGAAGAGGCCGAGATCGTGATCAGCTGCGTCGGTAATGACGATGACCTTTCGCAGGTGACTCTCGGCAAGGAAGGCGCATTCCGCTCGATGAAGCCCGGCAGCCTCTTCATAGATCACACCACCGTGTCCGCGCGGATTGCACGGCAGCTGTTCGTCGAAGGCGAAAGCCGGGGACTGCATTGCGTCGACGCCCCGGTTTCAGGGGGACAGGCGGGTGCGGAGAACGGCCGCCTTTCCATCATGTGCGGTGGAACCGGGCCTGCTGTCGAAGCGGCGAGGATCGTCATGCAAAGCTATGCCGCACGCATCGTGCATGTGGGCGGCGCAGGCGCGGGCCAGACAACCAAGATGGTGAACCAGATCTGCATAGCAGGCGTTCTGCAGGGGCTTTCCGAAGCGCTGCGCTTCGCCCAGGCGGCCGAACTCGATCTGGACAAGGTCTTCGAAGCTGTATCGGGCGGCGCGGCGCAGAGTTGGCAGATGGAAAATCGTTGGAAGACCATGGCTCAGGACAGTTTCGATTTCGGCTTCGCCATTGATTGGATGCGCAAGGATCTGGGCCTTGCCCTTGAAGAAGCGCGCGCCAATGGTGCGACCCTGCCCGTGACCGCATTGGTCGATCAATTCTATGCCGATGTGCAGGCGATGGGTGGCAGCCGGCAGGATACGAGCGCGCTGGTCCGGCGGATCACCAAGGCATGAATCAAGTCCTTTTGGCGGCCGTCACCGCGCTCGCTCTGCCGTTCCCCGCATTCGCGTCCGGCGTCATAGACAATGTGAACGGCATCGCCGTCGACGCCAATGGACGCACGGTGCGCTTTCGCGCGCTGCTGATCGACGATGAAGGCAAGGTCGAGAGGCTGTTGCCGGGCCGCTATGAAGCGCCGCCCCGCAAAAGGAAGCTCAAGAAGGGCGAGAGCTGGCCCAAGGGGCTGGACTTTCAGTTGGATGGCGGCGGGAAGACGCTGATCCCTGGCCTCATTGATGCGCATGGCCATGTCATGGCGCTGGGACTGACGCAGGTAACACTCGACCTTTCCGAGACGCGATCATTGGCGGAGGCGCAGGCCAGGATAAGGGAGTATGTCGCCGCCAATAGCGGGCGGAAATGGATAATCGGGCGGGGCTGGAGCGCGGAACGTTGGGGGCTCAATCGCGCCCCGACCTCGGCTGAACTCGATGTTGCCACGGCTGACGTGCCGGTCTGGCTGGAAAGCGCTGATGGTCAGGCGGGCTGGGCCAACTCGGCGGCGATGAGGGCCGCCAACATAAGCGCGGGGAGCAAGGCGCCAGCGGGCGGCCGGATCGAAATGGCCGGAGGCAAGCCGTCTGGCGTGTTCGTGGGCAAGGCGATGGACATGATCCAACGGGTGGTGCCCCCGCCCGCCCCTAAGGACCGGGACATCGCCCTGGAAAAGGCGCAGCAGTTGCTGCTGGCCAATGGCGTCACCGGCATCGCCGACATGGGCACGACGATCGAGGATTGGCAGGCGTTCCGCCGGTCGGCTGATCGCGGCGCGCTGCGGGTGCGGATCATGTCCTATGCGCAGGGCCTCGACAATATGGTGCTGATCGCAGGACCTGAGCCTACGCCATGGCTCTA
Source organism: Sphingobium sp. S6 (assembly GCF_905120495.1). Classification (NCBI taxonomy): domain Bacteria; kingdom Pseudomonadati; phylum Pseudomonadota; class Alphaproteobacteria; order Sphingomonadales; family Sphingobiaceae; genus Sphingobium; species Sphingobium sp. S6. The sequence continues at coordinate 479,161 of NZ_CAJHOG010000001.1, read as the reverse complement.
TGAGGACCGGCTGCGCATGGGCGGGCTGAAGCTGGACCTGGATGGATCGCTGGCCTCGCGCGGGGCATGGCTCAAGGCCGACTATGCGGACGCGCCCGGGCAGCGTGGATATTCGCTGATCCCCTCGACGCAGATGCGCAACATGATGAGCCGCGCGGCGATGGACAATTTCCAGATCGCCGTCGATGCCATGGGCGACGCTGCGAATAGCGAGGTGCTGGACGCGATCACGGAGCTTGCGTTGACCTACAAGGGCGACAGGCGCTGGCGGATCGAGCAGGCGGCCATCGTCGATCCCGCCGACCTGCCCCGCTTCGGACAAAATGGCGTCATTGCGTCAATGCAGCCCGCGCGGTTGGCGACCGATTGGCGGGTATCGGTAGCACGTCTGGGTGAAAAGAGATTGAGCGGCGGCTATGCCTGGAAGGCGATGCTCGACAACAGGGTCCCGCTGGCATTCGGATCGGGCGCACCCGTTACGACACCCAACCCGTTCGCCGGCATGGCAGTAGCGATGAGTCGGGAAGACGGCTCGGGTGAACCCGCTGGCGGATGGACGCCCCAGCAACGCGTAAGCTTCGACGCCGCACTCGACGGCTACACGCGGCAGGCGGCCTTTGCAGGCTTTGCCGAAAAGCGGTTCGGTAGCCTGATCCCCGGACAGCGGGCCGATTTCATCCTGATAGACCGGGATATTTCCGTCGCTCGTCCCAACGAAGTACGGGCCACGCAGGTTCTGGAAACCTGGATCGGCGGCAAACGGGTCTATATGAAGGGCAGCAAGCCCTAGAGCACGTCGCCCGAAGCTTTCATCGCCTCATCGATCGTTTCCACCAATGGCGGAAGGACGGGCTTGTCGCAGCCCACCGCTTTCATATGGGCGCGCAGCGCATCCATGCGCCCAAGGTTCCAGCGGGCGAGCGGCACGCCGAGCGGCCGGAACTCAGCCCGATCAAACAGCTCCACGACATAATGTTGGCAAAGGCCGTCCACCTGTTCCAACGTCAGCATGCCGAGGTTCATGACCATCGGCCGTCCCGGCACTCCGTCTCGCCCACGCACCAGATCGGTAACATACAGGCCACCGCGGGGGTCAACCAGGACGACGTCGGCTTGCGACGCGTCGATCATGCGGTGGCTGGCGGCATAGGGCGCAACGAAAACATGGGTCCGCCAGACCAGAAAGGCGCTCATCACCAGCGTGATCACGACCCCCAGATAGAGCGGCCGCATCGCCGCTGGCCGAAAGCGGGCCCATCCAAGCCCCGCCAGCAGGCAGAACGGCCCGATGAAGCCATGGGCATAGCGAAACCCCCAACCATAGCCCTGCGCCAATGCCAACGCGCAACCGGCAAAGCATCCAAGCGCCAGCGGAAGCGCGATCTCCTGGCCTCGGAGCGCGCTGCGCCACTTCATCGCCGTCACGCCCAACGCGGCGAGCGGCACCATCAATATGTTATTCCACGCGGCAAAGCGGCTGAGATTGACCAGTGGCTGCCACCGGTCCCCCAAACGTTCGAACAAGCTGCCCACCTTGTCCGCGACCCCTGCGGATGGTCGTACATCGGATGCGGGGCCAAGCAGTTGGACGAGGAAACCCGGCCACAGCTTCGCCCAGACGACGACGATGGCAACCAGGACGAGGATGTGAAAGGCGGCCACGGGCCAGCGGCGCGACAACAGCATCCACAAGATGAAGGGCGCGATGAAAATCGGCGGAAAATGCCATTGGTGCAGCCCTGCGGCAAGCAATGCGACCGCACCCGCGCTGACATGCCCCACAATGCCCCCCCGCAGGACCAGCGCGAGCCAGATCAGGTTGAGCGCGAAATGGCCAGTCATGGCATAGGGGGTCATCGCCGTGACCCACAGCTGCGTGGACGACAACGCCAGCAGCATTGTCACCCAAACAGCATCGCCCCGCGTCGGAAAGAGATGCAGCGCCACGCGCCACAGGGCGAAAAGCCCCGCGATCAACAGTGCAGGACCCGCAAGGTTAGGATCCCCCATCCGCCAGAACAGCGCCTGGATCGCGCTGTTCACCGGCAGATAAGCGGCGGTCCAATAATCCGCGGCGCCGAATGGCGAGAAAAACTCCGGCATGATCGCACGCCGATAGGGCTCCCATTCGGCGGGGATCGGTCGGGCGAGCAAGCCTTCGCGCATATAGGCAGCGGCAAAGCGTGCCACTTCCTCATCGCGCGAGATCGCGTAATTCTGGAACAGCCAATAATGACCGGCCCAGGCGATGAGGCCGAAAACTACTATCAGCGGCACAATCACGCGCGCGCGCGGCTTGGGCAGGCGAAATCCCATACCCTCCGCAAAAGGGGCAGCCAGAGCCATCAGGAAGAGGCCGCCCAGGAGCGCTGGGAAATCCTGATCCAGAAACAGGATGACAGCCAGGCTGACGCCCTGCCGATAGGTCACATGCCACAGGAACGTCGCGCCCACCCATAAGGCAAGGCCGATCGCGCCCGCCAGAAAAAGGCGCCGGGCATCAACAGATCGGATTGGTGGCGCGTACATCAGCTTCCTTGCGGGAGCAGCGCCCGGTTGACGAAAACGCCGTCCATTTCGACCAGAAGGGGGAAATGCCCCTTGTTGTTGGCGAAGAAGGCCGACGGCATGAAGCCCCTCTGTCCCAGCCAGTCGATCATGGCGCGATAGCTGGTCCCGCCTTCATAGATGGGCCGCACGCCAAGTTCTGTTTGCACGCCCGCCATGTTGGAGATCATCGCGCCTGCGCCTTCGCACACCGACAGGTCATGGCCCTGCGTATCCATCTTCAGAAAGGGGCGCAAAAAGCCATTCTCAGCCTGAAGCTCTGGGAAAAGCCGATCGATCCGCCTGCACTGCATCTCGACGGTGCGGGTGACCCGATTGCGATCGGCAAAGATCGCATCCTGCTCATCCGACGGCTTCTTGAGTGAGCTGAACTGATCGGCCGCCATGATGTTGAAGCTGGCTGGCCCGTCGAAGTCGGACAAGGCCAGGTTGAAGACACGCCATTTGCGATCGGATGCCGCCCGGCGGGACAGTTCTTCAAAAATCTCGGGATTGGGTTCGAAGGACAGGATCGTGCCGGAAAAGCCCGCATCCTTGCGCAACATGGTCGCATATTGCCCGCGGTTGGCGCCCACGTCGAACACGCAATCGATCGCAAAGGCGGAGAGGAAGCGGCGAAGCGCCTGGATTTCAGGATATTGGTGCACACGCCCCGCAATGGCGAGGCGCACCGCCAGCGCGCGGTCGGCCAATTCGCGAACATATCGGCTCATCCGCGCGTGGCCATAACTGAGCGGTAGATGCCGATCGTTGCCAAGGCCATGTCCTTCCAACTGCCCATAGTCTCACCATAGGCGCGTGCCGCCGCGCCAGCCGTCTGCCTGATGGCGGGGCTTTGGATGAGCCGCAAGAGGGCTTGAGAAAGATCGGCCGGATTTCCGGCCTTTGTACGGATCGCAACGTCTTCGGGCAGGGCCGCGAACATGCCCACGTCCGATGTCACCATCGCCTTGCCATGATGCAAGGCCGAAAGGAACGCACCGCTGGAATCGATATGGCGATAGGGGAAGATGATGGCATCCGCCTTCGCCATATGGGCGTCGAGCCGATGCTCGGAGAGGAAGCCAAGATCGGTGATCAGCCGGTTGCCAAAGCCCGCCTTGTTCACGCTGCCGAGCAGCGGGCCGATGTCCATGAAGGGTTTCCCGGCAAAGACAAGTTCGAAGACATGACCAGCCCGCCAGAGCGAGAGGCATGCTTCGATCAATATGTCGACGCCCTTATAGGGCCTGATCGTGCCGAAGAAGAGCAAGCGCGGCACGGAAGGGTCGGCAATGGCGGCCAGATCTGCGGCACCGGCTGAACCAAGGCGCATCGGCGGGTGCGGCACAACATGGATGCGAGCCGAAGCGATGCCCTGCGCCTCCAGTGCCTCGCGGGTCGTATCGCCATGCACGATCAGCGCATCGAACATGTCGAGCAAAGCGCGATATCCCCTGCCCTGCACACCAGCATCCGCATGATAGGCATCCGCATTGTGGACCGTATGGACCAGCGCCACCCGCCCCTTCAAACGGCGCAGGAGCAGGCGGTCGGCGGGCGCGAGCGGCAACCACTGGAAATGGGCAACATCTGCTGCTGTCAGGGCTCTGATCCGGCCAAAAGCGCAATCCGTGCCATATTCGGCGGCCTTGAGCAGACGGAAAGCCTTCCCCTCGCCCAGCTTTGTGCGCAATGCCTCGCTACGTCGGAAATAGCGCGGCTCGTAACGATATCCGTCCGGCGTGATGGCGTCCGTCTGGCGCATTGGCCGTCCTAACAAAGCCACGTCCGCGCCTTGGCTGGCCAAGGCCGCGCACAGACTGTCATCATATCGCCCGGTAAAGAGCGACGGATCGACCATCGCAACCTTCATCGCGCGGCCGTTTCAGCCACGAGGCGGCGTAAGGACAGAGCGTGTAGCGCGGCAACCAGGATCATCGTCAGCGCATAGAGCGCGAGGAACCCCCGGTCGAACCAATCCCCGAACAGCATGGCCAGCGGCACGCTGAGAAGCGATCCCGCAAGGAATGGTAGCGAGCGCTTGAGCAGATCTGAAAATCGTCCCAACGCCGCCTGAACATAGACGGACACGCAGATCATGGTGAGCGCCAGCAAGGCTCCATCGATGAGCAGCAGGTCGACCATGCCGATGGCGGCGCGGCCCGCAAAGAGTTTGGTGAAAATCCACTGCCCGACCAGCAGGAGCGCAGCCGAGGCGGTGAGCGCAAAGACGACAGCAACTGACAAAGCGCGGATCAGCAACTGACGCAGTCGAGCGCGTTCTCCGGCATGAAAGGCGCGGGTTATGCGGGGAAGCGCGGCTTCCACCATCGCCCGGATCGCCATGGAAAGCGCCCGCGACATCTTGAAGAAAAAGTCGAAGAGCAGCATCGGCCGGGCGTCGTGTGTGGCAGCCGCTATGGTAAAATAGGGCGCGTTATAGGCCACGATCTCCGAGATGGTGAACAACGCCGACGCGCCGATATCCTGCAGATAATGGGTGCGGACATGCGCGCCCCCCCGGCTGAAGGCGAGCCAGTCCTGCGCCGTCATCTCCAGCCGGCGATGCACCAGCGCGATGGCATATCCGATCACGGTCAGGCTGATCAAAATTTGCAGCGTAACCGACAGGCGCGCGTCCAATCCTTTCAGGATCAGCAGCAGCAATGCGATCGTCATCAGCCGCCGCACGCAATCCAGCATCTCCCAGATGAAATTCCCGTCCACCGCCGCCAGCGCTCTTTTGGCGAGCAAGGCGGGCAAGTTGATGCAGGCGGAAAGGAAGAAGAGGATGAACAGAAGCGGCATCGTCGTATCGAGCCCGCCAGCCACAAGCGCGACCAGCAGGATCACGACACCGCCAAGGATCAGCATGGCGAGGAACAGGAAAAGGACGCCCATCTCCTCAAGCCGGAAGCCATCAGCGCTCCCCTCCCCATGGCCTAGCCAGTAGCGCCGCAGCCGGGCATAAATGATGCTGGTCAGGCCAAATTCCGCTGAAATGGTGAAGTTGCCAAAGGCGACCAGCAGGAGGAACGCCTGAAATTCGCGCAGCGGCAGGACACGCACGAAAACATAAGTGACAGCAAATCCCCAGATCAGCGTCAGCCCGACATTGGCAAGCTTGATCAGCGCGATGAAGCGGGCGGACCCTTCCATCCTGGTGATGGTCCTGCCGAGCAGCGCGCTCACCCCGCGGTGCTTCCCACCGGCTTGCGGGCGCGGAACAGGCGATCGTCGAGCGCGAAGAAATGGCGTGTGTCGGCATCGATGCCGCCCGCGTCGATCTCTTCCAGCTGGAACCCCGCATCCCGGATGCGGTCCGCGAAGTCGAGTCCATATTGGCGAACATGGTCCCACTGACCAAATCGCCGTTCCCGTTCACGCGGCGGGATGTCGAAGCTACCGTCTTCGGTCGGCTTGTCCCACAAGGGCACGATCAGCCAGGCTTCACCACCGGGTTTGAGCGCGCGATAGATATTGCGCAGGACGGCATGATCATCCGGCACATGCTCCATGACATGGCTGGCGTAGAACAGGTCGTAACGGTCCGCATCGGCCAGCGCCATCAGGTCAACGCGGCGCATGCCCGGGACGGAATAGCGCGCCGGATCAAGGTCGGCTGGCACATAGTTGGCGGCGGTCGAAAAGCGACGGACCAGGCTGCCTTCGTTGGGCGCCATGTGCAGAATGGCGCCTTGTTCCGGGACCGTGAGAGTCTTTTCCGCGATCAGATGGTTCATCAGCCGCTCGCGTGGCGAGGCGCCACAGTTGGGGCAACCCCATTCCGCATTGTCGCCATAGCGGAAGAAGCCGACGACCGACTGGCCGCAAGCCGTGCACGCCCGATTTGCGCGCGCACCTATCGCCTTGCGCAAGACGAGCATGGTCCGGGTCAGATGCTTGCCGGCGGCCTTTGCCACCCGCTGGAAAGTAATCACGCCTTGGCTCCGATCAGCATTGGGAGGGCCTATACATCATGCCCCGCCTTTGGCGAGAGGGATCAGCGTGACTTGGCGGGATTCCAGATGGTGATGGTGCGGCCCGACATGGCCTTCACCACCCCCTGAAGCGTGGCCGCATAAGCGATGAGAATGTCTGTCAGAGCGGCCAATGGGCCCGACTTGGCCCGCATTCCGAGCATCAGCAGAAGCAAGGCGAAGAACGCCGCGGCAAACGCCAGCAGAGGGGATATTCTCAACGCCAGCGACAAGGCTGCAAGCCCACCGGTCAGGATGAACACGCCCCCGAACCACCTGATGATCTTGCGCGACGCATATTTGAAGCGGTCGAGCGCCCCCATGCGCCGAAGCTGAGGCCGAAGATGCTGATGCGTGTGCCAGGCCCGCGCGGCAATGCGGACCTTCCGACGATATTCATCGCCCCTGCCCGCAACCAGCCTTTCCCTGGCGATGACATCCCTGGCCTTGACCAGACGCGCGCCCGCAAACACCACCGCCATGGACACCGTCAGGTCATCAAGCACGCTATCGGGGAAGACCGGATAGAGGCTGCGGCGGATGGAAAAGATCGATCCGTCCGCGCCCAGCACATTGCCGGTGCGCGATTCCTCGTCCTTCAAACGCTCCTCCATCCGCCAATAGAGCGAACCCACCGATGCTGTCGCGCTGTCCCCTTCACCAACATAGTGCAGCGAGCCGAGCACCCCACCGACTTGCGGATCGGCATAGCGGGCGAGAAGATTGCCGATCGCTCGTTCATCCAACATCACATTGGCGTCCGTGAAGATCAGGACGTCACCTGTAGCGCGCGCCGCCAGTTGCTTCATGCCATGCGCCTTGCCGCTGCGGCCCGGCCCCCGGATCAGCGTGACCAGATCGCCCTCTGCGGCGATCAGGGCCGCCGTTTCATCGGACGATCCATCATCGAACGCCAGGATCTCCAGGTCTGGATGGAAACACTTCAACATCGCGAGGTTGGCCAGCTTCTCGGGCATCGCCGCAGCCTCATTATAGGCGCAGAAAAGCAGCGAAGCCGACGGGGCAGCGCCCGCTCGGAGTGCCTCCGGCTTAGTAGGCAGAGCGCGCAGGATCAGCGGATAAAACAGAAACGGCCAAAGCAGCGCCACGATGGAGGCGACAAGGATAAGCAAAAGGGCTAGGTCAAGCGCACTCATCAATAGGCCTTGTGGTGCACGAGCACGCCGATGGTCGCGACGATGATCCGCAGGTCGCGCCAGATCGACCATTTCGTCACATATTCAAGGTCCGACTGGAGCCGGTCGATCAGGTCCTGATGATGGTCGGTCGATCCGCGATGGCCGCGAACCTGGGCAAGGCCGGTCATGCCGGGTTTGATGCAATGCCGCTCCCAATAGCGCTCATCGACTTCCCAATAAAGGCTGTCGCCCGCCTTGGCCGCCGCGGCATGGGGACGCGGTCCCACGATGCTCATGTCGCCGCGCAGCACATTGAACAGCTGCGGCAGTTCATCAATGCTGGTACGACGCAGGAAACGCCCGACCGGCGTCACTCGCTCGTCGTCACGCGCCGTCAGCTTGTCCGCATTGTGATCGGCCGCCTCGATCCGCATCGACCGGAACTTGTAGATGCTGAACGGCCGAGCATCGCGCCCGATGCGCGGCTGCTTGAAGAGGATCGGGCCGGGACTGGTCAGTTTCACCGCCAGTGCGGCCGTAATCAGTACTGGCGACATGATGATGGTCGCGACAGTCGCGACGATGATGTCGAAAATCCGCTTGATGATGCGGTCGCGGAACTGGAAGGGACCGCCAGCAACGATGATGGTCGGTTGGCCGTCAAACTCATCCACGCGCGCCGGGGCGAAGCGCAGCAGTTCCGGGACCACGATTTCCCCGCGCGCGGAAAGAGATTTGAGCGCAACCGACCAGTCACTCATCCGCTCCATCGGACATGCAACGATCACGCGCTCCGCCATGCCGACAGCCGCCGCCAGCCGTGCCGCCATGTCGGCATCGTGGCGGCCAGGACGCAGGTTCGCGGCGGCAGCGTCGATCACTTCCATGTGCGCGCCAGTCTCGATGTCCACGCCATCCCGGATGACGGCAGTGAGATGCGGCACCTCGCCCAGCAAACGAGCCCCAAGCCGGGCGATCGCCAGGCGCACCAGCGCCACGCTGACGGCGGAAAAGCCAAGGCCGGTGATGAAAGTTAAGCGCGAAAGCTGTTCAGCGATCTTGCCGAGATAGACCACCAGCAGCATCAGCAATGCCGCTTGCGCCAAGGCCAGCAGCCCGCGAAAGATGCCGCGCCGGATGTCGTCCAGCATATGGATGCCGTAGGCACCGCCCTGCACCGCCAGCAAGATGTAGAGTGGCGCGACCATGGCAAACATGACCAGGCCGTGCGGCTTGCCCGGCTCGCCGAGCAGCGCGCCCAGCACGAACCAGTTCGCCAGCAGGAAAGACAGGAACAGCCCCGCCAAGTCTCCAAGGAGGCACAGCAGGTAAAGTCGCGCCCGAACGATTTCCTTCGAAACTGTCACTTGCGTCCTTGCTTGCCCTTGACCCGCCCGCTCCGTTGGCACCGGTATGACTTGCATGCAAGGTTTTGCATGAGGGGCCCATGTCGCCAACCCGTCTGCGCGGCGGTCAGAGCCCGAACAAACGGGCGAGCGACTTGTCCAGCATCAGTAATTGCCAAAGCAGGCGACCATGATCCGCCATTCCGGCCTTGTGATCGGCCGCGATGCGCCCCAGCGCCTTGGCATCGAACCAGCCCGTCCGGGCAAGCGCCGATCCGCCAGCGATTGCGCTCGCCTCACCCGCCAAAGCCCCCCGAAACCAGCTGCTGATCGGCGTGACGAACCCCATTTTCTGACGATAGAGAATGTCGTGGGGCAGGTAAGGCTCCATCGCCTTCTTCATCAGATATTTGCCACTGTTGCCCCTGATCCGCTGGGCCACCGGCAGGCGGGCGGCGAACTCCACCAGCCGATGATCGAGCAATGGCTCACGCGCCTCCAGCCCCACGGCCATGCTCATCCTGTCGGTCTTGGTCAGTATGTCGCCGGGCAGCCAGATATGAATGTCGGCATATTGCGCCCGGTCCAAGGGGTCACGCGCGGGCGCCTGCGCCATCGCGCGGACATAGCGGTCCTCCGCCCGATAGGCTCCCAGTCGGCTCCGCATGTCCTGACTGAACAGCTTCTGGCGAAGAGCATGGGGGGTAACGCTGACGGACGCCGCATAGGCTTCGCTCCCCTCGCCTGCCAGTTCAAGGAAGGTGGACTTCGCCCGCAGCGATCGAGGCGCCCAATCAGCCTTGGGATACCAGCGGCCTAACGTGCCGAACAGCGGTTCGCGAACCGATGCCGGGATAAGCCCGCGCACCCGCTCCCCCTGCATCTGGAACCGATGGCGGCGATATCCGGCAAAGGCCTCGTCCGCGCCATCGCCAGACAAGGCCACCGTCACCTTCTCCCGCGCCAGTTCGCACACCCGGTAGGTAGGCAGCGCGGAAGCATCGGCAAAAGGTTCGTCGAAATGAAAGGCAAGCGTATCGATCAGACCATAATCGTCAGGCGACACGATCCTCATGCGGTGATCTGTGGCAAAGCGCCGGGCGATCCGGTCGGCATAAGCGCTTTCGTCCAGGCTCGCGACATCGAAGCCGATCGTGCAGGTCTTTACCGCCTGGTTGGAAGCCTCTGCCATCAGCGCCACGACGCTGGAACTGTCCACCCCACCGGACAGGAAGGCGCCCAGTGGCACATCGGACACCATCCGCGATCGAACCGCCTGCCGCATAAGGGCGACCAGTTCTTCCTCAAGAGCCTCCGGCCTCGCTTTGCTGCGTTCGGCGAAGCTTACGTCCCAATAGCGTTGCGGCTGCGGCACGGGCCGCCCGCGTACCAGCCGCAGGGTATGCCCCGCCCCCAGCTTGCGCACGCCTGCAACGATGCACGCGTCGTCGGGCACATAACCATAGGCCATGAAATCTTCGACCGCTGCCAGATCGGGCGCGCGGCGCAGCAACGGGTGGGCAAGAAGGCTCTTCAATTCCGATCCGAAGATCAGGCTGCCGTCCGAAAGCTGGGCATAATGGAGAGGCTTCACCCCCAGCCGATCGCGCACCAGCCAAAGCGACTGCGCCCGCGCGTCGAACAGGGCAAAGACGAACATCCCATGGAAGCGCTCGACACAGGCCTCGCCCCATTGGCGATAGCCGTGGAGGATGACTTCGGTATCGCTGTCGGTGCGGAACACATGGCCTTTCGCCTCAAGTTCGGCGCGAACCTCGGCAAAATTGTAAATTTCTCCGTTGAACGTGACGGCAAGGCTCTCGTCCTCGGTCAGCATCGGCTGTGCCCCCCCGCCAAGGTCGATAATCGAAAGGCGCACATGCCCCAGCCCCACGCCCGGCGCTGTCCAAATACCGCTGCCGTCCGGCCCGCGATGCGGCATGACGTCCAGCATGGCGCGCACCCGCGCCGGATCGACCGGCTTGGCCGTTTCAAGATGGAAGATGCCCGCTACCCCGCACATGCGAACGGGCTTTAGCGGATGCCGAGGCTGCGGTCAGCCAAATCCTTCACATCGCCAATGTCTTGCAGGAACAGGGCGATGGCGGGATCAGCGGGCTTGCCCTGCCTCTCTTCGGCCGAAACGATGATGGCAGCCGCTCGCTGATCGCGGCCAAGCAGCCGGGCGAACATCGTGTCGATCTTCACGCGCGGCGCGCTGCCCGTCACAGCGGCGTCTCCGACCTTGTAGAAGCTGACCGCGTGGCGGACCACCGGGCCAGGTGCAGTGATCTGCTCGCCCCGGCCATTGGCGGGAGCGGGCGCAGGGGACGACCATGACCAGCGCTGATCGGGATCGACCACGCCCTGAGCGAAGCCGACAAGCTCGCGCCCCTCATCCTGCCGATCGAAGGTGGCGATGGCGAGGTCGACCACCTCTCCCGCCGGATTCCGGTAGCGGCCAAGGACAAGATAGTCCGCTCCATCAAATCGCGGCCTCCAAGGGTAGGTGGGCTGGGCGGGAGTCAGAACCCAACCCTTGACCGGAGGCAGGAGCGGCGCAGCGGGCAGCGGCTTGCTCGCCGCCGCGCTCACTATGAGCCAAAGGGGCGCGATCAGTACCAACGCGCTAGCGGCACCGCCTGCGACGATGAGCGGAAGGCGGCCGCGAGATGCGGTCCCAAGCTTGGCGGGATCGAACCATGGCCCGCCCGGCCGTCGATCGAAGAATGGCCACGCCACCGCCATCGTCACAACCATGATGATCGCAAAGAAGACCCAGCCATATATGACATGGTCAAAGCCAACTGCGGTCTCGATGCTCGTCAGATGCGCCACCAATATGGTCGCGAAGGCTCGCAGGCCATTGGCCAGAACGGCCAGCAGCAGCGCGCCCACCAGGAAGAGGATACGGCGCACCCAGCTTGAAAAGCAGACATTGCAGACCAGCACGCCATAGGCGGTCATGGCGATCACGAACTTCGCGCCCGAACAGGCTTCCGCCACCCGGAAATATCCGGTCGGCGTCGTTATGAAGATGCCGTCGAGATGCGCGGGAACGCCAACGATCCCGAGAAAGACCATGCAGAGCCGCGCCGTGATCAATTGCAGCGGCGCGACCAGTTCCTCCCCCACCGGAATCATGAAGAAGGCATAGAAAAGAGGGAAAAGCAGCGCCCTCGCCACGGCAGGACCTAGCAGCGTGACCACGCCACCCTGCAACATCAGGATGATCGCGGCATGGCGGAACAACGCTACGCCCGCCGCAGCTCCAAGTAGCCAGGCGAATGCGCCCAAAGCCATCCAGAGCAATCCGGGGGCCCAGGCGACAGGCCGAAGCTGTCGCAAACCGGGAAGTCTCTGCTGCACCAGCCATGCGATCAGGAACGGAATGAAGAGGCAATGGCCGAAAGTGGAGGCATTCCACCAGATCGATACCATCCCGGCCACATCGCGATGAAAGAGCGTCAGGATCAGCAACGCCACGACGCCCAGCACGGCGAGATGCCCTCGCCAGCCTTCCACGCCGACGCTACGCATTTGAGGCAGGGGCAACGTCCCGTCGGTCACGCGGCAAGGATGCCCTTGGCGGGCGAAGGGCCGAACAGCATCTCCGGCAAGTCCTTCAACGTTTCGTCCCACCTGTAACGTTGCTCTACGCGCGAGCGGGCAGCGTCACCCAACCGCCGGGCACGTCCGGGATCGGCAAGCAGCGCGCAAATCCTGTCAACCTCTTCGGCAGGATCAGCCGCCATGAGAAAATGCACTCCGTCCTGCGCATCGATGCCTTCGGCTGCTTGCGGTGACGCGACGATCGGCCGGGCCATGGCCATCGCCTCCAGCACCTTATTCTGTATTCCGCGAGCGATCCGCAGCGGCGCAACCACGATATCCGCCGCCGCCAGCCAGCCACGAACATCGGGCACCGCACCGGTCACGACGACTCCGGGGAGTTGAGACAAGGCGCTCACCTGTGGAGCGGGATTGCGCCCGACAATGGCAAAGCATGCTTCAGGGTGCCTGACACGCAAGGCCGGCAAGCTGTCGCGCGCGAAGCTCTCCACCGCCTCAATATTCGGCCGATAGTCCATTTGTCCTGTGAACACGATGAGTGGACCGCCAAGCTGGGGGACCGGTTCGAAATCTGCCGCCGGATCGAAATATTCCAGCGCAACGCCATTATCCATCCCGGCGACGCGCGCCGTGTCGAGGCCGCTCGCCCCGCGGAACAGCGCGGCCTCCGCTTCGCTCACAAAAGCGCTGATGTCGGCGCGCGCGGCTGTGGCACGCTCAAACTCAAGCAGCACGCGTCCTTCGCGCCGGTTGATCCACCCCATGGGCCCGCCGCCTGCCGCGCCATAGCTCGCATATTTGGCGGAGTCGAAATCGACAAAGTCCATGACGAAGCGGACGCCCTCCGGAAGATCGGGCACGAAATTCGCCATCTGCACCGAATATCCCATCACGGCCGCAATCGGCCGTTCCGCTAAAGTCTTCCGCACCCATCGATGCAGGCGCGGGTCATCGAACAGGGACACCAGCATCGACTGCCGCTTCGCAAGCCCGGCAAGCCCAGCCATGACGCGGGACCGGTCCCGCTTCAGCACGCACTGGCTCGCCGTCATGGCAGCCATGGCCGGTGCGAAGCTCAGATCGCGATCATCATCGGCAAAGCAGCCGACATGCACAGGCCCGATCTCCGCAAGCCGCCTCAATATGTGGTAGGAACGGATCTTGTCGCCCCGATCGGGCGGAAAAGGGATGCGGTGGCAAAGGAAGAGGATCTCGCCCTTCATCCCAGCCCCCGCGAAATCAGCGGCCCGATCAGGTTGGCGATGGGCAGCGGCAGCTTCTTCCACATCTCCACGCGGCGCTGATAATGCGCGCTATTGGGGTTTATATCGCGCCGTTCGCCCGTTGCCGACCAGCTGTGATAGGCGAGCGGCACCGGATCGAAACCGAAGCTCTTCTTCCATGCGGCCTGCCCGCTTCCCGTTTTGGATCGCCCGAAATCGAAGATGCGCATGCCGCGCGTCCGCCCGTGGCCCATCAGCCGGTAATACATCAGTTCGTTGGAACGCAGCCGGCGCGCATCCGCGACGCCGCCGCCCCAAAAAGGCATGACCCGCCCCTGATGGTAGAGCGTCAGCACTCCCGAAACCGGCCGCTCGCCCTCATAGACGATCAAAATATCCGCGTCCTCGCCGAACGCAGCCAGCACTTCGCGAAACAGGCGTTTGGGAAAGACCGGCGTCCCGAGATTACGCACGCTCTGCGCATAAACATCATAATGTGCCTGCGCGAGACGTTGGTTCCGCCCAACCTCGACCCGCAGCGCCGGATTAGCCAGTGCCTTGCGCAGTTCCGCACGGTGCTTGCGCGGCACGGCGAGCAACTCGGCCTCATCATCCGGCGCGATCGGACGGACGAAGCCGAGATGACTTCCTTCGTGCACGCTCCAAGCCTCGCCCGGCGACGGGCCCCCACGCAGTTCGACCGAACCGATCCGGCGATCGCGCGCGAGCCCTTCAGCTGCGCAAGCAAGTGCCGAATGGATGGCAGGATCGCCAGCCAATATCCCGCCATCGACGGCAAAGCCCGAAGACACCAAAGCCTCCCCAAATAGGCGGCTCTTCATATGCGTGAGCGGCAGAAGTCCAGCGATCTGCCCGGACGAAGCCACTGCGGCCAGCATATATGCACGGTTGCCCGTCCCCCGCTCGACGGCCTTGATCCAGGCGGGCCGATGGAAGGGCGTTCCGTCCGCGCTGCCCTTCACGAAGGCATCCGCCGCGGCGACTTGTGCCGCATCATCCAGGTCCAGCGCGACCACGCCCACACCGGCCCCACCATCCAACCTCATGCCGCGCGCTCCGCCTCGCGAGCGACCAGCGCATCCACCCGCGTCCAGGCAAAATCGGCGGTCAGCCGCCGCAGCTTGCCCGCCATGACGGACAGATTGCTGTAATGGCGCAGGCGCGACCGGAGCGGCGCTTCCACCACGCGCGGCTGATCGGGATCGATCTCCCACGGATGGAAATAGATGATCGCGGGCCGTTGCTCCCGCCCATTCACTTGCCGGATCGCCCAGCGCGAAAAGCCATAAGGCAGCAGCCGGAAAAACCCTCCGCCGCCAGCCGCGAGCCGCCGACCGCCAAACTCGGCTGTCGTCACTGGCAGCTCAAGCAAATCCTGCCCCGCCACCGGCCGCCAGGCAAAGCGCGGCGATTCAGGCCAGCCATAATGGTCATGCCGAATGGGCGCGACGCTGCTCGAATAGCGGTAGCCTTCCTCCGCCAATATGCCATGTGCCCAGGGCGTGCGATGATCGATCGAAAAGCTCGGCGCGCGATAGCCGATGATGCGCTGCCCGCTGGCATCCTCCAACAGGGCGCGCGACCGTCGCAAATCGGCGCGGAACGCTTCCGGGCTCAATGTGAAGACGCGCGCATGGTCATAGCCATGGCTCGCCACTTCATGCCCCGCCTCCACGATCCGCCGCATCAACGGGGGATAGCGCTCCGCCACCCAGCCAAGCGTGAAGAATGTCGCGCTGACTCCTGCTTCGGCGAACAGGGCCAGCACGGCATCCGTGTTGCGCTCAACCCGGTGCGTCAGTCCGTCCCACGAAGACCGGCTGATCGTCCGCTCAAAGGCGCCGACATGGAACCAGTCCTCCACATCGACCGACAGGGCATTCAGCACCATGATCGCGGTCAGGCGGCAGCGCTGTGCGGCGCGTCGCCCATCCGCTGTTCACGTTCGACCCAGTCCACCAGCAGCGTCAGCACGCGGCGAAGCGCCGTGTCCTGCTCACCGACACGGAATTCCAGTGCGGAGAGCCGCTCCTCGATCAGGGTGAAACAATCCTTCAGCGCCTCGGGATCGACCGTCTGCATGGTGGCCTGCTCAAGCCGGAGCGCCTCGACGTCAGCACGCAGCCCGGCAATCTCGTCCATCAACGCAGGCGAAGGCTCGGGCTGGCGTGACCGCAGCGCATTGAGTTCAGCGCGCAAGGTCTCGCGCGCAGGTTCCGCCTGCGGTGCCACAGCCGCAGCAGCGGGTGCCGCAGCAGGCGCTTCCTCCGCGCGATCCAGCACGGATGACGGCATCGGCTGCACGGCCGCGTCGCTGTCCGCGCCCATATCTTCGATCACCGCCTGCACCGCTGCCGCATCGATCTCCGACAACTGGTCGAGCGCTCCCAACAGCAGCACACGGCTAGCGAGCACGTTGACTCGGCGCGGAACGCCCCCGGTCGCGGCATAGATCGCCGCGAAGGCTTCGGGGGTGAAATGCGGATCGCCATTCCACCCGACGATCGACAGGCGATGCTGGATATAAGGCTCGATCTCCTCGGGCTGCATCGGATCGAGATGATGAGTCGCGATCACGCGCTGGCGCAACTGCTCCAATTGCGCCGATTTCAGCAGGTCGCGAAATTCCGGCTGCCCGAGCAGGAATATCTGCAACAATGACTGCCCGCCCAACTGGAAGTTGGACAGCATGCGCAGCTCTTCGATGGCCGAAACGGACAGGTTCTGCGCCTCGTCGACGATCAGCAGCGACCGCCGCCCTGCCCGCGCCTGCCCATGCAGAAAGGCTTCGATCTGCCGCAATATCTGCGCCTTGGGCATGTCCTCGGTCGGCAAGCCAAAGCTCTGCGCCGTCAAGCGCAGCATGTCGTCGCCGCCCACCTGTGTCGACACGATCTTTACCGCGGTAAGCCGCGCCGGATCGATCGTCGCCATCAGATGTCCGACCAGCGTGGTCTTGCCCGCGCCGATGTCGCCCGTAATGACGATGAAGCCTTCGCCCTGTGCCAGGCCATAGCCCAGATAGGACAGCGCTTTCCTGTGGGTCGCGCTTTCGAAGTAGAAATGTGGATCGGGCGTCAGCTGAAACGGGCGGCCCTCAAATCCGTAGAACTGGTCGTACATCTCTTGTCTCCGGACGCGATTAGAAGCTGTACCGCAGGCCGACCTGGCCCATGGCGTTGATGACGGCATCCAGATCGTCCGCCTTGGCGCTGTCGAGCCCAAGCGAAGCGGATGCCTGAAGATTGCGGTTGATGAGGCGGTTGTAGCTGGTGAACGCGCCCAGGTTCAGCACGTCGAGCCGCGCGCCGCTCGCATCGAAATAGTTCGCGTAAATGGCGCTATCCAGGCTGGAACGGCTGTCGATGACATAGCTGAGCGATGCCGTGCCATACCAGTTCCGGTCCCGCGTCCCACGCACGAACACGGTCTGGCCCGAAGGCGTCACGAACTTGCGCTGCGAATAGCCAAGGCCGAGGCCAACGCCCCAAGGACCGCGCTGCGCCGCATATTGCGCAGCGACACCCCGATAGCGGAAGTTCGCGTCCGTGACTCCGGCCAACGCATCGTTGAAGCACTGCCCTCCCCCGCTTTGCGAAAAGGCGCAGCCGGTGAAGTCGCCCGTGAAGGGGTTGCGGACGACATTCAGGCTGCTGCCGGACACCGCCGCGACATTCGACGTGATGATCCGCCCGAAGCTGTCGATGCCGTCGAACACCACCAGCGCGAAGGACTGCCCCCGGCCCTGCCAGACGAAGCTGCCGCTATAGGTCATGCCGCCATAGCGTTCGCCGACACGCGCCTCCAGCGAGGTGCGGTGACTGGGCCGCCAAAGCACGCCCACGTCCCAGATGATGTCGTCAAAATCGTAGATAAGCGCGCGTGGCGAACTCTCGTCCGTGACATAGCGGCCGTTGCGGATGATGGGCACGCCGCTCACATCCAACTCGGGCGAGCGCTGGCTGATCTTGATCCTCTCATAGCCGACGCCACCGGCGATCGCGACGGTTGGCGACACAGGGAGGGTAGCGTCCACGCGGCCCCAAGCATCCTCGAACCGCTGATCAAGTTCGCTCGCATCCTCGCGGTCATATCCGGCGCTGGCCACGATGCCGATCGGCAGCCAGACACCCGGTGCCACGCCGACCGAACCAGCCAGGCTATGGGTCACGGAGTCCGCGAAAGAGCCCGCAGCGGACGCCCCGGCAAAGTCGGCATTCACATCTTCATCCACCCGCGCATAGCCAAGGCGATAGGAGGCAGTGACGTCGATGTCGCCGAAGGATGACGCGTAGGATGGGCCGACATAGCCTGCATAGACCTGGCTCGTCTGGCTGTCGTTCAACGTCGCCGCACCCGACAGGCCATCGGTGCGGATTCGGGTGGCAAGCGCCCCCGCATTGAGCGTCAGCCCCGGCGAGACCAGATACTGGCCCGAAATGATGCCGCTGATCACGTCCTGATCGCTGGCCTCACGCCCCCAGCCGAAGCTGTGATTATATTGAATATCTGCGACCGCCTCGACCCGGCGCGTCTGCAATTGCGCGGTCAGTCCCGCCGTAACATTGGTGTAGGTCAAGACATCGCCGCCGCCTTTCAGCGGCACGAGCACGCTCTGGTCGACGCCCAGATAAGGCGTGACATCGACCTTCCGCTCCTGCGCCATCACAGGCGACGCAGCTAGCGCTACCGCGCCCAGCAACGCCAGGGAAGTACGCAACATCATGCGTCCTCGCCCCCCTTGCCATAATAGCTGCCAAAGCGGCGGCCCGTGGCCGAGAAGGTGACGCCGTTCAGCAGCAGTTGCACCTGGCCCGCAGCTTTCAGCATGCCCGCCGCGTCGCGCAGCGCGCTTTCGCTGGTCTGGTCAGCACGCACCACCAACAGGGCTATGGCGGCATGGCTCGCCAGCACGGCACCGGCCGATGCCGCAAGCAGAGGCGGCGAATCGAACAGGATGATCCGGTCCGGCCGTCCCTCGGTCAGACGGCTAAGCAGCATTTCCGTCCGCGCGGACGCCAGATATTCGGTGTCATTGTTGCTGCGCTGTCCCGCGGGCAGCACGGCAAGAGACGGAATGTCAGTACGGATCACGCAATCCTCGATCGCGATCGACGGATCGACGATGGCGTCCATCAATCCTGGCCCGCTCGTCAGCCCGAGCGCCTCGGGAATGCCGGGCTTGCCAAAGTCGGCATCGACCAGCAGGATTTCCCGGTCCTTTTCCGCTGCCAGGCTAAGCGCCAGGTTGATCGCGCAGAAGCTCTTGCCCTCCCCACTATGCGCTGAGCAGACAAGTACGCGATTGCCGCGTGGATCATCGCCCAACTGCGCGAGAAGATCGCGCTTCAGCAGCCGAAATTCCTCGCTGATCGCCGTCACCGGCCCATCGGGCACCAGCCAGCCATTTTCGCCGAGCGTGATCCGATCGATGCTGTGCACCGGCCCGCGCCAATCCGGCGCGCGATGTCCTGCATCCGGCGTCACCGGCCGGGCGACCTCCACCACGGGCGGCATGGGCTCATCCGCAGGCACCTCGACCGCCGGAGCAGCACGCCCCTGCAAGGCCGCGCTGAAATCGTAGATCTCCGTCGCCCGCTCGATCAGCGAACCCTTGGACAGCGAGCTATGCTTGTTCATTGTCCCGCTCCTCAGGCCATGCCGCGCTGGATGAATTCGACGAGGATCAACAGCACGCACAGCGCCGCCAGCCCCCCGCTCGCACCGGCAAACCATTTGAACCGCTGCTTTTCGACCGCCCTCTGCGCGGCGCTCACCGTCTGCGTGATCGATCCGATGACCGGCAGGCCGACCGCCCGCTCCAGCCGTGCCGCCGTCGGGAAGCTGCCCTTGAGCTGCCCCATTGCAAAGGCGGTGCCGACGCCAGCACCGATGCCGACGATCAGCACACCCAGCAGCAACAGCGGCCGGTTTGGCGCGACCGGCGCGGTGGGTGCGCTCGGCGGATTGATGACGCGGAACTGGACAGAGCCCGTCTCGGTCTTCACGTCGCCGCGCAGGCGCACGTCCTCCCGGTCGGCCAGCAGCTTGTCATATTGGGTCTTCAGCACCTCATAGTCGCGGTCGAGCTTTTCCTGCTCGGCGGCAAGGCCCGGTTCATCGGTCTGGCGTGAGGACATGGCGTTCAAGTCAGCCTGAAGCTGCGCCTTGCGCGTCTGCAGCGCCTGAACCGTCGCCGCGCGTTCCGCCTGCATCGACTTGATCGACAGATAAGCCGGATTGGGCGAGCCAGCCGCCCCACCGCTACCGCCACCCTGCCGCCGCAGCGCATCGACCTGCCGCTGGGCCGCTATCACGTCGGGATGGTCACTGGTCCAGCCTCGCGCGCGCATACCGGCCAGATCCGCCTGTGCCTGTGCGAGCGCGGAAGGGCCGCCCGACGCGCCAACGCCCGGCAGCACTTGCGGCGTACCGGCAAGCTGGCCGTTCATGGCGCTCAGCGCGCTCGACGCCTGCACCAGCTGCGATTCGATATTGTTGATCTCCATCCGCGCCGCGTCCATGCGCTGGCCGATGGACCCCGCACCCGGCAGCATCCCCGCATAGCGCTGCTCGAACTCGACACGGCGCTGCTCGGCGGCGGCAAGCTGACGCCCACGCTGCGCGATCTGCTGGTCGAGGAAGGCAAGGCTCTGCCTGGTCTCGACCCGATCTGAGGACAGGTTGGTTTCCTGGAAAATCTCGATCAGCTTCTGCACCGCCTGCTGCGCGATCCGCGCATTGGCGCCGTCCGACAGGCTCGAATCCGCCGACTTGGCGCTGATGTCGATCATGCTCGGGTCAGCCTGCGCCATCACGGTGATGCCTTCGCGCAGCGCCGTGATCTTGGCCGCGATGTCGCGCGGGCCGCTGATCGTCTGGTTGAGGTCGGTTTCCTTGACCACCCGCTCCAGATTCGCCGTGCTCGCCAGCGTCTGGCGCACGCGGTCCAGATCCTGCTGCGACTGGACCTGCGTGATGCCGACCTTGTCCTGCAAGAGCGACTGCGTGTTCACATAGACGCGCGCCTTGCTCTCATAGCTGTTGGGGACCAGGGCAATGCCCAGCCAGCCCAGCATGCACACGCCCCATGCCACGGCCAGCGCCAGCCAGCGCCGGGTCCATATGCCATGAAGGGCGATCAGCAGTTCGTCGTAAAGACCCGCCATATCAGAACATGCTTTCAGGAATGATGATGACATCGCCCGGTGCCAGCATGACGTTCGCCTTACTGTCGCCGCGCTTCAGCAGATCGCCGATACGGACGTTGAATTCCTGCTGCTTGCCCTGCTCCTTGTTGAAGCGGACGAGCCTCGCCCGGTTGCCCGCCGCATATTCGCTAAGACCTCCAACGGAGATCATGGCGTCAAGCAGCGTCATGTTTGCACGGTAAGGAATGGAGGCAGGCTTTTCGGTCGCGCCGACGATCCGCACCTGCTGGCTGAACGTGCCAGAGAAATTGTTGACGATCACCGACACCAGCGGATTTTCGATATATTTGGTGAGCGCCACCTTCATGTCGTCGGCCAGCTGCTTGGGCGTCTTGCCCACGGCGGGCATGTCGGCAACCAGCGGCGTCGTGATGCGCCCGTCCGGCCGTACCTGAACCTTCGCGCCCAATTCCGGATTGCGCCACACGAAGATGGTGAGGTCGTCGAGCGGGCCGATCACATATTCTTCGCCCGGCCCCTCCTGCTGCGCCACGAAGGATGCGGGCGGCAACTGGGGTCCACCGCCGCCCGAAGCGCAGCCCGACAGCGCCAAAGCAGGCAGCGATGCGCCGATCAAAGCCCGGGAAACCGACAGGAAACGCATATCTTCACCTCATGACAGGGCCGCACGCAAGCACAGCCGCCAGAGAGGTGAAGCGGCCGCAAAGCGATGGGCTTTGGGCCTCTTCTTGCCTTCAAAGGGTAAAGATACGGTTAGGCGTCAAACTATTGGTATATCAGCCAAGTAGTAGTTCGAGTGCAGGCGGATGGCCGAGGAAGGCCGAAGGGCTTGCAGACGCTCCATAGGCCCCTGCGGCGAAGATGGCGATCAGGTCCCCTTCCACCATGGGGGGCAGAGCGACCTTGTCCCCCAGCTTGTCGATCGGCGTGCACAGGCACCCAACTACCGTCACCGCCTCCTCAGCAGGCGAAGCGCCGTAACGGTTCGCCACCGCCATCGGATAGTTGCGCCGCACCACCGTGCCGAAATTCCCGCTCGCCGCCAATTGGTGGTGGAGCCCGCCATCAACCACGACGAACGTCTCGCCCTGGCTCTGCTTCACATCGACCACACGGGTCAGATAGACACCCGCCTCGCCCACCAGCCAGCGGCCAAGCTCCATCGCAAATTCACTGTCCGCCAATATGTCGGCCCGCGCCTGGAGTGTCTGGCTCAACGCATCTCCGATCGGCGCGATGTCCAACCGCTGATCGCCCGGAAAATAGGGAATGCCAAATCCGCCACCCAGATTGACCAGCGGCGGCGCAACGCCCACGGCGTCCGAAAGCCGCGCCGCCAATCCCACAGTCGCCGCCTGCGTCTCGATCAACGCTTCCGCCGCGAGCGCCTGCGATCCCGCGAAGATATGCCAGCCGCGCCAGTCAGCCCCCGCATCGATCAGCGTGCGGGCAAGCCCGGCTGCGCGATCCGCATCGACACCAAAGGGCTTTGCGCCGCCGCCCATCCTCATACCCGAGCCCTTAAGATCGAAATCCGGATTGACCCGCACCGCCAGCCGGGGCGTCCGCCCCCGCTTCTCGGCAATCGCAAGCGCGCGCCGCGCCTCACCCTCCGATTCCAGGTTCAGCGTCACCCCAGCGTCAATCGCGGCGGCAAGTTCGTCGTCGCGCTTTCCCGGCCCGGCAAAGCTCACATGCGCGGCATCCATGCCCGCTTCCAGCGCACGCGCCAGTTCACCGCCCGAAGCCACGTCAAAGCCATCGACCAGCCGCGCCATGCGCTCCAGCAGCGCCGGATAGGGGTTCGCCTTCACCGCATAATGGATCGACAGTTGCGCAGGCATGGCGTCGCGCAAGTCACGCACCTGCCGTTCGACTATCCCCATGTCGTACACGAAGAGCGGCGTATCTCCCGCTTCGTCAACCAGGCTCGCCGCGCCGCATCCGCCGATCAGCAACATGCCTTCTTCACCCTCGAAAAAGGGCGGAACAGGTCCCATCGGCTTCATCGATCAGATTCCTTGGCAAGAGCTACACGGTCGATCTTGCCATTGGGCGTGCGCGGAAATTCCGCCAGCCTGATAATCGTCCGTGGCTGCATGAAATTGGGCAGTTCGGTCTTCAACCTTGTCTCCACCAAAGCCTCGGCCTCCGCCTCGACTGATCGGATGAGCAGCAGCACCGCCTGGCCCAACCGTTCATCCTTGATCCCCAGCGCGACAGCTTCCGCAACGCCCGGCACGGCTACGGCCGCCTCCTCGATCTCCGTCGGACTGATGCGGTTGCCAGAAGACTTGATCATCGCGTCATCGCGGCCGACGAAGTAGAGCAGCCCCTGCTCATCGCGCCGCACGGTGTCACCGGACCAGACCGCAATGCCGCCATAGCGAGAGGACGGCGGCGCAGGCTTGAACCGCTCCGCCGTACGTGCCTCATCCCGCCAATAGCCCTGCGCCACGAGCGGCCCGCAATGAACCAGTTCCCCCGCTTCATCGTCATCGGTCAGGCTGCCATCCGGCCGCACGACCAAAATCTCCGCATACGGGATCGCCGACCCCATCGAATCCGGATGGCTGTCCACCAGCGCAGGCGGCAGGTAGGTCGAGCGGAACGCCTCCGTCAGGCCGTACATCGGATAGAGGTCCGCCTGCGGAAAAAGGCTGCGCAGTTTCGCCACCAGCGGCCGCGTCAGCGCTCCCCCGCTGTTCGTCAGGCGCTTGAGCTTTCCCGCCACTTCCGGCTTCCATTCGAGCTCCGTCAGCTGAACCCAAAGCGGCGGCACCCCGGCCAGCGTCGTAATGTCACGCTTGTCTACCGACTTCATGACGTCACGCGCTGTCAGATAGTCGAGCGGATAGACACAGCCGCCCGCATACCAGGTCGAAAACAGCTGATTCTGCCCATAATCGAAACTGAAGGGCAGCACGCACAGCGTCCGGTCCTGCGCGCCAAGCCCAAGATAGCTGGCCACGCTCACCGCCCCGAGCCACAAATTGGCGTGGCTCAGCATCACGCCCTTGGGCCGCCCGGTCGATCCGCTTGTGTAGAGGATCGCCGCCAGATCATCCGGGCCTGCTTCAGAGGGCGGCAGTCCATCCCCGCCACTCATGGCCGCGGCTGCATCCTCCTCCCGCAACAGGCGGCAGTCACCCGGCAGGTCGTCCGGCTCCAGGGTATCCAGCCGCGCCGGCGAGCCAATCAGCAACCGCGCGCCGCTGTCGGCCAGAATATGCGCCACCTGCCCATGTTTCAGCAGTGGGTTGACCGGCACATGAACCAGCCCCGCACGCGGCGCGGCAAGCGGCATCAGCGCAGCAACCGGTCCTTTCGCAATCCAGCTGGCGACCCGCGCGCCTTTCTCAAGCCCGAACCCCGCCAGCCATGCAGCCAGACGGCCAAGTGTCTCTTCCAGTTCAGCGAAATTCTGTGATCCCGACCGGCCATCCAGCGCCGGGCGCGCCGGATCGCCACGCAGCAGCAAGTGGTCAATCGGGCGAACTTCCTCGCCATCGATCAGGGTGGCGCTGCTTAACTCCATTTCCAGACTTTTCACCTATGGTGTGGGGACGGTGCCGGGGAGATAATGATTTGCTGGTCACAAGGGAATATAGCACGATCGCCGAAGCCCGGCTGGCGTTGGCGGGCCGCATGGATCGCGCCCTTTCCCTCTTCGACCGCATCGATTGGTTCGAATCGCTCCACCATCATTGTCTTGCAAGCAACCCCGTCCGCATTCTCCAGGCGCAGGAAGGCTCGAACGAAGCCTGGCTGTTCCTGCTATCGCCCTCAAACGATCGCCAGAGCGCGCTCGCCAACTGGTACAGTTTCGCTTGGGCACCGGTCTATCTCGGCGATCCCGACGCGCAAACACAGCGGCGTTTGGTGGAGGTTCTCGCCGCCATTTTGTTCAAGACGGGCCGCCATATCGACCTCTATCCCGTCGCGGACAGCGCCGACCTGCTGCTCGATGCCTTCCGCCGCAGCGGATGGTTCGGCGTGCGTCGTCCGATGGGCGGGCGCCACGTCCTAAACCTCAACGGCCGCGACTTCGCGGCCTACTGGGCCGACCGCCCCAGCCGCTTGCGCAATCAGGTCCATCGGAAGGCCCGCTCCAACCGCTTCACCTTTGAAATCCGCCATGACGTCACCGACGCGCTGTGGCAGGATTATGTGGCGGTCCATGCGAGCAGCTGGAAACAGCCTGAACCCGGCCTTTCCTTCCTGCGCGCCTTGGCGGAGCGGGAGGCCGACGCCGGTACGTTGCGGCTCGGCTTCGCGCGCCTCAAGGGTCAGCCCGTGGCGACGCAGTTCTGGACCGTGGAAAACGGCACGGCCCTGATCCACAAGCTCGCGCACGACAGGGCCTTCGATGGCGCGTCCCCAGGTACGCTGCTCAGCCATGCCATGTTCGCTCACGCCATAGATGCCGACAAGATCAGCCATATCGACTATGGGACCGGCGACAATGCCTATAAAACGGAATGGATGGAGGAGCGCCAGACGCTCTATCGGCTCGACTTCTTCAATCCCCGTTTTGCCTCCACCTGGTTTCCCGCCGCCCGCACAGCCATTTCCGCCCTTGTGGGCTAGGAGCGGAACGACTAGGTAGACGCCCCATCATGCGGGCGGAAACCTCTATGCCGGTCGACCGGACAAGCGACATGACGAAGCCGATGCGCGATCTTCTGCGCGATGTGCTGGGCCTTTCTCAGGAACGGGTCGACGCGTTCGACGCCGACACGCCGCTATTCGGCGCGCTGCCGGAACTGGACTCGATGGCCGTCGCCAGCCTGCTTACGGAAATGGAAGACCGGTTCGACATCCTGATCGAGGATGACGACATCGACGGCGAAACCTTTGAGACCTTCGGAACACTGGTCGCTTTTGCGCAGGCGAAGACAGAGGCCTGAAAAGTCCTCCACTCAATACCAACAGGTCCGCTCGGGCTGAGCCTGTCGAAGTCATTCCCTTTCTTCGACGAGCAAGGAAAGCCCTTCGACAAGCTAAGGGCGTACCCTAGATAGCTGGGCCTCAAACAGGCGAGGCGCGCAATGCGCGCCCGCCCATCGCCCTACTCCGCTGCCATCGCCTCGAAATCAGCCTCTGCCAGAAATTTCTCGACGTCCAGCGCCGCCATGCAGCCCATGCCAGCAGCCGTCACCGCCTGCCGATAAATCTTGTCGCTGACGTCGCCAGCCGCAAAAACGCCAGGGATGGACGTGCGCGTCGTGCCCGGCTCCACGACCAGATAGCCGTCGTCCATCGGCAGCTTGCCCGCGAAGAGCTCCGTCGCCGGTTGGTGGCCGATCGCGACGAAGGCGCCGTCCGTTTCGATATGCGAAGCCTTGCCCGTTACGGTGTCGATCAGATCGACGCCAACCAGCCCTTCCGGATTGCCCCCGCCGACGAACCGCTCGATCTTCTGGTTCCAAAGCACCTTGATGTTGGGATGCGCAAACAGCCGCTGCTGCAAGATCTTCTCCGCCCGCAGCGAGTCGCGGCGGTGGATTAGCGTGACGTCATGGCTGTGGTTGGTGAGGTACAGCGCCTCCTCGACAGCCGTATTCCCGCCGCCGATCACCACCACCTTCTTGCCGCGATAGAAAAAGCCGTCGCAGGTAGCGCAGGCCGACACGCCCTTGCCCTGCAACTGCTGTTCGCCTTCAGTGCCCAGCCACTTGGCCTGCGCGCCAGTCGCAATGACCAGCGTGTCCGCGAAGTAACGCGTGCCGCTGTCCCCGGTCAGGCGAAAGGGTCGCTCCGAAAGGTCGACATCGACGATCTGATCATACATCATCTGCGCGCCGACATGCTCGGCCTGCGCCTGCATCTGCTCCATCAGCCACGGCCCCTGGATCACGTCACGGAAGCCCGGATAATTTTCCACGTCCGTGGTGATGGTCAGCTGGCCACCCGGCTGCATGCCCTGCACCACGATCGGCGCCATACCCGCCCGCGCGCCGTAGATGGCGGCCGAAAGCCCGGCCGGGCCAGAGCCCAGGATCAGCATGCGAGTGGAATGCGTTGCAGTCATCTAAAGGTCCCCAGCTCATGGATTCGTGTGCCGCGATGACATAGGCAGCAGCGTCCCGCGCGCAACCCTCCCGATCATCGGAAATCACTCGATTGTTGCCGATTTCCGGCTTCCGCGTTGCCACGCGAGTCAATCCATGACGTTGGGCAGGTCCTCAAACCCCTTGCGCAGCGCCGCCGACCAGCTGTGCGAAAGCAGCTGGAACTCCTCATTATCGGCTTCGATGCGTGTCTTCACACGAAAGTCGAACTGGTCCCGCTCGATCACCGTCAGGTCCAGCGGCATGCCGACGGACAGGTTCGACCGAAGCGTCGAATCCATCGACACCAGCACCGCCTTCGTCGCATCCTCCAGCGTCGTCTCCCGCTTGATGATGCGGTCCAGGATCGGCTTGCCATATTTATGCTCGCCAATCTGGAAGAACGGCGTGTCCTCGGTCGCCTCGATGAAATTGCCGGCCGAATAGATGAGGTAAAGGCGCGGCTTGCCCCCACGCCGCTGCCCCGCGAGCAGGATGGAAGCGTCCGCGCCCGATCCCTGCATCTCTATCGTGCTGCGATAATGCTGCTGCATCTCGCACATTGCATCGCCGACCAACTGCGCCGCCCTGTGCATGGTCGCGCAATTGAGGATGCTTTCGACATCGGGATCAAGCTGTGCCTCCTTGATCGCTTGACCCAGCATCGTCTTGACGCCTTGCGTGATCGACAGGTTGCCCGAGCACATGAGGACGATCGCTCGCTCGCCAGGCACACTGTAGGTAAAGCTTTTCCGGAAGCGGGCGATATTATCCATGCCCGCATTGGTGCGAGTGTCCGACAGCATGACCAGACCCTGGTCCACGCGCACCGCCACACAATAGGTCATCGCCCACCGGGCTCCTATATTCGTTCAACCCTGCGGGATGGCGGTCTGAAGGCTTTGTTGTTGCTGGCGTTGCAACTGCCTTTCTTCCACCCCTTCCTCCGCCTGCGCGATCCGAACGTCCGCGTCAATCCACATCTCGCCCGCCGCCGTCACCGATCCCCGGATGGGCGCCGCCGCATTGGCATCCAGCCCGGATGCCAGCCGCAGATAGCGTTCCGTAACGCAGACCCGGTTGGAGGGATCGAAGCCGACCCAGCCCAGGTCCGGCACCAAAGCTTCCACCCAGGCATGTGTTTCATGCAAGGCGACACCGCCCTCCGCCAGCAGATATCCCGTGACGTAGCGCGCGGGAATCCCCAATATCCGCGCCGCAGCGATAAATATCTGCGCATGATCCTGACACACCCCGGCCCCCAGCGCAAAGGCCTCCGCCGCTGTGGTCGCCGACGATGTAACGCCGCTGCGATAAGCCACGGCATCGCTGACCGCCGCCGACAACGCATGCAGCCGCGCCAGCGGCCCATCCGTATCGGGCAAAGAAAGCGCCATCGCGCGGATCGCGTCGGAAGCGCGGGTTAGCGGCGTCTCCCGCAGGAAAAAGGCAGGCGGCACGCCACAGCTGACATTGCCCATTACGCCACTGGTATCCACCGTTTCGGCCAGCCCCTCCGCGACGATCGAGGCGTCGTCCAGCCGGTCGTGGCGGATCCAGACCGCCTCCATCTCGCCGAAACTGTTGGGACGAAAGGCCTCGACCGGCTCGCCATTCACGCTGACCCGCCACTCCAGCACTTTCTGCG
This sequence comes from Sphingobium sp. S6, assembly GCF_905120495.1. NCBI lineage: Bacteria > Pseudomonadati > Pseudomonadota > Alphaproteobacteria > Sphingomonadales > Sphingobiaceae > Sphingobium > Sphingobium sp. S6. The sequence goes on along the minus strand of NZ_CAJHOG010000001.1, from coordinate 450,456 downwards.
ACGCCGTATCGATCGGCATCAGCTTCAGGCGCATTGCCACACGGCCTGCCGCCGCTGCGTAGCGATAAGTCGTCTGGTGACGCACCAGCAATTTCACGGTGTGCGGCGCTCCTTCATCCGAAATGATAGGTCTGGGCGATCTCCGCGCCCAGTTGATTGGTCATCTTCAACCCGCCCTGCACCGTCTCGTGCAGGCCAACGCGGAAAATCTCTCCACTGTCCAGCTGCTCCAGATGATCCACCATCTGTCGCACCGTCTCATGACACGTGCCCCGCCCATTGTGCCAGCCCGCCAGCCGGTTGAGCCGATAGGCAAGCTGGTCGTAGCAATAGGCGACGCTGCGCGGGAAAAGGCGGTTCAGCATCAGGAAATCGGTGATCTGCCAAGGCGTATAGGTGCCCCCATAAACATGATGATAGGCCCGCGCGCCGGACAAGGCATAGAGCACCGACGTCCATTGATAATGGTCGCGATTGCCGCCGATCACCTCGGTTTCCGGCAGCAGCACATAATATTTGACGTCCAGCAGCCGCAGGGTCATCTGCGCCCGTTCCAGCGCTGACCCCGCCCGCAGGAAGTCATGCCCTTCATTGCGCAACTGCCCTGAATGCGCCGCGCCCCGGAAGGTCATGACACGTGTCTTCACCCAGTCGATCAGGGCGGGTAGCTGCTGACGCGCCTCACCCACATCATAGCTGTCGAGCTTGCGCCACCCTTCGTTCAGCGCCTCCCACATGTCCTGGGTCAGCATGGTGCGCGCCGATTTCGCATTGGCCCGCGCCCGCAGCAGGCAGGACCGGATCGAACTGGAATTGTTGAGGTCCAGCATCAGATAGGCGACCGCATCGCTCTCCGTCACCTGAACGCCTTCAGGGAACTGGCCCTCGACCCCCGTCGCCCGCACCACCGATCGCCACTCGTCCCTGTGGTGCGCCCCGGGCAGGATCGCCATGCGCTGCCCCATGGTCAACAGCCGCGCCGTAGCCTCGGCCCGCTCCATATAGCGCGCCATCCAGTAGAGATTTTCAGCTGTGCGGCTCAGCATGGGCGCGACCTCCCCCGCCGCGCGATGCCATCCCTCGCCGTCATCCCAGCGAAAGCTGGGATCTCAGGCGAAAGCGCGCTGCATAGCCTCACGAGATCCCAGCTGCCGCTGGGATGGCGATGACTGCGAAAGGCGCTGGCAACCCTCATCAATCCTGCAATACCCATGTATCCTTCACCCCGCCCCCCTGACTGGAGTTCACGACCAGCGATCCTTCCGTCAGCGCCACGCGCGTAAGCCCCCCGGGCACCAACCGGATCTGCTTGCCCACGAGGCAATAGGGCCGGAAATCAGCATGCCGCCCGACCACGGAAGCGGGGCCAAGTGTCGGCACGGTGGACAGATCAAGCGTCGGCTGCGCAATGAACTCACCCGGATTGGCCCTGATCCGATCAGCATAGGCCGCGATTTCCGCACTGGTGGATTTAGGCCCGATCAGCATCCCATAGCCGCCCGATCCATGCACCTCCTTTGCCACCAGTTCGTGCAGATGCTCCAGCACATAGGCGCATTCATCGGGCTTCCCGCACTGCCATGTCTGTATATTGTCCAGGATCGGCTGTTCACCCAGGTAAAATCGGATCATTTCGGGCACATAGATATAGACCGCCTTGTCGTCCGCGATCCCTGCACCCGGCGCCGATGCCAGCGTCACCCCGCCATTGCGATACACGTTGAAGATGCCTGGAATGCCGAGCAGGCTGTCCGGCCGGAACACCAGCGGATCGATATATTCGTCATCGATCCGGCGATAGATGACGTCGACTTGGCGGGGGCCAAGCGTCGTCTTCATCCACACCCGATCCTCATCGACGAACAGGTCGGCGGGCTCCACCAGTTCGATGCCCATCAGGTCAGCAAGGAAGCTATGCTCATAATAAGCGCTGTTGAGCGACCCGGGCGTCAACAGCACGACAACGGGATCGCCCTTGCATGCTGGCGGCGCGACTTCCTTCAGGCTCTTCAGCAACTCGGCTGGGTAATCATCGACCGGCGCCACCAGCCCCTGCGCGAAAAGCTCAGGGAACATGCGCGTCATGATCTCGCGATTTTCCAGCATGTAGGACACGCCCGAGGGGGTGCGGCAATTATCCTCCAGCACCTCGAACCGGGAAGGGCCGGTGCGCACGATATCGATCCCGACGATATGGCTGTACACTTTCCCTGGCGGCGTAAAGTTTGCCATTTCAGCGAGATAAGCGCTGTTCTGGTAGATGATCTTGGCGGGCATGATTCCGGCCTTCACGATCTCGCCGCGATGATAGACGTCATGCAGGAAAGCATTGAGCGCCCGCGCCCGCTGCCGGATTCCCCGGTCCAGCACCCGCCATTCCTGCGCGGTGAAGATGCGCGGCAGCAGGTCGAACGGGATCAGCCGTTCCGGATCGCCACCCTCGCCATAGACCGCAAAAGTGATCCCGATCCGCCTGAAAATCGCTTCCGCCTCATCCAGTCGCCTGTTGAGGCCCGCAATGCCTGTCCGCTCCACCCAATTCTGCACCTCGGCATAGCAAGGCCGTATCGAACCATCCGGCTCAAACATTTCATGGAAGGGCAAAGCGTCGATCCTCCCTCGGGCCCAGCCCGGTTGTGCATTGCAACATTAGTGCAACGTGCCCGAACGATTGCAAGCGCAAAAAGACCCACGGCAATGCACCCACACAGATTTTTCCTGGGCACGCTTCATCGTCACGAACAGAAATTGCGCATCCCGCGCCAAACCCCGTTGACCCCAATAGCGGCTCTGCTTATAGCGCGCCCACCGCAGGGGCCACGCCCCGCGCAGCCCATGGGGCGGAGTAGCTCAGCTGGTTAGAGCAGCGGAATCATAATCCGCGTGTCGGGGGTTCAAGTCCCTCCTCCGCTACCATTTTCAGCTTCAGCAGAGAATTGGCAGCATCAGCTGATCGCATTAGCGGCCAGCTTCTTGTAGAACGTCACCCAGGCTTCATGCACCTTCCGGATGTCCGGACTGTCTGCGCGCGACGCCAGATGTTGATTACGCTCCGCCAACTGTTGGAAGCGCGCCTGCTCATTTACATTCATGGTTTACGAATAGTTCCCGTCCGCATTTGAAGCGCGGGAAAGCCTGGGCACGGGAAAAAGTTCAATGAAAAGAAGGTTAACGCCGTAACCAGCCAGCCGCGTGAGGCAAATGGCGCAAGGAGCGCGCGCTTTGCATCGCTCCGCCCCTAGCTGGCATGCGCGGTCAGAATATTAGAGGTGGCTTTGCACCTGCGAAAACGGGTGAGAGAGCAACTGGTAGACCTCGGTAGCGGCAAATCCCGCCGCGCTCAGGGCGAGGACGAGGAATATGCCGTACTGGAATGCGGCTGACCAACGGCGGCTATTTTCGAGTTGACGCGCGATCTGCGCGTCAGCCTCCATTCTCGACTGTGAACGCCGCTCGTAGGCAGAGCCAGGATCATTTGCCGATTTGGGTCGCGACGCAAGGCGCGGCTCGTTGATTATGGCGGCGACGTCTAGCCTGCCCTGCGCCTGAATGCCGAAAAATCGCTCTTTCCGCCAGACCACGCGCCCCACGATCGTCTGCTTTCCGCGCCTGATCTCGACATAGGTGCCGCGGTTCGGGGCATCATCACATGCCAGCAGTGCACCGCCGGACGACAGATTGTGGATGACCACCTCTGTCCAGCTTGGGCCAGTGTTCATCCGTGCCGGGATCAACACCGGCTGGCGCGCCTCGCGAGGCTTATACCCGATTTGTAATGACTTGAGCACCCGACAGCCTCTTTTAGCCCGATGCCTGATAAGCGAATATAGTGAACAGAAATCTAACGATAAAAAGGCACGTCCCGAGACTTCAATCCTGGCCGCCTCTCAAATCTCCAGCTGCGACCCTAGTTCGACCACGCGGTTCGTCGGCAGCTTGAAGAAGGCCATGGGGCTTTCCGCGTTGCGCACCATCCACGCGAACAGCCGCTCGCGCCAGATCGCCATGCCGGGCCGGGACGAGGGCACCAGCGTCTCCCTGCTGAGGAAATAGCTGGTATCGGCAACGCCGATCGGTCCCCCGCAGTCGCGCACCGCTTTCATCGCGGCGGGAACATCGACATTTTCCATGAAGCCGTGGCGCAGGATCAGGCGATAAAAGCCCGCGCCATGATCTTCCGCGCTCGTGCGTCCGTCATAGGGCAGATGCGGGACATCTTCGGTCCGCACCGTCAAGATGATGTTGCGCTCATGCAGGATGCGGTTGTGCTTCACGTTGTGCAGCAGCGCGGGCGGAACACCTTCGGTCGTTGAGGACAGGAATATTGCTGTCCCCGGCACCCGCTTCAACGACGCGCCTGCCGATTTGATGAAAAGCTCCAGGTCCATGGCGTCTTCGCGCAGATAGCGCCGCATGATCCGCCGTCCCGTCGCCCAGGTCGTCAGCACCAGAAACGATACGCCCGCCACCAGCAGCGGGAACCATCCTCCATCCGGGATCTTCGTGGCGTTCGACAGGAAATAGGCGCCATCGACGATCAGGAACAGCCCGATGACCAGACCGGCCGCCACGGGGTTCCAACGCCACACGCTGAACGTCAATACCGCCATCATGCAGGTGGTGATGACCATGGTGCCCGTCACAGCGATGCCATAGGCAGCCGCCAGATTGCTAGAACTGCCAAAGCCCAGCACCAGCATGATGACCAGCACCAGCAGCGTCCAGTTGATGAGCGGCATATAGATCTGCCCGGCCGCCGACGCGCTGGTGTGTAATATCCGCAGGCGGGGCAGGAAGCCGAGCTGCACCGCCTGCCGCGTTACCGAGAAAGCGCCCGATATGACCGCCTGGCTTGCGATCACGGTCGCCATCGTCGCCAATATCACTAGCGGCAACCTCGCCCATTCGGGCGCCAGCAGGAAGAAAGGATTTTGCGCCGCCGCAGGCTCGTCGATGAGCAGCGCCCCCTGCCCCAGATAATTGAGCATCAGGCACGGGAAAGCGGCGTAAAGCCAGGCGACACTGATCGCCCTGCGCCCGAAATGGCCCATGTCGGCATAAAGCGCCTCCGCCCCCGTCACCGCCAGTACGACGGAGCCCAAGGCCAGGAATGCAAGCTTGGGATCGATGAGGAAGAAGTGCAGCGCCCACCACGGATTGACGATCGCCACGATCTCCGGGTGCCGCAATATATTGGCGGCGCCCAGCACGGCGAGCGCAAGGAAATAGACCACCATGATCGGCCCGAACAGCGCGCCGACTCGCGCCGTCCCGATGCTCTGGATCACGAACAGCGCGATCAGGATCACGATCGCGATCGGCAGCACCAGCGGCGTCAGCCCCGCTTCCACGACCGTCAGCCCCTCGACAGCCGACAGCACCGACACCGCCGGGGTGATGATCGCGTCGCCGTAAAATAGCGCTGTCGCCAGCACGCCCAATGCCGCGATCGTCGGCGTCCAGCGCGTCTCGCCCATCCGCCGCCCGATCAAAGCCAGCAGCGCCATGCTGCCGCCCTCGCCATTATTGTCGGCGCGCAGGATGATGAACACATATTTGACCGTGACGACCAACATCATGGTCCAGAAGATCAGGGACAGCACGCCATAGATATGGACCGGATCGACCGCCAGCGGATGGTGGCCGACGAAGCTCTCCTTCAGCGCGTAGAGCGGCGAGGTTCCGATGTCGCCGAACACCACCCCCAAGGCCCCGAGCGCGAGCCCGGATAGCGGACCATGCGCCGTTTGGCCCTCCGCCCTTACCGGAAAGTCCTTGTCAGCCATAAGGAAGAAACCCCCAAATCTGGCGAGCGCCTATGCCACAACCTGGGATGGCAACGCCATGGGGGACATAGGGCCGCCAACATATATAATTTGGCCCTTCGCGCCCCAAAAAGCCTTGGGCACCCCTTGTCAGCCCGGGGAAAGCGCGCCAAGGACGGCAGCAACTTGGACTGAGGGGATGCTGGCTGATGAGCCATTATGACGTTCTGATCGTAGGCGCGGGCCATGCAGGCGCGCAGGCGGCGATTTCGCTTCGTCAACTCGGCTTTGAGGGGTCCGTCGCCATGATCGGGGACGAAAAATACCCGCCCTATGAACGCCCGCCCCTGTCGAAGGAATATTTTGCCGGGGACAAGAGCTTCGACCGCATCCTCATCCGCCCCGCCGCCTTCTGGGAAGAGCGCAAGGTCGACATGCTTCTCGGCCGCCGGGTAAAGACGATCGATCCGCAAGCGCAGACGGTCACCGCCGGCAATGAGCAGATCGGTTATGGCAAGCTCATCTGGTGCACCGGCGGCAGTCCGCGCATGCTGACGTGCAACGGGGCCGACGCGCCCAACGTGCATGCCGTCCGCCGCCGCGACGATGTCGACGCGATGATGGCGAAGATGGACCAGATCGACCATGTCGTCGTGATCGGCGGCGGCTATATCGGCCTCGAAGCAGCCGCCGTCCTCACGAAGTTCGGCAAGAAGGTCGTGCTCTTGGAAGCGCTGGACCGCGTCCTTGCCCGCGTCGCCGGGGAAGAACTGTCCCGCTTCTACGAAGCCGAACATCGCGCCCATGGCGTGGACCTTCGCACCGGCGCGAAGATGGATTGCATCGAGGTGCAGGACGGAAAGGCGACCGCCGTTCTCATGCAGGATGGTGAGCGTGTCGAAACCGACATGGTGATCGTCGGGATCGGCATCGTGCCCGAAACGGGCCCGCTGATCGCGGCAGGCGCGGCGGGCGGCAACGGCGTCGATGTCGATGAATATTGCCGCACCAGCCTGCCCAACATCTATGCCGTTGGCGACTGCGCCTCGCACGCCAACCGCTTCGCGCGCGGCGCGCAGCTTCGCCTCGAGTCGGTGCAGAACGCCAACGACCAGGCAAAGACCGCCGTCGCTCACATCATGGGCAAGGAAGAAGCCTATGACGCTGTCCCCTGGTTCTGGTCCAACCAATATGATCTGAAGCTTCAGACCGTCGGCCTTTCCATCGGCCATGACCAGACCATCCTGCGTGGCGATCCGGCTACCCGCAGCTTCTCGGTCCTGTATCTGAAGGCGGGCAAGCTCATCGCCCTCGACTGCGTGAATGCCGTCAAGGACTATGTGCAGGGCCGCGCCCACATCCTGTCGGGCGCCGTTCTCGACCAGGCGCAACTGGCCGACTCCTCGGTCCCGCTGAAGGAAGTAGGCCTCGCCTGACGAGGTCTGGCCTTGGCAGTCCGGCGGACGTGACCGTCAAAGGCCGTCCAGGAAGATGGCGCCATCAACCTTGTGGAAAGCGTTTCGCGGCTAAAGGCGGCACCATGCCAGGTCCACCGCGAAATCCCTTACGTCTCATGATCACAGCCGCTTGGCTGCTGCTGCCTTTGCAGGCCGTGGCTGCGACTCGCGGCTATACCATCACCAGCTTCGACGCGATCCGGGTGGACGCGCCCGTGGAAGTGATCATCACCACCGGTGCTGGCGCGTCGGCCAAGGTCGATGGCGACCAGTCGCTGATAGAACGGCTGCACATCGATGTGTCGGGACGGCTGCTGACGATCAGGATGGATCGCGCCCGGCCTGGCGAAAAGAGCGGCGGCCGCGCCACCGTGCGGCTCTCGACCGGCATGCTTGAAAGGCTGGTGCTGACCGGCGGAGGCTCCATCTCGGTCAGCAGGATGAAGGGCTTGCGCGGAGAGATCGTGCTTGGCGGCAACGGCGACGTCAATGTCGCGGCGGTGGACGTCGATCAACTCAGCCTTGGCCTCGCTGGCGCAGGCCGCGCGACGCTGGCGGGGCGGGCGGCTGTCGCGGCGGTACGTGTGAATGGTCCCGGCGCAGTCGCTGCCGAGGGCCTGCGCGTTCGCCAGGCGACCGTCAGCAATGACGGCCCCGGCAACGTTGCGCTGACCGCCGATGTCACCGCCAAAATCTCCGCATCCGGGTCAGGCGACGTCATGATCGCTGGCAAGGCCGCCTGCCAGGTCGAAAATCGCGGCACGGCCCGCATCACTTGCGGCGGCGAAGCCTACTAGGCGCGGCGGCGTCTTGACCCGGCACTTTCGCGGATCCTCACCTTCCCGCCACCCCCCGTTCGCACATGCCACCCAACTCCGTTCGCCCTGAGCCTGTCGAAGGGCTACTTCCTCTAAAAATGGGCTTTAAGAATGGGCCTGGACAAGCTCAGCCCGAGCAAAGCTTGAGTAATCCGGATAAACACAGCTCCTCAGCCGCCCCCAAAAAATCACGCTCCCATCAAGCTTATCAAAGTCTTTACCGCCACAGCATAAACAATTCGGCACCTGATATTGCCGGATCGTCCCATGTTCGCTCGCGCCCTCCTCCTCTTCCTCTTCATGGCCTCGCCGCAAACGGCCGAAGCCCAGGTTGCGGTGGCCGTAGCGGACAGCGGGGACACCGCCTGGATGATCCTCTGCGCCATACTCATATTGATCGCTGGACTGCCCGGCCTGCTGTTGCGCCACGCGGGCCTCGTCAACGTCCGCAGCGCGCTCTCGGCAAGCACCCAGATACTCATCGTCGCCGCAGGCGCATCACTCGCCTGGGCGATCGCCGGATATAGCCTCAGCTTCGCCCCCGGCAGCACATGGCTCGGCGGCGGAGCCAACCTCCTGCTCGCCAATCTCGGGACGCTGAAAGAGGGGCTTACCGTTCCGGAATCCGCCTTCGTCCTGTTCCAGATGGCGCTGGCACTGTTTGCCGTCTGCCTTCTCCCCGGCGCCACCGCCGGACGCGCGCGCTTCGGCTGGACGGCGGCGCTTGCCCCGCTCTGGCTGCTCATCGTCTATGCTCCGCTGGTCCATGGCATCTGGGGCGGCGGATGGCTCGCAAGGCTCGGCGTGATCGATTTCTCCGGCAGCCTTGTCATTCACATGAGCGCAGGCTTTTCTGCACTGGCGCTCTCCCTGATCCTCGGCCGCCAACCCCGGCAGGCTGCAACGAACCACGCGCCTGTTCTCAGCCTCGCGGGTGGGGCGCTGATCTGGATCGGTTGGGCCGGGCTCTCCGGCGGCTGGGCCCTCGGCGCGACCGACAACGCCGCCACCGCCATCCTCAACACGCATTTCGCCGCCTGCGCGGGCGCACTTGCATGGGCCTTGTCGGATCGGGCGGCTAGCGGCCGTATCAGCGCCACCGGGATCATGTCCGGCGCCATCGCTGGCCTCGCCGCCATCTCCGCCTCTGCGGCCCTGTCCGGCCCGGGCGGCGCAATGCTGATCGGCCTTGCCGCTGCCCTTCTCTGCCGCATTGCCAAGGCGGCGTTCGGACGCGGCGTCTATGATCCGGCCGCTGTCTTCCTGCTCCATGGGCTCGGGGGCCTGATCGGTGCCTTGTTGCTCCCGCTCTTCGTTCAGCCCTTTCTGGGCGGCGTCGGGTTCGAAGCCGATGTCAGCCTCTCCACAGCCGTGCTCAGCCAGTTTGCGGGCGTCATAGCCGTCGCGCTCTGGTCAATGGCTGGAACCACCATCGTCGCGCTGATGCTATCGGCCGCGCTGCCGATGCGCCTTAGCGGCGAGGAAGCGGCAGAGGGCCTTGATCAGGCAGATCATGGCCAGCAGGGTTGGGACTTCCGCTGACATCATGGCTATTGCCGTCGGCATCTTCGCCCATCAGGAAGAACGGCGGATCGGCACATGTCTTGCCTCGCTCCCGCTGGATCGGGCGTACACCGTCTATCATGTCCTCGTAAACGGCTCGACCGACGCCACGGCTGTGCGCGCTCGGGAAGAAGCGGCAGGGCGAGCCAATATCCATGTCCATGACATCGCTCGGGGCGGCAAGTCGCGGACCTGGAACCACCTCATCCATGATCTGCTCGACGGAAACGACGAAGCCGTCATCCTCCTGGATGGCGACGCCCAGATCGCATCCGGCTCCATCGACGCATTGGCGCGGGCTGTAGGGCAGGAAGGCGTCAATGCAGCAGCGGGCATGCCGCTCAACGGCCGCATGGCTGCGCATTACCGCCATCTTCTGACCACGGACGGAGGCCTGTTTGGCGATCTCTATGCGCTTTCACGCCAATTCGTGAACCGCATCCGCGACCGCGGCTTGCGACTGCCCAATGATCTGATCGGTGACGATGGCCTCGTCGCGGCCTGGGCTCATACCGACCTTCAAACCGACGCCGCCTGGCAGCGTGACCGCGTCTTCGCTTGTGAAGATGCAGGCTTTCTCTGCGAACCGGTGCGCCTCACCAACCCATCAAGCTGGCGCATGCAATATCGGCGAATGACCAACTATTCGCTGCGCTTCTTCCAGAACCGCATCGTCTCGGACATCATGGGCCGTGAAGGGCCAGATGGCCTGCCGCGCGAACTGCGCAGCCTCTACGCCGCATGGCTCCCCCGCCTCGCCCCCCGCTCTGGCCCAACCGGCTGGTTCGACCGTAAGGCACTAGAGCGGATGCGGCAGGCGGCAGCTTAGCGGTCCTTGCCTGCCAGCTCCTTGTTGATGAACAACGCCAGCCCCGTCACAACCGCGCCGGAGAAAAGATAAGCGCCCGACGCCGCCAGCCCGAACGTGACCGACAGCGCCAGCGCCACCAGCGGCGCAAAGCCAGCGCCCACCAGCCATGCAAGGTCCGAAGTCAGCGCCGACCCGGTATAGCGCGTCGCCGTCGAGAAATTGGAGGCGACCACGCCCGAAGACTGCCCGAAGCTCAATCCCAGCAGCATGAACCCCAGGATCATGAACGCGATCTCCGCCAACTCACCGCCGTTCAGAAGCAGCGGCGCGGCGATGCTGAATATCCCGATGCCCGCCGCCGACCATGCCAGCAGCTTGCGCCGTCCGACCATGTCCGCGACGAATCCCGAAACGATGATCGCCAGCACGCCAACGCTTGCGCCGATCGCCTCGATCACCAGGAAGCGCTCCAGCGGCTGCTTCGTGTAAAGCGCGATCCACGATAGCGGGAACACCGACACCATGTGGAACAGCGCAAAACTCGCCAGCGGAGCGAAGGCGCCGATCACGATGTTCCGCCCGTCCGTCCGCACCGTCTCCAGCACGGGCGAAGGCTGCAACTCCCGCGCTTCGAACAGCCGCTCGAACTCATGCGTCACCACGATCCGCAACCGCGCGAACAGCGCCACCACGTTGATCGCGAACGCCACGAAGAAGGGATAGCGCCACCCCCACGCCAGGAAATCCGCGTCCGACAGAACCGACAGGAAGAAAGCGAACAGCCCGCTAGCCACCAGCAGCGCCAGCGGCGCGCCCAGCTGCGGCATCATCGCGTACCAGCCACGCTTGTTCTGCGGCGCATTCAATGACAGCAGCGAGGCAAGCCCGTCCCATGTCCCGCCGAGCGCCACGCCCTGCCCGGCCCGGAATACCGCGAGCAGCACCGCCGACCATATGCCGATCGTGTCATAGCCCGGCAGGAAAGCGATGAACGCCGTCGATCCGCCGAGCAGGAACAGCGCGATGGTGAGCTTCACGCCCCGCCCATAAGCCCTGTCCACCGCCATGAAGATGAACGACCCGATCGGCCGCGTCACGAATGCCAGCGCAAAGATGGCGAAGGACCAGAGCGTCCCCTCCAACGGGCTCAAATAGGGAAAGACCAGCGCCGGAAACACGATGCACGACGCGATCGCATAGACGAAGAAGTCGAAAAATTCCGACGTCCGCCCGATGATCACGCCGATCGCGATTTCGCCCGGCGCGACCTTGTGATCTCGCGCGGTGACGAGGCGTGCGTCGCGCTCCATCTGCGTGGAGGATGGCGTGGTGGTCGCGGCGTTCATCGGTCGGGGCAAGCCTTCATGCTGCGGGAACGATCCATGCCCAACATCGTTGCAGCATAGCGAATCGCCCCGGTGGTCGAAAGGCCATTGCCCTATTTTGCGCCTGCGAGGGGATAGGACAAAAGGTCCAATGTCGATCGCCACGCCACCCCCTTATGCGGGCATCATGACCGCACGTCCTCGCCTCCTTTCCCGAGCTTTTCCGCGCCGACTCGCGCCCTTGCTGCTGCTGCCGCTCGGAGCGTGCAACTGGGTGGTCATGTCGCCTGCGGGCGATGTCGCAGTGCAGCAGCGCGATCTGATCATCATCTCCACGCTGCTCATGCTGCTCATAATCCTGCCGGTGATGGCCACCACCATCTGGTTCGCGTGGCGCTACCGGGAAAAGGCGCAGGCGAAGGATTATGATCCCGACTGGGATCATTCGACCAGCCTTGAGCTGCTGATCTGGTCGGCTCCGCTGCTGATCATCATCGCGCTCGGCGCCATCACCTGGACCAGCACGCACCTGCTCGATCCCTACCGCCCGATCGAACGCATCGATCATGAGCGCAAGGTCGATCCCGCCGCCAAGCGGCTCCAGGTCGAAGTGGTCGCGCTCGATTGGAAATGGCTGTTTATCTATCCTGAACTCGGCATCGCCACGGTGAACGAACTCGCCGCGCCCGTCGATCAGCCGATCGAGTTCAAGATCACCTCCGCGACGCTCATGAACAGCTTCTTCGTGCCCGCCCTCGCGGGACAAATCTACGCCATGCCCGGCATGCAGACGGTGCTTCACGCCGTCGCCAACAAACCGGGCAATTTCGAAGGCTTCTCCGCCAACTATTCCGGCGCGGGCTTCTCCAACATGCGCTTCCGCTTCAAGGCGATGGACCAGGCCGGGTTCGACAAGTGGGTCGCGCAGGTGAAGTCCAGCAACGCGAAGCTCGACCGCGCCACCTATGTGAAGCTGGAACAGCCCAGCGAAAAGGTGCCGCCCATGTATTTCGCAGGCGTCGAGCCCAAGCTGTTCCACGCCGCAGTCAACATGTGCGCCCAGCCCGGCAAGCGCTGCATGGATGAGGTCATGATGACCGACATGCACGGCGGCGCGGGCAAGGAATCGGCGCATGACACCGAAGGGCTGCGTCATGACGGCACGATCGACGTGGGCGGCTACCATCCGGTGGAGCCTGGCAAGAAGGGCGAGATCGCCCAGCCTTCCGGCATGACGCCAGCCGCACAGCGCACGCCTGCCGAACGAGGCAACCAAGCGCCCGGACAGAAGGATGCCGATGGGCATGCGGGCGGTCATCATGGGCATGAGGGAATGTGAACGCCATGCCTTCTCCATCCCACCGTCATCCTGAACTTGTTTCAGGATCCATTATTCCCCACGCGACTCCATTCTCGAAGGCGCAATGGATGCTGAAACAAGTTCAGCATGACGAAATATGCGGGGTGTCGCGCACCTCCCTTCCCCACCCATTCCCACCAAGGCCCTGACCCCATGTCCCCTCATCCCGCATCCGAAAATAGCGGCATCTGGAAACTGATCTTCGGTCGCCTCGACTGGAGCGCAGTGCCGGTCCATGAACCGATCGTCATGGGCACCTTCGTCGCTGTCGTGATCGGCGGCGTCGCGATCCTTGGCATCGTCACCAAATATCGCCTGTGGGGCTGGCTGTGGCGCGACTGGTTCACCACCGTCGATCACAAGCGCATCGGCATCATGTACATGATCCTCGGCCTCATCATGTTCCTGCGCGGTTTCGCCGACGCCATCATGATGCGCCTGCAACAGGCATGGGCGTTCAACGGGTCCGAAGGCTATCTGAACGCGCATCATTATGATCAGATCTTCACGGCGCACGGCGTCATCATGATCTTCTTCGTCGCAATGCCGATGATCACCGGGATCATGAACTATATGGTCCCGCTGCAAATCGGCGCCCGCGACGTCAGCTTCCCCTTCCTCAATAATTTCAGCTTCTGGATGACGACGGCGGGCGCTGTCATCACCATGATGTCGCTGTTCGTGGGTGAATTCGCGCGCACCGGCTGGCTCGCCTATCCGCCGCTGTCGGGTATCGCCTACAGTCCAGGGGTCGGCGTCGATTATTATATCTGGGGCCTTCAGATAGCAGGCATCGGCACGCTGTTATCGGGCGTCAACCTGATCGCGACCATCGTGAAGATGCGCGCGCCGGGCATGTCGATGATGAAGCTCCCGATCTTCGTCTGGACCTCGCTCTGCTCCAACATCCTGATCGTCGCCGCCTTCCCGGTGCTGACCGCCGTTCTCGCGCTGCTCAGCCTCGACCGCTATGTCGGCACGGCCTTCTTCACCAACGACATGGGCGGCAATCCCATGATGTATGTGAACCTCATCTGGATCTGGGGCCATCCGGAGGTCTACATCCTCATCCTGCCGCTGTTCGGCGTGTTCAGCGAAGTCACCTCGACCTTCTCGTCGAAGCGCCTCTTCGGCTATTCCTCGATGGTCTATGCGACGGTTGTCATCGCTATCTTGAGCTATCTCGTCTGGCTGCACCACTTCTTCACCATGGGCTCCGGCGCCAGCGTCAACAGCTTCTTCGGCATCACGACGATGGTCATTTCCATCCCGACCGGGGCCAAGCTCTTCAACTGGCTGTTCACCATGTATCGCGGCCGCATCCGGTTTGAACTGCCGATGATGTGGACGGTCGCCTTCATGCTGACCTTCGTGGTCGGCGGCATGACCGGCGTGCTGCTCGCGGTGCCACCTGCCGACTTCGTCCTGCACAACTCGCTGTTCCTGATCGCGCACTTCCACAATGTGATCATCGGCGGCGTGCTGTTCGGCCTGTTCGCGGCAATCAACTATTGGTGGCCAAAGGCGTTCGGCTTCAAGCTGGAGACCAAGTGGGGCAAGCGCAGCTTCTGGCTGTGGGTCGTCGGGTTCTGGGTGGCCTTCATGCCGCTCTATGTCCTGGGCCTGATGGGCGTCACCCGCCGCATGCGCGTGTTCGATGATCCAAGCTTGCAGATCTGGTTCCAGATCGCCGCGCTTGGCGCCGTCATGATCGCGGCCGGCATCGCCTGCATGTTCATCCAGTTCGCCGTCAGCATCATGAACCGTGACAAGCTGCGCGACACCACTGGCGATCCCTGGGATGGCCGGACGCTCGAATGGGCGACCAGCTCGCCGCCGCCGGACTATAACTTCGCCTTCACCCCCGTCATCCATGACGGCGATGCATGGGCGGACATGAAGAAGCGCGGCTACCAGCGTCCTGTCTCCGGCTTTGAACCGATCCACATGCCCAGCAACACGGGCACCGGCGTCATCCTTGCTGGGCTCTCCGTGGCCTTCGGCGTCGGCATGATCTGGTACATGTGGTGGCTCGCGGGCTTGAGCTTCATCGGCATCCTCGCCGTCGCGATCGGCCACACCTTCAACTACAAGCGCGACTTCTACATCCCCAAGGATGTGGTCGAAAGCACAGAGGGCGAGCGCACGCGCAGTCTCGCGATGCAGGGCTAACACCATGGCAAGCGCACCTACCGTAGACGCCGCTTTCCTCGACAAGGACGGCAATCCGCTCTTCCACCTGGAACATGAGCCTCATCATCCGGAAGGGTCCAGCACCATGCTGGGCTTCTGGATCTACCTGATGAGCGACTGCCTCATCTTCGCCTGCCTATTCGCGACCTATGCGGTCCTCGGCGGCAATTATGCGGCGGGTCCAGGCCCCAAGGATCTGTTCGACCTGCCGCTGGTGGCCCTCAACACAGCGATGCTGCTCTTCTCGTCCATCACCTATGGCTTTGCCATGCTGGCGATGGAAAAGAACCGGGTGGCTGCTACGCAGGGCTGGCTGGCCATCACCGGACTGTTCGGCCTCGCCTTCCTCGGCATCGAGCTCTACGAATTCGCCCACCTCATCCATGAAGGCGCGACCCCGATGCGGTCGGGCTTCCTGTCGGCCTTCTTCGCGCTGGTCGGCACGCACGGCCTGCACGTCACCTTCGGCATTATCTGGCTGGTGACGCTGATGGCGCAGGTCGCGAAAAAGGGCCTGATCCCCGCCAACCAGCGCCGCCTGATGTGCCTCAGCATGTTCTGGCACTTCCTCGACGTCGTCTGGATCGGCGTCTTCACCTTCGTCTATCTCATGGGGATGCTGCGATGAGCGCGCACGGCCACAGCCATCACGACGATCATCATGGGCAGGCGCCTGCCCATGGCACCTTCGGCAGCTACATGATCGGGTTCGGCCTGTCGGTCATCCTGACGGCCATCCCCTTCTGGCTCGTCATGACCGGGGCGCTGGGCGATCCGCAACTGACCGCCTTCACCATCATGGGCTTTGCGGTCGTTCAGATCCTGGTCCACATGATCTACTTCCTGCACATGAACACCCGGTCGGAAGGCGGCTGGACGATGCTGGCGCTGATCTTCACGATCGTGCTGGTCGTCATCACGCTCGCCGGCTCCATCTGGGTCATGTATCACCTCAATCACAATATGATGCCGCAGATGCAGGATATGAGCGTGCATGACATGAGCCAGATGCCGTGACAGACCATCCGCCCCGCCGTGGCTCGGCGGGGTTCCTGATCCTGTTCTCGATGGCCGCGCTTCTTGCGGTCGCGGGGCTGGTCAGCTTGGGGCTTTGGCAAGTGAATCGCCTCGCGTGGAAGCGCGACCTGATCCAACAGGTCGAAAGCCGCGTCCATGCAGCGCCCGTCCCGGCTCCTCCTTCGGCCAGCGGCGATGACGCCTATCGCCGCGTGATCGTGACCGGCCGGTTCCTGCACGGCCGCGCAACTCTGGTGCAGGCATCGACCGCGCGCGGCGCAGGCTTTTGGGTTTTGACCCCGCTCGTCACGGATCGCGGCTTCACCCTGCTCGTCAACCGCGGCTTCGTGCCGCCGGAGGCACGCGCCCGCTTTTCCAGGCCCGGCGGGCAAGTCCGCGTAACCGGGCTGATGCGGCTTAGCGAGCCGGGCGGCGGCTTCCTGCGCTCCAACGATCCTGCCGCAAACCGCTGGTATTCGCGCGATGTGGCGGCCATTGCCCGCGCGCGTCAGCTTCGCCCGCCGGTCGCCAATTATTTCATCGACGCCGAACGCAGCGGTTCTCCGGCATCGCTACCTGTGGGCGGCCTTACCGTCCTCACCTTCCCCAACAGCCATCTTTCCTACGCCCTTACATGGTTCGCGCTGGCGGCGATGGCGGCTGGCGCGTACATCTTCGTCATGCGCCAGTTATGGAAGGAAAGACGGTCTTGAAAGGGTGGCTGTCCACCGGCGCCCGCCTGCTCCCCGGCCAATGGCCCGCGGATGCCGCCGGGCGCAAGAATATGGCGCTACTCGCCCAGCTGCGCTGGATCGCCATAGCGGGGCAAGTCGCCACCATCCTTTTCGTGCATTGGGCCATGGGCATCCGCTTGCCCGTTGCCGCCATGCTGCTCGTCGCCTCGATCGCGGCGGCCGTCAATATCGCGACCTTCGCCACGCTGCGCCGCCGGACCGATGTGGCCCGTGCAGAGCTGTTCCTGGCGCTCGTCTTCGACGTGCTGTTGCTCACCACCCAGCTGTATCTCAGCGGCGGCGCGACCAATCCCTTCATCGCGCTCTACCTTCTCCAGGTGGCGCTGGGCGCGGTGCTGCTCGATCGCTGGAGCATCTGGGGCATCGTCCTCCTGTCCCTGCTCTGCGCCGCGATGCTGTCTCTCGTCTATCGGCCGCTGGATCTTACCGATGCGCTGGAGGGGCGGCTCTTCGATCTGCATATCCTCGGGACCTGGATCTGCCTCGCCATGATCGCGGTGCTGCTGGTCCTTTTCATGAGTCGCATGACCCGCAACCTTCAGGCGCGCGAGGCCTATCTCGCCCAATTGCGCCAGCAAGCCGCTGAGGAAGAACATATCGTCCGCATGGGCCTCCTCGCATCCGGCGCCGCCCATGAACTCGGCACCCCCCTCTCCCAGCTCGCCGTCGTGCTGGGCGACTGGCGCCACATGCCCGAAATCACCGCCCACCCTTCCCTTCTCGAAGAGGTCGGCGAAATGCAGACCGCCGTCCAACGCTGCAAACAGATATTGACAGGCATTCTCATTTCCTCAGGAGAAGCCCGGGGCGAAGCTCCAAAAGTCACGCCAATTCGCGACTTCCTTCTTGAAATCGCCCAAAGCTGGCGCTCCGCCAACCCCGGAATTCCACTCCGCTGCGATTTCGGGCCCCACGATTATCCCCGAATAATAGCCGATCCCGTCATTCGCCAAGCCATCACAAATCTGCTCGACAACGCCCGAGAAGCTGGCGCCACCTACATCGATCTTCTGGTCGGACGCGACAGCACATCGCTCAACATCGCCGTCCGTGACAATGGCAGGGGCTTCAGCGAACAGATGCTCGCCGACTTCGGCAAGCCCTACCGTTCAAGCAAGGGGAAGCAAGGCAGCGGCCTTGGCCTCTTCCTGGTCGTGAACGTGGTGCGTAAACTCGGCGGCAATGTATCCGCCAGCAACGGCGCGGACGGCGGCGCACTTGTCCTGCTCCGCCTTCCATTAAGCACCGTCGGATTGGAGGAGTCACGATGATGGCAGACGACCGGCTGCTCATCCTGGTCGAAGACGACGAGGCTTTTGCAAAGACCCTCAAGCGGTCCTTCGAACGGCGCGGCTACCAGGTCCTGACCGCCGACAGCCACGCAGCGCTCGTGACGCTGCTCGAACAGCATCAGCCTCAATTTGCGGTAGTCGATTTAAAGCTCGGCGCAGAATCCGGCCTCGTCTGCGTCCAGACGCTCCACGCCCATGATCCCGAGACGCTGATCGTCGTCCTCACTGGTTTTGCCAGCATCGCCACAGCCGTCGAAGCGATCAAGCTCGGCGCGTCCCACTATCTCGCCAAGCCTTCGAATACCGATGACATCGAAGCGGCATTCGCCCGCTCCTCTGGCGATCCATCAACGCCCCTCGCCCCGCGTCCGACATCGATCAAGACGCTTGAGTGGGAACATATCCATGAAGTGCTGAAGGACAGCGACTTCAACATATCCGAAGCGGCCCGCCGCCTCGGCATGCATCGCCGCACCCTGGCGCGAAAGCTCGCCAAGCGGCAGGTTGGCTGATGTGGGAGAGCGTGGAGCGGGTGAAGGGAACCAGCCACAAACATAAGTTCCTTACGGCCACGCGATAGCCGGGCGTTGAAGGGATTTCTTGGCCGGCCATAGCGCTCGAAAGATACGGCAGAGACAGCCAGCTAGGGCAGTGTGGCGTATAAGACCAGGATATCAGTCGACCGCATTATCGAGCAGAAACAAAGTGCTTCGGGCTAAGGAATATGACCTATTCGACTTTACAGCGCCGCTCAGCATCATCACACGCTTCGGCCTCATGATGGATGGCGAGGCGCTGTGAAGAAATCTTCTCTCAAAGATCTAAGGCTAACATCCGAGCCAGTGGGGGTGGTGGGGCACCTTGGTGAGTTGTACGTCCACCGCGCAAATGTCAGCACCATGGCGGCGACAGCTAAGGCGGAAGCTGAGAAGGAGTCGAGTTCAGAAAATCTTGTGACCGCCCTTATTGCGGCTTTGACGCGCAAAGCAGATCAAGCACCACTTTCATTAGCCGACGTGGCCGCTCTCACACCTGCCGATCGCCAGCATCTGGTCCGCGCAATCATCAGGCACAACCAGGACTGGTTCGACGCTCCGGACGAGAGCGGATCCAAAGGTTGCGAGCGTCTTGAAGGTGAAAGTGATGAAGACTTGTTGGCCCGAGCATGGCGCGCGCACGTCGAGAGCTTTCGGCAAAAGCTGACAGGCATGCTCGGCCGGACCACCGAGCGGATGAGAGTCAAGCTTTCACCTAGTTTAGCTGCCAACATCGGGTCATCCCAACGCCTCTCCGAACTTCTTAGGAATATCGCTGCTCAGCCACATGAGCATGCCATTGGACCAGTTCCTGAACCGCTGAAACTACCAGATATTCCTCTGCACCCGGCGCTTAAAACAAACGACATTTTGGCTGACGTGGCCGAAAAAATTGAGCAAATGCGCGATGTAGCGACGGCTACAGCGGAGATGCAGCGCAGCTTGAACGACCTTGCTTCGGAGGCCGTGGCGGACTTCAGCGCCGGGGCAGAAGATACGAGAAAAGCAACACAGAACGGACTTAAAATCGCAGGGGCATCTCTTTTCGTTTCGATTATCGCCCTAATCGTATCGATCTACTTGGGCTACAAACAAAATACCGAGAGCGCCGAGCGGGATAAAGCCGCAGCGCAGCAACTAGATCGCTTGATTGCGTCAGAAAAGGCGCTCGCCGGGGGGATGGGCGGGCTAACGGCCGAAATGAGGCATATTCGGACAAAAGCGACTGCCGAAACCATCACCTCATCGAAGGATCTGAACAGCAGCGGAAGAAAACCTGCCGCTGCTGCCAAATCCCCATCGCTGCAAGGAAAGCCTGGGCGTTAGGGAATAAGCCGCTCGATCGGGACCATTCGGCTATTCGAAATGATGAGTTCACGCGCCTCTACCGGCGACCCATTGCCGACCGTGTATTGCAAATCGACTGCTGCCATAGCGAAGTCGGCGAACGCCTCGCGGATCTCCGGCACATCATTGATGCTCATGAGGAACTGACCCTCGATCCCGCGTAGCTGCTCCGCCATCGCGGCGAACTCAGCCCGATCGAACATGCCCGCGCCATAGTCGCCCTCGCTGCCGTGATATGGCGGATCGAGGTAGAAGAGCATATCGGGCCGGTCATACCGGCGAACGAAGTCCGACCAGGGCAGCCGTTCGATCGTCACGCCCGCGAGTCGCTCGTGCAGCTGCTCCAGCATGGGCTGGAGCTTTGTCACATCGAACCCGCCGGAGTTGGCCGCATCGACACCGAAGCTGCGGCCCGCGACCTTTCCCCCGAACGCGAGGCGCTGGAGGTAGAGGAACCGCGCGGCCCGCTCCAGATCCGTCTGGGTTGACGGGTCGACGCGCATCAGCCGCTCGAAATTGCTCCGCGTGGTGAGTTGGTACCGCAGCATATCAAGGAAGGCGACGTAGTGGCGCTGCAGGATGCGAAAGAACGTCGCCACATCCTCCGACCAGTCATTGACATACTCAGCGCGCGGGCGGCGCCCTCGCTTCAGGAAGACGCCGCCCATGCCCATGAACACTTCGCCATAGGATTGGTGCGGCACGAGATCGATGGCGCGCGTGATGCGCTTCCACAGCCGCCGCTTGCCTCCGATGTAAGCTGCGACAGGCGACACGGGCGCGACGAAATCATCAAAAAGCGGACTCGACTCCATCATGTTTGTTCCATATCTGTTCACCCCTCCCAAGCGCTGGGAGGCGGGATGAAACCGGCAGGCCTGCCGGGGACATAGCGGGTCGAGTCCGCTGGTTTGAGGCGTTGACGCGCCTCGACCCCCGCCAAGGCAGGGAACTCACTGGCTCACCGGAAGGAGAACCAAATGAACGATGAACTGAAAGCCCGCTTTCGCCAGTTTGCTGAAAGGCTGAGCGATGACGACGCGATCGATGAAGGCGGGCTCACCGGGCGGGATGTGAAATCAATCTCGGCAGCGATCGCGGATCTGGTCGAGATCCGCTACGCGACATTGCAGGAGCTTGCTGACGAGGCGATGGCGGAATGTGGCCCGGTATAGAGACGGGCTGAAGATTGCCACCTGCCTGTTCGAGGCGGCCGCATGGCATAAGACGGTCAAGGTCATCTGCCAGTGCGGCCATGTCGGCCTCTTCCATCCCCATGGCCTATGGTGGCATTTTCACCGCAAGGGAATGGACGACAATCTAGGCCCAGCCCGTCAGAAAATGTGGTGCCGGGAATGCGCCCGTCGACGGGGCAAGCGCATCCGGCCGAGGGCCATAGAGCTGGTCACTGAGACACCGCAGATCACGCTGCCCTTGCCTGATGAGCGGGAATGGAAGCGCGTCGTCAATCGCTTCCGGGGCTGACCGGCACAGGTTCAACCTTCACCGCCGCCTGATCGGCCGCCCACCGGCGGAGGGCGACCAGATTCCAAGCCTGCCGCTCGGCTATTGCGAGCTTGGCAAGAAGGTCGTCACAACTTCCCCCGCCATAAGCTCGGCAGGTGGCGTCGCTGGAGAGGGACACTGGAGCGAGATTGGCGCTGCTGAGATCGGTTCTAGCGGCGAGTTGCGCGCGCACGCGCTCATAGCGAGCATCAACATCGGCAAGGCGAGCCTGATAGTCACTCTTGGTCCTTTCGGTGATCTGAGCCTGTTCCGCTTTCACGCGGGCGACATTGGCCTGCGCCTGGCGCTTGGCTTCAGCGGTCGCGGCGCGGTAATTGCTGACAGTCTGCTGGTGAGCCTTCGCTTCAGCGGTCGCTCGGTCCCGCCATTCGTCGCGATCAGCAGTCCTGGCATTCAAAGTCAGGAACAGGATTGCATTGGCAGCCAGCAGGATGACGATCGGAATGGCCCACCAGTAGCGGCGGAGCAGGGAAAGTTCGGTCATGACGCCTTCCTCCGGGTATAGGCGGCAGCAAGCCGCTCATCATATTTGTTCGCCCGATAGGCGGTGCCGTTGTACCCCTTCGCGAACGCAGCCCAATCGCCTCGCTGGAGCGCGCCTTTCAGCCGCCTCCCTTCGACGAAGCGAACGAACGCCTCCAGCTGGTCGCCTTCGGTCTGTGCCTGCCGCCAGGCAAATGCCCACGGATCATGTGCGCCGCACACGGCATAGTTCTCGCCAAGGATCTGGAACGCGCCGTAGCTGGCGGACGCGAAGCCTGCATCGACGTCCAGCGCCACGGCATCCACCAGCTGCTGCCAGCGCGCGGCCTGCCCGTTGGGATAGAGGTTGCGGTTCCACGGGCGGGAGGACAGGTGCGGGTGGCTCTTGTCGAAGCGGTGCCCGGTTGCCTTGCTGAACCGGTGCGGCTCAAACAGGATCGTCGGGCGGCCGTTCACGAAGGCATCGCCCGAGCTCTCCACTTCATAGACAGCCCAGATCTTCGCGTGGTCCACACCAAGGATCGATGCGCCTAGCCCGATGTCTGCTGGCGTGATCGGATAGTCCGGCCCGCCAGTGAGGCAGGCAATGATCGCGCCCTTGCTCTTCGGCCCGATGATGCCGTCTATCGCCCCGGCGTAATAGCCTAGCGTCGCCAGCCGCCGCTGCAGCGCAGTCTGATCCATGTCATCTCCCATGAAAAAGGGCGCCCGAAAGCGCCCACGTCAAATCCGCAATTGAGGTTGGATCAGCGCTCGGGCGGCCCGCCTGCGCCGAACAGCACCTCCAGCGCCGCCTTGAAGCGGTTGCCGATCACACCCTTGGCCATGCCGATGATGCCAGCGCCCACCGCAGCAATGCCGATGCCGGTGATCCCGGCCGCCAGCATGTCCAGCTCATGCGCCTGCACCCAAAGAACCGTGACCAGCAGGCAAAGCGCGGTGATGGCGAGGTCGAGCGTCCACTGCGCCTTGCCCTTTGCCTGAAGGCCGATGACCACGCGGGTGATGATCACCGCGCAGATGCACACGACCATCGGCGCTGCATGAAAAGGTTCTCCCCCGATCCACCAGATAACGGGCTCGCGCGTAAAAACAGTTCCGGTCACTGCGGCACCTGCCCCCCATAAGATCCTCACCGCAGACATACGGCCGCCATCGCAGCGACGAAGCTGAGCGCTATGATTGCCGTTGCTCGGGCCAGAGCTGGCCAGCGGGACCACATGTCCATCGGCAATGGGTTTTTGCGCAGTTGATATTCAATGCCCGGCTCACCCAAGATCGCCAGCCCCATCCACAGGAACCCGCAGCCAACGCCAATCGGGTCAAGCCAGCGCTTCGCCATCAGCACCCGAGCCGTGGTGGAGGGATCATCCGGGTTCCAGCCCCAAAGCTCCATGGCAGCCGCCCCGCATCGGATGGTGAGGCCGATCGCGGCCAGCATGGTGATAGCGCGATAGAGCGTCACCGGATCCAGCGGGTGATCATGGAAGCGCTGCGCCCAGACGCGGTTCGCCTGCTTGCCCACCATCATCGCGCCCAGGAACGTCGCTGCCGTCATGATGAACAGGTTGAAGAGAAACAGCGAGGGGTCCTCATTGAAGCTGGGCGGCGCGGTGGTGCCTGGGCCCATGCGGACGGCATCGGCCGCCGCGCTGCCCGCTGCGGACATGATAGCGGTGATCACGCTGCCTCCAGCACCGCGAGGCGCCCGGCTAAATCTGCGATCAGTTCATCCTTGCGCGCCAGCTCGCGCCGCTGCCACGCCGCTTCCATGGCCTGGCATTCGTCATAGCGTAGGCCCCAGCGGTCACCCGCTTCAGCGATGATGCGCTCGCCAACCTGCACTTGCCCGATGATCTCGCGCCGCCCCATGACATCGCGCATGATTTCCGCACCATCGGGCCCGAGGACCCCAGTTCCCTCCTGCCCCACGACAACATCCTCATGGCCGATGACCCGCTCTTCCACGACGGGCTCGCGCTGCTCCTCCCATTCGTCGTAGCAGAGCAGGCCGATCGAGAGCGCATCGAGGCCGCGAGCATCGAAGGCATCTCGAACGCGCTGCGCGATCAGGCCGATATGCCAGCGCGCATCGTCGCCCTTTTCCTCGACCGCATCGCGGAATTTGTATCGGACCCATTCGACGTCGCCCCACGCGTCCAGCCATTCGTCGGGAATTTCGCCAATGTCTTGCTTGCTGCGTTCATCGGACGTGTTGATTGAGCCTGTTGCCGCGTAGACGGTAGAAAAACGAAAAGCGCCAGTGCCTATCGTCCAAGTATTATCGAGAACGCCCCTGATTGCTGCACCGCCTGCGGTGCCATACATGTTAGAAAGTATAATGTCTCTAGCAACCGAGCTACCGCTGTTCAATGATCCGGACTGTAGATATAGGCCGTTACTAGTTGCAATACGACCCCATCCGTTAGCGTTGGTGCCCAAAACCATTACGCCATCTGCAAGAGTATCGCCAGAAACATGAAGTTTGGAACTTGGCGAAGTTGTGTTGATACCAACGTTTCCGTCTGGCATTATCATCATTCTTGCTTGCCGCCCGGTTGCACCTAACGGAGCCGTTGCAAACTCTATCTTGGTTCCACCAGCCGTTGAAGTAAAGTCTTCAGCAGCGAGCATACGAATACCTACGCCGTTGCTGTTCCACTCTGTTCCATGATAACCGCTTGCCAAAACTGACCAAAGCACATCATTATTCAAAACGCCAAGCGGAGCCGTTGGCGTTCCTCTTGCCCTGCGTGATATTTGGGGCGCAATGGCCGCAGTATTAGAATATATATTGAAGCGTAGCACTTCGGTTGTTGAAGTTATTTGTGTGTTGCCGGTTGAAGCGACCGTTATTGCTTCCGTGCCAGCCGTTACTATCGTTAATTGATTTGCTGCGGATCGATATATTCCAGTATCTGGATCACTCGCGAACGCCATGCCCGGCAGAGCCGCCGTACCATCGGCCGAGTGCTGCCCAGCATAAGTGGCGAGGGTAAGCGGCGTAAAATTGATGCCGCCGCCTGCCCGGTACGCAAGAAACAGATCTGTGTCGTTCAGGCTCGAAACGAGCGTGAAGGCATTGAAGGGTGTATCGGCCATTATGCGTCCCCGCTCAGAGATGGGCTCCAGTCGACATCCGCCGCTCCAGCGATGCCAGGGATGTCTTCTGCTGCATCCACGGCCCGCTTCGCGCAGATCCGCTTCGCCTCGATCAGGGCCGCCAGCGGTGCGAGCGCGTTCACCTGCGCCATGATCTCGTCGCGCACCTGGACGATGGGCACGGCGCGCATACCGGCTTCCGCGATCATGAAGGGGTAGAGCTCGGGATGCGCCGCATCGTCGCCTTCTACCCAGCGCCGCGCCTCATCTTCCTTGCGCTGATAGGTTTGCGCCTGGCCGGGCACATCGGTGATGTACTTTGACCTCTCCTCACCGGCCGCCCCATCAATGCGTGAATGGTAGAAAGAGCGCACCTTGGCGATGTCGATCGGGAACGAATAGGCCGCGTTCTCTGGGATTTCGTAAGCGGTCTCACCCGGCCCGGTATTCGCCAAGATCGATGGATAATCGGGAACGCTGATGACGCGGCGGATCACTCCGTCGCTGAAGAATGCTACGGCGATCATCGTCTTTGCCTCATTACGTCGAAGGATGTGCCGGTACCGATGTCGGTCCCGGACTTGCGATTGATGAAGTAGAGAAAGAAATTGTACGTCCCGGCCGACGGCGCGATCAGTCGCCCAAACAGCGGAATGGCCAATTGGGTGGAAGCGCCGCCGTCGCTGTCGAACTTGTACTTGTCGAGTGAGAAGGCCGTCCCGCCAGACCCATTGATGTCATAGGCGATGTAGATTTCGCCTTGAAGGTCGTCTGGACATTCGAGGCGCATCATGCCCGAAAGGCGTAGAACCTCGCCCGCCGCAACCCCAGCCACTGACAGTGTGAGAACCGTGGTGATCGCGCCTACGCCAGTCGACAAGATGGGAGACGCAAGCGAGGCGTAATAGCTCTTGGTGACAGCCTCCGCCACAATGGAGCCGGTCGAAACCTTGTCTGTCTTAACCGTGCCGTCACCGTTCAGCCCGCCATTGGCGGCATTGCCGCCCGCCTCGACTGTCGTGGCGGGCGTGCCGCCGACATTGGTTCCCGAAGGCGCGCCGACCGTGGCACCATCAGCCACGTTTGCGGGAGACGCCACCGCCCATGTCGAGCCATTCCAGCGGGTAAGCGTCTTGGTGCTGGGCTTGTACCACAGATCCCCGACGCCAGTGGCGACAGGCGTGGATTCGCCACTGAACGTCTTGACCTTGCCGTCAGCCGTCGCCTGCGCTCCAGCGGCGGCCGAGATCGCCAGGCCAAGAGAGGTGTTGGTCGCCACCTTCCAACCGTCCGTATCGCGCCGATACATTTTGTTGTTGTCGTCGGTGTCGAACCATAGGTCGCCATAGGCGCCAGCAGGCGGCGATGGCTGATAGTAGACAGTGATGTTGCCGTCGATCAGGGCTTTGGCATTGGCAGCATCCGTCAGGGCGGCCGCGATCGACGTCAGCTGATCAGCGGTCGCGCCGAATGTGGCGGCGGGCCGCCATACCGACCCATCCCAGCGGTCGATCTGCGTGGGGTCAAGGTAGACCCGCACCAGAAGGTCACCATCATTGGTTCCGACCGGCACCGGGTCGGTGCTGGAGAACATGGTGAACACGACTGCTTTGCTGTCGGCAAGATCAGCGGCAGCGGTCGCGGCAGCAAGCGCGTTGCCTATTCGCTCGTCTTCAACCGGCGCCCAGCACAGTGAAATGTAGTTGCCGCCGATCGTAATCGTGCTGCTACCGATGGATAGCCGCCCCGTCCCTGCGACGCGCCGATAGGTAGCAATCAGTTTTCCGCTGGCATCAACCTTGTTCCACCAGTCGTTCTCCTGGCTCTCCGCCGCCGACGGTGCGGTCTGCCGGACGAAGATAACGCGCTTGGCATCGACCGCCCCTTGCAGGTCGCCCAGCAGCTGCTCCAGCGAGGTGCCGTCGTTCGCAACCGGCACGACAGGCCCGGCGATCTGCTGCCAATTGGCATTGCCGGTGGCGGGCGCTGAGCCAGCGACCGGCGTCGCGCCGATGAACAGCCACTGCGAGCCATTGGGCAGCGAGACAATGTCACCCTCTCGGTAGGCTGTGCCTGCCTGATATTCTCCCTGAGGCTCCCTCAGATTGTAGGCGATGTCGCCGGGGGCATGCACCTGCCATGTCGGCACCGCCCCCTGCGACAGCCGCCAATAGGGCGCGGCGATCGCCACCTGCTCGACGCTCGCGACAGGCGGCAAGGCGCTACCGTCGGCCGCCATGGTGAGCGTCGGCGTGCCGATGCCCACCGCCGCCACGCGCAGCATGCCTAGCCAGTCCACATAGGCCACGGCGTTGACGCTGGCCGCGATGCGCTGGATCAATTCGCGCGCTGTCGTCTGCGCCGTCACCATCAGCGACAGGTTCCACGGCCGTGCAGCGTTCAGCGCCGTGATGTCGGCCGAAGCCACCTTGGCGGTGCCGCCAGCGATCGCAGCGATGCGGGCGATCAGCGCACCAGGCAGGCGCGACCAGCCTCCCACGGCATCGCCCTCAACATGGAAGGAGACCAAGCCGTCCGCAGGCGCGCCCAGCCTTACATAGCCGCCCGCAAGGCTGGTGGCCCACCGCCCCCGTGTGACCGTAGCTGCGTCCAAAGTGGCGAAGCTGGCATAGTTAGCCTGTACGGCTCCGAAGCGGGTGAGCCGGTCGAACGCCAGCGTCACGCCATTGATCGCCCCATAGGCGGAGATCTGATAGATATTGTCGACCGCATCGACCAGCACGGCGGGAGCGAAGCGCGGCGCGCCCAGCGCCAGCGGCTTCACCTGTCCCTGCAGGTCGGTAGATCCCTCCGCGCCGCCCGTGCCCGCATAGGTCGATAGCAGCGGATGATCGAGCCAGCTGTCATCCGTGCCGATGCTGAACGAAGCGATGCCATCGGAGATCGCGGGCTGCTCTTTGACCCTGCCATCGAAGATCAGGGCAAAGGAGCCCCAAGCATCACCCAACTCGCCGCGCCAGACGCGCACCCGAGTGTCATGCAGGGCCAGTGCTGGCAGGTTCGGGATTGCGTCGATTGCCGCCGTGAATGAGCCAGTTGGCGAAGTGATCGCGCTGGCGTCGAACGCACCGTCGAAGAAGTCATAGCGCAGCGTCGGCAGCGTCGCGATGGCTGGCCACCATGTCTGCCCATCAAGATGACATAGGCTGTCATCGTCATGGCTGGCCAGGCGCACGGGGGTGGCCGTGGAACCAGCCCACGCATCGATCTGGATCAGATAGGCTTTCACGCACCGAGATCCACGATGTTCGCCCGCCATTCATAGCCGGTGGGGTTCGCCCACACCGTCCCCAGGTCGCCAATCATCGGCCCAAACCAAATGCGGTTCTGTCGCTGCGCGTCGGCATCCGGATCAAGGATGAAGGCAAGCGGTTCGGTGTTGCCCAACTCCTCCAGCAGAGGGTGGACATAGCTTTCCACCTCCGCGCGCGTGGCGGCAGGATAGGTGACGTTGATGGTGCGGAGCTTCTTGCCACGTTGGCGCAGCAGGACGCCGCGACGGCTGAAATCGACCGCGCCAAGGTCGCGCACCCCGAAGCCCGCGCCATAGACGACATTCTTGTCCAGCTGGATCCTGCGGCCCAGCACCAGGCGGGCGATCGTCGCGGCGCCCGTGCCAAGCCCGCCGATGGTGAAGCGCCAGTAGCGCGCCGCTGGAGGTGGCGAAGCCGGGGCGAGCCAGAGCGCGCGGCCTCTGCCGGAAACCGGCATTTCCGAACCGGCGAGGAACGGGAGCGTAGCGCCGACCCATGAGCCTGCCGGAAAGGTCGGACCCTGCGCCGACGTTGCCGCCTCGACCTTCAGCGTCCAGTTTGCATCCGCCCCCGTGCAGCCGATCAGCACCGCCGTATCGATGGAGACATTCTGCCCCATGTCGACCGTGATGGTGCGCGAGGCCGCGCCGGTCGCGCTCTTCCACACGACCCCCATATAGTCATTACCGATGTACGCCGGGTCGTAGCCAGCAGCCGTCGAACTGGCGCTCACCGAAGCGAACGCCAGCGGCTTCACCACAATGGAATTGCTCATTATCCGAAATATTCCAGCTGAGTGGTTTCCTGCTCCAGATCGACTTCGATCCGGGAGAGCAGCATGGAGGCGTCCAGCCCCTGTTCGGCATCGATCACGCGATGCGTCGGGACGGTGCCGGGCGTGACTTCGACCATATCATTCACGGCGACAACGAAGCGGCGGCGGGTGACGCCCAGCAGCGCCACCCGCTGCGCCAGTGCCGTTGCAGCATCCGCCGCGCTGTCAAAGAAACCCTCTGCCGGATCTTCGCTGCCATCGCGAGCCGACGGGAAGCGGGTCCTGATGGACAGATCCTGCGAGGATACGACCATCTGTGGCCGCAAGGCTGCGGCGATGTCTGACGGCAGGGCGGGCATTAGGAGCCGTAGTTCCGGAGTGAGCCGGACCAGGTCTCGCCCTTCGCGGCTACCTTCTGAAGCAGGGCGTTGTTCTCCTTCTGAAGTGCGTTATTTTCCTGCTGAAGCGTGACCATGTTGGCCGTATTTGCCTCCATCGACTTGGTCGCGGTGGCGGTTGCCTCGATGAACGGGTCTGCGGTCGTCCGGATCGGTGCGGCATTATCGACAGCGGCGATCGCCTTGTTGGTCGCAGCCTGGATCTGGTCAAAGGCCTCGAAATACTTGGCCGTCGAGCCGTACATCTGCCGCTCGATATCCAGATAAGTCTGCGCCGCTTCCAGATACTTGTCCTGGTTGACGGCTTGGCCCGCGTGGATCTGAGCAAGGAACGGATCAAGCGCGCTCTTAGCGTTTGCGGCCTGATCCCGCAGCGACAGTGGCGACGACGAGCCCATGTTCATGGCATTGAGGAAATCCTTCATCGCCCGCGACGCTTCGCCCGCATTGTCCTTCGCCTCGCCAAGTTCCAGATTGTAGAGCTTCTGCGCGTCGGCCATCTGCTGCGCGGTGGCACCGCCCTCGCGCAGAGCATCGACGGTCCTCATCCACTTCTTGTTGAGCTCGTCGATCGCATAGCCAACCGGATCAAGGCGGCGCTGTAGTTCGCGCGGAATGTCCTCGATCAGCGTGGCTTTCTCGATCGCCTTCTGGAGATCTTGACCGGACTTCAGGATATTGATGGACGCCTGACTGATGCCGGTAAGCACCGCGCCTTCGATCGACTTCTGAATGGCGAACTCAATCGCCGCCTGTTCATCATCGCCGAAGTTGTAGAGGCCCTTCGCGGAATTACCCTTGAAGTCCATCTTGCCGCCACGCCCCTCAACGTTGACGCGGTACTTACCGTCATAGGTGCCGACCTTGATATTCGGCACGCCCGTGATCTTGGCGCCAAGCTGCTCCGCCAGGCTGTTCAGCCCGTCGGCAACATTGGAAGCGATACCGGACGCGGCCCGGATAGCAGAGCCCGCATTGCCCTTGGCCGTGCCACCGGCAAGCTCGCCATATTCGTTCATGAACAGACCAGCGCTGGCATACTTCGGCTTGGGCTTGAACAGCCCGCCCAGCGCCCCACCCAGCAGGCCGCCAGCAATGGAGCCGAGCGGGCCAGCGAAGGAGCCAAGGCCCTGAAACACAGAATTGAGGCCGCTTTCCAGAGCCTTGCCAAACGGCCCATTCTTGCCGGTCAGAAAGCCGCCAATCGCGCCGCCGATGCCGCCGCCCAGCTTGCTGCCACCGGCAAGCCCCGCAGCGGTCGAGCCGAGCGCAGCGTTGGCGAGAACTGCCGACAGCCCTGCAAAGAACTCGCCGTTTTTGGAAAAGATGTCCTTCAGCTTGTCACCGAGGGTTTCCGCGATGACCCGGCCATCTACATCCTTAGTAGTGCTACCAGTGGGCAGACTGAGGAGCCCCCCGATTTTGCCTCCGACGCCAGCGAAATTGCCGGTCTTTAGGCCGGTGAGCATGCCTGCCAGCGGGCTAAATGCGCCGCCCATGCGGCCGATTGCGTCGAGTTGCTGGAGGTAGATGTCGAGGAGTTGGCGCTGTCCTTCCATTTGGGCATCGGTCAGCGCTTCCAGATCCTTCGCATCTTGGATCATCTTCTCGCCAACCGTGGCCTGGCCTTTGCCCCACTCCTGGTTGCGCTTATCCATTTCCTGCGCGAGGTTCCAGATGTTGCCCGGTGCAGCCGCAACAGAGTCGTCGAGCCACCTGATAAAATCCTGCCAAGCCTTCTGCGCTTCGCTAATCGCCGCTTTTACCGCTCTAGCAGCCTTCGCGGGCTTAAGAATTAGATTGCGATCAAGGGAGGTGCCTACACCGTCTAGGATGCGCTGAGCGGAGTCGTAGGTCTTGAGGTTCTCGCCTTCCACGGCGAAATTGGCGACGGCAGAAGCGGCTTTAGTAAAAGCGGCGTCCGTAATCATCCCTTCCTTATTCAGGTTTTCCAGGGTGGTGATCGCGGCTTTTGAGGTGGTGGCGCCTGCGAGCAGGGACTTCATAATGTCCTGCGTGATGCCGCGACCCGCGACAGCCTTCCCGCTGTCAAAGATGTGTCCGAATGATTCGAAGAACCCCAGCTTTCCAGCGCCCTGTATGGAGTTCTTCGCTTCTGCCTGCCGGGTCTTAGCTTGGACCCGCGCTACCGCCAATTGCGCCCGCGCCAGCGCCATAAGCGCGCCGCTTTGATTGTTGATCTTGCCCGTGGTGAGGTCAAGAACGCCGCCGAGAATACTTTGCGCATCACCAACTGCGCCTGAAGCGAACCTGACGTTCTCCATCTCCTGCGATGTTTCCATTAGTTTTGGGATCAGGAGGCCGAGAACCATTCCCGCGCCCATCAATGCTGCGCCCCAAGGCCCTGCGAGAAATCCGATCAAGCCCGTGGCGCTGCCTCGCATCATGGCTAGAGCTTGGACAACCTGCTGACCTTGCTGCGCGAATATGACCATCGGGTTCGTGCCGACAGCGAACTGCTGAGCAACGTCGCCGATCTGATATGAGAGCTGTTGCATGCCTGCGCGCATCTCACCGGTGCTGCGCGAGACTTGCACCATCCCCCTACTGAACTGGTTGGCGCTAACGCCGGCAGTTTGGCCGAACTTGGTTAGGCTGTTTCCAGCGGCGGTTGAACTCCCCATCACTACGCGGGCCATGTCGCCGACAGCTTTTTCGGCGCGGCGCATATCATCCTGCAACCTACTTATCTCCGCAACTAGCTCGATCGACAAAGTTGCAATAGAATTGGCGGGAACGCCCATGGAACGCCCTTTCGACGGAGTTGATATGTCAGAGCCGATATTTAAAGCGGAGCAGCCGGTACTGTGCGACTGCGGACACACTTACAAAGTGTCCGTGATCGGCTTAACCGAAGAAACGGAACTTACCTGCCCAGCCTGCAATGAGAGCTACTGTCTGGATTGGAAGTTCGTTGAGAAAATAGAGGAGGATTTTATTGAGATGGTGGATGGCGCATTCACCAGAGCCGGAATCGACGTTCCTGATTATGCAATCATTAAGTTTATGCGGATAAATAATCGCCTTCCTGATGAGGCGGACATAAACACGTTAAACAATAACGGTGCTTTCAAATGAGCAGGCCGGATGGTTCAGGTCAGATAAACGGATCGGTTTGGCTGTTTATAGCCGCCGTAGTGTTTTTTGTTCTCGGCTTCTTAGTGCCTAATCACCCATACGGCTCTGTCGCAGGTTCAGACCGATTTATTTTGCTGGCTTTAAGTGCCTGCGCTGTCAGCGTTGGCTTCCCGCTGCTTCTGGTCGGCTTGATTATCCGCGCCATATCTTTTCTTCCGGGCAAAGAGGACGCTGTGCGCACAACCGATAGGTCAACACTTGTTCTGGACGAAAAGCAACAGGAGGCTAGGCGCTAACCCTTCCTAAACCCTGCCACCATCGCCTTGAACTGATCCGCCACCCGATCGCGGTTCTGCGCCTGCTGTTCCGCCTCATCATATGGGGCAGAACATCCGGGCTTCTTCGCCTCATGTAGCTGGTTCAAATAGTCGCGGGAGAGGCGGCGCAACGTCCGCGCCTCCCACGGCTGCAACTCAATGCCGGTGATGGATTGCCACGCATGAAGGTCGGTCCAGCCCAGCACCGCGTCACCCATGCCGGCGGGCGAGGATGGGCCAGCATCGAACAGCCATTCCGTGAGGTAAGGCGCTGGATTGGGCGGAAGGAGCGGCGCTATGTCCGCCCGCTTCATCGCATCCAGCCTGGTTTCCGATTGCCCTGATTTACTCTCTGGCGTGGCATTCAACCACGCCAATTGTCGAATGTAGAGGCTCAGCCCTTCGCCGAGCCACCGGTAAAAGACGACCAGTCGCCCGCCTCTGCGAACACATGGTCGCGGATGAAGCCGAGCGTGTCGTCCTCATAGATCGCGCGCGGCAAATCGGCGCTGTTTTGCGCGTCTGGATGCTCGATGTCGCCATTGAACTTGATCGTGATGGCGCACAGGAAAGCGACCTGATCAGCCTTCGCGTTATCGATCGCCGCTTCCAGCTTGCCGCCATTCTTGCGCATCCGTTCGGCGCGCTTGCGGTTCATCGCCGCCTGCGCCTGCTCCCACTGCTTGCTAGCCGGCGAATGGACGGTAACCGATAACACGTTGCCATCATCGTCAGTCAGCGGCGAGCCATCGCCCGCCTTCAGTTCGATAATGCCAGTTTCTGACGCACTTCGCGCCTTGATGTTAAATGCCATGGATAGTGCCTTTCAGGGAAGGGTGCCCGGTCCACCGCCCTGACGACAGACCGGACGTGGGGAAATCATGCTCAGGGAGGGGCGTCGGGATCAGGGAACGAAGACGACGCCATCCGTGGTTGAGTCGACGCTCGTGTATTCCAGAGTGATCTGACGCGTAGCGATCGTGTTCACGTCGCCGTAGTTCTTGGGCCCGCCCATCACCAATGCGCGGGCGTAGATCGTGCCAAGTTGAGGATGAGCGATTTTCACAGAGTACGCCGCATCCGAATTGGTCGCTGTATCAACCAGAAGCTGACCCGCATCCGCCTTGTCGATGCCGACAGTGATTGTCTGCGATCCCAGATTGTAGCCACCCTTGGCCTTGCGCGCTGCGCGCTCAGCGATTGGCGCCCAATTTACTAGCTCATAGATGCGTGAGGGGATGTCGCCGAGATCGCTGACCTCTCCGACGTTCGTGTACGTAAGCGCCGCATAACCGGCAGCATTATAGGTGGCGGGAGCGGCTGCGGACAGACCAAGCGTCGTGCCCGCCGAAGTGTTGACGGTCATGGATTATCTCCAGATACAAAAATGCCCGCGCGACGGCGGGCGGGCATTGCCGGGATTGGCAATCTTGATCAGTCGGCCTTCACTGGCACTGACTTCGAAGCGGAGGGTTCGACGGGCATCGTCGCAGCGCTGGGCAGCCCTGGCGCGGGAGCCGATCTTCCTACGGCAGCCTTGGCCTTTCTCCGAGCCTTTGCAGCAGGGGCGCGAATGAATGCGCCAGTCGGCTCCAAATCCTCGAACTGCTGGAGCGGCATCGGGACGGTATCGCCCTTTGCGTACTCCTTGCCATTCAGCCGGATGATCTGCGTGGCAATGGTGTCGATCATGATCGCTCCTCACTAAAGGTGACACGAAAGTCGAGCGGCTGCATGTAGATGCTAGCCTCTTCGTTCATAAAGTCAGGTCCCATGCCGTCTGTGTGGACGGTCACAGCAGTTAGGCCGGGGACCGCGGGCATTTGGTCGGCACCGGCTTTCTTCACTTCAGCCATTACGGCCTTCAGACCCGGATAGTCCGCCGCCATGACGGTGACCTGCACCCGCTCCGCCACATGACGGTGCGCACCGGGATTGGGCACGTTCCGATCGGTGGCGGAAACAGACATGATCGATATGGCGGGCAGCGTCGTTCCCTGGGGTAGGACGCCAGCCCGGATCCGTGCAGCAGGAACTAGCGCGACCAGCCCCGAATGGTTCGCCAGCAGCTGGCGAACGGCGGCGACGCCGTTCATTCCTCAACCTCGGTCAGCACCGCAGGCGCGGTGAAGCCCGTCTTGCTTTTGAGGTAGGAACGCAGTCGATCGGCGAAAGCCTGCGTAGCTTCGTCCGCAGCGGTATCCAGTGCCGGGCGCATGAACGGCCGCGCGGGAATGCCCGGATGCATAACGCCGCCACTCACAAAGGCATCGCCCACTTTTAGCACCCCGCCACTCTCTGAGCTGCCCTCGCGGCGCGCCTTTTGCGTCAGCTTGCGAGGCGACAAGTCGCTGTCACCGGCAGCAATGAAGTGAGGCCGAACGCCATATTCGTGGAAGATACCGAGGAAGCTGTGCTCACCCGATAGCCGCACCTTGATGCGAACCGTACCATCCGGCTCCACCTTCGGGCTGCCCGTCTTGATAGCCTTCGCCAGCTTCCCGCTTTCACGAGGCGCGTTGGCCCTAGCTTGGTCGCGGATCGGCTTCGCGGCCGCCGTCAGTGCCGATCGCACCGCCCCCTTCTGAAGCCGCTCCGGCAAGGCCTGGAGAAACGCGGAAAGCTCCTGTCCGCCCTTCATCTTGATGGTCATGCCGATTCCCCATCGGTGCTGACTTCTTCAACCATCAGCTCGATTCCCTCGCGCCTGCCAAGTTCGGCAGGACCTGCGACGATGCGCATGGTCCGGCCATTGATCTTGACGCGCATGTCGCTGGTCACGTCATCGCGATAGCGCATCCGAATGCGGGCAGGCCGACGAAGGATCGAGATGTTATCGTCCAGGCGCTCTGCACGGGAGGGCAGCACGTCGCGAACCTGAGCCCACACCTCGGCATGCAGATCCCATGACGTTCCACCGGTCCCATACACCGCCTCCTGTGAAACGATGCGCCGCTCGATCCGGATGCGGCGGTCCAACGTGCCGGGATCGATCGTCATCAGCAATAGACCCGGTAAGGCTGAAGCAGTGCGTCGACATTTGCCGACATCGGAATTGCTGTAGGCGTGACACTCAGGTCGGAGGCAGTGGTCCTGAAACGATAAAGATCTCCGACCATCATCAGGATCGCCGCCTTGATCGGAGCGGGGACGGCGGGAACAATAGGATCGGCATCTGGGTCTGTGGTGTAGCCGGCACGATAGCGGATCCGAACGCGAGGCCTTCCCCAGTGCGCTGGCAACGTCGGCCACCCGTTGTTACCCGCGACCAGATATCCCTCGTCAATGACATAGGCGTCGGAACCGACAGTGACCGATCCGTCACGACCGACCAACCGGATGCTCTCAACATCAACAAAGGGAGGGCATGGCAGGAACAGGGGTTCGCTGCCCAGTTCGTCCAGTCGCCATTCCAATGTTTGAAGGCCGAGAGCGCGGCCCAGCAGCCCGTCTGGGCCGTCGAGATGACCGGTCGCAGCTTTCACCAGACTTTCGACAAACGCTTTCTGCTCGGCGTCCCGGTCGAGACGAAGATGATCATCAGCTTCCTCCCACGTCACCACAGGCGCCGGGGGTGTCACGACCGAGACGCGCATCGCTTACTCGCCAGTGCTGGGCGCGCCAGCGCGCTTTTGACGGATCGCAGCAATGATGTCGGCCTTAACGCTGACGCCGGTCAGGTCGACTTCTTCGTTTTCGGCAATTTCCCGAAGGTCGGCCACGGTGACGCCGTGAGCCTCAAGACCGTCGTCATCGTCATCGCCACCATCGGCCCCGCCAGCACCGCTGTCGCTGACCTTCGCCTGACGCTCACGAAAAGACTGCAGGCCCAAGCGCAGGTCGTCGTCGGAGGCGGTTGCCATGGAAGCCTTGAACGACTCCACGGCCAGATGCTCCAACTCGCTCCTGGTCAACTCCTCGACCGGCTTTTTGGAAAGATCGACCACCTCATCTTCGCTGATGCAGCCAGACGCTATGAGGCGTGTACGCTGGTCGACATCGTGCGGAGTGAACGTGCCCGGCGGCACGATCCGCTCGCCGGTCCCAATATCCACGAACTCCGCGAGGATGGCGTGCGCACCCAAGATCAGTGCAATTTTCGTCATCGGAATGCTCCTATGATGGAGGGAGCGCGGGCGGACCCGCGCCCCAGTCTCAAGCCGACTGCGAAGCCGTCGGGCTGTAGCGGCCGCCGGAAAGGATGGCCACGGCGGACAGATAGGCATCACCCGTGTTATTGGCCGGGGTCACCGTCAGCCGCACATATCGCTTAGATCCGACATAGCCGATCTTTCGGACCTTATTGTCCGCGCTGAAGTCGAACCCAGCGGAGGCCTCGCTGCCAGTTAGGCTGCTATCAGGCACCGCAGCGGCGTCGCTGAGATTGGCCTGGTCGCCATGCTCAACCAGAACGCTGAAAGTTGCGTCCGCGTCCGCCAGAGAGCCGAGCAGGATAGCGAAAACGAGCATCGAGAAGCCCGACAGATCGATGATCTGCGACACGAAGGGCGTATTGTCAGTCTTGGCGGCCGCCGGGCTGATCGCGCGGCGGACCTCCAGATTGTTGGCAAAGTCACGCATGAGCGTGGTTCCTTTCTACAGGAGAAGTGCCGGCCCGGCCGATCGCCGGGCCGATCACGATCAGGCAGGCACGTCGAGGCCGACGAAGGGCGACACCTCGTAGCCATTCTCTTCGACGATCGGTGCGGTGAGCCAGGGCGCGCCATCGACGTTCGAGAAGAATTTGATCACGGTCTGGTTCGATGTGAATTTCACATGCTCGGAGGTCGCTACGAACGGGCCGGAGCCGTCCTTGATCAGATACTGCGACCAGTCGACCAGCGTGATGTCGCCCTTGGTGCCCAAAGCGGGCGAGCGATTGTTCCAGCGCACCGGATAGCCAAGAAGCGTGCCGGCGAAGCCATCGACCGCGCCAGGCTTCCAGATGTAGTGGCCTTCAGGGTCCGTCATGGTCGCAATGTCGACCAGGGCAGATTGCGGCATGGACCAGACCGGCGACTGGCCGCCCCGCATGAGGAAGCGCGAGACCATGTTGAGCAGATCGAGATAGGTGACATGGTTCGCAGTGGTGCGGTTGATGTACTTCATCGCGCCCGAGTTGATGGCGCCGAGCGGCTGTCCAACGCCGGTGCCGCGAAGGAAGGCATAGTCCTCGGCGGCCGCATAGGCCGTGCGGAACAGGTTTTCGATAAAGGCACCACTGGCCTGCCAGTTGCGCAGCAGCTTGTCGGTAATGGTGACGAAGCCCGCGATCTCATGCGGCGAGAGCGTGATGCTTTTAAGCTTCGCGTCCGTTTCCGGCTTTTCCTCGCCTTCCGCGATCCACTTGAATTCGACGCCGCCGAACATGTTCTTCGGATTGGCGCCGCTCTGGTCGAGCGCGGGCATGGTGATGGCCGCGTCGGGCGGCGAACCCGCCGGGATTACGTTGGCGCGTGGGCGCACCAGGGCATCCTGCGGGGCGACGCTCAGGATCTGAGTGCGAAGCTGCGGCGGCACCATGAACCCGCCCTGCGTATCATTGTCCATCCGCAGCGAGGCGTCGATCTGCCCGTCTGCCCCTGCGGCGACATTCTCGACATAGTTGAGCCGCTGATCGCCGGGATTGAAGCGGACCGCGCTGAGAAATTCGCCCATCGACTCGAACTCGGTGCGGACGTGCGGACCTTCGGGGATGGTGACCTGACCGCCACGGGCAACAGCGCCGATGACGACATTGCCGGCGGCTTCCGCACCTTCCACGCTCGCCATTCGCTCGATCCGCTTGTCGAGGGCGTCCAGCTCAGCCTTCTGAGCATCATAGGACGACTGCTCTTCGGCAGTCAGATCGCGATCCTCAGCTTCGGCCGCGTTGATGATGCCGCGAAGCTCCGCGACCAGCTTTGTGCGCTTGTCGCGCAGTTCCTTCAGCGTCATGGCTGCTTTCTCCTGATAAGACCGGACACGACAAATCCTCGCTCGCGCCGGCACGCGAACGGGACGAAGCCCCAAAGTTGGGGAATTAGTTGAGAGCCAGAGCGCGTCGCTCGCGGTTCGGAGCCAGCTTGCGGCCTTGCGACTTGGGGGCGCCAACGCCGAAGCGCGCCAGCGTCTCTTTCATCGTACCGACGCGATCAGCCATTCCTTCGCGCACCGCCGCAGCGGAGCCGAGCATCCGCCCCTGACCAAAGCCGTTTCGAACGGCATCAGCCGTCGCGCCTCGCCCTTGGGCAACACGATCGACGAACATGCCGTAATATTCATCGAGTCGCCCCTGCATGTAGGCGCGCGTCTCATCGGAAAGCGGGCCAAGAATACCTTCCCCCTTGAACTTGCCCGCGCTCAGGATCTCGCGTGTGACGCCCTCCTTTTCGAGACGGGCGGAAATGTCGTCATAGGCGGTCCGCACGCCGATCGCGCCCACCGACGAACTGGGCGACATCACGATTTCGTCAGCTGATGCACCGATCCAGTAGCCGGCGCTGGCAAGGTTGCCGGTGACCTGCACCACGATCGGCTTGACGCCGCGCACTGCCGCGACAGCGGCCGAGGCTTCGTCCACCCCCAGAACATTGCCGCCGGGGGTGTCGGCGTCAACGATGATGGCCTTCACATCATCATTGCCCGCCAGCTGCTCCACCGCCTGGGCGAAGCCTTCGGCGGTAGTGCCACCGCCGGTCGAGCTATTCTGCACCATGGCAGCGCGGGGCGAGATGATCCCGCGCAGCGGAACAATGGCGACGGTGCCTTCACGCCGCGCAACAGCAGCGGCAGTCTGCGGCGAGATCCGCGCCTCGATTTCTTCGGCCGAGAATTTCCCGCCCTCAGCCTGCATGGCGAGCAGATCCACGATCGCCAGCAGCTTGTCGCCGTCCATTGCCCAATATTCTGAGGCGAACGCGGCGAGAATGTGCGGATACTTCATGGGGCAGGTTCCTCTACGACGGTGGCCGTCGGGGCCGGGTTTGGAGCAGGGGCGCCATTGATCGCGCGCTCCAGCGTCTGGACATTGTTCGAGACGAAGTTCACGTCGCCGTCGGCGCCGATGCCGTTCATGTCCTCCAAAGCGAGGATCTGGTTGATGGTCATGCCCAGCTCGAACATCGCCTTGTAGAATGCGGCACGGGCCTCCATGTCGCCTCGCAGCAGGGCGTTCATATTGAATTTGACGAACAGACCCTTGTTGCGCTCCTCTTCCGTGAAGAGCTTCCAATTATATTCCTGCTCGGTCGCCTCGACCCACGGCAGCACCGTCTGTCGTATAAAGCCCAGCATCAACTGCTCGATGCCGCTCCCCCAGCTGGTAGACTTTTCGTGGCTCTGGAGCATGACCAGCGGCACGTCATACATGCGCGCGATTTCCGCTATCTGGAACTCGCGCGTGCCGAGGAACTGGGCATCCTCGGGCGGGATGGTCGTCTGGATGAACTTCATCCCTTCTTCCAGCACCTTGACGCGGTGGGCATTGTCCAGGCCACCCTGAGCCTCGACGGCTGCCGCCGGATTCTCCGGCGCAGCTTTCCGCTCGCCCCCCGGTCCCCGAATATTCTGCCGAGCGTTGCTGCTCAGCCGCCCCGGATGCAGCAGAAAGCCGCCCGACTTCATGTCGTTGGCGAAGAACTTGCCGCCGAACTGCTCCAGCGCCTTCGCCATCCCCATCGCCTCGCGGGCAATCGCCACCTGCGAATAGCCGATATAGCCGTCGTGGCTCAGGTCCATGACGTGGGCGACATCAGCATGGTCTATGCGGAAGGTGCGGCCGTCGATGTTGGTGCGATACTCCAGCACCCCTTCGATGCGATGCGGGCGGGTCCGGTCAGGGAGCAGCGGCCAGAGGCCGACTGCCTGCCCCTTCTGATTCCGCTCGATCTCCTGATAGCCGTTGCCCCACAGCAGCGCATGGCCCTGTGTCGTTTTCCGCAGCGACCGCGACGACATATAATCGTTCGGGCGGATGCCCAGG
Organism: Sphingobium sp. S6; assembly: GCF_905120495.1. Classification (NCBI taxonomy): domain Bacteria; kingdom Pseudomonadati; phylum Pseudomonadota; class Alphaproteobacteria; order Sphingomonadales; family Sphingobiaceae; genus Sphingobium; species Sphingobium sp. S6. Next base: position 409,278 of record NZ_CAJHOG010000001.1, on the reverse strand, counting down.
CGCTGCGACATCGGATGCTCAGTCACGGCAGCCGAGCCGCCGCCGACGCGCTGCCGGATCTCCAGCGGAAAATTCGCGATCGGGTTGCCGATGCGGTTGAGGCAGGCATAAACCACCGGCAGGTAGAGCGCGCTATATTCCGACACCGCCGTTCCGGCGCTGGTCTTGCCGCCGCCCAGCATCCGAACGAACCAGCCATCGCTGCTTACGCTGTCGGACCCGCCATAGCGGCTGTCCATCCCTGCCGGCGCGGTCAGGGCCTGCCATGCATCACGCAACCTGCCCATCAGATTTCGTCGAGATCGATTTCGAGGATGCCGCGATCTTCATAGACCGAACTGACCATCTTTGCTTCCGGCGCGCTCTCCAGCAGCTTCGTGGCATTGAACCCGGCGATCAGCGGGTCAATTTTGGCCTTGCCGGCCGATTCTTTCGTAATCAGCACGGCGTTTCCTTTCTGCTCTGCCTTCGCGTTGCCCACGCACCACGCCATCAGCGGCGATCCGTCATGGACGATCATGTTCATCTTGAGCTTCCGCTCCATCGACCAGACGGCCGACGAAAGCCGAAAGCCTTGGCTCACCGCGACCACCTGCGGGTGGACCAGTCCAATGTCAGCTAGCGCGTCGACCAAGGCACCGACGCCCTGTGGGTCGAGGCCGATCGCGCCCTTGTCCGGCAGCAGCTCGCTATCCTGCACCTGAGCGATGATCGCCACGACCTCGGCAACATCCTGCTCGATCATGACAGGAGCCGCATCAGGCTCCTGCTCACTAGGCTCCGCCCATTCCTCCATCGCAGGGGCGCCATTGTGCCCGCACAGGATCAAGTCACCGTCGGCGATGAACCCCTTCAGCGTCGGCGCCTCGGATTTTCGCCGCTTCAGCACTTCCGGCCACGCCCAGGCACGAAACCAGTATAACCACCGTTTTGTGTCGCGCTCACGCCCCGCGACACACAGTCCGAAAAGATCGTCCAGGCCGCCGCCGTCGATGCCCACCACAACAACCTCGCAGCGTTCGAGCAGCGATTCCAGCGTCAGCGTTCGGTCCCCGGCAGCCTGCCAGTTATTGGCGCCGCGCCAGCGGTCCCGCCGCAGTTTCAGCCCGATCTCGACGTTTAGGTATTTGGCCAGGACGACCTGCAAGGTCTCCTTTTCGCCATCTTCATCGACCTCATCGTCACCCGCAGCCGCCCTGCGCAACTTCTTCTGAATGAAATCCTTGGAAACGGAACGGTCTATACTTGGGTTCGTGACGTAGAAGTTCTCAGGCTTCATGTAAGCCTGTCCCTCAAGCATAGCTTCTGGCCACTCAAAGAGCATCCCGAAGCTATGCGGATCATCAATCAGGCCGTCACGAACGTCACGGAAATATTCCAGCTTCTCTTTGAAGACGCCTGTTGGCGGCTCGTTACTATGGGTGGTCAGGTAAATGACGAACCCTTCGGGGCGTGACGCAAGGCCGCCCGTGGCTTCCTCCAGCATGTCGCCCGCATTGGAGCGTTTGCCGAAGATCCACAGCTCATCGACCAGCACGAAACCGGCCTGCGAGCCGCCGACCGTGTTGGTGTCAGCCGCGATCACCTTCAGCTCCGCGCCGGTCACCCGATGCCGGATCAGCCGCTCGTGCGCGACCACCTGTAGCAGATCCTGAAGAACAGGATCAGCGCGGACCATCGCGGCCGCAGGCTTGAAACTATTGCCCGCCACCTTCTGCGTTGGCGCGAGAATGCTGAGTTCCGCCATTTCGCGCCAGTTGCGAAGCAGCGCCGTCAGCATGATGCCCGCTGCGATCGTAGACTTCCCATTCTTCTTGCTGATCAGCAGCAAGAATTCAGAAATCAGCCGTTGGCCGCGCTTGGCATCATAGGCGCCGAAGATCGCGGCCACGAAATCGAAAACGAACTGGTCGCAGGCTTCACCAAACGTCGCCCAGCCAGGTCGCCCGTCTGTGCGCGGCACCCCGACCATGCGCAGGGACTTGAACACTTCCAGCGCGGCTTCCGCCTCATCTGGGAAGAGCGGTGCGAACGGCACCAGTGAGCGCCGCTCAACAATCCGCTGTTCCCAGTCTGGACAGGCCGTCGACCACCGCATCGGGTTAGTTCATCTGCCCCGGCGGCGGCGGAGGCTCGTAAAGTCCGCGCACCTGACCAGCGGCCTGCGCTGCCGCTTCCTTCTTCCCCAGCTTCTCCGGCTTCGCGGTCGGCGCCGGAGCCATCGCACGCAACTGATCGCGTTGCCGCATCTTGTCGAGCTGCTTCAGCAATTCCTTCTCGGCGGCGACATTGCCCTCTGCCGCCAGCCCATTGAGCCGCGCCAGCTGGGTCATTTCCATGCGCAGCTGCGCGGCGTCCCGTTTGGCAACCTCGGAAAAATAATGTTTGCGCAGCGTGGGGACCGAGACCCCAATTGCGGTTGCCGCCTGTTTGACGCTCAGGCCGCGTGCAAACGCGAGAAGCACCTTGTTTGAGTTTTCAATGCTCCACTCATGCTCAGGCCGCCCACGGCCTTCCTGCCGCGTGACAATCGGATCACCGAACAGATCAGTGCCCGAAAATTCCTGCGCCACGAAAAAAAATCTCCGAATGGGACTAGTGGCGGTAATAGGGCCGCCAGACCCCTAGACTTTCGACCCACCCCCCCATGTCCGACCCTGCGCTCTCGCCGCCCGCGCCGCCGCCGTCTTCTGCTGGTGGTGGGTGAAGCAGAGCAGCTCGACGTTGCTCGCGTCGAGATCCGCGCCGCCATCCTTCCGCTCGACGATGTGATCAGCGATGATCCGATGGGTAGGCGTCGGGCACCCTGCCCGCTCGCAGCGGCTGCCGCGCTCGCGCTTGATGTCCGCAACCAGCCCGCGCCACTCCGGCGAAGAGTAGAACCCTTCAGCCACCTTGGGCGCGGCCTTCACCTTCGCAGGCATCCCGCCGAGGCGAGAGCCCAAAGCCTTCAGCCTACCCATCAGCATGCCCACAAATGACAACGCCCAGCGCGGCAAGGGACCGGCTGAGCGTCGTCGAGTTAAGGAGAGGATCGTCCAGCTGGCCCCGCACATACGTCCGCCACCAGCGTAGCCATTTGCTACCTCATTTCGCTGAAAAGGCGGACAAACTTTATTTGCAGGACGCAACATTCTACCCCTTGCGCCGTCTCTATGCGCGGATTTCTGCGGCGTTCAGCGCATTGCAAATGCAGGTGATGGCGCGCCCATATCGCTTGCGAAGGCCATCCGCGCCCATCGTCAGGCCCATTGGCTTGAGCAGCGCACGGTAAGGCACGACCTTGCGCCCTGCCGCCAGCGCCATGATCGCCAGTACAACCAGCTTCCGATCACGCTCTGGCGCATGCGCCAACCAGGCCGACGCCTCATCCATCCGCGCCAGCTGCTCGCGCGACAGGGGGATGCGCGGCACCGGCTTATCCTCATGCGCTGCCCAATCCCACCAATCCCGCACGATCAGGTGCCACGGCCCATCCGAAGCGAACGCCCAGCGCCCGCCTTCGATGCGCCATTGAAACTGCATCGCCTCCACTAGCCGCGCTTCGACCTCCCCGAATGACCAGTATAGCGACCCTTCCACCACCGGAACCGTCATGCTCCAACCCTTCCGCTACTCAACTCTATGAAAACCTTATTTCAATTCTTGTATTTGGAAGCTTTGGAAGGATTGGAATGATTATTGAATATTTTCATCACGCATGCGCCCGCGCACCCGCGCATATGTGAAGGAAACATGTCGCCCATCCTTCCAACCCTTCCAATGGCGCAGAAATCCGCGCTTTCTTCCTTCCAATGTAGCTTCCGCCACCCTTCCAATCCGGAAGCATTTCGATCTTTCGCGCACCGCCGCGATCAGAAGTCGGGCACGTAATCGTCGCTGTAGGGCGGAGGCGCGTCGCCAGGCGGTGGCTCGGCCGACTGCTCCCCGTCGGGCAGCATCGGCACGTCCTGCCGCACCTTGCCATTGTCATCCACGAAGTCGGACGCCTCTCGCACCAGCTTCATGCCCAGCCATTGCATCCCGTCGCTGGCCTTCTTCTGAAAGCCCTTGTCGAGCATGGCCTTGCTAAAGCCCTTCTGCGTCCACTCACGCTCGCCTGCCGCCTTGCACCAGGCCACAAACACTTCGTAGAGCCGGGACGACTGGATGCGCCCTTGCGGATCCGCGACCGTGCAGAGCTTCAGGAAGCGCGCCAGCGGGTCGCTATCCTCACGATACTGCGCCGTCGCCTCCCGCACCGCCTCCGGTTCCACCAAGCCGTTGTCCAGCCAGTCCAGCAGGCCGCGCACCATATGATTGAGCACGCCCGCAGCCTCCGCCCGCAGCTTGGCGGGCAGCTGCTCATCGCGATCCTGCTCCTGCACATGGGCGTTCCACGGCACCAGCTTCATGCGGCGCCAGATGCCTTCGTCGGTACCGGGAATATCCGGCTTGTAGTTACCGCCGATCGTCAGCTTGAATAGCGGCATAAGGTCGAAGAATCCGCGATGCAGCGCACGAACCGCCATAGGCTCGCCACCTGTCGCGGCCTTGATCAGCGCCTCATTCAGCTTGGCTCCGCGCTCTGGCTCGGACGCACGCAACATGCGCACGCCGCCAAGTCGGGCGAGATCCGGCGACGCCTGCTCCCCTCGCTTCTTGATCCCCTGGTCGAGAAATGTTTCGATCCCGATCGTGCCCGAATAGTCGCCCAGCACATGGGCCCACAGGTCAATCGTCACGGACTTGCCGTTGCCGCCCAGGCCGTACCAGAATTGCAGCTTTTGCTCTGATATGTCGCCGCTGGCGCTGTAGCCCGCCCATTGATGCAGGTAACGCCGCATCTCCGGATCAGGCTGCGCCCAGGCGAGGAAGCCGTCATAGGTCGCGGCATGCGCTTCCGGATCATAGGTGACCGGCGCAAGCTTGGTGTTCAGATCCTCGCGACGATGCGGCTCAAGCTTGACCGCCGATCCATTTTCTTTGTCGCGCGTGAAGCGCAGCGTGCCGTTCAGCACATTGATGGCGAGCGGATCTCGATCGAAGTCCTCGATCGGCGCTGTCACCCACCGTTTAGCGAGGCCGGCTATGCATCCGATCCGGCCCGACCCTTCCGACGCCCTGCCCCATTTGCCGATCAGCTCAGACAGGATGACCGGGCCGCTCTTCCAATCGGTTATCCGGTTCATTGAGCCGCGACGTCGCCCGCTGTCCCGATGATAGTGCCACTGCGTCACCAACATGATCGGCGGCTTTTCATCCTCAGGTAGCGGCTCATCCGGCTCGACAAAGCCCGTCGACGCCACGAATTCCGCCTCCCGCTGGATAGATCGAACCGTGTCGAAGACGGCCGCCTGCACTTCCGCTGGCAGCGTATCCTTGTCCTGGTCGAGCACCTTCCACCGGCGCCCGTCCCAACCCAACCAGCCCTTGGCCGTGGTGAAGCGGAAGCTACTGCCGTAGCGCGCATTGAACCGCTCGGCATTGCCCAGATCGGTGCGCTGGAATCCGGCGCATCGCATGTCGAGCAGCATGGGCGCGATATCGAACCCTCTGGCGACCCCGGCGGCGAAGCTGCGCTCGATATCGTCGGCCGAGACATCAACGACGCCTTCGGACACTTCCTCAATCGCGTCGTCGGCCGCGTCCTGGTCGAGCAGGCCAGCGCCGACGCGGCGACCCATGCCCCAGGCGAACAGCGTAACGCCATCCTTCGTCCGATCGGCCGCGTCGATCATCGCGGGCAAACGCTTTTCCGCCACCGCCTTCAGCCGGTCCTGCACCTCCGCCGTCTGGTCGGAGAATTTCGCCTCCATGGTTCCAACCGGAAGCTTTTCATTCTCGACGACCCACCGGGGGGCCGGGGGGAACTCGGCATTGAAGAGGCTGCGCCAATAGGCCTGGTACTGCGCCCGGGTTTCCTCATGGCCTACCGTCGCCGCGAGATCGGCCAGTTGCTGCCAGATCGCCGCCCTCCCTTCCGGCGTTTCCCGATCGCCCGCCGCCAGCACCGCCCTCCAGACATAGCTGGACAGCGACAGGCCATCATTGATCAGTTCGTCGATCGCTGCCCGGCCGCATTCCCGCACCAGGCTGTCAGGATCGTAACCGTCCGGAAGGGTGGCGATCTTCAGCGACCGTCCGGGCCCAGCCATGGGGAGCGCACGGACGCAGGCGCGCGCCGCTGCCTTCCGCCCTGCTTCGTCGCCATCCATCAGCAGCACCGGGCATTCCGTTACACGCCACGCGCGCTCCAGCTGCTCGGGCGTGATGGCGGTACCCATGGGCGCCACGGCTTCACTGATTCCGGCCTGGTCGAGCGCGATCACGTCGAAATAGCCTTCTACGACGATCAGGCGACGCGCCGATCGCGCGGCCGGTGCCGCCCGGTGCAGGTTGAACAGCACGCGGCCCTTGTCGAAATGCTCGGACTGGTCGCTGTTCAGATATTTGGGCTGCACTTCGCCAAAAGCGCGGCCACCAAAGCCGATCGCCCGGCCTCGCGCATCATGGATCGGAACCATGATGCGGTGCCGGAAGCGATCGCGCCGCTTGCCCTGGTCATCCTCAACGATCAGCCCGGCCGCCATCAGCTGGTCGGTGGCGATGCCGATCGCCGAGATCCCGCCGCGCGCCGGAGCGAAGCCGAGGCTAAAGCGCGCGATCGCCGCGTCATCGACGCCGCGCGCCGCCAAGGCCTCCATCGCGACACCGGTGGGCTCCAGCTGCTGCGCATACCACTCAGCCGCTTCGCCCAGCACCTGGCCGACATGCTCTACCCGCCGCGCACGCTCCGCCTCTTCGGCCGATCGCGCGGGCATCTCCATGCCAGCCGCCGCCGCCAGCTGCTTGACGGCATCCATGAAGTCCATGCCCTCATGGTCGGTCAGCCAGCGCAGCGCGTCGCCATGGGCGCCACAGCCGAAGCAGTGGTAAAATTCCTTGTCGTCATTGACGGTGAAGCTGGGCGTCTTTTCGCTATGGAACGGGCAGCAGCCTTTATGTTCCTTGCCCTTCTTGTCGAGCTTCACCTTCTGCCCGATCAGGGCGGACAGCGATGTGCGGGCGCGGATTTCGTCCAGGAACGCAGTTGAAAGAGACACAGAAACCCACCCCGAAAATCAGGTCAAACACACACATCGATGTCGCGAAGGTCGCGGCCGTCAGGACGGCGGCGCGCTACTCCCCGTCATGTTCGATCGCCATCGCCGCGAGATCAGCGCGATCGCCGCTCAGGAACATCCACGGATGCGCATCAACGGCCTCCGCGATCAGCGCAGGGGACAAATGGAAGGCGAGCGCTGCGGCGCCCACCGTCTGATCGATCCACGCTTCATCCTGCAGCCCGGCCCATACCTGCACCGCCTGCCCCAGCGTGCCGACCACGGTCAGATCGAAGCCCATGCAATCGCTGGCCAGTTCGATCGGCAGGTTGAACACCCGTGCGACGATCTCCGGCGTTGGATCAACCGGCTGCGTCAGCGACCACCGCGCGATCGCCTGGCCGACCAGCCACCGGCCCGGCAGGCCTGACCCGTCGCTATCTCCGCCTTCCTCATCCTGCTCCGGATTTTCTTCGTCCACTTCGGTGACGTTCCAGCTATCGGTTTCCCGGCCCCAGCGCGTCACCCACGGCTGCTTTGCATCCGTGTCCATCATCCCTCTCCCAACAGGTCCGGCGCGCGAAACGGCGTCAGAACATCATAAATGCAGTGGCGGTCGATCGCGTCGTCATCCCAGACCGTCCAGATCACCTCCATCGTCGGTGCCCCCTTCGCCATGAAATCAGGCCGCCAGTTCAGCGCCCAGATCCGCTGTGGCTGCCGCTGTCGCCAGAGCCCGGTGCGCGCCTGCGCATGCCAGAATGTGGATTTCAGCAGCATCGCGACATAGGTGCAGCGCAGATCGACCAGCAGGTGCCGGATCATCTCTTCGGCCAGCGCGAAGGGCGGATTGGTCACCACCACGTTGGACGCCGCGTCACGGCAAAGCAGCAGATCCTGCTGCGCGACCTGGTTGGCAGGATCCGCGACCAGATCGCTCGAGACTGTAGCGAACCCTGCCGCCTGCAGTTCCCGCGCGATCGCACCACCCCGGCCGCACGGCTCCCATATGCGGTCGCCATCCTCGCACCAGCCGGTAAGCGCGTCGCGCTCGGCCGCGATGAACGCGCGCGTAACGCTGGCGGGCGTCGGGTAATAGTCGTTCCCCTGCCGATCGACCTTGGCGCCGCCGCCCGTCATCATGCGGCCAAGGCCTTGAGGAGCAGGCGCAGCGATCACCGGTTCAGGGAACATGTCTGTCACTGGTCGATCTCCGGAGCATGCTCATCGTTGAAATCGTCGATGCAGCCCACGCCGGTCCTCTCATAGTGTGACCAGCATATGTTCAAGCGATCAGATCCGCCACGCGCGACCGGTGCCAATACATAGAAGGCCTCACCCGGATTGCGGCGAGCGAGCCGTTCGGCTTCAGCACGCGCCGAATGGTAGGTCTCATGCTCGAACACGGGCTTTCGGCCGCGCCGATTCCAGACAAGCCAGAAGGGAGGAGCAACATCATCCGCCATCGTCAGACCCTCAGCGGCATAAGGACATATAGGCGCGCGGCATCATCGCTGGTCTGCCAGAGCGATGGCGCAGCGGCATCAGCCAGCTTCACCCGCGCCCGCTCATTCCCGGAATCGGTGCCCTTCAAATGCTTCAGCACGTCCAGCAGATAGCTGCCGTTGAACCCGATGCGCAGCGGCTCGCCCTCATATTCGCAGGGCACTTCCTCGCTCGCCGTGCCGTTCTCGGGGCTGGTGACCTCCAGCGTGACGGCCTGCGCGGCGAAGTTGAAGGCGATCGCCTTTGTCTTGTCGCTGCTGATCGTCAGCACCCGCTCCACCGCTTCGGCGAGTGGGCTTGGCTCAAACCAGCAGTCCAGCCGGTTGTCCGTGGGAATGACGCGGGTGTAATCCGGGAATGTCCCCTCGATCAGCTTGCCCGTCAGCACCGTCTTGCCGACCTCGAAGCGGAACTTGGTTGTGCTGACCGCCACGCCGACCGTACCGCCCTCTTCGTCCAGCAGCTGGGCGAGCGCAGCAACGGCCTTCCGGGGAACGATGATGTCGGGCATGCCATCCGCGCCATCGGCGACGCCGCAATGGAAGCGCGCCAAGCGATGCCCATCTGTCGCGGCCGCGAACTGGCATTCCGACCCGTTCGGCACATGGAGGAAGATACCGCCCAGATAATAGCGGACCTCTTCGGTCGAGATGGCGAAGCGCACGCTCTCGATCATCTGCACCAGCTGCGTTCCGTCCTGCTCCCACTCCGCGTCCCAATCACGGGCGGCCAGGACCGGGAAATCATCGGCAGGCAGTGTCGGCAGCTTGAAGCGGGCACGGCCGCACTTGATCGTGATGCCGGTGTTGCCGTCGGCCTCGATCTTGGCGACGCCTTCCGCAGGCAGCTTGCCCGCGATCGACGCCAGCAGGGACGCATCGACGCAGAAGTTCATGGCTGTGTTCGCGCCCGCATCCTCCAGATCGACGGTCTTTTCGACCATGATTTCCAAGTCGGTGCCGGTCAGGAACATCTGCCCGGGCGTCGATCGCACCAGCACGGTCGCGCAGATTGGCACCGTCGTGCGCTTTTCGACCACGGCATTGACCGCCTTCAGCGCAGCCCGCAAAACCTTCACATTGACATTGATCATGCCGGCCGATCCTTCCGGTAGAATACGATTTCCACGAGGAAGGAGCCCCACTCGATCATGAGGCCGCGTCCCTCGAACCATTCAGGGTTTTCATCTGCATCGATGCCGGATGCGGCATGATCGACGATCGCGAAGCGCGGGAGGAAACGGCCCACACTCTCAATCCTCGACGGCGAGCATCGGCTCGCTGGCTTTGAAAGCGGCCAAAGGAGGCTTGCCCTTTTCCAGCGGCTGCAGATCCGCCGCCGTCGCAAAGGGGGGAAACTCCAATGCGAACAGCCCCTCCGCGCTCGCTTCGTTGATGGTCAGCACATAGCCTCCATCTTTTCCTCTCTTGGCGCGGAAGCAATCGGCGGCATTGTCTACGCTCAGCGCTACATGCCCAGCGAACTTGCCCCCCCCCAGCGACAATCGAAGTCCGGCCTGGTCGCCGACCATGCACAGCGCTTTCGCCAACTGGGGACCGATCGCGACCTTGATGTAGCGCACGGTTTTCCCCAGCCGCGAACTCAGCTTGCGAGCGGCAACACTCACGCCCATCGGGGGCACCTTCGCCGCAGACGGCGCCGCAGGCTTCACATTGCTGATAGGCTCCCAGCTCACGCCGCTTCCTCCTCTACTTCAGGGACATTTTCGCCATGGGGGTTCTCCGCCCAGGCCTCGATCGAGGGCCACGTCAGGCCGATGCTTTCTGCATGCTCCAGCAGTTCCTCCAGATCGTCATAGAGGCTGCATTCTTCGGCGGCGGGCGTCTCTTCCTGCTCATCCGCATATGCACCGCTGGCCCAACGAAAGTGGGCCATTCCATCGACGTGGATAACGGCGGGCGCGGGATCCATCCCCAGCACTTCGGCCCGGCGCGCCTCGACCGCAGCGGCAGCGTCCGCCGCCGCCTTTTCTTCAGCTTCACGACGGGCAACTTCTTCCGCTTCCTGCCGATCAAACTCCGCTTCGGCAGCGCCCAATTTCGCGTCGATCTCTTCCGACGTCACCAGCACATCGACGATCACGGGGTAGCATTTGCCGATGCCATCCACTGCGCGCGCGTGCCAGAGATCGGGGCGCATGGACCGCCAGAAGTGCCGACCCTCGACCTTCTCATCGCGGATTTCCTTTGCCGCCAGGAACGCGGCGACCTTGCGGACCTCCTGGGCGCGCCTGCGGGCGGCGATCTGCTCAGGCGTTTCCTGCTGACGATCGCTGCCGACGGGCGGCAGCACTTCTGCATGCCGATCGGCGGGAACGTAGAATTGCTCCTCCATCGCCAGCACGCCGTCATTGTTGACGCTGGCGATGCGCACGATATCCAGCCCTAACTGCGCCGCTTTCTCGCGCAGCTGGGCATAGGTCGGCTCCGATCGATAGCCCTTGTCCACCAGCTTGTAGCCCTTAGGCGCTTTGGGCGGAGCGCTGCGGCGGATGCCGCCCGGTATCAGGACATCGACGGTGCCGGGATAAACATCCTTCGCCTCTGAGAGCAGGCGGACCTGATGAAATGCCGCCCGATCCTTCGCGATCGAGAGGATGATGCTGGCATCTGTGATCTTCCTGCCGCCCCAACGATCGGCCTCGCCGAACAGGTCGTCCTCATATCCGCCACCCTTTTTCTCATAATCTTCAGCGCCGACGAAAAGGAACAGGGCGTCCTTCGTGGTCATCTGGGCATTATGGTAGGCGAGCCCGATCGAGTGCGGATCATGCGGCTTCCAGTTGCTCTTCGCTTGGGCGTTGAACACCTTCAGCTGCAGTTTCTGGTCCTGCGCCTGCGCATAGGCCATTGCCGCGTCGATCGTCAGCTTGCCCTCACGCATAGCGTCAAGAATCTGGGGAGCGAGGCTCCCCAGCCGCAGCCGCTGCTTCACATATCGTTCCGAAAAGCCGAACCGCTTGGCGATATCGGCAGGGGACATCGTGCCCGGCCGCATCAGTTCCTGGAACGCCGCGAACTCATCGGCCGGGTTCATGTCCCGCCGCGCCAGATTTTCCGATAACGACAGTTCGATCGCCTCGGCCTGATCGCGGATCAGCACCGACACTTCGTAAGCGTCATCGATCGACCCGCGCTCGCGCAGCAGCTGCAGCGCCTGCAGGCGACGCCCACCGCCGATGATGTAAACCGCCGCCGCGTCGATATCGGTGTCGCCGACATATCCGATCAGCGACTGGAGCAGCCCGTGCGCCGCGATATCGTCGGCCAGGCTCTCTACATCGGCCGCCTTGTCGGTGTGACGCACGTTTTCCGGCGCACGGACAAGGCGGCCTAGCGGCACCGGCTGAATGGACATGGGTGCAACGATGATCCCGGCATCGGCAATTTGGTCGGGTGCCGCCTTTGCTGTCGCTTTCTTCGCTCTTGGCATGGAACGTCCTTCTCTCTTGGCGTGCCGGTTCCGGCTTATGGCTGTCTCGAATGGGGCGCGGGGGCGGCGCTGATTGCCTGGGCGCCCTCCCCCGCTATGCCGCCGCCGTTAAGGGGGCCGGAGGCGGCAATCTGATCTTGTGTGTCGCGGTCGATTTCGTCGGCCCATCGCTCGGCAGTGTCGAACGTGATGCCGAATATCTCGGCCAGATCGGCCAGCATGCAGCGGCCGACCTGGTTGTACCGTGCCTCGAAGTGACGGCGGGTGATGATCATGTCGACGAAGGTCACCGGCGCGCCTCCATCTCAAGCTGGGCGGCGACCTCACGCGTGGCGAGCGCCGCAGCGATCGCGGCAACCAGCTGCTCCGCCTCCTGCTCGCAGATCTCGGCCATGCCGTCAGGCGTTGCGAGGAGAACCTGCCGCGTGGCTGGGCGGTACACCGCCATGATCCCATTCGCGAAGCGCCACTGGGCGCGCCGGGGCAGGCCCCGCTGCGCCCGATGTTGCTCCATCGTGCCAGCATCGACGCAGCCGACGCAGAAATAGACGGGGCTGTAGCCCGGGGTGCGCACCACGTCCCAGCCAGCCGGCAGGGCAGCGTCGGACAATCCCTGCACCATCACGGTGCAGCCATGACATTGCACCATGTCGCTCACAGCAGAGCCCTCCGCGTCTTTTTGCCTGTGGCGACGATCGTCACCACCCGGCGTTCAATCGGCGACGGCTCCTCGACGACGATATCGCCAGCCGCGACCAATCGGCGCATCCGGTAGCTCGCCGCCACCGCGCCGGAGAGGCCGACGCGCCGCGCCAATTCCGCGTTCGTTGGGCACGGCTGCGCCTTTTCAGCCGCCGCCGTCAGGATCTTCATGATGAGCCGCTCGGCGGTGCGCCGCCCCTTGATCTCACGCCGGGAAAAGCGGCCCCGATTCTGCGGTTCCCGCTCGCGGGCACGCTCCGAATGACTGTCTGGCAGACGCTGCGCGATGAAACGAAAGCCGCCGGTCACCCGCTTGGATGTCATGGCAACCAGCCCTTCCTCATGCATGGCACGGACTGCCGCCGCGATCGTGTCGGCCGGGCGAGCGCCAAGCGAATAGACGACATCCTCCCCGGGACGCGCCTGCCGCACCCACGCCCGCATCTGCTCGGGGCTCATCAGCTGCATGCCCTAGCGCTCCCCCTTCGGTGTCAGCAGGCGCCGATCGAGCGCAGCCAGCGTTTCCAGCATCGCCTGGATGTCGGCGCGGATCGCGTCCTGCTCGCGCGGCGAGATCTCTTCGCCCTGCTCCCCCTGCGCACTGATCGCGGAACGAATGCTGTCCGACAGATCGCCAAGCTCGCCCGCCAGCTCCACTACCGTCAGGGTAAGGCCGTTGGCATCGTCCTGCGGCTCAGGCATCGGCACGAAGACGCCACCAAGCTGGCGGCACATCGCGCGCAGGATGAAGGGGTGGCCGTCCACTCGCGATCCCAGCAGATCGACGGTGACCGCGTCGCGCGCCGTGATGCTGTCGGGTTCATTAACGGAACTGCACCGTGACAGCTGGCTCTTCCTGACTGCGGTTTCCTCTGCGCAGCGCTCCAGCCCGCCAGCCGCTTCGATCGCGCGCTTGGTAGCCAGCGCCAGGGCCTTTTCCCCGCTCGTGATATCCCCCTGCGGCATGGTCAGGCATGCCCTCCGGGGACGCGGCAACAAATATTCAGAACCGGATCCTGAACCGCGCCCCCTTCGGCTATCGTGGCGCGCTCGAATCGACCACGAAGGAGAATTGAATTGACCACCGCCACCAGTGACGGGACCGCAGCGATCGCCTTCATCACCGCGATGCTGAAAGAACTGGATGTGCGCGATCCCGGCTTCGCCAACGCGGTTTTTCGCCGCATCGAAGCCGACATTGCACTGCATGAAGGTGCGCCCGGGTTCCAGGAACCGCTGGAAGATGCCTTGGAGCTAATCAGGCCGGAGGTGCAGCGGGCGTCCATTACTGGCTGACCTCGTCAGCCAGGCGAATGCCGATCCACTGCAACCCGTTTTCCGTGGAGCGCTTGTCGAACCCCTTGTCGAGCATGGCCTTGCTGACACCCTTGGGCGTCCATTCGCGGGCGCCGGTAGCTCTACACCATGCAAGGAAGCGTTCGTAAAAATGCGCTGACGGCACATGCGCTTCCGCATCCACCACGGCGCAGTCAGCAAGGAACTGCCCAAGCGGATCGGCGCCCATATCTGCCGACGGGGCACTGCCCACGACGAAATCGCTATATGCCCGCGCCCTCTCCAGCGCGTTGTCGCTTGGCGCCCCCCGCATGGCAAGCCTCAGACATTCCAGACGCAGCAACCGATCGCAGATCATGCCCCCAACTCCACTGATTGAGGGGAATTTTCCCCGTTGTTTCCCGGTGACGTTGCCTGAGCCGTTTCCGTATCAACTGGGGGATTGGCAGCCATGAACTTCCGCACCCGATCTTCGGTGTCGCGGAAAGTGCGGCGCCCCTTGCGAAGTTGACGGACAAAATGACGGTCGTTCAGAGCCCCATCACCAAAGGCAGTAGGAGCCATCCCAGTTTGGGCCAAATAGGCCTCAACGGCTTGGAGCAAATCAGTCATATGTCGGGCTATAAGTGTGATGTATCACACCGTCAAGGTGTGATGCTTCACTTCTACCCTGGGCATGCACGTTTGTGTGATACGTCACACATGCAGAACCTGTCTGAAGTCGATCGCGTTCGCGAAGCCCTGCGCAATTTGATGGAGCGCCGTCAGATCAAATCGAAGCCGTTAGCGAAAAAAGCAGGCTTAGGTGAGACGTCCGTCCGAGACTTTCTCGATCGCGAAGGGTCGGATGTAAAGCTGGGCACGTTGCGCCGACTAGCCGATGCACTCGACGCCCCTCTGGAGGACCTTCTGGGATTTGAGCAGGTGCCGATCACCGGTCGCGTAGGCGCAGGCGGATCCATTGTATTCGATGAGACCTCGGGCATTGAGACTGCGCCCCGCCCACCAGGCGCAGTAGGACCGTTGGAAGCCTTGGAGGTCGTCGGCGATTCCATGCTCCCTCGTTATTCATCGGGAGACATTGTGTACATCAGCCGTCAACACGATGGCGTGCTGGAGCACTACATCGGTGAGTATTGCGCCGTGCGGTTGGCGACAGGCGAAACGTACATCAAGCTACTGGCACGAGGCAGCAGGCCGGGCTTTCACACGTTACGTTCTCTAAATGCGGCGGACATCGAGGACGTGGAAGTGACTTGGGCGACGCCGATCATATTTGTCATGCCGCGCGCTGGTCGGACCCTGCTTCAGAAGTGACCCAGTAACGGAAGCCTCCCTTTGGCGGTTCAGGCGGAAGTTGGTCTGGGAAATAGGATGCAACGATCACGTCATCGTCGCAAATCGCAACGCTGATCGTCACGCCTAGCATGCACGACCGGGCCATGCCGATGCTTGAAATAGATCCAGAAACGCCGCGCCCCCTTTCGTGAATGACTGCCCGCAACCAGCTGCTTCGCGGAATGTAGCCGATGGTAGAGCCCGCCGAATTTTCTACTCGCAGGGCCATTTCGTCATAAGGATTGTCGGGCTCATGCACGAAGCGGACGGCTTGCCCAGCATAGCTTTCCGAAAGGGCCTGCTGGTAATTTGACACGCCTACTACCCGCACAAAATAGACTTCATCCACGACTCGCCACCTCCTTCGAACACCTCCAGATTCCGGAACCATAAGAACATTTCAAGAACCTTGTGATTGATCACACCATATTCACTTGACGAAGTGTGATGCATCACACTATCACGGCCTTCGACATCAATGGAGGCTCGACATGCTTCAGTGCGAAAACCATTTCCCCTACCCCGGCAGCATTGCGCTCTTTCTGGGGCTGCGCTGGCGCGTTCTTAGCCATGCCGCCGACGGGACGGCCCATATTGCCCGGGAAGGTGCCGCAGCCAGCCTAAGCCGACGCGCCAACATCAGTGAGTTGGTCGATCCGAAGATTGCCGACGATAACGCCATGATCGCGCTCACCGATGCCAGCGAGGCAGGGAAGCGCATCGGCCTGTTCATCGCGCGCCATCTACGCGATGCGAATGAGATCGGCTTGCTCAGTCTATCGCGAGACCTTGCCACCGCCGCGCAGGAAGGCCGCATCCCCGCCCCGCGCGACAACGTCCAGATTTCGCAGCTGCTGCGCCGCCTTGGCTGGCGCAAGGCTGGCCATATCGGCGCTGGCTATGACCGCACGCCCCTCTACGTGCGCGGAGCGGTTCAGTGAGCGCATTCAGCCAGATCGCCGCGGTCATCTTTGTCAGCGCCTTCCTGCTCGCAGGCTGGACGATCGGCAGCATGTTCGCGGCCTACCGACACAAGATCGCGGCGGCCCTGCTGTTTGAGCCGATGCCGCGCGACCAACCGGTGACCCGTCTTGTTCAACGGCCCTGAATCCAACGGACGCTTCAGTCCCGTCATTCCCGGCTTGATCGGCCTTGGCGCTGCATGCGTGTGGTTCGCCGTGTTCCCGGTCATGGCTCGCCTGTGTGCGTGGGCTGACGCACTGATCACAAGGATTTTCCTGTGAGCATGGAATATATCCGCAGGACTTACGGCGTACCCGCGAAGGTGGGCGGCCGGGTCAATTGGCGAGGCGGGCGGCATCCTGTCGCTGGCACGATCACCGGCAGCACAGGTGCCTACCTGATGATCCGCCTGGATGGGCAGCACCACGCCATGCCGTACCATCCTGATTGGTTCATTGAATATATCGAAGCGGAGCCAGCAAATGTCTGAGCCTTCGCCAGCCCAGCTGCACCAGTTCGCTCAGGACGAACGCGCACGCCGCAAGGCTGCATTTGCAGATGCTGGGCAGGCGCAGTCCGATCGCGCGCGGCAGGACGATATCCTCTGGTCGAACATCGAGCAGATGGCTGGTTGCCATGCGGGCGATGCCGCCTGTCTGAAGCGCCAGCCGACACAGTGGAACCGGGCGGAGCGCATCACGATGGCGCGCAGCGCGTGGGCAACCGCGTGCAAGGCGGAAACCAGCCTCGACACGTCGATCGCCGCGAATGGCGCGAAAATCACCGCTCTGTGGCAACTCTACCGGTGGCTGAAGCCCGCTGGCTGGTCGCCCTACTTTGATGAGCCTGCCAATGGGTAAGCACGTCTCCATCGCTCCGCTCGACCCCGATGTGGTCGAATTTGTGAAAGCGCTCGCGCGTGCTACATCGGCCCGCGATTTTGCCGCAGCCCGAAAAGGTCGAAAGCCCAACACCCATGCGGACCCTGATCTACGCCCGATATTCCAGCCATCTGCAAAATAGCCGGTCGATCGAAGATCAGATCGCCGTCTGCCGCGAGCGCGCCGAGCGCGAAGGCTGGCAAATTATCGACATATTTACCGATTACGCGATCAGTGGAGCTGCAGGCATTGAAGAAGGCCAGCGTCCCGGCCTCAACGCCATGCTCGCGCGCGTCGAATCGGGCGGCATTGATCAGGTGCTGGCGGAAGCCACAGATCGCATCGCCCGCCACCAGGGAGACGCCTTCGCGATCCGCGAGCGGCTGAACTATGCTGGCGCCCGCCTTTTTACCCTGTCCGACGGCGAAGTCGACGACATTACGGGAACGATCAAGGGCCTCATGGATGCCCGTTTCCGGAAGGAACTGGGCGCTAAGATCAAGCGCGGGCAACGCGGCACCGTGTCGCAAGGTCGCGTGCCAGCCGGGCTCGCCTATGGCTACCGCACCGCCAACCAGGTCGACGGCCGAGGCAACCTACTGCGCGGCCTGCGCGTCGTAGATGAAGAGCAGGCCGCGATCGTTCGCCGGATCTTCCGCGAAGTCGCCACCGGCAGAAGCACGCGCGCGATCGCCGCTGGCCTAAACGCCGACGGCGTGCCGGGCCCGAGGGGTGGCGAGTGGCGCGGCAGCACGATCCATGGCGATCGCCAGCGCATGAACGGGCTGATCCAGAATCAGATCTATATCGGCAAGATCGTCCACAATCGCACCAGCAAGGTGACGGACCCACGCACCCGCAAGACACTGATCAAGCCCAATCCCGAATCGGAGTGGATGAGCGAAGACGCGCCGGATCTCCGCATCATCGACGACGAGCTATGGAACGCTGCCCAGGCCGCGCGGGCCAAGACGGAAGGCGTTACCTATCGCAAGGCAAAGCGGCCAAAGCGCCTACTGTCAGGCATAGGTCGGTGCGGATGCTGTGGCGGACCATGGAACGTCATCGGTGATGGTGTCTGGGCATGCGGCGCCCGGCGCGACGGATCCAACTGCTCGAACAATCGCACGATCCGAAACCACCTGTACGAACAGCGCGTGCTGGAGGCGCTGCAGGAAGGCCTGCTGGATCCGCGCTATGTCGCCATCTTCGTGAAGGAATATCATGAGGACCTTGCCCGCCGCTCGGCCGAGATCAAGGCGGAGCGTTCAGTCCTGGAGCGCAAGTTGCGCAACTCGACTGACAAAGTGAAGCGCCTCGCGGCTGCTCTAGCCGACGGTGCTGGCGAATTCATGGAAGTGCGCGAGATCATGACCAAGGCAGCGAAGGAACGGGCCGAAGCGGAAGAGCAGCTGGCCAACCTCGAAGCCTTGCCGGTGATCGCCCTGCACCCAAAGATCGCCGACGACTACCGCGAACAGATCAGCGCGCTGAGCGAAGCGCTGGCGGGCAACGCCGAAGCCCAGCTGGAGGCCATCCCCCGCCTGCGCGCCTTGATCGATACAGTGACCATCACCCCCGCCAAGACGCCCCGTGGCGTCGAGATCGAGGTATCTGCGCGCCTGCGCGCAATCATCGGTCTAGCCAGTGGCAGACCGCTTGATGAGGAACTTATGTTTCAGGTGGAGCGGGTGAAGGGAATCGAACCCTCGTCACTTGCTTGGGAAGCAAATGCTCTACCATTGAGCTACACCCGCGAAGCGTTGAATTTGCTAGATAAATTGGCGTTTCTGCCAATCTGTTCCAACATGGGGAATGTTGGAATTCCAACATGCCCGCTACGTCGCTGAGCCGCCCTTAGCTTGCGCGGCTTTCTTGATCAAGAGAATAGGCCTTGCCGGTGGTGTCGATCACGCGCGGCGGATTGGCGATCGCTCCGGTGGTGATGACGATCCCCATGAACTTGCGGGCCGTCCCGCGAAGCGCCTGTTTGCTGACAAGCCAAGGGCCGCCATTGCGCTCAAGTTCGGAAACTGAATGCTCATCGATGTAGATCCGCGCCGGTTGCCCGCCGGCGGCGTGGATCTCAGATATTACGCGGCAGATCCGCTCCGCCACGGTCACGCGCTCTTGCTCCGCTCGATCGGCGTGACGTTGCTGCGTTCGCTGCGGAGAGCGATTGCCTTGCCGGCCATCTTCGTCGTGCGCGGCATGTAGGTTTCGAGGATCTTGCGCGTATGGTCCAGCTGGTGGCCGGTGATCGACGCGATCAGATGGTCCTCGATGCCGAGCTCGCCGAGCCAAATAACAGCCGTGCGGCGCAAGTCTCGGAACTGCAGGTCGGCTATCTCCGTCGCCAATTCCTCTTCGCCATTCGCAAGCGCCTTGTCGACGGCCGTGGCTCGGATCCGCTGGACGGCGCGCTGGAAGCGGGTTTGATGCCATGGGCGGGGCACCAGGCTGTCGCGGAACATGGCGGCGATCGTCGGCTCGGTGGGCTCAATGCCCTGTTCGCGGCATTGCGCTTCCAGCTGCCGCTCTAGCTGGGTGCGATCGCGGAAGTGCGTCGGGATCCAGTTCTCATGCAGCAGCAGCGTCGAACCAATGCGCCGCGCCTGGTCGGCAGCCTGCTCCATCAAGCGGCGCGTCTGGCCGACGATCGGGATCTCCACCCATATGCGGGTCTTGCCCTGGCGCAGGCGAATGCCCCAGACGCTAAGCGTTCCGTCCGGGCCCGGCTCGGCCAGGCGCTCGAAATCTTCCGGGTTCAGCTTGTGGCGCGGGATCTCGATCCATTTGCCTAGCGAAAGCAGCAGGATGTCCTCCTCGCGCTGGCCGACTTCGCGGCCGAGGTGGAGCGCCAGCGCTAGGCCGGGCTGTCCCTCGTCCAAGGCGGCCTGCGTCATCAGGTCCATTGCGGCCGTCGACCAGGACTGATCGCGCGAGGGCGGCGTCGGCACTTTCTGGTTCGCTGCCGGGTTCTTGGTGTCCTCCGGCAACAGGCCATTGTCTATGCCCCACTGCAGCAGACTGTGCAGGATGCGCATGGTGGCGGCGGCGCGGTGGTGCTTCACCTCGCCCTCCTTGTCCGGCTTCATGAGCACGTCGCGCAATTTGCGAACGCGGGTGCGATCGATGTGAGCGAGCTGCTCCGGTCCCGCCCAGCGCTGGATGATGCTGAGAACCGATCGCTGCTGGTTCTGGGTTTTCAGGCCGAGCTGCGGCAGGCGCTCGCTTCTGTAGCGATCGAGCAGCTGATCCATGGTGCCGCCCTTGATGTATTTCTTGACGGTGCGCGGCTTCGCGCCGCCCGATCGCCACTGTTCGATCTTGTCGTTCTGCGCCTCGGCCGCGCGCATCGCATCGCGCAAGTCGGTGCCGAGCGGGATGGAAAGCCAGCCCGCCTTTTTCAGCGTCGCCGAGGGTTGCCAGTAATGATAGGTTTTCTTGCCCCGCCGCTTGATGACCAGGCCGGGGATCTCGATCTTTGCCATTGGAAGCCTTCCGTCGATAAGGCCGGGTAATTATGGGCGCGGTGCTGGCGCTGGGTCAATCGCTCGCGATCGGCACGCCGTCATGTTTCACCCCGTCCAGATATCGACCTGTGAAAGACTTATGTGCGCGAAGCGCGCTGTTGCTGCCGTTTGTCCAGATCTTGCCGTCTGCCTGCATCTGGTCGCAGGGCAGATAGTCGCCCCATTGCTTGAAGAAGAACGGCACGGCTGCATCCTCTCCATGACAGGTGGCATTGGCGCACTGGTCGCGCAGGGAACGCGCCCATTGGACCTGCATAGGTCTAGCGCCCGGCCCGCTCTCTCCGCCAACAACAATCCAGTCGATCCGATTATCGCGATAGGGGCCATCGCCGCCTTCGCTGTATCCATTGGCGTCAAACCAATAATAATCGCCGACTTCTAGCGCATCGAACCGCCAGTCAGTGTCTAGATCTGGCTCGTCTGATTCGCGCGGCGCCCTAATCGATGTGAGGTCGATCGGTCCCAACATCGGCTCGATCGATAGCCAGCGCACTGCCGCCGGAGTGAAGATCAGGTGCGGGATGCGCTCGTCTGCCCGCTGCTGGTCTTCGATCGAAACGCCTAGCCAGACATTCGGCAGCGGCCAGGCAAGGCGCGACGGGTAATCTGCGCCGGGTTCCTGCCGATCGAACTGAACCGCTGCGCAGCCGCCGCGAACAGTCCAAGCGGTGAGCGCACCGATATGTTCCCACCATTCCTTCATCTTGGCATTGAACCGGCGCGAGTTACCGCGCGAAAACTCAGGCCCGTCGTCAAAGCACGGCCGGGCCCGATGGATATTATAGGCGGCTTCGCAGATCCGACGGACAATGCCGCGATCGTTCAAATATTCGCGCATCCGGTCAGCGCGCTTTGTTAGCACCTGATGGGTGTGCTGAGGTGTCATCGCCATCACTGCGAAGCAGCGGTCAATCCAATCGTCTGAAACTGCGGGATGGAACATGTCGCCGTGAGCGTTCCAGAAAATCATGCGCGGCTTCTGCCAGCGGAGCGGCTGCAAAAGCGCCTGCTCAACAAGGCGGACCTCGCCATTCCAAACCGGGCCTGCCTTGCTGTTGATCGTCAGGCCCAGTCGCGTGGGATGGTTCTTCATCCGCGTACCGGCAAGCCGCATCGCATAGCAATTCGTGCATCCCGGCGAGACGACAGAGCAGCCGTTGATTGCGTTCACGGTCGCATCGGTCCATTCGATCTTGGTGCCGTCAGCCATGCCGGGGATCTTTCCGATCGGCATCGAGCGCCGTTTCAGCAATGGCGGCCTCGGCCAGATCCTCGATTGAGCGGTCTGTCTCGGCGGCGACCCGCTGCAGGATGGCAAGGGTGCGATCGTCCACATAGCAATTGAGGATCATGCCCAATACTCCCACCATGTCCGGTCTGTTTCAGGATTGAATGTGCATGTGCCGCGTCGGGTGCGATGCACCCTCCTAAGCCATGCCCATTTGCCAGACGTGAGGCGGACTGGCCGCCATGCGAACCAAAGATCGCTCATATCGCCGGCACCTCAAAGCCTGCAGCGTTGCGGTGGCCGCCGCCGCCATAGCGGCGGGCATGGATCGACACGTCGTCGCGCTCGTCCTCGCTGCGCAGGCTGTAGGTGCGGGATCCGTCGCCGCGATCATAGTAGGTGGCGGCAAATGCAGCTTCCGGGTGCTTGATCAGCAGCTCGTGCGCAACGTCGCTGGCGAATGCCCAGGTGCAGTTGGCAATCGGTACCGGGACATTATTGATCTTCGCCCAGCGTGCGGTGGTTACGATCTCGGCGATCTTCTGGTCGTAGAAGCCCTCGATCGCGATTGCCTGCGCCATGATCCCGTCCCGATCGCCGTCCAGCTGGGCGGCGATGCGCGACCAGGTGTGGAAGTCGTAACGGTGACTGCGCAGCCAGAGGCTGAATGCGCGCGTCTCGAGAATGTCGAAGCGCCAGAGATCCCGATCCTCGATCATGCGGATCAGCTCGGGCGCTTCCTGCCCGGGATGACAGAAGTCCCATGTCATGCGCGCGCCGCTGCGATCCATGTCGAAGATCGCGATAACTGGCGATCGATCGCGTTCATGAAGGACGCGCAGCATGTCGGCGATATCGTCCGCACTGATCGCGCCTGATCCGCTTTCGGTGAAGCGATACGGTTCCAGCTCGGCCAGTGCCGATTTGTGATGATCGAGAATGACGATGGAGGCTGTGCTCGCGGCGAGCTGGTCAAGTTCAGCAAGCTTGTAGCTGAAATCAGCCATGAGCACGTTCTTGCCGGCAACGTCCGGTGCTGGCTTGCCATAGGTGGCGGGCACATATTCGACGCTGTCGCCCCAGCGCTTCCATGCCGCCCATGCCGCGCCAAACCCATCGTCGCAGGGACTGTGATAAATCACGATATCGGGTTTCCAGGTCATCGGCGGCAATGCTCCTTTGTTGCGGGCACGGCGCGCTAGTTCGACGGCCGCTCCCTTGGTGAAATCGGGGATCACAGCGCCATTTCCTGCTGCTGCTCGGGCGCGGCGACATAAGTGCCGCGGTTGTTGGAATAGTCGAAGCGGGCGCGGTGCTCGCGGGCGCAGCGCTGATATTCCTCGCGCTCTGGGCCGGGCTTGCGCATAGCCTCCTGCTTGTGGTGCAGATGGTCGGGCATGAATTGGGCCATGCCGACCCACCAATGGAAGTGGACCGTTTCGATCCGCTCGAGCTGGTGCCGGGCGCGGATCGGCTCGAGCGTGCCGCCGGAGATCCATTGCGGATAGTAGCGGCGGCGCAGCAGGATCTCGCGTTGCAGGGCGATGACGACTTCCGACCAGCGGAAGGGCTGCAGCGCCTTGTCGGCGGCCTCCTCCTGTTTCAGGTGCGCCTGCCATAGGGCATCGCCCTGCGGGCCGTTCTGCCCCTCGTACCAGGCGTCCATCGTCTCGATACGGCGATAGTGCTCGACCAGGCCGCGCACCAGGTCGATGCCGCGCTCTGCATCGTGGCGGCACATGCGGCCCTTATCGACGCGCGCCGGATAGCTGTTGCGGCGCTGGTGCAGCTCGCGCTCGAGCTCCTCGCGCAGCAGCCGCGTGGGGATCGTCTGCGGATCCGCGCTTTCGGGTGAAAGGCACGGGAACAGATAGTCGATGCCGGTCATGCAACTTCTCCTGCTTGAGCGAGATCTCGGAGGCCGAGCTCGGCGGCGCGAGCAATCAGGCGCTTGTGCTTGGCGGTCACAGTCGAATGCCGGCGCAGCCAGTAGGCTTTGCGTTCGTGACGCGGGGTGCGCTCGAGCTGCGCCAGTCGGGCGCGAACGGCTTCGATCTGGGACGGCAGTCGATGGATCTGCAAATATTTCGCGTTCGTCATCAGAGCATTCCGGTGGCGACGCCGCCGAGGGTTCCGTCGGGGGCGCGGCGAGTGGGTTGAAACTTTGTGGTGATGGTCGCCTTGCCTTCGCGCACGGCCGCAAGCTGCTCCTCGAAAGTGAGCTTGCGGGAAACGCGGGCAGTCTTTTCCTCGGCGATCTCTTCCAGGATCATGCGCTTGGCCTGATCGTGGCCATGCTCGATCGACAGCTGGCGGAAACGGTGGATCTGCCCCTTTGGCAGCCATCGGGCGGAAGCAGCGCGCGATCGCGCCTCCTTTCCTCGTCCAAGGCGAATGGGCGCTGGCAGTTCCTCACCCTGGGCGCGCAGCTCGGCGGCAAGCGCATCGCGGATCTTGTAGGCGGAACTCCCACCGATGCCGAGCTCGGCGGCGGCGCGGGCAACCGGTTCGCGCGCAAGGATGCGCTGGCGCAGTGCTTCCACGGCCTCGGCAGGAATGTAGAGCTTCGATACCTTGGCCGCGCTGACGCGCCGGCCGTCGCGATCGCACCCGGGCAGCGTCTCGCCCTTGCGGCGGAGGCGGCGAATGAGGCGGTTGCGGATCCGGCCGACGCTGGTGTTGCTGACGCCGGTGCGTTCGGTCACCTTCTGCGCGCCATAGCCCTGCAGCAGCAGCTGTTCGACCTCTGCCCGGGCGGCCTTCGTGAGCTTGACGCCGGAATAGGCTTCGCCGCCACCTGGTTGCGGCAGCGGGGCTTTGCCGCGTGCTCTCAGGTCGGCGCGGTAGCGGCGGCGTTCCTCTGCAATGCGTGAGGCGCTAAGGCCCAGCTGCAGCTGGATATCGACGGCCTTCATCCCCTTGCGCAGCATCAGGCGAAGGCGCTCAAGCCCCTCGGCCGTCAACCGGCCCTTATTGTCGCGCTGTGCCGGGGTGAAGCCCTTGCGCGGGCACAGAGCAATCAGGACGGCATTGCAGGCGGAGCTTTCGCAGACGCCGAGATGCGCGCCGATGCGGGCGAAGGACCATCCCTCCTGCTCGCGCAGGCGGATGGCTTCCTCGAGCTCGGGGCCTGCCAGTGCAGGCTTGGGCGCATCAGTGACGACGCTCGATCGGATCCCCAGCTTCGATGCCATGACATAGATTGCCTGCCATGACCGATCGGGTAGCGCGTCGGCCGCGCCGTTGATGCCCTCCCGTGGGTAGATATCCTGCAGGATGGCGATCTCCTGCGACGTCCATGCCGGAGCTTTCGAGCGCGGCATCAGAGACGCCCCTCCGCCCAAGCCTGACCGACGCGGTAGATCATCATCAGGACGAAGGCGGCGACCAGACCGAGCATTCCCCGCTCGGCCCGCTCGCGCGCCTCGTGCTCCCGGCGATCGTGATCGTCGGGAAGCATCATCATTCCATCCCCAGCGCGGCGAGATAGGTCTGCAGGATGGCTTCCATTTCCTGCCGGTCATGCTTCGGCATCTTCCGCAGGCGGATGATCTCGCGCATGATCTTCGTGTCGTAGCCGGTGGCTTTGCCCTCGAGATAGACATCCTTGATGTCGTCGCTGATGCCCTTCTTCTCTTCCTCGAGGCGCTCGATGCGCTCGATCAGCAGGCGCAGCTGGTCGGCTGCGACGTTCCCCTCGCTCATGATTACTCCTGTGTGATAAGCGGCCGGGCCGCATGGATGATGGCTTGAGCTGCGAGCACGCGATCGAGCTCGGCCATCTGGAGGGCGATCGCTTTCACGAGCGCCTTGACCTGGTCGGATGGGCCCGGCTCCTTCCAGAAATCATGCTGCCACGGCCAGCTGTCGGGCAGATCGCCGGGCTTGCGCACGATGTCGGGGTTGAGGGCGAGATCGACGTAGGTGTCGAGATAGGCCTTGCCGGCGAGCGCCAGCTCGGCCTGGTCATAGTTGAGATCGCGCTCGGGCAGATAACCGTGCTTCTCGATCTGCTCCATCCGCTCGGCGATAATCATTCGCAACGCCGGACCTGTGAGGAATTCGAGGGTCGGTTCGCTGGTCGCTGTGGCGATCGGCGGCTCGGGTGTGAGGCGCAGGCTTTGCGGGGTGAACTGGTCGGTCATGATTACCAGTTCTCCTGCTGGCCGCGCCGGTGCGTACAGGCGACCGTGCGGTGATATGGGCTGCCGTCGTGGTTGCTGCCGCGTAGAACACGGATGTAGCCGGTGTCGTGGCAGTATCGGCAGCGTGGTGTGCGAGACCTCATGGTCATGCTGCCTCCCGCCGCACGTCGGAGCGCTGGCGAATTGCGAAGATCCAGCTGATCGCCTCGTCGGCGCCGAGCTCGGTCAGTTGTTCGATAAAGCCGGGCCCGGCCTTGCCGGTCGGCCAGGCCGCGACGCTGGCGTGCATGCTGCGCGTCGTGCTGATGCCCATGTGCATCACCATGCTGGCGGTCCAGCCATTGTCGAAATTGTAGCGGATGCGGGGGAAGCCGGTTTCGGGATCGAGATCGGCTTCGAATTCGCAGTCAGTCATTGACATCGAAATTCTCCGGTTCGGGGGTGCGCTCGTAGCTTTCGAGGCAGTCGCTGCAGGGGCAGGCGTCGGCATCGAGGCGCTGGTCGGGCGGGCGGCCGAGCGGTGGCCGCAGTCCCTCTGGCAGGGGTGTCACCAGGCGATGGGGTTGGGCGCGGCGATCAGCAGGCCGACGCAGACGGTCAGGATGGCCACCGCAAGCCCGATCCGCTGGGCGGGAGTGTCTAGCTCCCCCACCAACGGATCGGGTCGGCGCGGTGGCGCCTGGAGACGGACGCGGCGGGGGGCTGTCACGTCCGGCTCTTTCCAGCTGCGCGCGCGAATACGGCGTCAGCCTTCGCCCGTGCATGCTTCTCGATCTGATCGGCGACGGCCGCCATGCGCTTAGCGGTATGGCGCAGCGTCGCCGGCGACATCGCCATGTTGAGGCCCATGCGGCTCGCGCCAGCCATGCGCATGATCATCATGCCGTGCGTCATGCTGTCGTCGCGTTCGTCCGTCAGCGAGATGAAGGACCATTCGCCTGCGGGCAGGTACGTGACGCCTTCGACGACAATGGGCGCGACGGGGACATCGTGATCGGGATCCTCCGTCGTCTTGATGTGGATGAAGTCGGCCCCCCGGTTCTCGCTCATGCGGCGTCACCTCCGAAGAGATTGTCGGCAGCGGCGTCGAGGCGGTCGGCGGCTTCGGTGGCGGCCTGCCCTTCGGCGGCTTCAAGTGCTTCGGCGGGTAGCTGGCCGCTGATCCATGCCGTGACGGCGGCGGGCAGCCAGCGCGAGCGGCGGGGGACAACGTCCGTCACCAGCGCGCCGCGGTGCATCGTCGGCAGCGGCTTCGGGAAATGCGCGTTGGCGATCAGCTGCTGGAAATAGGCGCGCTGCCACCGCTCGCTGCGATGGTTGACGCCCAGCATGCGGGCGATTGCGGCCATCGACCAGGTCGGTTCGGGGCGTTCGGGTAGTGCAGATGGGCGAACCGGGCGTGACGCTGCCGGCATCGCCGGAAAGGGCATCACATTGTCGGCCGCAATCGGGACAAGGTGCATGGCATTGAGCCTCCGTTCGGTTTGAACGGGGCCCTTATGTCAGCAATATGCTAACATCGTCAACAGCTAAGTTCGCATTATGCTAACGGGCCAGTGAGGGCACCGCGCAAGAACCTGCGCTCGTTTGCCCTCTGAGTTAATAGTTCCTCACTCCTAGCCAAACCAATGCAACGATCGACAGCCCTATGCCGACTAGGCCGATATCAATGAGCATGCCGCCTGCTATCGGGAAGCCCGCCGCATCAATAATCAAGCCGAAGAATGGCAGTGAGCTTGGCGCAATTATCGCCGCTCGCACGAGCGATGCGGTGCCATCTTTAAAAACGCGCCGCATCAGGCGGCGTTCTTATCCCTCGGCTGTTCGCGATAGGCTGGACGCACGTCTGCAACGCGTTCCAGCATCTCCCGCTCCCCGGCCGGCATGTCGCGATAGCGCCAGATCAGGGCCCGTTCCTCGTCGGTGAGACGCTCGGGATTGTCATGGTCGCTGAGGAGATGGGCGGGCAGGACACCCAGCGCATCGGCAAGCCGGCGCATCCAGTCAACATCGAGCCCGCGATTGCCGCGTTCAAGATCGCTGACTTGAGGCTTAGAGCAGCCCACGCGCGCTGCCAGTTGGTCCTGGGACCAGCCTCGCGCCATGCGCAACTCTCTGATCCTGTTCGGCATCTCCGTCATAGGACGAAAATGTAAGACTTCTGCTGACATGAAAATAGCTGGTGAATTGCGAACAAAGCGTTGTCAAGGTGTTAGCAGAATGCTAACTCGGACGTCCCATGTCGAAACGCTCAGTGCACCCCCTAGAGAAGTGGCGTCGGTCACAGATTGTGAACGGCAAGCCGATGACTATGGAGCACGCCGCCGGGCTTATCGGCGTGACGCGTGCGGCGTGGAACGATTGGGAAAAGCGCAAGCGGATCCCCGGCCAAGCTACGATGACGGACCTTTACGCGCTGACGGATGGCGCGGTCTCACCCAATGATTTCTATGATCTCCCGCCGCTCGACGTGCAGAAGGATGCTGCATGACTGCGCGGGGGCTGATTTCTTCCATGCCAGCTGTGCTTTTGTCGTTGAGAGTTGTGACGGCATGGAATGAAGGGCGGCGGGGTTTGTCCCTCGCCGCCCGGATGTTTGCGACCCCCCGATCGCGCCTATCCAGCGGTGCGGATCGGTATCGCCGGCGCGACCGGTCGATCTTCGAGATCGCGCACGGCGGCGAGCAATTCGCGCGCCAGGCGCAAGGCAACATGGCGCGGCATGACAACGCCGTGGGCGCCCGTCTTCATTCGAACATTGTCGCCAGTGGTTCCGACGTCAGGCGCATTTTCAATCCAGTAATCCAAGATAATCCCCGCTCAATAGCGTTTTCCGTAAGGGAAAAGCCTGCGGGAACATGGTTAACGAAATCTCTCTCGCTGCTGGTGTTCCAGCGGTTCAGAGGCAGTTAGCCATGACGGCGGGGGCGATATCTCAAGCGAAATGGCGGAAGCGCAACGCGGTGCGCGCGGTCAATGATGCGCTCATCGAGCTGCGCGTCGCCGATCGCCTGCTGCGCGAAGCTCAAGGTTTGCCGATCGGCGATGCATTGACGTCGTCGAGGGTCGCCTCGGATCCGGCGGGGGTACAGGTTCCCGCCTTCGCCGGATCCGCAGACGATCGTGATCCGTCTCGCGCCCCGTGGCTGGTGGGTCCTATCGGCGGCGCCATGGCCGATGCCACGCCGCTCGTCTGGCCGCCGGAGTGGCAGCGATGAAGTGGGCGATTGGCATCGTCGTTCTGATCGCCGTATACGAGCTGGTGCGGAAGATCCGCGACTGGCGCCGGGGGCTGCAATGAGCGCGCCCGGGCCCCGCTATGCGATCGAGGTTCGCGAGATCGAGCAGCTGCTGCGCGAAAGCATCGAGCAGCTGGCGTGGGAGCTCCTGCCGAACGCGCGGCGCGACGGTCATTTCCTTTCGGTTGGGTCGCTGTCGGGCGAGCCGGGCCAGTCGCTCAAGATCAACGTCTCCGGCCCGAACAAGGGCATGTGGACCGATTTCTCCGTCGCCGATGGCAATGGCTATCAGGGTGGCGACTGCCTGCACCTGATCCGCCTCGTGCGCTTTGGCGGCGACATGGGCGCGGCGATCAAGTGGGCAAAGAGCTGGCTTGGGCTCGACCATCTCGATCCCGGCCGGCTAGAGATTGTCAAGCGGGAAGCGCGCGAGGCCTCGGAGGAAGATGCCCGCAAGCAGCGCGAGATCAAGGAACAGAAGCGGAGGCGCGCGGTCGCGCTGTGGATGGGGAGCAAGCCGATCGGCGGCACCCCGGCCGAGGCGTATCTGCGTGGGCGCGGCATCAAGCTCGACGCGATCGGGCGTTGGCCTGGTGCGCTGCGTTTCCATGCCGAGGTGTGGAACCGCGAGTTGGGCGTGAAGATCCCGGCGATGGTGTCGGCCATGTTCACGCCCGACGGGCAGCATGTCGCCACGCATCGCACCTATCTGCAGCATGATCCGCGCCGTGGCTGGGTGAAGCTGGACAGCCCTAATGCCAAGATGGTGCTGGGCGCGTGCGCCGGATCCTTCATCCCGCTGCGCAAGGGTGCGTCGGGCAAGTCGATGGCGGACATGCCCGAGGGCGAAGCGATGCATATCGCCGAGGGCATCGAGGACGCGCTGACGGTCGCGATGGCGAAGCCAGAGATCCGCATCGGTGCGGGCTACTCGCTCGGCAATATCGGGTCGATCGTGTGGCCGGACCGCGTCGGCGAGCTGGTCATCATGTGCGATCGGGATGAGGCAGGCAGCCCGGCCGTCGATCTGCTCGAGCGGGTGATCGCCCGCCAGCAGGCGCGGGGCGTGCGGGTCAAATATGCGATGCCGCCGGTCGGCTTCAAAGATTTCAACGAATGGCTGCAGCGCGGTGGCGCTGGGGAGAAGGCTGCATGACGCGGGCAATGACGTCTGAGCAGGCGCTGGCGATCGCCGCCGGCAAGGTGAAAGCGCAAGGTGATGGCCGGCCGTTCCGATGGACGCCGCGCCGCGATCGCGAGCTGCAGCAGCTGCGCGGCGATCTGTTTAGCTTCACCGATTGCGCTAAGATCCTGGGCAGCGGCTGCACCCCTGCCCAGGCCAAGGCGCGCATGGCGGAGTTGAGGAAGGCTGACGCGGCGGGGGCGTTGGCCGAGGCAGTGGAAGCGGTGGGCGTGACGCTTCCCGCTGCCGGCGTGCGGGCCGAGGGGGATCCTCTCCCTCCTCGGCCCCGTCCCGAGAAACTGCAGCTGCCGCGCTATGGCGAGATGGAGAAGCGCTTTGACCGCTTCGTGCGGGGTGACATCGCATGAGCGGCGTTGTCCATTGCCGCCAGTGCAAGGCGAGGGCGATCGGCGCGGTCCCTGATGCGCCGCCGGTGGGCTGGGAAGTGATCCTGGCGAACAAAGTCTTTGGGGGGGGGCAAGCTTCGCACTGCTCTGCCGCCCTTGTCGGGGGCGCTGAATAATGGCGACACGTAGAGACAATATCGTCGACATAGCATCCGCGATCGACGGCGCGCAGGATGCGCCCCAGCTGGCCGATGAGGGCGATATCGGCCCGTTCGGCGGTTATGACGATGGCGACGATCTCGACGCGCCGCCCCTGCCCCGTGACTGCCCGATCGCCTGCCTGGGCGTGCTCGATCAGAAATGCTGGTATCTCGATATCAACGGCCAAATAATCGGCCTGGATATGGGCAATAGACACGGCAAGAACAGCCTCGTTGGTCTTTTCGGAGCCAAGTATAACTGGCTCGAATTAAACTTCCCCCAATGGTCTGCGCCCAAGGTCGACAAACAAACGGGCGAAATTACCGAGCCATCGCGCATTACCGGCTTCAAACAGGATGAGGCGAGCCGCGCGCTGATCATCGAATGCACCAGGCGCGGCATCTTCGATCCTGCCGGTCGCATCCGTGGCGCCGGCGCCCATCGTGGCAGCAATGATGCTTTGATCCTGCACCTGGGCAACCAGGTCATGCGCAAGCGCCTGCGCCTTAACGGTGAGGGCGATGCGATCGAGTATTTCCCGACCGGGCTGCATGGCGACCATGTCTATCCTAGCGCGGCGCCGATCGCGGCGCCGTGGCCGGAACCCGCGCCCGTACAGGTGGGCGAGCAGCTGCGCGCCATGATCGCCAGCTGGAACTGGAAGCGGCCGCTGCTGGATCCGCTGCTGATCATCGGCGCCGTTGGAGCCAGCATGATCGGAGGCGCGCTCGACTGGCGCTCGAATATTTGGATCACGGGCGGGCGCGGTACCGGGAAATCGACGTTGAACGGCAAGCGTATGCTGCTCGACCAGCTGATCGGACGCGGGGCGCTGCGATCGGCCGACACGACGGCGGCCGGCATTCGTCAGCGCCTGCGCAACTCCACGGTGCCAGTGTTCCTGGATGAGCTCGAGGCCGAGGAAGATCAGCGGCGAACAAAATCCATCCTCGAGCTCGCGCGCGTGGCTTCCAGCGGCGATGACGCGCATCGAGGCGGTCAGGATCATCAGGCCATGGAATTCACGCTGCAGAGCGTGTTCTGGGCCTCCTCGATCCTTATTCCGCCGATGGAGCCGCAGGATCGCAGCCGCTGGGCCGTGTGTGCGCTGAATCCCCTGCCCGTGGGTGCGAAGGTTCCTGACTTCAAGGCGGCGAGGCTGCCAGAGATGGGCCGCAAGATCCTGCGCCGCATGGTCGATGGCTGGGAGCGCTGGGACGCGACGCTGGCCGCCTATCGCGATGCGTTGTCGGCCATGGGGCATAAGGCGCGCGCATGCGACCAGTTCGGCACGCTACTCGCCTGCGCTGACCTGGTGCTCTATGATGAGCTGCCCGACATCGAGACGGTCGAGCAGATTGCTTCGCTCTGTGAGGTGCGGCTGCTGCGCGAAGTGGCTGACAGCGCTGAGGAGCATGAGCTCTGCCTGACGCACCTGCGCACCACGATGGTGCAGGCACGCGGCGGTGATGAGCGGGAAAGCATCGGGTCATGGATCGGAACCGCCGTGCAGGATCTCTGCGATCCCACGTCGGAGAACCGGTACCATCGCCGCCTGCAGGAGCTTGGGCTCAAGATCGTCACCACGACGGAAACGGGCTCCAAGGTCTGGGAGCCCAAGACGCCGGGTTATCTGGCGGTCGCCAACTCGCACCAGGCTATCGCGGGCATGTTCGTCGGCAAGAAATGGGCCGGTGGCGTGTGGGCGCAGGCTCTGGGGCGCTCTCCGGGCGCCGTCGAAGGGGTCAAGGTGAAGTTCGCGCGATCGAGCCTCACGGCAACGCTGGTGCCGCTCGACCAGGTCATTGACGAAAGCGAAATCCCGGCCGTCGCGCGGTGGCAAAATGGGGGCGGCCAGGCATGATTATGCGCCTGTCAATCCACCCGACAAAAAAGATTTTCGCCCGCGCAACGCCGCAGGAAAGCGCCATGTCAAGAGCGAAAATCGCACCCGCAGCGGCGCGCAGCGACGCGGTGCGCGGGTGCTCTCTTGGGGCTCTCTCGCCGAGGGAAGATCTTGGCGCCTCAACTGCGGCCGCAGCGAGCACGGCGACGGCTGCGCAGCAGCTGGCGACGCGCGCAGCGACCGGCGGCCGCTCTGCATTCGCTCCCCGCGTCCGGACGATCCCTGGCCCGTTCTCGCGCGACCAGTATGTTTCCCGTTGCACCCCGGCCCGTTGGGTGGCAGGTAAGTTGGATTGCCAATGGTCGTCGCCATTCGGGTCAGGGGTGGCGGTTCTCGCGAGAACCAACGCAGAACCACGCCAGAACCATCAACATATTGAAATTGCCGCCTTTTCCCCGCTGGTTCTGTGGTTCTCGGGAAATGCTCGCGCGTCACGTGTGCGCCCGCGTACACACGTAGGCGCGCGTGTATACGCGAGGCAAAAACACAGAACCACAGAACCACACCTGATTATCATTAATAATCATGGGCTTAGTGGTTCTGGGCTGGTTCTGCGTTGGTTCTCGCCAGAACCAGCCCGTCAAGCCGATGCGCAGCAGGCCGAAAGCGGCTCGATCCGGAATAAAATACCGGGCGGATATTCGAGCGCTGCTCATGTCAGCCGCTCGGACCTGCTGATCAGGGGGCAAATAGACGGGCGCGGCGCGAAAACTTTCGGGGCCGCGATCGCGGCCGGGACGCTCGGCCGCGTCGGCGGCGGGTCGATCGACCTGGGCGGATCGGTCGATAGCGACCAGGCGCAGCACGTCGTCGGAAATGGCGGATTTCTGCGGTTTTCCGGGTGCCGCTCGGCGCGTGTTGGAACAGCGATGTTGGAACAGGCTGGCGAAAAGCGCGGAAATACGTGGGTTTTTGAGCCTCGGCGGAAGCTATGCAGGCTGACCAGCGGCGCGGCCAGCGGTGCCGATCGGCTTGCCTTGGGCCGCCCGTCGGCCTCGGCGGCCGCCGGGGGGGTGGCCCCCCCATGCGCCGCGCGCCAGATCCCCAGCTCCCTCGCGGACGCGATTTTTCAGATTTCGATCGACGATCGAATTGCCTGCCATGCAGGGCCGGTGAACGGGCGCCAAGTGGGAGGTGCGGTAACGGGGCCGGGGGATCGCGCCTTCCGTGCCCTTCGCCATGCAGCGGCGGGCCGGGGTGTGAATGCCGATTGGGGGCTGCGTCGATCGGGTCAGCCTAGCGGGGGAAGCGCCCATGTCAACTGAGAGCGGGACGGGGAAAGTTGCAGCCGATATGCTTGATGAGGCGAAGTCGCTCGTTGAGGCCGCTCAGGCGGAAGAGGCGCAGCAGCTCGACCTGCTCGGCGACGTGACGCCCGAGGACATGGTCGAGGCGCGCGAGGCGCTCGGCCAGAACGCCGGCAAGATGGCGGTGCTGCGCGAAGCGCGCGAGCGGAAGCGCGGCCGGCCCAAAAATTCCCGCAACAAGCGGACAGACGATTTCGCGCGCTACCTCATGCAATTTGGCCAGCATCCCGCGATCACGATGATGCAGATCCAGTCGACGCCGCAGGAAGTGCTGATCGAAGCGTCGAGACAGCCGAAGGTGCATAGCTTCTCGAAAAGCGGCCGCGCCAACATCGTGACGGAGCGGATGACCTATGCCGAGGCGACGTCACTCCGCATCCGGTGCGCCGAGGCGCTCATGCCCTACCTCGAAAGCAAGAAGCCTGTCGCGGTCGATATGACCTTCTCGGGCATATCCGACCTGATCATCGAGGGCGTGACGCATAGCTCGCAGGAGGTCAGCGACATCGTCGATGCCGAATTCATCTCGTTGCCGGGGCTCGATGGGGAGGATGGCGAATGACGACAGCACGTCGCCTTTCCTCGCCCGGCCCGATCGCCGATGCGTTCATGCGCTCCCGCGCCTTCATCAAGATCATCATCGGCCCCGTGGGTTCGGGCAAGACGATGGCGGCGCTGCAGTGCGGCTTGCGCGTGGCGGCGCTGCAGAAGCCATCGCCTGGGCCCAAGGGCGTCATGGTTCGCAAGGCGCGTATCGGCGTGCTGCGCGAAAGCTATCCATCGCTCAAGTCGACGACGCTCAAGAGCTGGTTCAATGTCGTGCCCGAAGGGGAAGGGAATTTCCTCTGGTCGGCGCCCTACACGCACCATTTCCAAAAAATCACCCGCCGCGCGGCCGATGGTGCGGTGCTCGAGATCGTCGATATCGAATATGAGTTCCGCGCGATCGGGGACCAAACGGTCGAGGAGGCCTGTCGCGGTTGGGAAATCAACGCGGTCATCGTCGATGAGGCGGATCTTCAACCAGCGGACCTGGTCCCGTATCTGACGGGCCGCGTCGGCCGTTTCTCCAATCTCGATCCCGACAGCGTCGTGGATCCGCAGATCATCCTGTCGATGAACATGCCCGACGTGGAGAACCACGCCTATGAGCTCGCGATGGAGCGGTCGCTCGAGGGGCTGACGGCCGAGGACGTGGATCTGCTCGAGGCAACGCTCGCCGGTCGGCCGCTGGTCGAGACGTTCATCCAGCCCGGCGGCATGGAGCCTGACGCGGAGAACCTGCATAACCTGCCCAACGGCCGGGGCTACTATGTGCTGCAGATCGCGGCGAACCGGCACAAGCCCGGCTATGTCGATCGCATGGTGCACAACAAGCCCGTCGCGCTGATGCACGGCATGCCCGTCAATGCCGAATTCCGCCACACGCTGCATGTGCGCCCGACCGAATGGATCCGCCGGCGCAAGCTGATCGTCGGGATCGACCAGGGGCTGTTCGCCGCGGCCGCCATCCTGCAGCGGAACGAATATAATCAGATCCGCACCCATCGCGAGGTCGTGAACCTCGATCGCCAGAAGAAGGGCAAGCTGCTCAAGGTCGGCCCTACTGCCTTCGGCAAGAAGCTGCGCGCCGTGCTGCTCGAGGAGTTTCCCGGCATCACGCGCGAGGACGTGCGCCTGGTCGGCGATCCGGCGATGTTCGCGGCCGACGATCGCGAGGACAATGAAATGGATTGGGCGCTGGCCTGCGCGTCCGCGATCGGCTTCGGTCCCATCCGGCGCGCAAAAAGCAACCGGCAAGCCCTGCGCAATGAAGCAATCTGGAAGGCCCAGGCGGAGCGTGATGGATATTACATCGATCCCAGCTGCCGCCATCTGATCAAGGCCCATAGCGGCGGCTATCGATACCAGAAACAGGATCTGAAAACCGGCGAAACCAAGGGTCACTTGGAGATTGCCGACACGATCTACACCCACGTCGCCGACGCCGAGCAGTATGCGGCGCTCGAGGGCGATCATGTCGTCACCAGCATTCGCGGCCGGGAGCCGCGCGGTGAAGGTCGGCGCGTCGTGAACGATAGCGATTTCGATGTTTTACGGGGCTTTTGAGGAGGGCGGCGATGGCATTTGTTCGGAAGGTTTTCACGGGTGTGCTCAAGGCGGTGGGGCTGGTGTCCAGTCCCGGCAAGCCCCCTGCGGCGCTCCCCACGATGACGCGGGACGATGCGGCCGCGCAGATCAACGCGAATGATGAACTGCTGCGGCGCAAGGGCGGCGCGGCGGACATCCTGAACGGCAGCGGGGGCGCCGAGGGCTCTGCTGGCGGCAAGACGACGCTCGGCAGCTGAAAGGAACGATGATGGAAACGCAGGAAAATCAGGAAAAATCGATCGAGCGGCAGCTGCAAGAGCAGTTTGCCGAGGGGCTTGATCGTGAGGGTGCTGTCGCGCTGGCGCAGCGCGTATCTGCCCTAGAAGGCGAAAATGCCGATCTCAAGCAACAGCTTGACGGTAATGCTGGATCTGCGGATCGGATCAGCGAGCTGGAAAAGGACAATGCCGATCTGCGCAATAAGCTGGATGCAGCCCAGAAGGCCGCAAAGGCCGGAAAGGCCGCTACCGGCGAAAAGAAGCCGGGTAAGCCACGCAAGCTCGGCCCGATCGCTAATGCGCCGGAAGATGCGGGGGAGCGCGCCGCCGAGCTGCGCGAGCGGATTGCTGACGCTGACCAGGTCGAGATCCTGTTCGCCGACGGCGATAGGGACAGCGGATTGCCGCCGGCGGTCATTTCCGGCGAGGCCTGGGCGTATCATGCGCGCGGGCTCAAGCTCACGGTGCCGCTCGATCTGCACGGTCCCGGCCATGGCGGCCAGGCCTTTCGCGTCACCGGCTATGCGCTGCTGATCGACGGCAAGCAGGTGGCCTGGGCGGATCGCCTGGATCCGGTGCAGGTCGGCGTCGGCCAGCATATCCGCATCGAGGACGATATCTTTTTCTAATCGGGATCGGCGGAGCGGCATCGGCGGGCCGCTCCGCCCCACGCCTTAGTTGGTTCCTTTGGGGGGCATGAAGAATGGACGCAAAGCTGCAGGACGATCAGCTAGTCAAGCGCGAGCTCGCCGAGCTCGAGCGCAACAAGCAGGAGCGCGCGCCCTGGGAAAGCCAGTGGCGCGATGTCGAGGATCGGGTTAATCCGATCGCGGCGGGTGGTTTCAACCCGCAATCGCCTGGGGCCCGTCGTGGCCAAGGCAATTTCGATGTAACCGGCATCCAGAGCCTCGGCCGCTTCGCGTCGGCAATGCAGTCGATCACGCTCCCTAAGCAGGAACAATATATTAAGCTCCGCTTCGCCGATCAGGATCTCAACCGGCTGCCCGAGGTTCGGCGCTGGTGCGAAGTCGCGGGCGATCGTCTCTATGCGATCCGCTATGCGCCGATGACGGGCTTTGGCGTTGCGACCTTCGAAGATTTCATGTCGCTCGGCACCTATGGCACCGCGCCGGTGTGGACGGGCGAGCGGCGCGGCATAGGCCTGTTCTATCGCGCGTTGCCGCTGGCCGAATGCTTCATCGATACCGATTTCACCGGCATGGTAGACACGGTGCGGCGCTGCTTCAAGCGCACGGCTCGCCAGCTCAAGCAGCAGTTCGGCGAGGACGGGATCACGCCCAAGATGCGCGACGCGATCACGAAGGACAAGGCGGAGACTGAATTCGAGATCCTGCATGTTGTGCGCCCCAACGGCGATCTTGAGCCCGATCGGCTCGACTGGCGGGGCAAGCCGGTGGCGTCGATCTACATCGCGATCGACGAAAAGATCGTCCTGCAGCGCAGCGGCTTTCATTCCATGCCGATCAGCGTGTCGCGGCATATGACCAGCCCCGGCGAGAAATATGGGCGATCGCCCGCCATGAACGTCCTGCCCACGATCATGGGCGCAAACGTGATGGCGCAGACGATCCTTCGCGCCGGGCACAAGGCGGTCGATCCCGCTCTGGCCTTCTACGACGATGACGGGATCACAAAGCTAGTGACGAAACCGGGCGGGCTCAATCCCGGCCTGATAGACCAGGCGGGCCGCCTGATGGTACAGCCGATCCCCATGGGCGGCAATCTGCCGCTGGGGGTCGAGTTGCTCGAGGCGGAGCGCCAGGTCATCCGCACCGAATTTCTCGAGGAGTTCTGGAAGCTGCTGTCCGCCGAAACGGTGCAGCGATCTGCGACGGCAGTGCTTGAAATCGCGGCCAAACAGGGCGCGTTGATCCAGCCCTTCGCCGATCGGTTCGAAAGCGAAAAGCAAAACCCGATCACGCAACGCGATCTTGAGCTCGCCATACGTGCCGGACAAGTCGAGCCATTCCCCGATGTCGTGCTCGAGGCAAGCGCATGGCCACTTGTCCATTATGAAAACCCCCTGTCGCGCATGGCGCGCGCGGGTGAAGCCGCGGGCCTTACGCGCTGGATCGAGGCGATGACGCCGATGGCGCAGCTAGATCCCGGCGTGTTCGACCATATCGACACGGACGCGGCCGCGCCCGGCCTTGCCGATGTGCTCGGCGTACGGTCGAGCTGGATCGCCACGCCCGACCAGGTCGAGGCGAAGCGCAAGGGCCGGGCTGATCAGCAGCAGGCCGCGCAGTCGGCCGAGCAGCTGACGCAGGTGGCCGATGCCTATGCAACGATCGCCAAGGGCAACCAGATCGCAGGAGCGCCGGCATGAGCGTCAATGCGATCCAGAACCTGCTGCGCAAGCGCGCTGTCGTCCAATCGCGGCAGGTCAAATCGGTGTTCCTGGGTGAAGGTGGCAAGCTCACGCGATCGGGCGAAGCGGTGCTCGCCGACCTGCGCGATTTCTGCTTCGCGCAGGAGAGCACATTCCACCCTGACGCGCGCGTCCAGGCGCAGCGAGAGGGACGCCGGGAGGTTTGGCTCCGGCTCACGAAATTTCTCAACTTGGATGAAAACCGAGTCCAATTGCTAATGGAGGTCGACGATGGACTTTGATGCGGGTGGGGCAGCGGGATTGCTGGGCGATGGCGGCACTGGCGGAGATGGCGGCGCTGGCGGCGCGGCAGATCCCAACGCGCAGCAGCAAGGCGATGGTGGCCAGGGTGGCGCGGGTGAAGGCGGCGGCGATGGTGGCCAGGGCGGCGGTGACGGCGCAGATCTGCCGGAGTGGGCCAAGGGTCTTTCCGGCGATGGCGGTGAAAACGATGCGCCGAGCAATCGCGATTGGGTGAAGGCGAAGGGGTTCAAGGATCTCGACGGCGTCGTCAAGTCGCTGCGGGATACGGAGCGCGCGCTGCGCGACAGTGGGCGCGTCAAGGTGCCCGGCGACAGCGCGGGCGCCGAGGAGCTCGCGGCGTTCCATAAGGCGATCGGCGTGCCGGATGATGCTAAAGGGTATGAAGTTTCGCTGCCAGAAACCAACGGCGGGCTCGAACTCAACACGGATCTAATCGGCAAGCTGGCCGAGATCGCCCATGCCGCAGGCACGCCCAAGGCGGCGTTCGAGCAGCTCGCGAACGCCTATGTCGAGCACCAGGTAACGGAGCACCTGGCCGAGGTGCAGAAGCAGGATGAGCTCGCCCAGGCGAAGCTCAAGGAATGGGGTTCTGACAAGGATGCCCGTCTTGCCGATTGCCAGGCGGCGCAGCGGGCGCTGGGCATCGATCGTGTCATGGTCGCGCAGCTGCAGAGCGCATGGGGCGCCGATAAGACGCTCGACTTCCTTGCCAAGATCGGAGGCGGCATTGCCGAAGATACGCTCATCACCGGCGGCACAGGTCGCTTTGGTGTGACGGCGGCGGAGGCGCAGCGTGAGCTCGATGCTATCAAAAATGATCCGGCCCGAGCGAGCAAAGCGAGTGTTCCGGGGACCTCTGACAACCTTCGGTGGAAGCAATTGCTCAATGTCGTCGCAAACGGTCGGGCGCAGCAATAAAACGGCTTGACGCGGGAGTCTCACTTTGAGATTTTGCGCATCAGCCGGTTCGGGGGGATCGGTCGATCTCCCCGACTTAGCTTTAAGACCCTGCCTAGCCGGAAACGGACCCGGGGCCCCGCAGCGGATGCTGCCGCCGATCGCGGGC
This sequence comes from Sphingobium sp. S6, assembly GCF_905120495.1. Classification (NCBI taxonomy): domain Bacteria; kingdom Pseudomonadati; phylum Pseudomonadota; class Alphaproteobacteria; order Sphingomonadales; family Sphingobiaceae; genus Sphingobium; species Sphingobium sp. S6. The sequence continues at coordinate 368,871 of NZ_CAJHOG010000001.1, read as the reverse complement.
GTTAAACGATAGAGGGACCGGAGCGGACGCTCCCCTAGCCCATCGCAATCTGGCTTCCACCATTTTGACGAGGGCGATCATGTCCGATCAGGTCAACAATTCCGCACAGGTTACTTTCGAAAACAACGTCGAGCTCGCGCTTAATCAGACCAAGCCGCTGCTCGATGCCGCCGTCACCGAGCAGCCGGCGTCCGGCGAAAAGGCAAAGGTCAAGGACATCGTCGGCAATGTCGCGTCGCAGACAGCCAACGAGCGTCATGGCGACACGAAATATGTGAATACCCCGCATGACGGCGTCTGGCTGCCCAAGCCGGACGAAGAATATTATGCGGAACTGGTCGACAATGCCGACCAGTTGGCCACGGGCATCGATATTCAGGGTGAATATACGATGGCCGCTGCCGCCACCATCAATCGCGCTCGTGACGACAAAGATCTGCAGGGCATCTACAGCCCGATCATCAGCGGCAAGGAAGGGCTCACCACGACGCCGTTTCCTAGCGGCATGATCGTTCCCGTCACCACTGGCGGCGCTTCTGGTGCGCAGCGCTTCAATGTCGCGAAGATCCGCGCGGCGAATAAGCTGCTGATGCAGAACTTCAACGACATGAACGAGCAGCGCTTTATGGTGCTGGGCGCCGAGCAGGTCGATGACATTCTGGGTGAGATCCCGGCGACGTCGGCCGACTTTCAGCGAGTGTTCGGCGGTGAATATGAGAATGGCGTGCTCAAGCGCTTTCTCGGCTTCACGATCATACAGCTGGAGCTGTCCAACCCGCTGCTAAAATTCTCGTCGCCGCTATCGGTGGACGGCAGCGGTTATCGGAAAAACCCCTTCTGGGTGAAGTCTGGCGTGCGCCGCGGCCTCTGGCAGAAGATCCGCACGTCGATCGACCCGATGCCCGGCAAGCTGCTGTCCAAGCAGATCTTCGCCGGCACGACGGTCGCATCGACCCGCACCCAGGCCGGCAAGGTCGGCATCATCCTCAACAACGAAGCCTGATCCGGCGGGGCGGCTGCCGCCGCCCCAACGTGACGGCTCCGGTTTCGGAGTTTTGACCAATGACTGACCGTTATGCAGTTGAACAGGTGGGTGTTGCCGATGGCACGTCCGTTCCGGCGAAGAAGCTCAACGGCGCCCTCGTCGGCGCGAAAATCCGCAGCATCCGTGCAACCAAGCAGGTCCTGGCCGACGCCAGCACCGATCGCGTCTATCTCGGCCAGCTGCCGATCGGCGCGACCGTCAAGGAAATCCTGCTCGTTACCGACACGTCTCTGGGCACGGCGACGATCGCGGTCGGCACGACGGCAGCGCCCGCCAAATATGTCGCGGCGCGTACCTTCACCGCGCCGCTCGATGCGCCGACCTCGATCGGCCCGAAGGCATCTGCGTGGGATGATGCGCCCCTGCCCGCCGTTGAAGATCTTTGGCTCACGGTCGGGGCGGCCGCGATGCCGGGGTCGGCGATCGTCGGCGTGGAGATCCGCTACACCATTTCGGCCTGACGGCGCGTCAGGTCGCGCGCCGGGGCTGCCGTCGATCGGCCCCGGCGCAAACTGTTCTTGAGGGAGGTTCTCCATGGCAACGGCGAAATTCACGATCCAGCGAGGCAAGAACAACCTCAAGGATGTCATAGTCGCGGCCGGATCGGCCGAGGCGCAATCCGATACGCTCTCGATCAACATCGACTATACCAAGATCACCAAGGGCGATGCCCTGACCATGATCGATGCGGCGAAACAGAAGATCGCTGCCGGCAAGTGGCCGCCGGTGTAAGGGGCGGCGGCGATGGCGGATTATGTCACCATCGCGAACATGGCGGCCTCGCTGATCGGCGAGGACGATCAGATCATGTCGCCCAGCGATGACACGCATATCGGCCGCACCATTGCCGCCGTGTGGGATCTTTGCCGCCGCGCGGCAATCCGCGACCATAGCTGGAACTGCTTTATGACCCGCAAGGGGTTATCGGCCGAGGCGCTCGCCGCTGTGCCGTATCCCTGGGGCTACTCATTTCGTTTGCCGTCCGAGTGCCTTCGCCTGGTCGAGGTGCTTAACCTGGCCGACGACGATTATCAGCTCGAAGGCCGGTCGGTCCTCTGCAACAGCATCGGCCCGGTCTATATCCGTTATTTGCAGGATCTTCCCGAACCCGCTCTATGGGATGACCTTTTCGCGGTAGCATTTTCCCGGCGGCTCGCTGTTCAGATCGGCACCCGTATCGCTGGCAGCAGCTATGACCGCAGCGCCGGGTGGCAGCTGTATCAGGATGCGCTCAGTCAGGCCAAGCGGGTCGATGCCCGAGAAAACCCGCAGGTGGCCTACGAACCCAGCTCGTGGGAGATGGCGCGCCTGGGCGGAAGCTTTATTCCGGGGCCGGGCCGCTGATGGGCGTCATCAGGTCGATCATCACCAGTTTCAACGGGGGCGAGCTCTCTCCCCGGATGATGGGACGTTCGGACACGGCGATTTACCAGATCGGGCTGGAAACCTGTGAGAATTTCGTACCAACCGTCGAAGGGCCTATCGTTAAGCGGCCTGGTTTCGAATATATCTGCCCTGCCGATGCAGCGGCGACTTGGCTGTCGACTTTCCGTTTCAACCTGACACAAGATTATGTGATCGAGTGGAGCAATCTCAAGGCTCGCTTTTTCACTAATGGCGGCCGCATCGAAACGTCGCCTGGTGTGGCATATGAGGTCACCACGCCATATCCCGCTTCGGCAGCTCCATCTCTCTCGCTGCAACAGAGCTTCGACCGTCTGTACATCGCTCATCGCTCTTACCCCCTGGCGGCTTTGACCAGGACGGGTGCCTCAACCTTTGTACATAGCGCTCTCACTCTTAAAAATGGTCCTTTTCGTGACCAGAATACCAACGAGGGCATCTTCCTGACGGTAAATGGTGTCGCGCTGGGGGCGACGATTACCATCACCGCCAACAGCCCGATCTTCGAAGCCAGTCACATAGGGGCGCCCTTCCGCATCGAGGCGTCGGATTTCTCCGACATTCAATCGTGGGAAGTTGCTCGCAAGAATGTGACGGTCGGCACGAAGATGCGTAGCGATGGCAAGGCCTATATCGCCGAAACCAATGGAACAACAGGATCGGTTCAGCCTACCCATACCAGCGGCGCCGAGTGGGATGGATCGAACAGGGTCGATATCAACGATGTCGGTCCGTACGGCGTGGCGTGGCGCTATGTCCATGACCGCTATGGCATTGTCACCATTACGGGCATCGGCGGTGGCGGAACGACTGCGACTGCGACTGTAACGCGGCGCTTGCCTGATAGTTTGACGTCCGTTCCGACGTGGCGCTGGGCCCATGGAGCCTTCTCCTCGAAATACGGGTGGCCAAACCTCGTCTCGATCTGGGGCGGCCGGATGATCCTGATAAAGGACTTCGATGTAATCGGCAGCGTGGTGGGTGACTATGGGGGTGGCCAGGTCAACTTCGCCACGACGACAAGCTCGGGCGCCACGGCGCCGGATCTGGCCTTCCGCCGCACCATCGCCACCGAAGATCCTGCATTGTGGGTGGCAGGCGATCGTAAACTGATCATCGGCACGGCATCGCGCGAAATAGCAGTCGGTGCAATCAATAGCGCTGTGGCTGTGAGCGGCGACAATATCGCTGCCGAGCCGCAGAGCTTCTATGGCTCTGTAGGGGTTTACCCCTGCCAGATCGCGAGCTCGACGATCTTCGTTCAACGCGGCGGACGAAAGCTACGCGAGGTCGGTTATGACTTCGCCAAGGATCGTTACACCGCAAACAACATCACCGTCTGGTCGCGCCATGTGACCAAGTCTGGCATCAGGCAAATGGCGTTCCAAAAGGAGCCAGAAGAGCTGTTGTTCTGTGTCCGGGGCGATGGGCAAATGGCGGTGCATCCGCACGCGCCCGAGCAGGACATTAAGGGCTTCGCCCGGATCATTCCAGGAGGTGGCGGCAAGATCCTTTCCGCCGTCTGCATCACTGACCAGGATGGCCTGAATGACGAGCTGTGGGCGCTGATCGAGCGTGCCGGCGTCAAGTCGATCGAGCGAATGGCTCCGTGGCGTGACGATGGCGATCCGATCGAAGATGCCTTCTTCGTGGATGCTGGTCTGACGGTGATGGCCTCGGCGGGGCAAACGCATTTTACCGGGGCGGTGCATCTGGCAGGCAAGGCAGTCGCGGTGCTGGCCGCCGGGGCGGTCATTGACGATATCACTGTCGATGGAAGTGGCGCTTTTGATCTGCCGGCGAGTGCCGTGCCAGATGCTCCGTTTCGCGTAACAGTTGGCTTACCGTTCACCGCGCGCTGCATCACGCTGCGTCCCGAGCTCAAGCTCAATGGGCAAACGAGCGTCGGGCTCAAGCATCGCCTGGTGCGGATCGGCGTCCGCGTGTTGGAAACTGTCGGTATTCGCGTCGGCGGCGCAGGCGGCAAGCTAGACAATCTGATCGACAGATCCGCCGCAGCCGACATGGATGAGCCTGTTGCGCCCTACACCGGAGATAGCAGCCGCGCCGTTTCCGCCAATTGGACGCGCAATGGCCAGGCCGAATTCGTGTCCGATGTGCCGCTGCCCGCGACGATTATCGCAGCGATGCCCAGGATCGACGTGGGGGATGACACTTGAGCCTGTCCATCCGCCTCTGCACCCCTGACGATATCTTGTCGATCGAGCGGCATCCCGACCAGATGCTGCAGATGGGTCTCGCAGCTCCTGCATCCCGCGACGATGCGGAAATGCTGTGCGGCGTCGGTGCGACGGGCTTCTGGGGCGAAGCATGGGCCTGCAGCTGGCATGGTGAGCTGGTCGCCTGCCTGGGCATGCGCGGCACCTTCGGTGGCACGCATGTCATCACCTGGGCGATCCTCGCCAACGGCATCGGGCCTGCGCACCTGGCGGTCACGCGCTTCGCGCGCGCGCGGGTGCTGGACAGCGGCTATGACCGGATCGAGGCGATCGCACGCGCGGCCGATGCCGAGGCGATCGTCGCGCGCTTCCCGGATCTCGACGCGCAGCAGCTGGTCGCCGCGGTGATGGTGCGGCCGACGCCGGAGATCCGCTTCGCGATGCTGTCGGGGCTCAAGCCCGCCCATGTCCTGCGCCGCTATGGCGCGGCGGCCGAGACCCACATGTTGATGGAAAGGATCGCCTGATGGTGGACAAGGCGGTCGCAGCGGTCGGCAGCATCGTGAACGGCGCGGCGAGCTATGAGGCGGGCAAGTACAACAAGAAGGTTGCCGAGCAGAATGCGATCTCAGCCGAGCGCGAAGGCGCGGCGAATGTGGCGCGGATCCGCGAGGCTGCGCGCCAGGCCATGGGCAACCAGATCGGTGCGCAGGCTGCGAACGGTTTCCAGATCGGCACGGGCTCCGCGCTCGACAGCCTAACAGAGAGCCAGATCAACGCCACGCTCGACGCGCTCAATGCTAGGCGCGAGGCGCAGTCGCGGGCAATTGGCTATCGCGTCCAGGGGGCGCAGGCCATGTCGGCAGGCAAGAATGCCTATACGGCGGGGCTGTTCAACGCGGCTTCGACGGTACTGGATTATAGGAGCGATTGGGCGTCGGCCCGCGCTGGCTCTTCTGGGGGTGGCGGATCATCCGTGAGCGGTGGCGATATCGTCGTCAATAACGATCGCGTGTCGCGCGCCTTCGCATCGGCGAACAGCAATGGCTATTGAGGAGCGCGGATATCAGCAGCAGCTGGGGCCTGCCCGCTCGGCGGCGCTGCCGATGGCGGACGCCAATGCTTTTGGCGCTGATGTCGGCCGAGCGATGGCAAAGGTCGGCGACAGCCTGCATCGCAGCGAAATCCAAGCCTTCCAGATCGAGCGGCAGCAGAAAGCCGACCAGGAAGCGGCCGATTTCAATGCACGTTTTGCCGCGGCGCGCGAGCGGATGGACAAGCTGTCGATCGACAGCCGCAGCAATGCCGGTCCCGGTGCCGCTGGTCATTCGCAGGCCATGGCCGATGCGTGGAAGGCTGAAAGCGAGCAGCTGCTGCAGGGGCTTACGGAAAGCCGCCTGATCAACAGCGCCAAGGGCCAGATGGCGGAATTCGGGTCGCGGCTCCGCAGCTCAGAATATGAGTATGAGCAAGGCGCTCGGATCGGCAAGTTGGTCGCCGATCAGAAGAGCGCGTCGGACGTGGCCGCTAATCGCGCCCGGCAAGCGCATGATCCTAAAAGCTTCGCGGAGGAGATCAGCCTCGGCCGTCAGGGCATCGAGGCGCTGGTCGGCGTGCCCGAGAAGGTCAAGCAGGAGCTGATCCAGCACCACGAGCAGAGCGTCGCGGTCGGCTTCATCAATGGCCTCAATGACACCAATCCGAAAGGCGCGCTCGCGCTGATCGACAGCGGCGCGTTTAATGAGATGCTGACGCCGCAGCAGCTCGACCAGGCCCGCAATGGCGCCATGATCGAAGTGCGCCGCGCCGATGCCGCTGCCCAGCACCAGCAGCAGCTGCAGACGGCAGCACTGCGCGATCAGGTTTCGACACTCAAGACGCAAATATCCGCCGGCGTGCAGGTGCCAGACGCCCAACTTGCCGATGTTCAATCGCGCCTGTCGGCCCTTGGCGACAACAGCGCCGCGACAGAGATCGGAGTGCTCCGGGTCGAGGCTGGCGTGCGCCGGGAAGCCGACGTCTGGAAGCCGGAGCAATATGACAGCGAGATCAATCGCCTCGCGGCAAAGGACAAGCGCACGGCCGACGAAGATATCCGGCTGAAGGTGCTGCGTGGGATGCGGCCCTCCGCAGTGTCGACCTTCAACAATAATCCCGGTGAATGGGCCGCCAAAAATGGCGCACCGCCGCCGACGATCGATCTCGATAATCCAGCCACCTTCGCAGCGCGTGCATCATGGGCGCGGAGCGTGACCGCTACCACGGGGCGGCAAACGCCGTTCTTCAATGACGCGGAAGTGCGCCAGTTGCGCGATGAGGCCAGTGTGTCGCAGCAGGGCATGGTCGACGTCGCAAACAAGCTGGCCGCGCTCGGCGGCCTCGATGCGCGGCGCGCGGCGCGCCAGGTGCTGCCCAATGATCCGATGCTCGGCCGCATGGTGTCGATCGACGGCGACAGCCGGGCGGCAGCGCTGCGGGGGGCTGCCGTCCGCAAGACGAACAAGGCGATCGTCGACGGACAAGCCGCGCAGGAAGTCGCCAGCCACTTCTATGACATCCTCGGGGCAGCGGCGCAGAGCTTCGACCAGGGCGAAGTCGGCGCGGCGCTGGAAGTGGCGAAGAACCTCTATGCTGATGCCAAGGCGCGGCAGGGCGTCAATGATTGGGATGGCCGGGCCGATGACCTGAACCCCTATATCAACGTCGCGCTCGGCGGGAAAAAGGGTGCGGACGGCTTCTGGCGCGGTGGCCTCGGGCGCTGGAACGATGTGCCGATGCTGTTGCCCGACAACTGGACGCAGGGTGCCTTCGACCGCGTCTTGTCGCAGGTCCGCTTCAGGCCTGACAGCAAGAATGGTCCTGTCTGGGCAGACGGCAAGCCCATGTCCGCAACCGATCTGCGCCGTTATGTGCCGGTGCGCAGGGCCGATGGCCGGTATGAATTCCATGACAAGCGCGGTGGAACGGTCGCTCGGCAGCGAAATGGCGCGATCTACGCGCTCGATATCGAGGCGGTAGGCCGTGGCATCGGCGTCGTAAGGCGCGCGCAATGAGCGGCTTGCTGCAAAGCGGCGCGGCCGTCGATCCGGTCGTTCCAGGCGCTATCGTCCGTCCGGCCACGATGGGCGAAGTCTGGGACGCCAATCGTGTGCTGGCGCGCGGCGATCGCACCGATGCGGAGGCCGAGCGGCTCCGCCGTGAATATGAACCGCTGCTCGCGGCCGTGAATGCCGATCGCCAGAAACGCGGCCTCAAGCCGATGGTCAACCCCGGCTTTTGGCAGAACCCGATGATGCGGCGGCCGTCGGCCGACAATGGCACGTTCGATCTCGGGTCGCTGTTCGACAAACGGGTCGATCGCGAAAGCCAGGAGCGCGCGATCTTTGGCGAGATCGCCTCGATCCGACAGCGGGATCCCGCGTTCCTGAAAGATGCGCCGGCGGATCTGGCGACGTTCCGCAAGGGCGTGATCGATCGCGAAAAGGCCGCGCGCGCCAATGCGCGTGGGGTGCTCGATCGTTCGTCCGGTTTCGCCCAGGGCGCGGTGGGCTTTGCCGCCGGTACCTGGGAGACGATGCACGATCCGGTCAACATCGCGTCGCTGCCGCTGGGCGGCGGTGGCGGCACGATCTGGGCCCAAGCCGCGCGATCGGCGCTCGTGAATGGCGGGCTTGAGCTCATCCAGCAGCCGATCGTCGCGGGCAATCGCGAGGATCTGGGCGAGGAGCTTACGCTCGGCGAGGCTGGTCTCAACACGCTGATGGGCGCTGCTGGCGGGGTTGTCGGCGACGTCGTCATCCCGCAGCTGGGCAAGGCGGTGATAAAGGGCATCGGCCAGGCGGTGGATGCGCTGAAGCCGCTCGACCGCAAGATCGCATCGGCGCTCGCCCGCGCGGATCTGGACGGGGTGAGCGACAGCGATATCGCCGGCATGTTCGGGCGCCATGTTCCGGGCGACGTGCGGACGCCCGATGAAAGCGCCGCCATCCACGTGATCGAGCGGGAAGCGGAGATCCGCGCAAGCTCCCCTTATGCAGATACGCCCGAGGGGATGGACGCCCATGCCGCCCGGATGCAAGCCACGCTCGAGGCGCTGGTCCGCACGAACACGCCAGAGGCCATGCCGATCGCGGCAGCAGCTGCGCCTGCGAAAAGGCCGAAGCTGCGCACGTCGGGCGGCCGCCTGGCGAACGATGTCGTCGGCTTCTTTCAGGCAAAGGGCTATAGCGAAGCGCAGGCGCGCGGTATCGCCGCAGGCATCGCGGCCGAAGCGGCCAGCAACCATGGCGCGGTCAATCCGACTTCTGGCGCATTCGGCCTTGGGCAGTGGCTGGGATCACGCAAAGCGGAACTGTTCCGGCGCTATGGCCGCAACCCGACCAGGCAGCAGCAGCTGGAATTCCTGCATTGGGAATTGCAGGGCGGCGATCATGGCGGAGCGGCGGTGCTGCGCGCGGGCAATGAGGCCGCCGTGCTCGACGCCTATGTCCGCAAGTTCATGCGGCCAGCGGCGGGGGGCGAAACGACAGGCGACCTGTCGCGCGGCATGGCGGCGCTCGGCCGCGAAGGCGAGGACATCGCCGGGGCGGACGCGGTCTTTGGCGACATGGATGTCGATATCGACGCGCCGATCGAGCGGCCGGCGGCGATGGATGCGGAGCGCGCGACGATCGACGGTCCTGATCTGGAAATCGACTATGCGGATCTGCCACAGCTGCGCCGCGACATGTTCGAGGATGAGGCCAGCTGGTTGGCCGCGCAGCAGCAGCTGGTCGATGCCGCCTTCGACGGAGCTGTCATCGCGCCTCGCGCCCGCCCGGTGCGCCGAGCGTCGATGGATCTGATGCAGTTCATCGCCAGCAAGGGCGGGCTCATCGATAACGAAGGCCATGACCTCAAGGGCATGTTCGACGGTGCGCGGTTCGTGCCTGGGATTGGCACCCTGGTGCGGCGCACGGGCATGGCGCTCGATCGTGCGCGCGAGCTGGCAGTTGAAGCGGGCTATTTCGGGGATCCGCGCCGCACCGATGTGACCACGGCCGATCTGCTGGATGCGCTCGATCGGCAGCATCGCGGTGGAGAGCGCACCTTCGTGCCGAGTGACCTGGCCGAAGTCGAGGCACGGCGGCGGAAGATCCAACAGAGCGAGGATTTTGCCGAATTCGACCAGCGCCTGCGCAATGCGGCTTCGGAGCGCGGCATCGATGACCTGGTCGATGACGATAGTCTGCGGGCCTATGAGCTTTGGGACGGCGATTTCGAGGAGACGCTCGATCGCGTGATCGGAGAGCAGCTCGACCAGGCGCATATGGATTTTCTGGCGGAAAGCGATCCGACCCTGTATGCCCAACTGCAGCAAGCGGAGGAATTGGGCTATGGCGCTCGACGTCCAGAAGATGGATCAGATCCGGGATGGGCTGAAGAACCCAGCCTTGACGCCGGAAACCCGCGTCAAGATGGAACGCGCCTTGCGGATGGCGGAAGCGCAGCAGCAGCACCACGGGCGGCCGATCACTCAGAAGAATTAAGGGCTCCATCGCAGGAGCTCATGGCGCGCTGGGACGATCCCAGCGGCGAAGCTTCACGCCTGCAGGCGGATAGCCTCGACCATGACATGCGGCAGCTGGTCGATCCATCGGTCGCGGAGCGTCAACGCCAGGCCACGCAACTCCGCGCCGAAGCGCCGCTGCAGGGATCCGCGAAAACTGGAAAGGAGCAGGATGGCACGATGGGCCTCGGCCTGTTCGATGCGGCCGATCAGCCGGCGTTCCGCCTCGAGGATGGCAGCGAAGCGTCGCTTGCCGACATCCTGACAGATCTAGATGAGGATGAAGCGATGCTCGCGACGATCAGGAGCTGCCTGTGAGCGCCGGCGTCTGCATCCCTGACCTGATTGAGCAGGGCAAGATCCCGAAGGGCAAAGGCGCGGCGGCTCTCGCTCGCTACCAGCAGCTGCTCAATCTCTATGATCAGCAGATGGGCGGCGCGGCGGCCGAGGCGCTGGCGACCGATCGCGTCCTCAAGATGCTCGAGGATGAGGCCTTGCTCAAGAAGCGGCGCACGCTGCTGCAGGTGAAGGCGCAGCAGACAGCGGCGGCCGCGATGAACAGCTTCGCCGGGGGGCGGAAGCCCGGCTCTCCCATCGATCCACGCGCGGGGGTGGCGCTTTTCGATCGGGACGGCCGGGCTTCCTATTCGAATGTCGTGGGGCGTCGCCAAGCCATTCGCGGTCGGGCCCATGCGATGATGGATCAGATCCTGTCGGACCATAGCCGCAACCTGATTGGCGTCATCCGCAACCGCGCCCAGCTGGGGGATATTGTCCGTGAGCTGTTCGGCCAGGACAGCGGCAATGTCGCGGCGAAGGAAATGGCGGATGCGTGGAGCCGCACGGCCGAGATGCTGCGCCAGCGGTTCAACGCCGCCGGCGGCGATATCGGCAAGATCGAGCATTGGGGCCTGCCGCAATCGCATGACAGCCGCGCCGTGCGCCGGGCCGGTTTCGACGCCTGGCGCGCGTCGATCGTCGATCGGCTCGATCGCGCGCGCATGATCGACCGAGACACAGGGCTGCCCTTCACCGAACGGCGTTTCGAGGAGGTGCTGCGGGAAACCTTCGAGACGATCCGCAGTGAGGGCTGGAACAAGCGCGAGCCGGGATCCGCAGGCCGTGGCAGCATGGCTAATCGGCACAGCGAAAGCCGCTTCCTGATATTCAAGAGCGCAGACGATTGGGCTGCCTACCAGGACGAATTCGGCAGCGGCACGGCGTTCGATGCCATGATGGGGCATATCGACGGGATGAGCCAGGAGATCGCCGCGATGGAGATCCTCGGGCCCAACCCCAACGCCACGGTGCAGTGGGCGAAGGACGCGATCGAGAAGTCGGCCGCGCTCGACGCCTCGCCCGATAGCAAGGCGGTCGATCGCGCGCATGGCGGGACCAAGCAGATTGATCGGCTCTGGGATGAGCTCACCGGAGCTTCGCGTCGGCCGGAAAATCGCGGGCTTGCGCTCGGCTTTTCCGCCCTACGTAGCTGGCAGACGGCGGCAAAGCTGGGCAGCGCGACCCTGTCGGCCGTGACGGATCTCGCCTTCCAGTTTTCAACAAGACGCTACAACGGCCTGCCGGCCGCTGGAATGATCCGCGACTATATCAAGCTGATGGTGCCAGGATCGCGCGCCGACCAGCGCCTGGCCGTGCGCCTGGGTCTCATCGCCGAGGAATGGGGGCAGCGTTCGTCCGCACAGGGGCGCTACCTCAATGAGGAGCTGACCGGGGAAGTCTCGCGCCGTTTGGCCGAGGGCGTGCTGCGCGTTTCTGGCCTGTCGCACTGGACGCAGGCGGGCCGATGGGCGTTCGGCATGGAGTTTCTCGGCCATATCACCGACGAAAGCGTGAAGGCGTTCGACAAGCTGGATGCGCCCTTCCGCGCTGCTCTCACGCGCAACGGGATCGATGCAGCCGCATGGGACATAATTCGTGCCACGCCGCTGGAAATGGATCGTGGCGTGCCGTGGCTCAAGCCGGCCAATGTCGAGGATCACGCGCTCGGCGATCGGCTGCTGGAAATGATCGCGGCCGAAACTGACTATGCGGTGCCGACCGCGGATCTCCGCACCAGGGCGATGATCAACAGCGTCGCGCCGCGCGGAACGCTGATCGGCGAGATTGCGCGATCGGCGCTGCTGTTCAAGTCCTTTGGCATTTCCATGCTGATCAAGCAGAGCCAGCGGATCATGGAGCAATCCGCCGGTAATGCCGCGCGCTATGCGGCCGGCCTCGTGATCGGCACGACGGTTATGGGCGCGATGGCCGCCCAGCTGAAGCTGGTCGCCAGCGGCAAGGATCCGCGACCGATGGATGATCCGGAATTCTGGGGCGCGGCAACGCTACAGGGCGGCGGCTTCGGCATCTTCGGCGATTTCCTCTCTTCGACGCAGAACCGCTTTGGCGGCGGCCTGGGGCAAACGCTGGCCGGTCCGATCGCGCAGGATCTGGATGCGCTGGCGGACATCCCGACTGCAAAAAACCCGACGTGGAAGGCAGCGCGACTTGCGCGGCAGGAGCTGCCGGGCGGCTCGCTCTGGTATGCGAAGCTCGCCTTTGATCGACTGGTCACCGATCAGATCCAGGAGGAGATCGACCCCTCCTACCGCAGCAGCTGGCGGCGGATGGAAAAGCGTGCCGCCGAGCAGCGTACGCAATATTTTTGGGCGCCCGGTGAGACGGCACCGGATCACGCCCCTGACCTCACAGCCATTGCCGGGGAGACAATGCAATGACCGTCGGTGCCCTATCTTCAAAAGTTAATTATCTCGAAAATGGGGTCACGCTGACCTTCGCCGTCCCCTTCCGCTTCCTGTCAGGTGCATTGGAAGCTAGTCGAGTGCTAGCGGACGGCACTGTCGTTCCATTGGTTCAAGGCGTCCATTTCTCCACTTCGGGCGGCGGCACTGATGGCGGCGGCACGCTCACCCTGGTGTCGAGCATCGCGGGCGCAAAGCTGCGGATCCGCAGGCGCACCGCCCGAATGCAGTCCGCCCAATATACAGTATCGGATCGCTTCCCCGCGAAAAGCCATGAGAATGCGCTCGATCGCCAGATGATGGTTGCGCAGGAGCAGGATGACCAGATTGGCGATCTGACCGATCGCGCGCTCATGATGCCCGATGGCGAAACAGCAGAGACCATTCCGGGCAAGCAACAGCGGATGCATAAATATTTGGCCTTTGATGGCGACGGGCAGCCGATCTCGGTAGGCGCTGTGATTGACCTGGTCGCAAACGCGGCGCTCGGGATCATCGCAGGTGCCGCAGATATGGGCTCTCCCCCCGTCCCATTGTTTTCCCCCGCCGGGACGGCCAAGCAGTGGTTCGGCGAAGCCGGGCAGGCAATCGCAGACGTAAGTCATACAATGCAGCCGACAATATGGCGGCGCGAGCCGGTGGCCCAAGCGGCGCTGCGTTTCCCTGACTACAATGCTGCGCTGACAGCTCTAGGTGGCTCCTATCTCTATCCGCAAGGCTTCGACTTCGATGATGATGGGAACATCTATCTCAATACAGCAACTGATGGCGTCGGGGCCACTGCCACAGCGATCATCGCTTATGATCAGGACTTCAACTATCTGGGCTACTTTTTTCGGCCGACTGTGCAGAGCGAAAGCATTGTTGTCACTGGGAGCCGTTCGTCTGAGACGCTAAAATTCTATTTCGTTGTGAGTAGCAACCTGATCGAATATGCGCCGGGAGCCTTGCCCGCCAATGGCACCACGATGTCGGCCGCAGTCACGAGAATTAACGGGGGTTGCGGATCGATTTTCAGTCACAATGAGGGGAAGTGGCTTATCCAACAGCTTACCGTTGATCTTGGTATTGCTGTTTCGCGCACCGCCTTCAATTTCTACGACGCGAACTTCGACTCGATTGGCCGGTTCTTTGTCGCAAAAAATCTCGTTGGATGGCAAACCTCGGCCAGCCCAGGATATCCTCATGTGCCCAAGATGCAGGGCATCACCCATCGCGATGGGAAGGTATATATCAGCGTCGGGGGCAGCTATATCCCGGCATCTGAGCCAAGTGGCCCACTCCGAGCGGCAGACTATGGCCTGATCGAAGTCAGTCTGGACGGTAGCGTCCTCCAATATGGTGTGTCTCAGGCCGATAAGGTTATTGGTCGAGTTGCCTCCCTGGGTTACTCGATCGAGCGAACTGAAAATGAAGGCGTGGCGGTCGGACCGGACGGTGCGCTTTACACCCTGCTCGTGACCAAGAGGCCTGCCACGAGCGACGCGAATGTGACGGGCCTGCTATTGTTTCGAGAGATGGCGCCCAAAGGTGACAGCTGGGATGATATCGCCAGCCCGTATCATCCGGTAGATCTGTCCCGTTACAAGGGGCAGGTCTGGCCCCGCAGCGCTGACAACAAAATGCGCGACCCAATCTCAGGCACTGAGATCGCCACAATGTCAGGGCTTCTGGATCTGATGATCGACATGCAACTGCCAGATATTTCGTATTTCTCGGCGGTACACAATATCACGCCCGTATCTGGCTTGCCGACGTCTGAAAACTGGCGCGTCGATCTATTTAACCTCAACAACCAGACGATCCATTGCCGGATGACTAGCACCACTAGTCGTATCCAGCAGTGGTTCATTCTATCGGCTGGCGGTGGAAGTTGGACGGCTACCCCCCTCTCATCGGCGCAAAGCGCTTGCTATCTGATCGATGGTGTGAGCCCGCCAGGAACGCGAGCCGGGTACGCATCGATCTATGTGGACAGTGCCGATGGTGATCTTAAGATCAAGTTTGGTGATGGCACGGTCAAGACCATCGCGGTGGATACGTGATGGTGTCAGCTCCGTACCTCGCCGCCTGCCTAGAAGGCGACCGCCACCCCAGCCATGTCCGGCCATATAGCAACCTGAGCGGTCAAGCAGGCGGTCGTGGCTGTGACCTTGTTCAACCAACTTTTGATGACGCCAGCAGACCTCCGCTCTTCGGCCTCAAAGGGCGGGAACTGCGACTGCCACGGATTAGGGATGGTGGAAATGTCATCGAACATGTGCGGTGCGTGGATAGCGAGATGTCGCTTATCCCACACGATGTCGCGCCGCGTGACCTTGGCAGGAACGCCAACGGCGACAGAGTTGGGCGGTATGGTTCCATTGACCAGCGCTCGCGCGCCGATGACGCTACCCTCTCCCACCTTCGCCCCCGGGTAGACCATAGCCTGCGGGCCAAGCCAGACATGATCGCCAATCACAACGGGCTTGCTTTTGTTCACCCGCTTGCCCGTGCGCCGGTCAAAGATCGGGTGCGAATGATCAGAGCGTATATCTATCGAAATGGCGAACATACAGTCATTGCCGATGGTGACGGAGGTCCCTTCGGTAGCGGAGAAAATGCCGCCCCCTGTGCTGGACAGGCGCTCGCCAACGATGATCGAACTATTCAACCCTACCCGCATGTGGCTTTTGATGACGGAGTTTTTGCCAATGCGGACCAGGCCGCCGTCTGCGCTCATTTCGAAGCTGCAATTCTGGAGGCACACCCCATCCCCGATCTCGACGCGACAATTGCGAGCGGCGAAGTTGATCTTGGCATTCTGGCAAAGCTTGGGTGTTCCGATGATCGCATTGCCGCGATCATCCGCGTAGTCCCTGATGTCAGTCACGATAGCCATGGCTTTCCCCTCTCTGTCACGGACTTAGCCAGCGCCGAGGGAACTAATCAACAGGCGAAAAGCCTAGGGTCGGAGCAGCCCGAATGAGCAACTATGACTGAAGCCGCGACCCTAGCGCAATATCGGGTTCTGGCTGAGCAGGCGGCTGACATCGCCCTGACGAAGTATCTGGCCCCCGTTTCCGAACCGAAAGTGGAAATACCAGCACCGATGAAATGGGCGGCGGGGATTATCAGCGCGGTCATGACCGCCGCGGTGGTCGGCATATTCGTGTGGCTGGTCGGAACCGTGAACACGATGCAGCAAACGCTCGTGCGGATCGATGAACGGCAAAGATCGCAGGTTGAAAATCTCGACAGCCGCTTTGCCGATAATGACCGGCGCATCCGCAGGCTGGAAGGCTTTCACAACCTTGGGGGGCAATGATGAAGCTGATCGATGACTGGACCAGGCTATTCAAGCGGTGGAGCGCGCAGATCATCGCGCTGGGCGTCGTAGCGCAGACGGTGTGGGCAACGATGCCCAGCGAAGCCCGGATGCTGTTCCCGGCACCTGAATATATCGGCATCGGGCTCGGCATCGCGGCGCTTATCGCGATGATCATCAAGCAGGGGAAAAGCGATGGCGAATAAGAAGCAGCTTGCCGGGGGCGGCATCGCCGCGGCGATGGTCTTGGCAGTCCCGCTCATTGCGACTTGGGAGGGCAAGAGCAATGATCCCTATCTCGACATCGTGAAGGTGAAGACGGTCTGCTATGGCGAGACGCGCGTGCTTATGCGCCGCTATTCCGATGCCGAATGCTCGGCCATGCTTGAAACCGCGGTGCAGGGTTTCGCCGAGCCGGTCGCCCGCTGCACGCCTGCGATAGCCAATCGGCCATACCAGCTCGCCGCCGCCACCTCCCTCGCCTACAATGTCGGCGCAAGGGGCTATTGCGGATCCACGGCTGCACGCCGCTTCAATGCCGGCGACTTCAAGGGCGGCTGCGCTGCTCTCAAATTCTGGAACAAGGCTGGCGGTCGCGTCGTGGCGGGACTGGTGAACCGCCGCGCGGCCGAATATCGCCTGTGCATGGTGGATCTATGATCGGGGTTCGCGCCAAAATCATAGCGGCGATCGGAGGGGCGATCGCGCTCCTGGTCGCCGCCGTCATCATCTTCGCGCTCAACGCCAGGCTCGATCTCCGAACGATCGAGCGGGACAATGCACGCGACCAGGCGGCGGCCGAGGCAAAGGCGCATGCGCAGACGGTCGCAAACTTCCGGGCCGCCAGCGCGGCCGCAAAGCTCGCGGCCGATCGCAACGTGGAGCGGGTCAAGGCGGACCAGGCCGCCATCACTAAAGGATCTGTCGATGACTACAAAGCTCGCCTTGCCGATGTTGATGCTCGCTATGAGCGCGTGCGCGCGCAACTCGCCGCCCGAACCGATCTCGGCGGCTCCGACCTCGCTCCAATGTCCATCGCCAGCGCTGCCACCTGCCGAGCTTATGGAGGGGGAAGTTGTGACGATCTTCTTGCCAAGCTCCGCATCGCCGAGCGGCAAGCCTGGAACTTGATCGCGCTTCGGAAATGGGTGCGCGACCAGACGGCCGTCCCGTTCAACCCTGCAGCGCCACAAGGAGAGCCGATTTCCGGCCCGTAGGACTCGATTTGAGTTTGTGGCAGGGAGAGTGCCTCAAGCGCGTGTTTCAACGTCTGACGAGTCTCCCGCTGCCAAATATCGTCATATAGATGGAGACGCCTGTGTCAAAGCCGAACCAATTTATCGCCATCACGCCGAGCGACGGTGCGTTGCTCAAGAATTTCCAGCGGCTCGTAATCGGCGGCGCTGGCAACCTGGTCCTCAAGAGCGCGAATGGAACCGATGCCGATGTGACCTTGCCGGTCGCTGCCGGCCAGGTTGTGCCCTTCGCATCCGGGTATGTGCGCGCTGCTACGACGGCGACTGGCATCGTCGGGATGAACTGAATGCCGTTCCAACATCGCGCGCAAAACGCCCGGTGTTGGAACAACAGCGCCAGCTAAGTTATTGAAAATTCATGGCGCGGGAACATTGGGAAGCAAATGCTCTACCATTGAGCTACACCCGCGCGCTGCCGGGGATTAGCCGCTGAGTATTGCAAGGTCAACGACTTGCACCTCAATTTCACGCGGCCCGCCGTTCAACTCCCTCAAACGTTCAAAAATATACTTTAGTTAATAGAGGGATGGCTTATGCCGCGTTACAAAGCGGTTCGCTAGCGGAACGATGAACGGTCCAGTGTGTTTGATGGATTCGAGAAGATAGAATAGCGTAATGGGGAAATTATGAGCACGGCGGCGCCGGAGTTCTCTGGAAACCGCTTCGAGTTGCTTGTCCAGAGCGTCACTGATTACGCGATCTACATGCTTTCGACCAATGGCACGATCGTCAGCTGGAATGCAGGCGCGCGCAGGTTCAAGGGATATGAGGCCGACGAAATCGTTGGTCAGCACTTTTCCCGCTTCTACACACCGGAAGATCAGGCAGTGGGCATTCCCGCTCTCGCACTGGAAACAGCCGAGCGGGATGGCCGGTTCGAAGCCGAAGGATGGCGCGTACGCAAGGACGGAGGCAGGTTCTGGGCCAGCGTCGTCATCGATCCCATCCGGGATCCCGGCGGCACGTTGATAGGTTTCGCCAAGGTTACACGCGATCTGACGGAACGCCGCGCGGCGGAAGAGGCATTGAAGGCGAGCGAGGAGCGATTTCGCCTGTTGGTCGAAAGCGTAACCGACTACGCCATCTACATGCTTGACGCTGTCGGCACGATAACCAGCTGGAATGCCGGAGCAGCACGGTTCAAGGGCTATACCGCCGACGAAATCCTAGGCCAGAATTTCTCCCGCTTCTATTCCGAAGAAGATCGGATGGCCGGAATTCCCTCCCGCGCCTTGGAGACTGCGTCGAGGGAGGGCCGGTTCGAAGCGGAAGGCTGGCGCATTCGCAAGGATGGCTCGCGCTTTTGGGCCAATGTCGTTATCGACGCCATTCGCAGCCCCATGGGTGAGCTGATAGGCTTTGCAAAGATTACACGCGACCTCACTGAACGGCGCGAAACCCAGTTGGCTTTGGAAGAAGCGCGGGAGGCCATCTTCCAGTCCCAGAAGATGGACGCGATCGGAAAGCTGACAGGAGGCGTCGCGCACGACTTCAATAACCTGCTCGCCGTCATCGTCGGAAGTCTGGATTTGGCGAGGCAGCGGCTCGAAACCGGGGGCGACATTTCACGCTACATCGACAATGCCATGACGGCAGCGGATCGAGGCGCCACCTTGACCCAACGCATGCTGGCGTTCGCGAGGCGTCAGGAACTGAAACTTGGCAGCGTCGACTGCATCGCGCTGGTCCGGAACATGGCCGGACTATTGAAATCCACTCTGGGATCGACGGTCACGATCGAAACCCGCTTTCCCCTTTCGCTCAGTTCGGCGCATGCTGATCCGGCGCAACTAGAACTGGCGTTGCTGAATTTGGCCGTCAATGCACGTGATGCCATGCCGGGTGGCGGCCGGATCATTGTCGAAGGCGCCGAAGCCCATTTGCTGGCAGAACAGCGGCCTGACCTGCCTACCGGACATTATGTACGCCTCTCCGTCATCGATGAAGGGGAAGGGATGGATGAGGATACGCTCGCGCGCGCCCGGGAGCCCTTCTTCACCACCAAGGGGATTGGCAAGGGAACTGGCTTGGGCTTGTCCATGGTCCATGGCTTTGCTGAACAATGCGGTGGATCGCTGATCATCTCAAGCGAGCGCGGGAGCGGCACGACTGTCTCGCTTTGGCTCCCTGTCGCTAGAGAGGATGCAAATGCGACGGATGAGGAACGTCCCGCCCCGTCCATCCTCACCCTGAGCGATCAACCCTTGGTCATATTGGCCGTCGATGATGACGACCTAGTGCTGACGAACACCGCAGGTATGCTGGAGGAGTTGGGACATACGGTATTTCAGGCTGGTTCCGGCGCGGACGCGCTGCGCATGCTGGCCGAAGGCGAGGTAGACCTTGTCATCACCGACCACGCCATGCCCAATATGACAGGCGCGCAGCTGGCCGATGCGCTGGATGAAACTCATCCCGGCCTACCCGTCATCATCATCACCGGCTATGCGGAACTGCCGCCGCACGCCACCAAGCGGTTGCGGCTCGATAAGCCCTTCAAGCAAGCTGAACTGGCCCGCATGCTGTCTATTGCGCGTCATGATTCCTCTGCTGAGCGCGTAATCCCGTTTGGACGATCCCCCGATTTTTGAGAGCTCTGGCTAATTTCAATCCTGCTCCCAAATTGGTACGGCAGAATGAGACCTTTGCTCATTATCGTCATCAATTCTCCCGAGAATCTGTTATAACAGTTGCGTTATGATGCAGCCGGTCCAGATCGGGGAGCGCGCCTGAAAACATGAATATTACTCCCACTTTTGCAGCACCCGTGAGCGAACATGCCGACCCCATTGCTCCGTTGAGCCCGACATCGCATTTCTTCACTTCGTTGCGTACTCGCCTCCATTATGTGGACTGGGGCAATCGGTCAGCCCCCACCTTGATCCTGGTTCACGGAGCGCTCGATCATGCGCGCAGCTGGGACTGGACAGCGCGGGCACTCGCGCGCGACTTCCATGTCGTGGCCCTCGATCTTCGAGGCCATGGTGACAGCGCCTGGTCAGCCGCAGGGACCTATTCGATGGCGGATTTCGTCTATGATCTTGCGCAGCTTGTTGATCTGGTCAGCCGCGACAAGGTCATTCTGGTCGGCCATTCACTCGGAGGATCTATCGCCTTGCGCTATGCGGGGCTCTTCCCGGACCGCATAGACCGGTTGGTCGCCATCGAAGGACTTGGCCTTTCTCCCGATGCTCTTCAGGAAAAGGCCACCCATCCTGCTCCTGATCGCTGGCGCGAATGGATAGAGCGGCGTCGCGCAAGCGCTCGCAAACCCTCACGCAATTATCCGACGCTCGAGGCCGCCGTTGCGCGTATGCGAGAGAGAAACGACCATCTGTCAGGCGAGCAGGCGCTCCATCTGACCGCACACGGCGTCAATCGCAATGAAGACGGCAGCTATGAATGGAAGTTTGATCCTTATTTGCGCCATTTCCCGCCCCAGGACATGACGGACCATGATCTCCCCGATTTCTGGGAGCGGATCATTTGTCCCGTTCTGCTATGCCTGGGTCTGGACAGTTGGGCATCCAACCCCGTCGAGGACGGTAGGGCAGCCCATTTCCAGGATGCGCGGTTGGTGGAGTTTGCCGATGCAGGCCATTGGGTGCATCATGATCAATTCGACTCCTTCATGCGTGAATTACGCGCCTTCCTGTAATTGGAACGCCATAACCGCAGCCCTGTATTGAGCTTTAAGCTCCTGTATAAGCCAGGCCGCCGGCTGAATTTTCCGTACCGCCCCTATTCCTTGACCCGCGCCCCATATGTCCCGCCAGGCCTTTTTGTCCTCTTCGGCCATGGAAGCGATGTCCATGTCTCTGGCTTGCGGCAACCTGTCTGCATCGAAACCAGCTGCCGTAATGCTAGGCCGTAGGTAATTGCCGAGGACGCCGGTAAAATAGTCGGAATAGACGATGTCGCCTGAACTGCTGTCCACGATCATCTGCTTGTATCTTTGGTCCGCATTCGCCTCTTCGGTCGCAATGAAAGCTGACCCCATATAGGCCAAATCGGCCCCCATCATCTGGGCGGCGGCGATCGAACGGCCGGTCGCGATGGCCCCCGACAAGATCAAAGGACCATCAAACCAGGCGCGGATTTCCTCGACCAGGGCGAATGGCGACAAAGTACCTGCATGGCCCCCTGCCCCCGCCGCAACCGCGATCAGTCCGTCAGCCCCCTTTTCGATGGCCTTCCTGGCGAACATGTTGTTGATGACATCATGGAGGACGATGCCACCATAGCTGTGCACAGCCTCATTGACGTCAGTGCGGGCGCCTAAAGAGGTGATCACAATCGGAACGCGATATTTCACGCAGAGCGCAAGATCTTCTTCCAGCCGGGCGTTCGTTTTATGGACAATGAGGTTGACGGCGAATGGCGCGTCCTGATCAATCAGTTCGCGGTTCAGAAGTTGAAGCCAATCCTCGAATACACCTGAAGGTCGGGCGTTGAGGGACGGGAAGGATCCCACGATCCCGGCCCTGCACTGTGCGACTACCAGCGCGGGCTGGGAGACGATGAACATCGGTGACGCGATCAGTGGCAATGATAAGCGTTCTCGAAGCAGCGCCGGCAAGGTCATTAACAATCCTATCAGTTGTCCGATCTTGCGGAAGGCCGAGCCGTGCGCCTGTGGATCGGGTATATGAGACGCACGAGCGCGGCTAGTCGTTAACGATCTTGAGCAATCTGCGTTCTACAGGGGCAAGAATGCCCTGCAGTTCGGCCCCTCGCTTCAAAATGCCGCCTGCTTCCCCGATCAGGGCCCACATTCCCTGACGATGGCGAAGCGAGGGCCGTTTTTCAATGCGGTATTCAGGACGTTCGGCTGCTCTGCGAAACGCCGAAAAGACGGCGGCATCACAGCCCAGATCAATTGCATAGTCACGCCAGTGTCCGGCCGAAACCATGCGGCCGTAGAGATCCATGATGCGCTGCAACTCCAAACGATCAAACCCCGTTTGCCCCGCTGCGGAGGCTTTGGAGGGGAACGGGGTCACGTTGGTCATGAGGCGCGACCACGCTCCCTGAACAGAGGGATGTCATCATCGGGACTAAGCGACCCTTCTTTCTTTTGTTCAAGAAGTTCCGCCAGCCGCTTCTGCAACTGTTCAACTTCATGCTGAAGCTGCTCCAGCTTATGCTTTTCAGGATCGTAGCAGTCGCTGCAGGGCGTGCCATAAGGTAGGAACTCACGACGATAGGCGGTGACGTCGACCAGCATCTGGCGGGCAGGAATGCCAACCATCGTAGCACCTTCAGGCACATCTTTCGTGACCACGGCGTTGGCGCCCACGCGTGCCCTCGGGCCAACATGTACAGGGCCGAGCACCTGCGCGCCTGAACCCACGATGACCCCGTCGGCAAGCGTCGGATGGCGCTTTCCGGCAATGCCATTCGCAGGATCTGTGCCGCCAAGAGTTACATTCTGATAGAGGGTAACATCATCGCCGATCTCTGCGGTTTCCCCGATGACCGTGAACCCATGATCAATGAAGAAACGCTTGCCGATGCGCGCGCCTGGATGAATGTCGTTTCCGGTAAGAAACCGGGAAAAATGATTGACGGCACGCGCCAGGAAATAAAGCCGCGCGCGATAAAGGCCATGCGCGACCCGATGAAATCCGAGCGACCAAACACCCGGATAAAGGAGGATTTCAGCCCGGGAACGTGGAGCTGGATCACGGGATTTGACCGAGTCCAAATAGCCGATAAGATTGCGCAACATGCAGCGGCCCCTGAAAATCGAAGGGTCATACATAAGGCCACGGCCAAGTTTTTTCCAGATGTCGGCTATTTCGGCTTCTGACCATAAAACAGAATGTTTCTTGGCGTGCTATGATATACCTATCACTGCGGTAGACAATCAACGAGGGGCCCCTTGAATGACCGATCCCGTTCTCGCTCATCTCAGCGAACTCCTACCGTTCATTCTCATTGGGTTTGGAGCCCAGATGATCGACGGTGCGCTGGGGATGGCGTACGGCGTTATCTCAAGCACCCTGCTCTTGGCGCTGGGCGTACCACCTAGCCGCGCGTCGGCAAGCGTTCACGCGGCAGAGACATTCACGACGGCCGTTTCAGCGATAAGTCACATCGCGCACCGGAATGTTGATTGGCGACTTTTCGCTCGCCTCATCATTCCCGGCGTCATCGGCGGCGTAACGGGGGCGTATATCCTCTCGAACATCGATGGTTCAGTGATAAAGCCCTTCGTTCAAGTCTACCTGACCGCGATCGGGATTTATCTCATCTGGCGCGGCTTCCACCTGCCGCCGCAACCGCGCGATCCGAAATGGGTAGCGCCCCTCGGGTTGGTTGGCGGCTTCATGGACGCGACAGGAGGCGGTGGCTGGGGCCCGATCGTGACATCTAATTTGCTTATTCAGGGGTCTAGCCCTCGCCATACTATCGGGACGGTCAACTCTGTCGAGTTCGTACTTACTCTCTCGATCAGCCTGACCTTCATCCTGCATCTGGGATGGCAAGCTTTCACGACCTACACCGTTGGCCTCCTGCTAGGCGGTATCATCGCTGCACCCTTTGGCGCGATGCTCGCCCGCCATGTCGCACCGCGCATGCTATTCACGGCAGTTGGAACGATCCTGACGCTCACATCCTTGTTCGGCGTCGCCAAATGGCTTGGATATATCGGCTAATGCTCTTATCTTCGCCATTCTGATCGAGAAAGGCGATTGATGTCGAGCTACATGCCTACGCTGAAGCAGCTGCAATATCTTGTGGCGCTGAAGCAGCATGGGCACTTCGGCAAGGCAGCGGACAGCTGCTATGTTACGCAATCAACCCTGTCGGCAGGGATTCGGGAGCTGGAATCTCTCATCGGCGTGACGCTGGTAGAGCGGACCCGGAGAGTTGTGCGCTTTACCGCCCTAGGCGACCGCATAGTCGAGAAGGCGCATCGCGTGTTGCGCGAGGCGGAAGAGCTGGCGGCCATTGCCGAAGCATCGGGAAAGCCGCTCACGGGCGAGTTACGCATGAGCGTGATTCCGACGATCGCGCCATTCCTGCTACCCAGGCTGCTCCCACGGCTGCGGGCGGACAGACCCGAACTCAAGCTCTACCTTCGCGAAGAAACGACGCAAACCGCCATTGAATCACTGCGTCATGGAAATGTTGATTGCGTGCTGCTGGCCCTGCCTTTCCCCACTGGTGAGTTGGACAGCGAACTGCTTTTCCAGGACCGGTTGTACGTTGCTTTTCCACAGGATGATCCACGCGACCCGCCCGAATGGATCGCGCCGGACATGATCGATGAAACGAAGCTGCTTCTGCTGGAAGACGGACACTGCCTAAAGGACCATGCTTTGGCTGCCTGCAACCGGCCGGAAATTCGTTCAAGCGCCATGATGATGGGGACGTCCCTGCACACGCTGGTGCAGATGGTCGATAACGGCCTTGGCATGACCATCATGCCGGAAATGGCGATCGCCGGCGGGATATTGGATCATACCCAGATCACCGCGCGCCCTTTGCGATCCGACCGATCACATCGCGACATCGCTCTGGTCTGGCGCAAGAACAGTCCGAGGGAGAAGGAATTTCGCCTGCTGGCCGAACTATTGCGAGATGCTGCCGATCTCCCGCAATCCAGCGCCGCCGCCTGATCTTAGAGGGTCCAGCCTCTGGCTTTCGCCTCGTCCTCGACACGCGCTTCGACCCAGTTGGCTCCGCCGTCGGCGAAATATTCCTTTTTCCAAAATGGCGCTTCGGACTTCAACCAGTCGATAAGGAAGGCGCAGCTTTCCAGAGCAGCCGATCTGTGGCGCGATGCCGTTCCGACGAAAACTATATGTTCGCCCGCCCCTAGTCGTCCAAAGCGATGGATAACGCGCACGCCTAGCAGCGGCCAGCGATCCATCGCTTCGTCAACTATCCGCTCGACCTGAGCAGCTGTCATCGCTGGATAGTGATGAAGCTCCAACGCCACCAAGTCATTTTCTCCACGCACAACGCCGGTGAAGCTAGCGACGGCGCCCCCACCTGCCGCTTCGAGCAACGCGAGTTCAGCACCAGCGTCAAAGCCTTCTTCTTGGATGGAGACCCGGCTCATCCGCCGGTGACCGGCGGGAAGATTGCCAGCTCCAGCGCTTCACCGACCAGGCTGTCCAGCGGTACGAACCGCTGGTCCAGCGCAGCGCGCAATCGTGACTGGTCACCCAATGCTTGGCCGTAGCCGCCGTCACGGGCCGCCAGTTGTTCGATCAGGTCAGCTACCGTCACGCCTGCGGGAGGTTGATCGACTTGCTCGCTATCGCAGCCGATGATCTCCCGGACCCAAGCGAAGTAGAGGATGTCGAGCTTAGCCACCCCTCAATCCATATGCTTGATGCCGACGCGCAGATAGTCCCATCCGGTGATCAGCGTCAGTATGGCAGCCGCCCACAGCGTAGCGATCCCCAGCAACTGCATCAACGGGAAGGCTGGCACCGCGCCCGCAAATATCAATGCGCCCAAAGCGATAAGCTGAAACGCCGTTTTCCACTTCGCCAAGCGGGAGACGGGGACCGAAACCTGGAGCCCGGCCAAAAATTCGCGAAGGCCCGACACCGCGATTTCGCGCAGCAGAATGATCATGGCGGCCGCGATGTGAATACCCGCGATATCCCGGGTTGCTGCCAACATCAGGATAACCGCGCCGACCATGATCTTGTCTGCGATAGGATCAAGGAAAACGCCCAGCTTCGACACAGTACCCTGCGCTCGCGCCAGATAGCCGTCAAAATAGTCGGTAATGCCCATCAGGCAGTAAAGAGCGAATGCCAGGGCATAGCCAGTCGTCCAACGCGCACCGACCTCCGCAGGCCACAGCAACGCGACCAGCAAAGGCACAGTCAATATCCGCGAAAGCGTCAGCAAATTGGGCAGCGTCAGCATGGGCGCGGACTGCCACAGTCCGCAGCGTTGTACAAGCAGCGGTGGAGAGGCTGGGATCGCTTATCGTCCGGATGGGTTGGACAGTCGCAGCCGTAGCCGCTAGACCGCGCTCCGCTCGTCCACAGCGAAGAAGACCTTCTTGCCTATGCAAGCCTCCCTCAGGCTCCTTAACAAGCGACGTTTTCTGCCGCTTTTCATCACTCAGCTGCTCGGCGCCTTCAACGACAATCTGTTCAAGAACGCGATGGTCCTGTTCGTCGTGTACAGCGTCTATAATGACGAGCGGTCCGAGACCTGGTTCAGCGCCTTGGCGACCGGCATATTCATCCTGCCTTTCTTTCTCCTTTCGGCCCTTTCAGGACAGCTTGCTGATCAGCGGGACAAGGCGGTCATCATCCGTTACGTCAAAGCGGCGGAAATCGTCATAATGCTGGTTGGCGCAGCGGGCCTCGCCCTGATCTGGAGCGGCATTGCGATCCATAGCCTCGCGATCCCGCTGCTGCTTTGTGCTCTGTTTGCTATGGGGGTTCACTCGACATTCTTCGGCCCGATCAAATACGCGATTCTCCCTCAGCACCTGCATGATGACGAAGTTCTCGGCGGCACGGGCCTGGTCGAGGCAGGGACCTATATAGCCATTCTCGCCGGCACCATCCTGGCAGGTATCATTCCAGTCGAGGTTGCCGCGATCGGGATCGTTGTGACAGCCGCCATCGGATATGTGGCAGGCAGGGAAGTACCGCCCGCGCCATCGCTGCTTGGGCGACAGCCGATCGACTTCCACATCATCCGATCATCGATCACGCTGGTGCGCGGCACCATGCACATCCGCCGCCTGTTTCTGGCGATCATGGCGATCAGCTTGTTCTGGGCGGTAGGATCGATACTTTTTATCCAGTTTCCTCCACTCGTCAAAAATGTGCTGTCGGCGGACAAGCCTGTGGCGAGCCTGTTCCTCGCGATCTTTTCCGTCGGGATCGCCATTGGTTCGATCGCCATCAATCGCCTGCTGAAAGGGCATGTGTCTGCCCGCTATGCGCCAGCTGCCGTCATCGGCATGGGTCTGTGCATCATCGCCTTCCACATCGTGTGCGACTTGTGGACGCCCGAGGCGGGCGGCGGCATGCTCTCGCTTCAAGGCTTTCTGGCCCATCCGCTGGCGCTCGCATTGTCGGCATGCCTGCTAGGCGTAGCGACGTTCGGCGGCATGTTCGTGGTCCCGCTTTACGCCTTTCTCACCACGACGGTCGAAAAGTGTGAAGCCGCCCGGACCGTGGCGGCCAACAACATCGTGAATTCCGGGGCAATGGTGCTGGGGTCGCTCTTTGCCATCAGCCTCAGCATCGCGGGCATGTCCGTCGTCAATCAGTTGCTGCTGGTTGCTGTCCTATGCCTTCCTTGCGCCTGGCTGGCTTGGAGGCTTCACAAGGCCTGCGACTGATCGGATCATCCTAGAAAATGAAGCTGTAGAAGGCCGTGAAGAAGGCGCAGAAGCTGAGAAGAAAAAGCTTCCAATCGCTATCGTCTGACGCAGGAACCGAACTCTCCTGCACTGTCAGCACATGGCGCGGCAAGGCCTGGCGGAAAGGATGACGCGAGGATTCGTTGGTAAGGATCAGCGGACGTGTTCGCATAGCGCCAAGTTAACGTCTGATTTACCAATTCGGCTATCCTCAATCGTGGTTAACCGGTGACTGTCCCACGACAGGACGCTCTTGACCGTATCAATCCTATAATACAGCATATCGGAGCCGATGAGAGACCCCTTGCCCGCGCCTCAGCCAGATCAGCCTGCACGCGAGTTCGGCGCAGGCCCGCCCAGCGCGTTCGCACCGCCTACGCCCTGGCGTCGGCGACTTCAGATCGTCGGCTGGATCGTCGCGGGATTGCTGGCCCTGCTGATGCTGGTGATCGCATGGTTGGCAGTCACAGCGCCGATGTCGAGATCGTTAAAGCCGATCGCCCCCCCAAGCGTCAGCCTCATGTCCGCCGACGGTCATCTGATCGCTCGACGTGGCGCGATTATCGATCGCCCCGTATCTATGACGGACCTTCCCCAGCATGTGCCACAAGCCTTCATGGCGATCGAGGATCGTCGCTTCTACAGCCATTGGGGCGTTGATCCTCGTGGCATCTTGCGGGCGGCTTGGCATAATCTTTGGTCGGATGGGTCATCGCAGGGCGGGAGTACGATTACGCAACAACTCGCCAAGGGCGTGTTCCTGTCAAGCGACAGAACGTTCGGCCGCAAGGCTCGGGAAGCCCTGATAGCATTCTGGCTTGAGGCATGGCTGACCAAGGACCAGATTTTCGAACGCTATCTGTCCAATGTCTATTTCGGCGACAATGTCTATGGCCTTCGCGCAGCTTCGCTTCACTATTTCAACCGTCAGCCAGAGCGGCTGACCATTCCCCAGGCTGCGATGCTCGCTGGGTTGCTGAAGGCGCCGTCCCGCCTGGCACCCACGACGAACCTCAAGGGCGCAAGAACGCGCGCCGCCCTCGTGACCCAGGCGATGGTGGATGCTGGGTATATCAGCAAGGCTGAACGCAACGCCCTACGTCCTGCCCGTCTGGACGTACGTGAGACGCCCAGTTCGACTACGGGCACCTACTTCGCTGACTGGGTGCTGCCAGAGGCGCGTGATCGCGCAGGTGCTGTTTATGGCGCGCAGACCATTCCTACTACGCTGGATTGGCGAATTCAGAGGCTTGCCGAGACAGCAATCCGCAGAGCGCCGCTGGGAAAGGCGGAAGCGGCGCTTGTGGCGATGAAGCCTGATGGCAGCGTCGTAGCGATGATTGGCGGAAAAAATTATCGCACGAGCAGTTTCAACAGGGCTGTGCAGGCAAAGCGGCAGCCAGGATCGACCTTCAAACTGTTCGTCTATCTCGCGGCCTTCCGCGCTGGAATGACGCCGGAGGATTTTGTTGAGGACACGCCGATTACCAGCGGCACCTATCGTCCATCCAATCACGGCGGCAAATATCGAGGACGCATCACCTTGCGTCAGGCTTTCGCAGCGTCGAGCAATGTCGCCGCCGTAAGGCTGACGCAAAAGGTCGGAGTGGACGCCGTCATCAAGGTCGCTCGTGATCTCGGCGTAACTGCGCCACTGACCGAGGATCTCAGCCTCGCGCTCGGCACATCGGAAATCCCGCTCATCGAACTTGCGCAGGCTTACGCAACGGTTGCGGCGGGCGCCTATCCCGTCATCGCCCACGGTCTGCCGCCAGAGGAGCAGGGATGGTTCGAGCGGCTGATGAGCCGGCAGCGGCACTTCAGCCAGGATGAGTTGGAGATGATCCGCGACCTGCTGTCCTCGGCTGCAAACCGCGGCACTGGCAGCGCTGCGGCGCTGCGCACAAGCACCTTCGGCAAGACCGGAACGACGCAGGACAGCCGGGACGCCATCTTCGTGGGCTATGCGGGTGGGCTGGTGACGGCTGTATGGGTCGGCAATGATGATAATACACCCCTTCCTGGGGGCAGCGCAGGAGGGGGCGTGCCTGCGCGAATTTGGCGCAACTTCATGTCGGGAGCGATCAACGAGCCCGTCGAAACGCCGCCCGAGCAGCAGGATAGCGACTTGGTCAACGCAATCGCGAATGTGACGATAGAGACAGGCGTCGGCAATATGAGCGTTGGGGTCGATGAAGATGGCATGTCAGTCAACATCGGCCCCAATCAGTTGCGCCTGCCCATTGGCCAACCTGATGCGCCGCCGCTCCCCCCGCCCCCGGCGGCACTCCCGCCTCGCATCGCACCCACCCAGCCAGTGGATGAAGGCGTGGAACCTTGAGATGATTGACGGCTGAACCAGGCGGGCGGCATGCCTCTCCGCAACAGGGGGCGATTCGAGGATAGAGATGGCATTTACCGCGAAGATATTGCTGTTGGGGTCAGGCGAGCTCGGCCGTGAGTTCGTTATCTCCGCCAAGCGGCTCGGCTGTGAGGTCATCGCTTGCGACAGCTACGCCGGTGCACCCGCCATGCAGGTTGCGGACGGTTTTGAAGTCTTCTCCATGCTCGACGAGAGCTTGCTGCGCGATGCGATAGAGCGGCACCAACCGGACTATATCGTGCCGGAAATCGAAGCCATCCGTACCGAGGTGCTGGCGGAAGTCGAAGCGCAGGGTTTGACGGTCGTTCCATCCGCCCGTGCCACCATCATGACGATGAACCGCGATCGCATCAGGGAGGTGGCAGCGGTGGAGCTAGGCCTCCGCACATCCCGCTATCGCTATGCGGAAAGTTTGGAAGAGGTGCGCCAGGGCGCTGAGCACACCGGTTTTCCATGCGTGATCAAACCGGTCATGTCGTCTTCAGGAAAAGGACAGAGCACGATCCATTCTACAGATGAGCTGGAACAGGCCTGGGACTATGCCGTGGCCAACATGCGCGGCGACCGCAGCCGGGTAATCGTCGAACAGTTTATCGATTTCGATTATGAGATCACGCTGCTGACCGTTCGAAGCCGCGATGGGGTCAGCTTCTGTCCGCCGATCGGGCATAGGCAAGAACGCGGGGATTATCAGGAAAGCTGGCAACCTGCGCCAATGCATCCGGCTGCTTTGGCCAAGGCAGAGGATATGGCCCGTGCCGTCGTCGATAATCTAGGCGGCTATGGGATATTTGGCGTCGAGTTCTTCGTGAAGGGAGAGGATGTCATCTTCTCCGAACTGTCCCCCCGGCCTCACGATACCGGGATGGTGACGCTGATTTCACAGAATCTGAGCGAGTTCGATCTGCATGCCAGAGCGATCCTGGGCTTGCACGTACCCCAGGTGCGGTTGAACGGTGCATCTGCTTCAGCCGTGCTGCTGGCTGACCGCGCATCGGAACATTTCGCAATTGAAGGTGCCGCCGATGCACTGGACGCATCGGGCGGAGAAGTGGATCTCCGCATCTTTGCCAAACCATCAACCCGCCCGTACCGGCGGATGGGCGTGGCGTTGGCGCTGGCTGATAATACGGACAGCGCGCGCAAATTGGCTGCGAGCGCAGCAGCCAAGCTCAAGATCATCTACAAATAATATGTG
The DNA here is from genome assembly GCF_905120495.1 of Sphingobium sp. S6. Taxonomy (NCBI): domain Bacteria; kingdom Pseudomonadati; phylum Pseudomonadota; class Alphaproteobacteria; order Sphingomonadales; family Sphingobiaceae; genus Sphingobium; species Sphingobium sp. S6. The sequence continues at coordinate 337,428 of NZ_CAJHOG010000001.1, read as the reverse complement.
CAGCCTTCCTCAAGCGCTTCGGCTGTCCTAAAGCGAGAGCATGAGCGCCCTCTACAACAAGGATATATTGCGCCTTGCCGCCAGCATTCCGCATCATCAGCGCCTCGCGCAGCCGCAAGCCACTGTGGAAAGAAGGTCTCCAACTTGCGGATCGCGCGTGATTGCGGATGTTCGGATGGAGGGGGGAAGTCTTGCCGAACTAGGGCTGGACGTCAAAGCCTGCGCGCTAGGGCAGGCTTCGGCCGCGCTGATGGCTGCTCAGGCAGTCGGCATGACCGTCTCTGAACTCGAGAAAGCTCGCGACAGATTGGCGGCTTATCTTGCGGGCGAAGGCGATGACCTGGAATTCTGGCCGGGGCTCGCCATACTGGCTCCTGCGCGCGCATATCCTGCCCGCCACGCTTCCATCCGCCTGAGTTTCGAGGCCGTTGCCGAAGCTGCCCGCATGGCGGCCGCCTGATGCCAAATTCGCCAGCAGCAGCGGCGCATGCGCCTCTTTCCGCAACGGATGTCCTGTTGTCCGAAGGCGTCATTCTGCTGGGTGCCGCCGTGCTCTTCGTCATGCTCTTCCGCCGCTTCGGCCTGGGCGCCGTACTTGGTTATCTTGTCGCGGGTGCGCTAGTCGGACCGCAGGGTCTCGGCCTTGTAGGTGGCGCGGAATCGAAGCTTGCGATCGCCGAGATCGGCATCGTCCTGCTGCTTTTCCTTGTAGGCCTTGAACTTCACCCGGCGCGGCTATGGCGGTTGAAGCGCGACATCTTCGCTCTTGGCCTTGCGCAGGTCGTGATCTGCGGCTTGGCCCTGACCGCGCTTATCTATTATTTGACTGGTTTCACATGGGGCGCCGCCATCGCCCTTGGCCTTCCGCTTGCCCTTTCCTCGACAGCACAGGTTCTGCCCAGTCTTAAAAGCAGCGGCCGCATAAATTCACCTTTTGGCGAAAAAGTCTTTTCGATCCTGCTGTTCCAGGATCTTTCCATTGTTCCACTCATCACCATCGTGGCAGCCTTATCGCGCAATCCGGTGGATGCTGGGGGCCCTCCGGGAATCCAGCTGGCCGGCTACACGGTAGCCGCGATCGCAGGGCTCGTATTGGCTGGCCGGTTCATCCTGCGTCCACTGCTGCAACTGGTTGGAAGGCTGGGCGAGCGCGAGTTGTTCGTAGCGGTCGGCCTCTTCACCGTGCTCGCGGCAGCTGCGATCATGCATGCGCTTCACCTGTCCACTGCCCTCGGGGCTTTCGTCGCAGGTGTGATGCTTGCCGACTCTCCCTATCGGCATGAGATAGAGGCGGATGTAGAGCCATTCCGGTCGATCCTTCTCGGATTGTTCTTCCTCGCTGTCGGCATGGTGCTTGACCTGCAAGCGGTTGCAGCAAATCCCCTGTTCGTCATCGGCATGGCTGCAATGCTAGTCATCACCAAGGCGTTGCTGATAACCGGCCTCGCCAGGCTATTCGGCATGGAGTGGGCTCAAGCCATCGGGGCTGGATTGTTACTCAGCCAAGGCGGCGAATTTGGTTTCGTCCTGTTCGCCCAGGCGCAAAACGCCTTGCTGATCGCTCCGCAGGGCGCGAGCCTGTTCAGCGCAATCGTGACCTTCTCCATGGCCACAACTCCCTTCCTTATGCTCTTCGCCCGGAGACTGGAATTCGCGCAGCCGAAAGGTCAGCGGAACCCGGAAGGCCCTGATGAGGCGACACGCGGAACCGCGATCATCGTCGGCTATGGGCGTTTCGGGCAAACCGTCGCCCAAATGCTGATGGGACACGGGTTCGAAGTTGTACTGATCGACAAAAAGCCCGCTCAAATAGAGGTGTCGAGCCGTTTCGACATGAAAGTCTATTATGGCGACGGCACGCGGATCGATCTGTTACGCCGATCGGGCGCTGATGAAGCGCGCCTGATCGCCTTCTGTCATGACGACCCCTCTTTCGACAGCCGCGTCCTTGAACCGATAGCCGAAACCTTTCCTCAGGCTGCATTGCTTGTCCGGGCCTTTGACCGGCGGCAGTTGCTGGCCCTGAAGGACATGGACATAACTGGCGTCGTCCGTGAAGTTTTCGAGTCCGCGATTTGCATGGGGGTTCAGGCAATGGAAGCGCTCGGCGTGCCCCAGGCGGAAATCGAAGAAGTCGAGCGCAAATATCGCGAAAATGACGATCAGCGCCTCACCGTCCAGGGCGAACAAGGAACACTCCTCGCCGCCAAGGAACTCATGTTCAGACCTGGCAGAAGGATGCGCTTGCTGACCCGCGGAGAAGAAGAGGAAAGAGCATGATCGCGCCACTTGCCTCGTTGTCGGCAGCCCTCGCCATTGCGGCGGGCGCTTTTGGAGCGCACGGCGCATCCAACCACGAAGCAGCGGAATGGTTACGGACAGGCGGGTTCTATCAGCTTATCCATGCCGTGGCTGCACTGACGCTGGCGAAGAGTGGGCAAGGCCCGGCACTGCTGCTCCTCATCGGAGCGGCGATCTTCGCGTTCACCCTCTATATCATGGCAGCTGGCGGCCCGCGCTGGCTAGGTGCGGTGACGCCGATCGGCGGTTCATTGATGATAGCCGGTTGGCTGTGGGCAGCTTGGACCTATTGGCGCGGGTGACAGCCCACCCTTGCCCCAAACCTCACCCACGCATAGATTAACATATATGGCCGAACACCATCATCATCACGAACCCACCGGCGCAAATTTGGCAGACGCAGCCCGCAACGCTTTGGAGGCTCAGAATGAGCAGTGGACGCCAATGCGCGCTGCCATCTTCGATGCCCTCGCGGCTGAAGAAAAACCGACGTCCGCCTATGACATTGCTGACAATGTCTCCAAATTGCGGGGCAAGCGGGTTGCGCCAAACAGCGTCTATCGCATCCTTGACCTGTTCGTCGCGAACAATATCGCGATGCGCGTTGAGAGTGCGAACGCCTATATCGCCAACGCTCATCCTGGTTGCCATCACGACTGCATCTTCCTTGTTTGCCGCAACTGCAAGGAAGCGACCCACATCGATGATGACGCAGTGACAGGCGATGTTCGCGCCGTTGCAGAACATCAGGGATTCCGGGCCGAACGGCCGGTAATCGAAATATTGGGAACGTGCGCCAAGTGCGTGGCGTGACGCGGCCGTTGCGCTTTGATCAGGAACGGCCTAGCGCGCTTGGGAGTCTATGTCTTTCATGAATGATCGCCCCTCCACTCCGCTGCTCGACCAGGTGATCTGGCCGCAAGATCTTCGCGCCCTCAAGCCTGAGCAGCTTCCTCAGCTGGCTGACGAATTGCGGCGGGAGGTGATTTCCGCCGTCGGCGTGACCGGGGGCCATTTGGGGTCCGGACTGGGGGTAGTCGAGCTTACTACCGCCATCCATTATGTTTTCGACACGCCCAATGACAAGTTGGTTTGGGACGTCGGCCACCAATGCTATCCTCATAAGATACTGACCGGGCGACGCGATCGCATCCGTACGCTGCGCCAGGGTGGAGGCTTGTCGGGCTTCACGAAGCGGGCCGAAAGCGAATATGATCCCTTTGGCGCGGCGCATAGCTCGACCTCCATCAGCGCGGCTCTCGGCTTTGCAGTTGCGAGCAAGCTTGCTGGTAAACCAGGCAAGGGCATCGCCGTCATCGGCGACGGAGCGATGTCGGCTGGCATGGCTTATGAAGCAATGAACAACGCGCGGGAGGCCGGAAACAGGCTGATCGTCATCCTGAACGACAATGACATGTCGATCGCTCCGCCGGTAGGCGGTCTCTCCGCCTATTTGGCGCGCCTGGTATCAAGCCGTGAATTCCTCGGACTACGTGACCTTGCCAAGCGTCTGGCCCGCAAACTGCCTCGTCCGCTGCACAACGCCGCCCGCAAGACTGACGAATTTGCCCGCGGCATGGCCATGGGCGGCACATTGTTTGAAGAATTGGGCTTCTATTATGTCGGTCCGATCGACGGGCATAATCTTGAACAGCTCATCCCTGTGCTGGAGAATGTCCGGGACGCGGCAGAGGGGCCTTGCCTGGTCCATGTCGTGACGCAGAAGGGCAAGGGTTACGCTCCGGCGGAAGCGGCGGCGGACAAATATCACGGCGTTCAGAAATTTGATGTGATCACGGGGACCCAAGCAAAAGCGCCTCCGGGGCCGCCGAGCTACACAGCCGTGTTCGCCGACGCCCTCATCGCCGAAGCGCAACGCGACAGCGGCATCTGCGCGATCACCGCCGCGATGCCCTCGGGCACTGGCCTTGATAAATTCGCGCAAGCCTTCCCGGATCGCTCCTTTGACGTAGGCATCGCCGAACAGCATGCTGTGACCTTCGCCGCAGGCCTTGCGGCACAGGGCATGCGGCCCTTCTGCGCCATCTATTCCACCTTCCTGCAACGCGCCTATGATCAGGTGGTGCATGACGTCGCGATCCAAAACCTGCCGGTACGCTTTGCCATCGATCGGGCGGGACTGGTAGGCGCGGACGGATCGACGCATGCGGGCAGCTTTGACGTGACCTATCTAGCCACCCTGCCCAATATGGTGGTCATGGCTGCGGCTGACGAGGCGGAACTGGTGCATATGGTGCACACCTGCGCGGTTCATGACAGCGGACCGATCGCCGTCAGATATCCACGCGGCAACGGCACCGGTGTCTTGTTGCCAGCCGCACCCGAAAAGCTCGAGATCGGCAAGGGCCGGATCGTAAAGGACGGACGGCAGGTTGCGATCCTCTCACTCGGGACCCGGCTTGAGGAAGCGCTGCGCGCTGCCGAGGCATTGGAAGCCCGGGGTTTGTCCACCACCGTTGCTGACTTGCGCTTTGCCAAGCCGCTCGACGAAGCGATGATCCGCCGCCTTTTGACCACGCATGAAGTGGCAGTAACGATCGAGGAAGGCGCGATTGGCGGTCTGGGCGCGCATGTGTTGACACTGGCTAGTGACCTCGGACTGATCGACAATGGCTTGAAGCTACGGACGATGCGCCTGCCTGACATCTTCCAAGATCAGGACAAGCCGGAGCAGCAATATGCCGATGCAAAGCTGGATGCAGCTGCGATCATCGATACGGTATTGACTGCGTTACGGCATAACAGCGCTGGTGTAGCAACAGAGGCGCGCGCTTAAATAGCAACCATATGGTTGCATAAAAGCAGAATGGGGCGCATATGAGCAACCAGGAGGTTGCTCATATGCCTGACTCAATCACGAAGATTGTCGAAATTGCTGCACCTGTCGAGCGGGTGTGGGATGCGTTGATCGACCATGAAAAGTTCGGCGCGTGGTTTTGCGTCGCTCTGGATCAGCCTTTTGCGGTGGGTGGGGCATCGACCGGTCATATGACCTATCCTGGCTATGAAGACTATCGTTGGGAAGCGCGGGTAATTGCGATCGAGCCAATGCGGCGCTTTTCTTTTGAGTGGCCGGCGACTGGCGGTGACAAGCAGCTGATGGAAAACGGCACGCGGGTAGCGGAATGGACGTTGGTCGAGTTTTTGCTTGAGCCTGCGGGTGAAGGCACCTTGCTGACAGTCATCGAAAGCGGATTTGACAAGGTGCCTGAACCGCGTCGGAGCAACGTCATGCGATCGAATGACGGGGGTTGGACGGAACAGGTTCAGAATATTCGCCGCTATGTTGAACATTGAGGAATCGCCCGCGCGACTGTTCGCCGCATTAGGCGATGCCACGCGATTCGGACTGATCAAGCGCCTGTCCAATGGTACGGAGCAATCTATCGCGCAACTGGGCGAGGATTTGCCCATCAGCCGCCAAGCCGTGGCGAAGCATTTAGAGGTTCTGCAGGGCGTGGGCCTGGTCAGGAGAACGCGGCGAGGTCGCGAGGTCTTATTTGTCCTGGAGCCAGAGACCGTCGCGCAAGCGCGTCATTGGCTCACGCAAGTCTCCGCTCAGTGGGATGACGCGTTGGGCAGGCTCAAGATGTTTGTCGAGAGCCAGCCCTAAACCCATGGTTTTTACTGCTGGGGGATCGCGGCGCGGGCGTCTTGCCCATCGCCCTCCGGCGCGGCGATAATTTCGCGGGTCGCGGCGCCCTTGTCGACGACTTCCGTCGCCGGATCACCCACGGACGACCGAATACCGGCCGCCGCATTGGCGCGCCCGGCTTCGGTCAAGGCCGCGCTTTCCGCCGCGCTGCGCTGGGCGGGGCCACCAAACATGGTTTCCATCGCAGCACGACTTGAATCGACCGAAGCGGCTGCCGGGGTGCCCGGTGCAGGAGGAACGAGCGCATAGTCAGGCGGGATCACAAGGGGCGCCTGGCGGGAGACGGCGAATTCGTCAGGACGCTCCCGATTGAACAGGCCGCCGCCACCGCCACAAGCGGACAGCATGGAAATGAGGCCAGCGGCGAGGATCAGTTTACGCATCAGTTCAGTGACTCCGTCTTTGCGCCCTTCTCGCGCAGCAGCAACGCCCGCGCAAGCAGGATCAGCACGCCGATCGTTATGGCGGCGTCGGCCAGGTTGAATATCAGGAAGGGCCGCCATTCCCCAAAATGCAGATCAGCATAGTCGATGACATAGCCGAGCCGAACACGGTCGACGATGTTTCCGATCGCACCGCCAAGCACCAGCCCCAGCGCCGCAACATCCTGCCGCGCCTTTTCGCGCCACATCCAGACACCGACAAAAGTGGCGATCAATATGGTCATGCCGACAAGCAGCCAACGCATCATGTCCGTACTGGCATGAAGAAAGCCCATGGAAACGCCACGATTTTCCAGCCAGCGAAGACGGAAGATCGGCAACAGCTCGATGCCCTCATCCATCCGACTTTTGAGCGCGAGCGGGTAGGTGACGGTATATTTGATGAGCTGGTCGAGTGCCAGCGTCACGATCGCGACGGTGAGACCGAGCGGGCGATGACTGACAGCTGCCATCAGCGGCGCACCACATGCGTTTTGCGGGATGAGGGTGACACGAGCATAGTCCTGAAGAGCGCCATCATTATTCCGGTTCGTTGCTACCAAGCGACAGGCCGTCGGCTATAGCCGAAGCCTGAGCTGGTAGGACAGGAAGTTTTTACTCCGCGAGCACTTCGTCGCAACGATTGCAAAGGGTGCCGTCTTCCTCGACTTCCGGCAGGAGGCGCCAGCAACGGCCACATTTATGCCACTCGCTCGGCTTGACGATGATGCCGTCGCCGACCCCCGTTTCGATGCGGGCGACGATGGCGATTTCGGCGAAGTTCACACCGTCGCTGGGAACCGCCATGCCCATGGTTACATCGGCTTCCAGGCTGGAACGGATGACCTTTTCGCGGCGGAGCGGTTCGATGGCTTCGTTGACCTGATCGCGCTGGCTGCGGATTTCGGTCCATTTATCATCCAAGCGCTGATTTAGCCATGCAGCCTCAACCTCGGGCCATTCGAGGAAATGGACGCTTTCTCCGGGGCTTGCATAGCGGCTTTGCCACACTTCTTCAGCCGTGAAGGGGATGATCGGGGCGGCGTAGCGGACGAGGGCGTGGAAGAGCGTGTCGAGCACCGTGCGGTAGGCGCGGCGCTTGGGATCGCTCTTCGCATCACAGTAGAGGCAGTCCTTGCGAATGTCGAAGAAGAAGGCCGACAGGTCGCTGTTGGCGAAGTCGAACAGCGCGCGGGTATAGCGGCTGAACTCCAACCAGTTTTCGCTGCCAGCTGCCTTCTCGACGACCGCCTTGAGTTCGGCATCCAGCTCAGCGAGCAGATGGAGCATGTATCGCTCCAGCTCCGGCATTTCCGCGACCGGAAGGCGCTCTTCTTCGGAAAAATCGGAAAGAGCACCTAGTAGATACCGGAAAGTATTGCGAAGTTTCCGATAGGCGTCGGAAGAGCCAGCCAGCACTTCCTTGCCGATACGGACATCGTCGAAATAGTCGGTGCTGGCAACCCAGACGCGGAGGATGTCTGAGCCGGATTCGGCAATGACCTTCAGCGGGTCAACGACATTGCCGAGGCTCTTGGACATTTTCCGCCCCTGCCCGTCGAGCGCGAAGCCGTGGGTCAGAACGGCGTCATAGGGCGCGCGGCCACGGGTGCCGCTGCTTTCCAGGAGCGAGGATTGGAACCAGCCACGATGCTGGTCGGAGCCTTCGAGATAAAGATCCGCGCGAACGCCTTCGCCATAGCGGCCTTCGACCACAAAGCTGTGGGTCGAACCACTATCAAACCAGACATCGAGGATATCGTTGACTACCTCATAGTCGTTGAGGTCGTAATCGGGGCCGAGCAGCGCCTGATGGTCCGCGCCGAACCAGGCATCGGCTCCGCCAGCTTTGAAGGCTTCGACGATGCGCTGATTTACGGCCTTATCAATCAGATATTCGCCAGTCTTGCGATGAACATAGAGTGCGATAGGGACGCCCCACGCGCGCTGACGACTGATCACCCAGTCGGGGCGCCCCTCCACCATCGAGCGGATGCGATTGATCGAGCGTTCGGGCACCCACCGGGTGTTCTCGATCGCATCGAGGGCCGTACCGCGCAGAGTTGCACCGTTGCCCTGGCGCGCAAGGATCGCCTCTTCCTCGGCGCAGCGGGGCATGATGCCGTCGTTGATCGCCCGGTCCATAGGGATGAACCATTGCGGGGTGCAGCGGAAGATGATCTTCGCCTTGGAGCGCCAGCTGTGGGGATAGCTGTGCTTGAAGTCGTCGGACGCGGCGAGCAGACCGCCTGCTTCGCGCAGGTCAGTGCAGATCGGGCCGTCCTTGCTGACGAACTTGGGATTGATGACGGAGCCCTGACCACCGAGCCAAGCCCAATCCTCCCGATATTTGCCGTCATTCTCGACGGCGAAGACCGGGTTGATCCCGTTCGCCTTGCAGAGCGCGAAGTCATCCTCACCATGGTCGGGCGCCATGTGGACGAGGCCGGTGCCCGCGTCGGTGGTGACGAAATCGCCCGCGAGGAAGGGTCGCGGCTTGGCGAAGAAGGCGCCAACGGCGTGCATCGGGTGGCGGGCGGTAGCACCCGCAAGTTGGGAGCCTTTGACCTGACCAAGCACCTTCAAGTGCGCATTGAGCGAAACTTCAGGCTGCGTGCTCTTATCTCGCAAATCGTTGTTCATTCGCGCGCGAAGCAGATCGAGGAGTTCATTCGCCACTAGCAGACGTTTGAAGTTCAGAGTTTGCATCAGCGGGTTACGCTGCTGTTCGAGCGAGAGGTTGCCGTCACCAGCATCGGACACGCCGAGGCTCACTTCAACAATCGAATACTCAATCTCCGGCCCATAAGCCAAAGCCTGATTGACCGGGATCGTCCAAGGCGTCGTTGTCCAGATCACCGCATGCGCGCCCACCAGTTCGGGCGCGTTCGGCGCTTCGACAATCTCGAACGCCACGTCGATCTGGGTCGAGACGATGTCCTCATATTCGACCTCCGCCTCGGCCAGCGCGGTCTTTTCGACGGGGGACCACATGACCGGCTTGGCGCCGCGATAGAGCTGGCCGCTCTCCGCGAACTTCAGCAGTTCAGACACGATGGTAGCTTCAGCATCGAACTTCATGGTGAGATAGGGATCATCCCAATCGCCCATCACGCCAAGCCGCTTGAACTGCTCCTTCTGCACGCCGACCCATTTGTCCGCATAGGCGCGGCACTGGGCGCGGAATTCCTGTGCGGGAACCTCGTCCTTGTTCTGCTTCTTCTTGCGATATTCCTCCTCGATCTTCCATTCGATCGGAAGGCCGTGGCAGTCCCAACCGGGAACATAGGGCGCATCCTTGCCGAGGAGCGACTGGCTGCGGACGATGATGTCCTTCAGCACCTTGTTCATCGCATGGCCCATATGGATGTCGCCATTGGCGTAGGGCGGGCCGTCGTGGAGGATGAAGCGTTCGCGGCCCTTCCGCCGCTCGCGCAGCTTGCCGTATAGGTCCATTTCCTCCCAGCGGGCGAGGATTGCCGGTTCCTTCTGCGCCAGACCGGCCTTCATGGGAAAGTCGGTTACGGGGAGGAAAACGGTGCTTTTATAGTCGGGCTGGTCGGTCATCTGATCTGGTATCTGCTTGCCTTGCCATTCGGCCCAAGACTGCGCCCCATTAAGAAAAGGGAAAGGGCTTCGACAGGCTCAGCCCGAACGGGTGAGAAAATGTGCCCCGTGCATTAGGCGAGGCGCGGCGTTCCCGCAAGGATTTGCCGTGCGGCGTCGCAGTCCTTCGCAATCTGGGCCGTGAGGGCATCGAGCCCTTCATATTTCGCCTCTGGCCGAAGGAATTGGATCAACTGCACCTCGATGCATTGATCGTAAAGGCTTTCGGAAAAATCGAAGAAGTGCGGCTCCAGCAACTCCTTTGGCGGGTCGAAACTGGGCCGGGTGCCAAGGTTTGCAGCACCGTCGAGAATACGGCCATCGGGCAGCAGCCCTCGCACGGCATAAATGCCATAGGCCGGGCGAAGATAGTGCCCAAGATCAACATTGGCAGTGGGGAAGCCGATCGTGCGGCCAACCTTGTCGCCATGCTGAACCAGCCCTTGCACCGCGAAGGGGCGCGTCAGCAGGCGCGTTGCCGTGGCGCAGTCACCGGCTTTCAGCGCGGCGCGGATGCGGCTGGAGGAAACCACCTCTCCGCCCTGGTCCGTTACCGGCGCGACGGCTTGGGCGCTCATGCCCCGCGCGGCGCCAAGTTCGGCAAGCGTGGCGACCGTGCCGGTGCGGCCCTGACCAAAGGTAAAGTCCTGACCCGTCACCACGCCCGCGACGCCCATGCCGTCGACCAGCAGATCGACGAAATCCTCCGGGCTCAAGGCGGCCAGTTGACGGGTAAAAGCGAAAACGAGCATCGCGTCGGCACCGGCGGCGGCGAACAGGCGTTGCCGCTGATCAAGGCTGGTGAGACGGAACCACGGGTTTTCCGGGCGGAACAGGCGCATGGGATGCGGGTCGAACGTCGCGACGATGACGGGACGCACCTCCGCGCGGGCACGCTCCACCGCGCGGCCGACGACCGCCTGATGACCGAGGTGAAATCCGTCAAAATTGCCCAGCGCCATGATGCTCCCGCGCAGATGGGCAGGGATCGGGACGCCGCTTTCCAGCCGCTCCATGGCGGTGGCTATAGGGAGATGGCCGGGCGCTGGCAATGCGGCTTCAAGAGCCGGCCCGGCGGCGGAAGGTGACGAAGCTGTAGGCGGGATATGTGCCCTCGCCCGGATGATCGCTGCGGGCGGCTTCCTGCCATTGCGCGGCATGAGGATAAGGGATCGCTGCGTCGCCGGGTGCGTCGATATGCACTTCGGTCAATTCGATGCGGTCGGCATGCGGAAGAAAGAGATGGTGGATCTCCGCTCCTCCGATCACCATCGCGGCAGGACCGCCCGCCAGGCGCAGGGCGGACGTGACGTCATGGGCGACCTCTGCCCCCTCCCCACTCCAGCCTTTGTCACGGGTGAGGACAATGTGGCGCCGCCCGGGAAGCAGGCCGGGCAGGCTGTCGAACGTCTTTCGGCCCATGATCATCGCGTGACCGAGGGTCAATGCCTTGAAATGCTTGAGGTCGGCAGGAAGCCGCCAGGGCAGCCCCCCATCCTTGCCGATCACGCCATTATCGGCGCGGGCGAGGACGAGAACGACTTCCTGGCGGTTGGTCACAGGGTCAGCCGGGTAACATGGCCCATCTTGCGGCCTGGGCGGGCTTCATGCTTGCCATAGAGATGCAGATGAGCGGAGGGATCGGACAGGATCGCTTGCCAGGCGTCAGCTTCCTCGCCGATGAGGTTGTGCATCTGCACTCGCCGCGCTGCCAGCCTGGTGTCGCCCAAGGGCAGGCCGCAGATGGCGCGGACATGGTTTTCGAACTGGCTGGTGACGGCGCCTTCTATCGTCCAGTGACCGCTATTGTGGACGCGGGGGGCCATTTCGTTGAAGACGGGGCCATCGCCGCTGGCGAAAAATTCAAGGGTCAGGACGCCGACATAGTCGAGCGCCTCGGCAACCTGCGCGGCGAGAGCGCGCGCCGCTTGCACCTGCGCCTTGATGCGAGGGCCGCCGGGAGCGGTGGAGGTAGAGAGGATGCCGTCGACATGGACGTTGGCGGGCGAGTCCCAGAAGCGGACTTCGCCATCCGCCCCCCGCACGAGAATGACGGAGAACTCTTCCTCGAAGCTCACGAAGCCTTCCAGGATGGCGCTTTGCTCGCCGATCGCATCCCATGCCGCAGGAGCATCCGCTGGACCATTCAGGCGCGCCTGCCCTTTGCCATCATAGCCCATGCGATTGGTCTTCAGGATCGAGCGGTTGCCGACCGTGGCGATCGCTCGATCCAAATCATCCAAGCTTTCGACCGAGGCGAAAGGCGCGGTGAGGCCGCCAAGATCGCGGACGAAATTTTTCTCGGCAAGGCGGTCCTGTGCCACGCGGAGAGCATGCGCACCGGGGCGGACGAGGCCGTGGGTAGAGAGGACCTCGACGGCGGAGGGGTCGATATTTTCGAACTCGTAGGTGACGACATCGACGCTGTCGGCGAAGGCGGACAGCGCGGCGGCGTCTTCGTAAGCGCCTCGGGTCCAACAGCGGGACACGTCTGCGGCGGGACCGCTTTCTTCCGGCGCGTAGATATGCGTGCGATAGCCAAGCTGCGCGGCGGCGATCGCGATCATGCGGCCGAGCTGGCCGCCGCCAAGAATGCCGATGGTGGAACCGGGCGCTATGGTCGTCATCTTATTCAGGCGTCTCCGCGACATCGTCCGTCTGCTTTTCGCGCCACATGTCCAGCCGCTCGGCCAGTTCCTCATTGGTCGTGGCGAGGATCGAAGCGGCCAGCAGGGCCGCGTTGATCGCACCGGGCTTGCCGATGGCGAGGGTACCGACCGGAATGCCGCCGGGCATCTGGACGATGGACAGAAGGGAATCCATGCCCTTCAACGCCTTTGACTCGACGGGCACACCAAGGACCGGCAGACGCGTCATCGAGGCCGCCATGCCGGGAAGATGAGCCGCGCCCCCTGCCCCCGCGATGATGACCTTCAGCCCACGCCCCACGGCGCCGGTGGCATAATCATAGAGGCGCTGCGGCGTGCGGTGAGCAGACACGACCTTGCATTCATGCGGAACGCCAAGCGCACTCAGCGTTTCGGCTGCGTGGCGCATGGTTTCCCAATCGGATCGCGATCCCATGATAATGCCGACGCTGGCGGCGCTCTCTCCGGTCATTCGCCTGACTTCCCCTGATGGCGCGGAAAGCAAAGCCCCTTAGCCGGGCGACCGGCAGGGGGCAATGCGAGATTTGCGCGCTTAACGCTCCGACAGATAATAGCGGTCCTTGGCCGTCAGATCGTCGGCAAGGTCATAGACGATCGGCTGCCCCGTAGGAATTTCCAGCTCCGTGATCTCGTCGTCGGGAATGCCAGACAGATGCTTCACCAACGCGCGGAGCGAATTGCCGTGGGCAGAGATGAGGACGCGCTTGCCAGCCTTGAGCTCCGGCACGATGCGGCTTTCCCAATAGGGAAGCACGCGGGCAATGGTGTCCTTGAGGGACTCTGTCGACGGGATGGCGATGCCGTCATAGCGGCGGTCCTTCGACAGGTCGAACTCGCCGCCCGGCTCCAGCACCGGCGGCGGAATGTCGAAGCTGCGGCGCCAGATCTTCACCTGCGCGTCGCCATGCTTGGCGGCCGTCTCCGCTTTGTTGAGGCCGGTGAGGCCGCCATAATGACGTTCATTGAGGTGCCAGTCCTTTTCCACCGGCAGCCAGAGACGCCCCATTTCCTCAAGCGCAAGATTCAGCGTCTTGATCGCTCGGGTCTGGACCGAAGTGAAGCAGCGGTCGAAGTCGAGGCCCTTTGCCGACATCAGCTGGCCAGCGGCCCGCGCTTCCTCCACGCCCTTTTTCGTCAGGTCCACGTCCCACCAGCCAGTGAAGCGGTTTTCCAGGTTCCAAGCCGATTGGCCATGGCGGATGAGAACGAGGGTGGGCATGTAACGCATCTCCTGCACTAAGAGCGATGATGGCGCTTCCCATAACGCCGGAAATGACGGGCGCAAGCTTGCGCGGCCGGACGGCCGTCCCACATTGCAGTGGGCCGGGCGATGGGATAGCTCCGGGCAAGCAAGCAATAAGGAAGCGGCATTGGCATTTGTAAAGGGCGTCTGGCGCATATTGGTCGCGATCAAGGACGGGCTGGTTCTGCTGTTACTGCTCGGCTTCTTCGGCCTGCTCTATGCTGCCCTGTCCTGGTCGCCCAAGCCCGCGCGCAGCGTGAGCAGTGGCGCCCTGCTGCTGAAGCTGGACGGCACCATTGTCGAGCAACCGGCAGAAGCCGACCCCTTTTCGCTGCTGACATCATCCGGGCCGCAGACGAAGGAATATCGCCTGTCCGATGTCGTCACCGCATTGGAGGCGGCAAAGACCGACGGCAAGGTCAAGGCGGTGGTCCTGAACCTCGACGGGTTCCTTGGCGGCGGTCAGGTCGCGCTTTCCCGCGTAGGCAAGGCGCTGGATGCGGTGCGGGCCGCCAACAAGCCGGTCTTCGCTTTCGCCACCATCTATAGCGACGACAGCTACCAGCTTGCCGCGCATGCCAGCGAGACATGGGTCGATCCCCTTGGCGGCGTGGCCATCCTGGGGCGCGGCGGATCCGGCCTTTACTACAAGGGTCTGATCGACAAGCTGGGCGTCAACACGCATGTCTATCGCGTCGGGACATACAAGAGCTTCGTCGAACCCTTCATCCGCACGGAACAATCACCCGAAGCGCGCCAGGCCAATCAGGCGCTGGCCGATGCATTGTGGCAGGATTGGCAGGAGGAAGTCGCCAAGGCCCGCCCGCGCGCGAAGCTGGCGGCCTATGTCGCGAACCCGGCGGGTGCGGCGGAGGCGGCGCGGGGCAATCTGGCCAAGGCGGCACAGAATGCGGGGCTGGTGGACAAGCTGGGCGACGAGGCCGCGTTCGGCAAGCGCGTAGCGCAGGTCGCAGGGGAGCCGTCCGACGATCGCGTCGGGGATTTTGCGAGCACTGACCTGAGCAGCTATGCCAAGGCCCACCGACCCGCCAATGACGGGCAGATCGGCGTGATCACCGTGGCTGGCGACATCGTGGATGGTGATGGGGGCCCCGGCAGCGCTGCCGGCGACACCATCTCTGCCCTGCTCTACAAGGCATTGTCGGAAAAGGACCTGAAGGCGCTGGTCGTGCGCGTCGATTCTCCTGGCGGGTCGGTGATGGCGTCGGAAAAAATCCGCCAAGCCATCATGGAAGCCAAGCGAAAGGGTCTGCCGATCGTCGTATCGATGGGCAATGTCGCGGCGAGCGGCGGCTATTGGATATCCACGCCCGCCAACCTCATCTTGGCGGAACCCGGCACGATCACGGGGTCTATCGGGGTGTTCGGCATCTTGCCAAGCTTCGAAGGCACACTAGCCAAACTCGGCATCACGACCGACGGGGTTCGGACCACGCCGCTTTCAGGCCAGCCGGATCTTGCTGGCGGTACGACGCCTGAGTTCGACCGCATCATGCAGATGGGGATCGAAGATATTTACGGCCGCTTTGTCGGGCTGGTGGCACAGGCGCGGCGCAAATCGCCCGAGCAGATCGACACGATCGCTCAAGGCCGCGTGTGGGATGGCGCCACGGCGAGGCAGATTGGCCTTGTCGATCGCTTCGGCGGGCTGGAGGACGCGATCGCCGAGGCAGCGAAGCTGGCCAAGATCGATCCCGCCAAGGCGAAAGCCTATCGCATCGAAAAGGAACCGGACAAATTTGCGGAGTTTCTCCAGTCGATGACGGAGCGGGATGATGAGGATGCAGATGCTCCCCGCGACATGTTGAGCCGACAGGCGATGATCCAGCGGCGCTGGGCAATGCAGGCGATTGCAGACGTGCGCGGCCTCATCAGCGGGGCCGGCGTGCGGGCGGATTGCCTGGAGTGTCGTGGCTATGGCGCGCCACGGCGGGCGAGTGCTGCGGATGAGCGTGGCTTGCTGGCATTGCTGGCCAGTCTGTGGCGGTGAGGTGGACGGCTTAGCTGATAGACTGCGGGTCGCGCCCGTGGCGCTTCTTCTGGCCGTCATTCTCTCCTCACCGGCCACCGCGATATGTGGGCAGGCCGATGCTTCGCCAAATCGCGACAGCCCGAAGCAGGAAGCCTAGAACGGCGGCGATCAGGCCAGCAACGGGGACATCCAGTCCACACCAGCGCAGGATGACGAAGAGCCCGGAGGCGAAGGCCGCGGCGGTCACATAAAGTTCCGGGCGCAACAGGATGGAGGGCTCATGCGCGAGCAGATCGCGCAATATACCGCCGACGCAGCCGGTGACGACGCCCATCATCGCAGCGACGAACGGTGGGATGCCGTAGCTCATCGCCTTGGCCGCGCCGAACACCGCGAAAGCGGCGAGGCCTATCGCGTCGAGCCAGTCGAGCGCTCGGTCGCTCCAAAAGCGGCGCGGCGTGAACCAGATGAGCAGGGCCGCGACCATGCAGGTTATTGCCGGGACCGGGTCATGCACCCAGAAAACCGGCGCGCCGATCAGCAGGTCGCGCACGGTGCCACCCCCTACCCCCGTGACCAGCGCGAAAAAGGCGAAGGTGACGAGCGTCTGACCCAAGCGAGCGGCGGCCAAAGCGCCGGATGCGGCGAACACGAAAATGCCGACGATGCTGAGCGTTTCCAGCACCGGGCCGATTTGCTGGAAAGCGGTGGCAGGCGAAAGCATGAAGCAATTAGCCAAATAAAAACATTCGGGCCGGCAAGGTCAACAGCGCCGGCCCGGATGCTCGCTTCCTATTTCGCGAGTTCAGCCTCGATCGCGGAAACCAGGGCCGGATCGTCGGGCGTGGTGCCGGGGGCAAAGCGGGCGGCGACGGAGCCATCCTTTGCGATCAGGAATTTTTCGAAGTTCCACAGCACTTCAGGCTCTTCCGTCGGCGTCATGCCATAGCCGCGCAGCTTTTCGCGGAAGTCATCGCCATCGCCGTCAGCCTTGGGCTGCTCACTGGTGAGGGCGGCGTAGAGCGGATGCTTTTCCGGGCCTGTCACGACGATCTTTTCGAACATCGGGAATTCGACCCCGAAATTGGTCGTGCAGAATTCAGCGATCTCGTCATTGCTGCCCGGTTCCTGGCCCGCAAAATCATTGGCGGGGAATCCGGCGACCACGAGCCCCTTGTCCTTATAATCGCGGTAGAGCTTTTCCAGCCCTTCATATTGCGGGGTGAGGCCGCATTTGGAGGCGACGTTGACAGCCAGGACAACCTTCCCCGCATAGTCGGCCAGGCTGGCGTCGGCGCCCTTGATCGTCTTGAGCGGAATTTGCTGGATCGCAGTCATTATCGTCTCCTTGAGAATCCGGATGGCGCGGACCTTGCCATTATATGGCCGCGCCGAAAAGCCTGCCCGCACCCGCCGTGACCACCATGGCGAGCACACCCCAGAATAGCACCCTCATGAGGGAACGGCCTGTGCTCGCCCCGCCGAGCCGCGCGCCCGCGTAGCCCAGGAGTGCAAGGCACAGGAGCGACGCCAGCACGATGACTGGCAAGGCCAGCGAAGACGGGCTGGCGACCGCTGCCAGAAGGGGCGCAAGTGCTCCTGCCGAAAAGGTGGCGGCCGACGTCAGCGCCGCCTGCACCGGACGAGCCGTGCTGATCTCCGAAATGCCCAGTTCGTCGCGGGCATGGGCCGCCAGCGCGTCGGCATCCATCAGCTGCCGTGCGACTTCTCCCGCCAGTTCGGGTGTCAGGCCACGTTCCACATAGATGTTGCGCAGTTCCTGCCATTCCACCTCTGGCTGCTGAGCGATCGCATGCTTTTCCTTGGCAAGGTCGGCCCGCTCCGTGTCCGACTGCGCGCTGACGGAAACATATTCCCCTGCCGCCATCGACATCGCGCCCGCGAATAGAGCGGCTATGCCGGACAGCAGGATCGTGTCGCGCGCAGCACCCGACGCAGCGACACCGGCGAGCAGGCTGGCGGTCGAGACGATACCGTCGTTGGCGCCCAGAACCGCTGCGCGCAGCCAGCCGACGCGGTTGACATAATGGACGGCATGGTGCGCACGCGCATGCTCAAGTGCGCCTGAAGCTGATCCTTCCACCGCCGCCATGGTCACCCCCTCCTGTTCAGCCGCTCAGGCCTTCGGCCTTTTCGGCCAGTTCCAGCCAGCGTTCCTCCGCTGCGTCCTTGTCGGCGCGGGCTTGCTCTATCGCTTTCGTCAGGGCGGCGAACCGCTTGGGATCGCGCGTGTAGAGCGATGGGTCGGCGAGTGCTTCCTCGTCGCGCGCGATATCCTGCTCCAGCTTCTCGATCGCCTGGGGCAGCATATCGAGATCGCGCTGATCCTTGTAGCTGAGCTTCGTCGACGCCGTCTTCGGCAGCGGGGGAGCGGCAGGCGCCTTCTTTTCCGGGCGGGGCCCGTTCCTGGGCTGGCGCTTGGCAACCCAGTCGGCATAGCCGCCGACGATGACATCGACCTGACCCGATCCATCAAGACCAAGCGTCACCGTCACCGTGCGGTCGAGGAAGTCGCGGTCGTGACTGACGATCAGGACCGTGCCGTCATAGTCGGCAATCACTTCCTGCAGCAGGTCGAGCGTTTCCAGGTCGAGATCGTTGGTCGGCTCGTCCAGCACCAGCAGGTTCGATTCGCGGGCGAATTCCCGCGCAAAGAGCAGACGCGACCGCTCGCCGCCCGACAGGGTGCCGACGCGCGCCTCGGCGAGCGAGGGGTCGAACAGAAATTCCTTGAGATAGCCGTGGACATGCTTGCGTGACCCACGCACGTCGATCCAGTCGCCGCCCTCCGCAAGCACGTCGCGGACGCGCTTGTCGGGCTGCATCAGGCTGCGCTGCTGATCGATGAAGATCATGTCGAGCGACTTTGCCTGCTTGACCACGCCGCTGTCCGGCGCGAGTTCGCCCGTCAGCAGCTTCAAGAGCGTGGTCTTGCCCGCGCCGTTGCCGCCGACGATGCCGATGCGGTCGCCACGCTGGATGCGCAACGAGAAATCCTTGATGACGGTGCGCCCATGCTCACCGGCCCCGAAGCTTTTCGTCACATGCTCGGCGGTGATGACGCTCTTGGTCTTGCTGTCGTCGGCAGCGACCGCGATCTTCGCGACGCCCTGCGGCCCCACCATCGCCGCGCGTTGTTCACGCATCTCATAGAGCTTGGCGAGGCGGCCCTGATTGCGCTTGCGCCGGGCGGTGACGCCGCGCTCGAGCCAATGCGCCTCGATCTTCAGCTTGGCGTCGAGCTTTTCGGCGGCACGCGCCTCTTCGGCATAGACGGCTTCCATCCACTCTTCGAAGCCGCCGAAGCCGATCTCATTACGCCGGATCGAGCCGCGATCCAGCCACAAGGTCTGCCGCGTGAGCCGGGTAAGGAAGGCGCGGTCGTGGCTGATGACGATGAAGGCGCCCGAATAGCGGCCGAGCCATCCTTCCAGCCAGTCGATGGCGTCGATGTCGAGATGGTTGGTAGGCTCGTCCAGCAGCAAAAGGTCAGGCTCGCTGGCGAGCGCGCGGGCGATGGCGGCGCGGCGGCGCTCGCCCCCGCTGGCGGTCGCTGCTTCGCGTGAGAGGTCAATGCCGAGCTGGCTGGCGATCGCCTCCACCTCATGCGCGGGCGGTGCATATTGGCCTGCCAGCGCGAAATCGCGCAGGGTGGCAAAGCCCGCGACGTCCGGGTCCTGCTCAAGCATGATGACGCGCGCGCCTGGCCGAACGGAACGCGTCCCTTCGTCAGGCTCGACCTGCCCGGCGATAAGCTTCAGCAGCGTCGTCTTGCCTGCGCCGTTGCGGCCGATCAGCGCCAGCCGATCCCGCTCCCCGACAAAGATGTCGAGGTGACGGAAAAGCCAGTGCGAACCCTGACTGAGACCAAGATTTTCGAACGAGAATATGGGTGCGGCCATGGCCGTGCAGCTAGGACTTCCAACGCGCCGGGGCAAGAGCGCGTGGAACCACATGCCGCCTCAATGTTTTCAACGCGCGTCAGCCCCCATTCATCGCAGCCGTTACAAATGAGCTGCATCGCTTTTTCAAGGAGATACGCTCATGAAGTCCGCCCTGGCCCTGATGGCCGCCGCTGCCGCTGTCTCGATTCCTGCCCTGGCCATCGCGCAGACCAATGTGACAATTGCCGAAACCGCGCCCGTGGTGACGCTGAACGTCACCGAGACGGTGGAAGCCGCGCCGGATCAGGTTGTGGTCGGCACCGGCGTTCAGACACGTGCGCCGACAGCCGCCCAGGCGATGCGGGAAAATGCGGCGAAGATGGACCGGTTGATCGCCACCCTCGCCAAGGCGGGGATCGCCAAGAAGGACATCCAGACCAGCGGCATCAACCTGAATGCGCAATATGACTACAGCAATCAGAACGGCCAGCCCGCCGGGCCGCGCTTCATCGGTTATGAAGCGTCGAACCAGGTGACGATCAAGCTACGCGACATCAAGAAGACGGGGCAGTTGCTGGATACGCTGGTCGAAGCGGGCGCGACAAATGTCAGCGGGCCGTCTTTCGCGATCGAGGACCCTACCCCGATGCTGGCTCAGGCGCGCGCGGCAGCCCTGAAGAGCGCCAAGACGCAGGCCGACTTCTATGCGCAGGCGGCGGGCTATCGCTCGGCACGGCTCATTTCGATCTCGGAAAACAATAGTGGTGGCCGCCCGCCCATGCCGATGCTCACCACCCGTTTCAAGGCAGACGTGGCCGAAGCGACGCCGGTGGAGCCGGGCCAGGTGGGATCGTCGGTGACGCTCACCGTCCAATATGCGCTGGAACGCTGATCCGGTAGCCTGTCGCCCCGCTGACAGCACCATTCACCACCTGTTCAATGCTTATCGCCTATGGCATGCCACATGACGATGAAGCTTAGCAGCCTGATTGCCGGTATGGCCGCCATCGCCGCGATGGTGGCCGTACCCTCCTATGCCGAGGCCGGTCAGCGCGGCGAACAGGATGCCGCGCGCCGGGCGATGCTGGAAGGGCAGACCATGCCATTTTCCCTCATCAAGCGGCGGGTCGACGCGGACATGGGTGGCGCAACCTATCTTGGCGCGGAATTCAATCCCGCTTCGAACCGCTATCGGCTGAAATATGTGAAGGACGGCAAGGTGGTTTGGGTTGATGCGGATGGGCGCACGGGCAATATAATGGGCAGGGCGCACTGACGCGCCAAAGGGCAAAATACAAAGAAACGGAGCCATATGCGTCTGCTGATCGTCGAAGATGAACCAAGCCTTGGGCAACAGCTCCGCAACACGCTGGAGGGCGCGGGCTATGCCGTGGACCTCGCGACCGATGGCGAGGACGGACATTTCCTTGGCGCGACGGAAAGCTATGACGCGGTCGTGCTGGACCTTGGCCTGCCGACGATCGATGGGCTTACCGTGCTCGACCGTTGGCGCAAGGAAGGGCGCAGCTTCCCGGTGCTGGTGCTGACCGCGCGGGACAGCTGGTCCGACAAGGTCGCTGGGCTTGACGCGGGCGCCGACGATTATCTGGCCAAGCCTTTCCAAAGCGAGGAACTGATCGCCCGGCTGCGCGCGCTCATCCGTCGTGCTTCGGGCAACGCGTCGAGCGAACTGATCGCGGGCGATGTGCGGCTCGACACACGTTCGGGCAAGGTGACGCTGAAAGGCGAGCCGGTGAAGCTGACCGCGCAAGAATATAAGCTGCTGTCCTACCTTCTCCACCACAAGGGGAAGGTGGTGAGCCGTACCGAGTTGATCGAACATATCTACGACCAGGATTTCGATCGCGATTCAAACACGATCGAAGTGTTCGTCACCCGCATCCGCAAAAAGCTGGGCGCGGACGTGATCACGACGATACGCGGCCTGGGCTACAGTCTGGACGAGCCGGGCCGCTGATCCTTCGCGGGTTCGGACGGCTTATTCCCCTGATCGAACCCATGACGCGCTTTACTTCCCGCAAGAAGGTAGAACCTTCAACACCCTCGTGGCGGACGGACAGGGAGGTTCCGGCAATTACCAATGAGCGAGTCCAGCGCCCCTCCCCCGGTTCGTTCCACCGGATCGATCAGCCGCCGCATGATCGGCATTGCGGCGCTGTGGATCAGCATATTGCTGCTGGGCGGCGGGCTGGCGCTCGATCGCGTGCTGTCGCAAGCCATCACCCGCAATTTTGACGATGGCCTCAACTATGTGCTGACCGCGATGATCGCGTCGGCCGAGATCGGCCCGGATGGCGAGGTGCTGTTCAATCGTCCCCTCGCCGACCAGCGCTTCCTGGAGCCCAATAGCGGCCTTTATTATCAGATCAGCGCCAAGGGACATGAGGATTGGCGGTCACGTTCGCTGTGGGACCGCGCGCTGAGGGTGCTGCCCGAGCATGATGATCGCAGCTTCCACGCCTATGACAGCAAGCAATTTCCGGGCGAGGATCTGCGCATCATGGAACGGACCATCGTCCTGCCGGGCTCCGATACACGCTGGATGTTCATGGTCGCCGCCGCCCGCGCGGGGCTGGATGATCAGATCAGGACGTTGCGATCAACCTTGACGCAGAGCTTCGCGCTGCTGGCGCTTGGCCTGATCGTTCTGACGACGCTTCAGACGCTTTATGGATTGCGGCCGCTGCGCCGGGTGCGCAAGGAGATCGTGCGGATGCGTGCGGGCGAAAAGAACCGCGTCACCGATCCCATGCCATCCGAAGTGTTGCCGATGGTCGAGGAACTGAACGCGCTGCTCGCCCATAATGAGCGGCAGGCGGAAGAGGCACGAACACATGCGGGCAATCTTGCTCATGCGCTGAAGACGCCGCTGACCGTCATCATGAATGCGGCGACGGCCCAGTCGGCCGACCTGGGCGAGACCGTCATTCGCGAAGCCACCACGATGCGACGTCAGGTGGATCACCATCTCGCCCGCGCTCGTGCCGTCGGGCGGCGCGGAGCCGCGCAGAGCCGCGCGGAGGTATGGGCGAGCTTGCAGGCAGTCGAGCGCGCCGTGCAGCGCCTCTATCCCGAAACGCGGATCGACATGGATGGCGACAAGGAGGTCGCGGTTCGGGTGGAGCGTCAGGACCTGGACGAGATGCTTGGCAACCTCATCGAAAATGCCGCGAAATATGGCGGAGGCAGCGTCTTTGCCACCGTCAACCGCGCTGGGCCGATGGTCGAGATATTGGTTGAAGATGACGGCCTGGGCATTCCCGAAGAGGAACGTACCCGCATTTTCGACCGGGGCGTGCGGCTGGATTCCGGAAAGCCCGGCACTGGTCTTGGCCTCGCCATTGTGCGCGATGTGGCCGAAATTTATGGCGGGTCGATCAGCATGGAGGAAAGCGAGGACCTGGGCGGTCTCCTCATGC
The DNA here is from genome assembly GCF_905120495.1 of Sphingobium sp. S6. Lineage (NCBI taxonomy): Bacteria > Pseudomonadati > Pseudomonadota > Alphaproteobacteria > Sphingomonadales > Sphingobiaceae > Sphingobium > Sphingobium sp. S6. Next base: position 314,173 of record NZ_CAJHOG010000001.1, on the reverse strand, counting down.
GGCTGCGTCTGCCAGCGGCCTGATGCGGCGGACGCTCTATCTTTCCGCTGGCTTTCTCTCGCTCGGCCTAGGTGCGGTCGGCATTTTGCTGCCGCTGCTGCCTACGGTGCCCTTCATGATATTGGCGGCATTCTGCTTTGCCCGGTCGAGCCCGGCACTGGAAGCGAGACTGCTCGATCATTCCCATTTCGGACCGCATATCCGGCGCTGGCGGGACAAGGGCGCCATCAGCCGGAAGGGGAAGCGGGCGGCGCTGGCGGCTTTCGCGTTCAGCGCCCTGCTGGCGCTGCTCCTCGCGCCTTTTCCCTGGTTCTTCATGCCGCTGGCGGCCGCGCTGATCGGCGGCACCTGGATATGGACCCGCCCGGAAGATGACGCCTGAAGCGGCGTCAGTTCATCGCCAGGATCATGTTGCGGACTTGCGGGAAGACTTCCTTTTCCCATTTGCGGCCCGAGAAGACGCCATAATGACCTGCGCCGATTTGCAGGTGATGGCGTTTCAGGTGGGGGCGCAGCCCGGTGCAGAGCGCATGAGCGGCGGCCGTTTGCCCGACCGCGCAGATGTCGTCCTTTTCACCCTCAACGGTCAGCAGCGCCGTCTTCCGAATGGCACCGGGGTTGACCGGGCGGCCGCGATGCTTGAGTTCGCCCTTGGCCAGAAGGGTCCGCTGAAACACCCGATCGACGGTCTCCAGGTAGAATTCGGCCGTCATGTCCAGGACGGCGAAATATTCCTGATAGAAATCCTTGATCTTCGCCGCCTCTGCTTCCTTCCCGTCCGCCAGAAGCTGGTAAAGCTCGCGATGCTGGGCGCCGTGGCGCTCCAAATTCATCGACAGGAAAGCGGATAGCTGCAGGAAACCGGGATAGACGCGGCGGCCCGCACCGGCATAGCGTAGCGGGACCGATGTGATGAGGTTTCGTTCGAACCATTGGATCGGACGCTCGTTCGACAGTTCGTTGACCACGGTAGGCGCGGCGCGCGGATCGATCGGCCCACCCATCAAGGTCATGGAACGCGGAGTGGCCGCGTCGTCATCCTCCGCCATCAGCGCGACAGCAGCGAAGGCGGGCACGCAGGGCTGGCAGACCGACAGCATATGCGCGCCCGGCCCCAGTTCCTGCATGAAGGTGATCACATAGTCGACATAATCGTCGAACCCGAACCGTCCGGCAGACAAAGGCACGTCGCGCGCATTCTTCCAGTCGGTGATGTAGACGTCATGGTCGCGCAACAGCGTCCGGACGGTGCTCCGCAACAGTGTCGCGAAGTGGCCGGACATCGGAGCGACGAGCAATATACGCGGCTGTTCTGTTTCGACATCATCCTTGGCGAAGTGCAGCAGATTGCCAAAAGGCAGGTCGAGCAGCACTTCTTCCCGCACTGCAACAAGGGCATTGCCGCTGCGGACTTCGTCTATCCCGTAGGACGGGCGCTTGTGGGTGAGACGCGCCCCCTGGAACACATCCATGAGCGCGAACATGCGGCGGGGCATGGGCCAATCGGCTACCGGTCCCATTTTCCCCCGAAGACCGAGGGCGAGTTCAGCACCGAAACGAGCCGGAGCCAGCATGTCTTCGAGAGCTTGATAGCCAGTGTACAGCATCGTCATAATATGAACGGCGCCCCAAAATGTTCCCCCAGGCCGATTCGGCCCCCTCCGTTCGATATACTGTTTTTGCGTATTGCACTGCATCATGTTTGATGGAAAAATGTGGGAATATCGGGAGGATCGCCATGGCCGCTACGGAATTGACGATATCGAGCAAGATCTATTCCTCCTGGTCATTGAGAGGTTGGCTGCTGTGCCGGTTGGCCGGGCTGCGCGTCACGGAGAAGATGGTGGCGCTGGAAAATCTGGAAAACCGCGCCGAACTTTTGCTGCTGACGCCGTCCGTCCTGGTGCCGAGGCTGACGCATGAAGGGGCGAGTGTCTGGGACACGCTGGCGATCGCGGAATATCTGCACGAGCTTTATCCCAACGCCGGCATGTACCCGAAGGACCGGATCGCGCGCGCGCATTGCCGGTCGGTTTCGGGCGAGATCCATTCCGGTTTTGCGAACCTGCGATCCGCCTTGCCGATGAACCTCAAGGTCCGGCACAAGAAATTCCCGATCTTCTCTGGCGCCAAGCCCGACATCGAACGGGTGGAGGCGATCTGGACCGAATGTCTTGGGTCTTATGGCGGGCCATGGCTGTTCGGCGACAGCCCCACCGTGGCGGATGCGATGTTCGCGCCGGTCGTGCAGCGCTTCCTGACCTATGCCGTGAAGTTGCAGGGTCCAGCGGCTGCCTATTGCGATACGGTGAATAGCTGGGACCTGATGCGCGAGTGGATCGATGACGCGCGCAAGGAGCCTGACGAGGTAGAGGAACTCGACGTAGAATTTTGACGCTGGGAGTTTTGACGCGGCTGGACTGGTCAGGCCTTCAGCTGAGCCAACCAATCACCGATCATCGCACGGCCCGCTGCGACGGCCGCAGGACCATGTTCGTCATGGTCCCGGCGCAGCGCCACGCCGCACTGCCGAGCCACGTCGAGGTCCGCCCAGAAATGGGTCAGCCAGTCATCGAAGCGCGGGTCTTCACCCATTTCGGCATGGAATTGCAGCGCCAGAAGGTTGCGTCCGCGGCGAAAGGCCTGATGCGCATAGGCATCCGTCGATGCCAGCAGTTCGACGCCACGCGGCAATTCGAAGGTATCGCTATGCCAGTGGAGAACGGGCACATCCCGGATGTGCCGCAAGGGCGAATCGGCCCCTGCCCCATTTAGAGTGACAGGCGCGAAGCCTAGTTCCATCACCTCGCCGGGATAGACCTGTGCGCCCAATGCAGCGGCGATCATCTGACTGCCAAGGCAGACGCCCAAGGTTGGGAGATCCTGCTCCAGCCGCGCGGCCAGTTTGCCGACCTGCACCGGAATCCACGGATGGATGTCATGCTCATAGACGCCCATGGGGCCGCCCATCATGATCAGCAGGTCAGGCGTGCAAAGATCGACATCGGCAAATTCGGGGCTCGCTACGTCGATCCTCTCGATCTGAAAGCCCGCAGCTTCGATCGGCTGGAGAAACCCGGCCGCTCCCTCTCGCGGCACATGACGGACGATGAGTGCTTTTTTCATTGCTGATGGGATGCCTAACGGATTGGACGGACGCTCGCCACCCCAGGCTTTCTTGAGGAGCCGATAACCCTCCTATCGGCTATCTGTCGCCTTGGCGCGCCAGATGCGCCAGAGCGCCGCGAAACCGATCGCGCTCCAAACGATATTCAGCACCATCGAAGGTATGGCGCCGTGCCACCAGGTGTTCAGCACGAAGAAACCGGCGCCCAACGCGTTCATCCACTGGAAAAGCGCCGATCCGCCAGAAAGGCGACCTATCGAGACGAGGATGTAAGCGCCCAGGACCAGGACAGCGCCCACCCAGCCGACGATTTCCACGATGATAGCCATGCGGTCCTTTCGGCGTGCGTCTTACTGGTGTGCGGGTGAGCAGCTAAGAGTTTTCGGCGCAGGAAATTGCAGCCCATCTCGACATACAAAAGGCTCCCTCCTGCCGGAGGGAGCCTTTCGTCTTAGCTCGGCATTGCAGCGGATCAGGCGGCCAGCTTGCGCAGGACGTACTGAAGGATGCCGCCGTTCATGAAATATTCGAGCTCGTTCACGGTGTCGATGCGGCAGAGGGCCGTGAAGGTGAAGGTCGAGCCATCGGCGCGCTTCACGATCACCTCCACGTCCTGGCGCGGCTTCAGGCCAGCGACATTCTGGATGGTGAAGGTCTCATCACCCGTGAAGCCGAACGTGTCCTTGCTCTCGCCATTCTTGAACTGCAGCGGCAACACGCCCATGCCGACCAGGTTCGAACGGTGAATACGCTCGAAGCTTTCGACGATGACGGCGCGGACGCCGAGCAGGTTGGTGCCCTTCGCCGCCCAGTCGCGCGACGATCCGGTGCCATATTCCTTGCCGCCGATGACGACCAGCGAGGCGCCGTCCGCCTTGTGCTTCATCGCTGCGTCATAGATCGGCATGACTTCGCCTTCATAGCGGGTCATGCCGCCTTCGACGCCGTCCAGCATCAGGTTCTTGATGCGGATGTTGGCGAAGGTGCCGCGCATCATCACTTCATGATGGCCACGGCGCGCACCATAGCTGTTGAAGTCGGCCTGGGCGACCTGATGGTCCGACAGCCACTTGCCTGCGGGCGAGGTCGCCTTGATCGAACCGGCGGGCGAAATATGGTCGGTGGTGATGGAGTCGCCGAAGATGGCCAGCGGCTTGGCTTCGACAATGTCGGTGACCGCGGCCGGGGTCATGGTCAGCCCCTCGAAATAGGGCGGGTTGGCGACATAGGTCGATCCGGCGCGCCAGCTATAGGTGGCCGAACCGGTCACGTCGATCGCCTGCCAGTGGGCATCGCCCTTGTAGACGTCGGCGTAGCGCGCCTGGAACATCTGGCGATCCATGCAGCCCGCCATGGTCGAGGCGACTTCGTCGTTCGTGGGCCAGATGTCCTTCAGATAGACTGCCTGGCCATCCTTGCCCGTGCCGATCGGGGTCGTGATGAAATCCTCGACCACAGTGCCCTTGAGCGCATAGGCGACAACCAGCGGCGGCGAGGCGAGGAAGTTGGCGCGCACGTCGGGCGACACGCGGCCTTCGAAGTTGCGGTTGCCCGAGATGACGGCAGCAGCGACCAGGCCGTTGTCATTGATCGCCTTGCTGATCGGCTCGGCCAGCGGGCCGGAGTTGCCGATGCAGGTGGTGCAGCCATAGCCCACCAGATTGAAGCCGATGGCGTCGAGGTGCGACTGGAGCCCGGCCTTTTCCAGATAGTCGGTGACGACCTGGCTGCCGGGGGCGAGCGACGTCTTGACCCAAGGCTTGGGCTTCAGGCCGAGTTCGTTCGCCTTCTTGGCGACGAGGCCGGCAGCGACCAGAACACCGGGGTTCGACGTGTTGGTGCAGCTGGTGATCGCGGCGATCGTGACGTCACCGTCGCCAATGTCGAAATCCTTGCCCTCGACAGGAACGCGGGTCTGCGCCTTCTTGTAGACCTTCTCCATGTCGGCATTGAACACGTCATCGACTTCCGGCAGCGAGACGCGGTCCTGCGGACGCTTGGGACCAGCGAGGCTGGGGACGACAGTCGACAGGTCGAGTTCGAGCGTGTCGGTGAAGATCGGCTCCACCGAAGGATCGATCCAGAAGCCCTGCTCCTTGGCATAAGCCTCCACCAGCGCGATATTCTCCTCGGTGCGGCCGGTGAGGCGCATATAGTCGAGCGTCTTGTCGTCAATGCCGAAGAAGCCGCAGGTCGCGCCATATTCCGGCGCCATGTTCGCGAGCGTCGCACGGTCGGCCAGAGTCAGCGAAGCAAGGCCTGGGCCGAAATATTCGACGAAACGGCCCACCACGCCGCGCGCGCGCAGCATCTGGGTGCAGGTGAGGACGAGGTCGGTGGCGGTCACGCCTTCCTTCAGTTCGCCCGTGAACTTGAAGCCCACGACTTCGGGGATGAGCATGGAAACGGGCTGACCCAGCATGGCGGCCTCAGCCTCAATGCCGCCCACGCCCCAGCCGAGCACGCCCAGGCCGTTCACCATGGTGGTGTGGCTGTCGGTGCCGACGCAGGTGTCGGGATAAGCGACAGTGACGCCGTCGGGGCCTTCGCTCGACCAGACGGCCTGCGCGATATTTTCCAGGTTCACCTGATGACAGATGCCGGTGCCCGGGGGAACGGCGTAGAAATTGGCGAGGCTCTTGCTGCCCCACTTCAGGAAGTCGTAGCGCTCCATGTTGCGCTGATATTCAATTTCCATATTCTGTTCGAACGCCTTGGGCGTGCCGAATTCGTCGACCATGACCGAGTGATCGATGACGAGGTGGACGGGCACCTGCGGATTGATCTTGCTGGCATCGGCGCCGAGCGCGTTCATCGCGTCGCGCATGGCGGCGAGATCTACGACGCAGGGAACGCCAGTGAAGTCCTGCAACAGGACGCGGGCCGGGCGGTACTGAATCTCGCGCTCGGCCTTGCCCTTGTCATTCTGCCACTCGACGATCGCCTTGATATCGTCGGTGGTGACGGTCACGCCATCTTCGAAGCGGAGCAGGTTTTCCAGCAGCACCTTCATCGAGAAGGGGAGACGCGAAACATCGCCCAGCTTGGCCGCAGCCTTCTTCAGCGAGTAGTAGGCAATGTCCTTGCCGCCGACCTTCAACGTGTCGCGCGTGCCGAGAGTATCCTGTCCGATGGCGGTCATGAGTCGTGCGTCTCCTCGCAATGCCCGGCCAAGGGGCTAGGAGGATAACGACATTCCGTCGGCGCATGCCCCCACATCATGGCGGCCTCACAGTGACGGGATGCGCCCCAACCGATGGCCGAAGCGGGTATGTCCCTTGATGGCCGCCGCCATAGCGCCTGCACCCGTCAAGTCAATGAGAAGGCGCGAAATGAGACATGTCACCAATCTTTATTATAGACGGGGTCCGACGGCACGGGATACATTGAGCTGTAGCCGCGTTCTGGCAGTCGGAGCGGGTTACCATGAAATAAAGCGGGTCGCGCGCTCTGACTTAAGTCGTCGCATCGCAGTGTTTTGAAATATCGATATTTTTCACTGGGTGCTCGATAATATATGTCTGAGGAGGAAGAGACGATGCGCCCAGTTTCGAGCCTCGCGACCGGCAAGTCATTTGACCCGGCCCTAAGGGGATACATAATTCATTATCATCTTGGCGAGGCCAACCATTGTCCCAGTTGCGGCCGGAGCCAGTGGATCGTCGGCCGCCTTATGGCCGAATGCGCCTATTGCGAAACCGCCCTGCCGCTGGAAAATAACCGTGGCGTAGGTGCGTGCGCACGCTTCGTGCACACCAACAATCCGATCGCGCCCGGCGATCCCGTGACCGCCTGACATATCATCGCTGCCGCTGAAGCAATTCAGGCGGCGGCGACGCCTTCGACCTCGACTATTCCCTCGCCCGCATAATAGCCCTGCACGCGTACCCGCTTTTCGACATGATCGACGGGTACGCGCAGGAGGACGAGGCGAAAGGTGCCGCCGAGATCACGCTGGAGCAGAAAACCGGCTTCGTCCCTTATCAGCCTGCCCGTTTCATCGATTCCAGCGCCAATCTCTATCATGCGATCAATCTATTGCGTTCTTGATCCCTTTTCCAGCCAGCAGGCCCAGAACGAGGAAGATCACGAACAGCGCGACCGCAAGGAAGAACAATATCTTGGCGATCCCGACAAAGGTGCCGGCAGCGCCGCCAAAACCCAGGATCGCGAGCACCGCGGCGATGACCAGCGATATGATTGCCAGGCGGATCATGATGAAATCCTTCACTATAAACAGATGCGGGCTGAACGGATGACGCCGCTTGCAGGTTCCGCATCCGTTATGGCCGGAGATTTTCCGGGCCTGAGCCGTTACTGACGCCAGAAACTCCTCTCAGCGGTGCAGGCATCCATGACCCTTTCGCTAGACAATCCCGCATTGCTGACCGACCGCGCCTTCATAGGCGGCGAATGGGTCAGTGCGAAATCCGGCGCGACCGTGCCCGTCGACAATCCTGCGACCGGGGCGGTCATCGGCACGGTCCCAGATTGCGGTGAAGAGGATACGCGCGCGGCCATTTCGGCGGCTGAGCGGGCTTATCCTGCCTGGCGCGCGCGCACGGCCAATGACCGCGCCGCGCTGCTGGAACGCTGGCATGCGCTTGTGTTGGAAAATATCGCGGACCTCGCACGGATCATGACGGCTGAACAAGGGAAGCCCCTGGCCGAAGCGGAGGGGGAAATCCGCTACGCCGCGACCTTCATAAAATGGTTCGCGGAGGAAGCACGCCGGGTCGATGGAGCCATCATACCAGCACCCGAAACCAATCGCCGCATATTGGTCATGAAAGAGCCGGTGGGTGTTTCGGCCGCGATAACGCCGTGGAACTTCCCCGCCGCGATGATCACGCGGAAATGCGCCCCCGCCCTCGCAGCGGGTTGTCCGGTTGTCATCAAGCCGTCCGAACTGACGCCCTACTCCGCGCTGGCCCTGGCGAAGCTGGCGGAAATGGCAGGCTTTCCCGCAGGCGTCTTCGGCATCGTCACCGGGGATGCAAAAGCTATCGGCGGGGTCATGACGTCGAGTCCGATCGTGCGGAAGCTGTCCTTTACCGGCTCCACGCGCGTGGGCGTGCAACTGATGCAGCAATCCGCCGGCACCTTGAAACGGCTGAGCCTGGAGCTTGGCGGCAATGCGCCGTTGATCGTGTTCGACGACGCTGACCTCGACCTCGCCGTCGCGAGCGGCATGGCGAGCAAGTTCCGCAACGCAGGGCAAACCTGCGTCTGTGCCAACCGCATATTGGTGCAGGACGGCATTCACGACGCATTTGCCGAGCGGCTGGCCAAGGCGGTCTCCGCCCTCAAGGTCGCACCCGGCGATCAGGAAGGCGCCACGATCGGGCCCCTCATCAACAGCGCTGCCGTCGACAAGGTGAAGGAGCATGTAGACGACGCTCTTCACCATGGCGCGAAGATTTTCGCCAAGGCGCCGGACGGTGCGAAGGGCGAGCGCTTTGCAACGCCGATGGTGCTGACCGGAGCCACGCGCGACATGCGGCTGGCGGACGAAGAGACTTTCGGACCTGTAGCACCCCTCTTCCGCTTCACCCATGAAGAGGAAGGCATCGAAATCGCCAATGGCACAAGCTATGGCCTTGCCAGCTATTTCTACACCGAGAACCTGCATCGCGCCTTTCGCGTGGCCGAGCGCCTGGAGGCTGGCATGGTCGCGCTGAACACGGGCGGCATATCGATGGAGATGGCGCCCTTTGGCGGGGTCAAGATGTCAGGCTTTGGCCGCGAGGGCGCGCATATGGGGATCGAGGAATATCTTGAGACCAAGACGTTCCACGTCGGCGGGTTGAAGCTTTAGGCTAGAACCAGAAACGGATGCCCATCACCAAGCTCGTCGCGGAAGCATCATCGCCCCCGGCGCGCGCGATCCGGGCGGTCTTGCCAAGCTTCCGCTCCCAATTGACCCCGATATAGGGCGCGAATTCGCGGGCAAATTCATAACGCAGCCGTAGACCCAGTTCGACGTCCGACAATCCTGATCCAAGCCCAAGTTCAGGCACATCCTGGGCGGCGAAGTTCATTTCGGCGGCCGGTTGCAGGATCAAACGCTGGGTGATGCGCTGATCATAATTTGCCTCCAGCCGGAGATGCGCATCCCCTTTGGCGGACAGGAATGCCTGCGCGCCGACCTCAAACCAATATGGAGCCAGGCCATCTATGCCAATCACAGCATAGCTTCGGTCTTGCCCGCGACGGAAGTCATGCCGCAATCCAGCTTCGAGATTGAACCATGGATCGATCGCGCGGCTGTAAAGCGCCTGGACCTCCGCCTCTTCCAGCCTGCCCCGGACCTCCCCCTCGCCTTCCGTCTTGAACGCGAGGCGGTTAATGTCCCCGCCGATCCAGCCTTCACCCTGCCAGTGGTAGGCGTCGGCGCCCTGGCCCAGGCGATATTCAAGGCGGTCGAGCATCAATTGCGAGAAGGTCATGCCGCCATTTTCCCTGCGCATGGCGGCGCGGGCGCGAGCCATTTCGGCAGGGTTGAAATATGCGTCAGCGGCATGATCGCTTGGCGGCGGCGGAGCTGTCCCTTTCGGCGTGGCTGGAACAGCGAGATGGCCCGCATGAGGATCGGCAGCGTCTGGAGACGGATTGTCCTTCGCCTCGGAAGCCTGCTCCATGCCGCCATGATGCATATGGCTGTGATCCATCTGCTGCGCATGGGCTGGAAGTGCGACGGGCAGCAGCAGGGCCGCGAGGGCGTATTTCATGCCGCCCCCCCGTCATGACGCACCGTCACCACCCGCATCATGCCCGAATGCATGTGCATCAGCATATGGCAGTGAAATGCCCAGTCGCCCAAGGCGTCGGCCGTCAGATCGAAGCTGACCTTGCCACCGGGCAGTACATTCACCGTATGCTTGAGCGGATTATGCTCATCCGCGCCCGTGACCAGCTCGAAAAAATGGCCATGAAGATGGATGGGATGCGGCATCATCGTGTCATTGATGAGGTTCACCCTCACCCGCTCCATGTGACGGAACGCGATGGGTTCCGCACCGTCGGACAGCTTCACCCCATCAAAGGACCACATATAGCGTTCCATGTTTGCGGTAAGATGGATGTCTAGCGTGCGTGTCGGTGCCCGCCGGTCCTTGTGCGGCAGCAGCGATTTCAGGTCAGCATAGGTCAGCACCCGATGGGGCACATCTTCCAGACCCGTAGGGCGATCGGCAGTCCGGTCCATGGGCATTGGCGAAAGCGTTGCGACGCCAGGACCCATGCGGACCTGCGGCGCGACGGACTTGTCCCGCATCTTCATGGAATGCCCAGCCCTGCCTTCAGTGGCAGGGTCGCTGTGGCCGCTCGCGCCGCCATGGCCCATATCCATACCGGACATGTCCATGCCCATATCCTTCATGCCCAGCAGTGGGCGCTGTCTCAGTTCAGGCACTTCCGCAACCATGCCGGTCCGCGGCGCCAATGTCGCGCGCACGAGGCCTGACCGGTCGACCGCTTCCGCGATCAGGCCGTAGGCCCGCGCCTCATTGGGGCGAATGACGACATCATAGGTCTCTGCAACGCCGATCTGGAACTCGTCCGTTTCGACGGGCTGCACATGCTGTCCATCGCATTGCACTACGGTCATCGGCAGGCCGGGCAGCCGGACATTGAAGTTCGTCATCGCCGATGCATTTATGATCCGCAGGCGAACCCTCTCACCTGGCGTGAAAAGGCCCGTCCAGTTTTCCGCCGTCCCATGCCCGTTGACGAGGAAGCTGTAGGTCGATCCCGTCACGTCCGATATGTCGGTGGGGTCCATGCGCATTGCGCCCCATCGCAGGCGATCCCTTGCACTCTGGTCCTTGCCCGCCAGCAAACCGGCCAGCGTCTGCTTCTGCATATTGAAATAGCCGCTCATCTGCTTGAGCCGCTTGAGCAGGACGTGGGGATGGAGCGGGCTCCAGTCGGACAGGACGATCACATGTTCGCGGTCAGCCTGAACCGGGTCCAGACCGGCAGGATCTATGACGATCGGACCATAGTGGCCAACCGCCTCCTGCATGCCCGAATGGCTATGATACCAATAGGTGCCCGACTGCCGCACCGGAAAATCGTAGACGAAGGTCTCGCCTGGCCGGATGCCGGGAAAGCTGACGCCGGGAACACCATCCATCTGGAAAGGCACGATCAGACCGTGCCAGTGGATGGAGGTATCTTCCTTCAGCCGGTTCGTGACGTGCAGGCGGACATTCTGCCCTTCCTTCAGCCGGATCAGCGGGGCTGGCAGAGTGCCATTGATCATCACGGCATGGGCGGATCGCCCGCCTGTGGAGAAATGCCCCTCACTGACGGTGAGCGCGATATTTTCGCCAGTCAGTGCTTCTGGCGATGAAGCCAGCCCGGACGTGCCGCTTTGCGCCCAGGCAGGAACGAAGCGGCTCAGCGCGAACGCGCCGCCCGCCATGCTGAGGCCATGCAGCAGCTCCCGCCGGTGAAGACCACTCATGACACGCTCACTTCAGACTAGATCCAACCTTCGAGCACTTGGTTGGGTGGACGGTGGCCATCAACCCAACTGCGGATGTTGGCGATGACTCGCGCGCCGGTGGCGTCGCGTCCCTCGAACGTCGCCGAACCCATGTGCGGCAGCAGAACCACGTTCGACAGCGCGAGCAGACGCGAATCCACGGCGGGCTCATGCGCATAGACGTCCAGCCCTGCGCCTGCGATCCGCCCTTCCGCCAATGCCGCGATCAGCGCCGATTCGTCTGTGATCTCAGCGCGCGACGTGTTGATGAGATATGCGTCCGGCCGCATCATCGCGATACGACGCGCATCGATCATGCTCCGGCTGTCGGCATTGAGCGGGCAGTTTATGGACACGATGTCGCATTCGCTCAGCAGCGTGTCGACATCGGGGTGCCATGCTGCTTCCAGTTCATGCTCGACCTCGAAAGGCAAGCGATGACGGTTGTGATAAGCGATCGACAGGCCGAACGCCGCTGCTCGCTTGGCAACCGCCCGCCCGATCCGGCCCATGCCGATGATGCCAAGCTTCTTGCCGCCGATGCGGTGGCCGAGCATGCCCGAGGGGCTCCAGCCGGACCAGGTGCCGGACCGGACCAGCTTTTCACCCTCTGCCAGCCTGCGGGGAACCGACAGAATGAGCGCCATCGTCATGTCGGCCGTATCCTCTGTCAGGACGCCGGGCGTATTGGTGACGATGATGCCCTTTCGCCGCGCTGCGCCAAGATCGATATGATCGACCCCGCTGCCAAAGCTCGCGATGAGTTGCAGGCGTTCAGGGGCAAGGTCGATCAGCGCCGCGTCGATCTGATCCGTCACCGAAGGAACCAGCACATCGCATTGCGCCATCGCGCGGGTCAGCGCCGCGCGGTCCATGGGCACATCGCCGACATTGAATACCGCGTCGAACAATTCGGCCATGCGGGCCTCCACATTGGGAGGCAGGCGGCGCGTGACGACGACGCGCGGCTTGGCAGGACGCGGTTTCTTGGCCATGCACAGCCGCTATGCCGGGCCGTGACGGTGGTCAAGCGCTTATGCTTTCAGGCCAAGACAATGGTTGTCGGCAGAGTTGGCGGGACGCTATAACGGTGCGTCACGCAAAGGGGAAAAGAACAGGGATGAAGGGGTATCTGCCTCATGGCGCGATTGTCGCAGCCGCGCTATGTTTCGCAGGCGGCACATCGGCGGCTCCGTCAAAGCCTGTTCCTTATTGGGCTTCGATCAACCAGGACGAAGCCCGCATGCGGGTCGGCCCCAGCCTGGATTATCCGTCGAACTGGGTCTATCGGCGCCGCGACCTGCCCGTGAAGGTGGTGCAGGTGCTGGGCCTCTGGCGCAAGGTCGAGGATCCGAGCGGCACGCAAGGATGGATGCACGTTCGGCTGCTCAGCGATACCCCGACCGCGATCGTGACGGCATCGGTGGCCCCGATGCGGCAGGCTGCGAGCGAAGGCGCGCGCACGGTGTTCCGCGCGGAAAAAGGCGTGGTTGGCCGCCTGTCATCGTGCAGCGATGGCTGGTGCGGTTTCGATGTGGGCGGCCAGCGCGGGTTCGTTCGCGCCGCTGACGTCTGGGGAGCGACCAACTGAGCGCTCAGGCGGGCTTGTCTTCCACCCGATCGGCAATGGCGAAGCTGTCACGCTGCGCTTCCGCTTCCGCGCCTTCTTCTCCGCTCAGTTCCCCGGCGTGCATCAGCCTCTTCACGAACGGTGCAACGGCGATGACGAAAATGCCGATGCCGATCGACCACCAACCGATATTGCCATAGACCGCCAGCACCGCGTCGCGCGACGCCGCGCCATCAGAGCCGCCGGTTGCCCCAGCGATCATCCCGGCAACATATTCGCCGAGCGCCATGGCGAGGAACCATATCCCCATGATCAGGCCGATCATCCGGGAGGGCGCCAGTTTCGACATCGCCGACAGCCCGACAGGAGACAGGCACAGCTCCCCCAAAGTGTGACAGAGATAAAGAAGGAAGATGAACAGGATGGGCGTCAGTGTCCCCGGTGCGCCTGTGCCTGCGACGAGTATCAGGAAGCCCGCGCCGACCAGTATGAGCGCCAGCCCGAACTTGGCCGGGGTAGAAGGCTCCCGCCCCCGCTTCGCCAGAGCAATCCACAGCGCCGCGAAGACAGGACCGAAGATCAGGATGTAAGCCGCATTCACCGACTGGAACATCGATGCAGGCACATCGAAGCCAAGGATGTTCCTGTCGGTATAGCGTGCCGTGAAGAGGCTGAGCGAGGATCCGGTCTGCTCATACAGGCCCCAGAAAAGCGGGTTTATGAAGAGCAGGAACAGGGCAGCCAGCATACGGTCCCGCCCGATCCGATCCATGCGCCCGAACGCTTCCCACAATATATAAAGCACCATAAGGACGCTCGCGCCCGCCAGCATCCATCCCACTACCGCATGCTGCTGGATCAACAGCCAGCAAAGCAGGATGGCCAGGAGGCTCGACAGGTAGACGAGCCATTCGCGGCTGATCACACCGCCGACCCGCTCGGCAAGCCGAGCTGGATGGGGCGGTTCTCCCTTGCCCTGCAACAACGGCTTGCACAGCAGGAAGCCGATAACGCCTGCGATCATCCCAACAGACGCAGCACCGAAGCCCCAATGCCAACCCCAGCGCTGGCCCAGATAGCCGCAGATTAGCGGCCCGATCGTCGCGCCAACGTTGATGCCCATGTAGAAGATCGTATAAGCCGGGTCGCGGCGCATATCGTCGCGGGGATAAAGCTGTCCCACCATGGCCGACACGCTGGCTTTCAAAAATCCCGTGCCGACGATGACCGTCGCCAATCCCAACCAGAACAGGCCAAGGCCCATCGCATCAGCTGAACCGTCAGCTTCCAGCCCAAGAATGATGTGCCCGGCGGCGATCACTATCCCGCCGAACAATACCGCCTTGCGCTGCCCCAGATAGCGGTCGGCCAGATAGCCCCCCATCAACGGCGAGATGTAGATCAGCGACATGTAGGCGCCATAGGAATGAGCGGCGTCGCGATCCGAAAACAGGAAATGCTGCGTGAGATAGAAGATCAGCAGCGCGCGCATCCCGTAGAAGGAGAAGCGTTCCCACATCTCGACGAAGAACAGAAGGAAAAGACCGCGCGGGTGGCCCAGCCATGTCTTCCCCGATGCGAGTGTCGTAGTAGATGCGGTCGCCATCTGTTTCCCATCGGGCTTGGATGCTGCCGAGCCTAGATCGGAAATCCTGCCTGTGTCAAAGCAGGGCGCACTTGCGCCCCGCGCCCAGCCGCGCCATTTGATGCGCCATGTTCAATGACGCCACCACGCCTCTCTCGCTCCTGCGCACGCGCCGTTCCGGCAAGCCCCGCGACCTGATCGCTCCTGGCCCCGATGCTGGACAGTTGCGCGAGATTCTGGAGATCGCCCTTCGTACGCCTGACCATGGGAAGCTGGCGCCCTGGCGGTTCGTGGTCGTTCCGGATGAGAAGCGCGAAGCCTTCGCCGCCCTGCTCGAAAGCGCCTACCGGCGTGAGAAGCCGGACGCGGGACGGCTCGAATTGGAATCCGTGCGGCAATTCGCGCTTCAGGCTCCCGCCTTGGTCGTTGCTCTCTCCGCGCCGGTAGAGGGGAGCAAGATCCCGGCGTGGGAGCAGCAATTGTCGGCTGGCGCGGCGATCATGAATCTACTGCATGCCAGCCATGCCCTAGGCTTTGCGGCAGGGTGGCTGACCGGATGGCCGGCTTATAACGAAGATGTCCGGCAGGCTTTCGCGGTGGGCGCAGAACGGCTGGCTGGCTTCATTTTCATTGGGACGCCTGGGCGTCCGCAGGAAGAACGGCCGCGCCCAGCTTATGAGCAGATAGTTTCTATTTGGGACAAGTAGATAGGTCGGAACGACTGCGTCCATCGGTCGGTCACCTTGTCCGCATCGCTGTGTTATGGCACTGATGCACTTATGGCCGATGAGTCAAAGCCCGTCTATCTCCGGCTTCGCGATACCATCGCGGCCTCCATACTCGATGGCGATTATCGCGACGGCGACATGCTCCCTTCCGTCCGTGCTCTCGCTGCTCAGGAAGGCGCAAATCCGCTGACCGTCGCAAAAGCTTACCAATGTTTCCAGGACGATGGCCTGGTGCTGGTCAAGCGGGGCGTCGGGATGTTCTTGGCCGAAGGAGCCACCCGCCGCCTGCGCGAAGCGGAACGGCGTCGCTTCCTGGAAGAATGCTGGCCTCTTGTCGCCGACCAGATCAGGCGGCTTGGAATTTCGGCCGATGAACTGGGCCTTCGGCTAGCCTAACTCCGCCGCGCGACTGGCCGGTCGCATCATCCTAGCGCGCGCCTTCCGGCCAAAGAATGACGCGCAAGGTCTGGATCAGGATCAGCAGGTCCAGGAAGGGCGTATAGTTCTTCGCATAATAAAGATCATATTCCAATTTGTTGCGGCTATCCTCGATAGACGCGCCATAGGGATAGTTGATCTGAGCCCAACCCGTGATGCCGGGCTTCACCATATGGCGTTCGGCATAGTAGCGCAGGTGCTGCTCAAGATCCTCGACGAACTGGCGCCGTTCGGGTCGAGGGCCGACGAAGCTCATCTCGCCCTTCAGCACAGTCCATGTCTGCGGCAGTTCGTCGATGCGCAGCTTGCGGAGCCAGTAGCCCAGGCGCGTGATGCGCGGGTCGTCTTTTTCCGCCCAAACCGCCTGCCCGCTGATTTCAGCATCCTGCCGCATCGTGCGCAGCTTCACGATCCAGAATTCCTCGCCGAAAAGGCCCACGCGTTGTTGGCGGTAGAAGGCCGGACCTTTGCTGTCGAGCTTTACCAGGATCGCAGCGATCAGGATGATGGGGCCGGTCAGCAGCAGCAGGATCGAACTGGCGATGATGTCGAACAAGCGCTTGGCAATGCTGGACAGACGGCGGCCAGCGGAAAAGCCATCGGAGAAGATCAGCCAGCTCGGGTTCACGCTATCAAGGTCGACGCGCCCCGTTTCGCGTTCAAGGAACGTCGAAATTTCGTTCACATGCACGCCGGTCGTCTTGATGCGCAGCAGGTCGGACAAGGGCAATGCGTTGCGCCTTTCCTCAAGCGCCAGAACGACCTCGCTCGCACCCAGCCGGACCACGAAATCGGCGAGATTATAGATGGCGCTGCGGTTGATCGCCTCAGGGATCACCTGCGCGCCATCATTCATCGCGATGTAGCCGACCACTAGAAAGCCGGACCCCTTGCGCTGCTCGATTTCTCTGATCCGGTTGGCGCGATTGCCTGCGCCCAGGACGACGAGGCGCCGCTTGAACGCTTCGCCGCCCAGCATCGAACCCAGCAGCAGCCTGACCGCAAGCAGCAACGTCACCGCCAGGCCCATCGCATAAAGGGAATTGGAGCGCCAAAGCGTGAGGTCCGGCAGCAAAAAATGCATGACGGAAAGGAATATGACGCCCAGCGAAATGGCAACGAGCAGGCGTGCCAAGGCAAAGCGGATCGACTGGAGGGCCTCCGTGCCATAGACGCCCACCGCGATCATCGCCGTTTGAATCGCCAGCGCGAAGCTCAGCAGCGGGGCAGCGCGGGTCGTGATCTCATCCACGTCCATGCCGATCTGGCGCGCTCTCAATATCCATCCTGCTTCGGCCGCACCTAAAAGCAGGACGAGATCAAGCAAGCCCAGCAGCAGCACGGCGTGCGGCACATAATGTTTGAAGAGCCTGATCATCAGTCGCGCGTATTTCTCGCTGCTACCCTTGAATTGGTAACCTTGGTGGAGTCGGATCAGTCACCGCGGCTGCGAAGAATCCGATCGTGCACGGACTGTGAAGGAAATTCCCAAAGATTCTCTGAAGATGGCTCAGCGCAAAAGCAAAAGCGCGCTCAGGAGAGCAGGACTACAAGTTTCAATTTTGCCGCCGCAAGCTGCTCGCCGCATCCTGCGCGGCGTTTTCGATGACCCGCGCGGCGCTGTCCGCCGATTCAGCTGCGTCCGTGATAACGCGGCTTTCCCTGTCCTCGCGTTCCTTGGTGAGGTAGAAGAAACCGATGGCCAGGATAAGGGCGATAGCAACCAGTGCGAAAATCACGCCGCTGCCGCGTGATTTTTCCGCCTGGATCATATCGTCCGGCCGCTCCTCGTCCTGAGGAGGGTCGCCTCTCCCTCCAACCTCAACCATCCTCCCTCTCCCATCGCCCTCCCCATCTGGGAAGGTTCGCAGGAACCGGTCTTAAACATCATTGGCATCCAGATCGGATTCCTGCCTGGTCTCGCGGCCCCGGCTGAGGCGGTCGACATCATCCATGATCTCGTCCAGCACAGCCGTGTCAGTCGTTTCCTGCGTCCGCCGTGACGGAAGGTCGCCGCTGTCAAGTATCTGCTCCAGCGCCGCGCGGCCGCGTGCGACGCGGCTCTTGATGGTGCCGACCGCTACGCCGCAAATCTCCGCCGCCTCTTCATAAGCGAAACCGCCAGCACCGACGAGAATCAGGGCTTCACGCTGAGGCTGAGGCAGTTGCAGCAGGGCGCGCTGCATGTCGGAAAGTTCGACATGCTTGTCCTGCCCTGCCGGAGCCGCGAGCAGGCGATCCGCGGTCAGATCATCCCAATCGCCACGGAAGCGGGAGCGCCGCATCTGCGACAGATAATGGTTGCGCAGAATGATGAAAGTCCACGCACGCATGTTGGTCCCGGCCTGGAAACGGCCGCGCGCCGCCCATGCCTTCAACAGCGTTTCCTGAACGAGATCGTCCGCGACATCGCGATTACCGGAAAGCGATCGGCCGAAAGCGCGCAGATGCGGGATAACCGCAGCCAGCTCACGCTTGAAATCCGAATCGGAGAGCGACTGCCGCTCTACTTCCTGGTGCTCCGCCTCTTGGCCAAGCCCTTCGCTCATGGGAACAACCCTCTTACTGGCTGTCGCCCTCGCCTCATGAACCGAAGCCGTCAAAGCCATATTTGCGTCCGCATCCTATACTCATTGTTCAACGGAACCAATGATGTTTACCCGTAATAGCTCCACAGCACGATCAGCATGCCAATGATGACCAGAGGCAGCGATATGCCCAGAACATACCGGACTATATGTGGTGTCGATCCTGACCGGGCGTCCTCGGTAGCAACATGCTTTTCCTGTTCCGCCATTTAATACCTCCCGATCGTTACGCATCAATAACGCGGAGGCATGACTCGGGTTCCGCCGCTCCTTAAGTGTTTTGCGGCGGAACCCGTGCAGATCGTCAGGCCGGAGCCGTAGCTTCGTCAAAGAACAAGGCCTGCGAAATAGCCGCCTTGACGGTCGAACGTTGGAAGGGCTTCGTGATGAGGAAGGTCGGTTCAGGACGCTCACCGGTCAGCAGACGTTCTGGGAATGCGGTGATGAAGATCACGGGCACGGAAAATTCCGCGAGAATATCCTTCACCGCATCGATGCCGCTGGAATCGTCCGCGAGTTGAATGTCGGCGAGTACCAGGCCGGGACGCTCCGCCATCGCTTCACGAACCGCATCCTCGCGCGTCACGGCGATTGCAGTCACTTCATGACCAAGGTCACGGACGATGGTTTCGATGTCCATCGCGATGATGGGTTCATCCTCGATGATCAAGACCTTCGCCCGCGTCTGAGCCTCGATCTCGCTGAGCGCCTCTTCCACAAGCGCCTCGACATCGGCGGCGTCAAGACCGATCAGGTAGGCGACGTCGTCGACCGTGAAACCTTCCAATGCCGTGAGCAACAAGGCTTGGCGAGGCAGCGGCGTCAATCGCGCAAGCCGCGCCTGCGCTACCGCTTCCTGCCCATCGCTGCCCGTCAGAACCGGACCATCTTCCAGATGGGAAGACGACCATATCGCATGGAACGTCTTGTAAAGACCAAGGCGAGGATCGACATCAGACGGGAATTCTTCAGGCGCGGCCACGATCGCTTCCAGCGTCGCCCGCACATAGGCGTCGCCATGCCCCTGGCTGCCCGTCAGGGCGCGGGCATAGCGGCGCAAGAAAGGAAGATGGGGGTGCAGTTGCTGTCCAAGCGACATCTGTAAATCTTCTCCCAGCCCATAGGGCGCATTGCTACTAAACATTCGCTGCGCGGAAGGATGGATTGCCAATGCCGATGTGGCAAGCCCCCGCCCCCTTTTCAGCCGCCCTGCGGACGGTGGCAAAAAATGCTTCGGGGAGTGGAACCAACGAGAAAAAGATTTGTTTCACTGCCGTTCGGTTTTTTAACTGAAATCTGGATTTTGATGTAAAGCTCCGCTGGCGGTCGATTGACGTCACGCGGGAAAGCCGCAAAAGAAAAGCCGGTTGACATGGTAGCGTTGCAGAGGGGCGTATTTTGGTTGCTTCAACGACGGAACGGGATGTGAAGGGAGGGGACAGGAAAGATGTCGGCGCCAACACCCCGGATTCGGGCGTGACTGGCAACGCCTCCCGCAAGCGGCGCTCTGCCCCTGCCAAGGGGGATGGGAACGTCGCCAATGTGCTGCGCTCTGTATACCAGCGCGCCGTGGACGAAGACATTCCTGCCGAGATGCTCGACCTTCTTAGAAAGCTGGATTAAGCATCGGCCTTGAGGGTCGCCGAATTGGCGTGTCCCGGGCGGAGGGCAGATTGGTGCTTTTCGATATTGGCACAGGTGCGGAGCAAGGCGATTTGGCTTTGACTGAGATCGCTGAAATTCCTGATCCCAAACGGGTCAACGCACATCTGATCATCGCATGAACGGGGCGGCTGCGTCCCAACCAGTTGATTGCTCATGCGCAACTTAAACAGCCTGATCCAGTCCACGGGCGTCAAGATGTTCCTCATCCTGACGCTGGCCCTTTTACCTCTGGGCCTTATTGCGCTTGTAGCTTCGCTTCAGGCGATCCGCACTTCCGATCTGGAGAAGGAAGCGCTGCTTCGTGTGTCTGTGACACAGAGCGCACGCAAGCTAACCGAAGATCTGGCTTCCGATCGAACCGCATTGATGCTGACCGCCAACGCGCTATCGACCGGCAGCGAAGGGCCGGAAATGTGCCAGCGGCTTTCCATTTTCCTGACCTCCCACGATCGGGAAGGCGGCCGCTACTACATCTACAATCGCCAAGGCGAGCGTATTTGCGGGTCTTCTCAGCATGAACCGCAAGGACTCACGAAAACCGCTCGATTCCATGGCGCGCCAGCGATGCTGCTCCCGACGTCCGGCTATCTTGTCAGCCGCGTAGTCAGCGACAACAGGCAAGTCGTTGCGCTTGCCTATTATTCGCGTACGTATCTGGAAACGATAGCCAGCCCGACGACAGCCCTGCAAAACCGGCAGCTGAGCCTTCAGCAGGGCGATCACATCTTGGTGGTCAGCCAGCCGTCCAACGACTTGCACGGCAAAAGCACCAGTCTGTCGGCTCGACTCGATCCGCCGGATATCCTGCTCACCATGACGCTGCGTGACCCGCCGGTGACGCTCGCGCGCATGCTTTCGCTGTTCCTGCCCCTCGTCATGTGGTTCGCGGCGGCGGCGATCGGATGGTTCGTCGTCAACCGTTTGCTGATCCGCCCGCTCGTCGTGCTGAGGCGTACCGTGGCCGCCTATCATCCGGGCGAAGTGCTGGAACCCATGCGCCGCATTCGCACCCCGGCGCAGGAGATCGTGGCACTCGGCGAAACCTTCCGCGAAATCAGCGAGGATGTGGCGACCCATGAGGCCGAGATGGCGGAGGGGCTGGATACTCAGCGCAAACTGACGCGCGAAGTTCATCACCGCGTCAAGAACAACCTCCAGATCATCGCCAGCCTGATCAGCCTGCATGCCCGTGCGGCACATGAACCCGAAGCGGTCGAGGCCTATGCATCAATCCAGCGCCGCGTCGATGCCCTCTCAGTCGTGCATCGCAATCATTATGCGGAGCTGGAGGAGCATCGCGGTGTCGGGGTCCGCTCACTGGTGAGCGAGCTTTCCGCAAGCCTGCGGGGCACGGCTCCCGCGGAAGCACGGCGGTTCGGTATTCAGATCGACAGCGACAATCTTCATATCAGCCAGGATGTGGCCGTGCCGATCGCATTCCTGCTGACGGAATTGGTGGAGTTGGCGATGCTGTCCGATCCCCGGACGGGCATGCGCATATCCGTGCAGCTGGAACCGGGACGTGACGACCGGGCCGTGCTGCATCTGAGTTCCCCCGCGTTGCGCGGATCGGAGCTGATGAGCGCGCGGATCGAAGAACGATATGGGCGCGTACTGACAGGCCTTTCCCGTCAGCTGCGCGCGCCGCTCAACCATGATCCGGTCGCTGGCGATTATGCGATCGCGATCAATGTCATTCCCTGATCCTCAGACCCGCTGATAATCGCGGCGGAAGTCCGATGCGAAGGCTGCGAACCGGGCTTGCGCGATGCTGTCCCGTATCGTCTGCATCAGCGCCTGATAGAAGTGGATATTGTGCTGCGTCATCAACATGGCGCCGAGCATTTCGCCGGATTTCACCAGATGATGCAGATAGGCGCGGCTCCACGTCCCGCAGACCGGACAGGTGCAGCGGGGATCGAGCGGCGAAAGATCCTCGGCAAAACGCGCGTTGCGGATGTTGAGCGGGCCTGCCCAGGTGAAGGCCTGACCATTGCGGCCGCTGCGGGTCGGCAGGACACAATCGAACATGTCGATGCCGCGTTCGACAGCCCCGACGATGTCGTCAGGCTTGCCCACGCCCATCAGATAACGCGGCTTGTCGCTCGGCAGCATGCCGGGTGCGTAATCGAGGCATGCGAACATGGCCTCCTGCCCCTCCCCTACCGCCAGGCCGCCTACGGCATATCCGTCAAAACCGATCTCGGTCAGCTTCTGCGCAGAAATGCGCCTCAGATTTTCGTCAAGCGATCCCTGCTGAATGCCGAAAAGCGCCGCTCGTTCGGCATGCTCGCCACCGGCGTCGAAGCCATCACGGGACCGCTTTGCCCAGCGCATGGATCGCTCCATGCTGTGCGCCGCCTCATCATGGGTGCAGCCGTTTTTCGTGCACTCGTCGAAGGCCATGACAATGTCACTGTCGAGCAGACGCTGGATCTCCATCGAACGTTCGGGCGTCAGCATGTGACGGGAACCGTCGATATGGCTGGCGAAGGCGACGCCATCCTCGCTCATTCTGGTGAGCGCGGACAGGCTCATGACCTGATAGCCGCCGCTGTCGGTCAGGATCGGCCGGTCCCAACCCATGAATCCGTGCAAGCCTCCCAGCCGAGCCACCCGCTCCGCGCCCGGACGAAGCATCAGATGATAGGTGTTGCCGAGGATGATATCAGCGCCGGTGGCGCGGACCTCCGCCGGGCGCATCGCCTTGACCGTGGCGGCGGTGCCAACCGGCATGAAGGCAGGCGTCCGGATTTCGCCGCGGCGCATCTGAATCGCGCCCGTGCGGGCCTTGCCGTCGGTTGCGGCGATCGTGAAGGAAAAACGGGATTGAGTCACGTTGCGCGCTCTAGAACATCGCGCGGACAAGAGTGAACCGCTTTTTATCGATTGGCCGCCCTGATCAGCCCGCCTTGCGCAAACCGTCGAAGGCAACCACCGCGTCGATGTCAAAGCCCTTCACCCGGCGATAATTGCCGATGAAGCAAAGGCAATCGGCAGCGATGTTGAGGCGCCAGCTTTTCCCCTCTTCATCATGAAGCAGGAGCGTCACAATCTGGGGATCGGTGCGATGTCTGTCCATGCACCATGTCATAATTAATAAAGGTTAACAAAGACCTGACAACAAAATCGCCTGAAACTTACTTAACGGCCTTTGTTGCATTAATGCAACGTTAACCATGATAGGCGCGTCTTTTTGGCGACTTAGCAGCAACAGTACACAATAAAAAGGGTTAACAAGGCACCGATTGATCCACTGACGGTTGCATCGAAGGAACAATGTTGTTTTCCTCAGCATGGATCGAAATGCGGGGGCACAGATGATTGATTCCGGACGGTTTAATCCGGCACGCGATGAGGTGGAGGACGCTTCGCCAATGCACCTGCCTGTCGAAAACATTCACGCCGTTGCCGCTACGGAAGCAGCGCTCCAGGCACGCGAAAGCGGACATTCGATGCTGTTCGACCTGGGTCAGGTCGATGTCACTTTCGATGAACCGATCGACACCCTTTGGGCCTTCATGACCCCGGCGAATCGGCCGAACTATAATCTGCCGATGCTGCGCGACATCCGGCTTTGGCAGACAGAGGCCAAGCGGCTGTTCGACGAGGGTATATTGCCGCTCAAATATATGGTGCTTGGTTCCCGCTTTCCCGGCGTCTTCAACCTGGGTGGAGACCTTGAGCTGTTCGCGGCGTGCATCGAGCGCGGCGACTTGCCCGGCCTGGTTAAATATGGTCATGCGTGCATCGATGTGGTTCATCGCGCATGGCGCAATGCCGACATGCCGCTCATCTCCATCGCCTTGGCGCAGGGCGATGCCTTGGGGGGCGGGTTTGAGGCTCTTCTTTGTTTCGATGTCGTAGTAGCGGAGCGAAGCGCTCGTTTCGGCCTTCCTGAAATGCTCTTCGGCCTCTTCCCTGGAATGGGGGCCTATTCCATCCTGGCGCGGAAGCTGGGACGCCGGATGGCAGAGCGCATGATCCTGTCCGGTAAGGTCTACACCGCCGAAGAAATGTACGACATGGGCGTCGTCACCATCCTTGCCGAGGATGGCGAAGGCGAGCAGGCCGTGCGTGACTATATCACCGGCAACCGTCCCCACCATGCCGGCCATGTCGGCGTCTTCGAAGCCGGACGCCGCGTCGATCCGCTCGATTATGCCGAGCTGAAGGACATCGTTGAAAATTGGGCAGCGACGGCGCTCAAGCTCGATCCGAAGGATTTGCGGATGATGCGGCGCCTTGCCTCGGCGCAGACACGGCTGACCAAGTAAGCGGTCAGGCGCGGCGGCGGTTCTGCATCAACGTGACGACGTTGCTTTTCTCACGTTTCATGTCGGCCATCATCGTGAGCAGATCTGCGGCAGGCATGGGGCGGCTTAGAACAAAGCCTTGCACATTGCTAAAGCCCAGCTCGCGCGCATAGCGTAGCTGTTCTTCCGTCTCGATGCCCTCCGCTACCGTCTCCACGTCAAGTGAGTGCGCCAGATATGCGACGGATTGGGCGATGGCGCGGTCGCGCCCTTCTTCGCCGACGCTTCGCATGAAGCTTTGATCGACCTTGAGCGTATCGAACGCATAATCACGCAGATAGCCGAGCGAGGAATAGCCTGTTCCGAAATCGTCGAGGGCAAGGCGTAGTCCAATACGCTGCAGCTCTGACAGGATCAGGCTGGTGCGGCCGCTATCTTCCAGGAAGATTGATTCGGTCACTTCAAGTTCGAGCCGCTTGGCTTTCAAGCCCGATCCCATGAGCGCAGCGATGACCGCGCGCGGAAGCCCGTCGCTCTTGATGAGCGCGGGCGAGATATTGACGGCGACGCGGACATGTTCCTCCCACTGCATCGCGTCCCGGCACGCTTGTTCCAGCGCCCAGGCGGTTATCGGCTCGATGAGGGAGCAGCTTTCCGCCACCGGAATGAACTCGGCCGGTGAAATGCGGCCCATTGTGGGATGATCCCACCGCATCAGCGCTTCGCAGATGGCGATCTTGCCAGTGACCGTGTCGAATATCGGCTGATAATGCAGCAACAGCTCGCCATTTGCCATGGCGCTGCGAAGGCCCATCTCCAACTCATAGGTACGATTTTGCCGCTCTTTCATGGCCCAGTCGAAATGGGCATGGCGGTTCCGTCCCGCACGCTTTGCCTGATACAGCGCCATATCGGCATGTTGCAGCAACTCTTCGCTGTCGCACCCATCCTCGGGCGCGACAGCGATGCCCATCGATGCCGTGACCGTCAGATGATAGCCGCTGACATCGAAGTCATGGCCGAACTCAGCCATCACATCGTGCGCAATCTCCCCGGCCACGGCGCGATCGGCCCCGGGGCATATCAGGATGAACTCATCTCCGCCGAAGCGAGCGACATGGCCGCGACCGTCCAGCGCGTGCGAAAGACGCGCCGCAACGGTGCAGAGCAATTGATCGCCGATGATGTGCCCCAGCGAATCATTTATTTCCTTGAAGCGATCAAGATCCATCCAGAAGACGGCCATGGGATCCTGATCAGACCGGCGTTTGTCGAACAGCTCGCGCAACCGCATCTGCATCGCCATGCGGTTTTCCACGCCGGTCAGGCTGTCGAACCGCGCCAGCCTCTCGAACTTGGTAGCCAGCTGCGATTTTTCGTAATTGCCCTGCAACGCTTCGACGACGATCCGGTGGGTCGTGCGGGTGATTTCCGCCATGGCGAAAATCATCAGGAACAACATCGTCGCCAGCACCCAATAGCCCAGCCCACCAGCGATGCAGAGGCCGAGCGAGGTCGGAAGCAGCGCAAAGCATGTCTGGCCAACCGCGATATGCACACGCCCGGCATTGCGTCCGGCGATGCCGCCGGAATAGGCCGCGACAAGGCAGACGCTCAAAATATGCAGCGACGCATCGCCGGTTAAGATGAGCGTCGAGAAAGCGAGCAGACCGAGCAATGCGGCATAGCCCCACGCGCCCAGTTCATAGGCCAGTCCCCAGGCTTGCTGCGTTGGCCCCTCATGATGAGCCAGCTGCCGCAGAAAGTAGACGGCAGAGATGGATCGGCTAACCGCGACCAGGAAAATCAAGGTCGCGATCGTCGTGATTTCGGCGCGGCCAGCATGGTAGGCGACGACGAAGCTGAGCGCTCCGCCAGCCAAGGCGCCGATCATCAACGATGCAGGTGATGCGTAGAGCGATTTGACAAGGCTGTCCTGCACCTCAGCGCTTTGCTGAGTATCGGGCGCAAGATGCGCGCGCAGTTTTGCGCTCCAATGATGGAAGAGGCACGACACGTCTCCGCCACCTTTGGCTAAACATGATTTCCATTTGGTAAATTTGGAAGGGGAAGATGCCCAAAATGGAGCTATCGGGTGGCCGCCCGATGGGGGTCGATAGTTCAGGTTTGGACTGAGCTTTGCGCTTGAGATGCCGACTTCCGCTGGCATGAGGAGGGCCGGGGGTGATCGGAGGCTGAAAATTTCTCCAGCCGACAACGAAAGGGCCGGTGGATTGCTCCCCGGCCCTTCCCTGTTCGCTTGAGCGAGGGACTTTGCCATCGCGATCGAACCACAGCCGGGCCGAAGCCCGACTGCTGCGATCGCTTTAGAAGTCCATGCCGCCCATGCCACCCATGCCGCCGCCGGGCATGCCCATCGGCGCCTTGTCGTCGGCGGGCAGTTCAGCGATCGTCGCTTCGGTGGTGATCAGCAGGCCAGCGACCGAAGCCGCGTCCTGCAGAGCAGCGCGAACGACCTTGGTGGGATCGATGACGCCAGCGGCGACAAGGTTCTCATAGGTGTCGGTCGCGGCGTTGAAGCCCTTGGTCTCGTCATTTTCGCGCAGCAGGTTGCCAGCGACAACGGCGCCATCAACGCCCGCATTCTGGGCGATCTGGCGCAGCGGCGCTTCGATTGCCTTGCGGATGATGTCGATACCACGGGTCTGGTCGTCGTTGGCGCCCTTCAGGCCTTCCAGAGCCTTGGTCGCGTAGAGGAGAGCCGTACCACCACCGGGGACGATGCCTTCTTCAACGGCTGCGCGGGTTGCGTGCAGCGCGTCATCGACGCGGTCCTTGCGCTCCTTGACTTCGACTTCCGAAGCACCACCAACCTTGATGACGGCAACGCCGCCAGCCAGCTTGGCCAGACGCTCCTGCAGCTTTTCGCGGTCGTAGTCGGACGTGGTCGTCTCGATCTGAGCGCGGATCTGCTCGGTGCGGCCCTTGATCGATTCGGCATCACCAGCGCCATCGACGATGGTGGTGTTGTCCTTGTCGATGGTGACGCGCTTCGCGGTGCCGAGCATGCCGAGCGTGACGTTCTCAAGCTTGATGCCGAGGTCTTCGGAGATGACCTCGCCCTTGGTCAGGACGGCGATATCTTCCAGCATGGCCTTGCGGCGGTCACCGAAGCCAGGAGCCTTGACCGCAGCGACCTTCAGGCCACCACGCAGCTTGTTGACGACCAGGGTCGCCAGCGCTTCGCCTTCGATATCTTCCGCGATGATGAGGAGCGGACGGCCCGACTGCACCACGGCTTCGAGGATCGGCAGGATCGACTGCAGGTTCGACAGCTTCTTTTCGTGGATCAGGATGTAGGGGTCAGCGAGTTCGACCTGCATCTTTTCCGGGTTGGTGACGAAGTAGGGCGACAGGTAACCACGGTCGAACTGCATGCCTTCCACGACGTCCAGTTCGAAGTCGAGACCCTTGGCCTCTTCCACGGTGATCACGCCTTCCTTGCCGACGCGGTCCATGGCTTCGGCAATCTTCTGGCCGACTTCGACGTCGCCATTGGCCGAGATGATGCCGACCTGAGCGACTTCGTTCGAACCGGCGACCGGCTTCGAACGGGCCTTGACGTCCTCGATCACCTTGGAGACGGCGAGGTCGATGCCGCGCTTCAGGTCCATCGGGTTGATGCCGGCAGCAACCGACTTCATGCCTTCGCGAACGATGGCCTGAGCCAGAACGGTCGCGGTGGTGGTGCCGTCACCGGCGATGTCGTTGGTCTTCGAAGCAACTTCGCGGACCATCTGGGCGCCCATATTCTCGAACTTGTCCTTCAGTTCGATTTCCTTGGCGACGCTGACGCCGTCCTTGGTGATGCGGGGCGCGCCGAAGCTCTTGTCGATGACGACGTTGCGGCCCTTGGGGCCCAGGGTCACCTTGACCGCGTCGGCCAGGATGTCGACGCCGCGCAGGATGCGCTCACGAGCGTCACGCGAAAACTTTACGTCCTTCGCTGCCATGATCTTTTACCTCTCTTTGAGAATTGCAAATCTTGCGAAGTTCACACCGTTCTGAGTGGCTGAAATCCGCGGGAAATTGGAATAGCGGTCCGGTTCGCAGCTTTACGCAACGAACCCGAGCCCGTCGCCTTTAGGCGACAACGCCCAGGATGTCCGATTCCTTCATGATCAGCAGGTCTTCGCCGTCGACCTTCACTTCCGTGCCCGACCACTTGCCGAACAGGATGCGGTCACCAGCCTTGACGTCCAGTGGCGTCACCTTGCCATCTTCGGCCTTCGAGCCGGTGCCGACAGCGACGATTTCGCCTTCCTGCGGCTTTTCCTTGGCGGTGTCGGGGATGATGATGCCACCGGCCGTCTTCTCTTCCGCCTCTACGCGACGGACGAGAACGCGGTCATGCAACGGACGAAATGCCATGTTGAGTACCTTTCCCTCTTTTTGGGATTGGTCGGGCGGGCGACCGCGGGAAAATCCCCCCAGCGAATCTGCCTGATGCCGTTCCTTCTCCCGTATGAACCAGTTGCTGTTAGCACTCCTGGTTAGAGAGTGCCAGCGCTGCGGAATATGGAGCGGTGAAAATAACCGTCAAGACAAGGAGGCATATTTTTTTAGGATTGAAGGCCCCTTCAGAGCCCGGCGGCGTTGTTGCGCCTGATCGACGGCTTTGTCACGCGCGGAGCGCCAGCTTGCGGGATTGTTGCGACTATCGCCTTGCCGTTGCCGGTGCGCGTTCTTTCATGTCGGCCGCATCCCCACCCTCCTGCCAGCGTTGCCTTGGCTAGCAGACCGCAAAAACAGGAGCGAAGGATGCAGTTTTCCACGATCATCGTTGCGATAGACGTCAGCGATCCCGACAATGGCCGGGCGGCGTTGGCGCGGGCCAGCGCGATTGCAGGACCGCAGGGACGGCTGCGGCTGCTCTATGTCCGCTATCACCTGCCCTCCCGCTATTCAGACCTTTTGGCGGGCGATTTTGACGCGCGGGAACAGGAGGACGCCTTGGCGGCCATGCGGCAATGGTGCGACGATCTTGGCATCGGCGATGATCAGGTGGAAATAGCGACGCGGCGGGGCCGTGTTCGCGACGAAGTGCTGGCAGAGGCCGAACGGCAAGGCGCCGACCTGATCGTCATCGGATCGCATCAACCATCGCTATCCTCAAAGCTGCTGGGATCGAACGCGTCGGCCATCGTCCACCAGTCGCCTGTCAGCGTGCTGGTCGTGCGGGCATAGACCGGATCGGTAAAACGGGCAGGACGAGCGGTTGCGGCACGCCGTTCAACTTCCTACCTGCGAGGCGACATCGCACCGTGGGAGAAATCGCCTAATGACCGACAGCTATACTCCGCCCCGGGTCTGGACATGGGACAAGGATAATGGTGGCGCCTTCGCCAACATCAATCGGCCGGTCGCAGGCGCTACCCATGACAAGGCGTTGCCGGTCGGCAAGCATCCATTGCAGCTCTACTCGCTGGGCACGCCCAACGGGCAGAAAGTGACGATCATGCTGGAGGAGCTGCTGGCGGCGGGTCATCACGGCGCGGAATATGACGCCTGGCTGATCAACATCGGCGAAGGCGACCAGTTCGGCAGCGGCTTTGTCTCCGTCAATCCGAACAGCAAGATCCCGGCCCTGATGGACCACAGCGTTTCGCCGCCCCAGCGGGTGTTCGAGTCGGGCGCGATCCTGGTCTATCTGGCCGAGAAGTTCGGCGCGTTCCTGCCTACCGAACCGGCCAAACGCACCGCGACCTTGTCATGGCTGTTCTGGCAGATGGGCAGCGCGCCGTTGCTGGGCGGCGGCTTTGGCCACTTCTTCGCCTATGCGCCTGAAAAGATCGAATATGCCATCAACCGCTACACGATGGAGGTGAAGCGGCAGTTCGACGTGCTGGACCGGCAGCTTGGCGAGAATGAATATGTCGCCGGGGATGAGTTCACGATCGCCGATATCGCGATTTGGCCATGGTATGGCGGGGTGGCGCTGGACCGCACCTATGTTGGCGCTGGCGAATTTCTGGACGTGCAGAGCTATACCAATGTTCAGCGCTGGGCGAAGCAGGTGGATGCGCGGCCTGCGGTGAAGCGGGGCAGGATCGTCAATCGCGCGAACGGGCCGCTGGAAGAGCAGCTGCATGAGCGGCATGATGCGAGCGATTTCGATACCAAGACGCAGGACAAGGTTCAGGCGGCGGGTTGACTCCAACAGCATCCATTCTGTCACCCCAGCGAAAGCTGAGGCCCTTCGCCCTGTGCCCTACCCTCCTGAGATCCCAGCATTCGCTGGGATGACGGATCTGGTCAACGTCGCCCCCCTACACCGCCGCCTTCACGATCTCCGCCCAGGCCGCTTCATCGATCACCGGGATCCCCAAGGCCGCGGCCTGTTTCAGCTTCGATCCCGCGCCAGGACCGGCCACCACAAGATCCGTCTTGGCGCTGACCGATCCTGCCGCTTTTGCACCCAGCCGTTCCGCCTGCGCCTTGGCCTCATCGCGGCTCATCGTTTCCAGCTTGCCGGTGAAGACGACCGTCTTGCCGGTCACTTCGCTAGCGGTGGTTTCGACTACATAGTCGGGGGGCGACACTTCGGACAGCAGGTCGTCCCAGGCCTCTCGATTATGGGGTTCGTGGAAGAAGTCGGCTAGCGCATGACCAACGGCGGAGCCCACATTTTCAACGCCGATCATCTCCGCGATCGCCTTGTCCAGCCGGTTGCGGAAGCGTGTTTCCTCCTCGCCTTCAGCGGCGGTGCTGCTATCGCGCAGGGCTATGATGTCCTGCGCCAGCGCCCTGATGCCGGGCAGGCTGGTATAGCGTTTGAGCAGGTCGCGGGCGGTGACGGCGCCGATATGGCGGATGCCTAAGCCAAAGAGAAGGCGCGCGGCGTCCGGCCGGCGCTTCGCCTCGATCGCGGCGAGCAGGTTGTCGACGGATTTTTCCTTCCATCCCTCTTTTTCCAGCAGCGCGGCGCGATGCTGTTTGAGGCGGAAGATGTCGGCCGGTTCGGTGATCCAGCCAAGGTCGAGAAATTCCTGGATCGTTTTCTCGCCCAGTCCTTCGATATCGAGCGCGCCACGGCTGACGAAATGGCGGAGCCGTTCGAAGCGCTGTGCGCCGCAGATAAGGCCACCGGTGCAGCGGATATCGACCTCGCCTTCTTCGCGCACGGCTTCCGATCCGCAGACGGGGCAATGATTGGGGAAGATGAAGGGCGCGCGCTCTTCGTTGCGGGTGAGGTTGTCGACCACCTGCGGGATGACGTCGCCCGCGCGCTGCACCACGATGCGGTCGCCCGGACGGACGCCCAGGCGCTCGATCTCGTCGGCATTGTGCAGCGTCACGTTGGAGACGACGACACCGCCCACCGTGACGGGGGTCAGCCGTCCGACGGGGGTCAGCTTGCCAGTGCGGCCGACCTGGATATCGATCGCTTCGAGGGTGGTTTGCGCGCGTTCGGCAGGGAATTTGTGCGCGATCGCCCAGCGCGGCGCCTTAGCCACGAAGCCAAGGCGTTGCTGCCAGTCGAGCCGGTCGACCTTGTAAACGACGCCGTCTATGTCGAATGGAAGGTCGGCGCGCGCTGCCTCTATCCCGCGATAATGAGCGATCAATGCGTCGAGCGAGTCCACGCAGGTGAGCATGTCAGAGACCGGCAGGCCCCAGTTGGCGATCCCCTGCATGACGCCAAGCTGCGTCTCTGCCGGAAGGCTGCTCGCTTCGCCCCAGCCATGGGCGAGAAAGCGCAGCGGACGGCTGGCGGTGACGGCGGCGTCCTTCTGCCGCAACGATCCGGCAGCGGCGTTGCGCGGGTTGGCGAACTGCCGCGCCTTTTCGGGGTCGTCCGCCTCGGCGAGCAGCCGCTGGTTGAGCGCGACGAAGTCGGCCTTCGCCATATAGACCTCGCCCCGGATTTCGAACAGGTCGGGCAAGTTCTCGCCGGTCAGGCGACCGGGAATGTCGCTGATGGTGCGGACATTGGCGGTGACATCCTCCCCGGTCGTGCCGTCGCCACGGGTCGCGGCGAGGCGCAGTTCCCCCTTTTCGTAGCGGAGCGAACAGGACAGGCCGTCGATCTTCGGTTCGGCGGTCAGGGCGACGGGTTCCCCGTCCGGCAGCGCGAGGAAACGGCGGACGCGGGCAATGAACTCGGCAATGTCCTCGTCCGAAAAGCCGTTGTCGAGGCTCATCATGCGGACCGCATGCTGGACCTTCTTCAATCCCGAAGTGGGTGCTGCCCCGACCTGAGCATTGGGGGAATCCGCGCGAACAAGCTGCGGGAAGGCCGCCTCCAGAGCGTTATTTTCGCGGATCAGCGCGTCATAGGCGGCGTCAGTGATCTCGGGCTGGTCCTGATCATGGTAGAGCCGATTGTGCCGGGCAATTTCCCTGGCGAGCCGCATCAGGCGATTGGCGGCTTCCGCTTCCGTCATCTGGGTCGGGTCTATCGAGTCACTCATATCTGCTCCATCCCCGTTCAGGGCGGGCTTGTCGAGACTTGCTCTAGCAGCAGCGTCAGACTTCGAGCAGCCGGTCCGCCTGCGCCCGTGCCTCTGCGGTGATTTCCGCGCCGGAGAGCATGCGGGCAATTTCTTCGCGCCGCTCGCCATCGCTGAGCGCATGGACGCCGGTGCGGGTGACCGTGCCGTCGCTGGCCTTGGCGATCAGCATATGGCCAGCGCCGCGCGCCGCCACTTGCGGACTGTGGGTAACGACGAGGATCTGGTTGCTCTGCGCCAAGCGCGCGAGACGGTCGCCGATGGCCGATGCCACCGCGCCGCCGACGCCCCGGTCGATCTCGTCGAAGATCAGCGTGTCCGCCCCGCCCCGCTCCGCCAACGCGACCTTCAGCGCAAGGATGAAGCGCGACAATTCGCCTCCGCTAGCGATCTTCACCAGGGGCGCGAAAGGCGCGCCGGGATTGGTGGAAATCTCGAACTCCACCCGGTCCATGCCCTGCGCGCTCCATTGCCCTTCATCGAGCGTGGCGACGGTGGTGCGGAAGCGTGCGGCGTCGAGCTTGAGGGGCGCGAGTTCAGCCGCGACAGCGGCGTCCAGCCGGGAGGCGGCGTGCTTGCGCTGCGCGGAGAGCGTCTGGGCGGCGTCGCGATAGGCGGCGGCGGTGGCGGCGACATCGGCTTCCAGCGCGGCTATATGCTCCTCCCCACCCTCGATGGCGGCCAGCTTTGCCGCCATGTCGTCGCGCAGGGCCGCGAGGTCATCGGCGGCGACCTGATGCTTGCGCGCCAGCCCGCGCAGGTCGAACAGGCGCGTTTCGATGGCATCGAGGCGCGCGGGATCGAAGCTGAGCGCATCGGCGGCGCTCGCCAGCCGATCCTCCGCCTCGCCCGCTTCGATCACGGCGCGGTCGAGGGCGGCGAGCACTTCGGCGAGAGGCTCATATTCGCTGACCATGCGATCGAGCCGCCGCGCCGCCTGCCGCAGTTGCGCCAGCCCGCCGTCGGAGCCGGTGAGGCATTCGGTCACCGCCGACAGATCATCGGCGAGACGCGCGCCCTTCTGCATGGTTGCGCGCTCTTCGGCCAGCGCCGCCTCTTCGCCGGGTTCAGGGCCGAAACGCGACAATTCTTCAACCGCGTGCGTCAGATAGTCGCGGTCGCGCGCCGCCACCTCTACCGCCGCGCGGCTTTCAGCGAGCCGGTCGGCTGCCTCGCGCCAGGCGGCGTATGCCCTGGCCACCGACGCGCTGTCGCAGCGGCCATAGGCGTCCAGCAGTTGGCGATGCCCGCGCGGGTTGAGCAGGCCGCGATCATCATGCTGCCCGTGGATTTCGACGAGCGTGCCGCCGAGGTCGCGAAGCAAGGCGGCGGAACAGGCCTGATCATTGACGAAGGCACGGCTTCCTCCGTCAGCCTTAAGCGTGCGGCGGATGATGAGCGGTTCGCCCGCGTCCAGTTCGATGCCGTTGCTGGCGAGCAGCTCGGCAGCCCTGTGGTCAGCGCGCGGAATGTCGAAGGTGGCGGTGACGCTCGCCTGCGCCTCTCCGCTGCGGACGAGGCCGCTGTCCGCCCTCGCGCCGAGCGCAAGCCCTAGCGAATCGAGGAGGATGGACTTGCCCGCGCCGGTCTCGCCCGTCAGCACGCCAAGGCCCGTGCCGAACTCCAGGTCCAGCGCCTCGATCAGGACGACGTTGCGGATGGAAAGATTGGTCAGCAATGCGGCCGATCTCCAAACGTCATCCCAGCGGACGCTGGGATCTCGTGCCGCCGGGCCGTGCCCAATGGCCTGAGACCCCAGCTTTCGCTGGGGTGACGGTAAATCGGCAGTTACGCCTTGCCGCCATGTTCCCGCATGAGCTTGTAGCTGCGCTCATACCATTTGGAGCCGGGATAGTTGCGGCCAAGGACCGCCGCAGCCTTTTGCGCTTCTGCGGGGATGCCGAGCGACAGATAGCTTTCGACCAGGCGCTCCAGCGCTTCAGGCGTGTGGGTCGTCGTCTGATATTTGTCGATGACGGTGCGGAAACGCAATGTAGCCGCCAGCCACTGCCCACGGCGCTGGTAGAAACGGCCTACTTCCATCTCCTTGCCCGCAAGGTGATCATTGACCAGATCGAGCTTCAGCCGGGCATCGGCGGCGTAGCGGGTGTCGGGATAGCGGCGGATGAGTTCGCCCAGCGAATCCAGCGACTGCTGCGTGATCTTCTGGTCACGGGTGACGTCCGCGATCTGCTCATAATAGCAGAGCGCGATCAGATAATAAGCGTAGGGCGCGTCCTTGTTGCCGGTGTGGATCGCCAGGAAGCGCTGAGACGCCGCAATCGATTCACTATAGTCCTTGTTCATATAATAGCTGAACGCGGACATGAGCTGCGCCCGGCGCGCCCATGGGGAATAGGGATGCTGGCGCTCCACCTCGTCAAACAGGGCGGCGGCCATCTTATACTGGCCGCGATCGAGCCGGTATTTGCCCGCATTGTAGAGCGTGGACACGTCACGGGCGACATATTGGGTGTCGGCCTTGTTCTTCGACGTGGCGCAGCCGGCGAGCAGAGCGGCAAGCAGAAGCGGAGCGGTAGCCGCGCCGATGCGCGTCATGGTTTTCGTCAGCATGGCCGGGTCATAGCGGAGCGAATGGCACTCGCCAAGCGGCAGAATAGCGGGTGAACGCTTGCCGCCCATCAACGCGCCTGCGCAGGGAGGTCCAGCCGCACGATCGCGCCGCCTTCCGGCCGGGGATGCAGGCCGAACTGGGCGCTAAGCTGGCTCGCCAGCGCGCTTGCGATGCGCAGGCCGAGGGAATTGCCCTTCTCGATCCGAAAATCGGGGGCAAGGCCGTCGCCATCGTCGGCGATCCTGAGGGACAAGGCCCCGCTCGAATCCTCCAGCGACACCTCGATCGTTCCGCCGCGATGGGGCAATCCATGTTCGATGGCGTTGCTCACCGCCTCCGCCACGATAAGCGCGAGCGGCACGGCAACGTGGGAGTCCAGGGTCAAGCCCGGCGGGGCGCTGACGGTGACTTGAATATCCCTCCGCCCGCTCGCTTCGAGGACGTCTGCGGTCAGCCGCGTGAGGAAGGCATGCAGGTCTTGTCCCTCTTCCGCTGGATCGTAAAGCGCCCGGCTGATCCGGCCGATCAGGGCAAGACGGCTGGCGGCATCGTCCATCGCTCGTGCCGCCACCTGATCATCGATGTGCCGCCTTTGCAGCGACAGCATCGCGGCGACAACTTGCAGATTGTTGGAAACGCGGTGCTGCAATTCGTGGAACAGCAGTTCGCGATTTTCCGCCAGCGCCCGGCTGCGTTCCCGTTCGACGGCAAGATTGAAATTGGCCCGCTGCATCCAGTGGATGAGCGCTATGTCGATCCCGATCACGGCCGTGTAGAAAATGAGGGCGAGGATCACACCCCCGCCAAAGCTGCCGCCCGGTCCTGAGGGAATGAAGAAATACCAGGATAGGAAACCGCACAATATCCCGGTGAATATCCCGGGACGCAGCCCGAACAGGAAAGTCGAAAGGATGACCGCCGGGAAAAAGGATACGAACGGGTAGCCGATGGGGAGGAAGCTCTGCGCAGCTAGCCTGAGGATCAGAGCGATGCCGCAAAACGCCGCCGAAATGGCGTAGGCGTAAACAGGGCGTTTGAGGACGAGAGGAAGGCGCTCGACGAACCTCTCATTGGCACGCTGCATCTTATCCCCCCGAAATCGCAGGGCACAGTAACAGAAGTTTTTGCATCTCCAATTGATCGAAATCAAGAATGCCTAGCCCAATGAAAAAGGGCGCCCGGTCAGGAGCGCCCTTCTCATGTCGTTTTTTGTTGTCGCATCGTTTTAAGCGCAAAACCGGTTCCCACTTTTGCGCACGATGCTCAGCATAGCCGGATGACCGGCCAGCATCAGTCCTGAGTCAGGAAATCGGGCAGACCGGCGTTGGAGCCGTCATCGTCCCCGCCGCCGTTGCCGCCACGGCCTTCACCGCGCGGGCCACGATCCCCGCGATCACGGCGCGGGCCGCGATCACCGCCCCGGTCACCACCACGACCGCCACGGTCGCCGCCGTCACGACGGGGACCACGGCCACGGTCGCCACCACGGCCGCCTTCACGGTCGCCGCGCGGTTCGCGGGCAGGACGGGTGTCTTCCAGCTCTTCGCCGGTTTCCTGGTCAACGACGCGCATCGACAGGCGAACCTTGCCGCGCGGATCGATCTCGAGGACCTTGACCTTTACTTCCTGGCCTTCCGACACGACGTCGGTCGGCTTTTCGACGCGCTCATTCTTCATTTCGGACACGTGGACGAGACCGTCCTTGCCACCCATGAAGTTCACGAACGCACCGAAATCGACGATGTTGACGACTTTGCCGGTGTAGATCTTGCCGACTTCCGCTTCCTCGACGATGCCGAGGATCCACTTCTTGGCGGCTTCGATCTGGTCGATGTCGGACGAGCTGATCTTGATGATGCCTTCGTCGTCGATGTCGACCTTCGCGCCGGTCTCCGCGACGATTTCGCGGATGACCTTGCCGCCGGTGCCGATGACGTCGCGGATCTTCGACTTGTCGATCTGGATCGTTTCGATGCGCGGGGCATGCGCCGACAGTTCTGTGCGGGTCGAGGACAGGGCCTTGTTCATTTCACCCAGGATGTGGGCGCGGCCTTCCTTCGCCTGGCGCAGAGCGACTTCGAAGATTTCCTGCGTGATTCCGGCAACCTTGATGTCCATCTGCATGGTGGTGATGCCCGCTTCCGTGCCCGCCACCTTGAAGTCCATGTCGCCAAGATGATCTTCGTCGCCGAGAATGTCGCTGAGAACAGCGAAATCCTTGCCGTCGAGGATCAGGCCCATGGCGATGCCCGACACCGGCCGCTTCAGCGGAACGCCCGCGTCCATCATGGACAGCGAACCGCCGCAGACCGTCGCCATCGAGGACGAGCCGTTGGACTCGGTGATGTCGGACAGAACGCGGATGGTGTAGGGGAAGTCTTCCTTGCTGGGCAGCACGGGGTGCAGCGCACGCCATGCCAGCTTGCCATGGCCGACTTCGCGACGGCCCGGCGCGCCGAAGCGGCCGACTTCACCGACCGAATAGGGCGGGAAGTTATAGTGCAGCATGAAGTTTTCGTAATGAACGCCGGTCAGGCCGTCGATCATCTGCTCAGCATCCTTGGTGCCGAGCGTGGTGGTGCAGATCGCCTGGGTTTCACCGCGGGTGAACAGCGCCGAACCATGGGTGCGCGGCAGGAAGCCGACCATCGCCTCGATCGGGCGGATCTGCGTGGTGGTGCGGCCGTCGATGCGCTTGCCATCCTTGATGATGGCGCCGCGCACGATTTCCGATTCCAGCTTCTTGGTCAGCTTGATGCCAGCCATGACGGTCTGGGCGTCGAGGCCTTCCTCAGCGAAGAAAGCCTTCGCCTTGTCGCGGGCGGCGTTGATCGCGTCCGAGCGAGCCGACTTGTTGGTCAGCTTGTAGGCGGCGGTGATGTCCTTGCCGATCAGCTTCTTGAGCTTTTTCTTTAGGTCATCCAGGTCGTCGCCCTTGGCGACTTCCCACGGGTCCTTCGCGGCCTTTTCAGCGAGCTGGATGATCGCGTCCACGACCTTCTTGCTCGCTTCATGAGCGAACAGGACGGCGCCGAGCATGACGTCTTCCGAAAGCTCCTTGGCTTCGGATTCGACCATCATCACCGCGTTCTGGGTGGCGGCGACGACCAGGTCGAGTTCGCCGGTCTTCACCTCGTCCATCGACGGGTTCAGCTGATATTCGCCATCCTTGTAACCGACGCGGGCAGCGCCGATCGGGCCCATGAAGGGTACGCCCGACAGGGTCAGCGCAGCCGAAGCGGCGATCATCGCGACGATATCGGGCTCGCTCTCGCCATCGAACGACAGCACCTGAGCGATGACGTTGATTTCGTTGTAGAAGCCTTCGGGGAACAGCGGGCGGATCGGGCGGTCGATCAGGCGGCTGGTCAGCGTTTCCTTTTCGGTCGCGCCGCGCTCACGCTTGAAGAAGCCGCCGGGGATACGACCGGCTGCGGAGTATTTTTCCTGATAATGGACGGTCAGCGGGAAGAAATCCTGTCCTTCCTTCACCGACTTGGCGGCGGTCACGGCGCACAGCACCACGGTTTCGCCATAGGTCGCCAGCACGGCGGCGTCAGCCTGACGCGCAATACGGCCGGTTTCGAGCGTGAGGGTCTTTCCGCCCAGCTCGATTGATACCTTCTTTACATCGAACATAATGTTTTCCTTCGCCCGCCTGGCCCTATTGCCGGGCGGGGCCTGTGTTGCGGGCTAGCCGGCCCGCTGCGGTTTCGGAGCATCGTCTGGCCCCTTGGTCGGAACATCCTGCCGAATTGCAGGAGTCCCGGAATCGGAAACGGCCCCGCTGGGGGGCCGTCCCTTATATAGCAGGCTTACTTGCGCAGGCCCAGCTTTGCGATGAGGTCGTTATAGCGACCCGCATCCTTTTTCTTCAGATAGTCCAGCAGCGAACGACGCTTGTTGACCAGCATGAGCAGGCCGCGACGGCTGTGGTTATCCTTGTGGTGACCCTTGAAATGCTCGGTCAGGTTCGAAATGCGCTCCGAGAGGATCGCGACCTGAACTTCCGGCGAACCGGTGTCGCCTTCGGCGCGGGCATGTTCCTTGATCAGCGCTTCCTTGCGCTCAGCAGTAATCGACATCGGCTTCCTTTCATAACATCTAGAGATTGAAGCCGCGCACCACCCTGATCTCAGGGCCACTGGCCTCGACCAGCGCGACG
The DNA here is from genome assembly GCF_905120495.1 of Sphingobium sp. S6. Lineage (NCBI taxonomy): Bacteria > Pseudomonadati > Pseudomonadota > Alphaproteobacteria > Sphingomonadales > Sphingobiaceae > Sphingobium > Sphingobium sp. S6. Next base: position 274,511 of record NZ_CAJHOG010000001.1, on the reverse strand, counting down.
GGCGTATCGCCCTCCATCGCCAGCATGAGACCGGTATGCGGTTTCCCCACAAGCACCTTCCCCTGTCGGAGAGCCAGCGCGTCGTCGGGAGAGACTGCAAGAGCCGGGATGTCGTCCAGCCCTGCGGTCAACGGCAGCATGAGCTGCGCGATGCCGTGCCCCCTAGCAGCTTCGTCCAATTTGTCCAGTGAAATAGCGGATTCCAGGGTGAACGGGCCTGCCTTCAAGCGGCGGAGCATGGTGACATGGCCAACCGTACCAAGGGCGATCGCGATGTCGCGGGCGAGGGAGCGGATATAGGTGCCCTTGGAGACATGGGCGCGGAGGGTGATTTGCTGAATCCTCTCTCCGCTCGCGGGGAGAGGATAAGGAGGCTTGGCAGCTTGCTGCCTAGCCGGAGTTGGAGAGGGGGATGACGCGCCCTGCCCCTCTCCAAGCTCCGCTAGCCCGCCATGCGGACAAGCTACGCTATCCTCTCCCCCTTTCGGGAGAGAGGAAATCTGCAGTTCGTAAATCATCACGCTGCGCAGCTTCATCTCGACATCCTGCCCAGCCCGGGCAAGGTCATAAGCCCGCTGGCCGTCTATCAGGATGGCAGAATAAGCAGGCGGCGCTTGTTCGATCGGGCCTGTGAAGCGAGGCAATATCGCTTCTACCTCGCCGAGCGTCGGGCGGTGATCGCTTTCCGCAATAACCTTCCCTTCGAGGTCCAGCGTGTCGGTCTGGGTGCCAAACGTGACGGTGAAGTCATAAATCTTGTCGCTGTCGAGCATGCGCCCGGCGAGCTTCGTCGCCTCCCCGATCGCGATCGGCAGCACGCCAGTCGCCAGCGGATCGAGTGTGCCGCCATGGCCGACTTTCCACTTGCCAGCCCCGCTTTGGCGAAGGGCGCGCTTGACGGCGCTGACCGCCTGGGTGGAGCCGAGCCCGTGGGGTTTGTCGAGGATGAGCCAGCCGTGCATCAGGTGAATAGGGACGTCAGTCCTGATCGTCCGCCTGATCAAGATCGCGTGCGACCTTTGGGTCCCGCAGAAGCTTGTCGATGTGACTACCTTCGTCAAAGCTCTCGTCCGCAAGGAATTTGAGCTTTGCCGCATATTTGAGGCGGATGCGGTGCGCGACCTCACGCTGGAGATAGGCGGTGTTGGTGCGCAGCGCCTTGAGCACCGCTTCCTCGTCCTGGCCGAGCAGCGACTTCACGAAGACAGTGGCGTGGCGCAGGTCGGGGGACATGCGCACTTCGGTAACGCTGACGACATGCTTGGCGAGCACATCGTCATGCACGTCGCCGCGCTGGAGGATTTCGGACAGGACGTGACGCACCTGCTCGCCCACGCGCAGGAGGCGGACGGAGGGGCCTTCGGGTTGATTGGACATAGATCCTCCCCTCCCATGAACAGGAGGGGCCGGGGGTGGGCTCTCCCCATCGGCCGTTGCAATTCAGGAGAGGGCGAGCCCACCCCCTAGCCCCCTCCCGCCTGCGGGAGGGGGAACATGGATCACAGCGTCCGGGCGCGCTCTTCGACCTCGAACAGCTCCAGCGTATCGCCAGGCTTGATATCGTTCGTGTCCTGAAGCACGGCACCGCATTCCATGCCCGCGCGGACTTCGGCGACATCGTCCTTGAAGCGGCGCAGCGACGCGATATTGGTGCGCGACACGATGACATCGTCGCGGGTAAGGCGCGCGTTGAGCCCCTTGCGGATGATGCCGTCCAGGACGAGCAGACCGGCCGCCTTGTCCTTCTTGCCCGCCGGGAATACCTGAAGCACCTCGGCGCGGCCGACGATGGTTTCGATGCGCTCGGGAGCCAGCTGGCCCGCCATTTCGCCGCGAACTTCCTCGAGCAGATCGTAGATCACGTCATAATAGCGCAGCGAGATCTTCTCGCGTTCCGCCAGCTGACGCGCCTTGGCATTGGGACGGACGTTGAAGCCGATCAGCGGCGCGCGGCTGGCAGCGGCCAGCGTGACGTCGCTTTCGGTGATCGCGCCGACGCCCGAATGCAGGATGCGGACCTTGATCTCGTCGGTCGAGATGCGGTTCAAGGACGATACGATCGCTTCCACCGAACCCTGCACGTCGCCCTTCACCACCACCGGATATTCGATGACCTTGGTGTTGAGCGCCGAGAACATGTGCTCGAAGCTGGTCGGTGCCGTCGTGGTCCGCTTCTTCGTCGCCTGTTCCTGACGATAGGCGGCGACTTCGCGGGCGCGAGCTTCGTTCTCGACGACGGTCAGCTGATCACCTGCCAGAGGCACACCGGAGAGCCCAAGTACTTCGACCGGGGTCGATGGCCCTGCGACCTTCACATTCTGGCCCTTGTCATTGACGAGCGCCCTCACCTTGCCGCTTTCGGCACCGATGACGAAGGTGTCGCCGACCTTCAGCGTCCCCTTGCGCACCAGCACGGTCGCAACCGCGCCGCGGCCCTTGTCGAGCTGCGCTTCGATGACATTGCCTTCGGCCTGGCGGTCGGGGTTGGCGGTCAGTTCCATGACTTCGGCCTGGAGCAGGATCTTGTCGATCAGCTCGTCCAGACCCGTCTTCTTGAGCGCTGAAACCTCTACGTCCTGGACGTCACCGCCCATATCCTCAACCACGATCTCCTCGCTCAGCAGGCGCTCGCGCACCTTCTGCGGATTGGCTTCGGGCTTGTCGCACTTGTTGATCGCGACGATCATCGGGACGCCAGCAGCCTTGGTGTGGTTGATGGCTTCGATGGTTTGCGGCATCAGGCCGTCATCGGCCGCCACCACCAGGATGACGATGTCGGTGACGTTGGCCCCGCGAGCGCGCATTTCTGAAAATGCCTCGTGGCCCGGCGTATCGAGGAAGGTGATGACATCGCCCTTCTTCGTCGTCACCTGATATGCACCGATATGCTGGGTGATACCGCCGCTTTCGCCAGCGACCACATCTGTTCCCCGCAAGGCGTCGAGCAGCGAGGTCTTGCCGTGATCGACATGGCCCATGATGGTCACGACCGGGGCGCGCGGCTTCAGGGTTTCGGGTGCATCCACTTCGCCTTCCATCCCGATTTCGACGTCAGCCTCAGAAACGCGCTGGATCCGGTGGCCGAATTCCTCGACCAGCAGTTCCGCCGTATCCTGATCGATCGGCTGGTTGAGCGTGACGGCAGTGCCCATCTTGAACAGGGCCTTCACCAGGTCCGCGCCCTTTTCGGCCATGCGGTTGGCGAGTTCCTGCACGGTGATGCTTTCAGGCACCACGACGTCGCGGACCTGCTTTTCACGCTGTTGCGCGCCACCGGCATAATGGGCGCGGCGTTCCTTTTCGCGCGCGCGCTTCAAGGCGGCGAGCGAACGGGCGCGGGCGCTGTCGTCGTCGGCAAGCGCGCGTGTGACGGTCAGCTTGCCCGATTGGCGGCGATTATCCTCGCCCGCACGCTTGGTGCGGTCAGGCTTGGCCGGTTCGGGACGCTTGATCGGCGTGACGGGCGTGAAGCGGCGTGGCGGCGGCGCGGCGGCCGCAGGGGCTGCGGCAGAGCGCTGTTCGGGCGCTTGCTGGGCAGGCTGCTCCTCGACCGGAGCGGGCGCAGGCTCGGCAACAGGCGGCGCAGCAGCGGCCTTCGCCTCTTCCTCGGCGCGGCGCGCGGCTTCGGCCTCGGCAGCTTCAGCCGCCTGGCGGTTTTCCTCGACGCGGCGCTTTTCGTCCTCGGTCGCGGCGAGGCGTTGCGCATCCTCACGGCGGCGCGCCTCTTCCAGCGCGTTCATGCGGGCTTCCTCAGCCTCGCGCAGCAGCTTGGCCTGCAATTCCTGACGCGACATCAGGCTCTGCGGCGGCGCGGGGCGCGCGGGGGCAGGCTGCGGCGCGCGCGCCTGCGGCTGCTGCGGCGGAGGCGCGGCGGCGGCAGGTGCCGGGGTCGGATCAGCCTGGGGCGCAGCCGCAGGCGCACCGGCTTCGCCCGGCTTGCCCAGGATGCGGCGCCGCTTCACTTCCACCACGACCGTATTCTTGCGGCCATGGCTGAACTGCTGCTGCACCTGGCCGGATTCAACGGTCCGCTTGATGCCCAGCGGCTTGCGGCCCAGAACCGGCTTGTCTTCCTTGCTGTCACTCATACGACTGAACTGTACCCTTCACTTACCATCCGACCGGCAAGGCCCGTCGGCGCCTTCATTCCATGCAGCCTAGACGCCCTGCGCATCGGCGGAGTCATGCTCCCCATGCACGGGCGCCCCGGTAGCGCAACCCAGATAGCTTTCCAAGCGGCCAATAGCCGCACGCAGACGCGACGCGGCGCGCGAGTCGGTCACTGCGATATGGACGACGTTATCACGCCCCATTGCCATAGATAGGGCGTTCCGGTCCACAGGCAAGACGATGCCCGCCAATTCCGTGCCTTCAGCCTCCTGCCCGACGCGCAGCGCCTGATCGAGCTTGCGGTTGCCATCAGCCGCCGCATCGCTGGCGTGGAGCAGCAGCTGAACCTTGCCCTGGCGGCAGGCGACGTCGATCTTTTCCGATCCGGTGAGGACCATCGACGCGCGTGCTTCCAGGCCGAGGCGGTCGAGCAGCGCCTTGCGCAGCCCGTCTTCGATCAGGTCCGTCAGAGTGTCCGGGATGTGCAGATCGCCGGTCTTGAACGAGCGGGACAGAGCGCCCTTGAGCTTGCCCTTGGCGAGGGCCTGTTCCAGTTCCGCGCGGGGGACGCCGATCCATGCGCCTCGCCCCGGCGCCTTGGCGCGGATGTCGGGCAGGACCTGACCTTCAGGGCTGACGGCCAGGCGGATCAGCGTCTCGGGATCGGCGCGATCGCCCGAGAGGATGCATTTGCGTTCGGTCATAACGAAACCCTCCCCTTCAAGGGGAGGTGGCAGCCCGAAGGGCTGACGGAGGGGTTTTCCCCTATCGTCAGCGCACCACCCCTCCACCGGCTTCGCCGGTCCCCCTCCCCTTCCCGGGGAGGATTTTCACAATAGTGGAGCCTTAGCCTCTCATCGGGAAGTGACCGCAGCATTTGCGTCCTCCCCTGGCTTGGGCTCGACGGCGCGGTCAGCAATCAACATGCCGCCCGACCCGTAATTTTCCGTCGCGATTTCCGAAATCACCACCTGCACGGCAGAGGGCGCCTTCCCCAGCCGCTCGACAAGCGACTGGGTGACGTCGGCGACGATAGCCGCTTTCTGCTCACGGGTGGCGTTTCCTGCCAGACGGATGTCGACAAAAGGCATTGGAGCTCAGGCTTCCTCACCTTCGAACCAGTGCGCGCGGGCGGCCATGATGATCTCATTGCCCTGCTCTTCACTGAGGCCATATTCGGCAAGGATGCCGCCCTTGTCCTCGGCACCCTCGTTGCGACGGCGGCGCTGATCGACACGCTTCTTCGCGATCAGTTCGTCGGTCGCAAGGTCGGCGAGGTCATCGAGCGTCTTCACGCCCGCCTTGCCCAGCGTCACCAGCATCGCTTCGGTAAGGTGCGGAATGTCAGCCAGCGCATCGTCGACGCCAAGCGCCTGACGTTCCTCACGGGCGGCAGCTTCGCGGCGCTCCAACGCTTCCTGCGCGCGGCTCTGAAGCTCGGCGGCGAGGTCTTCGTCGAAGCCTTCGATCGCGGCCAGCTCCTCGACGCCGACATAAGCGACTTCTTCCAGCTCGCCAAAGCCTTCGGCCACCAGCAGCTGGGAAAGGGTTTCGTCCACGTCGAGCTCGTTCTGGAACAGTTCGGAACGCGCGACGAATTCCTTCTGACGCTTCTCGGACGCGTCAGCCTCGGTCATGATGTCGATGGCCTTGCCGGTCAGCTGGCTGGCGAGGCGGACGTTCTGGCCACGGCGGCCGATGGCGAGCGACAGCTGATCGTCAGGCACGACGACTTCGATGCGCTCTTCCTCTTCGTCGATCACGACACGGGCGACCTGAGCGGGCTGGAGCGCGTTGACGACGAAGGTCGCGGTATCTTCCGACCAGGGAATGATGTCGATCTTTTCGCCCTGCATTTCCTGCACGACGGCCTGCACGCGGCTGCCCTTCATGCCGACGCAGGCGCCGACCGGGTCGATGCTCGAATCGCGGCTGATGACACCGATCTTGGCGCGCGAGCCCGGATCGCGAGCAGCGGCCTTGATCTCGATCACGCCGTCATAGATTTCGGGCACTTCCTGCGCGAACAGCTTCTTCATAAATTCGGGATGTGCGCGGCTGAGGAAGATCTGAGGCCCGCGATTTTCGCGGCGCACGTTCAAGATCACCGAGCGGATGCGGTCGCCGACGCGGACGACTTCGCGGGGGATCTGCTGATCACGGCGGATGACGCCCTCGGCGCGGCCGAGGTTCACCACGACATGGCCGAACTCGACCGACTTGACGACGCCGGTGATGATCTCACCCACGCGATCCTTGAATTCTTCGTGCTGGCGCTCACGCTCGGCATCGCGGACCTTCTGGAAGATCACCTGCTTGGCGGACTGGGCATCGATACGGCCGAGGTCGATCGGGGGCAGCGGATCGACGATGAAGTCGCCGATCACCGCGTCCTTCTTCAGCTTCTGCGCCTGCTTGAGGTCAACCTGCTTGAAATAGTCGTCAACCGCCTCGACCACTTCGACGACGCGCCACAGGCGCAGGTCGCCGCTGTCCGGATCAAGCTTGGCACGGATGTCGTTTTCGGCACCATAGCGCGCGCGGGCGGCGCGCTGGATCGCGTCTTCCATCGCCTCGATGACGATCGCCTTGTCGATCATCTTCTCGCTGGCGACGCTGTTCGCGATGGCGAGCAACTCGGCCTTGTTGGCGGAAATGGCGTTGGCCATGGTCGTGAACCCTTACTCTTCGGTTTCGAACTCGTCCGCCCCATCGGAGGAAAGCGGCATGCTAGCAGAAATAAGCGCGTCGGTCAGTATCAGCTTGGCATCGCCGACTAGCGCGAAGGGGATGGAGACATCCCCGGCCTTGTTGTCCTGGAACTGGATTTCCTCGCCCTCCACACCCTTCAGGATGCCGCGAAAGCTCTTTCGCCCGGCGACGGTTTCGGCCGTGGCGATCTTCGCCTCATGCCCTGCCCATTCCAGAAAATCGTGGAGGCGGGTAAGCGGGCGATCGATGCCGGGGGAGCTGACTTCCAGCCGATATGCTTCCTCGATCGGATCAGCTTCATCCAGCACATCGGACAGGCGGCGCGAGATGGTGGCGCAATCTTCGATCACGAGTTGCTTGGTCGCGGGATTTTCCGCCATGATCTGCAGCGTATATTCGTCACCCGACCCGAACAGCTTCACGCGCACGAGGTCAAAGCCCAAGGCCTTCACCTCCGGTTCGATCAGCGCGGTCAGTTCGGCGATGTCCGCCATGCAGTCTCCAACAGAATATGTGCGTTCCCGCCGCCGCAAGCCTTTCCGCTTGCGACCCCGACATGTTTGACGATGTTAGGAAGCAAGGGCGATATAGGCGCGATGCGATAATGCTGCAACATTATTCGTGCACGGGACTTTTACAGGCAGGGGGCGACCGATCCGTTCGGGCCGAGCTTGTCGAAGCCCCTCCATTCTCTCATGAAAAGAGAAGCCCTTTGACAGGCTCGGGGCGAACGGAGGTTGATATGAATCGGGTTTTGATCACTGCCCTACCCCTTGTCCTCCTCGCCTGTTCTTCCGAGAATGCGACGGGTCAGAACAGCGCCGCAGCTGCGGAAAAGCCGTTCAAGACGTCGGTGATTGCAGACTTTGATTCGCCCTGGGCGATGACGTTCCTTCCGGACGGGCGGGCGCTGATCACGGAAAAGGCGGGCGAGATGATCCTGTTCGATCCGAAGAACGGGACGAAGATACCGGTCGCCGGCATGCCCAAAGTTGATAGTGCGGGCCAGGGCGCGTTGATGGATGTCGTCCTCTCGCCGACGTTCGGGCAGGATCGGAAGGTTTATTTCAGCTTTTCGGAAAGCGGCCCCGGCGGCAAGGGCGTGGCGCTGGCGACGGGCATCTTCAACCAGGCGAGCGACGGGACAACGAAGCTCGATGGCGTCAAGACGATCTTCCGCGCGACACCCTATGTCGAAGGCAATGGACATTATTCCGGGCGGATCGCCTTCTCGCCCGATGGCAAATATCTGTTCTTCACCAATGGCGAGCGGCAGAAGTTCGATCCGGCGCAGGACCCGAAGGCAACGCTGGGCAAGGTACTGCGGCTGAACCTGGACGGCACGCCGGCTGCTGGCAATCCGCTGGCGGCGAAAGGTTTCCACCCTGCCGTCTGGTCCTATGGCCACCGCAACCTGCTCGGCATCGCGTTCGACAAGGATGGGCGGCTGTGGGAGCAGGAGATGGGCCCCAAAGGCGGGGATGAGGTGAACCTCATCAAGCCAGCGCTCAATTATGGCTATCCCAAGGTGTCCAATGGCGACCATTATGACGGAAAGCCGATCCCCGACCATAGCGCGCATGATGGCTATGAAGCGCCGAAGGTCTGGTGGAACCCGGTAATCTCTCCTGCCGGGCTGCTCTATTATTCGGGCGATCTGTTCCCGCAGTGGAAGAATTCCCTCTTTATCGGCGGGCTGTCGAGCAAGGCGCTGGTGCGCGTGAAGCTGGATGGGGAGAATGCGGCGAAAGCGGATCAGTGGGACATGGGCGCTCGCATCCGCGAGGTCGAGCAAGGTCCGGACGGGGCGCTGTGGTTGCTGGAGGATGGCGGCCAGGGCTCGCAGGGGCGGTTATTGAAGCTGACGCCTGCTAATTAGGACGATCCTGCTGACAGGAACGTACCGTATCAGCCGTTGACCCGCATCATGACAATCGACACGATAGTGATCGATAATGAGGGGGAGGACGGCCATGCCACATGCGGAATTCGTGCGACGCGATCTGCTGAAGGGCGCAATTTGCCTGGGGATCATGGGCGCTGCGCCCGGATATGCGCGCGCAGGCGCAAGACGCTTTCCTGCCGTACGCGCGATGGTGGATGGCGTCATTGGTGAAAGGGCTTTTCCGGGCGCTATCGTCGCGATCGGCGAAAGAACAAACCGGCCAGATTATATCAGCAGCGGCACGATCGCGCTTGATAGCGCGCTCCAAGTGGATGAGCACACCCTGTTTCGCGTCTATTCGATGACGAAACCGATCACCGGCATGGCGGCAATGCTGCTGATCGCAGAAGGCCGGATGAAGATCGACCAGCCGGTAGCCGATTTCATCCCCGGCTTTGCCAAAATGCGCGTGCTGGCCAATCCTGGCCAAGGCGTCGAAACTCGTCCTGCCACTTCCGCAATGACGATCCGCCACCTGTTGACTCACACCGCCGGTCTTGGTGGCGGGCCTGCGGTCAAAGGGCCGCTCAAGGGGATATATGAAAAGCTGGGGCTGAGGCAGAACCTGATCAGCCATGCGGAACGGCTGGAGCAAGCCCCGCCTTCGAGCCTGAAGGATTTCGCCGATCGGCTGGCGGCGGCTCCCCTGCTTTCAGACCCGGGAACGGCGTGGAGCTATTCGGTGGGGCTGGATTTGCTCGGCCATATTATCGAGATCGTGGCAGGCATGCCGTTCGAGCAGTTTCTGGAGCGGCGGTTCTTCGCGCCTTTGGGCATGAGCAACACCTTCTTCTATGTGCCAGAGAGCAAGAAGGCGCGTCTCGTCACGAGCTATACAGGCAGGAGCGCCAAGCTGACGGAGGTCGATGCGGGCCCGGCTTCGATATTCCTCAACAAGCCCGCATTTCCTTCGGGCGGCGGCGGGCTCATCTCAACGGCCCATGATTATGATCGCTTCCTGGCCATGCTGGCGAACAACGGACGCCTGGGCCGGACGGAGGTCATGCCGCCGGACGCCGTGGCCGCTGGAACCGCGAACCTCCTGCCGCAAGGCGTGAGCATGCGCGATTATCTCGGCATTCCGGGCGTCGTGGGCTTTGGCGCGGGCGGTTGCATTGCCGATCATGGCGGGTTCAAAGGCCTGTTCGGCTGGATGGGCGCTGCGGGGACGATCGGCTTTATCGTGCCCGCACAGCGGCTTCGGGTGACCGGCTTGATCAACAATATGTCGGTCTTCGATTTCGCGATGAACTTGCCGAAAGCGGTTCATGACGATCTGGGTTCAGCCCGGACATCATGAAACTCGGCGCGAGGAGCGGCCTGATGCCAGCCGCCCCTCCCCCAGTTCGGCGGATCGAAGCGGGACCCCGGATAGAAGTCCGGGGTGAAGGCGACGGAGCCAGCTTATACCGCCGCCTCCCTTGGAAAGTCAGACGATCAGACCAGCCGGCTCTGCTTCACCGCCGCTTCGATGAAGCTGGCGAACAGCGGATGCGGGTCGAAGGGCTTGGACTTGAGTTCCGGGTGGAATTGCACGCCCACGAACCAGGGGTGATCGGGACGCTCGACGATTTCCGGGAGCGTGCCGTCGGGGGACATGCCTGAAAAGATCAGGCCGCCCTTTTCGAGGCTGTCGCGATAGCCGGCGTTGACTTCGTAGCGGTGGCGGTGCCGTTCGCTGATGTCGCCGGTGCCGTAGATGCCCGCCACGACGCTGTTGCCGGTGAGCTTGGCGGGATAGGCGCCCAGGCGCATCGTGCCGCCAAGATCGGTTTCGGCGGTGCGCTTTTGCAGGCCTTCGCTGCTCATCCATTCGGTGATGAGGCCGACGACCGGCTCTGAAGTCTCGCCAAATTCGGTGGTCGAAGCGTCCGGGATTCCGGCCGTGTTCCGCGCCCCTTCGATGCAGGCCATCTGCATGCCGAGGCAGATGCCGAAAAAGGGCACATTGCGTTCACGGGCGAACTTGACCGAGGCGATCTTGCCTTCGGAACCGCGCACGCCGAAGCCGCCGGGGACGAGAATGCCGTGCATCGGCTCAAGGCTGGCGGCGACGTCATCGCCCTTTTCGAAGAGTTCCGCGTCGATCCACTTGATGTTGACCTTCACCCGGTTAGCAAAACCACCGTGGGTCAGCGCTTCGTAGAGCGACTTGTAGGCGTCGGGCAGGCCGACATATTTGCCGACGACGCCGATCGTCACTTCGCCTTCGGGATTCTGCTGGCGATCCATGATGTCGAGCCAGCGGTCGAGCGACGGCTTGGGCGCGCCTTGAATGCCGAAGGCGCGCAGCACTTCCTCGTCCAAGCCCTCGGCGTGATATTGCGCGGGGACGGCGTAGATGCTGCTGGCATCGAGCGCCGGTATCACCGCTTCGGGACGCACGTTGCAGAAAAGCGCGATCTTCTTGCGCTCGCTTTCCGGCAACGGATGTTCGCAGCGGCAAAGCAGGATGTCCGGCTGAATGCCGAGCGAGGTCAGTTCGCGGACGCTGTGCTGGGTCGGCTTGGTCTTCAGCTCGCCGGCCGCCGCGATGTAGGGCACCAGCGTCACATGGACGAAGATCGACTGACCGCGATCGAGGTCATTATGCAGCTGGCGGATCGCTTCCATGAAGGGGAGCGATTCGATGTCGCCTACCGTGCCGCCGATTTCGCACAGCACGAAGTCGAGGTCATCGGTGTCGGCAGTGGCGAACGCCTTGATCTCGTCAGTGACGTGCGGGATCACCTGCACCGTCGCGCCGAGATAATCGCCGCGCCGTTCGCGCTGAATGATCGTCTGGTAGACGCGGCCCTGCGTCACATTATCCGACTGGCGCGCCGAAACGCCGGTAAAACGCTCATAATGGCCAAGGTCGAGGTCGGTCTCCGCCCCGTCGTCGGTCACATAGACTTCGCCATGCTGATACGGGCTCATCGTGCCCGGATCGACATTGAGATAAGGATCGAACTTCCGGATACGCACACGGAAACCTCGCGCCTGCAGCAGGGCTGCGAGCGATGCGGCCATAAGGCCTTTACCAAGCGAGGAGACCACGCCGCCGGTGATGAAAATATACCGCGCCATGGGAGTGGAGGCTTAGCCTTTTACAAACAAGTTGGGCAAGCGCGCGAATCCACGCGCGAGCAAAAAAGATCGAAAATTTGAACGAAAAAGTTCAGTTGGCGAGCGGAACCGCGCCATTAGCCGCCTGGCCATTGCTCGCAGCACCCGCCGCACCGGCCAGCGGATCGGCATTGCCGGTCGCCGGAGCCTGACCCGCAGGGGCAGAGGGAGCCTGCTTCACCAGCGACGTATCGATATCGCTTGGCGCGTGCTGAACCGACGCGATCACCGCAAGGACGATCGACAGCAGCACGAAGATCGACGCAAGGACGGTCGTCGAGCGCGTCAGGAAATCCGCCGCACCCCGCGCGGACATCAACCCTGCCGGGCTGCCACCCACACCCAGGCCGCCGCCTTCCGACTTCTGCATCAGGATGACGGTGACCAGCAAAGCCGCAACGATGGCCTGCACGACGAGGATGAAGGTGAACATGCGAGAATATCTGTCCGAATGGGGTGCGTTGGAGAGCCCATAGCGGCGATGGGCGGCGGGGGCAACCGGCCTAGGCTTCCTCGTGCTGATCAGATCCCGGGCAGAGCGGAAAGGCCGCCCCCTTCCACCTCACCCAGCGGCAGCGATCACCGGCGCGAATTTCGCTGCCGTGAGGCTTGCGCCGCCAACGAGGCCGCCGTCGACATCTTCGATTGCCATGAGTTCGGCGGCATTCTCGCCATTCATCGAGCCGCCATAGAGGATGCGCATGGCGTTCGCCTCACGCTCTCCGATCCGGCTGGCGAGCGCCGCACGCAGCGCCTTATGCATGGCTTCGACCGCTTCCATGGTCGGGATGCGGCCGGTGCCGATCGCCCAGATGGGTTCATAGGCGATCGCCAGCCAATCGGCCGCCGCGCCTTCGGGCAAGGAGGCAAGCAGCTGCGCGGAGACGACACCTTCCGCACCGCCAGCGTCGCGCACGTCCAGGCTTTCGCCGACGCACAGGATCACCTTGAGGCCCGCCGCCCTGGCCGCGAGCGCCTTGGCCGCGACATCGGCGTCCGTTTCGCCCTGATCCTGACGCCGTTCGCTATGGCCGACGATCGTCCAGCTCGCGCCTGCTTCCGCCAGCATTGCCGCCGACAGGCAGCCGGTGTGCGCACCGTTGTCCTTCATGTGGCAGTCCTGCGCGCCGACGAAGGCGCCGCCCTTCACTTGGCTGGCCGCCATGATCAGTGTCGCGGGCAGGCAAAGCCCCACCTCGACTACCGGACGTTCGGCCGCAAGCGCCCCGATCGCTTCCACTTCCGGCAGCTGCGCGCGAAGGCCATTCATCTTCCAGTTGCCGACCACCAGCTTGCGCCTGCCCATCGATCCGTACCCCTTTCAGTTCATCCGTCCATTCGCCAGCCTGACAGACCAGCCCTTCCGCAGGCCGATGGACAAAGGGACGGCATTTGTCCAGCCAAGGCGCACTTGCCGCCGCGACGATCCGCCCCTAAAGCGGGCCGCCTGTAAAAGTCTTTCCTTGTTGGACTTCTCTCCATGCTTTCAGTCTTTCGGCGCTTCATCCATTCGAAATTCGGCGCCCTGTTCGCGCTTCTTTTCCTCGGCATCATCGCGGCGGCCTTCATCCTGGGCGATTTGTCCAGCGGCCAGTTCGGCTCGTCCCTGGGCGGCCGTGGCGAGACGGCGGCGAAGGCTGGCGGGACGCGGCTGAGCGTTACGGAAGTGCAGGAGCGGGTCCAGCGGGTCTTCGAAAATGCGCGACGGGCGACTCCGGGTCTCCAGATCGGCGATTTCCTGGCGCAGGGCGCGGTCGCGCAAATCTATGACCAGCTCGTCGCCGCGATGACGTTGAAGGAATATGCGAAGGATCAGGGCGTCCACATCTCCAAGCGCCTTGTCGATGCCCAGATCGCCCAGATTCCGGCGTTTCAGGACGCGGCAGGCAATTTCAGCCAGGACAATTTCCGGCAACTGCTGGTGCGCGAGCGGATTACGGAGCAGGCGCTGCGCGAAGACATTACCCGCGAGATATTGGAACGGCAGATGCTCGCGCCTCTCGGCCTTGGCGTGAAGCTGCCCGACAGCGTCATCCTGCCCTATGCGTCGCTGCTGCTGGAGGCTCGCCAAGGCACCATCGCCGCTGTTCCCGCCGCCGCCTTCGCCGACATCAAGGACCCGAGCGATGCGCAACTCGCGACCTATTATCAGCAGAATGCCGCGCGCTTCACGATTCCCGAACAGCGCCGCATTCGCTACGCCGTGATCGATGGGGAGCGCTTCGCCCAGGCCGCGCAGCCGACCGACGCGGAAATCGCCGCAGCCTATAACCAGAACAAGGCGAGCTATGCCGCCAAGGAAAGCCGCAGCTTCGAACAGCTGATCGTGCCGGGTGAAGCCGCCGCCAAGACGATCGCAGCGCAGGTGAAGGGGGGCAAGTCGCTCGCCGCAGCCGCGCAGGCCGCTGGACTGGAGGCATCGACGCTTACCGATCAGAGCCGCGAAAGCCTTACCGCTTCTTCCTCCGCCGCCGTCGCCAACGCGGCCTTTGCGGCCAAGCAGGGCGAACTGGCCGGCCCGATCCGTGGATCGCTGGGCTGGGTTCTGCTGCGCGTGTCGAACGTCAAGACCGTTCCCGCCCGCCCCTTGTCAGCCGTGCGCGACGAGATAGCGGCGACGCTTCGCTCGCAGAAGCAGAAGCGCCTGCTGAGCGAGTTCACCGGCAAGGTCGAAGATCAGATCGCCGATGGCGGCAGCTTCGAGGAAGTGGTGAAGGATAACGGCCTGAAGCTGGAAACGACGCCCTTCCTGATCGCCAATGGCAAGCAGGTCGAGGATCAGGCCTATCAGGTTTCGGCCGATGTCAGCCCGCTGCTGGCGCCCGTATTCCAGATGAGCCAGGACGATGATGCGCAACTCGTGCCGATCACGCCTGACCAGCGCTATGCCCTTGCCGCGCCTGCCGAGATTCGCGCCGCCGCGCCGCCGCCGCTTGCAAAGGTAAAGCCGCTGGTTCTGGCGCAATATAAGCTGGCGCAGGGCAACGCCAAGGCGAAGGCTGTGGCCGAGCAAATCCGGGCGAAGGTCGCCAAGGGCATGAAGCTCGCCGATGCCGTGGCGCAAGCTGGCGTACGCCTTCCCGCGCCCCAGACGGTGGGGGGCCGCCGCGCCGACATCATGCGGGAAGGCCAGCGTCCGCCCGCCGAAGTGGCGATCCTCTTTTCCATGGCGACGAACAGCGTGAAGACGCTGCCGGTGGGTCAGGATCGCGGATATTTCGTGGTGCAGCTGAACGGCATCAAGCCCGGTGACGCGGGCGGCCAGACCGCCCTGCTCAACCAGGTCCGCAGCCAGTTGAGCGACGTGGCGGGCCAGGAATATGGCCAGCAGTTCGAACGGGCGGTCGAGAAACAGCTTGGCGTGACCCGGAACCCGTCCGCTGTCGCCACCGTGCAGCGGGCGCTCGCCAGCACCAATGGCGGCGCTCAATAAGATGATGCCAAGCAGCGCAGGCAATGACGGGATAGCGGCTGCTCGCGCCGCGCTGGCGGCTGGTAATTCGGCGCTGGTGTGGCGTCGGCAGATCGCGGACACGGACACGCCGATTTCCGCCGCGCTCAAGCTGTTCGAGCCCGATCGCGGTGACTTTCTGCTGGAATCCGTCGAAGGCGGCGCAGTACGGGGTCGCTACAGCCTGATCGGCCTCGCCCCTGATCTTGTCTTCCGCGCGGAGGGCCAGACGGCGGAGATCAATCGCCAGTGGGCGGCCGACCGCCAAGCCTTCGTTCCGGAGACTGCGGGCGCGCTGGATGCCTTGCGGGCGCTGGTGGCGGAATGCCGTGCGGAGCTTGACCCGGCGCTTCCCCCTGCCCTCGCCTGCCTGGTGGGCTATTTCGGATATGAGACGGTTGGCCTTGTCGAAAAGCTGCCCCGGCCTGCACCCAATCCGCTTGAGCTGCCCGACATGCTGTTCGTGCGGCCGACCATCATCCTTGTCTTCGACCGGCTGGCCGATGCGCTGTATTTCGTCGCGCCTGTGTGGAAGGGCAGCTTCAGCGATGCCGACGCGGCGATTGCACAGGCCCTGGAGCGGATAGATGCGACGGCGGCGCGTCTTGCCGCGCCCCTGCCGCAGACCCCCGCCCCGCAGGACATTGCCGATGTCGAGGTGACGCCCGCTCTGGAGCCGGGCCGCTACAAGGCGATGGTCGAGCGCGCGAAGGACTATATCGTCGCCGGGGACATATTTCAGGTGGTGCTCGCCCAGCGATTCACCAGTCCGTTCACTTTGCCGCCGATCTCGCTTTATCGGGCTTTGCGGCGGATCAACCCGTCGCCCTTCCTCTATTATCTCGATCTGCCCGGATTTGCGCTGATCGGGTCCAGCCCTGAAATCCTGGTGCGCGCGCGCGATGGCGAAGTCACGATCCGTCCAATCGCCGGAACCCGGCCTCGCGGCAAAAATGCTGTCGAGGACGCCGCTAACCGGGAAAGCCTCCTCGCCGATCCCAAGGAGCGGGCCGAACATCTGATGCTGCTCGACCTCGGGCGCAATGATGTCGGCCGGGTCGCCACTGCCGGGTCGGTGACGGTGACCGACAGCTATACGGTCGAATTCTACAGCCACGTCATGCATATCGTATCGAACGTGGTCGGCCGCCTTTCACCGGAGAAGGACGCTCTGGACGCGCTCTTCGCCGGGTTTCCGGCAGGCACCGTGTCAGGCGCACCCAAGGTCCGCGCTTGCGAGATCATCGCGGAACTGGAGCCCGAGACGCGAGGCGCCTATGCGGGCGGTGTCGGCTATTTCGGGCCAGATGGAAACATGGACAGCTGCATCGTCCTGCGCACCGCCGTGCTCAAGGATGGCGTCATGCATGTTCAGGCGGGGGCGGGCATCGTGGCCGACTCGACGCCGGAATATGAGCAGCGCGAGTGCGAAGCGAAGAGCGGAGCGCTCCTCGCGGCAGCGCGGGAGGCCGTCGATCTCGCCCGGCAGGCGGGCTTCGGCCAGTAGCTATTCCGCGGTCGTGGGATCGATCGTCGATCGAACCCTCGCGATGCTGTTGGCCGGAAGCCCCGCAAGCTCGGCATGCTGCCGGATCAGCTCATCGCTGGGCGCGCGATAGAGACAATAGATCTTGTCGTCCGTCACATAGCTGTGGACCCATTGTATGTCGGGTCCAAGCTCGCGCAGCACAGTGCATGACCCTTGCGATGCGCTTCTGAGTTCATCGCCCCGAAGCCTTCCTGCGCCGGGCATTTCCCTTTCTATCACGAACTGCGGCATGACCACCTCCATGCGGGAAGAGGGACGAATCTATGCCTCCAGGTTGCGCGAGTCCACAGAAAGGCTAGAGCGCGCTGCGCTTAATCGGACGCAGGTCGCGCGCTCTAGTTTTTTGTTGTCGCATCGTTTTAAACGCAGAACCGGTTCCCACTTTTGCGCACGATGCTCTAACGGCACAGGCGTCCGCCGAGCTTGCCCCGCTCCGCCTGATCCAGGTGCAGATGGTCATGATGCGCGGCGTTATAGTCGGGCGACAGAGTGGTCGAGAAAAGCCGACAAGCACCGTCCCGGACAGCGCGCAGGAAGATGGCTTCCTTCCCCTCACCCCGCCAATCGCGCGCAACGCTGATGCGTTTGCCGCCTTCCAGGATAAAGCCGCTGATGTCGATCGCGTCGGCAGTGGCGTGCTCGCTGAAACTGCCTTGCGCGCGGCCGTAGATGCGGCGGCAGCTGTATGAGCCGAGATGCTGGATCGTCTCCACGGGCTTCCCCAGAATCTGCTCTGCGGCGGGTTGCACCACCTGCCACTCCCAAAGCTTGAGCGCGGCGGCGACCGGGCAGGATGGCGCGACGGAGGCCGGGGACAGGCTCGCCGCGCCATCTTCCTGTCGCAAGCGGACAGCATCGCTGTGGCGGCACTGCCCGGTTCCCTTAGGCTTCATCGCGACATAGCTGACGCCAGCCCGGTCGAGCAGCGCGCGGCATCCGTTGGCGTCGCCGGTCAGAGCGGCGAGCTTGCGGCCCGTGAACATTCCGACAGGCTGGGCGAGGTCCAGATCGGTCCAGGGCAGGTCCTGCGGCCGATGACGCAGATAGGCATAGCCGATCAGCGCCAGGGCGCAGAGTGCGCCAAGCAGAAGGAGCCTGCGCAGGATGATATGAAGCTGGCGCATGCGCTAACCACGCTGCACATGCTCCATCGGTTCCGAAGTCACGGGATAACCGAGATGATCGGGGATGCAGAGGTGGCGCACGCCGTCCCTCTCCTCCAGCCACGGGCTGACCTTTTCCACGGGAAAGGACGCGGCATGGGCGGCCATCTCGGCAAAACTGCCGAACAGCGCCAGCCGCTCAAGATTGCGGCGCGTGGGGAAGATGATGCGGCCACCACCAGCGTCGCACAGGGCGATCGTGTCGCCTGCGCTCATCCAGAACAGGCGGACATTTTCAGTCGCGTCAGCCGTCGCAACCTGGCCCTCCGGCGCGCGCGCCAGATAGAAGCGCGTATCATAAATCCGCGCGGCCATTTCAGCGTCCGCCGGGTGCCAGCGGCTGAACGGCGTCAAATGATCCAGCGCGAGCTCAAGCCCATGCGTCTGGAGGATGGCGGAAAGGGTCGCGCCTCCTGCCAAAGCCCGACGCATCTCGGCCAATTGCGCCGGGTCCGCCGTGGCCGCAAAGCCGATGCCCAAGCCGCTTTCCTCCAGCGTCTCCCGGATCGCGGCAAGGCGCGCTGCGGTCTCTTCCACATCCGCCGAGCCCCCCATGGCGCACGCGAGTTCGCGGTCTGCGTCGTCCACAGCTCCGCCGGGAAATACCAATGCTCCCGCCGCAAAAGCCATCGTCCCTGCCCGCTCCATCATCAGGATGTGCGGAGGACCATCGGGCATGTCACGGACGATGATCGCGGTCGCAGCCGAGCGGCCTTCAATGCTGGATGATGTCATGAAATCCGCCATAGGCGCGCATCAGGCTGGCGGTAAAGTCCTTCAGGAGCACCCCTTCGTTCAGAAAGGATGGTGGAGCCGAGGGGGATCGAACCCCTGACCTCGTCATTGCGAACGACGCGCTCTCCCAGCTGAGCTACGGCCCCAAGGAGCGCTGCCTATAAGCGAGCCGCTTTTGCCTTGCAACGGGCTTTTTCTCATATCTGCCCGTGCCAGCCCGACCGACCGCTCGGTTCCAAAGGCGGATGTTACCTCCACGTAACGGCCGGAACGATGCGCCTTTCCACTCATTGGTGAGGCAACGGCTGTGAGGCCGTAGCAACAGCAGCCAAGGAGAAGTATCATGGGCTATCAAGGCGGACGCCGCTATGGAGGCGATGACAGGACTCGCGGCGATTGGGATCGCGGCTCGGACCGCTATCGAGGCCAGCGCGACTGGCGTGATGACCGCAGCTATCGTTATGGAACGCGTGGCCAGTTCAGCGGTCCTGATAGCCGACGGGCACCGGAGCAGTATGATCCTGAAGAGCGCGGATTCTTCGATCGGGCAGGTGACGAGATTCGCAGCTGGTTCGGCGATGAAGAAGCCGAACGCCGTCGCGAATATGACGAATATTATAACCGTCCCTATGGTGACCCGCGCGACGAAAGCAGCCGCATCGGCTTCGCGTCAGCATCGCGCAGCAGCCAATATCTGCCGAACCGGGGCTATGCGCCCTTCACTGGCGAACGCAGCGGGTTTGGCAGTGAAGATCATGGCAACCGCGTCCGCTCCTATGGACCGACGCATGATTATGGCGAGCATCACGACGCCAACTATCATGCCTGGCGCCAGCAGCGGATCGACGAACTGGATCGCGACTATGCGGAATATCAACGCGAGCATCGCGACCGCTTCAACAATGAGTTCGGCAGCTGGCGCACGCGCCGCACGGAACAGCGGCAGGCGGTGCAGCAGGTCCGCGAACATATGGAAGTCGTGGGCAGCGACGGCCAACATATCGGCACCGTCGACAAGCTGAGCGGCGATCGCATCATCCTGACCAAGACCGATCAGGATGCAGGCGGCGTGCACCATTCCGTTCCGTCGTCCTGGATCAGATCGGTGGACGAACAGCGGGTGACGCTGGAAAAGACCGCCGATGAAGCGCACAAAGCCTGGCGCACCGAACGCGAGCAGAATGCGATGTTCGGGGAAGGACGCGACCAGAATAGCTGGAGCAGCAGTGGTTCCAGCAGCTCGCGCGACACGTACCGCTACCGCTGATTGCCGATGAGCGACGGAAGGGGCCCGGCGATGCCGGGCCCTTTTTCTTGTGCGCCGAACAGGCTATGCGACGTCGGCCGATAAGGCCTGCCACCCCTCTTGCGCTCTGCCTACCGGCGATGGCACAGGCCCATCCCTCACCTGTCGAGGCCGTTCATGCCAACCATCCTGCTGCTGGTCGTTTCAAACATCTTCATGACCGTCGCCTGGTATTGGCATCTGAAAGGCGGGATGGAAAAGCCGATCCTGATCGTCATCCTGATCAGCTGGGGCATCGCGCTGATCGAATATTGCTTTGCCGTGCCTGCGAACCGCGTCGGCTTCGCCAGCGGGTGGAGCGCGGGGCAGCTCAAGATCGCTCAGGAAGCGATAGCGCTGATCGTGTTCGGCGGGTTCATGGTCACGGTTCTCGGCGAACCGCTGCACTGGCGGCACGCGGCGGCATTTCTGTGCATCATGGCGGCGGTGGGTTTTCTGTTCGTGGGCCGGTCCTAGCCCAGCTGGGCCACGGCTTACGGCAACAGCAGCGACGAGTCCCCATAGCTGTAGAAGCGGTATCCGCTATCGATCGCATGGGCATAGGCCGCCTGCATGCGCTCCCGTCCCATGAGCGCACTTACCAGCATGAACAATGTCGATCGTGGCAGATGGAAGTTGGTCATCAGGCCATCAATCGCGCGGAAGCGATAGCCGGGCGTGATGAAGATGCGCGTCTCGTCGGCGAAGGGGCGGATGATGCCATCCTCGCCACAGGCGCTTTCGAGCAGGCGCAGGCTGGTCGTGCCGACGGCGATGAGGCGGCCGCCCGCCTGGCGGGCGGCGTTCAGCCGATCGGCGGTGGCCTGTTCGATCCGGCCCCATTCCGCATGCATGCGGTGGTCGTCGGTATCCTCAGCCTTCACGGGCAGGAATGTGCCAGCGCCCACGTGCAGCGTCAGCGTTTCCGACACTACGCCCGCATTCGCCAGCGCTGCCATCAGATCTGGGGTAAAGTGCAGCGCCGCCGTGGGGGCTGCGACCGCCCCATCCTCGCGCGCGAACATCGTCTGATAGTCGCTGCGGTCGCGCGCGTCGGTTGGCCGCTTGCTGGCGATGTAGGGCGGCAACGGCATGCGCCCTGCCCGCTCCAGCAGAACCTCCACGGGGTCATCGCCTTCGAACGTCAGGGTGACGCCGCCATCGTCGTCTCGCGGCCCGGCAAGAGCCGTGACGCCCGCGCCGAAATCGATCTGGTCACCTTCGCGAACCCGCTTGGCATTGCGGAGGAAGGCCTGCCACTGGCGGAGGCCGAGCCGCTTGTGGAGCGTTGCCCCGATCCTGGCCTGGCCACGGAGCCCTTCCAATTGGGCGGGGATGACCTTCGTATCGTTGAAGACCAGCACGTCACCGGCCCGCAAAAGGCTCGGCAGGTCGCGCACGATGCGATCCTCAAACGGCCTGTCGCCATCAACCAGCAGCAGGCGGGCAGCGTCGCGCGGTGATGCTGGCCGGAGAGCAATGCTCTCAGCAGGCAATTCGAAGTCGAACAGATCTACGCGCATGCGGGCGCTATCCTCTAAGCAGGATCATCATGCCGGAGTGGCCCGGCATGATCCGCCTTTCTTCAGCCTTAGCGCTTCTTCGGTGCAGCCTTCTTTGCCGCAGCCGGTGCGGGCGCGACAATGGAGGGCGCTGGAGGCGTGGGCAGGGCTGCTACCGGCGCCTTTCCATCGCTTTCGATCGAAGCCTGGAGAATGGTCGATGGATTGGCGGGCGGCTCGCCCGGAGCGATGGCATCGACATATTGCATGCCTTCGATCACGCGGCCGAAGACGGTGTATTTCTTGTCGAGCTGCATGCGCGGCAGGAAGAGGATGAAGAACTGGCTGTTGGCGCTGTTCTCATCCGCTGCGCGCGCCATCGACACGGTGCCGCGCAAGTGGGGCATCGGGTTGAATTCTGCCTGAAGGTCAGGGAGCGAGGAACCGCCAGTGCCGTCACCCTTGGGATCGCCGCCCTGCGCCATGAAACCGGGGATGACGCGGTGGAATTTCAGGCCATTGTAGAAGCCCTGACGCGTCAACTGCTTGATGCGTTCGACATGCTGCGGGGCGATGTCAGGGCGCAGCTGGATGCGCACGCGCCCACCGCTCGACAGGTCGAGATCCCACACATTTTCCGGGTCCACCGGCACGGTCGCGGGCGGCAGCTTCACTTCTGCGTCCTGACCCATCGACTTGGCGTTCTGTTCAGCGCGCGCGGCGGCTTCCGCCCGCTTCATCTCTTCACCATTGCCGCCAGGAGCGCCGCCCTGGGCCAGCGCCACGCCGCCCGACGCATAGAGAGCGACAGTGATCGCCACGGTCTTGAACGCCGAACTGAACCGCATGGATAAGCTTTCCCTGATTTGGACCTTGAAGGCGAAGCTGCCCTGATAGCGCGCTCTTCGCGATTGGCAACTGAACGAAGGCTGAGCGGCCTGTTATTGGCCGCCCTTCTGCCCGAGCATCGCTACCCGAGCGACTACATCATCCCGCACGCGGGCGCTGACAAACTTGTCGATCGGCCCGCCATACAGCGCGATTTCCTTCACCAGGCGCGAAGCGATCGGCTGGAGCGATACATCGGCCATCAGGAACGCGGTTTCGATCCGGTGGTTGATCTGGCGGTTCATGCCGGTGAGCTGATATTCATATTCGAAATCGGTGACGCCCCGAATGCCGCGGATGATGACGCTGGCGCCCTGCGATTCGGCGAAATCCATCAGCAGCGAATTGAAGCCGGTAACGACGATCTCCGCGTCGATACCGGCGCATTCGCGCTGCACCATCTCCAGCCGTTCTTCATCCGTGAACATGGGCGATTTGGCGATATTGGTGGTGACGCCGATGACCAGCTTGTCGACCAGCTTGGCGCCCCGGCGGATGATGTCCATGTGACCCAGAGTGATCGGGTCGAACGTGCCGGGATAGACCCCTACCCGCTGACTGCTCATGCCTTACCGGTCCCTTTCCACGATATAATCCGCGATCGCGCGCAGCAGGTCCGCTTCTGCCCCGAAGCCGTGCAGATGCGCCTTGGCCTGATCGACCAGCAGACGCGCCTGTTCCCGCGCACGCTCTATCCCGAGCAGGGAGACGAAGGTTTCCTTGCCAGCCGCCGCATCCTTCCCCACGGCCTTGCCCGCAAGGTCGGCGTCCCCTTCGACGTCCAGCAGATCGTCGGCGATCTGGAAGGCAAGGCCGATGTCGCGCGCATAGCCGTGCAAGCTGGTCCGGGACTCCGCCGGAATCCGCGCCATGATGGCGGCCGCATCCACGCAAAAGCCGATGAGCGCGCCGGTCTTCAACTGTTGCAGCCGCGTGACGGTGGCGAGGTCGAAGCTGGTGCCGTCCGCCTCCAGATCCATCATCTGCCCGCCCGCCATGCCAGCCGGGCCGCTGGACAGCGCGAGCGCCTTTACCAGTTCCACCCGCACGAACGGATCAGGATGGGTTTCCTCATCCGCCAGCACTTCAAAGGCAAGGTCGTGGAGGCAGTCACCCGCAAGGATCGCGGTCGCTTCATCAAAGGCCTTGTGGATCGTCGGCTTGCCCCGGCGCATGTCGTCGTCATCCATCGCGGGCAAATCGTCATGCACCAGCGAATAGACATGGATGCACTCGATCGCGAGGCCGACGCGCAGCAGCGATTCCGCCGAGATATTGAACAACTCGCCAGCGGCCTGCACCAGCAGTGGCCGCAATCGCTTGCCCCCGCCGATGGCGGCGTGCCGCATCGCTTCATAAAGCCGCGCGCGCGGATCTTGCGGGACGGCGAGCAACAGATCGAACGCGCGATCTATGGCGGCAGCGACGGCAGATGCCCGATCCGCCAACAATGCTGATCCGGAGGCCCTTCCCTCCATCATCGCGGCGCTCAATCCGCGCCGAACGGCTGGGCACCCGTGACGGCGCCGCTTTGGTCGAGGGTCAGTTTCTGGATACGGGCTTCGGCGGCTTGCAAACGCTCCAGACAGCGTTTGCGCAACTCTTCACCCTGGGCATAGAGCGAGATCGACTCGTCAAGCGGCACATCGCCGCTCTCCAGCCGCCGGACAATGGACTCAAGTGCGCGCAGCGCATCTTCAAACGACAATTGGGACAAGTCGCCCGGCTCTGTCTTGCTGTCTTCGGCCATGATCTCTGCATTGGCGGGCGCTGGAGGCGCGGTCAAGTCCGCACCGTGCCGGAGCCCTGATTCCCGACCACTTCGTCACGAAAGCGTCATGAAAGAAGCCACAAGAATGGCGGGATTTTGGCAGTTTTGCGTTGACGCTTGCGTCAGCAAGTGCACATAGAAGGACCGCTATGAAATATTATCTCCCCCTAATTTCCGTCGTTGCTCTCAGCCTCCTTTCCGCTTGCAACAAGAATGATGAACCCGAAGTCGTCGGCGGCCCCGCCGATCCGATGGCTGCGCAACTCGCCAACGCAGCGCCTGTTGAACTCCCCCCTTCCGTGAAGGTGAGCCATCAGTATCGTTGCAAGGACAACAGCCTGATCTTCGTCGACTTCCTGAGCGATGATAAGACCGCGAACCTCCGCACTGAAAAGACTGGCGCGCCGACGAAGCTCGTCGCGGCAGAGCCGGGCAAGCCCTTTACGGCAGAAGGCGGCTATTCGGTCGAAGGCAGCGGCAAGCAGATCATCGCAACTCTTCCGGGCAAGAGCGGCATCAGCTGCAAGGCCTGATCACCGCCTCCCATGTCTTTCACAGGCCGGGCCTCACCGCCCGGCCTTTTTCATTTGGGCGACGGGGACGCCAGTTCAGGCTCGCCAACTTCAATCGGATCGGGACCGAAGCGGTTGGCCCCGCGCGTCCCGCTCATGATGAAGAACACCAACAGAATAAGGCTGCCGATCAACGGAAAGAAGATGATCAACAGCCAGAAGCCGCTCCGGTCGGTGTCATGCAAACGGCGCACGGCTACCGCCAGCCATGGGATCAGCATGGCGAGGCCGAACAGGCCCGTGAGTGGGCCGCCACGGGTTTGATAACCGGTGTCGAACCACCATGGCCCACGCCGCACCCAATGCTCCGTCGTGCTGAGCCCCAGCAGCCCCTCTATGAGGCTGATCGCGATGAAGCAGATCAGGAGGAAGAGGATGAACATCCAATATTCCTTCGGCCGCGCCCGCCCCGAAAAACGGGCGTAGCGACGCAGCGGCAACAACATCCATTCCATTTTCCGTCCTCCCACCATGATCCAACGCATATTAATAGCATGTTTTCCCGAGTTGGGCTGGCCAAGGATTGTCTATCCGCCCCTCCCCGGCTAAAGGCGCGCTCATGTCGACCGCAGCCACTCAGATCACCCCGGAAATCGTCGCCGAACATGGCCTTTCGCCGGAAGAATATGACCGCGTATTGAACGCCCTCGGGCGCGAGCCCAACCTTACCGAATTGGGCATATTCTCGGTCATGTGGTCGGAGCATTGCTCCTACAAGTCGAGCCGCATCCACCTGAAGAAGCTGCCGACCGAAGGCCCGCAGGTCATTTGCGGCCCTGGCGAGAATGCGGGCGTCGTCGATATCGGCGATGGCCAAGCGGCGATCTTCAAGATGGAGAGCCACAACCACCCGAGCTACATCGAACCCTATCAGGGTGCGGCGACTGGCGTGGGCGGCATCCTGCGCGACGTGTTCACCATGGGCGCGCGGCCGGTCGCGAACATGAATGCGCTGCGCTTCGGCCGCCCCGATCATCCGAAGATGAAGCATCTCATCAGCGGCGTGGTGCATGGCATCGGTGGCTACGGCAACTGCGTGGGCGTGCCGACGGTGGGCGGCGAAGTGAATTTCCACCCGGCCTATGATGGTAACATCCTGGTCAACGCGATGACGGTGGGCGTCGCGGAGACGGACAAGATCTTCTATTCGGCCGCGTCGGGCATTGGCAATCCGATCGTCTATGTTGGCTCCAAAACGGGCCGCGACGGTATCCATGGCGCGACCATGGCGTCCGCCGATTTCGGCGACGATGCGGACGCGAAGCGCCCAACGGTGCAGGTCGGTGACCCCTTCACCGAAAAGCTGCTGATCGAGGCCTGTCTCGAGCTGATGGCGTCCGACGCGATCGTCGCGATCCAGGACATGGGCGCGGCAGGCCTCACCTCCTCGTCGGTGGAAATGGCTTCGAAGGGCGGCGTCGGTATTCAGCTCAACATGGATGACGTGCCGCAACGCGAAACCGGCATGACGGCTTATGAAATGATGCTGTCGGAAAGCCAGGAGCGCATGCTGATGGTGCTCCAGCCCGGCAAGGAAGCTTTCGCCGAAGCGATCTTCCGCAAGTGGGAACTGGACTTCGCGGTTATCGGCCATGTGACGGACACCGGCCGCATGGTGCTGGTGCACAAGGGCGAGACCGTCTGCGACATCCCGCTTGCTCCGTTGGCCGATGATGCGCCGCTCTATGACCGCCCATCGATGCCGAAGGAAGATTATAAGGCCTGGGCAAAGGTCGAGCCGCTGAGCGAGATCGCGGAAAGCAGCGACATTGGCGCGGATCTCGTGAAGCTCATGGGTTCGCCCGACATCGCCAGCCGTCGTTGGATCTGGGAACAATATGACCATATGGTCGGCGCCGACACCGTGCAGCGTCCTGGCGGCGATGCCGCGGTGGTCCGCGTCCATGGCACGCAAAAGGGCATCGCGATCAGCACCGACTGCACCCCGCGCTACTGCTATGCCGACCCCTATGAAGGCGGCAAGCAGGCCATTGCGGAATGCTATCGCAACATCAGCGCGGTCGGCGCCACGCCGCTGGCCGTCACCAACTGCCTGAACTTCGCCAATCCGCAGCGCCCTGAGATCATGGCGCAGCTGACCGGCTGCCTCGACGGCATGGGCGATGCCTGCCGCGCGTTCGACTTCCCGATCGTGTCGGGCAATGTGTCGCTTTACAATGAGTCGAAGGCGACGGGTGGCGGTTCGGCCATCCTGCCCACGCCTGCGATCGGCGGCATCGGCCTGCTAAAGGATATCGATGTGATGGCGACCGTTGCCTTCAAGAATGAGGGCGACGCCATTTGGCTGATCGGTGGCCAAGGCACGCATCTTGGCCAGTCCATCTGGCTGCGTGAAATCGCAGGCCGCGAAGCCGGGGAAGCGCCGAAGGTCGATCTCGCCGCCGAGCGCGCTCATGCGGAAACGGTCCGTGCGCTCATCGCCGACGGAAAGGTCAGCGCGGTTCATGATATTTCGGATGGCGGCCTGCTCGTCGCCGTCGCTGAAATGGCGCTCGCGAGCGGCAAGGGCGCAGAGCTCAGCACCGAATTGACCACCGCAGCAGCCTTCGGCGAGGATCAGGGCCGCTATGTCGTGACAGCAGCGGCGGGCGTGGACATTCCGGGCGCGGTGAAGATCGGGACCGTTGGCGGCGATCAGGTTGCGGGCGTCAGCCTTGCCGATCTCCGCTCAGCACATGAGGGCTTCTTCCCCAATTTGATGGACGCCGAACTGTAAGGGCGGATTTGGCAAGCTGATGGGCGGGCCGGGTCAGGCAGACCTCGTCACCCGCCCAAACAGCAGTTGATAGACATCATCGCCCCCCTCCGCATCGAATACGGCCATCACCTTTCTGAGGTCCTTGGGGGAAAGGGGTTGGCGCCCCTCGCTGGACACCACCGCGCCGATCCCTTTCAGATGCGAGAGCAAGCCCCGCGCGCCGCCGCAGTGGAGAGCATAGTCTTCCTCGAAAACGAACGCGTCGTCATACCGCGCCAGCATGGAAGATAGTTCGCGAGTCGACGGGTAGTCAGGGACGCCGGGTCTCAGGCCGCAGGCTTCATGAGCTGCCCGCCATTTCGCAAAGCTCCCCCGCCCCATCGTCGAAAAAATGATGCTTCCGCCCGGCTTCAACAGGCTGACCAAGCGAGCGATCGCTTCTTCCAGATCGTCGAACCATTGGAAGGCCAAGCTGGAAAGGATCAGGTCGAACCACTCGCCTTCGAACGCAGGCGCTTCTCCATCCATTGCGATGAAAGTGCCCGCGACGAAGGCTCCGGTCGCGGTGCGCGCGAGCATTTCTGGCGAGAGGTCGGTAACGAACAGTTCGGCCGCGGGCCATCGCTGCTGGATGTCACGGGTCAACAGCCCCGTTCCGCAGCCGATTTCCAGAATGCGCTCCACCCCTGAAGATTTCTGCCGTTGAGCAAGGTCGGCGACCAAGGCCGCTGCCGCGCGCTGCGGACCGGCATGATCCTCATAATGATCCGCCGCCGCGCCGAACGCCTCGCTTATCCGTTGCTTGCGGCCGCTGTTCATGGCTAGTCGCATGACAGAGCAACGCCGCCTTTGCCAGCGTCTTTAAGGAACCTTGCCACATGATCGCCCCATCATCCCGGATCGCCGCCATGGACGTGCTGCGCGGCTGCGCGGTGATGGGCATATTGTGGATGAACATCAGCAGCTTCGCCCTGCCGCAGACCGCTTATTTCAATCCGAGCGTCGCGGGGCCGCTTTCGGTTGGCGATAAGCTGTTCTGGTTGACCAGCTTCCTGCTGTTCGACGGCAAGATGCGGGCCCTCTTCTCCATGCTATTCGGCGCGTCGATGCTGCTTTTGATCGATCGCGAGGAAATGGCGGGGCGCAACGGGCAGCGCGCGCAGATCATCCGGGCAGCCTGGCTCTTCGTCTTCGGCCTCGCGCATTATATGCTGCTATGGTCCGGCGACATATTAATGAACTACGCCCTGATCGGGCTCGTCGCTATGATGTTCATCGGCAAGGAGCCGCTGTCGCTCCTCAAATGGGCGTTCCTGTTCTTCCTCGCTCATTTCCTGATCTGCACGGCATTTGTCCTTAGCCTCCATGGATGGGCGGAGGCGGCCGCCGCGCCCGACGCCGCCACAACCCTAAAGGACAGCTTTGCCCGCTATATCGGCGCATTGAGCAATCCGGACGATCCCGCGGTCCGGGAAGAAATCGCCACCTACCGGAGCGGCTTTGCAACCATAGTGGCGCATCATCTGGAGCTCTATGTCAGCAATTGGTGGTGGTCCTTTTTCCTGAGCGCGTTCGACACGCTCGGTTTCATGCTGATGGGCATGGCCATGCTGAAGGGCGGGTTTCTGACCGGACGGTGGCAAGCGGAGCAATATTGGCGCACGGCAAGGCATTGTTTCCTGATCGGGCTGCCTCCGATGGCGGGCCTCGCGGCCTGGCTGATCCTGCGGGATTTCCCTGCCTTGCCATCCCTGGCCACGTCGCTTGCCTGGTCCTTTCCCTTCCGCATCCCGCTCGCGGTGGGCTGGGCAGCGCTGATCCTATGGGTGTTTGTCGGCCATGGTGAGCGACGAATCGTGATGGCGGTTGCGCGCACGGGTCGGTTGGCGCTCAGCAACTATCTGGGCAGCAGCCTCTTCATGTGCGCCCTGTTTTATGGGTGGGGTCTCGGGCTATTTGCCCTGCTGCGGCCATCGCAATTGCCGCTGCTGGTGCTCTGCGCCTGGCTTTTCATGCTGGTGTGGTCGACGGCATGGCTTGCCCGATTCGCCATCGGACCTTCGGAATGGCTTTGGCGCACCCTCGCGCGAGGAAAAACGCAAAAGATTCGCAACAGCATCTAATATTCTATTGCGACCCATTATCATCTGAGATATTTCCCGATTCAGGGAGAGCCTCATGGTCGTCTGTGTCTGCAATGCCATTCGCGAAAAGGATCTTAAGGAAGCCGTGCGCAGTGGCGCGGATACCCCCTGCAGCGCTTATGCCCGTCTCGGCCGTCGTCCCAAATGCGGGCAGTGCGTCCCCTTCGCCCGCACGCTGATCGCTGCCGAGCGTGCCAGCGCCTGATCAGCATTGCAAATCATCCGCATTTAATCCCCTTCAGTCGCCGAGAACTCGACGCAATAGCGCTAGAGAAAAATGGCTGTTTTCCTAGGCTTTCGGGTTAACAAACCGGATCACGCACCCTATAGTTACGCTTTCATTCCAATAGCCGGAGGACAGCGCCATGAAGGGTGACTCCAAGGTCATCGACTATCTCAACGAGGTCCTCAAGAATGAGTTGACCGCGATCAATCAATATTTCCTGCATTACCGGATGCTCGATCATTGGGGCATCGAGAAGCTGGCCAAGTTCGAATATGAAGAGTCGATCGATGAGATGAAGCATGCGGACAAGGTCGCGGAACGCATCCTGTTTCTCGACGGTCTGCCCAATTTCCAGCTGCTCGGCCGTTTGAAGATTGGCGAAACGGTCGAAGAGGTGCTGAAGGCCGACCTCGCACTGGAATATGAAGCGCTTCCCGTCCTGAAGGACGCGATCGCCTATTGTGAGACCGTACGCGATTATGTCAGCCGCGACCTGTTCCAGTCGATCCTCGAAAGCGAGGAAGAGCATGTCGACACATTGGAGACCCAGTTCGAAATGATCGAACGCATGGGTATCCAGAACTATATCCAGCTTCAGAGCAAAGCTGCGGAAGATTGATTCATAAGGTGGGTGGGCGCTTGTTCGCCTGCCCCCTTTCTCAAATCAGCGAATCGAGTAAGCCGATCAGCGGCAAGTCGGCTGGAGGCATGTCCAACGCATACATCTGATTGGGCCTCACCCATTTCAGATCGGTAGCGTGCCGCGCTTCGGGCAAGCCTTCCCATTTTCGGCAAACATAGAGCAGGAGCAGCAGGTGCCTGTCGCCAAGCGCCTCGCTGGCGAAAGCGGCTGGCGCGAGACAGCTTGCATGGGTGCGGATGTCCAATTCTTCCTCCAGTTCGCGAATCAAGGCCGCTTCTGGCGTCTCCCCCATTTCCACCTTTCCGCCAGGAAATTCCCACAGGCCCGCCATGGCTTTGCCTGGTGGCCGTTGCTGAAGCAGCACCCGGCCGTCCGCGTCGACCAACGCTGCAGCAACGACCAGAAGCGGGAAATTTGTCGTCATATCAGTCCAGCAAAAGGGGTTTGTTAACTGTCGCCCTTTTACAGGGGTAAGCGGGGCTGTCTGCAATAAACGGGTGGTACAATGCGTGGGGTGATCAAACGCCTGTCCCGATCGGGATTGTTGCAGTGTCAGCGGGGGGCAACAGCTGTTGAGTATGGGTTAATCTTGGCCCTCGTTTTTCTCGCGATGATCGCTGCAGTATCGAACGTCGCAAACAAGACCGTGGGCATGTGGAACAACGTCGCAACTGAAGTTCTCGCGCATTAACCATTAATCTCAGACCTGCTCGACGATATTAAAGCTTTGTCAACCTAACCCTCATAAACCGTCCATTGCTGACCTATTTCTAGCGGGGCGGCTGGGTAGTTAAACGGGAATTCAAGTCAAGGAGACTTCACATGAAGTTCGTTCGCAAGATGCTGAAGAATGAAAAGGGTGCTACGGCCATCGAATACGGCCTGATCGCTGCGCTGATCGCTGTCGCCGCTATCGGCGCGATGACCAGCCTCGGTGGCAAACTGACCAACACGTTCAACAAAGTTTCGGGCAACATGGGAACGTAAGTTTCGACCTGATCTTTTAGAAAAGGGCGGCAGGAGCGATCCCGCCGCCTTTTTTTGTCTCGCACGCTCAGCACGATCGGCCCAGATCTCAAATAATGATCTTTACCCGCTGACCAGGGCGAAGCACGGTCTGAGCCTTGAGCGCATTGATCGTGAGAAATCTTTCAAGCTGATAGTCGGGGTAAGCCATTCGTCGGCTGAGCGACTGCACGGTATCTCCAGCCTTTACCGTAACCACATTCACGCGGCGCGGCTTTATGGCTGCTGCTTCCTGAGACGTGAGTCGCGTGACCGACTGCACCAGGGGAGCGAATGGCCCTATCCCCTGCCCGGCAGGCGTCAGGAGCAGGAAATGATATGCTTTGCCGCCGCCAAAATCATAGGCGAATACGGTTGCGTCCACTTGGGTAGAGTTGGCGTTTGCCCGAATGCTGCGCCACGCAGCGGGAATGCCATTTACCGTGGTGCGGCGCACCTCTCCTTCCGGCACGCGGCTATTGCTACCGCCCAACTTCGCGAAAACCGAGTCGATATAAGCTCCAAGATCGCCTGAATAAGCGCCGCCACCAAATTGCGCCTGCCCGCCAGAGCCGGAAATCGAGACCGCGCTCGCGCTATTTTCCATGCCGAAGCCGGAAGGTGCGGTGAAAGCCAGACGCAGGTCTGGATGACGGAAACGGCTGCCCTCGATCACACCCTGCCGCGGATCGTCGCCGTAAAGGACGCCGTCCAGCGCCTTCAAGAACTGATCCTGATTGCGTGCACCAGCGGCCGCCTTTTTCGCGGAGGCGTTACGCGCCGCGCGCCCGACACGGGACGCGGGGTCGGGGTGCGTGCTCGCCCATTCCGGAACAGACCGCGCATTGCCCGTCACGCGCGCATCCAAGCTGCTTTGAGCACCCAAGGACGCCAGCATGGACGATAGCGCCCGAGGATCATAGCCAGCGGACGCAAGGTAACGGATGCCGAGGTCGTCGGCCTCATATTCCTGCGTGCGCGAGAATTTGAGGGTCAGCAACTGGCTGCCCGTGCCAATGCCTTTCTGCAGCAACCCGGCAAAGGCAGAATCGCCCAGCAGGGCCCCCGTCAGCACCTGCAGCAATGTTCCGCCGATGGCATTGCGCTGCGCCGCCTGCTGACGCCGCTGGCCATGCTGAGCCGCGACATGCCCGATTTCATGGCCGAGTACGCCTGCAAGCTCTGCTTCGTCATTGGCCAGCGCCATCAACTGACGGGTCACATAGACATAGCCGCCGGGAATGGCGAAAGCGTTGTTAACCGGCGAATTCAGCAGCGTTACGGTGAAATCGCCTTGAGCGTTGGACAGTCCGGATTGAACGGCGATGCGGCGGCCCACTGTCTCGGCATATTTCGCCTGAGGGCCAGTATAGGCGCCGCCAAATTCATTAAGCAGCTGCGGGTGCTGCTTCGCGCCGCTTGCTTTTTCCTGCGGGCTGATCGACGTCACCGTCCGGATCGCGCGTTGCTGCCCCAGAACTGACGGTGCTGCGATGGCGGCCGCGATAGCAATCGCGCCGCTTGTCCATGCCAATGCCTTTTTCACGGCTCCTCCACATGCTGAACCTGTTACCCGGACGAAACGAGGCTCCGGGATGCATGTTCCTTCAGGAAGAGCGAGATCAAGCGCCGATGGCTAGAAATTTGTCCGCGCGGTCGGTGCGAAGCTCCTGTGCCCCGAGGCCTGCGAGCGAGTCCAGCTCTTCCCCGATGGCTGCGCCAAGGCTGGCGATCGCCTGCACAGGTTCGCGGTGCGCGCCGCCGATCGGCTCCGTGACGATACGGTCAATGACGCCCAAACCTTTGAGATGCTGCGCCGTCACCTGCATGGCCGTGGCGGCGTCGCTCGCCTTGTCGGCGGTCCGCCACAGGATGGAGGCACAACCTTCAGGCGAAATGACCGAATAAACCGCATGTTCGAACATCAGCACCCGGTTCGCGGCAGCCAGCGCGACCGCGCCGCCCGAGCCGCCCTCACCCACCACGGCAGCGACCATGGGCACGCCCAGCGCCAGGCATTGTTCGGTCGAACGGGCGATAGCCTCCGCCTGGCCGCGTTCTTCGGCCTGAACGCCCGGGAATGCGCCCGACGTATCGACCAGCGTCACGACCGGCAGGCCGAACCGGTCAGCCAACTGCATCAGGCGGATTGCCTTGCGATAGCCCTCGGGCTTTGCCATGCCGAAATTGTGGCGGACGCGGCTGGCGGTGTCGTCACCCTTTTCATGGCCGATCACCATCACCCTGCGATCGCCCAGCATCGCCAAGCCGCCGATGATCGCCTGATCATCGGAAAAGGCCCGGTCCCCGGCGAGCGGCATGAAATTGTCGAACATGCCCGCGACATAATCCTTGAAGTGCGGGCGATCGGGATGCCGGGCAACCTGTGTCTTCTGCCAAGGCGTCAGCTTCGCATAGGTGTCCACCAGCATCTTGGCGGCGCGCTGCTCCAGCTTCTCGATCTCGCCGCTGATATCGATATCACCGGCGCTCGCCGTCGCGCGCAGTTCGATGACGCGCGCCTCAAGCTCGGCGATAGGTTTTTCAAATTCCAGAAAGCTAACCATGGCCGACGGCGTTAGGGTGCAGACGCTTCTTCGTCAACGAAACGATGGCGCATTGTCGCCAGTGGATGGCGGCTGTTCACCAATTCGACCAGACGGCGGCTGTCGACATGCGTATATATCTGCGTCGTACCAATGTCGGCATGGCCAAGCATGGACTGGAGCGCGCGCAAGTCTGCCCCGCCTTCGAGGAGATGCGTGGCGAAGGCATGGCGCAGCACATGGGGGCTTACCCGCTGCGGCGCTATGCCTGCTGCGGCGGCAAGCTGCTTCACCAACTGATAGAGGCGAATGCGGCTCAAATGGCTCTTGCCGGAGGGAAAGAGCCTTGGGCTGGTCTCAGGGACGTGCGGCAGCCAGGCGGAGACGGCGGCTCGCGCCCGGTCCGATATCGGCACAAGTCGCTCCCGCGCGCCCTTGCCCTTCAGGATCAGGAACGGCCGGTCCGCGGCCAGCGCCCTGCGCGGCAAGGAGACCAGTTCGGTAGCGCGCAGTCCTGAGCCATACAGCAACTCGATCAAGGCCGAGAGACGAAGGTCGAGCGGCGACGGATGCGCGACGGCGAGCTTCTCCTCGATCAAGGCGAACAGAGATTCGACCTCCTGCGCCGACAAAATCTTGGGCAGGGGACGCCGGGTGACCGGACGCGGCAATGCAGCGGAAGGATTGTCGCCGCGCAGCCCTTCTTCTTCCAGAAAGCCGTAAAAGGCGCGCAGTGCCGAAGCCTTTCGCGCCACCGAAGAAGCGGACAGTTCCGCCCAGGCAGCGGCAAGCCCCGCAATGGCGTCCTTGCCGGCGGCGGAGAGGCCACCCAAGATCTTCGCCGCGCCTTCCAGATCAGCGCGATAAGCGAGCAAGGTATTGCGCGAGGCACCGCGTTCCGCCGACATCATCTCCAGAAAACGGCCGATTAGCGCCCCATCCTCTCCCATGGGCTCAGATCCGCGTTATGGCCTCCGCCGCGATCATCCGCGCTTCGGGGTCGAGCCCGACCTGATGCAGAGCCGCAACGATGTGATAGAGGTGAGCGGCAGGCAGGCGATCCCACTCCGCCGCCTGCATGCCCACGGCGGCAAGCAACGCGACTGTCGCTTTCTCTCCCCGCCCTGCGGCTTGGTGGATCGCCCGCGCCCAACGGCTGTTCACTGCAAGGTTCAGGCCATTATCCTGCGCCAGGGAGGCACTGGCCTGCGGATTGAGGCGGGCAAGTCCCGCCAGAGCCGCAATCAACATCTGGCCTTTTGCCGCGCCAGCCTCATCGGCAAAGGAGGATACACGCCCTTCGCTGATGTCGACCACCGCGCTCGGCGCTCCCACCGCCAGCAAAGCCCAAAGGTCGCCTGCGCCGTCGCCTTCCGCCTGCCGTGCGACGCCGCTCCACCGCGCGGCGCTGCGGTCATAGCCTGCCGTCAGCATGGATGCGACCAGATTGGCGGCCTCCCGCGCGTCGATCGTGGTGACGGGCAAGGCGGCCGCCGCCTTCGCCGTCGCGATCAGGCCGACATAGTCAGGCTTGCCATTGTCGCGCCACAGCGTCCGCATCCCCTGAACGCGCTCTCCTGGCGAGCTTGCACGATAGGCGTTGCGCAGCGCATCGACCTTGTCGGCAATTTCGGGGGTCGCATCGCCATCGGCGGCCAACTGGCTATAGAAGCCGACCAGCGCCTGATTGGAGAAAACGCCCAGTCGCGCTGCTGCTTCCGAACCGGGCAGGCGGCGAACCGCGCTCAATGCAGGCGCGCGCGCTTCCCATGCCCGCACATGGCGCCCCGCGGTGGCGTAAAGCGCGTCGGGGATTTCGACATTAAGAGCGGTGGCAAGGCCGAAACGCCACGCCGTCAGCCCATCTACGCCGTCCCATTCGATCTTCACCGACCGGCGCGCATTGAATCCCGTGCCGACGACCTTCTCTGCCAGTCGATAATCGACGCCGCGCACGACGCCCCGGCGCTGCGCCTGGTTGAGCGCCGCACTGGCAGAACCCTGATCACCCGACAGCGCCGGGCAGATCGCCCGCGTCATGTCCCATCCCGGTTCCTTGCTATAGCGCAGCGCACCGGTGGAAAGCGGACATAAGCCGGCCGGGTCTGCGGTTGCCAAGTAGGTCTGCATCGCCACGGCATAGAGGCGCGGTGTGAACTTGTCGGAATCGACGCTCTGCACCAGCAGCCGCGCGCTGTCCGCTTCGCCCATCCGAAGCAGCAGCCACGCCCGTTCGGCAACCCAGTCTGCGCCATTGATATCGCGCGGCGTGTCCGTTGCCGAAAGCAGCGCGCGGCGCAGCAGGATGGACGCCCAGCGCGACGTGACCGGCGCGCGCGTTTCCTTCATCAATGTCGCGAGAAACAGGCCGGATTGGCCGCCAAATGCATCGGGCTCCAGGCCGAGCCGCGCGGGCGTGAGCGGCCCGACACGGTCTAGCGACCGCTGCGCGCCGGGGGGCAGATCATATTTCTGCTTCTGCGCCGCCAGCTCTTCCTCGGACAGCTCATCCACTGCCTCGCCCGCCAAAGCGTTGTCCGCAGACGGTACGTCGCTGCTGGGCGGCAAGGGCTGAACCATCGGCACAGGCGCGCCGGGGGTTGCCGGACGCGCGGGCTGAGGCGCGGAAGCCGGTGGTGCCGGAGGCGCCTCTCCGAAGCCCGGGGGCAGGAGCGATTCCGGCGACTCCTGCGCAATCACCGGCAGCGCGAGAGCGAACGCCAGCGTCCCCAGCGCCCATTTCGCATTCACCCGGCTTTGACGCATGAACTTATTTGCCCAGCTTTTCGGCGGGAATGGTCTTTTCCACCCGCTGCTGCGGCTGTTCGCCGCCGCGCGACCAAAGCAGCGCGACGAGACCCGCAAGCAGGACGATCAGAACAATGGGAATGAGTGGCAGGCGCGTCCCGCGACGGCGTGAGCTGCTTTCGAAGGTGCTGAAGGAACGATTGCTTCTCATGGATCCTTGTGCGGCCTAGCCGTCTAGTTGAGGAAAGTTGCGATTTGCCTCCGCGACGGGGGGATGTATAGCCCCCTCCGCAATGCAGCGAAACAGCAAATCCGTGCCTCCGCAGTCAAAGCGCGGTTCCATCGTCCTGATAGGGATGATGGGCGTCGGCAAATCGACAGTCGGACGCAGGCTGGCAGCGCGGCTCGGCCTTGCCTTCGTGGATGCTGACGAAGAGATCGAAAAGGCCGCGGGCATGACCATCACGGAAATGTTCGAACGCTATGGCGAGGGCTATTTCCGTGATGGCGAGCGGCGGGTGATCGCCCGGTTGCTGGACGATGAGCCCAAGGTGATCGCCACCGGCGGCGGCGCATTCATGCAGGAAGATACGCGCGCCCTGATCCTTGACCAGGCAACCGCGATATGGCTGGACGCCGACATCGACACGCTGGTCGATCGGGTATCGCGGCGGGAAGGCCGCCCCTTGTTGAAAGGTAAGGACCCCCGCGTCGTGCTGACCGAATTGGCGGCAGTTCGGAACCCGGTCTACTCGTTAGCCCCCATCCACGTGAAGAGCATTGCCGCGCCGCATGAAGTGGCGGTCGAGAGCATTTTGGAGAAATTGGCGGCATGGCAATAGTCCGCGTCGCGCTGGATGCGCGCAGCTATGACATCGTGATCGAACAAGGCGCGCTGGATCGCGCGGCAGGTCATCTTGGCTCCTATGCCAGAGGCGGCAGGATGGTGGTCGTGACCGACACCAATGTCGCGAAGGCACAGCTACCCAGGCTTGAAAACAACCTGCGCAGCACCGGCATCACGGTTCAGCCCATCATCCTGCCTGCTGGCGAGCAGACGAAGAGCTGGCGGCACCTTGAGCAATTGCTCGATCAGCTATTGGCTCTGGAAGTGGAGCGCGGGGACCATGTCGTGGCGCTGGGCGGCGGCGTGATCGGCGACCTTGTCGGTTTCGCCGCATCCATCCTGAAGCGCGGCTGCCACTTCATCCAGGTGCCGACGACGCTGCTCGCCCAAGTCGACAGTTCGGTTGGCGGAAAGACCGCGATCAACGCGAGCGCGGGCAAGAATCTGATCGGCAGCTTCTATCAGCCGAGCCTGGTCCTCATCGATCCATCGACCCTCGACAGCCTGCCGCATCGTGAAACGCGCGCGGGCTATGCCGAGGTCGTGAAATATGGCCTGATCGACGATCCAGAATTCTTCGCATGGTGTGAGGCTGAGGGGCATCGGCTGCTGACCGGCGATCGCGATGCCCGCGAGTTCGCGATTGAACGCAGCGTCCGTGCGAAGGCGGCTATCGTCGCCGACGATGAGCGCGAAACATCCGGCCGTCGCGCGCTGCTGAACCTTGGCCATACGTTCGGACATGCGCTGGAGGCGGATACGGGCTTTTCCGATCTGCTGCTGCATGGCGAAGGCGTGGCGGCAGGCATGGCGCTCGCCTTCCGCTATTCCGCGCGGCTGGGGCTGTGCGCACCGGGGGATGCGGATCGGGTGACGGCGCATCTGAAGTCGGTGGGCCTACCGCATGATCTTGCCAGCGCCCATGTGAAAGCGGACGGCGCTGCTTTGGTGGCCCATATGCTGCACGACAAGAAGATGGCGGCAGGCACCCTGCCCTTCCTGCTGGCGCGAGGCATCGGGAAGACGTTCCTGTCGAAGGATGTCGTGTTGGATGACGTGGCAGCGTTTCTGGACGAGGACCGCGCGGCTCACGCTTAAGGACCGTATGCCGACATCATCACCTATGGGATGACGGGTGATGTGCGGGATGGTGATTTATGGGAGACCAAGTCCCAAGAACAGTTATGTCCAGCGACGACTACAAGCCCCACTTTGGCCCGTCGCTCGAAAGCTGAATTAAAACCGGTTTTCCAGCAACTAATACAGATGGGCCGCCAAGCTCATTCCACCGAAATAGATTTACGTGCCATACGCCTGGAATCATGCGCGAACGATCAATGATACCATCCGCGCCAGCCGCACGCGCCACATCCGCGTTGCGCCAGGATGGAGGCTCCCGTCCGGCCATTAAGGCTTGTCGCCACTGCGCATTCGACAAATCGCGGTCGATGCCGAGAAGGCGGCAGGCATGTTCATCGCGTTGATCAAGTACCTGTGCTTCGCCTACGATCAGTGGCACCACAACACGAGGCCGGCCATCTTCTCGGATGTAGCCCGAAACTGCAATCATGGCCCATTCCAGTTGCGGACTCATGTAGAGCACGGCTTGGCCCGGACGATGATAGCGACCCGCACTATCCGGACTAGGTGACTTAAGGACGTCATCTACCCGATCTGCGAGAACAGACCGGAAAAATCTGCCGCTGACCATTCGCAAGCTTGGGCTGATATCGTTCGTCACTGGGCCAGCCTACTTGTCGGTCGACAGGGAAACAACGACCGGCTTTGGGGTAGATGACTGGCTGAGCACTATGGCGATCGCGGTCGAAAGCGATCAAGCTTCCCTGCAGCCGTCTTCGTTACAGACACAAAAAAGGGCGCCTCGTCGGGCGCCCTTTTCATTTGCTCATGTGACCGAGCGATTACTTCTTCAGCGTCAGGCCGCCAAAGCGCTTGTTGAAGCGCGCCACCTGGCCGCCCTGCTCCAGCTGACGCTGGCCGCCGGTCCAAGCCGGGTGCGACTTGGGATCGATGTCGAGCGCCATCGTGTCCCCTTCCTTGCCCCAGGTCGAACGGGTGCGGAAGGTGCTGCCGTCAGTCATCTGGACGGTGATGAAGTGGTAATCGGGGTGGGTATCGGCCTTCATGGGTCTGCTCCGTCAATGGGCCGGTTTCCGACCGGCCATGGATGCGAAATCTTGCGAAGGCGCGCGGTTACATGGGATTTCCCACGAACGCAAGCCCCGCGCGGCCTTTAGTCTTCCGGCGGGTCGGCGATCATCGCGACAAAGTTCGCCTCGGCGCACAGCTTGCCGTCCACCGATGCCTTGCCGACGAATTTGCAGACCCGGCCCCGGATCTGGAGCAGTTCGACATGCAGGTCGAGCAAGCAGCCCGGCTCCACCGGGTTGCGGAACTTGGCTCCGTCGATGCTCATGAAATAGACCAGCTTGCCCGAGCCGCGCAGATCAAGCGTTTCGACCGTCAGCACGCCTGCTGCCTGCGCCATCGCTTCGACGATCAACACGCCCGGCATGATCGGGCGGCCAGGAAAATGTCCCTGGAAGAATGATTCGTTGATCGAGACGGCCTTGACCGCGTGGATCTTCTCGTTGCGCACGAGATTGGCCACGCGGTCGACGAGCAGCATCGGATAGCGGTGCGGCAGCGCTGCCATGATGCCACGAATATCGATGGCGCCCACGGCGGCTGGTGCCGCTTCAACTTCCCCCGTCATCGGCCGATATCAGCGCGAGGTCGGCTGCTGCGACGGGTTGGCGGGAGCCGCGGCGGCAGGCGTCGGCGCCTGACCGCGCGCGCCGCCGGGCTGCCAGCCCGCAGGCGGCGTGATGCCCACGCTCGGCACCAGCGCGTTGAGCTCCGTCACCACCTGCTGCGTGATATCCACGCTCGGCTGATAGGAGACGGTCGCGTCGGGCGCGAGGATCAGGTCCACCTTCGCCTTCGTCATCGCGGACTTCAGCGCATCCGACAGCTTGGCCGAAATCTGCTCTTCGACATAAGCGTTGGCGAGCGCGATCGGCTGGCCCAGGCGCTGCAGTTCGGCCTGGCCGTTCTGACCCGCCTTCTGATAGGCCTCATACTGGGTCTGGATGGCGGGCGTTGGCTTGTTGCCCGCAGCCTTCA
This sequence comes from Sphingobium sp. S6, assembly GCF_905120495.1. NCBI lineage: Bacteria > Pseudomonadati > Pseudomonadota > Alphaproteobacteria > Sphingomonadales > Sphingobiaceae > Sphingobium > Sphingobium sp. S6. The sequence continues at coordinate 233,695 of NZ_CAJHOG010000001.1, read as the reverse complement.
TGGCCGCTTCGAGCGCACTGCCCTTCGACTTCAAATCAGCGTCGATCGCATTCTTGCGCGCGGTGAAGCTGTCGATCTGAGCCTTGTAGGTCGTCTGAATCTGCGAGCGGGCGGTGGTATAAGCCGAGCTGGTGGCGACTGCCCGCTGCAGGTCTGCAACGGCGATCCCGGTCTTCGACTGAGCTGCGGCAGGCACGCTGGAGAGCGCGATGGCAGTCATGGGCGCAAGAGCAAGCGCCGCGGCCTTGAGCATCTTATTCATTAGAATTGAGTCCCTACGTTGAAGCTGATGAGCTGAGTATCGTCCCCTGGTTCCTTGAGCAGGGCCTTGGCGATGTCGATGCGGAACGGCCCGAACGGCGAGTTCCAGTTGACGCCAAAGCCCACAGACACGCGCGGCTTGAGCGTGTCGCCGAGATAAACTTCTTCGAAGCCGGTGCCGTCGAGATAGTCCACGGTATAACCAGGTGCCGATACATTCGAACAATTACCCAGACCTGCCGCGCGCTCGGGAGCTCGGCCAGGATTGTTCGACCCCGTGACAGGCGTGAGCGAGCAGAAACCCGGGAAATTAGTCGGAACGGGATCGCGCAGTCCGGCAACCGCGCCTGCATCCACGAAGATCGACGGACGAAGTCCCATTTCCCGAGCGCCCGATCCCAGCGGAATTTCCATCTCGGCACGCGCAAGATAGTAAATCTTGCCGCCGAGCGCGTCGTCGCGGACATTGTTATCGCCCGTGTTGCGCGAAAAACCAGTCGGGCTGTCAGGGTCAGCCACGAGATAGTACCGCTTCACACGCGGTCCAATACCACGAATATCAAAGCCGCGAATCTGCGGATTGCCCAGGAAGAAGCGGTCAGTCAGACGCACCTTATCCACGATCGTGTCGGTGGCGTCCCGCCGCTCGCCCTCAAGCGAGTGGATGTAGCCGCCCTCAGCGGAGAGCGAGAAGATAAAGCCGCCGCCAAGCGGCCAGAATTTCGACCCGTTCAGACGCGTGCGGATATATTTGACGCTGCCGCCGAGGCCGGCGAAGTCTTGGCTCAGAACAACATTGTGACCCCGCGTGGGACGGATGCGGTTATCGCGATTATCATAAATCAGCGAGTAGCCCAGCGAGGACGTGGTACGCTTCCCGATCGCGTCGCAAAGATAACGCCCAGCGAGAATGGGATCGCACTCCCTGTCACCGTCGCCATCGACATCGGAATAATAGGTATCCTCGTCCAGGCTCACATCATCCAGATTGAGACTGTAGCGCAACGCCAGCGACATATATTCGGTGATGGGAACGCCCGCGCGGATCTGGAACCCGGTGGTAGTCTGCTTGTAGGTGGTATCGCGATCGTTGCCACTGCCGATATAACGGAAGCTGTTCAGATCACGCCGATAGATATCGCCGCCCAGCGCGATATTCTTGTCCATGAAATAGGGCTCGGTGAAGCCCACTTCGACCGACTTGGAATAGCTCGAATAATTGACGCTGGTGCGCAGTTCCTGGCCCTTGCCGCGGAAGTTGCGCTGCGTGATCGACGCCGCGACGATGAAGCGCTCCAGCGAGGAGAAGCCTGCCGACAGCGACAGCTCGCCGGTCGATTTTTCCTGGACGTTGGTTTCCAGCACGATGCGGTCGGGCGCCGAGCCCGGCTTCTGTTCGATGTCCAGCTTTTCCTGGAAGAAACCAAGCGAGTTGATCCGGTCCTTCGAGCGCTTGACGAGGAAGCTGTTGAACGCGTCACCTTCCGCCAGCCGGAATTCGCGGCGGACCACCTTGTCCTGGGTCAGCGTGTTGCCGTTGATGTCAACCCGTTCGACATAGACGCGCGGCGCGTTGGCGATGCGGAAATTGATCCCCATCGTCAGGCTGTCCTTGTCGCGGTTGAAGTCCGGCTGCACGTCGGCAAAGGCATAGCCGAACAGGCCCGCCGTCTGGCTGAGCGTATCGACTGTGTCCTCGACCTGCTTGGCGTTGTACCAATCGCCCTTCTTCATCGGCAGCGTCTTGGTGAGCGACGCGCCCGACAGGTCGCGAATGTCGGATTCGACCTTCACGTCACCGAACTTGTAGCGCTGCCCTTCCTCAACCACATAGGTGATGATGAAGTCCTGCTTGTCGGGCGTCAGCTCCGCGACGGCCGAAATAACGCGGAAATCCGCATAGCCTTCGGTCAGGTAGAATTGCCGCAGCTTCTGCTGGTCATAGGCCAGGCGATCGGGATCGTAGCTGGTGCCGGAGGAGAAGACGCGGAACCAGCGCGACTGCTTCGTCACCATCTGGCTGCGCAGTTCACCATCGTTGAATTTGTCATTGCCGATGATGTTGATCTGGCGGACCTTGGACTTGGGCCCCTCCGAAATTTCAAAGACGATATCGACGCGGTTCTGGTCGAGCTGCACCATCTTGGGCTCGACGGTCGCGGCAAAGCGGCCCTGGCGGCGATAAAGTTCGATAATGCGGGCGACGTCGGCGCGGACCTTGGACCGGGTATATATCTGGCGCGGGGCGAGCTTGATCTCCGGACGGATCTTGTCTTCCTTCAACCGCTTGTTGCCTTCCAGCACGATGCGGTTGATGACCGGATTTTCCTTCACTTCAATGGTGAGCGCGCCATTGTCGTTGCGGATCTGAACGTCTGCGAACAGTTCGGTCTCGTAAAGATCACGCAGCGCCTGATCGAGCGATTCCTGGGTAAAGGGCTGGCCGACGCGAAGCTTGGTGTAGGATAGCACCGTATCGGGTTCCAGGCGCTGCTGACCCACGACGCTGATGCTGCGGATGGTGCCGGCTGCGGGCGCGACGGCCGGAACGGGAGCGGCAGGCTGCGCCGCGTCCTGCGCCAAAGCGGGAACCGCGGACAGGCCGCCCATCATCGTCGTTGCCAGAAGGGCCGCGACAACCGGGCGCTGTCTCTTGCTGCTCATCATCGCTGTCACCCGCTCTACCCTTTTACAAAAAAGCATATGTTCGTTCACGCCGGGAAACACGGCGCTAAATCGCGCCTCCCTGCCCGATACGGCTTAGCCGATCAAGCCGGACAGGCGTTCCCAGAGCCCGAAAGAAGATAAATCGTTGAAAGTCACCAGCATCATCATGGCCAAAAGGACCGCCAGACCCGATCGGTACGCCCATTCCTGCACCCGCGCACTGACGGGCCTGCGCTGTATCGCCTCCACCCCGTAAAACAGCAGATGTCCGCCATCCAGCATGGGGATTGGCAACAGGTTGATGAACCCCAAGTTAATCGAGATGAGAGCCATGAAGAACACGAAGCTCTCCACCCCCAATGTTGCCGCCTGGCCCGAAACCTCTGCGATCTTGAGCGGGCCGCCCAGTTCCTTCACCGACCGGCCGCCGCCCAATATCTGCCCTAGCGTTTCGACCATCGTGCGAATGATCTGCCCGGTCTGCTTGAGCGCAACCGCAGGCGCGCGCCAAAGTTCGACCGGCTCGATCACGGGCTGCGCCGGAGCGATGCCGAGCCGTCCGACCTTGAACCTGTTGCCAAAGCCATCCTGCTCCTGAACAGCACCGACCCGGCCCTGCTTTTCGACCGTCCGTCCCGATCGTTCGACAAGGATCGTCACCGGCTCGCCCGGACGGATCTGCGCATAAAGGCGAAGGTCGTCGAAGGTCGTCATCTCCCGGCCGTTCAGCGACAGGATGCGATCTCCAGCCTGTATGCCCGCCTCAGCGGCCGCGCTACCGGCCTGCACCTTCCCCGCAACGGCGGGTGTCCGGCTCTCACCGTAGACGAACGCGAATGTGGACAGGATGAGAATGGCGAAGAGGAAATTGATAAAGGGCCCCGCCGCGACGATCGCCGCCTTCTGCCACAAGGGCTTGGCCGGGAAGCTTTCGGCGCGCTCGCTTGGCGGAAGCTGAAGCCAGGCGGGGTCCGTCTGGCTGGCGGCGTTCATGTCCCCCTTGAAGCGGACATAGCCACCAAGGGGAAGTGCACCGATGCGCCAGCGTGTGCCGCGCTTATCAACCCATGCCGCCAGTTCCGGGCCGAAGCCGATCGAAAAAGCCTCCGCCTTGACGCCGAACCAGCGGCCGACGAGGTAATGGCCGAGTTCGTGCACGAACACCAGCGGCCCGATGACCGCTACAAAGGCGAGGACCGTCAGCAGGAACCCGGGATTTTGGATCAAGCAGTCAATCTTTCCATCACTTGGCCCGCCATGCGTCGCGCCTGTGCATCCGCTTCCAGCACATCGTCGATACCGCTTGGCTCTGGGGCGCTATAGCGGTTCAGAACGTCCTCCACAATCATGGCGATATCAAGGAAGCCGATGGCCTCTTTAAGAAAGGCCGCCACCGCCACTTCATTGGCCGCATTCAGGATTGCAGGCGCGAGCCCGCCCTGCTCCGCCGCCTGCCGCGCCAGGCGGAGCGCGGGAAAGCGAACCTCGTCCGGAGCCTCGAAATCGAGGCGCCCTGCCTGCGCGAGGTTGAGCGGTTGGCAGGGTGTCTCCATCCGGCTGGGCCAGGCAAGGGCGCTGGCGATGGGAATGCGCATGTCCGGCGATCCCAGCTGCGCCAGCGTCGAACGATCGCGATATTCGACCATAGAGTGGATGATCGATTGGGGATGGACCAATATCTCGATGCGATCCAACCCCACCGGAAACAGATGCGCGGCCTCGATCAGTTCCAGGCCCTTGTTCATCATCGTCGCGCTGTCGACGCTGATCTTCGCGCCCATCGACCAATTGGGATGCGCCACGGCCTGGGCTGGCGTGATGTCGCGCATTTCTTCCCGACTGCGGGTGCGGAAGGGGCCGCCGCTCGCGGTCAGGATGATCCTTGCCACATCATCCAGGCGGCTACCGGCAAGGCACTGGAAAATGGCATTATGCTCGCTGTCGACGGGCAGCAGGGTTGCCCCCGACTGGACCGCCGCGTCCATCATCAGAGCGCCCGCCGAGACAAGTGATTCCTTGTTGGCGAGCGCGACCGTTCCGCCTGTCTGCAACGCAGCCATTGTCGGCCGCAACCCTGCGCATCCAACGATCGCGGCCATGCTCCAGTCCGCGCCTGCTTGCGCCGCCTCGACCAGAGCGGCCTCGCCCGCCGCAGCCTCAACGCCGGATCCCGCCAAGGCCGATTTCAACGCATCATAGCGCGCCGGGTCGCCGATCACCGCCATCTGGGCACTGCATGCGCGTGCCAGCTTGGCGAGACCATCGACATCGCTATGGGCGGTGAGGGCAACCACCTGAAAGGCTTGCGCATCGCGCTGGATGAGGTCGAGCGTCGACATGCCGACGGAGCCCGTCGCGCCGAAGATGGAAACTTTGCGCGTCATGGAAACACCAGAAAAAGATAGAAGAGAGCGGCAATCGGCGCGGCGGCTACTACGCCGTCCAGCCGGTCCATCACGCCGCCATGGCCGGGCAGCAGGTTACCGCTGTCCTTGACCCCCGCCCGGCGCTTCATCGCGCTTTCCAGAAGATCGCCAAGCTGCGCGGCGACCGCCAGAAGCCCGCTCGCGGCGGCAAGCTGGATCGGCAATCCGGCGAAGCGGTGGAGGACGAAACCGAGGACCAGAGCAGCCAACACACCGCCGCCGAGCCCTGCCCAAGTCTTGGAGGGGCTGACCCGAGGCGCGAGCTTGGGTCCGCCGATCGCGCGCCCCGCGAAATAGGCGCCGATGTCCGTCGCCCACACCAGCGATAATGCCCAGAAAGCAAGCAGCAAGCCGCCCGGCTGCTGCTCACGAAGGAAAATCAGTGCCGCGACCGGCACGAAGACGTAAAGCACGCCGAGCGCCAGCCTGCCTGATCGCGTGACGAGGATCACGAAGAAGAAAGCCGCCACCGCAAGGGTGAAGGCCGTCCAGGACAGCCCCGCCGCCAAGGGGCAAAGTAGCGCCAGCGGCACGGAGACCGCGAACATCGAAAGCCGACGATGCTCGGGCGATACGCGGGTCAAATTCCCCCACTCGCCCTGCATCAGCACGCCAGCCACAACGAGCAACAGCCAGAAGAAGAAGCCCCCGAAATAGAGCGCGGCGGAGGCAAGAAGGATAAGCAGCAGGCCAACGACCGCGCGGATGCGAAGCTCATTCGACATGGGTCAAAGCCCGCCGAAACGGCGGTCCCTCAGACGAAAGGCATCCAGCGCCTTGGCAAGTGCCCGCGCGTCGAAATCGGGCCAGAGCGTGTCGGTGAAATAAAGCTCGGCATAGGCGGCCTGCCACAACATGAAATTGCTCAGCCGCTGCTCACCCGAAGTGCGGATCAGCAAGTCCAGGGGTGGCAGATCGGCCGTGTCGAGCCCTGCCGCCACATCTTCCAAGCTGATCGCGGCCGGATCGACCTCGCCTGCGCGCACCCGCAGCGCGATAGCCTGTGCCGCCCGCACCAGTTCGTCCTGGGCGCCATAGTTGAGGGCAATCGCCACGATCGGGCCGCTGTTCCCCGCCGTCCGCGCAACCGCCCCGTCGATCATGTCGACCAATGAAGCGTCAAGCGCTCGGTAGTTGCCGATCACCCGCAAGCGCACGCCATTGGCATGAAATTCGTCGAGGTCGGATTCAATGAAGCGCCGCAGCAGGCCCATAAGGTCCGCAACCTCGCTCGCGGGGCGCTTCCAGTTTTCTGACGAGAAGGCGTAGAGCGTCAGGCATTCCAGGCCCAGGTCGCGCGCCGCCCGCGCCACCTTGCGCACGGCCTCCACCCCCGCCCTGTGACCGGCGATACGCGGCAGGAACCGTTTCTTTGCCCAACGGCCATTGCCGTCCATGATGATGGCGACGTGCCGCGCACCATGGCCGGGCGCACCGTCATGAGCAAAGTCGGATTTGGCTTGGGTGGCCATCAGAAGTGTCGGAGCGTGGTGGACACGGACAAGGACCCCGGCTCAGTGACCGAGAATTTCCTTCTCCTTGGCCGCCGCCGCAGCGTCGATGTCGGCGATGGTGCTATCGGTCAGCTTCTGCACCTCGGTTTCCAGTCGCTTGCGCTCGTCTTCGCTGATCTCGCCCTTCTTCTCGTCCGTCTTCAGGCTGTCCATGCCGTCACGGCGCACGTTGCGCACAGCGACGCGCGCGCCTTCGGCATATTTGCTGGCGAGCTTGGCCAGTTCCTTGCGCCGTTCCTCGGTGAGGTCCGGGATCGGCAGGCGCAGCGTCTGCCCGTCGACGATCGGATTGAGGCCAAGCCCCGCCGAGCGGATCGCCTTGTCGCAGGGACCGACATTGCTCTTGTCCCAGACCTGCACCGACAGCATGCGCGGTTCAGGCGCAGAGACGGTCGCCACCTGGTTGAGCGGCATGTGGGCGCCATAGACCTCGACCGTCACGGGATCGAGCAGCTGGATATTGGCCCGGCCGGTGCGCAGGCCGGAGAGATCGCCCTTCAGCGATTCGACAGCGCCGTGCATGCGGCGTTCGAGGTCGGCCTTGTCATATTGAGCCATGGTCTTTCAGCGCTCCTGATTTTGTACGATCGTCGCAACCCCGTCACCGGCCAGCACCTTTGCAAGATTGCCGGTTTCGCGGATGTTGAAAACGACGATGGGGATATTGTTTTCGCGGCACAGGGCAATGGCGCTCGCATCCATCACCTTGAGATTGTCGTTCAGCACCTTGTCGAAGCTGATCTGATCATAGCGCGCCGCGTCCGGAACCTTCTTGGGGTCCGCATTATAGATGCCGTCGACGCTGGTGCCCTTGAACAGCGCGTCGCAGTTCATCTCGGCCGCCCGCAGCGCCGCGGTGGTATCCGTAGTGAAGAAGGGGCTGCCCGTACCCGCCGCGAAGATGACGATCCGACCCTTTTCCATGTGCCGCACGGCCTTGCGCCGGATATAGGGCTCGCACACCGACGCCATCGGGATCGCCGACTGCACGCGCGTGTCATAGCCGATCTTTTCCAGGGCGTTCTGCACCGCCAATGCGTTCATCACGGTCGCGAGCATGCCCATATAATCGGCGCTGGTGCGGTCGAAGCCCTTGGCCGCGCCTGCCAGGCCCCGGAAGATATTACCCCCGCCGACCACGACGCAAATTTCAAAGCCTGCGTCCTTGGCCGCCGCGATCTCTGTCGCAACGCGGTTCACCGTCTCCGGCTCAATGCCGAACTGCCCCTGCCCCATCAGTACTTCGCCCGAGAGTTTCAGCAATATGCGCTTGAACGGCGGACGAGTCATGCGGGGTAAAATTCCATTTATTCGAGCAGACAAAGGAATGGCGCGCACCTTAGGCAGCGCGCGCCATTCTGTGAAGTCCTTAGCGTGTTCGAGCCGCTTGTCGAGAAGCGTTGCTTCCCACGCGCCGCCCGAACCGAACGCTCTATCAGGTCAGGCCGGGATCAGACGCCCGCAGCCGCAGCAACTTCAGCCGCGAAGTCGCTCGTTTCCTTCTCGATGCCTTCACCGAGCTGGAAGCGGACATAATTCTTCAGCGTGATCGACTTGCCTGCGTCCTTCGCTGCCTTGGCAACGACGTCGGCGATCGGCGTCTTGTTGTCCATCACGAACAGCTGGCTGAGCAGCGCATTTTCCTTGGCGTACTTCGCGACCGAACCGTCGACCATCTTGGCGACAATCTCGGCAGGCTTGCCCGATTCGGCAGCCTTCTCAGCGGCAATCGCGCGCTCACGCTCCAGCAGGGCCGGATCGATGTCGGCAGCCGACAGGGCCAGCGGGAAGGCAGCCGCGATGTGCATCGCGATCTGCTTGCCCAGCGGCTCCAGAACGTCGGCAGGCGCATCGCCTTCCAGCGCGACCAGCACGCCGATCTTGCCGAGGCCAGGAGCAGCTGCGTTGTGAACGTAGGGCACAACGACACCCTGGCTCACTTCCAGCTGACCGACGCGGCGCAGGGTCTGGTTCTCACCGATGGTGGCGATGTTCGACACCAGCTTTTCGGAAATCGTGCCACCGGCCGGGTGAGCCTGCGACGAGAGCGTCTCGGCATCGGTCGCGCCGCTCTGCAGAGCAACTTGGGCCACGGTGCGGACGAAATCCTGGAACTGGTCGTTCTTGGCGACGAAGTCGGTTTCGCTGTTCACTTCGACGGCAACGCCCTTGGTGCCCGCGACGGCAACGCCGACCAGACCTTCAGCAGCGGTGCGGCTCGACTTCTTCTGCGCAGCGGCAAGACCCTTGGCGCGCAGCCAGTCGACGGCGGCTTCCATGTCGCCATTGGCTTCGGCGAGCGCCTTCTTGCAGTCCATCATGCCCGCGCCCGAACGGTCGCGCAGTTCCTTGACGGCGGCGGCGGTAATCTCGGCCATGTTTCGGCTCCTAAAGTTTAATGGTTCAAATATGGACTAGGGCGCGGTCCGGTGGAGCGCGCCCTAGCCTGTCAATCTTGCAGTTCAAAGACCGCGGGATCAGGCCTGGACGGCGACCTCTTCGGCTTCCGGCTCGTCCAGCGCGCCGATGTCAACGCCCGAAGCCTGCTGCGCACCACGGTTGCCCTTGGTGGCGGCGGCGGCGATGGCGTCGCAATAGAGGCGGATCGCGCGGCTGGCGTCGTCATTCGCCGGAACCGGGAAAGCGATGCCGTCGGGCGAGACGTTCGAATCGAGGATCGCGACGACCGGGATGCCGAGCGTGTTGGCTTCCTTGATCGCCAGTTCTTCCTTGTTGGCGTCGATCACGAACATGACATCGGGAATGCCGTTCATGTCGCGGATGCCGCCCAGCGACAGTTCGAGCTTCTCGCGCTCGCGGGTCATCTGAAGGACTTCCTTCTTGGTGAAGCCGTGGGTGTCGCCCGACAGCTTCTCTTCAAGGGTCTTCAGACGCTTGATCGAACCCGAAATCGTCTTCCAGTTGGTGAGCATGCCGCCCAGCCAGCGGTGGTTGACGAAGTGCTGGCCCGACTTGCGGGCAGCTTCAGCGATCGGGTCCTGCGCCTGGCGCTTGGTGCCGACGAACAGCACCTTGCCGCCAGCAGCGACGGTCGCCGACACGAAGTCAAGCGCACGGCCGAACAGCGGCACGGTCTGCGACAGGTCGAGGATGTGGATGCCGTTGCGCTCGCCGAAGATGTACGGCTTCATGCGCGGATTCCAGCGGTGGGTCTGGTGGCCGAAGTGGGCGCCAGCCTCGATCAATTGGTGCATGGTGACGACAGGTGCCGCCATAATCTTATCTCCTTCCGGTTTGACCTCTGGGAATCAGGAACTGGCAGCATCACGCCATCAGCACCGGATATGTGCGATTCCCATGTGGAATGGCGCGGCCCTTAACGGGTGGCGAGCAGCAACGCAAGACTTGACGGGCGCTGGAAACTAGAACATAAAGTGAACATGGGAACAAAACGAAGCCTTGGCCGGTTTGCTCCTTCAATCAGAACCCATGGTTCTTAGGACAGGAAGAGTGAGCGGTCTCATGTTCACCATTGTTGCAGCTACGGTATTTTTCGCGGCCTTCCTTCTGGCCGCAGGCGTCATCGTCGGCATGTTCGCACTTTATCATGAAAAGATGGCGGCCGCCTTGCTGTTCGAACCCATTCCCCAACAGCCGCCGGTCTATCATCTGCGGATCAGCCGCCGCCGCGTGAACCCGGACCGGCGCACTGTTCCTGCAGTGGCGCCGTCGGGCGTCTTCGCCGCCTGATCTGATCAGGACGCGGCTGCCAGCCTCTGCCTCCGGACGCGAGCATAGGACATGATCCCGAACGGGATGGTCGCCAGATAAACCGCGCATATCGCCAGCAAGGTGAGCCAGGGATCGGTGAGCAGCAGCGCCGCCAACAGTCCGGCGACCGCAATAGCCTCCAGCCTGATCCGCTTGCGCAGCCGCAGCGCCGACCAGCTGTAGGTGGCAATGCTCGAAATCATCAGGAAAGCGGTAAAGGCTGTCCAGGGCGCCACCACATACCAGGCCCGGAATAGTTCTTCGCCCGTGACCAGCCACAGATAGAGCGGCACGAACGCCAGCCCTGCGCCCGCAGGCGCGGGGACCCCGGTCAGGAAACCCGCCGACTTATGTGGCTGTATGTCCGCGTCGATATTGGCGTTGAAGCGCGCCAGGCGGAGCGCGCAGGACAGCGCATGTGCCAGCGCGAAGATCCAGCCGAATTTCGGCATCGCTTGCAGCGACCAGAGATACAGGATCAATGCTGGCGCGACACCGAAGGCAATGGAGTCCGACAAGGAGTCGAGCTCAGCGCCGAATCGGCTTTCCCCACGCAGCAGCCGGGCGATGCGGCCATCGAGCCCATCCAGCACGCCTGCGATCAGGATGGAGAGGACCGCCCTCTCCCACTCGCCGGAAATGCCATAGCGTACCCCGGTCAGGCCGAAGCATAGCGCCATGGCCGTGACGGCATTGGGCGCAACCATCCGCAGCGTGATGCCCCGGCGAAGCCCACGGGGGATAGCGCGCCGCTGCCTCATTGCTGTATACCCGAAATGACCCGCATGTCGCCAATCTGGCCGAGGATAGTCTCGCCTGCAACGGTCCTTTGCCCCAGAACGACGCGCGGCGCCGTTCCGGCTGGCAGATAGACGTCGACGCGGCTGCCAAAGCGGATGAGCCCGATCCGCTGTCCCGCCGCGATCATGTCGCCAGGCTTCACGAACGGCACGATTCGCCGGGCCACAAGCCCCGCAATCTGGGTGAAGCCGACGCGCAAGCCGTCATGGCGTTCCACCAGGATATGCTGGCGCTCATTATCCTCGCTCGCTTTGTCGAGGTCTGCGTTCAGGAACTTGCCCGAGATATAGACCACCGACTTCACCGTCCCGCCTATCGGCGTGCGGTTGATATGGACGTCGAACACACTCATGAAGATCGACACGCGGATCATCGGCTGGTCGCCAAGGCCATCGGCTCCGGCCATCTCGCGCGGGGGCGGCACGCGCTGGATCAGCGTCACCAGGCCGTCGGCAGGCGCGATGATCGCTCTTTCATCCTGCGGCACGGCGCGCACCGGATCGCGGAAGAAGGCGAACACCCAGATCGTCACCATCACCATCAGCCAGCCGGGTATCGTCCACCCCACCAGGAACAGCACTGCCGTGATCGCGGCGGCGATCAGGCCGAATTTCATCCCCTCCGGATGGACCGTAGGGAAGCGCCACTTCACATTGCCGCCCAAGGCGACGGTGATTTCGTCATTTTCCATGGCACCTGTCTTTAGGGACAGTCACTTGCAGTGACAACGCCCGATCCTGCACCGGGGCATGGCAAGTGCGATGCCCCATCAGCCGCCATTGCGCTGTTGAACATTGCCGCCGCTTTCCCTAGGGCGTGTCGCAATTCCATCCAAACGAAGAAGGCGAAGAGGCGCATGGCGAAGATCAAGGTCAAAAACCCTGTCGTGGAGATCGACGGCGACGAAATGACGCGGATCATCTGGCAGTGGATCCGTGAGCGCCTCATCCTCCCCTATCTCGACATCGACCTCAAATATTATGATCTGTCGGTCGAGAATCGTGACGCGACGGAAGACCAGGTCACCGTCGATTGCGCCAATGCGATCAAGCAATATGGCGTCGGCGTGAAGTGCGCCACGATCACGCCGGACGAAGCCCGCGTCGAGGAATTCAAGCTCAAGAAGATGTGGAAGTCGCCCAACGGCACGATCCGCAACATCCTGGGCGGCGTCGTCTTCCGCGAGCCGATCGTGATCCAGAACGTGCCCCGCCTGGTCCCCGGCTGGACGGACCCGATCGTCATCGGCCGTCACGCCTTTGGCGACCAGTATCGCGCCACCGACTTCCGCGTCCCCGGCCCGGGGAAGCTGACCATGAAGTGGGTGGGCACCAATGGCGACCAGCTCGAATTCGACGTGTTCGAATTCCCCGACGCGGGCGTCGCCATGGGCATGTACAACCTCGACGAATCGATCCGCGACTTCGCCAAGGCCAGCTTCAACTATGGCCTGCTGCGTGGTTGGCCTGTGTATCTGTCCACCAAGAACACGATCCTCAAGGCCTATGACGGCCGCTTCAAGGATCTGTTCCAGGAGGTGTTCGACGCCGAATTCGCCGACAAGTTCAAGGCTGCCGGCATCGTCTACGAACACCGCCTGATCGACGACATGGTCGCCTCCGCCCTCAAATGGAACGGCAACTTCGTCTGGGCGTGCAAGAATTATGACGGTGACGTGCAGTCCGACACCGTGGCGCAGGGCTTCGGCTCACTCGGCCTCATGACCTCCGTCCTGCTCTCGCCCGACGGCAAGACGGTCGAGGCGGAAGCCGCGCACGGCACCGTCACCCGCCACTATCGCCAGCACCAGCAGGGCAAGCAGACGTCGACCAACCCGATCGCGTCGATCTTCGCTTGGACGCAGGGCCTGGCCTATCGCGGCAAGTTCGACGACACCCCGGACGTCACCAAGTTCGCCGAAACGCTGGAAAAGGTCTGCATCGAAACCGTCGAGGGCGGCGCGATGACCAAGGATCTTGCCCTGCTGATCGGTCCGGATCAGGCATGGATGACCACCGAGCAGTTCTTCGAGGCGATCCGCGCGAACCTCGAAACCGCCATGGGCAAGTGGAACTGATTTCTCGGAACTGATCCAGCCTTCCAGGCATTCAGTACGGAAACGGAATAAGGCGGTGCCGTACCACGGCGCCGCCTTTTCCATGGCGGGAGATCGGCGATGACGACAGCAACACGCAAGCGATTGGAGGTCCGCACCGCGGTCCCATCCGACGTGCGCGGCATTCAGCGGCTGATCGCGCGCGTCTATCCCGGCATGGCCAATTACTCGCTCGCCACCCTTCGCGGCCAGATCAACAATTTCCCCGACGGCTGCTTCGTCGCGCTCTACGACAACAAGGTCGTCGGCTATTGCGCGACCATGCGGGTCAGCCGGTCGATGGCATTCTCCTTCCACGATTGGGAGGAAATCACCGCCAACGGTTTCGGCACCCGGCACAGCGCGGCCGGTGAATGGCTCTACGGCTATGAGATGGCGGTCGATCCCAAGCTGCGCGGCCTGCGCATCGGCCAGCGCCTCTATGACGAGCGCAAGGAACTGGCCGAACAGCTGGACCTGCACGGCATCGTCATCGCGGGCCGCATGCCAGGTTACATGCGCGCGAAACGCCGGGTCGATGGCCCCGCCGATTATCTCGACAAGGTCGTCCAGGGCAGGTTGCGTGACCAGGTCATCAGCTTCCAGCTCAAGAACCAGTTCGAACCGCTCGGCGTCCTTGAAAATTATCTGCCCGAAGACAAGCAGTCGGACGGCCATGCCGCCCATCTCGTCTGGCGCAACCCCTATGTCGATCCCGACGAGGCACCCGAAATGCGGGTGCCGCGCGGCGTCGAAAGCGTCCGCCTCGCCACCTGCCAGCTTCAGGCGCGCGCTGTCGCGGACTTCGATGAATTTATCCGCAACATCGAATATTTCGTTGATGTTGCAGCGGATTATCGGTCCGACTTCATCATCTTCCCGGAACTGTTCACGCTGCCGCTGCTGTCCTTTGAATCGAAGAAGCTCTCGCCGCTCGAAGCGATAGACAAGCTGACCGCCTACACCCCGCGCCTGACCAAGGAACTGACGCGGATGGCGCTGGAATATAATATCAACATCATCGGCGGCTCCCATCCCACGCGCGCGGATGATGGCGACATCCAGAATATCGCTTATGTCGCCCTCCGCGACGGATCGGTGCATACGCAGGAAAAAATCCACCCAACGCCCAACGAAGCCTTTTGGTGGAACATCAAGGGCGGCGATTCGCTCGATGTGATCCAGACCGACTGCGGCCCGATCGGCGTCCTCATCTGTTATGACAGCGAATTTCCCGAACTCGCCCGCCGCCTGGTGGACCAGGGCGCACGCATCATCTTCGTGCCCTTCTGCACCGACTCGCGCCTTGGCTATATGCGCGTGCGCTATTGTGCGCAGGCCCGGGCGATCGAAAACCAATGCTATGTGGTCATGTCCGGCAATGTCGGCAATCTGCCCAATGTCGACAATATGGACATCCAATATGCGCAGAGCGCCATCCTGACGCCCTGCGACCTACCCTTTGCCCGCGACGGTATAGCGGCGGAGTCCACGGAAAATGTCGAAACGCTGACCATGGCAGACGTCAACCTCGCCGACCTCAGCTGGGCCAGAGCCGAGGGCACGGTACGCAACCTGCGCGACCGCCGGTTCGACCTCTACCATATCGATTGGGACAGCAGCCCCGATCATACGCACGCGCCCAGCGGTGGTCCGGTGCCTGCGGGTGGCCATAATGCGCCCGGCGGCGGCTAGCCCGGCACGCAGCCTCTCCGAGTAACTAACATCGCCAACTCATTGCCGAACTTGGCAAACAGGTTTCCCGATGATATCGGCACCGCACCGGGGCAGTGCAACCTCCCGGTCAAGCACAGCGCGTGCTCAAGCGTTGCTTCTCTATCGGCCTTCGCCGATCGAAGGAGCATGTCTTTATGGTTTGGCGTCTGGGCGCTACGCTTTTCACCGCTACCGCCTCCCTCCTCCTGCCACGCCAAGCGATGGCCGACGTTCCAACGCTTCAGGCCGCCATTGGCAATCCGTCCGATTTCAAGCTCGCTGGCAGCGTGCGGGTGCGCCATGAATTGCTGGATGGCCAGCCCAGGGTTGGCCTCAGAAGCGAGGATGAGCAGCTTGCTCTCCGCAGCACCTTGGCCGCCGAATATCGGACGGGAGCGTTCCGGATCGGAGGAGAGCTGTTCGACAGCCGCGCCTATCTGGACAGGCCGGGCAGCGCCATCAGCGCGAACGAGGTCAACACCTTCGAACTAGTGCAGGCCTACGTCGCCGCGGACTGGAAAAACCCGTTCGGGCCGAATAGCGCGCTAGGGCTGCAACTCGGGCGCATGATGCTCAACCTGGGGTCAAGGCGGCTGGTGGCGGCGGATGATTACCGCAACACCACCAACGGCTACACAGGCGTGCGCGCCGACATCAAGCTTAAGGGGGGATCGGCAACGCTGATCTACACATTGCCCCAGATCAGGCTGCCCGACGATCTTCCTTCGATCCAGCGGGAGAAAGTGCGCTGGGATCGCGAAAGCTTCGACCTGAAACTGTGGGGCGGGCTGATGGCGCGGCCCGATATGATTGCGGGCGCAACGGCGGAACTCAGCTATTTCAGGCTTCAGGAGCGTGACAGCCCGGATCGCCCTACCCGTAACCGCAATCTGCACACGGTCGGCGGCCGCCTTATCCGCGATCCCCAACCAGGCCGCTGGGATTTTGAGGCGGAGGGCTTCTACCAGTTCGGAAATATCCGGGCGAGCGTTGCGCCATCGGCGGCGCAACTGCCCGTCGGCGCCTGGTTCTTCCACATCGACACGGGCTACAGCTTTCCAGGCCCTGGGAAGCTGCGGCTCTCGTTGGAATATGATCAGGCGAGCGGGGATGGCCCGGCACGCAAATTCACCCGCTTCGACACGCTGTTCGGCATGCGCAGGGCCGACCTTGCGCCTGCGGGCATCTACAATGCGATCGGTCGCGCCAACATTCGCACGCCGGGCCTGCGGGCCGAGATCGCACCGGGCAAGAAGTTCGACGCCTTTGCCGTTTACCGGGCGATGTGGCTTGCCAGCCGGACAGACGCCTTCTCCACCACGGGCGTCAGGGATGCCGCGGGCAGAAGCGGCAGTTTCGCCGGCCATCAAGTCGAGGCGCGGATACGCTACTGGCTGATCCCCAAATTCCTGCGCGGCGAGGTGAATGCTCTGTGGCTGGCCAAGGGGCGATTCCTCGAAAGGGCGCCCAATGCTCCTGCGACAGGCAATACGCACTATCTCGCGACGGCGCTGACGGCGACTTTCTAGAGCATCGTGCGCAAAAGTGGGAACCGGTTTTGCGCCTAAAACGATGCGATAACAAAAAACTAGAGCGCGCGACCTGCGTCCGATTGAACGCAGCGCGCTCTAGATCAACGCCCGTTCAAGCTGGGCAAGTCACGTGTAAATCGGTCGCCGGGAAACAACATGGCGGCCGATCATTATCCAACCATGCCCTCCACGGTCATCCATCACTTCGAATATGACGCGGCCAAGCATCGGCTCGACGTGCAATTCGTCAGCGGCAAGCGCTACAGCTATCATGACGTGCCGGAAAAGCTGGCCCTTGACATGCGGAATGCAACGTCAAAGGGCAGTTTCTTCAATCGCCAGATCCGCGACCGCTATCGCTTTACGAAACTGAACTAGCTCTCCAACGGAGCGCAGCCTTCACTCCACCGTCACGGACTTGGCCAAATTCCTCGGCTGATCGACATCCGTGCCCTTCGCCACAGCCACATGATAGGCGAGCAGCTGCACGGGCACTGCATAGACCATGGGCGCGATCAGCGGATGCACCTTGGGCATGGTGATCGTCGCGATACACCCTTCGCCCGCCGCGGCGACGCCGTCATAGTCGGACACCAGCACCACCTTGCCACCGCGCGCCTGCACTTCCTGCATGTTGCTGACGGTCTTTTCGAACAGCGGCCCGCTGGGCGCCAGCACGATCACCGGCACCTTGTCGTCGATCAGTGCGATCGGCCCATGCTTCATCTCGCCAGCGGCATAGCCTTCGGCATGGATATAGCTGATTTCCTTGAGCTTCAGCGCCCCTTCCAACGCCAACGGATAATCCGGGCCACGGCCAAGATAGAGTACATCCCGCGCGCCCGCGATCAGGTGCGCCATGCCCTCGATCGACTCATCATAGGCAAGCGCGCCGTTGAGAGCGGCAGGGGCTTCAGCGAGGTGGCGGACGAGTTCCTTCTCCGCCTTTTCATCGAGCCGCCCTTTGGCCCGCGCCAGATTTGCAGCAAACGCCGCCAGAACTGCTAGCTGGCAGGTGAAGGCCTTTGTTGAAGCGACGCCGATTTCGGGGCCTGCATGGGTCGGCAGCAGCAGGTCGGCCTCCCGCGCCATGGTGCTGGTGGGGACGTTGACGACCGCTGCGATCTTTTGCCCCTCGCTCCGCGCATGGCGCAGCGCCGCCAGCGTATCGGCAGTCTCGCCAGACTGGCTGATGACGATCATCAGCCCGCCATCCTCCATCACCGGCGCGCGGTAGCGGAACTCGCTCGCCACATCGATGTCGACGGGAACGCGGGCGAATTGCTCCACCCAATATTTAGCGACCATCCCGGCATAATAGCTGGTGCCGCACGCGACGATGGTAACGCGGCGGATCGCGCCGAGGTCGAAGTCGGGGATAGGCAGCGACACCCGGTCCTCCATCCGCTGAAGGTAGGACTTCAGCGTCTGCGCGACGACGACCGGCTGCTCGTAAATCTCCTTGAGCATATAATGGCGGTGATTGCCCTTGGAGATCAGCTCTCCGGTCACGCCGGAAATGGTGATCGGCCGCTCGACGGGATTATTGTCCTTGTCGAAAATCTCCGCGCCCTCGGCGGTGATGACGACCCAATCCCCCTCCTCCAGATAGGCAATGCGCTGGGTGAGCGGGGCCAGCGCCAGTGCGTCGGACCCCAGATAGGTCTCACCTTCGCCATAGCCGACGACCAGCGGGGACCCAAGCCGCGCGCCGATCAGCATGCCGGGATGGCTGCGGAACAAGATCGCCAGCGCAAAGGCACCATGCAGGCGGGGCAGCACTTGGGCCACCGCGTCCTTCGGCGAAGCGCCCTGCTCCACCAGCTCGCTCACCAGATGCGCGACTACTTCAGTGTCCGTTTCGCTATCGAAACGACGTCCCCGGCTGGTCAGTTCCTCCCGAAGCGGCTTGAAATTCTCGATGATCCCATTGTGCACCAGCGCCACTTCCCTGGTGGCATGCGGATGCGCATTGCTCGTCGTCGGCGCCCCATGCGTTGCCCAGCGGGTGTGCGCGATCCCGGTCGTTCCCGGAAGCGGATTATTCGCTAATTCCTTCACCAGATTGGCAAGCTTCCCCTCGGCCCGCCGCCGCTCGATCGCGCCCTCGTAAACGGCCGCCACCCCGGCGCTGTCATAGCCGCGATATTCCAGGCGCCTCAGCCCCTCTACCAGCCGCTCCGCCACATCGTCCTTACCGATGATACCAATGATACCGCACATGAATCCTGAGCCCCAAAGCTATGCGAAGAAATGGCTAGTCCCGCCTGGCCTTTACCTATGCCATGATCGGCAAGGTGGCGACAGGGCTAGAGAGTCATTCCGGACGAATTGTAACCAGCCAGACATCCGGCGGGGAGAGCAGTCTGATCGGCAGGCCACTTGTCCCGACTCCTGCCGACACGATCATGGACTTCTCGCCCTCTCGAAAAGCTCCGCAAGCATAGCGGGTGCCGAAACGGGAAGGCACATAGACGATCCCGGCAAAGGGCAACGCCACCTGGCCGCAATGCGTGTGCCCCACCAGCGTCAGCAGCGGCCGGTCCGGCAAAGTGGGAAACACATCCGGCCCATGCGAAAGAATGATCGGAGCTCCGCCCAGATCGGCCATTTTCCGTGCTAAACCTTCGACATCCGGATGGTCGGTATAAATATCGCGCAGCCCGCCGATCAGCAGCGGACCCCGCCGCACAGCCTGATCGGTGAGGAGTGTGACGCCAATCCGGCGGAAAAGCGCGCGCCACTCTTTATGGCCAATCAATGCATGCCGCCGCGCGTCATGGTTGCCCAAAACCGCCAGCACCCCCATCGGCGCGCGCAGCGCGGCAAAGGAAGCGATGCTCGCCTGCGGTCCGTAGACGGCTCCGCCCTTGTCATCCCCGATATAGTCGCCGCCCAAAAGAATGAGGTCGGGCTTCAGGCTGTTCACTTGCTGTACGATGCGGGCCATTCTTTCCGGACTGTTATCCGGCCCGGACAGATGCGTGTCGGTCATCAGGGCGATAGTCACCGGCTTTCGAGGCGCATCTTTGGGGAAGGGAAGCGCCATCTCCATCCGGCGCACGACCGGCATGGCCCGGGCATTGCCGAACAACCACAGGCACGCGCCTACGACGATCAGGAAAAGCAGCAAGAGCGCCCTCAGGCACCCTCGACGGCGCGACAGGGATTTCACTTGGCCGCTTTACGCGCCTGCATCCCCGCGCGGAACCGCGCTGCCCAGCCCGGCTTGCCCTCCTGTGCCGGACGGACGAGGCAAAGTGCGTCGGCCTCAACCTCCTTGGTCACCACACTTCCCGCACCCACGATCGCGCCAGCGCCGATCTTCACCGGAGCGACCAGCGCGCTGTTCGATCCTATGAAGGCTCCTGCGCCGATCTCCGTCCGATATTTGAAGAAGCCGTCATAGTTACAGGTGATCGTGCCCGCGCCGATGTTCGCGCCTGCTCCGATGGTGGCGTCGCCGATATAAGAAAGGTGATTGACCTTCGCGCCTTCATTCAGTTCGGCCTTCTTGATCTCGACGAAGTTGCCGACCTTCGCCTTGGCGCCGATGTTCGCTCCGGGGCGCAGGCGCGCATAGGGGCCGATCTCAGCACCCCGCCCGACGTCCGTGCCTTCAAGATGGGAGAAGGCGCGGATGACGGCGTTATCGGCCACTTTCACGCCAGGTCCGAAGACGACATTCGGCTCCACCAAGACATCGCGCCCCAGCTGTGTGTCATAAGCGAAAAAAACTGTTCCCGGCGCAATCAGCGTCACGCCATCCCGCATAGCCTCGCTGCGGCGCCGGTCCTGCCAGGCGGCTTCGATCATCGCCTGTTCCTGACGGCTATTGACCCCAGCGACTTCCCAGGCCTCCGTTTCGATCACCGCACTCTGCGCGCCGGGCAGCATGACGATATCGGGCAGATAATATTCCCCAGCGGCATTATGATTGCCGATCTGGTCCAACAGGACGAAAAGATCGGTGGACCGCACAGCCATGAGGCCAGAATTGCACAGCGTCACCGCGCGCTCAGTGGCATCGGCATCCTTATATTCGACCATCTTGCCGATGATGCCCTGACCATTGGTGATGATCCGGCCATAGGCACCGGCGTCTTCAGGCCTGAACCCCAGCACCACCGCGCGCAATTCGTCACCCATGTTCAACCGGTCGAGCATGGCCCGCATGGTTTCCGTCCGCACCAGCGGCACGTCGCCATAGAGGATCAATATGTCGCCAGCGAACCCGGCAAGCGCGTCATGCGCCTGAGCGACGGCGTGGCCCGTCCCCTGCTGCTGTTCCTGCACCGCGATTACTGCGCCCGTCCCGGCGACAGCCGCCTCGACCTGTTCGCGCCCAGCGCCGACAACCACGACTTGCCGCTCCGGCCGGAGCTCAGCGACGCTCGCCAGCAGATGCAGCAGCATCGGCCGACCCGCGACCGGATGCAGCACCTTGTGCTTTGCTGACTTCATGCGCGTACCCTGCCCAGCGGCGAGGATGATGACGGCGAGTGGGCGGGTGGCGGTCACGGCGGAACGCGTCCTCTTTTATGGAAAGGTATGAATCTCATCGCTCTCTGCCACGTTTGCCTTGCCTTTGCCACCGCAGAGGCCCCATGAGCCGCCGATGACCAGCATTCCTTTCGATATTGTGGGCTTCGACCTTGACGGCACCTTGCTCGATACGAGTGGTGACCTGGCTGCGGCGGTCAATTACGCGATCGCGACCGACGGCCGCCCGCCATTTGCCGTCGATGCGATCCGGCCCTTCGTTGGAAAGGGCGCGAAGGTCATGCTGGAACGGGCTTTGTCAGCATCGGGCGGTTATGATGAGGCGCTGCTCGCCCGCATGCTGCCGATATTGCTCGATTACTACGAACAGAATTTGGCCATCCATTCTGTGCCCTATCCGGGGCTCATGGCCGTGATCGAGGGGCTGGAGAAAGCGGGCGTAAAGCTGGCGATCTGCACGAACAAGGCAGAACGCTTCACCATTCCCCTGCTCCACCAGATTGGCCTTTTCGAGAGGTTTGCCAGCGTTGTCGGCGGCGACACGCTCGGCGTTGCAAAGCCCGACCCCGCGCCCATTCACGAAATGGTCAAGCGCGCAGGCGGCGGTCGGACGATCTTCCTCGGCGACACGATCAACGACATTGCGGGCGCTCGCAACGCCGGCATACCGAGTGTTGCGGTCAGCTTCGGTTTCCTGGATGGAGCCGTCGAAACGCTTGGCGCGGATGCGGTCATCGATCATTTCGATGAGCTTCTGCCGCTCCTTCAAAATTGGCCGGGCTGATCACCAGCGTTCAATCCATATCGGATGAACATTTCATCAGATATGGAAGTATTTGTTAAACAAAGGCTTATACGCCGCCCGAGCGGCAGCCTTGTCCCTGCCCATGTCCCGGCAACAGCAGATAAAGGAAGTCAGCATGGGCGAAAATTTCGCTTTCTTCCTTCCGGTCATGATGGCGAGTTTCGGGATCGCCTTTTTGATCATCTGCAACTGGCATGTGCGCGCTGCTGCGTGGTGGAGCGCCGCCTTCTTCTCTGTCGCTGCGGGATTTTCTGTCCCGGTCGGTGCTGCCGCGATGCCTGGACCGTGGTGGAGCATCCTGGCCGATTTCCTGTTCGCAACCGGATTTCTGCTGTTCAGCCAAGCGCTGCTGGAGCGCTGGCGCCCTTCCTGGATGCTGCCCCTGCGATTGGCGATATGGGGCGGCTCAATATCGCTTTCCGCCCTGGCTTCCGTTCGGGGTGATCTGCCGCTTGAACTGGTGGCTTCGGATTTCGGCTGCTTCCTGCTGATCAGCATTCCACTCGTCGCAGCAAGAAGCCATCTTCATAATCCCGCCGATCGGACGCTGTTCGCGGCGGCGGCGCTCGTCGCCTTGGACAACTTTGTTAGGGGCTATAGCGTACCCTTCACCTTGCCGAACAATGGCGATTTCCTGACGAGCGAATATGCTTTCCTGATGCAGGCGCTTGCTTGCATATTCGGCATGTTCCT
This sequence comes from Sphingobium sp. S6, assembly GCF_905120495.1. Classification (NCBI taxonomy): domain Bacteria; kingdom Pseudomonadati; phylum Pseudomonadota; class Alphaproteobacteria; order Sphingomonadales; family Sphingobiaceae; genus Sphingobium; species Sphingobium sp. S6. Next base: position 210,950 of record NZ_CAJHOG010000001.1, on the reverse strand, counting down.
GGCCCTCTCCGCTCTCGCGACGCAAGTCATGGACATATTGGCCCGTTATCAGAGGGAGGCCATGGTCGATCCGCTATCGGGCTTGTTCAACCGTCGCGGATTCGATAACGCCATTGCCGGGAGCGAGGCGAACGGGTTGCCGGAAGGCAGCCTCCTTGTCTGCGACATTGATCACTTCAAGGCCGTCAACGACGAATACGGGCATGCGCTAGGCGATCAGGTGATCAAGGCGCTTGCCAATCTGCTGACCCAAATAGCACCCCCGGGCGCGATTGCCGCTCGTTTCGGAGGAGAGGAGTTCGTCCTGTTCCTGCCCGAAACCAATGCGGCGCGTGCAGCTGAAATCGCGAACATGCTGCGCGAAGCTTTCGCCCAATCCGCCGCACAGCAATTAGGGCAGGACCGGCAACTGACCGCGAGTTTCGGGCTCTCGACTATGCAATCGGGTGACAGATCCATCCACGACACTATCGCTCGCGCAGATGAAGCCCTTTACGAGGCGAAGGCGCGGGGACGAAATCGTGTCTGCGTCCGGCGCGCTTTATCCTCGCCCCAGAGGGAGAGGATGTCCATGCCCCGCGTCGTCAGCGCCTGAACAAAGAAAGGGCCGCGCGGTGGCGGCCCTTTGCGAACTTTTCAGAAGCGGCGCTGCTCACATATGGATCGGCTTGCCGGTGACCGCCATCGCGGCTTCCTTGATCGCTTCGCTATGCGTCGGGTGCGCATGGCAGGTATAGGCGATATCCTCGCTAGAGGCGCCAAATTCCATCGCCTGCGCAGCCTGCGCGATCATCGTTCCGGCCACGGTCGCGATGATCCACACGCCAAGGACGCGATCGGTCTCGGCATTGGCGATCACCTTCACAAAGCCGTCGGGCTCATGATTGGTCTTGGCGCGGCTGTTCGCCAGCATTGGGAACTTGCCGACCTTGACAGCACCGCGCTCCTTGGCAGCTTCCTCGGTCAGGCCGACGCCCGCAATCTCGGGCTTTGTATAGACGACCGAAGGGATGACTGCATGGTTCACGATGCCGGTCAGCCCGGCGATATTCTCAGCGACTGCAATCCCTTCATCCTCGGCCTTATGCGCCAGCATAGGACCGGGGATCACGTCGCCAATGGCCCATATGCCCGGCACCTTCGTCGCGAAGTCATGATCGGTTTCGATCTGCCCGCGCGCGTTCAGTTCAAGTCCAATCTTGTCGAGACCCAGCCCGTCGGTGTTCGGGCGACGGCCGATGGATACCAGCACAACATCCGCCTCGATCGTCTCCGAAGCACCACCGGCGGCGGGTTCGACAGTCAAGCGAACGCCCTTCTTGTGCGCCTCGGCACCGGTGACTTTGGTGCCGAGCTTATATTCGAAGCCCTGCTTCTTGAAGATCTTGTTCGCTTCCTTGCGGACTTCACCATCCATGCCGGGGAGGATCTGGTCGAGAAACTCGACTACGGTCACCTTGGAACCCAGACGGCGCCATACCGATCCCAGCTCCAGCCCGATCACACCGCCGCCGATGACGACCATATGATCCGGCACCTTGTCCAGTTCCAGAGCGCCCGTGGAATCGACGATAAGCCCCTTGTCATTGTCGACCTCCACGCCCGGCAGCGGAGTTACGGACGATCCTGTCGCAATGACGATGTTCTTGGCGGTAACGGTCTGACCACCAACCTCGACCGTGTTCGCACCGGTGAAGCTCGCCCGGCCCTTCAGCCAGTCAACCTTGTTCTTCTTGAACAGGAACTCGATCCCACCGGTCAGGCCCTTTACGGCATCCTTGCGCTGGCCCTGCATGGTGTCGAGGTCGAGGCTCATCTTGTCGATCTTGACGCCCAGCTTCGCGAGCGCCCCGCCAGCGGCTTCTTCGTAAAGCTCCGACGCATGCAGCAGCGCCTTCGACGGGATGCAGCCAACGTTGAGGCAAGTGCCGCCCAGCGTCTCCCGGCTCTCGACACAAGCGGTCTTGAGACCAAGCTGCGCTGCCCGGATCGCAGCGACATAGCCGCCCGGACCAGCGCCGATCACCAGGACGTCATAATCGAATTCAGACATGGGATATTCCCTTTTCCCGTCATGCCAGCGGAAACCGGCATCTCTCTTTTCCTTCAGAAGAACAAGAGAGACCCCAGCTTGCGCTGGGGTGACGATAAGTGGTGTAGTTACAGGTCGATCAGCAGACGGGTCGGATCCTCGATCGCGTTCTTCACCGCAACGAGGAAGGTGACCGCTTCACGACCGTCGATCAGACGATGGTCGTAGCTCAGCGCCAGATACATCATCGGACGAATGACAATCTGCCCATCGCGAACGACCGGACGGTCTTCGATGCGATGCAGGCCGAGCACCGCCGACTGCGGCGGGTTGATGATCGGGCTGGACAGCAGCGAACCGAATACGCCGCCATTGGAGATGGTGAAGGTGCCGCCCTTCATATCCTCCATGGTCAGCGTGCCTTCCTTGGCCTTCTTGCCAAAGCCGCCAATCGTCTTCTCGATGTCCGCGACGCTCAAGGACTCGGCGTTGCGAATGACCGGCACCACCAAGCCATTCGGAGCCGACACGGCGACCGAAATGTCAGCGAAATCGTTATAGACGATCTCGTCGCCTTCGATCTGCGCGTTGACGCCGGGGATATCCCGCAGCGCCATGCACACGGCCTTGGTGAAGAAGCCCATGAAGCCCAGACGGACGCCGTGCTTCTTTTCGAACAGGTCCTTATATTTGGCGCGCGCTTCGATGACGTTGGTCATGTCCACGTCATTATAGGTCGTGAGCAGCGCGGCGGTGTTCTGCGCTTCCTTCAGGCGCTTGGCGACCGTCTGACGCAGACGCGTCATCTTGACCCGTTCCTGCTTGCGGCTGGGGCCTGACGCAGGGGCATCAACCGCAGGCGCAGCGGCCGGAGCTGATGCCGTCGCCTTCGCAGTGCCAGCGGCCACGGCAGCCATGACATCGTCCTTGGTCAGGCGCCCGTCCTTGCCAGTGCCCTTGATCTTGCTCGGGTCAAGCCCATGCTCCAGCACCAGGCGCCGAACGGCGGGAGACAGCGTAAGGTTGCCGCCCTCTTCCTCATCCGCTGGCGCCGATGCGGCAGGCGCGGAGGTAGCAGCCTCTGCCTTCGCGGCGGGCGCAGGAGCGGTCGGCGCTGCGGGAGCTGCCGCGGCCGCTGCGCCTTCGTTGATCATCGCCAGCAATGCGCCGACATTCACCGTGTCTCCTTCCTTGGCGATGATGTCGCCCAAGGTGCCGCCGACCGGCGCAGGCACATCGACTGCGACCTTGTCGGTTTCCAGGCTGACGATCGGCTCGTCAGCCTTCACAGCGTCGCCAGGCTTTTTCAGCCACTGGCCAACGGTCGCTTCGGTAACAGATTCGCCCAGCGTGGGGACTTTGACTTCAGTTGCCATGAGCTGTGTCAGCCTTTCTTCTGGCGGCGGATTTCTTCACGGACGCTGTGACCCAGCGCATCGGCGACGAGCGCGCCCTGTTCGGCGACATGGCGCTTGGCAAGGCCGGTGGCAGGCGACGCGGCCGCTTTGCGCCCGGCATAGCGAGCACGCATTGGCGCCTTGCCCGCCTGGGCCAAAGCTTCTTCGACGTAAGGCTCCACGAAGAACCAGGCGCCATTATTGCGGGGCTCTTCCTGGCACCAGACGACCTCTTCAAGGTTCGTCATGCGCTTGATGCGCGTGGCGAGCGCCTCGGTGGCGAAGGGATAGATTTGCTCGATACGCAGGATCTGCACGTTCGTATCCCCGGCTGCGTCGCGCGCTTCCATAAGGTCGTAGAATACCTTGCCCGAGCATAGGACGAGCCGCTTCGTCTCGGCATCCGCAGCGCCGTTGGGGTCGGACAGGATCCGCTTGAAGTGCGTCTCGCCAACAAAGTCCTCTGCCTTGCTAACCGCCAGCTTGTGCCGCAGCAGCGACTTGGGCGTCATGATGATGAGCGGCTTGCGGAAGGGGCGCAGCATCTGCCGCCGCAGAACATGGAAATAGTTCGCGGGCGTCGTGATGTTCGCGACCTGGATGTTTCCTTCTGCGCAAAGCTGCAGGAAGCGTTCTAGGCGCGCCGAGCTATGTTCCGGTCCCTGCCCTTCATAGCCGTGCGGCAGCAGGCAAACGAGACCGTTGGAACGCAGCCACTTCGTTTCCGATGAAGCGATATACTGGTCGAACACGATCTGCGCGCCGTTGGCGAAGTCCCCGAACTGGGCTTCCCAGAGCACCAGACTCTTGGGGTCCGCCAGCGCATAGCCATATTCGAAGCCGAGAACGCCATATTCCGACAGCGGCGAATCCAGCACTTCAAACCGGCCGTGCGGGACGGTCGAAAGCGGGATATATTTGTTCTCGCTGTCCTGATCGACCCAGACGGCGTGACGCTGGCTGAACGTGCCGCGTCCCGAGTCCTGACCCGACAGGCGGACGCCATAGCCTTCCGACAGGAGCGATCCGAAGGCCAGCGCTTCGCCGGTCGCCCAGTCGAAGTTCACACCGTTCTTGAACATCTCGGCCTTGGCCTCGATCACCCGTTTCAGGGTCTTGTGAACGTTGAGCCCTTCAGGGACGGTAGTCAGCGTCTTGCCAAGGCTGTCGAACAGCTTCTGGCTGATCGCGCTCTCGACATTCTGTCGCGCCGTTTCGGCATCGGCGGGCTTGTGAAGCCCGGACCAGCGGCCTGCGAACCAGTCCGCCTTGTTGGCCTTGTAGCTCTTGGAAGCCTCGAACTCTTCTTCGAGATGATTGACGAAGTCGCCCGTGACCTTGCTGACGAAATCATCATCCACGACGCCTTCAGCCTTCAGCCGTGCCGAATAGACGTCGCTGACCGGCGCGTGCTGGCGGATCTTCGCGTACATCTGCGGCTGAGTGAAGCTTGGCTCGTCGCCTTCATTATGGCCGAAGCGGCGATAGCACCACATGTCGATGACGATGTCGCGATGGAAGGTCTGACGATATTCGATCGCCAGCTTGCAGGCGAAGGTGACCGCCTCCGGATCGTCGCCATTGACGTGCAGGATGGGCGCCTGAACGCCCTTGGCGACGTCGCTTGGATAAGGCGAGCCGCGCGAGAATTGCGGGCTGGTCGTGAAGCCGATCTGGTTGTTCACGATGAAGTGGATGCACCCGCCGGTATTATAGCCCGACACGCCGGAAAAGCCGAAGCATTCCCACACGATGCCCTGCCCCGCAAAGGCGGCGTCGCCGTGGATCAGCACCGGCAGGACCTGCTCATGCTTTTCCAGATCGTCGCGGAAGGTCTGCTGCGCGCGCACCTTGCCCAGCACCACCGGATCGACCGTCTCAAGGTGCGACGGGTTGGGCACCAGCGACATATGGACCTTGACGCCGTCGAACTCACGGTCGGTCGAGGTGCCAAGATGATATTTGACGTCGCCTGATCCCCCGACATCTTCCGGGTTGGCCGTACCGCCGGAAAATTCGTGGAAAATGACGCGGAAGCCCTTCGCCATCACATTGGCGAGCACGTTCAGGCGGCCGCGATGGGCCATGCCATAGACGATTTCGCGAATACCGCTCGCGCCGCCGTGCTTGATGATGGCTTCAAGCGCGGGGATCATGGACTCGCCGCCGTCCAGGCCGAAGCGCTTGGTGCCGACATATTTGCGGCCCAGAAACTTCTCATATTGTTCGGCGTGGATCACCTTGGCCAAGATCGCCTTCTTGCCTTCCGGCGTGAAGTGGATTTCCTTGTCCTTGCCTTCCATGCGGTCCTGCAGGAAACGGCGCTCCTCCACATCGGCGATGTGCATATATTCAAGGCCGACATTGCCGCAGTAATTGGCGCGCAGGATCGCAACGATCTCGCGCACCGTGGCATATTGCAGTCCCAGCGTACCACCGAGATAGATCTTCTTCTCAGGATCGGTGAGGCCGTGATATTCCGGGGTCAGGTCGGCAGGCAGATCACGTTGAACGAGACCCAGCGGGTCCAGATTGGCCGCAAGATGGCCGCGCACACGATAGGTGCGGATCAGCAGCTGCGCCCGGATCGCGTCGTCAGCGGCGCTGACCGCGTCGGCATCCGAAACGGGCTTGCCCGCAGACTTGGCTGCGGCCTTCACCGCCACCTGCATCTGCGTCGGGTCGAGCGCACCGGTCAGGTCATCGGTGTCCGTCAGCGGCCAATTGGGACGCGCCCAGCTCGGCCCGCGTTCCGTTTCAAAGTCCTGGTTCTCGTAACCCATGCTTTCAAGTCCCATGCCTGCCGCGTGCAGTCGCGGAGCGGGGTATGTAAAGCGGCCGAGGTGCAGCCCGGCCGCCTTGTCCGTTCTGCCTTAGCCCTTCAGGACTTCGACAAGCGTCGAGCCCAGTTCGGACGGGCTGGCCGCGACCTTGATCCCGGCCGCTTCCATCGCCGCGATCTTGCTTTCCGCGTCGCCCTTGCCGCCCGACACGATCGCGCCGGCATGGCCCATGCGGCGGCCCGGAGGCGCCGTGCGGCCGGCGATGAAGCCAGCCATCGGCTTCTTGCGACCGCGCTTAGCTTCGTCGATCAGGAACTGGGCAGCCTGCTCTTCCGCGTCGCCGCCGATCTCGCCGATCATGATGATCGATTCGGTCGCGTCATCGGCCAGGAACAGTTCCAGCACGTCTATGAAGTTCGTGCCATTAACCGGATCGCCGCCGATACCAACGGCGGTTGTCTGGCCCAGGCCAGCATTGGTGGTCTGGAACACCGCTTCATAGGTCAGCGTGCCGGAGCGCGAGACGACGCCGACCGAACCCTTGGAGAAGATTGAACCGGGCATGATGCCGATCTTGCATTCGTTGGGCGTCAGGACGCCGGGGCAGTTCGGGCCGATCAGGCGCGACTTGCTGCCGGACAGGGCGCGCTTGACGCGCACCATGTCGAGTACCGGAATACCCTCGGTGATGCAGACGATCAGCGGGATCTCTGCATCGATCGCTTCCAGGATCGAGTCGGCCGCGAACGGCGGCGGAACATAGATGACCGAAGCGTCGGCGCCGGTCTTCGACTTGGCTTCCGCCACGGTATCGTACATGGGCAGGCCAATATGGCTCGTGCCGCCCTTGCCAGGCGTGACGCCCGCGACCATCTGCGTGCCATAGGCCAGCGCCTGTTCGGTGTGGAAGGTGCCGGTGGCGCCGGTCATACCCTGCGTGATGACCTTGGTGTTCTTGTTCACCAGAATGGACATGTCAGTCCCTTTGCATTCTGTGGACGTGGCACTTCAGGTGGAAGGCAGCATGTCCCAGGCTGCTCACTCACCTGGGACGCACTGGTGCAGCTCTTTGACTCAGGCGAGCGAGGAATCGATGCCCTTGCAGGCTTCGAGCAGTTCCTTGACGGCATCGACCGATACCTGAAGGTTCGCCTTGGCTTCGTCGTCGAGTTCGATCTCGATGACCTGCTCAACGCCGTCCTTGCCGATGATCACGGGCACGCCGACATAGAGATTGTCGACGCCATATTGACCGGTCAGGTTCGCGGCGCAGGGCAGCAGGCGCTTCTGGTCGAACAGATAGGCTTCAGCCATGGCGATGCCGCTGGTGGCGGGCGCATAGAAGGCCGAACCGGTCTTGAGCAGGCCGACGATTTCGCCGCCGCCCGAACGGGTGCGCTGCACGATGGCGTCGATGCGCTCCTTGGTGGAGCGGCCCTGCTTGATGAGGTCGGGGATCGGGATACCCGCGACGGTCGAATATTGCACGACCGGCACCATGGTGTCGCCATGGCCGCCGAGAACGAAGCTGTTCACTTCCTTGACCGACACCTGGAACTCTTCGGCGAGGAAGTGGCTGAAGCGCGCGGAATCGAGAACGCCCGCCATGCCGACGACCTTGTTGTGCGGCAGGCCGGAGAATTCGCGCAGCGCCCACACCATCGCGTCGAGCGGGTTGGTGATGCAGATGACGAAGGCGTTCGGGGCATTGTTCTTGATGCCCTCGCCCACGGCCTTCATGACCTTGAGGTTGATGCCCAGAAGATCGTCGCGGCTCATGCCGGGCTTGCGAGCGACACCGGCGGTGACGATGATGACGTCGGCGTCCTTGATGTCGGCATAGTCGTTGGTGCCGGTGATCTTCGCATCGAAGCCTTCAACCGGGCCGCACTGCGACAGATCGAGCGCCTTGCCTTGGGGCACGCCTTCGACCACGTCGAAGAGGACGACGTCGCCCAGACCCTTCAAGGCTGCGAGATGCGCGAGCGTACCGCCGATATTGCCAGCGCCGATGAGCGCGATCTTCTTACGGGCCATATGCAATCATCCTCCAAGCATGGAAAACACGGGATTGCCCGCCCGCTTAGGCCGATCTCATTAATGATTCAACCAACTAAAAGACCTCTGGGAGATTTATCTTTGCAATTCATTCGCAGTTTCATTAAGAGCGTTTCCGCCCCTGTTTGTTACGCGCTCCTACCCTGGCGCTGACTTGTCCCGCAGCGGCCACCTGCCGGGCGCTTCCTCTCATAAGGAAGCGTCCGGGCCATTTTCAATGCGATGGATGAGGGCGCCGCCGCGCCGAAGAGCGTTATTTCGGCCCGTGCCCGAGCGCGAGATAATCGTCCGACTGCATCTCCATCAGCCGCGAAACCGTGCGTTCGAATTCGAACGCGCCGTCGCCACGGGGATAAAGCTGTGCAGGTTCCGCATCAGCCGATGCGAGCAGTTTGACCTTATATTCGTACAAGGCGTCGATCAGCGTGACGAAGCGGGCGGCTTCGTTGCGGTTCTCCGGACCCAGTACCGGGATGCCGACGATGATGACCGTGTGGAACCGCCGCGCGATCGCCAGATAATCAGGCGCGCCGCGCGCTTGGGCGCATAGGCGTTTGAAGGAGAAGACCGCCACGCCCTTAAGGCTTTTTGGCACATGCAGGGTGCGCCCGCCCTGCACTTCAATATCCTCCGCAGGCACCTTCGCCCGATTTTCCACCGGATAGTCGGTCAGGCGGAAGAAGGCGTCGGAGAGCGCCTTTGTCGCCTCCGGGCCGTTGGGCGAATGCCAGAGTTGCGCGTCGCCCAGACGATCCAGCCGATAGTCGGTCGGCCCGTCGAGCGTCAGAACGTCCAGCCGATCCTTGATGAGGTCGATGAACGGCAGGAAAAGCTGCCGATTGAGGCCGTCCTTGTAGAGTTCATCGGGCGCGCGGTTGGAGGTGGTGACGACCGTCACGCGCTTGTCGAGCAGACCGGTGAACAGGCGCGACATGATGGCGGCGTCGGCCATGTTGTTCACGACCATCTCGTCAAAGCAGAGCAGCCGCGCCTCTTCGGCGAGCGAGTCCACGACCGGCGGGATGGGATCGCCCTTCTCCGCCTTGCGCACCTCCGCAAGCCGCGCATGGACGTCGAGCATGAACTCGTGGAAATGAGCGCGTTTCTTGTTCCGGACCTGCACGGTGTCGAAGAACAGGTCCATCAACATCGACTTGCCCCGGCCGACGCCGCCCCACATATAAAGGCCGCGCGGCGGTTCGGGCGCTTTCCGCAGCAGTTTCCACAAGGTCGAACCACGCGGAGGAGCTGCTTCCAGTTCCTGCTGAAGGACGTTTAGCCGCGCTGCGGCAGCCTGCTGGTCCGGATCGGGGCGCAATTCCCCGGCCGCGACGAGCGCGTGATAACGCTCGATCACGCTGCTCATTTGGGGACCGGCACCTTTCGCACCGTGGCGGTGGAGGACGCGACCAGCGCGTCTTCCTGATGAAGCGTCAGACGCATGAAGAACAAGCGCCCGGTTTCCTGCAAGACCTCCACATCCGCGCGCAGCGGGTGCCCCACTTTTCCCGAGCCGCAATATTGCATGGAAAGGTCGACGGTCACGGCAGCGGCCTGTTCAGGACGCCCCATGGCCGCTAGCGCGGCAAAATAGGCATGATCGGCAAAGGCGGCGAGGAGACCGCCATGCAGCGCGCCGTTCCGATTGGCGTGCGACTGGCGCGTTTCCAGCATCACCGTGGCGCGGCGATCACCGGCACCTTGCGAATAGCTGGGCCCCACGGATGTGCTGAGAAACGTCTCCGAAACCGGATCGCTCCAGCGCAGCCAGTCAGCCCAAGGACCTTCCAGCACCAGGCTTACAGGGCCAGCATCGTCACTCACTGCATCAAAGCTGCCGTTCGACCATCATCTTCTTGGTTTCGGCGATCGCCTTGGCAGGGCTGAGACCCTTCGGGCAGACATTCGCGCAGTTCATGATGGTGTGGCAGCGATAGAGGCGGAAGGGATCTTCCAGTTCGTCCAGACGCTCGCCGGTATATTCGTCGCGGCTATCGGCCAGCCAACGATAGGCCTGAAGCAGGATGGCCGGGCCAAGGAACTTGTCGGAGTTCCACCAATAGCTGGGGCAGCTGGTCGAGCAGCAGGCGCACAGGATGCATTCGTACAGGCCGTCGAGCTTTTCACGGTCGGCGGGCGACTGGAGCCGCTCCTTGCCGCTCGGCGACGGGGTGACGGTTTGCAGCCACGGCTTGATCGAGCTGTATTGCGCATAGAAATGCGTGAAATCGGGGACGAGATCCTTGATCACGTCCATGTGCGGCAGCGGCGTAACGCGCACTTCCTTGCCCGCGCAATCCTCGATCGCGGTGGTGCAGGCGAGGCCATTCTTGCCGTTCATGTTCATCGAACAGGAACCGCAAATGCCTTCGCGGCAGGACCGGCGGAACGTCAGCGTCGGATCATATTCATTCTTGATCTTCAGCAGTGCGTCGAGGACCATCGGACCGCAATTGTCGAGGTCGATCTCAAAGGTGTCATAGCGCGGATTCTGACCCGAGTCGGGATCGTAGCGATAGACCTTGAAGCTCTTGACGTTGCTCGCGCCGTCGGGAGCCTTGTGGGTCACGCCCTTACCGGAAATCTTGCTGTTCTTGGGCAGGGTGAATTCGGCCATGGTTTAAGATGTCCTCCGTCCGCGCCGATAATCATTATGGGGGCGCGCGCATGAGGCCCTTAGCGCCTCGTTCAGCCATTTGCTACCCATCAAAGTGGCAAAAGCTTGGACGGGTTGCGCTCAATCTCAATCACGCCATCCGTTCGGGCTGAGCTTGTCGAAGCCCTCTTCTTACGAAGAGGGCAAGTGGAGCCCCGTTCGACAGGCTCAGGGCGAACGGGGATTGAGGGTTGCGCGACCGAATAGCGCTAAAACTAACCGCGACCGTCCAATATCTGTTCGATGAGGGCGACATCCTCGGCCTTGTCGGCATCGATGCAGGCTTCCGCTTTGCGCATGGGCACCAGTCTGGCGAGGAGATCAAAGCGGCGGCCGACGCGCGCTATGCCCCCGCGCAATGTGGAGACGCGCAGCACGGCGCCGAGCAAGGCGATCGGCCCGAATGCGGCGAGGATCTTCCACCCCTTCTTGCGGTCCTGCTCCACCTCCTGCCAGAGGGAGATGATCGCGCGCGCCTTGACGCTGCCGAACCAGAAGAGGTTGGCGCCCGACCACCAGCCGTCGCGGAACTTGAGCCAGGTGCGCCGGGACGACGGATAGCGAGCAAGCAGCGTCGTGCGTTCGACCATCGCCACCGCGATGTCGGCCCCGTCCGCCTCCGCAACGAATTGGTCGAGCATATCGCCGTCGAGCAGAACATGGTCCGCCGTGGTAACGAGCAGCGGAAAGGGGAGATCGGGCCGGTCCAGGAGTTCGAGCAATGTGGATGCTATGCCGCTGCCGCTCTGTTCGAAGCGGACGCGCGGGTCCTTGTCGAGCCAGGCTGTGGCGGGATCAGCGCGGTAAAGCTCCGGCGTTTGGGTGAGAATGACTAGCTGTCCGACCGACGGATGCGCGAGCAGCGCGCGGGCGGGATAGTTGATCATAGGTTCGCCCCTAACCGGAGCGAGAGGCTTGACCGCGACCCCGGCCGCCTGCGCCAGAGGATCGGAACCGGGACGCGATCCGGCGAGCAGCAGGGCGGTGATCTTGGTCATGGAGGCGGGTTAGCGAAGCGGTCCGGGGACGGGAAGCGGCTAATTGCTCTATGTGGCAGGCGCGGCAGCCTGCGGCTTGTTCTGCGCGACCGTGACGGGGACTCCCGTCCGCAGGCTCTTGAGCTGCCTCAGCCGCTCGCGGAACGCGGACAGTTCACGCCCGGCAAGCTGCGCGGTGGTAGTGAACTTGACCGACAGCGGGTTCACCGTGCGGCCGCTGCGATACAGCTCATAATGAAGGTGCGGGCCGGTCGAAAGGCCGCTGGAGCCGACATAGCCGATCACCTGACCCTGGCGGACACGCTGGCCGTAGCGTGCGGCGATGCGGCTCAGATGCGCATAGCCGGTGGCAAGGCCATTGCCATGTTCCAGCCGGACATAATTGCCATGGCCGCCATGCCGGCCCGAATAGGACACGACGCCATCGGTGGCCGCATAGATGGGCGAGCCATAGGCGGCGGCGAAGTCGATGCCCGCATGCATACGCGTGTAGCCAAGGATGGGATGGCGGCGCATGCCGAAGCCGGATGACATGCGCCCTCGCACCGGCGCGGACAGCACGCCGCGACGTTCGCCGACGCCCGACGCTTCGAACCACTGGCTGCGGCCATCGCTGGTCCATTTCAGCATGTCGATGCCACGTCCGCTGGCGCGGTGCAGGCCCGCGAACAACAGGTCGCCTACTTCGACGTCTCCGGTTTCCGCACGGCGATATTCGGTGATGATGTCGTAGCGGTCGCCGCTGTGGATCGATCCCAGATCGACCTGCTGCGCAATAACGCGCAGGAAGCTCTGGATCGCCTTGGGCGGCGCACCGGCCGCGCGCGCGGACTGATAGATGCTGTCGCCAATCACACCCTGGATGCGCAGGGGCGTATTGTCGACATGGATAGGCGTGCGCTTTACCTGAAGCATCCCGCCTACCCGGTTGATTTCGAGCGCGAGGTCGAGCCGGGCACGGAAAGCGAGATGATCCAGCGGGCGGGGCATGTCGCGGCTGGCGCGGCGGCCAAGAATGATGTCGAGCGGCGTACCCGGCTTTAGCCCCTTGGCAATGTCGCCGCTGGCAAGCGCCATCACTTGCGCGGCGTCGGCATTGCTGACGCCAGCGCGTGACAAGGCGCGGCCGAGCGAGTCACTCCCCCCGATCTGGGCGCGCAATTCGATCTGCGGGCGCTCCGGCGTCTCACGCAGGGGCTGAACGGCATCGGTCGGCCCCATGCGCCGCCCGCTGTCCGCGCCCATGGCGAGCGGCGTGATCATCTGGCTGCGCACTTCCTCGAACTGCGGAGCGTCGAGCAGCGGTTGCGGTGCGCCCGGCAGCGGCTGGAAGCCCGGCGAGAGGTAGAGCGCTGACGCACAGAGGCCGAAACAGGTGGCAAGGCCGCGGAACCAGGTGCGGCTGCCGACATTTTGGCCAAGATCGGGAACCAGCTCGACATAGTCCGCCCATTCGCGCAGGCGGGTGCGCCAGTCTCGGCTATCGGCAGCCGCGAAGGGACGCCCGCCGATCGCGTCAGTCACCCAGAGGGATGCGGATGCGCCCCCCTGCTGAGGGCTGAATTGACTGCCGTGAAACACTTTGGAAAAGCCCCCCACGGGCTGCAATTTCGCCCGGCCCCCGCCGCGCGTTCGTGGGCATTGTTGTGAACGCATAGGGTTAAAGTCAAATAAAGACGGATTTTTTAACCCTTTTCACGCGACGAAACGTGGCCTTCGGCCGTTGAGTGACGCAAGCTCCACCACTCCGAGGAGAATCACCGCCTTCCCCTTGCCCTTGCAGCGCTCATCCCCGACATAGAGAGGATCATGGCTCAATTTGCCCGATCGCCCGTCACAGCCGTGCTGGGTCCCACCAATACCGGCAAGACGCATCTGGCCGTCGAGCGCATGTGCGGTCATTCCAGCGGCATGATGGGCTTTCCGCTCCGTTTGCTAGCGCGCGAAGTTTATGACCGGGTGGTCGCGATCAAGGGCGCGCATCAGGTCGCGCTGATCACCGGCGAGGAGAAGATACTCCCGCCCGGCGCGCTCTATTATCTGTGCACCGCTGAATCGATGCCGGTCGATGGGGATTTCGCTTTCGTGGCGCTGGACGAGGCGCAACTCGGATCGGACCCGGAGCGTGGGCATGTGTTCACCGACCGGCTGCTGCGCGCGCGCGGGCGGGAAGAGACCATGATCCTGGGCTCGGCCAGCATCGGCCGGGTCGTGAAGGCGCTGGTGCCGGACGTGGAGATCATCAGTCGCCCGCGCTTTTCGACATTATCCTATGGCGGGGCGAAGAAATTGTCGCGCCTGCCCAAGCGATCGGCGGTCGTCGCCTTCTCGGCGGAGGAAGTCTATGCCGTCGCGGAAATGCTGCGCCGCTTTCGCGGGGGCGCAGCCGTTGTGATGGGCGCGCTCTCCCCGCGCACGCGCAACGCGCAGGTGCAGATGTTCCTGAATGGCGAGGTCGATTATCTGGTCGCCACCGATGCGATCGGAATGGGGCTGAACCTCGACGTAGCCCATGTCGCCTTCGCTTCGCTGCGCAAGTTCGATGGGCGGCGGACGCGGCGGCTCACCATAGCGGAAATGGCGCAGATCGCGGGGCGTGCAGGACGGCATCACAAGGATGGCACTTTCGGCAGCCTGGGCCATGAAGATGGCGACGCGGCGTTCACGCCCGAAGAGATCGAAGCGATCGAGGATCATCATTTCCCGCCCGTCGAACAGCTGTTCTGGCGAGAGGGGAAGCCGCGCATGGACAGCGTCAACCGGCTGATCATGGAACTGGAGACGCGGCCTGACCGGGATGAACTGCGTGCCGCACCCGAAGCGGTCGATCTTGCCGTGCTGCGGCGGCTGTCGGACGATCCGCTGGTCATCGAAAGGGTTCAGGGCAAGAAAGCGGTCGAACGGCTATGGGCCGCTTGCGGCCTTCCCGACTTCCAGAAGCTTGGGGCGGACCATCATGCGCGCACGGTGAGCCGGATCTGGCGCTTTCTGTCGGAGGGCAGCGGCCACATTCCACGGGACTGGTTCGCCCAGCAACTGGCGCGACTCGATTCGGTTCAGGGCGATATCGATACCTTGTCGGCGCGGATCGCGGCGGCGCGGACATGGTCCTACATCGCCCACCGCCCCGACTGGCTGGCGCATCCCGCCGAGATGGCAGAGCGGACGCGCGCTCTGGAAGAGCGGCTTTCCGACGCCCTGCATACAGCGTTGACCCAGCGTTTCGTGGATCGTCGCACCTCTGTCCTGCTGCGCGACATGGGGCAGGATGCGAGCAATCTTCCGGTCGATGTGGAGCAGGACGGGACGGTCTGCGTCGATGGCGAGATGATCGGGCGACTTGACGGATTTCGTTTCTCGGTCGATCCGGCTACGCGGCATCAGGATAGAAAGATGCTGCTGGCGGCGGCGGAACGCCGTCTTGGAAGGATATTGCGAGTGAAGGCTGACGAATTGCTGGGCGCGCCCGACACTGATTTCGTGCTGATGGACGAGCCGGGACAGGCGCCGGGCATCGGCTGGCAGGGTAATGCGGTCGCGGCGCTGCTTGCTGGGTCCTCGCTGCTGGCGCCGGAAATCCGGCTGGATCGCGGGCTCCTGGCGCTTGGGCAGGATGTGCAGAAGCAGGTCCTTGCGCGCCTTGCCGCCTGGGTGGAGGCGCAGAAGGAAAAGCATCTGCTGCCCCTCGTCAAAATGGCCGCCAGTGCCGCCGATCCGGCCGTCCCTGCGGTGGTGCGCGCGGTCTTCGCCCAATTGGCGGACGCTGGCGGGGTGATGGCGCGGACGGATCTGGACGCCGCCCTCAATCATCTCGACAAGGACCAGCGCCACCTGCTGCGCCGCGCGGGCATCGATATCGGCGTGCTCGACATCTATCATCCCGGGCTCTTGAAGCCAGGAGCTGCGCGGTGGCGGTCGGCATTGCTGGCGGCGCGGATCGCCAAGCCTTGCCTTCCGCTTCCCCTTCCCGGCCTGACGCTGATCCCGGCAGGTGAAAGGGCGGAGCAGATGGGCGCGCGTATCGCGGGCTTCAGGGGCTTTGACACCCAGATGCTGCGGATCGACATGGCGGAGCGCATGGCGCGGGCGGCGCATGAGGCGATTGCGAAGGGCGAAGCCTTCACAGCCCTCAGCCCGCAGATCGTGTCGCTCGGCCTCAACGAAGCCTCCTTCCTGCAATTGATGCGCCTTGCCGGGTTCCGGCCGATCGAACCAGCGGCTGAAGGCGGCGCGAACTGGACGTTCCGCGGACGGCAGAAGGCTCGACCCGACCAGCAGCAGGGGCGTGGGCCGAATCGGCGCGCCGCGCCTGCCCGCGGTGGATCGCCCCGCCCCGCCGCCGCGAGTGCCGCACCGGCCAACGGCAATCATGCCTTTGCGGGCCTGGCGGAGTTGCTGGGCCGCAATGGCTGAGAGCGCCCCTGCCGGCAATCATGGGCCGAGCCTGCGCATCGACAAATTCCTGTGGTTCGTGCGGCTCGCCAAAAGCCGGTCGTTAGCGCAGAAGATGGCAGAGGATGGGCATATCCGGCTGAACGGCCGCCGCATCGAGCGGGCCCATGCGCCGGTGCGGACGGGCGACCTCATCACCTTTCCCCATCATCATGGCGTGCGCGTGGTGCGCGTCGTCCAGCTCCCCGGCCGCCGTGGCCCTGCCCCCGAAGCGCAAAGCTGCTATGAGGAACTGAAGTTAGGCGATTAGGGCCGCAACAATATCCTCATTGACCTTCGCGCGCGCGCGGCATAGCAGGGCCGCCGCTGTCGAAACCCCTTTAGAGTGCTGATCCATGACCTATGTCGTGACCGACAACTGCATCCGCTGCAAATATATGGATTGCGTCGAGGTCTGCCCCGTCGATTGCTTCTACGAGGGCGAAAACATGCTGGTCATCAATCCGAACGAGTGCATCGATTGCGGCGTGTGCGAGCCGGAATGCCCGGCCGAAGCCATTTTGCCCGACACGGAAAATGGCCTGGAAAAGTGGCTGGAACTGAACACCAAATTCTCCGCTGAATGGCCCAACATCACCGTCAAGGGCGACGCACCCGCCGATGCTGATGAAATGAAGGGCATTGAAAACAAGCTGGAGAAGTTCTTCTCTCCCGAGCCCGGTTCCGGCAGCTGATCATAGGGTGGCGTCGATAAAATCATCGACGCGCTCATGGCAGGGAGCGCCCTGCCATTCGGCCGGAAAATTCGGCGGCTGGGCAAGAGCAACTTACTAGCCCTAGCGTCTCACCCTCGCACCTACTCCCGGATTTTGCGTCTGGGGGTGGCAATTTTGTTACGAATCTGCTAAATGAAGGACAAGAGGCGGAAATGGTCGCATCCGTCCTGGAGTATTTGCTCATGTCCTGACGGTGACGCCGTGGATTCCCCGGTTGCGCCTCATCCGCGCTTCTGTGACCCGGCGGTTGCTCGTCTCCGGTAGAATTAGAAAGGTTTCAAATGGCTGCCAAGGCGCTGTCCTTTGACGTTGGTGATTATGTCGTTTACCCCAAGCATGGCGTTGGCCGTGTGGTGGAGCTTCAGAAGGAGCAGATCGCGGGCATGGAGCTGGAGCTGTATGTGCTCCGGTTCGAAAAGGAGCGCATGACGCTCCGCGTGCCGACGAACAAGGCCGAAGGCGTCGGCATGCGCAAGCTTTCGTCGAACAAGACCCTGGAAGAAGCGATCGAAACGCTGAAGGGCAAGCCGAAGGTGAAGCGCACCATGTGGTCGCGCCGCGCGCAGGAATATGAAGCGAAGATCAACTCCGGCGATCTGGTTTCCATCGCCGAAGTGACGCGCGACCTGTTCCGAGCTGACGATCAGCCCGAGCAGAGCTATTCCGAACGCCAGATCTTCGAAGCTGCGTCCAGCCGTCTTGCTCGCGAATTGGCCGCGATGGAAGAGACGGACGAGCCGAGCGCCCTCAAGAAGATCCTGCGCATCCTGAACGAAGCCGCCCCCAAATATGCCAAGGTGGAAGGCTGAATTTCCTTAACCGAGCCGATGACGGCAGGTGAAGCAATGTAGAAAGGGCGCTCCAAACAGGGGCGCCCTTTTTTTTGTGGTGCTGAGTTTAGGCACGGCGCGGCCAAGCTGTTCCCGCCTATTCGCCGTTCGCTGCGTCCTTTGCTGCGCTTCCAACATCACTCGCGGCTTGACCGACTTGCGTGGCAGCGCTCTCGACCGCGCTGTCCTTGCGGGTCTGGCTGCTGATCAGGAAAAAGGCGGCGATCGCCACTACTACCACGAGGAGCAGGACAGCAATCGCCGTGCCGCCGCTGCGCTTCTCAATCACCGTAGTCGTCGTCATTGGACGCTCCTGATAATCGGCCATGAATTTCCTCCTCATCGTTACGCCACCCGCACGAATAATGCGCGATGGCGGAGGCGGTTCCTGCGTCAGATATGGGGACGGTCGCGGGATAGATGTTTCACGCGGAGATGCGAGAAATGATCTTCGGGCAGAGTGTTGATCGGAACCATTCAACCCGTTCGGCTGAGCCTGTCGATGTGGAGATGGCGCTGACGCGGATGGGCACCTTATCGCGGGACGAAGGCGCCTTTTGCCCGGTCCTTTACGACCTGATCTGCGCGGAACACCGATCCGCTCATGCTGATGTAGACGCCGGGCCCGGCAATCTGGGCTGTCGCGAAGGCCATGCCCAGGTTGAAGCTCGCGTCGCTTTCACCGAAACGCGCCGGGGCGAGCGCGCCGACAAGCACGATCGTCTTGCCTGCTATGTCCTCAAGCGTCCTGGCCGTGTCCGTCATGGTATCCGTGCCATGGGTGATGACGATATGGCTTTCCGGCGCGGAGAGAATCCGCTCGCGGATCTGCGCCCGGTCGGCGTCGTCCAGTTCCAGGCTGTCCTTGCGCGTCACCTCTTCTATGCGGAAGGGGCGCTTGACGCCGCCGATCTGCAGCAGTTTGGCGACCACGCTTTCGCCGACCTTATAGTCCGACAAGGCATCGAAATAGATTTTGTCGATCGTCCCGCCGGTGGTCAGGAGCAGGATCGGCGTATCGGCAGGCAGCATGACAAACTCCAATATTCACAGATGCCCGGACAGCCACGCCGGGCGCCTTAAACTCGCATCGGGAGCGCGGATCAGCGCGCGCGGGCGATTTCCTCGCCCCGGTCCCGTGCCGCCGCCAGCGTATCGATGAGAAGGTTGAGCAACCGGTCGTCCGCGTCGAGGACGTTCAACCCCTCGCGTGTCATGCCGCCGGGGCTCGCCACGCGGTCAGCCAATGTCGCTGGGCTTTCCTCCGCCTGGGCAGCGAGATTGGCAGAGCCCTGGACGGTAGCGAGCGCCATCCTTGCGGCCTGATCGGCCGAAAGCCCTATGGCTGCTCCCGCGCGCGAGAAGGCGTCGATGAAACGGAACAAGAAGGCAGGGCCACAGCCCGACAGGGCGGTCAGCGCGTTGAACTGCCCTTCCTCTTCGATCCACTCGGCCGCGCCCAATGGCTTTATGATCGCATCCACTGCGGATCGCGCTGCTGGCGAAACATCGCGGTCGGCATATAGTCCGGTGACGCCCTGCCCCAAGGCGACCGGCAGGTTCGGCATCGCCCGGATAACGTCCCGGACGGCCGGAAAACGTTGCCGCAGGTCGGCAACCGGCGTCCCGGCCAGAATAGAAACGATGCGCGTATCCCCCGTGCACAGCGGTGCCAGCGACACCGCCACATCATCCAGCTGATAGGGCTTCATACCCAGCATGACCATCGCCTGTGCCGGGAGCGAGGCGGGGTAATCGGTCACCACTTGCACCCCATCCGCGACCGCACGGCCGCTGGGGCGCAACACGGTGGCGCGGGCTGGATCAAGGCCGCATGCCAGCCACCGGGCGAGCATTTGCCCCGCCATATTGCCGCAGCCGACCATGAACAGGTGCGCGGGCCAAGCTTGCGTCATGGACAATCCTCAGGCTTCGCCGCGCGTCTCGATCAGGCTGGCGGAGATCGCCTCGGTCGGGCTCTTGCCGCCCCACAGGACAAACTGGAACACGGGATAGAAGCGTTCGCATTCGTCGATGGCCGTTTCGACCAGCAGCTGCGCCTGGTCGAGCGTCAGCACGCCGCCGGCACCCAGCAAGGCACCGTGGCGGAACAATATGATGCCGCTTGACGACCAAAGCTCGAAATGGCCGAGCCAGAGCTGTTCGTTGATGAGGCCAAGGGTTTCGTAGATCGACGCGCGCTTTGCATCCGTCACCCGGATGTCGGGCAGCGCCAGCAATTGCAGGACCTGATCCTCATCGCGCCAGATGCCGCGCAGTTCATATTGCGCCCAGCTGCCCTGGGTGCTCGCGACGATCTCATCCTCGCCGACCTGATCGAAACTCCACCCATTCGCTTCGAAATAGGCGGCCAGCATGTCGATCGGAGCGGCTTCCTGGCCGCCATTTTCAAATTCGTCGCTGTCCATCATATGTGGGCCATAGAGCATTTCCCGGCGGCAAGGAAACCACCGACTGAGGGAAACGCATCAAAATAGCCGATCGTTGCCCAAATCCAACGGACAGGCGGCGAAGCTTGCTTATTCCGCGTCGCCCGGCTTGGTTTTGGGGGATCGGACGGTTTTCGTGACCGGCTCAGCCGAACGCCCTTCGAGAGCATCGATCCGTGCTTTCAGCAGTTCGATCTCTTCACGGGCGGCGGCAGCCAGCGCCTTCACCGCATCGAATTCGTCGCGGCTCACGAAATCCATGCCGCCGATCCATTCCTTCGCTTTTTCGCGGGCGTTGGTTTCAAACTCGCGGGTCATGCCAGCGACTGTTCCCGCAGCGCCGTTCACCAGCTTGGCAAGGTCGTCGAAAAAGCGGTTTTCGCTCTGCATGATCTTAAATGTCCTTGTTTGCCGACGCGTCCTTCGCGTCACGAAATCATATCTGGGTCTTGAGCGCCGGTGCGACAAGGGTCTCGGCCCCGGGGTTCAAGCGGCCGATCTCATAATTAAGCGTCGAGGCAAAGGCCAGCCACGCCAGATAAGGCAACAACAGCAATCCCGCGAGGCGCCGGATGCGCCAGAAAAGCCATGCCGTCACCGCCACCACGACGAACAGCACAATGATGAGCGCCAGCGCATTGTCGACCTGATGCGCCCGGAAGAAGAGCGGCGACCAGACGAGGTTCAGTGCGAGCTGCACCAGGAAAAGGATGATCGCTGCTCCCCTGCCCTTTGCCCCCCGCGCATGGATGACGATGGCGAGCGCGAGCCCCATCAGAATGTAGAGGATGGTCCAGGCAACGCCGAACGCCCAACCCGGCGGCATGAAATCTGGCTTCACCAACGCGTCGAACCAGCGGTTGCCATAGCCGCTGTTGGCGAGCTTGCCCGACAGGAAGCCAAGGAAGACAATGGCCGGGACCGTGACAAGTGCCCAGCGCAGATAGGCCAGGCGCAGTTGACCCGGGGACGCGATTTCGTTCATCGGCGGCGCAGCTCCACTCATCCTCTTTCGCGGCCGCCAGCGAATCCCTTGAAAATGCTGTCAAGCCGTATGGCGATGGTTTGCGGTGAAACACTTCATCCCGCAACCCGCGAATGAAGGCCGGGTTTCAGCATTTGTCACAAAATCAAACGTCCGGCCCCCGGTCATCCCTCCCGCTGGGCGCAGATCAGGAACTCGACATTGCCCTGTGGTCCGGTAATCGGGCTGGCCGTCACGCCCAGCACGCTCCATCCGTTCGATGTCAGCCAGTCATGCACTTCCCGGCAGACACGCGCATGAATGGCAGGATCGCGGACGACGCCACCCTTGCCGACTTCCTCACGGCCCGCTTCGAATTGCGGCTTAATGAGGGCGACGAGATGCGCCCCCGGCCGCGCGAAGCCGAGTGGCCTTTCCAGCACCTTGGCGAGCGAGATGAAGCTCGCATCACATACGATGATGTCGATGGGCTCGGGGATATGGTCGGCGGTCAGGATGCGGGCGCTCGTCTGTTCATGCACGATGACGCGGGGGTCAGACCTCAGCTTCCAGGCAAGCTGGTTCGTGCCGCTGTCCACAGCATAGACGCGCGCCGCTCCGTTGGTCAGCAGCACGTCGGTGAAGCCGCCGGTGGAGCTTCCAACGTCAATGGCAACCATGCCGCTCACGTCCAGCGCGAAATGCTCGATGGCATGGGCGAGTTTGATGCCGCCGCGGGACACCCAGGGATGATCGCGGCCCTTCACCTCCAGCGCGGCATCCTCGGCGACCTGTTGTCCGGCCTTGTCGATCTTCCGGTCGCCCAGGAAGACAAGGCCAGCGAGAATGAGCGCCTGTGCACGGGCCCTGCTCTCCGCCAGGCCACGATCGACGAGCAACTGGTCGGCCCGCACCTTCGCCATCAGCGCACCAAGCCGGTCAAAGTGGATACGGTCAGCAGTTGTGGCAAGGTCCGCCCCGGCTGGCCCGGCGCATAAAAGAGGTAGAGCGGCACGCCCGACCGCCCCTGCTTCTCCAGGAAGCGCGTGATTGCGGGGTCGGCGTTGGTCCAGTCTCCCACCATCACCGTTACGCCTGCCTTTCTGAAGGCCTCCCGCGTATCGGAACGGTCGATGGCTGCCGCCTCATTGGCCTTGCAGGTCAGACACCAATCGGCAGTGAAATAGAGGAACACAGGCTTGCCCGATGCGCGCAGGCTCGCGAGGCGCGCCTCATCGAAGGCGACGCTGCCATTCTCCGCCTGTGCGACGCCATCGGCGCGCGCAGGCAAGGCCGTAGCACCCGCCCCTAGCAGCAGCAGCGCTGCGGCTGCGACGGCAACGCCTCCACGCTTGCCATGATGTTGGCGCTCTCCAAGCCACCAGAGCAGCAACGCCAGCAGCAACGCCGTGCCGAGGCCGATCGTCATGGCGAGCACGCCCCGTTGCTGCCCCAGCAGCCAGGCGAGCCCCAAGGCGGTCACGAACATCGGGACCGACAGGATCCTCTGGAAGGTACGCATCCATGGGCCGGGCCGTGGCAGGCGTTCCCGCAAGGCAGGTACATAAGCAAGCAGCAGGAAGGGGAGAGCGAGCCCAAGCCCGAGCCCAGCGAAAACCGCGAGCGCCGCCGCCAGCGGCAACACCAGCGCCGCGCCCATCGCGACGCCCATGAAGGGGCCGGTGCATGGCGTGGCTACGAAGGCGACCAGCGCGCCGGTCCAGAAAGAACCGGCAACGCCAGCCTTGCCCGCCAGCTTCTCGCCGCCGCCAAAGGCGCTGAGTTCGAAAAGCCCGGCAAGATTGAACGCCACCGCAGTGACCAGCAGCAACAGCAGCAATATGATGCGCGGGTCCTGCAATTGGAATGCCCAGCCCGCCGCGACGCCTGCCGCCCGCACCGCGAGCAGCAAGCCCCCGAGCGCCAGGCAGGTGAGGATGACGCCAGCGGCATAGCCAAGCGCTTCCCGCCGAACCGCCGCTTCGTCGCCCCCCGCTCGGGCCAGCTTGAGTGCCTTCAACCCCAGGATCGGGAATACGCAGGGCATGATGTTGAGCAGAAGCCCACCCAATATCGCGCCGCCCAGTGCCAGCATGGCTGTGGACAACAGGCCGGAAGCTGGCCTGGCGACCTCGCCCGGCCGCGCGGTCAGCAGGAAGCCCACATGATCGCCGGTGCGAACAACCGCCTCGACCGCGCCTTCCTTCAAGCCCTGCCCTGCTTCGGTTTCGATCAGCAGCCGGTCGCCCTCGCGCTGCACCTTTTGCGGCGCGGCATAGCGGACGACGCCATCCGCCAGCGGGAAAAGATGGACATCAGCCGCCGTGGCTTCCCGGGGAAAGGGAATAGACACAAGCAATTTGCCATCGGCAACAGCATAGGCCGCCTCGCTCCCCAGCGGCCGGGGCAGGCGCGCGCGCCATGTATCGAACCGGGACTGAACGGCAGGCGACACAGTGCCGTCGCCTACGATCAGATCAAGGGCGATGTCCGCGCTTTCGGGCACGCAGATCTTGTCAGTGCAGGCCAGCCACTCCGCCTTGCCACGGATCGGCAGTCGCGTGCCTTTGGCCACCTCTGGCGCAATGCGTAACGGCACAAGCAGCGCATAGGGGCCCTCATAGACATGGTTCATGAGGCCGGAGATCAGCAGGGTTTCTGGCACGGGGTAACGGAGCGGGCCGACGCTGACGCCCTTTGGCAACGACCATTTCACCGTCATGCCCAAGCCCGCATCGCCCGGATTTTGCCAATAACCGTGCCAGCCCGCTTCGGGCGTCATGGCGAAGGCGATCAGGCTCGCCGATCCCGGGGCAGGCGCTGGACTTTCGGGCACGAGTTGCAGGGCGATGTGCGGCCTGCCCGATCCGAATGCGCCCTGGGCGCTGGCGGCCGGCGCGACAAAGAGCGCCAGCGTCATCAAGAGGACATGGAAAATCCGCATCGGGCCTCTGTTCGCGTAGATCACAGCGGGCTAGGTCCGCAGGGTTGCGCCGTCAAGGCGCCAGAAGGGATTGGAAAAGATGTTCGGGAAAGTGCTTCATACCCTCCTGCTGCTGGCGCCCCTGCCCGTGCTGGCGCAACCGGCAGCGCCGACGGGTTCCGGCACGCCGCCCCGCCTGATCATCGCCATCTCCGTCGACCAGTTTTCCGCTGATCTCTTCAGCGAATATCGCCCTTATTACACGGGCGGTCTGAAGCGATTGAGTGGGGGCGCAGTGTTTCCGCGCGGCTATCAAAGCCATGCCGCGACCGAAACCTGCCCTGGCCACAGCACCATCCTGACGGGCAGCCGCCCTTCCCGCACGGGCATCATCGCCAATAGCTGGATCGATCAGAAGGCTGGCCGGGCCGACAAGACGATCTATTGCGCGGAGGATGAGAGCCAGGCGGGCAGCAGCAGCTCCAACTATGTCGCCTCCCCCATCCATCTGCGCGTGCCCACGCTGGGCGAGCGCATGAAAGCGGCAAATCCGGCAACCCGCAACATCGCCATCGCTGGCAAGGATCGCGCTGCCATCATGATGGGCGGCGCAAAGGCGGACCAGATCTGGTGGCTGAGTTCCAAGGGCTATGTCAGCTATCCCGGCATCGCCACGCCGCCGCTGGTCGCGCGGGTCAATGAGATATTCCAGCAGCGTTTGGCTGAGCCCAATGCCGGGTTCGAACTGCCTGCGCAATGCGCCGCGAAGGACTTTCCGGTGCGCGTGGCGCCGGATCGCACGGTGGGTACGGGACGCTTCGAAAGGCCCGCAGGCCGCTATGATGCGTTCCGCGCGTCGCCTGAACAGGACGCGATGACGCTCGCATTCGCGGCGGCCACGATCGAGACGATGGGCCTTGGCAAGCAGCCCCAGACCGACATCATCTCCATCGGACTTTCGGCAACGGACGTCATCGGTCACGCCTATGGCACGGAAGGAACGGAAAGCTGCATCCAGGTCGATCGGCTGGACCGCGAACTAGGGGCCTTCTTCGACCGGCTCGATCAGCAGGGTCTGGACTATGTGGTGGTCCTGACGGCGGACCATGGCGGCCATGACCTTCCCGAACGCCACCAGCAAAATGCCATGCCGATGGAGCAGCGCGTCGACCCGGCGCTGCTGCCCGGCGCGCTTGCAAAGGCCGTGGCCGCTCGCACCGGAACGGAGGCAAAGGGGCTTATCCTGGGCGATGGGCCCTCGGGCGACCTTTATTTCAACCTTGGGCTGACGCCTGCCCAGCGCGCCAAGGTGGAAGCAGCGACCCTCGCGCTGCTCCGCGCGCATCCCCAGGTGGAAGCCGTGTTCACCAAGGCGCAGCTTGCGGCCACTCCCTCGCCTTCGGGGCCGCCGGAAAGCTGGAGCCTGATTCAGGAGGCGCGCGCCAGTTTCAATACCGAGCGGTCGGGCGACCTTCTGTTGCTGCTGAAACCCCGGATAACGCCGATCACCGACCCCTCGCACGGCTCCGTCGCCACCCACGGCTCTCCCTGGGACACGGATCGCCGCGTCCCTATGCTGTTCTGGCGCAAGGGGATGCGCTCCTTCGAACAGCCGTTGGGGGTCGAGACGGTGGACATCATGCCGACGCTTGCCGCGCTGATCGGCTTACCCATACCCCGGAGCGAGATTGACGGCCGGTGCCTGGACCTGATCGCCGGGCCAGAGGATAGCTGCGCCGGGAGATAAGGTCAGATATTCTCCGCGAACCCATCCCGCTCCGCGTCGACCAGAGCATGGACGCGGTGCGGGGCGGAGACTTCGACCCGGCTGGTCACTTCATATTGGGCCTTAGCCTGGCGGACATTGCTGTTCGCGGGCACGCTGTCGGTCAGCCAGACATTGCCGCCGATGACGGAACGGCTGCCGATGATGATGCGGCCGAGGATCGTTGCACCGGCATAGATCACCACGTCATCCTCTATGATCGGGTGCCGGGGCAATGCCTTGGCAAGCGCGCCCCTTTCGTCAGCGGGGAAGCTGCGCGCGCCCAGCGTCACGCCTTGATATAGCCGCACCCGGTCTCCCACGATCGCCGTTTCGCCGATCACCACGCCGGTCCCATGGTCGATGAAGAAGCTGCGGCCGATCGTCGCGCCCGGATGAATGTCGATACCGGTGCGCGAATGGGCGATTTCCGAGATGATGCGCGCTACCAAGGGCGCGCCCAGATCATAGAGGCGATGCGCAAGCCGGTGATGGATGATGGCCAGCATCGACGGGTAGCAGATCAGCACCTCATCAACGCTGCGCGCGGCGGGATCACCCAGAAACGCGGCTTCCACGTCCGTGTCCAGCAATTCGCGCAGACCCGGCAGGCTTTGGGCGAAGTTGCCGATGATCTGCGACGCTTCACGATCGATCTCGGCCGCTGGGCTGCCATGCATGGCGTAGAGCAGTTCAAGGCGGATCTGGCCGTAGAGGCGGCTGAGCGCCGTCTGCAACGTCTGCGCCACAAAGGCATCTTCATTGTGGATGCGCACGAAGCTCGGCCCAAGGCGGAGCGGGAAGAGTGCGCCGCAGAGCGAGCTCATGATCTTGGCGAGGTTGGCGCGCGAGGGAAAACCTTCAGCGCCATATTCGGCATGATGCTGCTGCGCTTCCCGCCAGCGGGTGCGCACCGCCCCAAGATCGCTCACGAGCCGGTCGAGGTCCCAATAGCCTTCCACCACCGGATCTTCTTCGCCTTCTGCCGTCATATACGCCTCTTGTTCCACAAGGGGTGGCATAGACCGCGATCGGGCTGTTCGGTAAACGAGTTTTGCTTGCAGCCCCGAAGCTTCTCTTTTCGCCGAAGCGCGCCACCTGCTCCAGCGGACGGGAGCCGCTTACCCCAGAGGCAGGCGGATTTCGGCGCTCAATCCGCCGGTCGGCCGGTTGGCCAGGATGAGCTCGCCATCCTCCTGTTCCACCGCCTTCGCCACGATCGCCAGGCCCAGACCCAAGCCCCTTGTGTTGCGCCCGCGCGCCTCGTCCAGCCGGGCAAAGGGCTTCAGCACCTCCTCCATCTTGTCTTCCGGGATGCCAGGGCCGTCATCTTCCACCCGGATCAGCACTTGGCCGGTGCGGCGCTCAACGGTCACATAGGCACGCTGTCCATAATGGAGCGCGTTTTCCACCAGGTTCATGACCGCGCGGCGCAAGTGGAGCGGCCGGGCATTCATCTCCAGATGATCGGGCCCTTCATAGCTGACATCCGCGCCCTGATCCTGAAAAGCGTCGACCACGGTCGCCACAGTGACGGCGACATCGGCCCGCACCACGGCCTCGCCATTCTTTTCCCCGCCCAGGAATGCGAGCAGGGATTCGATCATCGCGCCCATTTCCGCCAGATCTTCGGCCATGGCGTCGCGCGCTTCGTCATCCTTAATGGCCTCAAGACGCAGTTGCAGGCGGGCGAGCGGCGTGCGCAGATCATGTCCGACCGCCGCCAATGTTTCGGTCCGTTCAGTGATCAGACGGTGGATGCGCTTTTGCATCGCGTTGAACGCGCGGATCAGGTCCCGCACGTCACTGGTGCCGCCCTCCGCAACCACGACCTCGTCGCTGAGGCCGATATGCTCCGTCGCCTTGGTGAGGTCCTTGAGCGGCGCGAGCGTCCGCCGGATCATCATCGCGCCCGCCACCATCAACGCCACGAGCGGGATGAGCGCCAGCCCCATCCGGCCGATGGTGAAGGTCCATTGGCCCCCGGTGTGGCGCATGCCGAAATAGAGCCAGCTGCCATCAGGCAGCTGCAAGCCGCCATTGATCTGCGAACTGCGGCCCGGTGACGCCAGGCGCAACCATAGGCTGGACTGTTCAAGGCTTGGCTCCCACGCGATGATCTGGCGCCGCATGCGCTCCAGCTCCGGTGCGAGTGCAGGCGGCGGCGGGGATGCAGGTGTCCAGTGCACGTCGTAGCGGTCGGTGGTAAGCTGGATGGCCATGGCGTGCCGCTCGCCCGGCGGCTGCTCCGTCACCAGCTTGCGCGCGATCACCAGATGCTCGGCCAGCCGCCGGGCTTCGTCATCCTGCAGGGACAGGTGCCCCGCCCGCTCGTAGATCAGAGTCCCGACGGCGAATTCGAGCGTCAGCGCCAGCAGCAGGATTGCCAGAAGCCGTCCAACCAGGCCTACCGACCGGCTCACATGCAGCCTCAAGCCCTACTGACTTCCGCGTTGAACATATAGCCCACGCCACGCACGGTGGTGATGGGCGCTGCCGCGCCTTCGGTCGAAAGCTTGCGCCGCAACCGGCTGACGAGCACGTCGATGCTCCGGTCGGAACTGTCGCCCATGCGGGTGCGCGACAATTCGATCAAGCGCTCGCGCGCGATGACGCGCTGCGGATGGCTGAGGAACGATCCGAGCAGGTCGAACTCGGCGCCGGTCAAGTCTACGATCGCGCCAGTGGGCGAACGCAGTTCGCGGCGGGGGAAGTTCACGATCCAGCCGTCGAAGCGCGCTTCATTTTCCCGATGTTCGTCAGGGCCACGCTCAACGCCGACACGGCGCAGGATCGCCCTGATCCGCGCGATCAACTCGCGGGTGCCGAACGGCTTGGGCAGATAGTCGTCCGCGCCCAGTTCCAGCCCGACGATGCGATCGGTCTCGCTGCCTTTTGCGCTGATGAAGATGATGGGAACGTCGCTCTTTCGGCGGATCTGGCGGCAAAGATCGATGCCGTTGGTGCCGGGCAGCATGACGTCGAGTACGACCAGATCGACCGGTCCTGCGTCAAAAGCGACCCACATTTCCGGGCCCGAAGAGGCAGGGCGGACCTGATAGCCATGTTCCTGAAGCGCGCGCGCGGTCAGCGTACGCAGCGGCGGATCGTCTTCGACAAGTATGATCGTGGGAGCGGTCATGCCGGAAAGGGTGCGCAACGGGAACGGCTCATGCCGTTCGGGATAGAGAGCGCTGCCAAGGGGGTCAACCGATGCTTGCCCCAGAAACCCTTGGAAACAGGTTCAGCAATATTTTGTCATGACGGGGACATTCTTCCCCCGAAATCATGCAGATTATCATGCCGGGCCCGCATATGAGGGCCCGGCATGCTTCTGTCAGAAGGCGGCCGTAAGGGAGAAGACCACCTGGCTGCGGGCGATCGACTTGCCGAAATTGTCGCCGTCCTGAACCATGAAGTTCGGGCGGATGTAGTTTTCTTCCGAACGCTTGATGTCGGTATCGACATAAGCAACGCCCAACGTCAGCGGGGTGCCGGGGATCGCGAGGTCAGCGCCGATCAGCCAGTCGAGATACTTGCCCGTAGGCGCGATCGACGTACCGTTCGGGCCAAGGCCGGGGTTGCCGTCCGAATAGCCCAAATGCGCCTTCAGCGTGAGCGGGGTTTCGGGGATGGAACCGCTGATATCGCCCCAGATGTAGAGATTGTCTTCCTTGTCACCCGGACGGTCGGGGATGCCAGTAGCATTGCTGGCGGCAGTGCTGTACCAGTTACCCAGAGCCTGCTGCTTGGGCGCATAGGCGACGCCGAGCAGACCCTTGACCGGACCAAGCTGGCTGGAAAGCTTCACATAGGGCTCGGCGAAGTCGGTCTTGTCCGCGCCCGACGGATACATGTACCAGGTAAGGCCGACGTCCAGCGTCGCGCCGCCGAGCGGAATGGCGTAGCCCGCGAACAGATCGAGTTCCATGTTGGCGCCGCCGAACTGGCCCCAGCCAGCAAGGTTCGAAGCCCAGGTGCCGACATAGGCGCCGCTTTCGTGCGTAGCGGTAATGCCGCCCTGAATGGCCATGCCTTGGTCAGTCTGAGACACGCCGCGGAAACGATAGTCGGAAACCAGCGCGACGCTGCCCGACACAGTGACGGGTCCTTCGGCTTCTTCCTGGGCAAAGGCCGGGGCACTCGACAACAGGGCGAGAGCCGCACAGGCGATCTGGTATTTCATGAACATTCCCCTTTTTCGGTAAGAATGTTCCGTCCTGCGTCCGCGCTGGTTCTTAGGTCGTCTTGCCTGCGATTACCGGCGGATTGACAGCAGGCTATGTCGCGCCGCCCGAAAGCGGAATGCCATTTTACTGCACCTGCGAAGGCAACAGCAAAAGCGTGCCGCAAAAGGCACGGTTATTGTCCATGTTCATTCTGAATATGTCTGCTTCGTTTCTACATCGCACATGGATGTAAAAATGCCGCCGCGCCTCGGAAGGGGCGCGGCGGCAACGTCGCCTGACGGGGGTGACAGTTCAGGCGGCGAGATTACGCAGGCGCCCTGCGGCACCTGACAGTTCGACACTGGTCCCGGCACCCCGACGCCGATCCATCCATTCCCGCACCATTTCGGCACAGGTATGGTCGATGTGCAGCAATCGCTCGACATTCAGGATGACCGGGCGTTCGGCGGGAACCGCTTCCAGCTTCGCCGACAATTTCGGCAAGGTCAGGAAGGTCGCGGTGCCATGCAGGGCCAGCTCATGCGTATCGCCGCGCTGCTCGTCGTCCACGCCGAGCTTCAGGCGGCGGGCATGGGGCAGCAGTTCCAGAAGCGACAGGCCGATGCCCACCAGCACGCCGGTCAGCAGGTCGGTAGCCACGACCATGATCAACGTCGCGGCCCAGACGACCACCGGCAGCGGACCATAGCGATGCAGCAGGTGCTTGGCATGATCCAGGCTGACCAGCCGTACACCCGTCACGACCAATATGCCTGCGAGCGCAGCCATCGGGATTTCGCGCAGCAGCCAAGGCAGCAACGCGACGAAGCCGAGTATCCAGAAGCCGTGCATGATCGCAGACAGCCGGGTCTTCGCGCCAGCCTGGACGTTGGCGGAGCTGCGGACGATGACGCCGGTCATCGGCAAGGCACCAGCCACGCCGCACAGCAGGTTGCCGACACCCTGGGCGCTTAGTTCCCTGTTATAGTTGGTCCGCACGCCATCATGCATCCGGTCCACCGCAGCCGCCGACAACAGCGTTTCCGCGCTGGCGATGAAGGCGATCGCGACGGCAGTGGTGATGATCGTGGGGTTCATCAACTGCTGAAGCAGACCCTCGCCCGGCAAGGTCACCGCCGCAACGATGGATTCGGGCACCACGACGCGCGCCACCGGCAGGCTGAACAGGAATGCCACCAGCGTCGCCAGCACGACGCCGACCAGTGCGCCGGGCAGCAGCTTCATGGAAGCGGGGCGGATCTTTTC
Source organism: Sphingobium sp. S6 (assembly GCF_905120495.1). Classification (NCBI taxonomy): domain Bacteria; kingdom Pseudomonadati; phylum Pseudomonadota; class Alphaproteobacteria; order Sphingomonadales; family Sphingobiaceae; genus Sphingobium; species Sphingobium sp. S6. The sequence goes on along the minus strand of NZ_CAJHOG010000001.1, from coordinate 179,491 downwards.
CCAACCCAACATCCCGCCGATGGTGACAAGACCGATGGCAAAGGCAGTCGCTGCGTCCTGGTTGCTGAGGCCGAAGATCTGGCCCGGCATCGCAACCAGGTTGGCAAGGCCGCTCGACAACGGCTTGTCATCGAACAGGACGTGGAACTGACCGACGACGATCAGGACGCCGATCCCCGCCAGCATGCCGTGCACGACCGCAGGCGAAATGGCGCGAAACCATCCGCCGACGCGCAGGAGGCCGGCGACGACCTGGATCGCGCCCGCAAGGATCAGGATCGGGCCGAGGGCGGACAGCCCCTGTTCGCGCACGATTTCGAAGACGATGACGGCAAGGCCTGCCGCAGGGCCGCTGACCTGCAGGGGAGAACCGGCCAGCAGACCAACGACGATGCCGCCGATGATGCCGGTGATCAGGCCCTTTTCCGGTGGCACGCCGGATGCGACCGCAATGCCCATGCAGAGCGGCATCGCCACCAGGAACACGACGATGGAAGCAGTCAAGTCGCGGCTGAAAGTGCCGCCGGAAAGAGCTTTCAACATGGTTTACTCCGCAGCCACGGCGATGCTGGTTTCGCCAGCAAGGCGGCGCGACTGCGCCTGAGCGACGGGAAGCGGCTGGCCTTCACGCATGGCGACGAACCGCCCGGTTTCGCCATCGAGCCCAAGCACCTGACCCGCATGGATATCGACATACCAGCCGTGCAGCGCGATTTCCCCGCGCGCCATGCCCGACGCCACCGACGGATGGGTGCGCAGATGGTTCAGCTGCACCACGACATTTTCAAGCGCCATGTTGCGCAGCTTTTCAGCGTCGCTGAGGTCGGACGGGTAGCTTTCCCGGCACACCTTCTGCGCGGCGTGCGAATGGCGCAGCCAAGCGGCGACATTGGGCATCGACGTCAGGTCGGCGTCAGTCGCCAGCGCCTTCATCGCGCCGCAATCGCTGTGACCGCATACGATGATGTCGCGCACGCCCAGAACCATGACGGCATATTCGACCGTCGCGGTGACGCCGCCCAGCTGACTCGCATGCGGGGGAACGATGTTGCCCGCGTTGCGGCACACGAACAGATCGCCCGGATCGGCCTGCATGATATGTTCCGGCACGATGCGGGAATCGGCGCAGGATATCATCAGCGCCTTGGGGCTCTGCCCATGGCTGGCAAGCTGGTTGTAGAGCGCGCTCTTCTTCGAAAAGACCTGGCTTTCGAAACTGAAGACGCGACCGATAAGCTCGTTCATCGTGTCTATCCTTCTTTACTGGTTGCCGGTCAGGGCGACAGACCGGCGTAGTTTGAAGGATAGGAACGGCCCTTTGCTGCGTCGCAGCGCTTTTGTTAAATATTATGTCTGACTGGATTTTCTGCCGTCACTGCCGTTCAACGGCGGCGCTCAGCATATATCCGGCGCCCCGGACAGTGACGATCGGGGCTGGCCTGCCGCCAACGCTGAGCTTCCGGCGAACGCGGCTGACCAGCACATCTATGCTGCGGTCAGATGACGGCGCGTCGCGAACTCCAGCCAATTCCATCAACCTAAGGCGCGGGATCACCGTCTGCGGATGATCCAGCAACACTTGCAGCAATGCGAATTCAGCCGCCGTGAGTGCGATCAGCGCGCCCTCCCCGTCCCGCACCTCACGACGGGAGAAATCGACCTGCCATCCATCAAACTGCGCGAGCGTGCTGGCTCGAAGGCCGATGAGCCGGTCTTTCTTGCTGCGGCGCAACACCGCGCGGAGCCGGGCGGCAAGTTCCCGGTTCGAATAGGGCTTGGCCATGTAATCGTCCGCGCCCAGTTCCAGCCCGACGACCCGATCGACCTCGCTGCCACCCGCGCCGACCAATATGATCGGAATGTCGCTCCGTTCCCGGACGTCCCGGCACAGGTCAAGGCCATCGGCACCGCGCAAGGCGGCATCCAGCACCAAAGCGCCTACCGGCACGGCCTTGATCGCGTTGAATATGTCCGCCGCCGATCCGGCGGGCAGCGCGCGAAAGCCGCTCTGCTCCAGATATTCGCGCACCTGCTGGCGTAGGTCCGCTTTTTCCTCGGCAATCAGGATCAGGGGTGCGCTCATCCCCCCTTCACTGACAGGCTGTGGAGGGCTTGGAGTTCTCCTGAAACGGTTGCGCTGTCCTGCTGTGCTACCATCAGCGCCTCGGCCGCGTTCGCCCGTGCATAGCGATCCATCTCTGCATCTATTTGGCTGCGCGCATTTGCGCAGGCGCCGGCATAGCTGCCCGACAGCGGCGTGAAGCGGTGGATCGCTTTGCCCAAGGCGGAAACAGCACGCCCTTCCGAATTGACCGTGCGAGCGACGCCGACATTCGCTTGCCACCGGCAAACGGGCGTCGCGGAACGCGTGGCAAAGCGCGGCTCCACTTGCTGGAAATGAACCGTCGATATCGTCTCGTAACTGGCGCGATATCGCGTGGCGGCGTGGCTGATGTCCGCGCTGTGGACGGGTGCAGTCAAGGTCAAGGCTGCGGCTGACACAATGATGGGAAACATCCGAACCAACTCCTGCCGACGAAAGGCAACCGGCTCACGCATAGGAGGCGCAAATGTCTCTGAAATTTGCCGAATGTTACAAATTGTTGCTGGAGGGCTTTGAAAGGCATGTGCCGCATTGCTGACGGCGCACCGTTCCACGGTACGCCCCTGAACCGCGACTAGCCGTACAATCCTATGCAACCGAACCAACATTTAAGTTTTTAACCCACGTCAACGGCTCCGCGCCGTGGCGGCTTTCAAGTCCAATGATGGGGTTACCGAATGAAAATCGCGCAAATCGCTCCACTGGCCGAAAGCGTGCCGCCAAAGCTCTATGGCGGAACCGAGCGTATCGTTTCCTACCTGACCGAAGCCCTGATCGACCAGGGCCATGACGTGACCTTGTTCGCCAGCGGAGATTCCATCACGCGCGCGGAACTGGTTCCGGTGACGGACATGGCGTTGCGGCTCAATCCCCATGTCCGCGATCCCATCCCCTATCACATGATGCTGCTCGATGCCGTGCGTCAGCGCGCCGACGAATTCGATGCGCTGCATTTTCACATCGATCTGGTCCACATACCGATGTTCCAAGACATCATCGGCCGGTGCATCACCACTCTGCATGGGCGGCTGGACCTTCCCGATCTGGTTCCCTTCTACCAGACCTTCCCCAACCACAGCCTGGTGTCCATTTCCGATCATCAAAGGCTGCCGATGCCGCCGGTGAACTGGGCCGGGACGGTGTATCACGGCCTTCCTGCCGATCTGCTGCCGCCCAAGACCGCCTGCGACGATGGCTATCTCGCTTTCCTGGGGCGCATATCGCCCGAAAAGCGGCCCGATCGCGCGATCCGCATTGCTGCGCGTTCGGGCAAGCCGCTCAAGATCGCGGCCAAGATCGACAATGTGGACAAGGGCTACTGGGAAGCGGAGATCGCGCCGCTCCTCAGCCTATATCCTAACATCGATTTCATCGGAGAGATCAACGAAACGCAAAAGGCGGAATTTCTGGGCGGCGCCAGCGCGCTTCTGTTCCCGATCGACTGGCCAGAGCCGTTCGGCCTTGTGATGATCGAGGCGATGGCCTGCGCCACGCCCGTCATCGCCTTCCGCTGCGGTTCGGTGCCGGAGATCATCGACCATGGCGTGTCCGGCTTCATCGTCGATACCGAGGATCAGGCGGTGGAAGCCGTGTCCCGGCTCGGCGAACTGGACCGCAGCGCCGTGCGCGCCGCCTTTGACGCACGCTTCACGGCAGACCGGATGGCCGCAGGCTATGTCTCGCTCTACCATGCTCTGCCCGGCGCGCGAACCGATGCCGCAAGGCTCCGCCGCGAACGTGGAGACGAAGCGGAACTTCATTTGCAGGTAGTCGGATAAGGAGCGTTGCATGACAGTGAGCCAGTTGCAGCCAGAAGCCTTGGCAGCCGAACCGGCAAAGTCCCTGTCCCAGCAGCAGACCCAATTCTTCATTCCGGCCACTGCTTCCCTGCACGAGCGGCGGCCGCGAACGTTGAAGCATGGCGACAGCTTTGCGGTGTTCGATCATAGCGGCGACGCGATTGCCGGGCCCGGCAGTCCGGAGGGGCTGTACCACCGGGACACCCGGCACCTGTCGCACCTGTACCTGACGATCAACGGACAGCGGCCGATCCTGCTGAGTTCAGCGCTCCGTGATGACAATGCCATCCTGACATGCGACCTCACCAACCCGGATTTTCCGGGCGATGATGGCAGGGTCGCGGTGGAACATGACCTGATCCATTTCCGCCGCACCCGGTTTCTCTGGGAATCCGCGATCCATGAACGGATCACGATCCGCAATTTCGATGCCGAAGCGCGAACCGTGCGGGTCGATGTGGGCTTTGCCGCCGACTTTGCCGACCTGTTCGAGATACGTGGCATGACGCGGCTGCGGAAAGGATCGATGAAGCCGCCGGTGCTTGGCGCCGCAGACGTGCTGCTCGCCTATGAGGGGCGAGACGCAAAGACGCGCGAAACCCATATCTGCTTCGATCCGCAGCCCCAGGAACTTACCGAAAGCCACGCCGCCTTCGAAATCGTCGTGCCAGCCGGAGAACGGCGCACCTTGTACATGCGGATCGCTTGCGAACGTGTGGAACTCGCGCCCGAACCCTTCTCCCGTCAGTTCCTGAAAGCCCTTCGCGAATCCATGCAGTCGCTGAAACAGGCGCGGGCGCGTGGCGCGACCGTGCGATCGTCCAACCCGCTGTTCGATGAGGTCACGCGCCGATCCGTCGCGGACATCACGATGCTGTCCACCGATACCGAATATGGCCCCTACCCTTATGCGGGTATCCCATGGTTCAGCACCGTCTTCGGCCGCGATGCGATCATCACGGCGCTGGAGACGCTTTGGCTTGATCCGGCGATGAGCCGTGGCGTGCTGGGCTATCTGGCCAAGCATCAAGCGACGCAGTTTGATCCCGCTGCCGATGCGGAACCCGGTAAGATCCTGCATGAGGTGCGCCATGGCGAAATGGCGGAACTGGGCGAAGTGCCCTTCCGCCACTATTATGGCAGCATCGATTCCACGCCCTTGTTCATCATGCTCGCGGGCGCGTATCTGGAGCGCACAGGCGACCTCCCATTCGTCACCGGCCTGCTCCCCAATATAGAAGCGGCACTGCTGTGGATCGACGATCATGGCGACCGGGACAAGGACGGCTTCGTCGAATATGGCCGCCTGACGGACCAGGGCCTTACCAATCAGGGGTGGAAGGACAGCCATGATTCCGTCTTCCACGAAGACGGTTCGATCGCGCGTGGACCCATCGCCCTCGCCGAGGTTCAGGCCTATGTCTACGGGGCCTGGAAAGCCGCCGAAGCCATCTATGCCGCGCTCGGCGATGCTGCGCGCGGGCTGGATTATGGGTCGAGGGCGGATCGCCTGCGCGACCATTTCGACGATGCCTTTTTCGACGCGCAACTTGGCACCTTTGTGCTCGCGCTCGACGGGGAAAAGCGGCCATGCCGTGTGCGTTCGTCGAACGCTGGCCATGTGCTTTTCACTGGCCTGGCAAAGGAAAACAGGGTGGAGTCCGTGGTCCGGACGCTGATGGCGCCAGCCTCCTTTTCCGGGTGGGGGGTGCGCACCATCGCCTCCACCGAAGCGCGGTACAATCCGATGAGCTATCATAACGGGTCGATCTGGCCGCACGACAATGCCCTCATCGCGGCGGGCTTTTCGCGCTACGGCTACAAGCGGGAGGCGGCCCAGATATTCGAGGGGCTGTTCGCGGCGGCCACCTATGTCGATCTCATGCGCCTGCCGGAACTCTTCTGCGGATTCCCGCGCCGCCGTGCGCAAGGCCCGACCTTCTACCCGGTCGCCTGCAGCCCGCAGGCATGGTCAGCCGCCGCGCCTCTCTCCCTCATCCAGTCGAGCCTTGGCATCGGCTTCGATGTGGCCGGGCCGGAAATCTCCCTGCGCGAACCTGCCCTTCCCCGTTTTCTTGACGAACTGAGGCTATATGGCCTGCGCGTGGGGGAAGCGTCGGTCGACATCGCCTTTGACCGGATGGACGACAAGGTGGTCGTCAAGCCGCTCGACCGAACCGGACCTGCGCGGGTCGTGACCATATCCTGATACGTCCGCCGGGCTGAGCGGTGAGATTTGCGTTGACGTAACGTCCGGAAAACGCGGTATATGGCCGCTTCGCTTGGGGAGCGAAGATCAGGGGGGAATGATGACCATCGAAACAGCGGCTCCGGCTGTCGAACAGCAACATGCGGGCCGTCTTACCGATACGCAGCGCATGCTTATCGAGCAGCGGATCACCAATGAAAAGCCATCGACGGGAGCGGCTTATCTGCTCTGCTTCTTTCTTGGCGGCTTTGGCATCCACCGATTTTATCTAGGTCAAAAGGGCACCGGTGCCGTGATGCTGATCCTTGGCCTCACAATCATCGGTCTCATCATCTCAGGCCTTTGGGCGTTCATCGACCTGTTCCTCATTCCGGGTATCATCCGGGAGCGCGTCGACACGCTGCGCCATCGCATGACGATCGAAGCCATGGCGTGAATGAAGGGGGCCGCCTGCCATGGCAGCGCGGCTCACCACATCCGGCTGAGTAGCGCCAGCCGCCATTTTCCCCGTTGTTTGAAGAAGTGGTGCGCCCAACAGGATTCGAACCTGTGGCCTTCGGATTAGGAATCCGACGCTCTATCCTGCTGAGCTATGGGCGCCCGATGGTGGCTCTATGCTGCCGATGCGGCGGGGTCAATTCTTCGCTTCGGGCGGCACGACAGGAAACAACAGCGGCGCGACCTCGACGCCTTCCGAAACCAGCGCGCGCGCTTCGTCGGGGGCGACTTCGCCGTGGATACTCGACCGCTCCTTCTCGCCATAATGCATGGCGCGGGCATGTTCGGCAAAGCCCCGGCCGACCCAGGTCGAATCTTCCAGGACCTTTGCCTGCGCCTGTGCCAGCGCCTGCACCATTTCGCGCATCCGCGCCTCGTCTCCTGCCATGGCGACCGGAGCGGTCGGCGCGTTCGCAGGCATCATTTCCGGCTTCCTGCTGTTCCCTTTTGCTGCGACGGCGGGCGCCATCAGCGCTTTCGACACCTCCGGATCGCCGCACATCGGGCACGCCAGCAAGCCGCGGGCCAACTGATCCTCATAGTCCGCGCTGGACCCGAACCAGGCTTCGAACACATGGCCATGGGAATTGCATTTGAGGTCGAAGACAATCACGAAAGGGTCACGTCCACTGGAATATCTCGCCGGTTGGCGATAGCAGGCACCCGCCCGCGCACCTCCTCTACGCGCGACAGGTCGATGTCGGCAAGAGCCAGTCCCGCCTTCTCCTCCATGTCCAGCAGGATGTCGCCCCAAGGGTCGATGACCAGGCTATGACCATATGTCTCGCGTCCATCCTCATGGCGGCCCGTTTGCGCAGGCGCGATCACGAAGCAGCCCGCCTCGATCGCACGGGCGCGGAGCAGGACATGCCAATGCGCCTGGCCGGTCGGCACGGTGAAGGCCGCGGGCATGAGCAGCATCGTCACGCCCGCATTGGTGAGGGCGCGGTACAAGTCCGGGAACCGCAGGTCGTAACAGACCGACAAGCCCATCCGGCCCCATGGCGTATCAACTGCCACAACCTTTTCGCCTGGGCGGTAGACCGCTGACTCGCGCCAGCTTTCCCCTGTCGCCAGATCGACGTCAAACAGGTGGATCTTGTCATAACGGGCGCGGATCTCACCCTTGTTGTCGATCACGAAGCTGCGATTGACCCAGCGCTCGTCGCCATCCTCTTGCCTGAGCGGCAATGAACCAAGATGCACCCAAAGGCCGTGCCGGGCCGCAGCTTCGCGCACCGTTGCTAACACCGGATCGTCGGCTTCGCTGCGCAATGTTTCCGCCGCCCGCGCGCGGTTGCGGTCCAGATAACCCGCCATTTCCGGGGTAAACAGCATATCCGCGCCTTGCTCGGCCGCTTGGCGGACAGCTTCGACGATGGCCGCCGCATTCGCCGCGGGATCGATCCCGCTCGTCATCTGAAGGACGGCCGCGCGCATGTGGCTTACAGGCCCAGCAGCGGGTCGAGCTTGCCCTGACGATCCAGCGCCGCCATGTCGTCGCTGCCGCCGATATGCCTGCCATCGATGAAGATCTGCGGCACCGTCGTCCCGCCATTGGCGCGATCCAGCATTTCGCTGCGCTTGGGCCCACCCATCGTGATGTCATATTCGTCAAAGGCGACGCCCTTGCCTTCCAGCAGCGCCTTGGCCCGCGCGCAATAGCCGCACCATGCCTTCGTGTAGATTTCAACCTTCGCCATTCGATACTCCTTGCGCGCTGAAATTGTGGCTGGGCAAGCCTTTGTCAATCAGTGCCTTCGGCGCCTTCCGGCAAAGCCCGCGCCCAGCACAACAGGTGAACGCTGGACGCGCCGCCGCGTTTCAGCACCCGAGCGCAGGCGGCGGCGGTCGCGCCGCTGGTATGGACATCGTCGATCAGCAGAACCGCCCTGCCCTTGACGCCATGCCCCTTCGCCAGCGCAAAGGCGCCCGCGACCGCCTTGGTCCGCTGCCGCGCATGCATGCCGCGCAGGGGCTGCGTCGCCCGGACGCGGAGCAGCGCATGCTTGTCCACGACGAGCCCCGACGCCTTGCCAAGATGATCCGCAATCAGCGCCGACTGGTTGAAGCCGCGCCACCACAACCGCCAGCGATGCAGCGGCACCGGGACGATTACGGGCGGCGCTTCGAAAGCCGGCAAGCGCCGCGCCATATGCCGCGCGATCAGCCCCGCGAGGCCGATACGCCGCCCATATTTGAGCTTGAGCGCCACATTCCGCGCAATGTCGCCATAGGCCAGCACCGCCCGCGCGCTGTCGAACGGCGGCGGCTCGGCAAGGCAAGCGCCGCATGCCGCGTCGCTGCCCCGGTCATGCTCGAACGGCACGCCACATCGCGCGCAGCATGGCTCGCCCAGAAAGCGCATGCCGCTCCAGCAGGTCAGGCAAAAGGCGTCATCAGCCTCGACAATGACACCGCATCCGGGACAACGCGGCGGCAGCGCATAATCGAGCGCCGGGCGGACAGCGCCCTTGAGAAGGGAGGCGAGATGCATGATCTCCCTTGTTCCCGCTCCCGCTCCAATGCACAAGGCCCGGCAATGACCCAGCCCGACATCTTCGATCGCCAATTGCGCGCCAGGCGGCGGGACCGGATGATGCCGCGCTTTTCCGAGCATGACTTCCTTTACCGCGCGATGATGGACGAATTGCTCGACCGGCTCGCCGATGTGCAGCGCGAACTCCCCGAAACCCTTGTCATCGGCTGCCCGGATGGCAGCGCCCGCGCCGCCCTCGAAGCGAGGGGCAAGAAAGTGGTGTGCGCCGACCCCGGATTTGCCGCAGCCCGCGCGCAAGGCGGGGTGCAGGCGGAGGAGGACGCGCTTCCCTTCGCTGACAACAGTTTCGACCTCATCATCGCCTGCGGCACGCTCGACAGCGTCAACGACCTGCCCGGCGCGCTAATCTTGATGCGGCGCATCCTGCGGCCCGATGGCCTGCTGCTCGCGGCCTTTACCGGTGCGGGCAGCCTTCCGCGCCTGCGCGCCGCGCTGATGGCCGGGGAAGGCGATCGGCCCGCCCAGCATATCCATCCGCAGGTGGACGTGCGTGCGGCAGGCGATCTTTTGAGCCGTGCGGGTTTCGCCATGCCGGTCGCCGACAGCGTGACGCTGACCGTGCGCTATGGCGACATAGTGCGCCTGATGCATGACTTGCGCGGGATGGGCGCGGGCAATGTGCTGGCGTCGCATCCTCCGGCTCTGCGCAGGGACACATTGATAGGGGCAAGCCAGCATTTCGCCTCCGCCGCGGACCCGGATGGCCGCACGGCAGAGGACATGGCGATAGTCTATCTAAGCGGGTGGAAGCCCGACGCCAGTCAGGCTAAGCCAGCCAAGCGAGGCAGCGCCACCGTTTCGCTCGCGGATGCGCTCAAGCGGAAGGATTAAGGCCCTTTCAGTGCCTCTCAACTCCGTTCGCACTGAGCGTCGAACGGTGATAAGAAGCTCTTAAGCAAGTCGCGCCGCTCTACGCCGCCAACCGCAGGAAAGGCACCGGCTCCGTTGACCGCAGCACGATCGGCTTGCCTTCCGACGCTTCGAACAGCTCGCCGTCCAGGATGACGCTGCTATGGTCGCCCTCGATCCGGATAATGTCGCCCTGCTCCAGATGCACGCCCTGCACCTGCGACTTGCCGACCCGGCGCGTGATGCTTGCCCAGGCCAGCCGCATGAGCGCTGCCAGGCTCTGGTCCACCGCCATCAACTTCATGTTGCCGCGACGGCTGTCCCCCGCCTGCACGCCCAGCAGCAGCCGGTCGAGCGTCGTTACGATCAACACGGCAAAGCGCCCCGCCAGCTGCCCTTCCCGGATCAGCGAAATACGCACCGGATGGCTGGATTGCGGCAGGAACCGGGCGCGAATGCCGAAGATCAACGACACCAGCACCGCGATGACGGTCAGGAAATGGCTGATGCCGTTGGATAGCCCCAGAGGATAAATTTGATTGCGGCAGTAAAGCATGTAGTCCGCAAGCCCCGCGCCGCCCAGGAACATGCCCAGCACCGGCCGCGATTCCGCCCGGCCGTCCGAAAGGGCGATCAGCTCGCGCGCAACCACATGATCATCGACGCCTGCCTTGGCGATCTGGACGATCCGCTCCAACGCCTTGATCGGATCGCCATGGATGCCAAGGTCGAGCGCGATCAGATTGGTCTTGCCGTTGGGCAGCACCGCGATGGGCGGCACGCGCCCTGTGAAATGCTCGCCCTGATACAGCTCCGTCAGCGCAGCCTGCACCGTGCCGTCACCGCCATTGATGACGATGACGACCGGATCGACCCGCGCGATGGTCTGCAGCGCGCGGCCGATCTGGTCGACATGCTCAACCTCATAGTGAAAGATGTCCGGGTTGCTGGCGCAATAGCTCCGCACGCGCGGTAGCGTCTGCCGGTTGCCCGTCGACTTGGGATTGGACAGAAGCGCGACCCGGACCATCGGAACTCACATATATTGAAGTTTAATGGTGATCCGCGTCACACCAGGCCCGACCTTGACGGCGGCCTTTTCGACCGACGGCTTGCCCAGGTTGAAGATGCTGATGGACGGATTGTTGGAAAAGCCGCCGCCATCGCGCGAAATGCTGGTCTTCCCGTCGCCGTCGCGATCATGACGCACCGCGATGGCATAGCGGCCCGGCTCCGGCACCGGCATGCAGAAGCGCATACCGCCATTGCTGGGACGCACTACGGTATCGATCCGGTTGAGCCATGCGCCCTTCGACAGCCAGGCATTCTTGGTGGCGGGATAGGATTGAACGCGAACCTTGCCGGTCGCCGCCGCGAAACCCCGGACATCGACCAGCAGCGCCGGTCCCTTCGCGGACTCGCCGCAACGAGCAAGGTCGTTTGCAATGACCTCGCTGTGAGCCAGCGCTGGGGCAGCCGCAAATATGGCCGCCACCGGCAGAAGACCCATCGCAACTTTGAACATGACCATCCAACTCCGTGAAGCTATAGCCGCCCGAGGAAACCGGACGGCGAGCCCCTGTTCGCCCCCGCGAACTTCATTTCCGTGATTCTGCTATGAGCGGGGTTTGCGGCCAAATCATGGTGATGGGACGACCACATAGAGAATGCTGACCGCCACCGACCGATATCTCGCCCGCCTGATAGCGCTGCCGATGCTTGGCACGCTGGTCATTTCCGCGATGCTGCTGGTGCTCGACAAGATGCTCAGCCTGTTCGATTTCGTCGCGGCGGAGGGCGGCCCAGTCAGCGTCGTGTGGCGCATGCTCGCCAACATGATGCCGGAATATCTGTCGCTCGGCATCCCGATCGGCCTGATGCTCGGCATATTGCTGGCGTTTCGCAAGCTTGCCCTGTCGTCGGAACTGGACGTGATGCGCGCGGTCGGCCTGTCCTACGGACGCCTGCTGCGCGTACCCTATATGTATGCGATCGCGCTTGCGTTGCTCAACTTCGGCATCGTCGGTTTCGTCCAGCCCCTCTCCCGCCACGCCTATGAAGCGTTGCGCTTTGAACTGCGCTCAGGCGCGCTCGGCGCTTCGATCAAGGTCGGGGAGTTCACCAATCTTGGCAAGCGCATGACCCTGCGCATCGAACGCAGCCTGGATGAGGGGCGCAACCTCCAGGGCATATTCGTCCGCGCCGCTGGCAAGGACGGGCAAACCGTCGCCGTGACCGCCGCGCAAGGAAGCTTCCTGGCGACGGATGACCCGGACACCATCATCTTCCGCCTGCGCGACGGCGTGCTGGTCAACGATGCCCCCAAATACAAGTCGCCCCGCATCCTGTCCTTCTCCAGCCATGACCTGCCGATCGACCTGCCGCAGATCGAGCGGTTCCGTGGACGCAGCGTGGACCGGGAAAAGACCATTCCAGAACTGGCCGTCATGGGTCACGACCCCGCGACGCCGGAGAAGCTGCGCAACGAAATCCGCGCCAATTTCCACTTCCGCCTGGTCGAGGTCGCGATGATGCTGTTGCTGCCGCTCGCCGCGCTCGCCTTCGCCATCCCGCCCAAGCGATCGACCTCCGCGCTGGGCGTGTTCCTGTCGATCGTATTCATCGTGACCTATCACAAGATCAACGAATATGGCCAAGGCGTCGGCGCATTGGGCAGGATCGACCCCATCATCGCGCTCTGGACGCCGTTCCTGCTGACCGCAGGGCTGATCCTCTGGATGTATCATGTCGTCGCGCACCGCCCCGGCGGCCAGCCGATCGGCGCGCTGGAATATGCCTTTGCCAAGCTTGGCAAGCAGGTCGCCAAACTGCTTCGTTTCGGGCGAAAGCGGACGGCCACCGCGCAGGGAGCAGCCTGACCCATGCAGTTCGACTTCTTCCCCTCCCGCCAGCTCAGCTGGTACATGGCGCGGCTGTTCCTGACGCGCACTTTTGCGGTGCTGGCGCTGCTGGTGGTCGTGCTGCAAACGCTCGACCTGCTCGGCGAGTCCGGCGACATTCTGTCCTATGCAGGCAATGGCGATGCGCAGTTGTGGCATTATGTCGGCCTGCGCGTACCGCAGATCATCGCCCGATTCCTGCCCTTTTCGGTGCTGCTCGGCACGCTGATCATGCTCGCCAGCCTCAACCAGAATAGCGAGATCATCTCGATGAAGGCGGCGGGCCTGTCCGCACATCAGATATTGGCGCCGCTGATCGCCGCCGCGCTTGGTGTCGCCGTCATCAGCTATGCCTTCAACGAACGCGTCGTCGCCCGGGCGACGGCTTCGCTCAGCGCATGGCAAGCGGTTGATTATGGCCCCGTTCCCACCGACAGCGGCATCAAGACCAACCCTTGGGTGCGCGATGGCAACAATCTCGTTACCGCCGCGATTGTGGCGGGCCGCGGCACTGCGGTGCAGCTGCGCAAGGTCGAGATTTTCAATCGCGTGAACAATGGCCTCACCACCATCATTCAGGCACCGCGCGGCCATTATGATGCGGCCAGTAAGAGTTGGGTGCTGGAGGATGCGCACCAGTTCGACGTGGCGCGCGGCACGGAGCGGCAGATCGGCACCGTCCGGTTCGGCCATGCGATCCGGCCCGACCAGTTCACACTGGCGAAGGTCGATCCAGACGCCATGACCTTCGCCGAATTGCAGGCCGCTATCGGCGATTTGCGCGACGCGGGCCGCCCGACGGCCGAATTGGAAGGCAGCCTCTGGCACAAACTGTCGGGGCCGCTGTCAGCCCTGCTCATGCCCATCCTGGGATCGGTCGCCGCCTTCGGCCTTGCGCGCTCCGGCCAGTTGTTCGTCCGTGCTGTGATCGGCATGGCGCTCGGCTTTGCCTATTTCGTAGCGGACAATTTCTCGCTCGCCATGGGCAATCTCGGCGCTTACCCGCCCATCCTCGCGGCCTGGGCGCCCTTCTTCCTGTTCCTGCTGGTAGGCGAAACAGTGCTGTTCCGAACGGAGGAATAAATCCAGTTACACCCGTCACCCCAGCGAACGCTGGGGTCTCAGGCGTTTAAGAGTGCTCAACGCCGAACCATCGTGCTCCGCGCGATCTTCCCGACGAGCGGCCACATGCCCGCATAATTGCCGCGATGATAAGGCGACTCCTCGCCCAGCGCCGCAATCAGCCGGGCGTGCGCCTTGCCCAGCGCATGATAGGGCACGCTCGGCAGCAGATGGTGCAGCGCATGATAGCGCAGGCCTACCGGGGCCCAGATGGCGGCCAGCGGCGAAGGAGGCGGCACATTCACTGAATCCAGATATTGCGCCGTCACGGTCATCGCGTCGCCCTCATTCTCCCACAGATGCGCGACCAGCGTGCGCAACTGGTTGATGACGGTCATCGCCGAGTGCACCGCCATATAGACGAGCAACGGTTTCCATCCGAAGGCAAACACGCTACCAATCAGGGCAAGCGCGAACAGCGATGCGCCCGCCTCCTGCCACAGCCAGCGGCGGCGGAACGCGCCCTCCGGCGGACGGCGGCGATAGGCCGGGTTGATCGACAGCGCGGAAAATTCAGCGACGACCTTCCGCCGCAGCGCGGGCACGAAGATGCTGAGCGGGGCCAGCACGCCATAGCGCAGGATCAGGCCCACGGGCGCAAGCGACGCGATCAGGATGAACAAGGGCAGCGACCACGGCTTCATCAGCGCCAGCGGCAGATATTCCGGATCATTCGCCGTGCCATAGCGGGTGCGCGCATGATGCTGCGTATGCACTTCCTCATACATGAAGGACGGGATCATCAGCGGGATGCCGACCAGCAGGTTCCAGCCCAGCCGAAATCCGGGAAGCGCGTCCTTGCGGATATGCGTCAGCTCATGGATGAAGCTCGCCGCCCGGTAGAGCGCCAGCATCGCAACCAGCCCGCAAACCAGAGCCAGCGCGACATTGCTCGCAAGGATCGCTCCGGCAAGCGCCGCATAGCCGATCAGCGCCGATGCCAGCAGGTCAGGCCAGTAAATCCGTGGGTTCGCCACCGCAAATTCGCGCGACAATTCCGCAGCGGCGCGCAACATCGCGGCGTCATCGGCAATGGCGACGCGCTTGACGGCCGCGTCCGCTCTGATGGGATCATGCACAGTCATGCATGCGCTCCTAAATGGTAAATGCGCTGAAATCGTGGCAGCGGCATGACCTTTTCGCCTTGGTGCATCATCCAGCGCGCTCCGGATTGACAATCCCGTAACAAGCGCCGAACTGCTGCGGTCCTTTAGCGAAAGCTCTGCCGTGGCTCATTCCGATCTGGTAATCACCCCCATCACTTCCAAGGCCGACAAAAAGGCCTTCGTGGACTTGCCATGGCGCCTCTATGCCAATGATCCCAATTGGGTGCCCCCTCTTAAAAGTGAAGTGTACGGCGTCATAGAGCCGGCCAAGAACCCCTTTTTCGGCCATGCCGAGGCGCAATATTTCCTCGCCCGCCGCGACAATCGCGTCGTCGGCCGCATCTCTGCCCATATCGATCATCTGGCGCTCGCCCAGCCAGTCGAACAGGGAATGGGCCCCGGCACCGGCAATTTCGGCTTTTTCGAAGCGGAGGACGCGCAAACCGGCAAGGCGCTGATCGAAGCGGCTGAAGGCTGGCTCCGCGCCAAGGGCATGACCCGAGTTTTGGGGCCGATTTCCCTGTCGATCTGGGAAGAACCCGGCCTGCTGATCCAAGGCCACGACCATCCGCCGACGGTAATGATGGGGCACAACAGCCCCGCATATCAGGCGATGATCGAGGGCGCGGGCTATCAGCCCATCAAGCAGCTCAAAACCTATGAGCTCGACATCACTCACCCTTTCCCGCCCCTCATCCAGCGCATCGTATCGTCGGGGGAAAAGAGCGACCGCATCCGCATTCGCCCTGTCGACAAGTCGAAATTCGATGCGGAAGCGGCGATCCTGCTCGGCATCCTCAACGACGCCTGGGGCAAGAATTGGGGCTTTGTCCCCATCACCGACGCCGAAGTCGCCCACACCGGCAAGAAGCTGAAGCCCATCGTGTTCGAGGATCTGATCATGATCGCCGAACTGGATGGCGAACCGGTCGCCTTCATGATGACCCTGCCCGACCTCAACGAAGCCACCGCGCCGCTCAATGGCTCGCTGCTTCCCTTCGGTTGGGCAAAGCTCCTTTGGTGGCTGCGCAAGCCCCAGGTTCGCACCATGCGCGTGCCCCTCATGGGCGTAGTTCAGCGGCTGCAATCGTCGCGCCTCGCGAGCCAGCTTGCCTTCATGATGATCGAATATATCCGCCGCAACGCCATCACCCGCTATGGCGCCACGCGGGGTGAGATTGGCTGGGTGCTGGACGATAATCAGGGCATGAACGCCATCGCCGACGCGATCGACAGCAAGGTGAACAAAGTCTACCAGATCTACGAGAAAGACCTCGTCACGCCCTAACGCGGCACCGCCACGTCGATCGCGCCCGGCGCAATCTTCACCGTCGCGGGCGTCCTGGCGACGACTTCCCCGTCAATCGAGATGCGCTGCCGCGGCCGCGTCTCAATGCGGAAGGACTGGCCTCGATACTCTTCGGTCCGGGCATCCCGATCGCGCAGCTTGAAGAATTTGGCGTACCAGTCCCACGCCAGCCGCGCATGGCTGCGCCCCACGACCGCCTGTATCACGATCTCGCCACTGTCCACATCAGCACGGTCGGACAGCTCGACCCCGCCATGATAAGGCCCGTTCAAGATCCGCACCTCGGTCGACCACATGCGCCGCTCGGCCTTGCCATCGTCGATGGTAAGGCGGAACGCCCGGAACCCGGCCGAACATTTCACCGCCCACAGCAGATAGCCGATCCGCCCCAGATAGCGTTTCAGCTTATGCGGCACCGTCTCCCCGATCATCGGCGACAGCCCCAGCGAAGCCGCGTTCACGAAATAATCGCCGTCGATCATGCCCAGGTCGATCCGCCGCCGCCTGCCATTGGCGATCGTCTCTACCGCGCTATCCAGGTCCAGCCCGATACCGAGCGTCCGCGCAAAGCTGTTCGCGGTGCCGAGCGGCAGCACGCCGAAAACGCAATTCTTGCCCACCAGCTCATCCACCGTCCCTGAGAGGGAACCGTCTCCGCCGCCCACAATGACCATCGGCGCTCCGCTGCTCACAGCCTGGCGCACGGTGTCCTGCAAGCGCGCCGGATCGCGCACGGCGTGGGCGGCGATCAGGCGCACCCCAGCCGCCTCCAGCTTCTCACGCGCCTGTTCGAACAGCGCCTCCCCCTTGCGGCTGTGGACATTGACGATCAGCGCCGCTTCGCGCGGCAGGGAGTTCGTTTCCATGCCCCAACAACTCGCCAGGCGCGGATCGGCTCCTGCCCGCAACAAATCCGCATGAACAGTCGTTGGAAGGCCATGGCTCGCATCGCTCACCTGTCCGACGTTCATTTCGGCGCCAATGATCCCAAGATCGTATCCGCCACCGAAGCCTGGCTCGAACGCAGCCAGCCCGACCTCGTCATCATCAGCGGCGATTTCACCCAGCGCGCCCGTGTCGAGCAGTTCCGCGCCGCATCCGCCTGGCTCAACCGGCTGCGCGCCGCGGGCATGCGCCTGCTCGTCATCCCCGGCAATCATGACGTGCCGCTCTATGACGTTTTTCGCCGCTTCGCCGCGCCGCTACGCCGCTACAAGCGCTATATCAGCAATGAGCTTTGCCCCTGGTATGAGGATGAAAAGGTCGCGATCCTGGGTATCAACACCGCCCGGTCGCTGACGATCAAGGACGGGCGCATCAATCATGATCAAATGAACATGATCAAGAAACGCTTTTCCCCGGTCGCGCCGGAAAAAACGCGCATCCTCGTTACTCACCACCCCTTATTCGCCATGCCAATCGGCAAGGGCGGCGAACTCAGCGAAGCCGTCGGCCGTCATGATGACGCGGTCGAAGCAGCGGCGGAAGCGGGCATCCATATCGCGCTCGCGGGGCATTTCCACCGCACCTACGCCGAATCCGCGCAAAAGATGGTCGCAGACGCGGGCGGCGCGCTCGTCATCCAGGCTGGCACCGCCACGTCGACCCGCCTGCGCAATGCCGAACCGCAAAGCTTCAACTGGCTCCACGTCCACCGCAACGACCGGATCGAACTGCAAGTCATCGTCTGGGACGGCGCAAGCTTCCAGCGCGGCCACCATGTCGAATATAGCCGGGACGCGGACGGTTGGCAGGCGCGTGAACTGGCAGACCCCTCCGCTCGCCCCGGCGTCCGCGTGGCGCAAGCCGCCCGCGCCTGACGGCCGAGGCATGAAAAGTCGGCGCGCTAAGCTATGCTGCCTCGTCCAGCCCTTCCGTCTCTGCGCTTCCTGATGCGATGATGGCTGCGATCCGCTCCGAAGCGCGACCGTCGCCAAATGGATTATGCGCGCGCGCCATTGCACGGTAGGCTGCTTCGTCATCAAGCAGCGACAGGACCTCGCGAACTATCCGGGCGCGATCTGTGCCCACCAGCTTGGCGGTCCCAGCCGCTACCCCTTCGGGACGTTCCGTCGTTTCGCGCATGACGAGCACCGGCTTGCCGAGCGACGGAGCCTCCTCCTGCACGCCACCGCTGTCGGTCAGAACCAGATGGCACATGTCCAGCAGCCTTACGAAATGGGGATAATCAAGTGGTTCGATCATCGCGACGTTCTGCAATCCGCCCAGAACAGCCTCCATGATCGGGCGCACATTTGGATTGGGGTGAACGGGAAAGATCACGGCGATGTCCGGACGTGCCGCGATGTCAGCAATGGAGCGGGCGATCGCCTCCATGCCGCCGCCGAAATTCTCCCGCCGATGGCTGGTGACGGCGAGGATGCGCTTTCCTGCAAATCGCGTCGCCAACTGATCCAGGCCAGACGCAAGCCCAGGCATTGCGACGATCCTTTCGCGCGTCGTAAGCAGAGCATCGATCACGGTATTGCCAGTGACATGGATGCCGGACGGCTCGCGGCTCTCGCGCAAAAGAGCTTCGGCCGCAGCATGGGTCGGGGCGAAGTTCATGTCGGCCACGCAAGCGACAACCCGCCGGTTCACCTCCTCCGGCCAGGGGTGATAAATATCTCCGCTGCGCAGCCCGGCCTCCACATGAGCGACCGGAATTTGCCGGTAATAGGCAGCGAGGCTCGCAACCATGGTCGTCAGCGTGTCGCCATGCACGATGATGCGGTCAGGCCTTTCTGCATCGAACGCTTTGCCGAGATCGACGATCAGCTTGGCCGTCAGTCCATCCAGCGTCTGGTTCGGCGTCATCACGTCCAGGTCGATGTCCGGCCTTATGCCCGCAATGTCGAGAACCTGGTCCAGCAAACCCCTATGCTGCGCCGTGACGATCACGCGCACATCGACATGATCGCGCGCGCTCAACGCATGGATGACAGGAAACAGCTTGATCGCTTCGGGACGTGTCCCGAATACCACCGCAACTTTCATATTCGCCCCTTGATGCGAGCCTTTAAGGCTACCCCCTGCCAGCAAATCGTAACCATCCCCTGAACAAGGGGTAATTCCGACGCGCGCTTTCGCAGGTGCAATGACCTATGCTAGGGCCCGGTCAATCCTTCATTTTTTCGAACGAGGCAGTGGGTAATTTATGAAGATCACGATGATCGGCACGGGATATGTCGGCCTGGTATCAGGTGCCTGCTTCGCCGATTTCGGCCATGACGTGGTGTGCGTCGACAAGGATGCTGCCAAGATCGACGCGATCTTGTCTGGCCGCATGCCGATCTACGAACCCGGCCTCGATCAACTGGTGGCAAATAACGCCGCGGCGGGGCGATTGACTTTCACGACTGACCTTGCTGCGGGCGTGAAGGGCGCGGATGCTATCTTCATCGCCGTCGGCACGCCTTCGCGCCGTGGCGATGGCCATGCGGACCTCAGCTACGTCTACGCTGCGGCACGCGAGATCGCGCAAGCAGTGGATGGTCCCACCGTCATCGTCACGAAGTCAACCGTGCCCGTTGGGACAGGCGATGAAGTCGAACGCATCGTCCATGAAGTCCGCCCAGGCATGGATATTCAGGTGGTCTCCAACCCCGAATTCCTGCGCGAGGGCGCCGCGATCAGCGATTTCAAGCGGCCCGACCGCGTGGTGGTGGGCACCACCGGCAACGAACGGGCGACCGCTGTGATGGCCCAGATTTATCGGCCATTGAACCTCAATCAAGCGCCGGTGATGTTCACGGGCCGCCGGACGGCCGAACTGATCAAATATGCAGCCAACGCCTTCCTGGCGACCAAGATCACCTTCATCAACGAGATGGCGGACCTGTGCGAAGCGGTCGGCGCGGAGGTGCAGGACGTGTCGCGCGGCATCGGCCTCGACAACAGGATCGGCAGCAAGTTTCTGCACGCGGGTCCCGGCTATGGCGGTTCCTGCTTCCCGAAGGACACACTGGCGCTGGTGAAGACCGGGCAGGATTATGACACGCCGATCCGCATCGTGGAAACGGTGGTGCAGGTAAATGACCTGCGCAAGCGCGCCATGGGCCGCAAGATCGTGAAGGCGCTGGGTGGCGAAGCGCGCGGCAAGACCGTCGCGCTGCTCGGCCTCACCTTCAAACCCAACACTGACGACATGCGTGATGCCCCCAGCCTCGCGATCGTGCAGGCGCTGGAGGATGCAGGCGCCCGGATCGTCGCCTATGATCCCGAAGGCATGGATGTCGCCAAGCCGATGATGCCGGGCGTATCGATGGCGAAGGACGCTTATGAGGCGGCAACCGGCGCCGACGCCCTGGTGCTCGTCACTGAATGGGACATCTTCCGCGCGCTTGATCTAAAGCGCCTTGCCGGTTCGATGAACACGCCGCTGCTGATCGACCTGCGCAATATTTATCCGCGCAGCGAAGCAGAGGCAGCAGGCTTCGCCCTTACCCGAGTAGGTGGCAAGGGCGTGATCTGATGGATTTTCGCTCCGGGGAAGGCTGGGACGGTCCCCGCCTTCCCCGCCTCCGTCATTGGTTGGCCGCCGCGGCGGCTCTGTTCGTCCTGACCCAAGTCATCCCAGTGATAGCGGGCTTCATCTGACCCATTCGCCACATATCAAGCCTTAAGCTTCCAACCACGCTTCAGAAGAATATAGCACAGCAGCGCCAGCGCGATGTTGAGCACCAAAAGTACGATGCTGCCCACCACCACGTCTCCATCGGCCGCCGCCACGAACCCATAGCGGAACCCTGAGATTGCATAGAAAAACGGGTTGGCATGGCTGATCGCCTGGAATACTGGCGCCAGTCGATCGATGGAATAGAATGTACCGGACAGCAGCGTCATCGGCCCGATCACGAAATTGGTGATCGCAGCGGCATGATCGAACTTTTCCGCCCAGATCGATGTCAATACGCCAATGAACGCCGTCAGTGCCGCTCCCATCAGGCCAAACCAGGCGATCGCCCAGGGATGTGCAGGCGTAACATGGACGCCCGGCCACAGCGCCATCGCTCCCCACAGGGCGAGTCCGACGCAGAATGCCCGCGTCACTGCCGCACCGACAAGAGCCAGCAGCAATTCACTGTTGGACAAGGGCGGCATCAGATAGTCGATCAACGTACCCTGCATCTTGCCCGCGAGCAGGGAGAAGCTGCTGTTGGCGAACGCATTGTTCATCATGCCCATGATCATGAGCCCGGGCGCGATGAAGTCCGCGAAGGGAACGCCCAGCACCTGCCGGTTCGCACCTCCCAGGGCAATCGAGAAAATGATGAGGAACATCAGCGTCGTGACGGCGGGCGCCCAGATGGTCTGGAGCTGCACCTTCATGAAGCGGCGCACCTCCTTCCGGTACAGCGCACGCGTGCCCGCCCAATTGACGTTGCGGATGACGAGCTCACCCGGTTCATGAAAAGCGGGCCGCGAAGAGGCGGGTACGGAAAATTGGGGCTGTTCGTTCATGCTTCGATCGACTATCGGCTGGTCTGTTGTGCCGCAAGGGCGTTGTGCACGGGCTTTAACCTGTGCAGGCGCGTCCCATATAGGGCGCTAGCCAGAGAATTTGAGGAGTCATTCATTGTCCTGGACCGACGAGCGTATCGACCAGCTCAAGGCAATGTGGGAAAAAGGCCTGACCGCCAGCCAGATCGCGGACGAACTGGGCGGGGTCAGCCGTAATGCCGTGATCGGCAAGGCGCATCGCCTTGGCCTGCAGTCGCGCCCATCGCCCGTTAAGCCGAACGAAGCGCCCAAGAAGACCGCGCCCGTCCGGAAAGCTGCGCCGGAGGCCGAAGCGCCCAAGCCTGCCGCACCCGTGCAGCAGCATAGCGCACCAACGCCCGCGCGGCCTGCCCCGCCGGTCGCGCCCGCTCCCGCGCAATCTGCTGCGGCACCTTCCGCGGAAACCCCCGCCCCCGCGCCGCAACCACGCATCATATCGGTCGGACCGGGTGGCTTCCTGCGCCAGGGCCCCGGCGACCAGCAGGCTCCGATCCCCCCCGCGCCACCGCGCCGCCTGGTCCCTGCCAAACCAAGCCCGGAGATCGCAGGCAAGACGACGCTGCTCGACCTGACCGAGCGTATCTGCAAATGGCCTATGGGCCATCCGGGCGAACCGGACTTCCATTTCTGCGGTGAAGCCGTAAATCCGGGCTTTCCCTATTGCGTCGAACATTGCGGCCGCGCCTATCAGGCTCAACTGCCCCGCGGTACGCGCCGTCCCCCGCCGCCGCTGCCCTTCGGCGGGCCGCGCGTACGCTGACGCTTCGCTTACCTCTAGAATATCACGGGCCGGTCGATGAGACCGGCCCTTCTTCATTCCTCCTGCTTGCGCCCGCCGCCCACCCGCCTATAGCTTGTGCGCATGTCCGATCTGTTCGCGAGCCAGCCCCTTTCCTCTTCCGGCTACGACGCCTCCTCCATCGAAGTGCTGGAAGGGCTGGAGCCAGTGCGCCGCCGCCCCGGCATGTATATCGGCGGCACGGACGAACGGGCCCTGCATCACCTTGCCAGCGAAGTGCTCGACAACAGCATGGACGAAGCGGTCGCGGGGCACGCCACCCGGATCGAGGTGACGCTGGAACCCGGCAACAAGCTGACCATCACTGACAATGGCCGTGGCATCCCAGTCGGCATGCACCCGAAATTCCCCGGCAAGTCGGCGCTGGAGGTGATCCTCACCACACTTCATTCCGGCGGCAAGTTCACGGACAAGGCTTATGCGACCTCCGGCGGCCTTCACGGCGTCGGTATCAGCGTCGTGAACGCCCTTTCCGTCGTCACCGTTGTGGAAGTCGCAATCAATAAGGAGCTGTTTCGACAAAGCTTCGCCCAAGGCTTGCCGACCAGCGGGCTCGAAAAAGTCGGTGCCGCACCCAACCGGCGCGGCACGTCGGTCAGCTTCATCCCCGATCATGAGATTTTCGGCGAGCAGAAGTTCAAGCCCGCGCGCCTTTACCGGCTCGCGCGGTCCAAGGCCTATCTGTTCGCGGGCGTCGAAATCCGTTGGAAATGCGCGCCTGAGCTGATCAGCGACGATACCCCTGCCGAAGCGGTGTTCCAGTTTCCCGGCGGTCTTGCCGATCATTTAAAAGAGCAGATCGGCACGCGCGAATGCGCAACCACCGCTTTCTTTTCGGGAAGCCAGGATTTCCCAGACGCTGCCGGTCGCGTCGAATGGGCGATCGCTTGGCCGCTTTGGTCGGACGGCAGCTATAGCTGGTATTGCAACACCATCCCGACGCCCGATGGCGGCACGCACGAGACCGGTCTGCGCGCCGCTCTGGTGAAGGGCATCCGCGCGTTTGCCGAGCTGGTGGGGAACAAGAAGGCGAAGGACATCACCGCCGACGACATCGTGACGTCGTCGGAAATCATGCTGTCCGTCTTCATCCGCGATCCGCAATTCCAGAGCCAGACCAAGGACCGCCTCACCAGCCCCGAAGCCGCTCGCCTCGTCGAAAACGCGGTGCGCGACCATTTCGACCACTTCCTCTCTGACCATATGGAGAGGGGCAAGGCGCTGCTCGCCTATGTCGTCGATCGCATGGACGAGCGTCTGAAGCGCAAGGCGGAAAAAGAGGTCAAGCGCAAGACGGCAACCTCAGCGCGCAAGCTGCGCTTGCCCGGCAAGCTCACCGACTGTTCGACCGACGATCCGGAGGGCACGGAAATCTTCCTGGTCGAAGGCGACTCGGCAGGCGGATCGGCCAAGCAGGCGCGCGACCGCAAGACACAAGCGATCCTGCCCCTGCGCGGCAAGATCCTGAACGTCGCGTCCGCGAACAACGCAAAGATCCTGGCGAACCAGGAAATCGCGGACATGATCCTGGCCTTTGGTTGCGGGACACGGAAGGACTGCAATCCGGACAATCTGCGCTATGAGCGCATCGTCATCATGACCGACGCCGATGTCGATGGCGCGCATATCGCGACGCTGCTCATGACCTTCTTCTTCCAGGAGATGCCCGAACTGGTGCGGCGTGGGCATCTGTATCTCGCCCAGCCGCCGCTGTATCGCCTCGTCGCCGGGGGCAAGAGCCTCTACGCGCGCGACGACGCCCATCGCGAGGAACTGTTGCGCACCGAGTTCAAGGGGAAGAAGGTGGAGGTCAGCCGTTTCAAAGGGCTTGGCGAAATGAACCCGAGCCAGCTGCGCGAGACCACCATGGACCCCAAGACCCGCAGCCTCATCCGCATCACCCTGCCCGATGATGTCGAAGATCGTCAGCAAGTGCGCGAATTGGTTGAGCGGCTGATGGGCACCAATCCCGCTCACCGCTTCGCCTTCATCCAGGAAAATGCCGCAACGGTGGACGAAGAAGCGATCGACGCCTGACCCTATTTGCGCATCAGCAACCCGGCACTGAGCCTGTCGCGATTTCGTGGCTACCGCAGCATTAACCACGGCGGGCCACGGGATGTTCAATTTTCCGGGCGATACGGGCAAGCATGTCAGGCTTCGCCCCGATCCTTCGCATCGCGCCACGCGCCGCTCCGATCCTGCTGCTGACGCTTCAGAGCGGCGCCGCATTCGCCCAAGCCCCTGCTCCGGCCGCCGTGCTCAGTTCGACGACAAGCGGTGCAGCCTACGGTCAGGCCGACCGTCTCGCATCCACCCTGCTCGCGGGCGGCATGAGCCGCCTCACCGCCATCAGCGCGCAGCAAGGGAGCGGATCTTCCTTGAACTGGGCGTCGCCGCTTGCCGAACCGCAGGCCGTCGTCAACGGCAGCCGGGTCGAGCGGATGCTGTCGCAGATGCCTGGGTGGGAATTGCAAGGCGTCCGGTTGATGCTGAACCAGTCTTCGCTCAGTTACAAACAACCCGACCTTGTCCCGGCCTTCATGCGCGAGCTGATGACAGCACCAGCCGCTACCTTCGTCATGCCTAAGGCCACGCCGCTGCCATCTGCTCCAGCGCCACGCGCGGGACAGCCGGATATCTTCGGATCGGTGGCGATGGCGGTAAGCCGGACACCGCTCGACAACAAATGGGCGGCAATCGCCCGATCGGCTTCCGCTCCCGTCATATCCGCAAGCTTCTTGCGGTCGGCCCGCGCCGCCGCCGGGCTTCAACAGGTGGAGATGGTGAATCGCTGGGTCAACAACCGCCTGCGCTTCGCTGATGACCGGCAGGGGCGCGACAGCTGGGCTTCGGCCAGCCAGTCGCTACAGCGCGGGGTCGGCGACTGCGAAGACTACGCCATCGCAAAGATGCAACTGCTGGAAGCGGCAGGCTTCGACCGGCGCGCCATGTTCCTAGTCATCGCGCGAGACTTGGTACGGCAGGCCGATCACGCGGTGCTCGCGGTACGTTTAGGCCATGAATTGATGGTGCTCGACAATATGACAGACAGGGTACTGCCTTCGTCTGCCGTCAGCGATTATCGGCCGATCATGAGCTTCAACGCTTATGGCCGCTGGACCCACGGCTATCGCGTGACGACGCCGCACCCGGTCCAGTTCGCCGCTCGCTGACAAGACCCACTGCCTTACCGCTCCCGCAACGCCTCCGCGCGCGCCTTCATGATCGGCTTCAGCAGGTAGGCGAGTACCGATTTGCGGCCCGTCAATATCTCGACATCGCACACCATGCCGGGTGTGATCGGCAGTTTGTGCGCGCCCGACCCAAGCCATGCCCGGTCCGTTTCGACGACCACCGTGAAATAGGCCTCCCGCGTCGCTTCGTCATAGACGCTGTCGGCTGAAACCTGCTGCACGGTCCCGCTCAGGCCGCCGTAGATGGAAAAGTCGTATGCCGTCACCTTCACCACGGCGCGATCACCGGTCTTGATGAAGGCGATGTCGTTTGGCTTCACCCGCGTCTCTACCAGCAGCTTGTCTCCGATGGGCACAATCTGCATGATCTTCTGACCCGCAGTCACGAAGCCGCCGATGGTCGTCACTTGCACATCGTTGACGACGCCATCGACTGGCGAGCGAATTTCCGCGCGCTGTGCCCGGCCCTTCGCCCCCCGCAGAGACTCACTGTTGACGGCGATCTTCGCCTCCAATTGGCTGCGCTCGTTCAAAGCATCCTGACGGAACTGGTAATTGGCTTCCGACAGCTGCGCCTGCGCCTCGCGGATCGCGGCGGATGCGCGTGACGCCTGCTGCTGCGCCGCGTTGAGCCGCCCCTGCGCATCCACCAGATCACGCCGGGCATCGAGCAATTCGGTCTGCGGGATAATGGACTTCGCGGCCAGTGGCTCCAACATCGCCACCCGTTGCCGCGCCAGTTGGACGCTGCCACCCAGGCTGTCGATCGTGGCCTGCGCCTCGCCCAGTTCCCGGCGGCGCTGCTCCACCTGAGCGGACAGCCCATCCTGCTTGCTGCGGAGCGCCGATTGACGGACGGCCGCGAGCGCCTGCTCCTGCTGACATTCGGGGCCACCGGTCGTGCAATTTTCGCCCGCTCCAGTGCCTTCCTTCTCCAGCCTTCCTGCCCGCGCGGCAAGCGATCGCGTCTCCGCCTGCAACTGCCCCAGCTCGGATGCCAACATCGCGTCATCCAGCCGCACCAGCAGCTGTCCCTTGCTGACCTTCTGCCCCGACCGGACCAATATCTCTTCGATCGTGGTCGGTTCGGCGGACTGGATCACCTGCGCCTTGCTTGACGGGATCACCCGCCCCTGCCCATGCGTCACTTCGTCCACTGGCGCGAGGCTGGCCCACAAGAGGAACGCCAGCATGCCCCCGCCGCTATAAAGGATGACCTGCTTGTTGCCCGGCTGCCCCCGCAGCCAGTCGATCCAGCGCCCCATCATGGTTTTGCCTCTTGCATTGCATGTTCATCGGCAGCGAGCGCTACCGCCTTCGCCTTTTCCTGCGCCGCCAGCATGGTGCTGAGCGCACCGCCACCTTGCGAAGGATCAGGGATGGACAGCTTCCACCCTTTGGTCGGGTCCATGCGTCCGCCCACATCATTGGCCGCCCGCCGTTCCGGCAGCGCCGCGATTGGTGGATAATCGATCTCCGGCTCGCTCACCGCCGCCGTCTGCGCCGGATTGAAGGCGGGGATATATTCACCACCGGCATAGCGTCCGACAAAGGCGCGTGGCAGGCCCCAGGTGCCCGGCCAGCGATAGAAGATGTGCGCGCCGATCTTCGCCAGCTTTGCCAGGTGCGGCGCCCATCCAGGAAACACATAATCCGCATGATAATGGGTGGCCGTGCCCACACTGGGTTCAACCTCGCCCGCCAGCGCCGCCGCCGCGATCCGCTGTGCCCGGTTCCAGAGCACAGCCACCGGCCGCCGCGCGATCGACCCATCACACACGAAACTGAATTGGCATACGGACGCGTCGAAGCGCTGATACACCACGCCGCACACCGTCTTGGCGAAGGCGGGATGACGCACACGGTTGAGCACGACCTGCGCCACCGCGCGCTGGCCGCTTTCCGGTTCAGCAGCCGCTTCATAATAGATGGCCTGCGTCAGGCATTGCAGCGCGCGGCTCCTGTCCTCGCCTGCTGATTGAAGGGCCCGAAAAGGCGATGCTGCCGCAACAGCCCCCTGCGTAAACCTGAGCCTGTCATTCCGCGCCTCCGCCTCCTGCCCAGTCGTCAAGGGCGCGGCTTCGCGTTCGGTAATGTTGACCAGTGCGCGATATTGACGGGGAATGGCGGGCACATCGTCCATGATCTTTGTCTGGACCGACCTGTGGGGAGCAGGGTCACTATGCCAGCCGGCCACTCCTGCACCCAAGACCGTGACAAGCGCACAAGTCACGCCGAGCAGGGATGCTTCACGTGCGGATAGCGCGCTCATTGCACCGCTCCCTTCTGAAGCTGCCCGATAACCTCGTCGCGTGGCCCGTCCGCCAGAACCACGCCCTGATCGATCACGATCAGCCGATCGACGATGCGCAGCAGCGCATGCCGGTGCGTCGATACGATCAGCGTCTGCTCCGGCTCCAATGCCTTTGCCAAATGATCGACGAAAAGGTTTTCCGTCTGATTGTCCATCGCTCCGGTCGGCTCATCGAGAAAGAGCAGCCGGGCCGGTTCCACCAATGCCCGTGCCAGCACCAGAAAGCTGCGCTGCCCGCCCGACAAACGGCTGCCGCGCTCGCCGATGTGCAGGTCGAACCCGGCGGCATCGCGCCCGAAGAAGCGGGACGCGCCCGAACGCTCCAGCGCGTCCAGCAGCTTCTCATCGTCGGCGTCCCGTGCGCCCAGCAACAGGTTTTCGCGCACCGAGCCGCTGAACAGTTCCGCATCCTGTCCGACATAGCGGAAGGCGGAGCGCAGTTCGTGCGGATGATATTGGCGGCTGTCCACATCATCGATGGTCAGCATGCCACCGCCTGGCGGATAGAGGCCGCACAACACTCGCCCCAGCGTCGACTTGCCAGATGCCACGCGCCCGATGATGCCGATCCGTTCGCCCGGCTCGATACGCAGATCGATGCCCTTCAGACTCGGTTGGGTGGCGCCGGGATAGCTGAACTCCAGCCCCTTGGCGTCGATCGCACCCTTGCGCACCTTGGGAATGATGCCACGCGCGCCATCCAGCCGCTCGTCCGGCTGGTCGATCAGCGTCTGCAGGCTGCCCAGCGTCGTCATCGCCTGCCGTGCGCGGACAATCACGAAGGCCAGCTGCCCGACGGGCGCCAATGACCGGCCCGCCAGCATGACGATCGCGATAATCGCGCCCATGGTGATGTCGCCAGCCGCGAACATATAGAAGCCGCCGATCACCAGCGCGATGCTCGTCACCTGCTGGCACAGCGATGCGAGCGTCACGCTGGTCGAACTCAGCCGCCGCAGCTTTTCCTGCGTCGATGCACTCATTCGAGCGTAACGGCGCCACCGGTCGAGCATCCGCCCTTCGGCGCGGCATGCCTTCAGCGTTTCCATGCCGCCGATTGCTTCCACCAGCGCCGCACTTTGCAGGCTGGCATCCGCTTGCGCGTCACGCGACAGCGCCGCCATGGAACGCTGCAGGAAATAGCCCGCCGTCGCCATGACCCCGATCATGACGACAGGGACGATCGCGAGCCAACCACCCAGCAGCGCGATGATGCCGACGAACACGAACAGGAAACTGAGGTCCACCACCAGCACCACGGTCGTCGATGTGAAGAACTCCCGGACGCTTTCGAATTCCGACACGCGCCGCGCCAGAGCCCCGGTGCTGCCCGCCCGGCTGGCGAGCGGCACATTCATCACCTTCTCGAACAATCGCTGCGACAGGCGCTCGTCAATGTCCCGGCCAGCCTCATCGACCAGCCGGGCCCGGGCGAGCCTCAGCGCGAAGTCGAGGCCAAAGGCCAGCATGACGCCTGCGCCCAGCACCCAAAGGCTGGACGCCGCCTTGTTCGGGATGATCCGGTCATAGACGTTCATCGTGAACAGCGGCAGCGCAAAGGCGAGAAGATTGATGATCCCCGCCGCCAGCATGACATAGCCTAAGGAGTCCCGCGCCCGCCAGACTTCGCGCCAGAACCAATGCTGCCGTGCCCGTTCGTCCCACGGCCGTTCCTCGGCCCGCTCGCGGCCGTGGTCAGCATTGACCGCCAGCGCCTCGCCAAGAAAATAAGGCTCCAGATCGGAAAGCCGGGCCCACACCGGCTCACTCGCATGAGGCAGTTGGATCAGCGCGTCGCCCTGCTTCAGATCCAGCAGGAGGAGAAAGCGCTCGCCTCTCAGCGGCAGGATGGCGGGCAGATTGGCAGGCCGCCATTTTTCCAGACGGCCGCGGACATGGTCGCTCAGCAGGCCGATCTGATCCAGTGCGGATTCCGCCTGATGAAAGGGCAAGCGCCCCGACTCATCAACGGCAAGGCCCGCCCGTAACGCGACGATCCCGGGGGATCGATCGAAATGCCGCGCGACATGGGCGATACACTCACTCAATTCGTCGCCGGGCGTACCCTGATGGTCCAGCCATTCGGCCAGACTTAATGTGCTTCGTTCCAACATTGTTTACCCCGCGCCACCCCAGCCGAAGCCGGGGTGACCCCCAAAGATGGAAACTCAGCCCGGATAGCGCCGCCGCTGCAATTCGGCGGGCGGCAGATCCGGAACATCATATTTTTTGCGCGCATAAGGATTAGCGCCCGAAGGCTGGGCAATCCCCAGAGTGTCGAGCAGCTGATTGGTCGCCGCCAAGATCTGATATTGCGCGAAGATCTCGGAGAAGCGGGCCGTTTCCGTCCGCACCTGCGTATTGAAACGCGTGTTCTGGCTGTCCAGCACGTCAAGCAGCGAACGGCGTCCAACGTTGAACTGCTCGCGGTAAGACACCAGCAAGGAATCCGACACGGTTGCCTGACGCGAAAGGTCGGTCAGACGCTTCTTTTCCGTGTCCCAGCGGTTCCAGGCGGTGCGGACATCGTCTTCCGCCTCCCGCTGACGCTGGCTGAGGCGGAAACGCGCCTCGCTTGCCCGGCGGGTCATTTCCTGGACCTTCGCCCGGTTGATTCCGCCGTCGAACAGTTGCCAACGCAGGACGACACGCCCCTGAACGTCATTGGTGCTGCCACGGAAGCCATCGACATCCTCGCCGATGCGGCCACGCCCTTCCAGCACAACCTTCGGCCCAAGCTCGGACTCCGCCTCGTCGACGACGGCATGAGCCGCCTGAATGTCGGCCTCCGCTTCCCGGATCAGGGGATTGTTGGTGCGCGCGCCCGCTATTGCTTCGTCCAGCGTCGGCGGGACTGCGCTCATCACTGAATCAGGCATCGACACCTGATCGATGGAAAGCCCCGTGAGCGTCCGGAAGCTGATCGCCGCGTTGGTCAGGTCCTGCTCGGCCTCGCTCTTGCGCACCAGCGCGGATTGCAGACGCTCTTCGGCCTGCTGCTGGTCGGCGATGCTGATCGAGCCCTTCGACACGCCCTCGCCCAGGTCGCCGAGCAGCTTGCGGTGGAAGGCGATGTTATCCTCCGCCGCTGCTACGACGCGCTGTTGCAGCATATAGTCGAGATATTGGCGCGTGACGTTCAACGCAACGAACTGCGACCGTTCGCCCACGCGCAGAGCCGCGCCGTCGATCCGGGCGGCCTGACGCCGCTTTTCGGCGCTGCGGTAGCCGGAATCGAACAGCGTCTGTTCCGCCAGGACGCTCGCTTCCAGTGGATAAAGCGTCTGGTCGCCGATACCCAGCGTCCGCCGCGTGTTGTTCTCCAGCCGGCGAATACCAGCCGATCCTTCCACGCTGACTCGGGGCAGATACAAGCCCTTGGCCTGTTCCCGCTCGAACTCGATCGCTTCCTTGTTCTGGATCGCCTGATTGATTTCCGGATGGCTGTCGATCGCGGCGGCGATGGCGCTCTTGAGATCGGTGGTCTGTGCCCAGCCGCTCGTTGCCATGGTCGCGGCGCACAGAGCCATCAGGCTGCCGCATGTCTTGCGCAGGATTGTCATGATCGCGCTCCCCTCAATTCGCGCTGGCAGTGACTTCGACCCGACGATTCATCGGTTCGCGCACATTGTCGGCTGTTTCGATCTTGAGTTGGGTCTCGCCCAACCCGCTGACGGTCATCGCATCCATCGCGATGCCGCCCTGGGCCATCAGCCCGGCGACATTCTGCGCCCGGCGCAGCGACAGGGCATCATTATAGCCCGTGCCGCCCGAGGTGTCGGTATAGCCGGTGATGCCAAAGCGGGTCCAACCACATCGAGCGGCGGACTGCGTCACCTGACTGATCGTCGCAGCACCCTCGGGCAGCGGCGTATCCATGTTCCAATCAAAGAAAATGGACACCGCCGGTGCCGTACAGTCCAGCGCGGGTGGGGCTGAAGCTGCGGCCGGCACCGGCGGCGGTGGCGGCGCCGATAGGCGTGCCACAAAGTCGTCGCACTTGTTGATGCTGTCCGCATCCCTAGTGCCGGATTTCATGAAGCCCAGCGCTATGCCGCACTGGTTCTTGGCCTCCACGGCCCAGGTCCAACGGCTGTCCTGCGCTGCCCGCAAGCTTGCGTCGCCCGCCGCTGCGACAGCCGTGTCATAACGGCTCTTCAGCGCACCCTTGAGCTCTGAACTACCCATCTGCAGCAGGGGCGAAGCGGGCGCGGCCAAGGCCCCCGTAGACATCATCCCCGCTGCAAGGCCGAAGGAAGCGATGCTTCTCAACCTGTTCCGCATAATCATTCTCCCCCAAATATACCCGCGAGAAATCCCAACCCTGGCGATCACCCGTGAGCGACCGCCATCGCCTCATGCGCAGCCATCGCCGCATCGAAGACAGTCGCCGCCATCGCCATCACGTGCCCGGCATCGGCAGCTTCACCCGCAACGGGGTTGAGCAGCACTGCCGCATGCTCGCCCCCTGGCAACGCGGCCAGCAGAGCGTCGATGTTTGGCGTTCCGGCATCGCCCAGCGCTTCGGCCACCACCTGCGCCGCCGCATTGGTGTTCGCAGCCGCCTCATGCGCCGCAACGAGCGCCGCCGCATTTGCATCGAAGCTCGGCAGATTGACCGTCTGGGCGAGCAGGCCCTGATGATCGTCCAATGTGGGCTGCGGCTGGCCATCATCATGGACGGCAGGGGCCGGTGCATCATTCCCGTCCGAAAGCGTCGAATGATCCTGAGCCGCATCATCGCTACCGCTACGGCTCGTCTGTTCGACCGGCTGGTCCGCGAAATGACTTTCCTGGTTTTCGCTCAATACCGACGTGCTTGCGTCATGGTCGTTTGCAGGCTCCGCAACCGTACTCGTGGCAGGCAGCGGGACGGCATCCGTCGCGGTCTCGGCCTGAGCGACAGCGGGCGCAGGCACCTGCTCCACCGTCTCGGCAGCACCAGCCACCGCGACCAGGCTCGCCGCTACCAACGCCTGATTGAAGCCGCTGGCCGTGCTTTCCGTCTTGGCCGGGCCGCCATCCTTAGAGGTAGCGAAAACCACGTCCCCGACAGTGCCCGTCGTGCCGTCGGTCCGGGTGAAGGTCGCTTCCCCCAGCACCGTGACATCGCCGCCCGCCGCCTGATAATTATGGCCATCGGATGTCAGCTTGATCGATGCGATACCCATGTCCGCCAGCGACTTGAACTCGCCGCCATCGACTATCCCGTTGCTGTTCAGGTCCTGCCACACGCCGAATTCGGAATAAGCGGCATCACGGGCGTCGAACACAGCATCGCCATTGCTGTCATAGGCAAGGCGGAGGCCCTCCAGATCGCTCTTCGCCCCCGGCGCATCATCCGCAAAGACGATATCGTAGGAGCCGGCGGTCGCATGAGCGAGCAGGCCGTCGTCGGACGAAACCCAGGCGGTGCTGACCAGGCCACTACCATAATCATGGGTAACGCCCGCCGAACGATCGATGAATTCCAGGCCATCGCCATCCAGGTCGATCGCCACCGGCGGAACCGGCGCACCGCCTTGGAACGTGATATCTATCGTTGTAACAGGCGTCGTGCTGGTGACGGTGTCGCCATCTGCATCTTTCACCGTGACCGCAAATTGCAGCACTTGGTCGTCAGGAATGACCTGCTGCGTCACGCTGAAATTCTCAACGCGCGCTGCCGGATTGCCGCTTCCACTGTAATCAAAGCGGACGACCATGTGGTCGAAATCCAGCGTCGGGTCTATATCAACATGGGTGATCCCGTCCGCGTCCTTCGTGACGACAAAGCTCCCGGTTTGGAGCGGCGCCGCGCCACCTGCCGGCGTGCCACCCGCGTAGGTGGCCCATGTGACGGTCACCGAAGATGTATTCGGCTGGAAATTCACATCGAAGCTCAGGGACGAAGAATCCGGATTGCTGAATAGGAAGCCTTCATTGTCATTGACGAGGTTGTTCGCCACACCGAAGCCGTTGCCCGACGGGTTGATCGTCGATCCATCGTTAGTGAAGGCTTGGGCGGTCGTCGTCCCGTTGGCGTAAGAAACGCCGTCGAACAATTGCCCGCCCGGCAGCGTGACCGTCGTGTAATTGCCAGGTGCGATATTGCTGAAGCTGAGCGGGGTGTTCACCACTGGTCGTGTAGTCAGCACGTCCACCGTATAGTCGCCCGTCGTCTGATCAACGGATATGGTGAAGTAGGGATTGCCGTTCACGCTGGCCGTCACCGTTCCGGTGCCATCACCTGAATAAACGATACCCGTGATGTCAGTCAGATGGGTGAGCGTGATGCTGCCCGCCTGATCGGCGCCATATGTGAAACTGATGTCATTGCCGCTGTATGTGTGAATGGAATTCGCCACCGACAAATCGGTGACGGAAGACAATGTCGGAACATCATCCACGATAGAGATGACGATCGACCCCGGTGTCGCATCGCTGTCACCGGTTGCGTCGGTCACGGTCATGCTGATCGTGTCGGTCAGCGGATTGATCTCGCCCTGCCCGCTGTGCGTAAGCGCATGGGCCAGCGTATAGCTGTAGCCATAGGTCACTATACCGTTCACGTCCGGCGCCGAGATCGAGGTGATCGTCAGCACGCCCTTGCTGGTCACCACCTGCTGGCCTACCGCCGTGATGGTCTGCGCTGGGTTGAGATCGCCGTCGAGCGTCAGCGTGTAGCTCTCGCCATTGGCGTTGACCGTGAACTGGCCGCTGGTGTCGGTCTCACTGGTCGCGCCATGCTGCGCGCCATCGGCCAGACCGTCCTCATAGACCGTGCTCGTGTCGCCCGTTACGTCGGGCACGCGCCCATCCTGGTTCAGGCTGATCACGAGCTGCGCCAGGTCGGTGTCACCGTCGCCGTCCTTGATCTGGTAGGTGAAGGTCTCACTTCCCACACCCGCCGGGATGGACGCAGTCTTCAGCGTGTAGGTATAGCTGCCGTCCGCTTTGATCAGCAGGTCCCCATAAGTACCGCTGATCACGGTGCCCGCAGCGCTCACCACCGTCAGCGCGCCGCCACCTGCCTCCGTGCCAACCCGAGCCCCTGTCACCGCGCCGCCCGGCGCTGCGCCATCCGCTCCGATCGTGTCAGCCGTACCGTCGGTCGGGTTGGCGTCCGTGCCCCCAACCCCGCTGAACACATTGCCGTCAGCCTTGTTGCCAAGGCCTTCCGTCACGCTGTCTGCGTCATTGGCAGCTTGTGGAGCATCATCGACGATCCGCACGACCAGCGTGTCGCTGCCGCTGGTGCCGCTGGTGCCGGTGACGCTCAGCGCAATGCTGTCGTCGAACTCGGTAAGGGTTGCGCCTGTCTTGCTGTCATTGTCGATGGTAGCGAGCAGCGTATAGCTGTAGCTCACTA
>NZ_CAJHOG010000001.1:0-143772 GCF_905120495.1 Sphingobium sp. S6 | reverse complement strand
TCATGTAGTTGAGCGTGAAGTCCTTGGCAAACCCGCTGCCCAGCGCCTGCGTCGCCGCCCGGCTGTTGTCGAGCACATAGCTCCAGCTGCCGTCGCTGTTCTGCGTCAGCGTGCCGTAGCTGTTGAGCTCCGCCACCGCCGCGGCATCCGCGCCCCAGGCGACAAAGCTCTTGGGCGTATCCGCTCCCGACACATCGTTGCTCAGCACATTGCCCGACAGGCTTCCCGCCACATCCTCGGTCAGCGTGCCGCCCGCATCGTTCACCGCAACCGGCGCGTCGTCCACGATCCGCACGACCAGCGTATCGCTGCCGCTGGTGCCGCTGGTGCCGGTGACGCTCAGCGCGATGCTGTCGTCGAACTCGGTGAGGGTTGCGCCTGTCTTGCTGTCATTGTCGATGGTGGCGAGCAGCGTATAGCTGTAGCTCACCGCTCCGGTCGCGGCATTGTAGCCGGTGAGCGTCAGGGTCCCCTCACCCGTGTTCACCACCCCATTGGTCGTGCCGAACGCCTGCATCTGCGCCAGGGTGAAGCTTGTGCCTCCCACCGTGATGCTGGCGATGCCGTCCGTCGCAGACACGGTGAAGCTGCCGGAGGTCACATGGCTGCCATCATGCGCCGTACCGCTCGGCAGGCCCGCCTCATAGACGGTTGCGTCTGGGCCGGTCGCTGCTGCTGTCACGACGCTTGCGCTGTCATCGGCACCCTTCACCGTGATGGTCAGCGTCGCAGGCGACTGGTCGCCATCGGCATCCTGCATCATGTAGTTGAGCGTGAAGTCCTTGGCAAACCCGCTGCCCAGCGCCTGCGTCGCCGCCCGGCTGTTGTCGAGCACATAGCTCCAGCTGCCATCGCTGTTCTGCGTCAGCGTGCCGTAGCTGTTGAGCTCCGCCACCGCTGCGGCATCCGCACCCCAGGCGACAAAGCTCTTGGGCGTATCAGCGCCCGACACATCGTTGCTCAGTACATTGCCGGAGAGGGTGCTGGCGGCACTGTCTTCTACAACAACATTGCCGATATCATCGATGGCCTGTGGCCGGTCATCCACGATGCCGATGTTCAGCGTCGTACCTGCAGCATCTCCATCGCTGTCGGTCACGGTGACTGCAAAGCTATCCTGTGTGGCATCGCCCGACGTGGGCGTTTCCAACGTATAGCTGTAGCTATAACCGGCCGCCGGCGAACCGCTTACCGTGAGCGTGCCGAAGCTCCCCTTGACCGTTCCGCCATTGGTCACGTCAACATTGTTGATGACCAGCGAACCGACCGCGTCGTTACCGGTGGCAATGAGGAGGACGCCAGCGGCGGTCTCCCCGTTCGAAGCGGCATTGGAACCATTGGGGTTCAGCGCGGCCTCATCGACCAACGTGTCCGATCCTGCCTGAACCTCGACGCTCGGTGTCGAATCCGGTTGCAGAGTTATGGTAACGGTGGCCTGCGACGTATCTCCATCACCGTCCTGGATCTGGTAAACGAAGCTGGCCGTGCCTTCCTGACCAGCTACCGGCGTGAAAGTGAATAGGCCGGTCGTGGGATTGTAAACCACCGTGCCTTCGGCCGGACCACTGACGATGGTCACGCGCACGGCGGGATTATTGTCTATGTCGACGCCGTCCGCGCCGAAAACGTCGTTGGCGAACGCATTGATGGCGACCGAGGCATCCTCTGCGCTCTGCTGGACGACATCATCATGCGCGGTAGGCACGTCATCGATAACGCTGATCACCAGATCCTTGGTGACGCTGTCGCCGTCCGAGTCTGTCACCGTGACCGTGAAGTTGTCGGTTACGTTGTCACCCGACGTATTGTCCGTTACAGTGTAAGTGTAGCCGACAGAGCCCGGAGCGATACTGACGATGGTCAGCGTGCCGCTGGTCCCGACAATCGTCTGCCCTACAGCCGTGATGATCTGGCCATTGATCGCGATCGTTGCCGGTGCGTCCAGCGCAACATAGGTGATCGTGCCGGTAGTCGTCTCAATCGGAGCCGGTTCATTCGACCCGGGAGACTCGCCCGGGCGGTTCACTACGCCCAGCCCTGATTCATCGACGGCTGTGCCAGCGCCTGAGCTAGGAACCTCAAGCTGAGGCAGATTGTCCTCGTCTTCATCGGCCGCGATGGGAAGGATTTCCCGCTCTTCAGGTTGGCTGAAGGACAATTCGGTCGGCGGCAGCAGGTCACCCAGACCATGAGGATTGCCCACGTCCCCTTCGGCAGCCAGAAAATTGCCTCCGGAGCTGCGGGCCGGGCCGGCAGCGGGCTGCGGTTCTTCGCCGATCAACAGCGCGGCGAGGTTGACCGAAGGAATTTCCACGTCACCTACGACGATGCGCGGCACGACGACGGCGCCATCCAAAATGGCCATCTGTGTGCCGTCAGGCAGGGTGACGATCAGGTTACGGCCGTCAACGGCTATGTCGTTGATGTCGGTTCCCGCGGGGAGGACAAGGACGCCGTCTGTGCCAATCGAGACAGCGCGCATCGTGCCTGGCTGGATATGGTGCCCCTTCACCCGAGCAGCGAGTGCATCCAGTGCGGGGTCATGCGCCTGCTGACGGTCAGCGGCGGCATCGACATTCCATTCGCGCTCGAAATCCATCTTTCCATCCCATCTGTCACCGTGGGACGGACCGAAGAAGTGCGCAGAAGATCGTTCCCCAACGCTACACGAGCATTGAGAAGTTCATCTTCATCGACATATGGCATTAGCGGATCAGCTATTGCCTATTGTCTGCAATCTCCCGTCGGTGAGGCTGAACAAGCCTTCGACCGCCCCGGATTAACCCCATCGTCTTATTACTTCTGACCCGACGGCTAATCTTATTCGGTGGCGGTAAAGTGAGTCACGGAAAATCAACTTTTATTAACCATTTAAATGCAATAGGGTCGAAAAAATAACTCACGTATTATTTCGAACGATATAGTTATTTAGATACCACTATATCCTTCGTCTTATAGCTGGAAAGCAATCTAAGTTAATTCTCTTTTCGGCCTCTGATGCGACTCGGACGATGCGCCTTGTCATTCAGCGGGTAAGATGATGTCCCATCGGCTGAGCGCCTAACCCGCAAATGATAAGCGGGCGGCCAGCCAATTAGCCGACCGCCCGCCCATTTGCGACCCAACGGATTTACATTCATTAGCGCGCCAAGTCCGCAAACGGCAGACATCCTGCCGACGAATAGCGGAAAATTGAACGCCTGCGTCCGATGGTGACATGGGGATAGCAGCCGCAGACAGTTTAGCAATTAACCCTACGGGCTATACCTTAGGTATAATGAACATCGCCTCAGTCCGCCGCCGTGGCAGCATCGCGCGTGGACAGGCGCATCGCGATATCTTCCATCCGACGGCTGCGCTCGCTGGTTGCACCGGTTGTTCTGCGGAAGGAGGCCAATGCGTAAGTCACCAAGGGCGCAGCGGCGTCCGGCCGCTTTCGCGCCAGGTAAAAGTCGATCAAATTCTCCAGCGCCAACTGGCAATTCGGGTCGTCTTCGCCACGCGTACGCAGATAGCTGTCGAATACCCGCCGAAGCAATTGCTCGGTATCGCGATAATGACCTGTGCTCTCCGATAATAGGGCGAGATCATTGGCGGAGATCAACGTGCGGGGATCATCAGGCCCGAACAGATCGTCGGCCAGCGCCAGTGCCTTTCGCGCGGGCTCAGTGCCTTCCAGCGGGCGCCCTGCAGCATAGGCCCCCTGAGCTGCCGCCACCAAGGACCGCCATTCCTTCTCCCTCGCCTCAGTGACGTCCGCTACATAGGGCGCTTGCGCCCAGGTGGCAGGCGTCAGGCAGAGGAGCAACAGAGCGCACGCTCCAGCTTTCCCGTTGAAGCATCGAACGACCACCGCGCTACCCCCCTCATCGCATGGCCCAGCCAGAACAATCCAACCGCAGCAAAGAAGGCCGCGAACCGCTGGTCAGGAAAGAAGCGCCTCTATCAAGGCCTTCACCTTCTTCTGGCGCCATTGCGGCAGCGGAGCGATCAACCAATAGCCAAGCGTGGAAGCCTGCTGTTCCCCCACCTGCTTCACACGCCCCCCCTCGATATCGGCCTGCGCCAAAAGCAGTGGCACGGTAGCTCGCCCGAAACCGTTGATCGCCGCTTCAATGGCGAGCCCGGCGTCCGCGACACGGATCGCCGCCGGTTCGCTCGCTGCGGGACAGCCGGGCCAATCGACACGAAGTTCAGGGCCTCCGTCCGCCGCTTCAACAGTGACAAAGCTCGCCTCGCCCAGCTTCACCCCTTCATGTTCGCCCGGCCCGTCAGTCAAACGCAACGCCAGGTCGAGATTGGCCTCAGTAAAATCCAGCGTCTCGTCCGCCGCCACCAGTGCGAATTTGAGATCGGGTTGGCTGGCAGCATAGCTTGCGAGGCGCGGCTGCAGCCATTTGGCGGTGATGTCCCGCGGAGCGGCTATGGTCAGCGAGGAACTGGACTGTCCCGCCTGCATCGCTCTTACCGCTTCTTCAAATTCCAGAAAGCCCGCCCGCAAAGCTTCCAGCCCGGCTTCGGTTTCCGGGGTAAGCTCCAGGCCCTTGGGCGTTCGGCGGAAGAGCACGACGCCAAGCAGGTCCTCCAGCGCGCGGATTTGCTGGCCAACGGCTGCGGGTGTCACCGCCAGT
This sequence comes from Sphingobium sp. S6, assembly GCF_905120495.1. Lineage (NCBI taxonomy): Bacteria > Pseudomonadati > Pseudomonadota > Alphaproteobacteria > Sphingomonadales > Sphingobiaceae > Sphingobium > Sphingobium sp. S6. The sequence goes on along the minus strand of NZ_CAJHOG010000001.1, from coordinate 139,141 downwards.
TCGTCGGCCGCCCGCGTGAAAGACAAATGCCGCGCTGCAGCATCCAGCACGCGCAGGCCGTTCAACGGCAAATGCGTACGCTTCATTCGGCAACCGCCGGGGCTATGAGCGCGAAATGAGGAATAGCGATGTCGAACGTCTCCCCGCTGGCGCCGATCATGTGATAATGCCCGCGCATCGATCCGGTCGGCGTGTTGAGTGGGCAACCCGAAACATAGTCATAGCTTTTTCCCGGCTGTACCACCGGTTGCTCGCCAACCACGCCGTCACCATCCACCCGATGCTGCGCGCCACGCCCATCCGTGATCACCCAATGGCGTGTGAGCAACTGCACGGGCTGATCCCCGTCATTTTCGATTCGGATATGATAGGCCCAGAACCAGCGCCCGCGATCAGGCTCCGATTGCTCCGGCAGGAACGTAACAGCAACATGCACGTTTATATCGCGTGTGGTCGCATGAAAGGGAAAGAGCGCGTTCACGGCTAAAGAAATGCGCCTTTCCCCCTGCTCTCGTCAACGGCCTATCGACTTGAGCGCGCGATCGAGGTCCTCGATCACATCGTCCGCATCTTCCAGACCGACGTTTAGCCGCAGCATGTCTTCAGTGATGCCAACCTCCAGCCGTGCCTCTTCGGCCATGCCGAAATGGGTCGTCGAAGCAGGATGCGTCATCAACGACCGGGAATCCCCGATATTATTGCTGATGTCGACCAGTTCCAGCCCGTTGAGCAGGCCGTGAGCTTCTTTCCGCCCCCCGCCCACGTAAAGCGAGAAGATCGGCCCGGCCATCTCCATCTGCTTCGCCGCGAGGGCATATTGGGGGTGACTTTCCAGGCCGGGATAAAGCACCTTCGCCACCCTGCCTTCCAAGAACTTCGCGACCTTGAGCGCATTCTCGCTCTGTCGGCGGATACGCAGGTCCAGCGTCTCCAGACCCTTCAACACCACCCAAGCATTGAACGCACTCAGCGTCGGCCCAGTGTTGCGGTGGAACGGCAACAGCGTGTTGAGGATGAAATCCTCCGTTCCGCAGATCGCGCCTGCCAGAACTCGGCCTTGACCGTCCATCATCTTGGTCGCGCTGTAGGCAACGACATCCGCGCCAAACTCCAGCGGCCGCTGAAGCGCCGGTGTTGCGAAGGCATTATCGACCACGCTGACGATGCCATGCTTCTTCGCGATACCGCAGATGGCTTCCAGATCCGCAACGTCCATCGTCGGGTTGGCAGGCGTTTCGAAGAAGAATACCTTGGTATTCGGCCGCACCGCTGCTTCCCAGGCGCCATTATCGGTAGCTTCGACGGTGGTCGTCTCGATCCCGAACTTGGGCAGCAGCGTGTCGGTCAGCCAGCGGCACGATCCGAACAGCGCCTTGCCAGCCACCACATGGTCCCCTGCCGACAGCTGGCACAGCAGCGCCGCCGTCATCGCCGCCATGCCCGTCGCGGTCGCGCGGCAGGCCTCGGCGCCCTCCAGCAGCGCGATACGCTTTTCGAGCATCTCGACGGTCGGGTTCTGCAGGCGGCTATAGGTCATGCCCTGCTGATCACCCGCGAAGCGCGCTGCTGCGTCTTCGGCACGGTCGTAGCAATAGCCGCTGGTCAGAAACAGCGCCTCGGACGTTTCGCCCCATTCGCTACGCGCGCTGCCGCCCCGCACGGCGAGTGTCGCGGGCCGCCAGTTCTTGGTGATAGCCGGGTCCTGCCCGCTCCTGCGCTTCATCGCTTCTTCCTCAGTTCAGCGCCGCGAGCACCGCGTCGCCCATCTCGACCGTGTTCATGGTTCCGCCCAGATCGGGGCTACGCGCGCCACGGGCGAGTGCCTTGGCAACAGCAGCCTCGATCCGGTCAGCCTGTTCCGGGAGCCCAAGCGAGTAACGCAGCATCATCCCCGCCGACAGGACCGTTGCAAGCGGATTGGCCTTGCCCTGCCCTGCGATATCGGGCGCGGAACCATGGATCGGCTCATACAGGCCCTGATTGCTGTCGTTGAGGGTCGCCGAAGCCAGCATGCCGATCGATCCGACGCACATGCTCGCTTGGTCGGACAGGATGTCGCCGAACATATTGCCTGTCACGATGACGTCGAATTGGCCCGGATCACGCACCAGCTGCATCGCGGCATTGTCCACATACATGTGGGACAGGGCGACATCGGGATATTCGGCCGAAACCTCGATCACCACGTCGCGCCACAGCTGGCTGGTTTCCAGGACATTGGCCTTGTCCACCGAGCAGAGCTTGCCGCGCCGCGCGCGTGCGGCCTGGAAGCCCTGATGCGCAATCTTGCGCACCTGCTCTTCGTTATAGGACATGATGTCATAGCCTTCGCGCAGCCCGTCGGCCGTCTTGCGCATGCCCTTCTCGCCGAAATAGACGTCGCCATTGGTCTCGCGCACGATCAGCAGGTCGATGGCGCTCGCCACCTCCTTCTTAAGGGCAGATGCGTCGGCGAGTTCCGGAAAGACCTTGGCCGGGCGCAGGTTTGAAAAAAGCCCCAACGCCTTGCGCAGACCAAGGATCGCCTGCTCCGGCCGCAAATGCCGCTCCAGCGAGTCGCAGTCGGGATCACCCACCGCGCCGAACAATATGGCATCCGCACGACGGGCGATATCCAGCGTTTCAGGCGGCAACGGGTGGCCCACCGCCTTATAGGAAGCCCCGCCGACCAGCCCTTCCTCATAGGTCAGACCCTCGATCGCCAGCGCATCGAGCACGCGCCGCGCCTGTGCGATGATCTCCGGACCGATACCATCTCCAGGGAACAGGGCGATCAACATGGCGCGAAACTCCTTCAATGTCTTGGCCGCCCCTTATGAAGCCGCCGCGCCTCACGCAACCGCTCTTTTCAGTCGGTCGACCAGCCTTTCGCGCGCGGCAAGCGTGTCAGCCCGCCAGTCGGTCAGCACCGACCGCTCCAGAAAGAAGCCGGTCAGCTGCAATCCGTCGACGATGCTCGGCCAGTCGCCGCTGCCTCCTTCGATCAAAAAGCGGGGCAACGGCAGCAACCGCTTTTCATATCCCGCCGCGCCCGCCCTGCTGACCGCCGCAGCACTGCGCGGGCTTACAAAGGCCAGATCCTCGTTGCCGCCCGTCGCCGCGCACCGCCCAAGATCAAGGCCAAAGCCCAATTCGGCCAGCATCAGCAGTTCGTAGCGCACCAGTGCAGCGCCCCAGCCTCGCGCCGCTGGCGCGGCATCGACCGCCCCAAGGACGCCGTCTAAGGCCTGGTACAGGGCCGGATACGGTGTTCCCTCCGGCAAAGCCACTGCCGTCAGGGCACATATCCAATCGATCGCGGCAGCCGGTAACGGCTCGGACAGCAATGGCGCCCGGCTGTGATCCAGTTCGACCGCTAGCCCGGCAAGCTGCTCTTCGGTTCGTGCCCGGAATTCCGCCTTCACGCTATTCCCGGGCAGCAGCACGGGACGCAATGCGCGGGATCGGCCTCCCCGCACATAGCCCGCCAGCAGGCCATGATCCGGAGTCAAAAGCCGTGCAATGGCACCATGTTCGCCATGGGACCTTACCCCGCAAATCAGGGCAGGAGTGATAAGCACAGCCATCCATCATCCTTAGCGGCCCATGTTTCGCCGCGCCATGCCATTGGGTGCATCGGGATAAAAGATTGATATATGTTGTTTCTGTCGCCCGGCTGTGGTGAAACATGGCGGTGGGAGTCGGGGGACAAGCCACCATGTTGAATATGCCCAAGGCGTCATCTACCGCGATGGACCGCCTGGTGCTTTGGTTGGGTCGATCACCGACGCTGGGTTTTGCCATATCCCGCGTCGCCTTCGCCGTTGCCGCCACGTGGCAGATCACGGCGATGTTCGATCCCGAACCCGATTTCATGCACAGCGCAATGCTCATTCAGAGCGGCCTCTGGCTCTGGACTGCCCTTGGCGTGGCCCAGCACGTGCTGTCGCCGCCTCTCGGCCTGTTGCTCCGGCCACTGACATTGATCGTGGACGCGATCATCTTCCTGACGGTGATCGCCCTTTGCCAACCCTTGCAAATTCCGGCGCTCGCTTGCCTCTTCTTCGTTGCCTGGTCCGCTTCCGAACGGTTCGGCCGCGGCTCTATCATCGTGCTGGCACTTTGCCTCGTCCTCGCTTTCCTGGCGCGAGGGTCTTACGAGCCTTGGGCCGCTGAACGTCATGTTGCGGAGGTCGACCGCGCGATCGATGGCATCACCGTCATCATCGGCTGCACCATCGCTGCGTCGATGCTCAGCATGTCGATACTGGAACGGCGGCTGATCGACTGGTCCGAACGGTTGCAGGCCGTGGGACTATCTTTCCAGAAATCGCTGCCGCGCTTCGTGGTGGAACAGATATCCGAGCTTATGGCGGCTCGCTATTGTGCTTTCATCTGGCAGATTGGCGATGGCGCAAGCCACTGCGAACTCGCGAGTGCGGATGGCGTTCACACCGTCTCCCTGACACAGCAACAAGTGGAAGCCCTGACGCGCATTTCACCTACGGACGCGCCCTTTGTCTACGCTAGCCAATCCAGCCGCCTGCTTATGCGCAACCGTCTGGGGATAACGCGCACGGAGAAGGCCGCGCACCTCACGGAGGCACTGTCTAGCCTGCTGGGTCCAGGACAGGGCGTCAGCTTCCACGTCCAGGCTGGAGAATTGCGGGGCCGCCTGTATGTCGGTGCGCGCCATGGCTGGTCCCCCGCCGCACTCCTCCGCGCATTGCGCATTCAGGAAGGGCTGGAACTCTTCCTGGAACGGCATTTCTTCTTGATCGCATGGCGGGACCGGACGTTTGCGGAGGCCCGGCTGGCGCTCAGCCGCGATCTTCATGACAGCGTCCTTCAGACGCTCGCCGCGCTGCGCGTCCGCCTGGTCACTGCTCAACATGGCCTGGCCGCCATCAACGCGCCGCACCAGCTTGCCGAACTGCTCGCGATGGAGGAACTCGTCACGGCAGAGCAGGCGCATTTGCGCCGCCTGCTCAATGTCACGGACACTGGTCCCGACGATGTCGACCTTGTTCACGATGTCGAGGCCTGCTGCCGGTTCATTGCCCTGCAATGGGGGATCGAATGCCGGCTCAATCCGATCGATCATCCCATGATGGTGACGTCCGAAACAGCCGCCGAGGTCGAGTTCCTGCTCAGAGAAGCTGCTGCGAACGCGGTGAAGCATGCCGCCGCGAAACACATCACTGTCTCGCTTGCGAAGGCGGATGATGAGATTCTGATCGCACTGAAGGACAATCCCGGCGCCCAACCGATTGAGCAGCAAAGCTATACCGGCGACTTTGAACTCCAGTCGCAATCCATCATGAAGCGTTTGGGAAAGATCGGCGGCACCGCCTATTTCCACAATTTAAGCATGAATTCACTTATTTCGATTAGGCTTCCTTCATCCCTGCCGAGGTCCCCGATATGATGGCGCAGATTGCGATAGTAGACGACCACCCGATCTTCCTTGACGGCATGGCGCAGTTTTTGAGTTCGCATGGACATGACGTCATCTTCTGCGCCCGCTCCGTTAGCGAGGCGATCGCCCGACTTAAGGCAGATCAGCCGGACCTGCTGATCCTCGACGTCAGCATGAAGGACGGCGGCGGCCTCGCCATCCTTTCAGCCATTCGGGAAAGCGGCAGCACCGTGCCCGTCATCTTCATGACGGTCCACATCCGGCCCGACCAGACTTTGGAAGCAATAAAGCTGGGCGTGGACGGTGTCGTCCTCAAGGACAGCGACCCCAAGGAACTGCTCACCTGCATAACCGAGGTTCTGGACGGCAATAAAAGCATTTCGCCCACCGTCATGGAGCAGGCCCTGGTGCACAGCATATCCGCCCCATCGAACGAAAATAACAGCCTCGCTGCCCTCACCGATCGGGAACTGGAGATTGCCGGGCTGATCCGCGCTGGCCTGCGCAACCGCGAAATCGCGGCCCGCTGCGGCCTGACCGAAGGAACGGTCAAGGTGCATCTACACAGCATCTTTCAGAAGCTGGGCATAAAATCCCGCTCCGAACTCATCATCATGATGTTGTCGATGGACAACGACATACCGGCCGTTGGATTGCACTGACGGCCGCGCGCAATTCTTGACGGCTCAATACTTGTCCAGCCCCTCACCACCGTCCGGGCTGAGCTTGTCGAAACCCCTCACGAACGGCGCGTGATCTGCTCCAGCGTTACCCAGCCCTCGACATAGTTGGCATAATATAGCCCGAACAGCACCGCCGACAGGATCGTAGCACGAACGGCTACCATGCCGGGACGGAAGTTGCTGGGCGCGCTATCCGCCTGTCCCGTCAGCATCACTTCACCCGTCTCATCGGGCGTGCGGATGCCGAACGGCAGGACGATGAACGCGCTGATGACCCAGAACAGCACATAAATGGCGAGGATCGCGTACCAGTTCATGGCGCGCAGCCTTAGGCCCGAATGAGGAGCACGTCCACCACCGGCTTCTTGCCCGTCCAGCGTGTCGCCGTCCTGCGCACGGCCAGACGTACCCGTTCGCGCAGCGCCTCTTCTTCCTGCGAGCCCTTGCCGACAGCTTCCGCCGCCTCATCCGCGGCTTCGGCCAGGAAGGCAGCCTTGTCCTCTTCCACCGGCACGCCTTGCGTACGCAGCGCTGGCTCGCCCATCAGCTTGCCCTTGCGATCGAGAGCCACCGCGACGCTGATCTGCCCGTGCAATGCGACCTTGCGCCGCTCATTCATCGTTGATCCATCCGCAGGCAGGATCACGTCGCCATCCAGAACCAGACGCCCAGTCGCTTCATGCCCGATGATCTCGGGGCCATTGGGCGCAAGCCGCAACAGGTCACCATTGGACTGGACAATCGCGCTTGGTACGCCGCTCGAAAGCCCAAGCCGCGCCTGCTCCGCCATATGCCGCCGCTCACCATGCACTGGCAGCAGGATCTGCGGCCGCACCCACCGATACATGGCCTCAAGTTCCGGCCGTCCCGGATGACCCGACACATGCACTTCCGCCTGACGATCCGTGACCATCAGCACGCCCTTCGCCGCCAGCGCATTTTGAATGCGCCCGATGGCGATTTCATTGCCCGGAATCTGCTTGGACGAGAAAACGACGAGATCGCCGGTGTCGAGCTTGATTGGATGACTGTCGAAAGCGATCCGCGATAGCGCCGCCCGCGCTTCCCCCTGCCCTCCGGTGGCGATAATCATCACCTCGTTGCGGGGAAGCGCCATCGCGTCGTCCCAGTCGACCGTGGGCGGGAAATCCTTGAGATAACCCGCCGTCCTTGCGGTCGAGATGATCCGGTCGAGCGACCTGCCCGCGACACACAGTTTGCGTCCGACGGCATTCGCCACTTCGCCCAGCGTCTGCAAACGCGCGGCGTTCGAGGCGAAGGTCGTGACCAGCACACGTCCCTTCGCGCCGGTGATCGTCTGCATCAGCCCTTCGCGCACGTCTCCTTCGGAACCGCTCGCCTCGGGATTGAACACATTCGTACTGTCGCACACCAGCGCCAGCACGCCTTCATCACCAATCGCCGTCAGTTCTTCCGGCGTCGACGGCTGCCCCAGCACTGGCTTCTCATCGATCTTCCAATCACCGGTATGGAACACGCGCCCGTGAGGCGTGTCGATCAACACCGCATTGCCTTCGGGGATCGAATGCGCCAGCGGCACGTAGCGGAACCCGAACGGCCCCAGGGCGAAGCTTCCCTCATTGTCGATGACGTTGAGTTCGACCTCGCTGGTAAGGCCTTCTTCCTCCAGCTTCAGCCTGATCAGCCCCGCCGTGAATGGGGTAGCATAAAGCGGCACGCCCAGATCGGCGGCGAGATAGGGTATTGCCCCGATATGATCTTCATGCCCATGGGTGAGCACGATGCCGAGCAGGTCCTCACGGCGCTCCTCGATGAAGGACAGGTCCGGCAGCACCAGTTCGACGCCGGGATATGCCGGGTCGGCGAATGTCAGGCCGAGATCGACCATCACCCATTTGCCCTGGCAGCCATAAAGATTGACGTTCATGCCAATCTCCCCCGACCCGCCAAGGGCCAGGAAGAGCAGCTCGTCTTTAGGTGTCATCAGTTCTTCAAACTCCGCTCGTGCAACAGCGCCAGACCCAAAATGGTGAGGTCAGGCGCGATCGCATCGAAAATTTCGCTATTCTCATCGAACAGGACGGCAAGGCCGCCTGTCGAAATTACCTTTGCCGGACGGCCAATCTCCGCCCGCATCCGGGCAACCAGCCCTTCCATCATCGCCACATAGCCCCAGAACACCCCGATATGCATCTGCGCTTCGGTCGTCCGACCGATAACCGAACGGTTCTCCGGTGGCGCAATGGCGATCTTCGGAAGCTTGGCGGCCGCCGCTACCAGCGCGTCGAGCGACAGGTTGATACCCGGCGCGATGATTCCGCCCTTGTACGTCCCTTGATAGTCGATGACGTCGAAGGTGGTTGCAGTCCCAAAATCTATGACGATCAAATCGCCTTCATATAGATGGTGCGCGGCGATGGCGTTGACAACCCGGTCCGCGCCGACGGAAGCAGGCTCCGCGACGTCAAGTTCCACGCCCCATTCGACCGGCGCCTGCCCCGCGACCAGCGCAGCCGTCTTGAAATATTTCTCCGCCAGCACCTGAAGATTATGCAGCGCGCGGGGCACGACGGTCGCGATGATCACCGCATCGACATCGGCGATGCCATAGCCCTCCAGCATCAGCAGCTGGTTCAGCCACACCGCATACTCGTCCGCCGTCCGGCGCGGGTCTGTCGCGATCCGCCAGCGCGCACGGATCTCACGCCCGTCAAGCAGCGCGAAAACCACATTGGTATTGCCCGCGTCGATCGCGAGAAGCATGGCCCGTCCCCGGATATCAGATGAGTAGGATGTCGCCCGCATGAATGGCACGTGTCCCGCCATTCGCCAAGCGGAGGATCAGCATGCCTTGCTGGTCAAGCGTATCGAAAGCTCCTTCGATCGTCTCGCCGTCAGGCTGCACGACCCGCATTGCCGTGCCAGTGGGATGAGCGTTCAACAACCAGTGCGCCCGGACAGGCTCCAGTCCTTGGGCCCGCCAGACAGCCAGCCAATGGCCGAACAATTGCGCCAACCTCTCCAGCAACGCTCCCGCTTCTGCATCAGCGGCACCTTGCGCTGCAAGACTTGTGACCGGCCTGTCCAACCCGGCCGGATGATCCACGACATTGATGCCGATCCCGACCACAATCGCGTCGCCTGCGCGTTCGAGCAGGATTCCGGCGATCTTCGCGCCCTCGACCAGGACATCATTAGGCCATTTGATCCGCGCCTGCCCGTCACACGATGGCGCAACGAGCGCATGAACCGCGTTCGCCGCGACCAGAGCAAGCAAATGGGCAGGCGGATCACCCGGGCGCAGCCGCACCAGTGTGGAACAATAGAGATTGCCCGTAGGACTTTCCCAGGTCCGCCCCATGCGGCCTCGCCCGCCGACCTGACGGCCCGCACGCAGCCATGTTCCTTCCGCCACGCCCTGATCCGCCAACGCCAGCATGTCGGCGTTGGTTGATCCGGTCTCTTCGACGAAGCGGATGTCGCTCAGAACAGCGACGCCGCAGCCGCCGCGCTCGCTTGATCGAGCACCGGGTTCAACAGATATCCAACGACGATCACCACCGCGCAGGCGGTCAGGATAACATTCTCGACCGCCCCGCCCCGCGCCTCATAGGCGGTAGCCGGTTCATCGAAGTACATCGTCTTGATGATCTTCAGATAATAGAAGGCGCCGATCACGGAAGCCGCGATGCCAAATGCCGCCAACGCGGTCAGCCCCGCAGCAACCGCCGCGTCGAACACCAGGAACTTTGCCCAGAAGCCGAACAGCGGCGGGATGCCGGCCATGGAGAACATGAAGATCGCCAGTGCAGCGGCCAGTCCCTTGCGCGACTGAGACAAGCCCGCCAGGCTTGCGATGCTTTCCACCGGACGGCCTTGCGCATCACGCATCTGCAGGATGCAGGCAAAAGCACCGATCGTCATGACGACATAGATCGCCATATAGCTCATCGTCGCCGCCACGCCCGCAGGCGTCGCCGCAGCAAGGCCGATCAGCGCAAAGCCGACATTGTTGATCGACGAATAGGCCATCAGCCGCTTGATGTTCGTCTGGCCGATCGCCGCCACCGCGCCGAAGATGATCGAAGCCAGCGCCACGAAGATCACGATCTGCTGCCAGTCGAGCCCGGCGGGCCCAAGCGCCTCGATCGCGACGCGCACGGTGAGCGCCATCGCTGCCACCTTGGGCGCGCTGCCGAAGAAGGTCGTGACTGGCGTCGGCGCGCCTTCATAGACGTCGGGCGTCCACATGTGGAACGGCACCGCGCTCATCTTGAACGCAAGGCCAGCCAGCAGGAACACCATGCCGAACAGCTCGCCCTTGCCCACGCCGTCGCCCAGCGCCACCGCGATGCCATCGAAACTCGTGCTGCCGGTGAAGCCGTACAGCAGCGCCGTGCCATAGAGCAGGATGCCGCTCGCCAGCGACCCCAGCACAAAATATTTAAGGCCAGCCTCGGAAGACCGCTCATCCTGCCGCATGAAGCTCGCCAGCACATAGGCGGCAAGGCTCTGCATCTCCAACCCTACATAGAGCGTCAGCAGGTCACCTGCCGACACCATCATGCCCATGCCGACGCTGCTGAACAGGATCAGAACCGGATATTCCGGACGCACTGCACCACCAGCAGCGAAATAGCGCGGCGCGAGCAGGATCGCAGCGCCCGCCGAGGCGTAGATCAGCGCCTTGGCAAAGATCGAGAAGGCATCCGCGCGCACCAACCCGTCAAATGCAAGCGGGCCATGCTCCATAGACACCGGCAGCGTCAGACCCGCGACGAGAAGCGTGAGCACCGACAGCCAGTTCACTACGCGTGCGGTACCATCACCGCCAAAAGCAGCCGTCAGCAGCAGGACCAAGCCGCCCGCTGTCAGGACAAGCTCCGGCAGAACAGCCAAAAGGGAAGCGGAATCAATCATCAGTGCGCCTCCCCCGACGCTTTTTCTTGGGACATAGCGCTATGGTCTTCGCCGTGATGGGCTTCAGCCTTCGGGACGGCGGGACCCATCTTGATCCTGCTATCACCCACCGGAGCCGCAGAGGCGATGCGGGCCTCCAGCGCGCGGATATCGGACCGCATCGGCGCCAGGAAGCTCTCAGGATAGATGCCCATCCACAGCACGGCAGCCGCGATCGGCGCCAGCAGCCACATCTCACGCATCGACAGGTCCGGCATAGCGGCGGCGTCAGCATTCTTCTGCTCGCCATAAGCGATCCGGCGATAGAGATAGAGCATATAGGCCGCGCCCAGAATGATACCCGTCGTGCAGACCAGCGCTACCCAGCTCGACGCCTGATAAATGCCCATCAGCGCCAGGAACTCGCCGACGAAGTTGCTAGTGCCCGGAAGACCGACCGACGCCATGGTGAACAGCAGGAACAGAACCGCATATTTCGGCATGTTGATGCTGAGCCCGCCGTATCGCGAAATCTCACGCGTATGCAGCCGATCGTAAATGACGCCGACACACAGGAACAGCGCGCCTGATACCAGCCCGTGGCCCAGCATCACCATCATCGCGCCTTCGATCCCCGCCTGGTTGAAGGCGAACAGGCCGACCGTCACGATCGCCATGTGCGCGACCGACGAATAGGCGATCAGCTTTTTCATGTCGGTCTGCACCAGCGCGACGAGGCTGGTGTAAACCACGGCCACCATAGACAGACCCCAGACCAGCCAGGCGAGTTGCGCCGAAGCTTCCGGGAACATCGGGAGCGAAAAGCGGATGAAACCGTAGCCACCCATCTTCAGCAGCACGCCCGCCAGAATGACCGAGCCAGCGGTCGGCGCCTGAACGTGCGCGTCAGGCAGCCAGGTATGCACCGGCCACATCGGCATCTTGACCGCAAAGCTCGCAAAGAAGGCGAGGAACAGCCAGATCTGCACATGCGGATCGAAATTATACGCCATCAGCGTCGGGATGTCGGTCGTGCCTGCTTCATGCACCATCCACATCATCGCGATCAGCATCAGCACCGATCCAAGCAGCGTGTAGAGGAAGAATTTGTAAGATGCGTAGATGCGATCCGCCCCGCCCCAGATGCCGATGATCAAATACATCGGGATCAGGCCAGCTTCGAACATCACGTAGAAGAGGTAGATATCCTGCGCCGTGAAGACGCCGATCATCAGCACCTCCATGAACAGGAAGGCCGCCATATATTCGCCGACCCGCTTCTGAATCGCTTCCCAACTCGCCCCGATGCAGATCGGCATCAGGAAGACGGTCAGCATGATCAGCACCAGGGCGATGCCATCGATGCCCAGCGCCCAGGCGAAGCGGCCGAAGATCGGTGCATATTCCTGGAACTGCCACTGCGCAGCGCTGCCCGACTGGTCGAAATTCGCCCACAGCAAGACGCCAAGCGCCAGATCGACCAGCGTCGCCAACAACGCTATCCAGCGCGCCGTGTTCGCGCCCGCATAGAGACAGGCGATGGCCCCCGCCATCGGCACTGCCATCATCAGGGAAAGGATGGGGAAGCCGTCCATTATCGTGTCATCGCCCAGGTTGCGGCCGCGGCGAGGCCGATCAGCATCACCAACGCGTAAGTGTAGAGGTAGCCGGACTGAAGCCGACGGGTGACTTTGTTGCCCTGCACGACCAGCGCGGCGAGCCCATTGGGCCCGAAGCGGTCGATGAAGCCCACATCACCGAACTTCCAGAAGAAGCGGCCGATGGCGAAGGCAGGCTTGACGAACAGGAAGTGATACAGCTCGTCGAAATACCATTTGTTGAGCAGGAAGCGGTACAGCACACCGAATTCCGCCACGAAACGACGCGGCCAGTCGGTATTCTTGATGTAACTCAGCCACGCGATCACAAAGCCGGTCAGCATCACCGCGAAGGGCGAGAATTTGACCCAGGTCGGGACCTCATGCGCAGCATGCATCAGATGGCTGTCGAACGCCAGGGCGCCCTTCCAGAACTCGATGCCGCCTTCGGCTCCGATGAACTGGTCATGGAAGAGGAAGCCCGCGAACACCGCGCCCAGGCTGAGCACCACGAGCGGCAACAACATGACCCAAGGGCTCTCATGTGGGTGATAGCCGCCGGTTCCGCCGTGCAGCGCATGTGCGTCCGCTTCATGTCCGTGCGGATCATGGCCCGCATTTTCCTGAGCGGGAGCGTTGGCATGCTCCGACCCATGACCATGCGTCGCATGATCGTCATGAGCGGTTTCTTCGTCCGGCGATTCATGATGCCCATGAATCGCATGCTGGATATGCTCTGAAGCAGCCCAGCGCGGTTTGCCGAAGAAGGTGAGGAATACCAGACGCCAGCTATAGAAGCTGGTGAGCAGCGCGGCGAATACACCGACCAGGAACGCCCCGGTGCCATAGCCACCTGCGGCGAATGCCGATTCCAGGATTGCGTCCTTCGAATAGAAGCCCGCAAAACCATAGCCGAGCAGCGGAATGCCGACACCCGTGATCGCCAGCGTGCCCAGCGTCATCGTCCAGAAGGTGACCGGGATTTCCTTTCGCAGCGCACCGTAATAGCGCATGTCCTGTTCATGGTGCATGGCATGGATGACCGAGCCTGCCCCCAGGAACAGCAGCGCCTTGAAGAAAGCATGCGTGAACAGGTGGAACATCGCCGCCCCATAAGCGCCGACGCCCGCCGCGAAGAACATATAGCCGAGCTGCGAACAGGTCGAATAGGCGATGACCCGCTTGATGTCGTTCTGCACCGTGCCAACCGTCGCTGCAAAGAGGCAGGTGGCAGCGCCGATAAAGGTCACGAAATCAAGCGCTGTCGGCGACACCTCGAACATCGGCGACAGGCGGCACACCATGAACACGCCCGCCGTCACCATGGTTGCCGCGTGGATCAGCGCCGACACAGGGGTCGGGCCTTCCATCGCGTCCGGCAACCAGGTGTGCAGGCCGAGCTGCGCCGACTTGCCCATCGCGCCGATGAACAGCAGCAGGCAGAGCACTGTCATCGTGTCGAAGCGATAGCCGAGGAACCCGATGGTCGATCCGGCCATTGAGGGCGCGGCTTCCAAAATCTCCGGAATCGAGATGGTGTTGAACACCAGATAGGTGCCGAAAATGCCGAGCATGAAGCCGAGGTCACCGACGCGGTTCACGACGAACGCCTTGATCGCGGCCGCGTTTGCGGAGGGCTTACGGAACCAGAAACCGATCAGCAGATAGGAAGCGAGGCCCACGCCTTCCCAACCGAAGAACATCTGAAGCAGATTGTTCGCCGTCACGAGCATCAACATCGCGAAGGTAAAGAGCGACAGATAGGCAAAGAAGCGCGGCTGATCCGGCTCCTCCTCCATATAGCCCCAGCTGTAGAGGTGGACGAGGCTCGACACGCTGGTGATGACCACCAGCATGACCGCCGTCATCGCGTCCACACGCAGTGCCCATTGCGCGTCAAAGCTGCCCGACTGGATCCAGGTGAAGGCCGGGGCCACATAAGGTTCGGCATGGCCGGTCAGGAAGCTGATGAAGATTGGCCAGCTAAGCGCGCAGGAAACGAGCAGCGCGCCGGTGGTGATGATCTTCGCGGGCAGCTTCCCCAGCGCCTTGTTGCCAAGGCCCGCGATGACAGCCGCGATGAGCGGGAGAAGGACGATAAGCTGGATCATCGAGCTTTAGCCCTTCATCCGGTTGACATCATCGACGGCAATCGTGCCGCGACCACGGAAATAGATGACGAGGATGGCAAGGCCGATGGCCGCCTCACCCGCCGCGACGGTCAGCACGAACATGCTGAACACCTGGCCCACCAGATCGCCGAGGAAGGCGCTGAAGGCGACAAGGTTGATGTTCACGCTCAAGAGGATCAATTCGATCGCCATCAGGATGATGATGACATTCTTGCGGTTGATGAAGATGCCCAGCACCCCCATCACGAAGAGGATCGCACTGACGACCAGATAGTGCTGAAGGCCGATCACAGCTCCACCCCCTGCCCCACGGGCTGATTGACGTTGCGCACGGCATCCTGCGGACGGCGGCGGTTCTGACGGGCGATGTTCTGGCCCTTGACGCCGCCGCGTGCACGATGAGTCAGCACGATCGCGCCGATCATGGCTACCAGCAGCACGATGCCTGCTGCTTCGAACAGGAAGATGTAACGCGTGTAAAGAAGCGTTCCGATCGCCTGTATGTTCGACATTTCCGGGTTCACCGGCGCCGCGCGCTGCGCCAGTTCGATCGGCCCGGCGCTCCAGATGCCGATCCCCAGAACGATCTCCGCCAGCAGAACCAGCGCGATCAGCATGCCAAAGGGCAGATAATCGACGAAACCGGCCCGCAATTCCGCGAAGTCGATGTCGAGCATCATCACGACGAACAGGAACAAGACGGCGACCGCGCCCACATAAACGATGACGAGCAGCATCGCGATGAACTCGGCGCCGAGCAGCACCATCAGCCCTGCCGCGTTGAAGAACGCCAGGATCAGCCACAGCACCGAATGAACCGGGTTGCGCGACAGGATCGTCAGCGCGCCGCTGCACACCACTAATGTGGCGAACAGGTAAAAGGCAAGCACGTGAATCACAGGATCATATATCCTCTTCGATCGGGTCGCGGCTTAACGATAGGGGGCATCGGCGGCAAGGTTCGCGGCAAGAGCGCGTTCCCATTTGTCGCCATTTTCAAGGAGCTTCGCCTTGTCGTAGATAAGCTCTTCGCGGGTTTCGGTCGAAAACTCGAAATTCGGCCCCTCAACGATCGCATCCACCGGGCAGGCTTCCTGACAGAAGCCGCAATAGATGCACTTCGTCATGTCGATGTCATAGCGCGTCGTGCGGCGGCTGCCATCGTCGCGCGGCTGCGCCTCGATGGTGATCGCCTGAGCCGGGCACACCGCTTCGCACAGCTTGCATGCGATGCAGCGTTCTTCCCCATTGGGATAGCGGCGCAGCGCATGCTCCCCCCGGAACCGCGGCGAAATCGGGTTCTTTTCATAGGGATAGTTGATCGTCGCCTTGGGCTTGAAAAAATATTTCAAGGTCAAAGCGTGCGCCTTCACAAACTCCCAGAGCGTGAAGGATTTGACGTAATAGCCGAGGCTCATTGAGCGCCTCCGTAGCGCGTAAACATCAGGAAGCCCGATACCAGGAAGACAAAGAAGAGCGACACCGGCAGGAACACTTTCCAGCCCAGCCGCATCAGCTGGTCATAGCGGTAACGGGGCACCGTCGCCTTCACCCAGGAGAAGACGAAGAAGAAGAACAGGATCTTGGCGAAAAGCCATATGATCCCGGGTACATAGTAAAGCGGCGCCCAGTCGATCGGCGGCAGATATCCGCCCCAGAAGAGAATGGCGTTAAGCGCGCACATCAGAATGACGTTCGCATATTCGCCGAGCCAGTAGAGCGCGAACGACATGGACGAATATTCGGTCTGGTAGCCCGCGACCAGTTCGCTTTCCGCTTCGGTCAGGTCGAACGGCGCTCGACCGGTTTCCGCCATGGCCGACACCAGGAACATGATCGACATCGGGAACAGCAGCGGATTGAACGCATGGCCGTTGATGAAGCCATAATAGCCGCGCTGGCTTTCGACAATCGCCGTCAGGTTGAAGCTCCCCGCCCACAGCACCACGCAGACCAGGATGAAGCCGATCGACACTTCATAGCTGATCATCTGCGCGCTGGCGCGAATGGCCGAGTAGAAGGGATATTTCGAGTTCGACGCCCAGCCCGCCAGCACGATGCCGTACACGCCGAGCGAACTGATCGCGAGGATGTACAGCAAGCCGACATTGATGTTCGCCAGCACCACGCCCGCCTGAAACGGGATCACCGCCCAGGCGATCAGTGCCACGGTGAAGGTGATGATCGGCGCGATCAGGAAGAGCGCACGGTTAGCGGCCGAAGGGATGATGGTTTCCTGCAGGAACACCTTCGCCCCGTCCGCAAAGGACTGAAGCAGCCCGAAGGGCCCGACGACGTTGGGACCACGGCGCAGCGCCATCGCCGCCCAAATCTTGCGATCGGCATAGATGATCATGGCCACTGCCAGCATCAACGGCAGGGCAATCACCAATATGCCGATCACCGTGGACAGCAGCCACGCTCCGTTGAAGGGAAGCCCCCAATTTTGAAAGAAAGCGGTCACTCTGCGGCCTCCGCGAAGCTTGTCCCGTGGATCAACTCGGCCGAGCATTGCTGCATCGTCGGGCTGGCGCGGCAGATGGCGTTGGTCAGATAGAAATCCTTGATCGGCGAACCGAACTCCCCGCTCGCCCCGGTGGGCAGCGACGGCACGGACCATCCATAATCGGCGAGACCTTCGCCCCCAAGCGCCGGAACCGCCTTGGACATCTCCGCCCGCAATGCGTCGAAGCTGTCGAACGGCAGCGTCGCGCCCAGCACTTCGGAAAGCGCGCGCAGGATCGACCAGTCCTCGCGCGCATCGCCCGGCGCGAACACGGCCTTTTCACCGCGCTGCACCCGGCCCTCCAGGTTGACATAGGTGCCCGCCTTCTCGGCATAGCTGGCGCCAGGCAGGATGACGTCCGCCGCATGCGCGCCCTTGTCGCCATGGTGGCCGACATAGACCTTGAAGCTGTCGTCGAATGCCGAATAATCGGCCTCGTCCGCACCGAGAGAGAAGAGCAGTTTCGGCTTGGCCGCAGCCACGGCCTTGATCCCGCCCGTGGTCGCATAGCCCAGCATCAGACCGCCCATGCGCGCCGCCGCGAAGTGCAGCACGTTATAGCCGTTCCAACCATCCTTGATCAGGCCCAGCGTCTCGACCAGCGCCAGCGTATCGCCATGCGCACCATCCTTGGCCAGCACGCCGCCGCCCACGATCATCGCCGGACGCGCCGCCCTGCCGAATGCCTCGACCACAGCTTCCGGAAGCTTCGCCAGCAGCGACGCATCATTGCCCAGCCATTCGACCTTGTAGGTCAGATCGACCTGCGGCCCGAGCGCAAAGACCTTCGCGCCCTTCTTGATCGCCTTGCGGATGCGCGTGTTCACCAGCGGCGCTTCCCAACGCAGGTTGGTGCCGACCAGCAGGATCACGTCCGCCGTCTCAATGCCATTCAGCGTCGTGTTGAAGTTGACCGCCGACAGGCTCGACACGTCATAAGCCAAGCCCGTCTGACGCCCTTCGAGCATTGTGCCGCCCAGCTTTTCGACGAGCAGCTTGCCCGCGAACATCGTCTCGCAATCGAGCAGGTCGCCCGCCAGCGCCGCAACCGACCCGCCATGCTGGACGGCGGCGATCGCCTTGAACGCCTCTTCCCACGTGGCGGGAACCAGCTTGCCATCCTTGCGCACGAAGGGCTTGTCGAGCCGCTTGCGCACCAGGCCATCGACATTGTGCCGGGTCTTGTCGCTCGCCCACTCTTCATTCACGTCATCGTTGATGCGCGGCACGGCGCGGAGCACCTGACGGCCACGACTATCGAGACGAATGTTGGTGCCGACCGCATCCATCACGTCGATCGCCGGGGTCTTGCGCAGCTCCCAGGGACGCGCTTCGAAGGCGTAGGGCTTCGACGTCAGCGCGCCGACCGGGCAGAGGTCCACCACATTGCCCGACAGCTCGCTCTTGGCAGCATGTTCGAGATAAGTGGTTATCTGCATATTCTCGCCGCGATAGATCGCGCCGATTTCCGGCACACCAGCGACTTCCTCCGCAAAGCGTACGCAGCGGGTGCACTGGATGCAGCGGGTCATGACCGTCTTGACGATCGGACCCATATATTTCTCGGTAACGGCGCGCTTATTCTCTTCGAAGCGGCTGCCGCCCCGGCCATAGGCGACCGACTGGTCCTGCAGATCGCACTCGCCGCCCTGATCGCAAATCGGGCAGTCGAGCGGGTGGTTGATGAGGAGAAACTCCATCACCCCTTCGCGCGCCTTCTTGACCATCTCGGTCTGCGTGAAGATTTCCTGATTATCGGCGGCGGGCAGCGCGCAGCTCGCCTGCGGCTTGGGCGGCCCAGGCTTTACCTCGACCAGACACATGCGGCAATTGCCCGCGATGGACAGGCGCTCATGATAGCAGAAGCGCGGAATTTCCTTCCCCGCCATCTCGCACGCCTGCAGGACCGTCGCGCCCGCCGGAACTTCGAGTTCTACGCCGTCTACTTTGACCTTGGGCATGATTACTCCGCTGCCTCCATGACGGGGGCGCTACCCTTATTCTCATTGATCCGCCGCTCGATCTCGGGGCGGAAATGCCGGATCAGGCCCTGGATCGGCCAGGCCGCCGCATCGCCGAGCGCGCAGATGGTGTGGCCTTCAACCTGCTTGGTGACCTGCTGGAGCATGTCGATCTCGCCGATGTCCGCCTCGCCCGAACGCAGCCGTTCCATCAC
Organism: Sphingobium sp. S6; assembly: GCF_905120495.1. Lineage (NCBI taxonomy): Bacteria > Pseudomonadati > Pseudomonadota > Alphaproteobacteria > Sphingomonadales > Sphingobiaceae > Sphingobium > Sphingobium sp. S6. The sequence goes on along the minus strand of NZ_CAJHOG010000001.1, from coordinate 119,767 downwards.
GCGCCACATCCAGCCCGTGCCTTCGCGGCAGGGCGTGCACTGGCCGCAGCTTTCATGCTTGTAGAAGTAGGACAAACGGCTGATCGCGCGGACTATGTCGGTCGACTTGTCCATGACGATGACCGCTGCCGTGCCGAGACCCGACCCGAGCGCCTTCAGACCATCAAAGTCCATCGGCGCGTCCATGATCTGTGCGGCCGGAACCAGCGGCACCGACGATCCGCCGGGGATCACGGCCAGCAGATTGTCCCAACCACCACGAATGCCGCCGCAATGCCGGTCGATCAGCTCCTTGAAGCTGATGCCCATCGACTCTTCGACCACGCAGGGCTTGTTCACATGGCCGCTGATCTGGAACAGCTTCGTGCCCTTGTTTCCTTCGCGGCCGAAGCTGGAGAACCATTCCGATCCACGACGCAGGATCGTCGGCGACACCGCGATCGATTCCACGTTGTTCACGGTCGTCGGGCAGCCATAAAGCCCCGCGCCCGCCGGAAAAGGCGGCTTCAGGCGCGGCTGGCCCTTCTTGCCTTCCAGGCTTTCGATCTGCGCGGTTTCCTCACCACAGATATAGGCGCCCGCGCCACGATGGACGAAGACGTCGAAATCATAACCCGAACCGCATGCGTTCTTGCCAAGGAAGCCCTTTTCATAAGCCTGCTCGACAGCGGCGAAGAGTACCTTCGCCTCATAGATGAACTCGCCGCGGATATAGATGTAGGCCGCGCGCGCGCGCATCGCGAAACCGGCAACCAGCGCGCCCTCGATCAGCTTGTGCGGGTCGTGGCGGATGATCTCGCGGTCCTTGCACGAACCCGGCTCGGATTCATCCGCGTTAATGACCAGGAAGCTCGGACGGCCATCCTTGCTTTCCTTGGGCATGAAGCTCCACTTCATACCTGTGGGGAAGCCCGCCCCGCCACGGCCGCGCAGGCCCGAAGCCTTGATGCGCTCAATGATTTCGTCCTGGCCGATCTCCAGCAGCGCCTTGGTGTTATCCCAATCGCCGCGCTTCATCGCCGCGTCGATGCCCCAGTCCTGGAAGCCATAGACGTTGGTGAAGATGCGGTCCTTGTCGGCCAGCGGCGCGATGACGTCGCTCATTACCACTGCCCCCTATAGTCATGATTTTCGGAAACCATTTCCTTGAGCGTGGTCGGCCCACCTTCCGGGCAGCTCGTCTGACGCTCGATTTGCGGCCCAATCTTGGGCTGCTTGCCAGCGGCGAGATCGTCGAGGATCGCGCTCATGCTGTCATAGGTCAGGTCTTCGAAATTATCGTCGTTGATCTGCACCATTGGCGCATTGGCACAGGCACCCAGGCACTCGACTTCTGTCAGTGTGAACAGGCCGTCCGGCGTCGTGCCGCCCTTCACCAGCCCCTTGTTCTTGCAGGCCGAGAAGACATCGTCCGATCCGCGCAGCATGCAGGGCGTCGTACCGCAAACCTGCACATGATAGCGGCCGACCGGCGCAAGGTTGTACATGGTGTAGAAGGTCGCGACCTCGTAAACGCGCATGTACGGCATATCGAGCTGGTCAGCGATATATTCCATGACCGGCACGGGTAGCCAGCCCTGGGTCTGCGTTTCCGCACCAACCTGACGCTGGGCAAGGTCGAGCAGCGGCATCACAGCCGATTGCTGACGGCCGGCGGGATAACGCGCGATGACCTTCTTCGCCTGTTCGGCATTGTCCGCCGTCCACGCGAAATTGCCCCAGCGGGCGCGCGTTTCCGCTTCGTCAGGGATATGAACTGCGTCAGCCATTAGCGGTCACATTCTCCGAACACGATGTCCATCGCGCCAAGGACGGCGGTGGTGTCGGCCAGCATGTGGCCCTTCATCATGAAATCCATCGCCTGCAAGTGCGAAAAAGCCGTCGGGCGGATCTTGCAGCGATAGGGCGAATTGGTCCCATCGCTCACCAGATAGACGCCAAACTCGCCCTTGGGGCTTTCGGTCGCCACATAGACTTCACCCGCCGGAACGTGGAAGCCCTCAGTGTACAGCTTGAAATGATGGATCAGCGCTTCCATTGAGCGCTTCATCTCGCCCCGGCGCGGCGGCGCGACCTTTCGGTCAAGCGAGAGTACCGGACCTTCCGGCATCTCATTAAGGCACTGCTTCATGATGCGCGCAGATTGGCGGACTTCCTCGACGCGGACCATGAAACGGTCGTAACAGTCGAAATTGGTGCCGACAGGAATGTCGAAGTCCATGCGATCATAGACGTCATAGGGCTGCGACTTGCGGATGTCCCAGGCGATGCCCGAACCGCGCAGCATGGGTCCCGAAAAGCCCCATTTCAGCGCGTCTTCCTTGCTCACCACGGCAATATCGACGTTGCGCTGCTTGAAGATGCGATTGTCCGCAACGAGACTGATCGCGTCTTCGAACAAGCGCGGCAGGCGCGTGTCAAGCCAGTCGGCGATGTCTGTCAGCAGCTTCAGCGGCACGTCCTGATGGACGCCGCCCGGCCGGAAATAGGCCGCATGCATGCGCGCGCCCGACGCCCGCTCATAGAAATTCATGCAGTCTTCGCGCAGTTCGAACAGCCACAGGTTCGGCGTCATCGCACCGACGTCCATGACGTGGCTGCCAAGGTTCAGCATGTGGTTCTTGATACGGGTCAGTTCCGCAAAGAACACGCGCAGATATTGCGCGCGCAGCGGCACCTCCAGGTTCAGCAGCTTCTCGACCGCCAGCACATAGCTGTGCTCCATGCCCATGGGCGAGCAATAGTCGAGCCGGTCGAAATAGGGCAGCGCCTGAAGATAGGTTTTATATTCGATCAGCTTCTCGGTGCCGCGATGGAGCAGGCCGACATGCGGATCGCAGCGCTCCACGATCTCGCCGTCCAACTCCATGACAAGGCGCAGCACGCCGTGCGCCGCAGGATGCTGCGGACCGAAGTTGATCGTATAATTCTGGATCTCGGTATCGCCCAGCGTCGGATCGTCCGCGCTGGTCTTATGTTCGAGTTCGTCGAGATAGGTGGACATTAGCCTTTGTCCTCGGGCTTGGCGGCGCCTTTGCCTTCGTCGGTATTGTGTTCAGGCTGCACCGGAGCATTAGGGGACTTTTCATGCCCCTTGCGGTTCGCCGGTTCGCCCGCACCGGTATCTTCGGACTTTTCCGTCACCTTGGGCGTTGCGCCAGCAGGCTCTCCCTTCGGCGCGGCAGGCGGCGGAGGCGGAGCAGCGACGGGGGAAGGCGCGCCCGGAGCCTGCGGCGCCTTTTCATCGCCCGGCAGCACATATTCTGCGCCTTCCCACGGGCTCATGAAATCGAACTGGCGGAAATCCTGGGCCAGCTTCACCGGCTTGTAGACGACCCGCTTATCCTCTTCGGAATACCACATCTCGACATAGCCGGTCAGCGGGAAGTCCTTGCGCAGCGGATGCCCCTTGAACCCATAGTCGGTCAGGATGCGGCGCAGGTCGGCATTGCCCTCGAAGATCACGCCGTACATGTCGAACACCTCGCGCTCCAGCCAGCCCGCGACGGGCCAGATGTGCGTGACGGTAGGGACGGGCTGATCCTCGTCGGTCGTTATCTTGACGCGGATGCGATGGTTCCTGGTGACCGACAGCAGATGATAGCAGACCTCGAACCGCTCGGCCCGCTCAGGGTAATCGACGCCTGCGATTTCCATCAACTGCTGATATTCACCCTGAACGCGCAGGACATCCAGCGCCTCGGATAGCCGCTCGCGCACGACGGTGAAGCTCAGCTCATCGGCATGATCAACCGCTTCGATCAGCATCGAACCCAACAGTCCGGCGATCTTGTCGGCGAGCCCGTCCGGGTTCATGATCTTCGGTGCAGAATGACCCATATCAGCGCTCAATCGTCCCGATCCGGCGGATCTTCCGCTGCAACTGCATCACGCCATATAGCAGCGCTTCGGCAGTCGGAGGGCAACCCGGCACATAGATGTCGACCGGCACGATCCGGTCACAGCCGCGCACTACCGAATAGCTGTAGTGATAATAGCCGCCGCCATTGGCGCAGCTGCCCATTGAAATGACATATTTCGGATTGGACATCTGATCGTAAACCTTGCGCAACGCCGGAGCCATCTTGTTGCACAGCGTTCCCGCGACGATCATCACGTCCGATTGGCGCGGGGAAGCGCGCGGCGCGGCGCCGAACCGCTCCATGTCGTAACGCGGCATGTTGACGTGGATCATCTCCACCGCGCAGCAGGCGAGGCCAAAGGTCATCCACCACAGCGAGCCGGTCCGAGCCCATTGGAAAAGCTCTTCGGTCGACGTGACGAGGAAGCCCTTGTCGCTCACCTCACTGTTGAGCGCGTTGAAGAAATTCTGGTCGGGCTGCGTCCCCGCGGGCAACATCGTGCCGGGCGCGGGACTGGTCAGTTCTACTCCCAATCGAGGGCTCCCTTCTTCCACGCATAGACGAGGCCCAGCACCAGCTCCGCTATGAAGATCATCATCGTCGCCCAGCCGGCCCAGCCGATCTGATCCAGGCTGACCGCCCAGGGATAGAGAAACGCCGCTTCCAGGTCGAAGATGATGAACAGGATCGCGACCAGATAGAATCGCACGTCAAACTGGCTGCGCGGTTCCTCGAACGCCGGGAAGCCGCACTCATATTCCGACAGCTTTGCCGGATCGGGCTGATGCGCGCCCGTCAGGCGGCCGACCAGCATCGGCAGGAACACGAATGCCCCTGAAAGAAGCAAGGCGATCCCGAGAAAGATAAGGATCGGCAGATATTGGGCTAGATCGACCAACGGAATCCCCTGGGCGAAAATGAATATGGGCGCGCTTTAGGCCTGCCGCATAAGCGAAGCAAGGCCCCCCGCCATGAGAATGATTCGCAAGAGTTTGCTTCTTGTACGCAGAAACAATTGCCTGCCTCAGCGCAGCGCTCCGGCAACAAGCTTGTGCAGCTTGCTATGGATGGCGTCATTGCCCGCAATGACTTCCTTGCGCTCGATCGGCTGATCCCCGCCACGAAAGTCAGTGACGAAGCCCCCGGCCTCACGCACCAGCAATATGCCCGCAGCCACATCCCAGGGTTGCAAGCCACTTTCCCAAAAGCCGTCATACCGCCCGGAAGCGACATGAGCGAGATCCAGCGAAGCCGCGCCGAAGCGCCTTATACCGGCTACCGATGGACCGACAGCGCCGAAGATGCGCGTCCATTGGGCGAAATCGCCATGACCCATGAAGGGAATACCGGTGGCGATCAGGCAGTCGCCCAGATCGCGGCGCGCCGACACGCGCAGGCGCTGGTCATGCCGCCACGCGCCGCGGCTCTTTTCCGCCCAATAGCTTTCATCCGTCACCGGCTGATAGATGAGGCCGGTCGTCACTTCCCGCTTGTTGCCGCTATAAAGGGGCTCTTCCACGGCGATGGAAATCGCGAAATGCGGAATGCCATGCAGGAAGTTGCTGGTGCCGTCGAGCGGATCGATGATCCAGCGCGGCTTGTTGGGATCGCCCTCGATCACCCCGCCTTCTTCCAGCAGGAAGCCCCAGTCCGGCCGCGCTTTCTGAAGCTCCTCGACCAAGGTGCGTTCCGCCTGCTGATCGGCCTTGGACACGAAGTCCGCCGGTCCCTTGCGCGACACCTGCAGATGTTCGACTTCGCCAAAGTCGCGCCGCAGCTTCGCGCCAGCCTTGCGTGCGGCGCGTTCCATGACGGTGAGAAGGCCGGAATGGGATACCATTTACTTAATCTCCCCCCTCCCGCTAGCGGGAGGGGCCGGGGGTGGGCACGATTGCGTAGCAATCGCATGCAACGCTTTGAACGAGGCAAGGGCTCGCTGACGCTCGCGCCCACCCCTAACTCCTCCCGCCTGCGGGAGAGGAACAATCAGCAGTTCAATCCGCCCGCTTCACATATTCCCGCTCATACACATCGACGATGATGCGCGTTCCGGTCACGATATGCGGCGGCACCATGACGCGCACGCCATTGTCGAGGATCGCGGGCTTGTAGCTGGCCGAAGCGGTCTGCCCCTTCACCACGGCGTCCGCCTCGACCACGGTCGCCTCGACCGTTTCGGGCAGCTGTACAGAGATCGGGCGTTCCTCGTACATTTCCAGCATGACCATCATGCCGTCCTGCAGGAAAGCGGACGCGTCGCCCACCAGGTCCTGCGGCAGGTTGATCTGCTCATAGGTCTCGGTATCCATAAAGACGAGCATGTCGCCCTCGGCATAAAGATACTGGAAATCCTTGGTGTCGAGGCGGATGCGTTCCACCGTCTCGGCCGACCGGAAACGCACGTTATTCTTGCGCCCGTCGATCAGGTTCTTCAGTTCCACCTGCATATAGGCGCCACCCTTGCCGGGCTGGGTGTGCTGGATCTTGACGGCCCGCCACAGGCTTCCGTCATATTCGATATTGTTGCCGGGACGAATCTCGACGCCGCTGATCTTCATGGGAAGAGCCTGCCTATATGTCTGAAGGTGAAAAGAGCCGGCCTCATGTAAAAAGGCTGGCCGCGCCTCTACATCGTGCCGCCGATAAGGGCAAGTGGGCTCATCGGATCGGCCGCGCCAGCAAGGGGTAGGGATTGATCGCCCGCCCCCTGTACCATCGTTCCCCCGGCGCGATTTCATTGACGGCGAAATGCAGGTGCGGCGCCGCCGGATCGGCATTGCCGGTGCTGCCTACCGTTGCGATCTTCTGCCCCCGCTTCACCATCTGCCCCTCCGCCAGTCCGGGGGCATAGCCGTCCAGATGCGCATAATAATAGATGCGGCGGCCGTCGGGCGACCGCTCATAGATGGTCAACCCGCCATCCGCGCTGGTGAAAAGCTTCTCTATACGCCCGTCCGCGGCCGCCAGCACGGCCCTGCCACGCGCCGCCATGATGTCGATCGCATCATGCGGCCGGACACCACCTGCTCGCGCCTGGGTAAAGGTGTCGGTAAGCGCGCTTGGGGGCACGCCCTCGACCGGGATCAGCAGCGATCCAGCCTCAGCCGCGGCCGGGCGTTCCGACACGGCGCGCTGCTCAGGCCCGTCTCCCGGAACGATCCGAACGCACATTTTCAGGAACAGGAGCAGCAGCAGGACCGCGAGTAAAATGCCCAAACATCCTCGCCGTCCTGGCCTCCTCATGCCTGGAATACCGCCTTGACCCCGCTCTTCACCATTTGCGCCAGCCGCGCCGCATCCCAGTTGGTGAGGCGGATGCATCCATGGCTTTCGGTACGGCCGATCGTCTGGGGCTCGGGCGTGCCATGAATACCATAATGTTGCTTGGAAAGGTCGATCCAAACCACACCGACAGGCCCATTCGGCCCAGGCTTCAACACCGCCTTTTCATCCTTGGCGTCGGCATCCCAGAACAGGTCGGGATTATAATGGAAATCGGGGTTACGGCTGATCCCCTTGATCTCCCATGTGCCAAGCGGCAGCGGATCATGTTCCGATCCCATGGTCGCCGGGAACTGCGCGATCAGCTTGTTGGCCTTGTCGAAAACGCGCAGCACGCCGTCGGATTTGTCGACGACGACATGGTCGGCCTGCGGCTGGTCCTTCGCGACCGCCAGGCTGGCCAGCGTAGTGCCCCAGCCGCGCTCATCTCCCTCGATCTGGGCCACCGGCTGGTTGCCCACGGCAGGCACGCGCACGGTAGCTCCGGGCCCTAGCTTCGTGTTGGGTGCATTCAACGCCACCAGCACTTCAGGCTTGGTATGGAAACGCTCGGCCAGTTTTTCGATGAGGTTGCGATAGCCAAGCGCAGGCAGCTTGGCCTGATCGGCATATTCCTTGGGGATGGCGGTGAACGGCCCACGGGCGAACTCCGCAGGGATCGTCACCAGCCATGTAGCTGGCGGCGGCTTGTCACCCAGCAGGGCCTTGGCCGTCGCCTCATCATATTTGCCAGTCTCCGGCAGGCCCTTGGCCTCCTGGAAACCCTTCAGCGCGGCGGTGAAGGACATGCCCTCCTTCCCGTCCAGCACGCCGGGGGAAAAGCCCGCCCGGTCAAGCGCCACCTGCGCCTGCAAGATCGAATCCGCGCGCGCTGGCGTGCCGCCGGGCTCCGGAACGATGGTGAAGGCGTACGGATCGGACGCGGGCTTGGCTGCCGCGCCCTGCTGCGCCGCGTCCGTCTGGTTGCCAGGAGGCGCGCCCCCGCTTTCATTCGCGTCAGTGACAGACACCTTGCAAGCCGTGCAAAGCAGCGTGATCGCGAGCAGATATGTTTTCAAGGCAATGCTCTCCCGAAGTTCGGGAAGAGAAACGCGCAAAGCCCGGGAAAGCTTCCTCCCTCAATCAAACAGCGTCCAGCAAGCCTAATTAAAGCAGGGAAAATTCAATCCAAATATTCAACCCGCTCGGGCTGAGCCTGTCGAAGCCCCTTCCTTCCTCAAGAAATACGGAGCCTTTGACAGGTTCAGCGCGAGGGCGTCACCTCCTGGGCCCCACCAAGCACAGCCGAAAACGCTGCAACGCCCGCGCGCGGGCCATCCGGATGCGCCCACACCGCGCTGCTCACCGCCAGGAAGTCGGCCCCTGCTTCCACCAACGGCGCGGCATTGTCCGCCGTTACCCCTCCGATCGCGACACAGGGCAGTTCGAACAACGTGGTCCACCAGCTGAGGATCGAAGGTTCCGGCCGATGATGGGTTTCCTTGGTCGTGGTGGGATAAAAGGCTCCGAAGGCGACATAATCCGCCCCCGCCTCACCCGCTTCCATCGCTAGGTGGCGGCTGTCATGGCATGTGACGCCGATCTGCACCTTGGGCCCCAAAATCTTCCGCGCCTCTCGCGGATCGCCATCCCCCTGCCCCAGATGCACGCCATCCGCGCCCAGCCGCTTGGCCAGCGCGACGCTGTCGTTGACGATGAAGGCAACCTCCCGCTCCGCGCACAATTTTTGCAACGGCTCTGCCGCGCGGGCGATCGCGTCTTCGTCCAAACCTTTCAGCCGCAACTGGAACGCCGCAACCTTGCCGCCGTCCAGAGCCTCTGCGAGCTGCGTCACGAAGCCTTCATCGATCGCGGCCGGCGAGATCAGGTAAAGCTGGCAGGGCGGGCGGAAACCCTTTTCGAACTGGTCGGCAAAATGCGGGTCGAGCGCCAGCTCTTCGTCAGTGAAATCGGTCATGGGCAGCCCTTAGCGCGTTTCGACGTCCAAGGAAAAGAATGGAACCGCGTCCCGGTCCGGCGGCTTGTCCCATCATGATCAGGATCGGTTGCTCGGGATGGAACTATCGCCACTGGCGCGGCGCCTTCTACCCCGAAAAACTGGCGATGAAGCGCTGGTTCGCCTTCTACGCCGAACATTTCGGCACGGTGGAGATCAACAACAGCTTCTACCGCCTTCCAAAGCCGGAAACCGTCGACGGCTGGCGCGATCAGGCGCCGCCCGGCTTCTTCTATGCGGTCAAGGCAAACCGCTATCTCACACAGGCCCTGAAGCTTACCCATTGCGAGGAGCCGATGGAGCGGATGATGGCGTCCTTCCGCCATTTCGGCCCGACGCTGGGCCCAATCCTCTACCAGCTTCCGCCCAGCCTCACCTTCAATCCCGACCGGCTTGACAGCTTCCTCAAGCTCCAGCCGCCGGACATCGTCCCCGTCTTCGAGTTTCGCCACAGCAGCTGGTACGAACACACCACCTACGATCTGCTCGACCGCCATGGCGCAAGCTTCTGCGTACATGACATGCCCGGATCAGCGAGCCCGCGTATCGCCACGGGCCACGCCGCCTATGTTCGCTTCCATGGCGGGAAAGGCAAATATTGGGGCCGCTATGCCGAGGATGACCTGCGCGAATGGGCGGGTTGGATGAATGACCAGGCTCGCCAAGGCCGCGCCGTTTGGGCCTTTTTCAATAACGACATCAATGCGGACGCGATCCATGACGCGCAGGCGTTGAAGGCCATGGCCAGCTAGAGCATCGCCCTTATTGGCGCGATGTCGAAATGCAGCACATCTTCGCGTGAGCCAAGCTTTGTATAAAGCGCAACCGCGGGCTCATCCTCCAGATCGGCCTGCACATAGATGACCCATGCTCCAGCCGCGATGGCGATGGGACGTAGCGCGTCGATCAAGGCGGTGGCGATCCCCTGACGCCGCCGATCCGCCGCGACCGCCAGATCGTAGATATAGATTTCGCTGCGCTGCTGCTCGAACTTGCGCAACTCATAAGCGGCGAGCGCGCCAATGATCCGCTCACCCTCCACCGCCACCAGGGCGATAAAGCGCGGGTCGGCCAGCAGATCGCGCAGATAGCCATCTGACGGGGGCTGATCCGCATAGGATTGCGGATCGTCGAACACCTCAGCGAACAGCGCATTTGCCGCCCGCATCCTGTCGATATGCTCGCCGCCCAGGCGAAGGACGGCCTCTGGACCAATGTCGCCAGCGGCCGTCATGTCAGGTCAAGCCGCCTTGTTGGTCGAGGCAGCGTGGATTTCGTCGATCGCCTGACCGAGCGAGCCGTTGAACTCGTCCTCGCTCATCTGGTGGCGCAGGTCGTTCAGCAGCGCACGGCTGAAGCTCGCGATGATGCCGCGATTCTTGGCCAGTTCGACGCAGGCTTCTGCGCGCGAAAAGCCGCCGGAAAGCGCCACGACGCGCAGCACCTTGGGATGATCGACCAGCGGATCGAACAAGCCAGCCTTCGCGGGCAGCGACAGCTTCAGCATCACCTGCTGGCCTTCGGGCAGCGCGTCCAGACCCTTGAGCAGTTCCTCCAGCAGAATCTGGTCAGCCTCGGCGCGCTCGGGGCTCTTGATGTTGATCTCGGGCTCCAGCATCGGCATCAGGCCAGCGGCCAGCACTTGGCTGCCCACTTCGAACTGCTGCTTGACGATGGCCGCAATGCCCTCGCGGTTGGCGAGATTGATGACCGAACGCTCCTTGGTCCCGAATACGCCCAGCGACTTGGCGCGCTTCAGCAGCGTGTCGAGTTCAGGCATCGGCTTCATCATCTGAACGCCGTTCGCCTCATCCTCCAGGCCCTTGTCGATCTTGATGAAGGGCACCACGCCGCGCTCGATCAGCGCCTGAGGCACGGACTTGCCGCCCGCTTCGCCGTCCATCGTGCGTTCGAACAGAATCGCGCCGATCACCTTTTCGCCGGTGAAGCAGGGCGAGGTGATGATGCGGCTGCGCATGTCGTGGATGAGGCCGAACATCTCCTCGTCATTCCTCCACGCGCCTTCCTCGATGCCATAGCCCTTGAGCGCCTTGGGCGTCGAACCGCCGCTCTGGTCGAGCGCGGCGATAAAGCCGTTACCGGCCGCAATCTTGTTCTTCATATCCTGATCCAGCATCTGCACATACCTTCTCTGTTGGGTTGCGCCGCCCCTTCGGCGGCTTCAAAAAAGTGAAGAAAACCGCCATTTTTGGACGGCGGCTTCCGAAGTTCACACCATCAATGCGCTGACGCCCGGCAGCTCCTTGCCTTCCATCCACTCAAGGAAAGCGCCGCCAGCGGTCGATACAAAGGTGAAGTCGCCCGCCACGCCCGCATGGTTGAGCGCCGCGACCGTATCGCCGCCGCCCGCCACGGAGGTGAGGCCACCTTCCTTCGTCAGCGCTGCCGCCGTCTGGGCAAGCGCCACGGTTGCTTTGTCGAACGGCGCGATCTCGAACGCGCCGAGCGGCCCGTTCCAGACCAGCGTGCGGCAGTTCTTGAGCGCATCGCCCAGCGCCTCGACCGCCGCCGGGCCCACGTCCAGAATCATCTCGTCGGCAGCGACCTCATGCACATTGCAAGTCCGCACCGATGGCGGATTGGCCGCGAATTCCTTCGCCACCACCACGTCATAGGGCAGATGGATCGTGCAACCGGCAGCCTCGGCCTTGTCGAAGATCGCCTCGGCTGTCTCCGCCAGGTCCTTCTCGCACAGCGACTTGCCGACATCGACCCCGCGCGCGTGGAGGAAGGTGTTGGCCATGCCACCGCCGATGATCAGATGATCGACCTTCGCGACCAGGTTATTCAGTACATCAAGCTTGGTCGAAACCTTCGCACCGCCGACAACAGCCGCGACCGGCTTCACCGGCTCGCCGAGCGCCGCCTGCAACGCGTCCAGCTCCTTCTCCATGGAGCGGCCCGCAAAGGCAGGCAGCTTGTGCGCCAGCCCCTCGGTCGACGCATGGGCGCGGTGCGCGGCGGAGAAGGCATCGTTCACATAGAAGTCGCCGATCGCCGCCATGGCTTCCACCAGCGCCGGATCATTTTTTTCCTCGCCGGGATGGAAGCGGGTATTTTCCAAAATCGAAATGTCGCCCGGACGCATCACCGCGATGCCGTCCACCGCCGCTTCACCGCAGCAATCGGGAATGAACTGAACGTCGCGCCCCAACACCTGCGTCAGCGGACGCGTGATCTTCGACAGCGAATATTCCGGGTTCTTCTGCCCCTTAGGGCGACCGAAATGCGCCAGGATCAGCACCTTTGCGCCGCGATCGGCCAGTTCAAGGATCGTCGGCATCGCCGCCCGCAGGCGGGTATCGTCGCTCACCGATCCATCCTGCATCGGCACGTTCAAATCTTCGCGCACCAACACGGCCTTGCCGCTGATGTCGCCCATATCGTCCAGCGTCTTGAAGGGCTTGGCCACCATGATGCTCCCAGCCGCCCCTACCGTCATCCCAGCGAAAGCTGGGATCTCATGCCTCGGGCGGGACGTAGTCAAAAAAACGAGATCCCAGCTTTCGCTGGGATGACGAAAAAAGGGGCGAGCCACTGCCCGCCCCCCTCATTCTTACAGCAGCCCTGCGACCACGCCTGCGGTATCGATCATGCGGTTCGAAAAACCCCATTCATTGTCGTACCAGCTGAGCACGCGCACCAGATTGCCGTCGATGACGGCGGTTTCCAGGCTGTCGACGGTCGAGCTGCGCGGATCGCCATTATAATCGATCGACACCAACGGTTCGTCCGAATAGCCCAGCACGCCCTTCAGCGGACCCGCTTCCGAAGCGGCCTTCAGCAGCTGGTTCACTTCGTCGCGGTTCGTTTCGCGCTTGGCGATGAACTTCAGGTCAACGACCGAGACGTTCGGGGTCGGCACGCGCACCGACGAACCATCCAGCTTACCCTTCAGTTCGGGGAGAACCTCACCCACGGCGCGCGCGGCGCCGGTGGTGGTCGGGATCATCGACAGCGCAGCGGCGCGGGCGCGGCGCATGTCGCTGTGCAGCTGGTCCAGCGTGTTCTGGTCGTTGGTGTAGCTGTGGATCGTCGTCATGAAGCCCTTTTCGATGCCGATGGCATCGTGCAGGACCTTGGCCAGCGGCGCGAGGCAGTTGGTCGTGCAGCTGGCGTTGGAGATGACGACGTCATCGGCGGTCAGCGTTTCATGATTCACGCCGAACACGATGGTCTTGTCCACGCCGCCTGCGGGCGCGGAAATGATGACACGCTTGGCGCCAGCGGTCAGGTGGGCGCTCGCCTTTTCCTTCGAAGCGAAGATGCCGGTGCATTCCAGCGCGATCTCGACGCCCTGCGCCGCGTGCGGCAGCTTGGCGGGATCGCGTTCGGCGGTGACGGCAATGCGCTTACCGTTGATGATCAGCACGTCGCCTTCCGCGCTGACGTCGCCAGCCCAGTTGCCATGGACGCTGTCACGCTTGAACAGCAGGGCGTTTGCCTTCGCATCGCCCAGGTCGTTGATGCTGACCAGTTCCAGATCATGGTCGGTGCGCGACAGGATTGCGCGCGCCACCAGGCGGCCGATACGTCCAAAACCGTTAATTGCTACCTTCGTTGCCACTGCACTAGCCTCCTGATTGGTAGATGTTCTTAATGATCGAGCGCGGCCGCAACCTGCGGCGCGATCTTCGCCGCGGTCAGGCCAAAATGCTCGTACAGCACTTCCGCCGGAGCCGAAGCGCCGAATGTGTCGATGCCAAAACGCAAGCCCGCAATGCCGACATAGCGCTCCCACCCGAATGTCGTGCCTGCCTCAATCGAGCAGCGCAGCACATGGTGCGGAAGGAGATCATCCTTATACGCCTGCGGCTGCGCGTCGAAATGCGCCCAGCTGGGCATGGACACGACGTCCGCGCCGATACCCTGCGCTTCCAGCAGGTCGGCGGTCGCGACCGCGATCTCGACTTCGGAACCGGTGGCGATCAGCACGACCTTGCGGGTCCCCTTGGCGGCGCGCAGGCGATAGGCGCCCTTGGCACAGAGATTTTCGCTCGCCTTCTCGGTGCGCAGCTGCGCCAGATTCTGCCGCGTCAGCGCCAGCACCGACGGACCATCCTTGTCCTTCAGCGCCAGTTCCCAGCATTCCGCCGTCTCGACGATGTCAGCCGGGCGATAGACGTCCAGGTTCGGGATCATGCGCAGCGACATGACATGTTCGATCGGCTGGTGGGTCGGGCCATCCTCGCCAAGACCGATGGAATCATGCGTCAGCACATGGATGACGCGCTGCTGCTGAAGCGCGGCCAGGCGGATGCCGCCACGCATATAGTCGGAAAAGACCAGGAAGGTGCCGCCATAGGGAATGACGCCGCCATGCAGCGCCATGCCGTTCATCGCGCAGGCCATGCCGAATTCGCGAATGCCATAATAGACATAGCGGCCGGAATAATCGTCCTTGGTTAGCGGCCCGGTCGACTTGGTCTTGGTGTTGTTCGATCCGGTCAGGTCCGCCGAACCGCCGAGTGTTTCGGGCAACAGGTCGTTGATCGCGCCCAGCGCCAACTCACTCGCCTTGCGGGTCGCGACCTTCTGCGGATTGGCGATCAGCGTGTCGATATAGGCGTTGAGCGAGAAGTCGGCGGGCAGTTCACCCGCCATACGCCGCTCGAACTCGGTCTTCTGGCCATTGCCATCGAGACGCCCTTCCCAGGCAGCGCGTACTTCGGCGCCCTGCGAGCCGATGCGGCGCCATTCGGCGGCAACATCTTCGGGCAGGACAAAGGGCTCGGACGTCCAGCCCAGGAACTCCCGCGCCGCCGCGACTTCCTCGACGCCCAGAGCGGAACCATGGACACCCGACGTACCGGCCTTGTTGGGCGCGCCATAGCCGATCTTGGTGGCACAGGCGACCAGCGACGGACGCGGATCGGCCAGCGCTTCGTCAATCGCGCGGCGCACATCGGCGACATCATGGCCGTCGCACGACACGACATGCCAGCCGGTCGCGGCATAGCGGGCGCGTACATCTTCGCTGCTCGACAGGTCGACCGCGCCATCGATCGTGATCTTGTTATCGTCCCACAGCACGATCAGGCGGCCAAGGTTCAGGTGCCCGGCAAGGCCGATCGCCTCATGGTTGATGCCTTCCATCAGGCAACCGTCGCCCGCGATCACCCAGGTGCGGTGATCAACCAGATCATCACCGAACTGCGCGTTGAGGTGCCGCTCAGCAATCGCCATGCCCACGGCGGTGGCCAGGCCCGAACCCAGCGGCCCGGTCGTCGCTTCCACGCCAGCCAGCTCGAAATTCTCCGGATGCCCGGCGCAGGGGCTGCCGATCTGACGGAAATTACGGATATCCTCCATCGTCGGACGCGCATAGCCGGTGAGGTGCAGCAGCGCGTAGATCAGCATCGATCCATGGCCCGCCGACAGCACGAAACGGTCGCGGTCTGCCCATTTCGGCTGGGTCGGATCGAACTTGATATAGTCCTTGAACAGCACCGTCGCGACGTCCGCCATGCCCATCGGCATGCCTGGATGGCCGCTGTTCGCCGCCTGCACTGCGTCCATGGAAAGCGCCCGGATGGCGCTGGCGAGCGACTTTTCGGATACGGTCATCTAGGCTGGCTTCTTCCCTACTTGGCTCACGGCCCCCTGATGAGCCGGCGAATCGAAATCGGGTCCCCTTTGTCGCGTTGCACCCAAAGCGTCAACCATGGCAGGACCTTGGAGCGCGCCAAGCCGTCCAATGACAGCTTTTGCAAGGCGAAAACTTTGTTTATGCGTGGATCATGGCAAGCGATCGGATGATGCAGGCTATCGGCGCGCTGGAGCGCGCGGTGAGCCAGCTGGAACAGGATGTGCAGGGTCTCGCGGCTGCGGGTTCGGCCTCTTCGGCCTCCCCCGGCGTGGACCCGGTCGCCGCACGGGCGGCGCTCCGCTCGCTGGATGAACTTATCGCCGATCTGAAGGGGGAAAAACGTGGCTGAAACCACCCTCCAGATCGCCGGGCGTCATTATACGGTCCGCTGCCGCGATGGCGAAGAAGCGCATCTTGCTCATCTCGCCGGCTTGATCGAACGCAAGGCGCGCCTCGCCCAGCAGAATACGCCGGGCCTCACTGAAGTACGCACGCTGCTGTTCGCCGCCCTCTTCCTCGCCGACGAGCTCAATGACCTGAAGCGCGAGGCGATCGGCCGCCAGCAGAGCCTGGCGCTGGGCGATGACGACGAACTCGCCGTGCAAGCGATGGAGGCGCTGGCCGCGCGCATAGAAAAGCTGCGCGAGAGGCTTGTCGATCCGGAGCCTGGCGCCTAGATTACAGGCGACGGGCACTGCGCGATACGAGCTTTAGCGAACATCCCTGAGGCGATAATCACATCCACGGGGGCTGTCCCTGGGCGGGTTCCGGCCCGATCTACATGGTCCCCACCTGACGTTGAGGCGTCAGAGGATATTCCAGCAAACGGCCGAGGCGGTCCCGTCACCCTTCCTTGGCTCTCCCCAAACTCCGTTCGCGCCGAGCCTGTCGACGCACCGGTGCTAAATAATATCAATTTGCCGCGCGCTGCTCTAAACGCGAGCCCATGAGCGAAGACACCGACAAGACCGCCCTGCGCACCCTCGCCCGGACGCGCCGCCGCGCCTTCGTCCAGTCGCTCGACCCGCTCGCGCATCGGCTGGCCTTCAAGGCGATCCCCTCGCCCCTCGCCCGCCGCCTCGACAGCGCGCGGACGGTGGCGCTCTACATGGGGCTGGACGACGAAGCGCCCGCGCAGCGGCTTGCGCCTCAACTCGCGGCGATGGGCAAGACGCTTGCTCTCCCGCGCGTCATCGACCGGCTCGGCACCATGGATTTCCTCACCTGGACGCCGGAGGATCAGCTCCATCCCGGCCTTTACGGCACGCACCATCCCGAACCCAGCGGCCCGTCCGTCGCTCCGGACATCATCATCGCCCCGCTGCTCGCCTTCGACCGCGCCATGAACCGGCTGGGCCAGGGCGGCGGCTATTATGACCGCGCCTTCGCCCGCTATCCGGACGCCCTGCGGATCGGCCTCGCCTGGTCGGTGCAGGAGCAGGACGCCCTGCCCGCCGACCCGTGGGACCTGCCGCTCCACATCATCCTCTCCGAAGTCGAACTGATCGAAGGACCCGACGCGTGAACCGCCAGCCTGCTCCCTACGAACCCAGCTGGCGCAAGCCTGTGGGCATGCTCCTCATCATCGGGCTGATCCTGCTCTGGGCGGTGCTGGTGGGCAGCCTGTCGGGCATTATCGGCAGCCTGCCGATGATCGCGCAGGTGCCGGTTTATGTTTTCCTCGGCATCGTCTGGATCTGGGTGCTGCCCTTGAAGCGCCTGCTCGCCTGGATGGAAACCGGACGCTGGCGGCGCGGCTGACGCGCTCACAGCGCTGCTAAAACGCCCCACTCCGTCATCCCAGCGAAAGCTGGGATCTTGTGAGGAGAGGCCAAACGCCAGGGCCTGAGATGCCAGCTTGCGCTGGCATGACGACATATCAAAATTTCGGGATAAATCCGGCCCTTCAGGACCATCCACTCTTCCAAAAGAGTGGCGCGAGTGACGGGGCTCGAACCCGCGACCTCCGGCGTGACAGGCCGGCGCTCTAACCAACTGAGCTACACCCGCGTTCGGTGTGGGCGGGCATCTATGCGGGTGCGCCGGACCTGTCAACCGGCTCTTTCACCACTTTCTTCTTTCTCGTCATTTTCTTCGCGCGGCGCCACCGTCAGCGTCCCGCGCTCGAACAGGAAACCGGCGATATCCGGCGTCCCAGCGGCGGCCACCACGGTCTGGATGATGATCAGCAAAGGCACGCCCAGCAGCGCGCCCGGCGTCCCCCACACCCATCCCCAGAAGGTCAGCGACACCAGAATCAGCAGCGGGTTCATCGTCAGCCGCCGCCCCAGCACCATCGGCGTGATGACATTCGCCTCGACGAGGTGAAAGCCGATCTGCGTCACGGCAGGCGCCAGCGCCCGCCACACATCATCGAACACCATGAGCCCGCCGAGCGCCAGCAAGGCGGCCGCCAGCATCGGTCCGAAATAGGGCACAAAGTTGAGCAAGGCGACGATCCCGCCCCACATCAGCGGCGAAGGCATGCCGATTAACCAAAGCGCCAGCGCGACCGCCAGCCCCAGGCACAGGTTGATCGTCGCGATCGTCAACACATAAGCGGACGTCGCGTCGACCACATTCTGGATCACCCGCGCCACCGCCATGGCCCCATCGAAGCTGCCCCGGCTGTTGATCGTGCGCCGCCGCAGCCGCGTCCAGCCGGCGAGGAAGAAATAAATGATGAGCAGCGCGAACACCATCTGGATGATCGCCGAAGGGGCCGAGGTCGCGGCGAACTGCAACAGCGATCGCGGCGCATCCACCGCCGCCGTCTGCGCCGCCGCCACCGGTCCGGTCGCCAGCATCTGCACCGTTTCGTCGACGAAATGCTGCAATTGGGAATAAAAATCGATCAGCGGCGCCAGATTATCCTGAATCTTGGGCAGACGCTGCGGCAACAGCCTGAACCAATCGGTCGCCGGAACCACGATCAGCACCAGCGCGGTATTCGCGACCACGAGGAATGCGATCACCGCCGCCAGCGCCGCCACCGCAGAAGGCACCCGCCGCCGCTCCATCCATTCCAGGAACGGCACCAGCGCAATGGCGATCACCACCGCGGCCGTCAGCGGCAGGAAGAATTCTGCGCCCTCGCGCAAGGCGAAGGGCATGGCAAGAAGCAGCCCAACCCCGGTCGTCAGCGCGATCGACGCCAGCAGCCGATCCCGCCGCCGGTTGATTTCCTGCTGTTCATGAGGTGTCACGTAATGGTCGATCCTGCCCGCATGTCTGCCCTGCCCGCATTTCTGCAATGTGTACCGGGCCGCAACAGCGCGTCAATTTCAATCCGCCACGCCAGAACATGGCTAAGGCCCGTTAACCAAATTTTCGCTCCCCCCGTCCTAAGCCATAGCGAAACGGGGATCGGGGCTTTGAACGGATGATGCGGATATTGGCGCTACTCGGGTTGGCGGCATGGGGCATGCTGCCCGCGCCTTTGCTGGCCCGTGCGGACCTGCGGATGGAAACGCAGATGTTCGTGGAGCGCGTGCATACCGACATTAACGGCCGCGCCCGCCGCACCCTGGCCAGCGCGACGCGCGCTGCCCCTGGCGACCAGATTCTCTTCGTCGTCAACTGGCGCAATGAAGGGCGCGCTCCCGTCCAAGGCGTCGCCCTCACCAAAGCGGTCCCGCGCGGCGCGCTCCTCACCGCGCCCGATCCGTCCATGCAAGTGTCGGTCGATGGCGGGCAACGCTGGGGCCGCCTTGACGAGCTATGGCTCCCGACCCCGCTCGGCGGCGTCCGCCGGGCCGTCGCGGCCGACATCACCCATATCCGCTGGACAGGCCCTGCGCGCCTGTCGCCGGGAGAAACCGCGCGTCTGAGTTACCGGGCGACGATCCGGTAATTATTCCCTCTCCTCTTCAGGGGTCGGCCAGAGGCATGTGACTCTGGCCGAGGTGCTGAGCGTAGTGAAGGCGGGAGAGGGGCCTGAAAGCACGACTGCTGCTCCCCTCTCCCCTGCCCTCTCCCCTGAAGGGGAGAGGGAGAAATGCTCACTCCGCAAACAACAACACTGGCGTCTCCAGCAATCGCTTCACCGCCTGCACGAAACTCGCCGCGTCCCATCCATCCACTACCCGATGGTCGCAGCTGATCGACAGGTTCATGAGCTTCGCAGCCACGACCTCGCGCCCGCGAAAAACGGGCCGCTCGATCACCCGATTGGGCCCGATAATCGCCACCTCAGGCCGATTGATGACCGGCGTGGTCGCCACCCCGCCCAGCGCCCCCAACGACGTCAGCGTCAAGGTCGATCCGGAAAGCTCCTCCGCCTTGGCCTTGCCCGAGCGCGCGACCTCTGCCAGCCGCTTTATCTCGCCCGCCAGCTGCCAGATATTGCGGTCCTGCGCATCGCGGATCACCGGCACCATCAGCCCCGCGTCAGTCTGCGTCGCGATACCCATATGCACAGCACCAAAGCGCGTCACCACGCCCGCCTCGTCATCATAGCGGGCGTTCAACATCGGAAAGTCCGGCAGCGCGCGGCAAATCGCCACGATTAGCAGCGGCAGCATGGTCAGCTTCGGCCGATCCCCACGCGCGCCATTCAACTGCGCGCGCATCCGTTCCAGTTCGGTAACGTCGATTTCCTCGACATAAGAGAAATGCGGAATATGCCGCTTGGAGGCCGCCATATTCTCCGCGATCCGGCGGCGCAGGCCGATGACCTTCACCACCTCATCCTCCCGCCGCGCGCGCGGCTTGGGCGACCGATAGCCCTGCCCCGCGCCGTAAAGCAGGAATGCGTCGAGGTCCGAATGGCGGATATGATCGCCGCTGGCTTTCACCTGGGACAGGTCGATGCCCAGTTCCCTGGCGCGGGCGCGGACGGCAGGGGATGCGAGCACCTGCTCCCTCTCCCCTTCAGGGGAGAGGGTTGGGGAGAGGGGCTGTAATGCGGACGTCTCGCCTGGCTCCCCCTCTCCCAACCCTCTCCCCTGAAGGGGAGAGGGCTCTGAAGTTTGCTCGTCGGGATAAAGCCGATCAACCGAAGAAATAATCCCGTTAACCGACGCGCCCGCGACCTCGCGTCCACCCGCCGTCTCGGCCTCGATCTCCTCCTGCGAAGGCATCGGAGCCTCCGCCCCGGAAGCGACCTCCCCTTCTCCCTCAACCTCGATCTCCACCAGCATGGCGCCGATCGCGATCTGCTCGCCCGGCTCCCCGGCCAGCCGCTTCACCACGCCCGCGACGGGGCTTTCCATCTCGACCGTCGCCTTGTCGGTCATCATGTCGGCGATGGGCTGGTCTTCCTCCACCCGGTCCCCGACCTTCACATGCCAACCGACAATCTCCGCCTCGGAAATGCCTTCGCCGATGTCGGGCAGCCTGAACGTGAACAGCGCCATGGCTCAATCCCTCATGATCTTCTTGATCGCTTCCCTGATCCGCACCGGCCCCGGGAAATAGGCCCATTCCAGGCTATGCGGATAGGGCGTGTCGAAACCCGTCACCCGTTCGATCGGCGCTTCCAGATGATAGAAGCACCGCTCCTGAACTAACGCGGAAAGCTCTGCCCCAAAGCCGCTGGTCCGCGTCGCCTCATGCACGATCAGGCAGCGCCCCGTCTTCTTCACCGACTGCTCGATGGCATCGATGTCCAGCGGCACCAGCGTGCGCAGGTCGATGATCTCGGCGTCGACGCCCATCTCCGTGACGGTGCTCTCGATCACATGTTCCATCGTACCATAGCAGAGTATGGTCAGCGCTGCGCCCGCACGGACCGTACGCGCCTGTCCCAACGGCACGCGATAATAGCCCTCCGGCACCATCGCGCCCGGATGCCCTGCCCAGCTTTTCGCCGGACGGTCATAATGACCATCGAACGGCCCGTTATAGATGCGCTTGGGTTCGAAGAAGATCACCGGATCATTATCCTCGATCGCCGCGATCAGCAGCCCCTTGGCATCATAGGGCGTCGACGGGATCACCGTCTTGATGCCCGACACATGGGTGAAGATGCCCTCGGGCGATTGGCTATGCGTCTGCCCGCCGAAAATCCCGCCGCCAAAGGGCGACCGCACCGTCATCGGCGCGATGAATTCCCCCGCCGACCGGTAACGCAGCCGCGCCGCCTCGCTCACCAACTGATCGAGCGCGGGGTAGATATAGTCGGCGAACTGGATTTCCGGCACGGGGCGCAAGCCATAGGCGCCCATCCCCACCGCAACGCCGATGATGCCGATTTCCGTGATCGGCGTGTCGAACACCCGGTTCTTGCCATATTTCTTCTGCAACCCCGCCGTCGCGCGGAACACACCGCCGAAATAGCCGACATCCTCCCCCATGACGACGACATCGGGATCACGCTCCATCATCACGTCGAGAGCGCTGTTGATCGCCTGAATCATGCTCATCTGGCGGGTTTCAGTCATTCCCTGTCTCCCCTCGCCCCTTTAGGGGAGAGGGTTGCGCAGACTTGGCGGCTCCGCCGCCTAGTCGAAGCTGGGTGAGGGGTAACTCCGCCCCATCCCCCTCTCCAACCTTCGCTAGCCAGACAACTGGCAAGCTACGGTATCCTCTCCCCTGAAGGGGCGAGGAAAATGGCGCTTCCCCCCTCACAACCCAGCCGCCTTCGCTTCATCCAGCATCTGCCGCTGCTGCTCCCTCAGATGCCAGGGCATCTGCTCGAACACATCCTCGAACATGCTCTCCATCGGATGATGAAGCCCATGTCCCAAAATCCCGTTCTTCTCCGCTTCCCGCGCCGCGTCGCGCACCTGCTCGGCCAGCTCCTTGTCCATCGCCGCCTGCCGTTCGTCGTCCCAGACGCCGATGGCGATGCAATGCTGCTTCAACCGCGCGATCGGGTCGCCCAGCGGCCAGCGGCTCCCCTCATCAGCGGAGCGATAGGCGCTCGGATCATCGGACGTGCTGTGTCCCTCCGTGCGATAGGTGAAATGCTCGATCAGCGTCGGCCCATGATTAGCCCGCGCCCGATCCGCTGCCCAGCGCGTCGCGGCATAGACCGCCAGCGCGTCATTGCCGTCGATCCGCAGTCCCGCAATGCCATAGCCGATCGCCCGCGCCGCAAAGGTCGTCGCCTCCGCGCCTGCAAAGCCGGAAAAGCTACTGATCGCCCACTGGTTGTTGACGACGTTCAGGATCACCGGGGCGCGATAGACGCTGGCAAAGGTGCAGGCGGAATGGAAATCCCCTTCCGCGGTCGATCCTTCGCCGCACCATGTCGCCGCGATCCGCGTGTCCCCGCGCGCCGCGCTTGCCATGGCCCAGCCCACTGCCTGCGGATATTGCGTGGCCAAATTGCCGGAGATGGAAAAGAATCCCGCCTCGCGCGCCGAATACATGATCGGCAGCTGCCGCCCCTTCAGCCGGTCGCCCTTGTTCGAATAAATCTGGTTCATCATGTCGACCAGCGGCCAGCCGCGCGCGATCAATATCCCCTGCTGGCGGTAGCTCGGGAAACACATGTCATCGCTCGCGAGCGCCGCCGCCGCGCCGATCGACACCGCCTCCTCACCGGTCGATTTCATGTAGAAGCTGGTCTTGCCTTGTCGCTGGGCACGGAACATGCGCGCGTCGAACGCGCGGGTCAGCGCCATGCCGCGCAGCATGCGGAGCAGCATCTCGGGCGGCAGCTTCGGGTCCCACGGCCCTACCGCGCGGCCTTCCTCATCCAGTACGCGGACCAGGTCATAGGCCAGTTCCCGCATCGCACCGGCGTCCGCCGCCTCATCGGGCCGCCGTGCCGCTCCGGCGGCGGGAATGTCGAAATGGTTGAAGTCCGCCTCGTCGCCCGGCCGGAACTGGGGTTCTGGCACATGCAGGCGCAATTGGGGCAAGTTGCGTCCGCCACCAGACGTGGTTTCCGCGGCAAAATCAGCGCGGTCGGCTTCACCCGGTCCCGACGGAACGGTCGGCAGGTCAGCATTGTCCGGCCGAGCATTAAGATTTTCACCAGCCCGCCGAGCGTCTTGTTCGCCCAGCCGCTTGCCCTGCTCGTTCCCGGCCTTCCCAGCGCCCGAATCATCCCGGTCGCCCATCCCGCCTCCTACTCGCACTTGCAATATTATTGCTTGATGCAATTATAATATTACAACGCTCGCAAAAAGCAAGAGTTCCGTTTTCCCGCTAATTCCTTCTTGCAATCACACCGCCACCGGCGCCGCTATGTGACTCTGCGGCGCATAATCCACCACTTCGAAATCCTCGATCCGATAGCCGAAAATGCTCTCCGGCCGCCTCTTCATCCTCAGTTTCGGCGCGCCGCCCGGCGTCCGGCTGATCTGCTCCTCCACCAGCGCAGCATGATTGAGGTACAGGTGGACGTCCCCGCCCTGCCAGACGACTTCTCCTGGCTCCAGGTCGCATTGCTGCGCCAACATCCGGGTGATCATCGACAGCCCGAAGATGTTGAACGCAAATCCCAACCCCAGGTCACAGCTGCGCTGGAACAACAGGCCATTCAGCCGTCCATCGGCCACCTGGAACTGATAGGTCATGTGACAGGGCGGCAGGGCCATGCGCGCGACTTCCGCGACATTCCATCCAGTGAACAGCAAACGCCGCGAGCCCGGATTGTTCCTGATCCCCTCGACCAGTTCCGCGATCTGGTTGTGCCCCTTCTCGGCCCGGCGGAACAGCCCATCACCAATAGCTTCGTAGCGCGGCCAATTCACCCATTGCGCCCCATAGACGGGGCCCAGATCGCCCCACTGCCGCGCGAAGGCTTCATCCTCGATAATCCGCGTCTCGAAGTCGTCACGGCTGATCTCTTCGCCTGTGGCTTTGCGATAAGAGGCCAGCGGCCAATCGGTCCAGATATGCACGCCCTGACGGACGAGCTCGCGGATATTGGTGTCCCCGGTCAGGAACCACAGCATCTCCCGCGCAGCCACTTTCCAATAGACACGCTTGGTCGTCAGCAGCGGCACCGCATCACCCGCCAGCGAAAAGCGCATGGTGGCGCCCAGCACTGACCGCGTGCCCACGCCGGTGCGATCGACCCGCTCATCCCCCTCCGTCCAGATCCGGCGCATCAGGTCAAGATATTGCTGCTCATAATGCGCTTCGTTCGGAGTGATGATTGCGGTCAACGACGCTCTTCCCTGTTGCGGCGATTCCACATTCGCCGCCCTCGCTTTAGCCGAGCAGGCCCGAGCTCGCCAATCTTGCTTTCGCTTCGGACCATTCTCCGCCCGTTCCACTCCATAGTGGACATGGTTCGCGGTGATCGCAGCGGACGGACGCAGCATCTTGAGGCAATGGCCGCTACGGAAAGCATCCGATTCCTGCTGTTGGATGATCAGTGGCGTCCCCTGGGCCGCGTCGATGGGGGCAGGGATTGGCGCCACGTCCTGCAGGAACTGCTGCTTCAGGGCAGCCACTGGCTCATCGTCGAGCAGGTGCGCCCAAACGAAGGCTCCCCCTATCCGCGACGGGACGATATCCGCCTCGCCCGCTCGATAGCGCGCCGCCTCCGGCCGCTGGAAGTGACGCTCGCCGACCATGTCATTCACGGCGGCCGGGAACAGTTCAGCTTCCGCGCCGCAGGCCTGCTTTGACCAAGGCAAAAAAAGCATGCCCAGCCGCTTGCCAGTCCGAAAAGCCCCCTCTATAGACCCCGCCTGCCCAGCGGCGTTGCAAGCAATGCCGCTATCGGTCGGGGAGTAGCTCAGCCTGGTAGAGCACTGTCTTCGGGAGGCAGGGGCCGGAGGTTCGAATCCTCTCTCCCCGACCACATTTTTCTTCACATCAAAGGTTTAAGTTGGTACGCGCGAGCGCGGTTTCGTGCTCAGCTTGAATTCGCGTAAACTCTTGATCTTTCGCAAGCACAAAAAAGGGCGCGTTTCCGCGCCCTTTCATCGACTTGAGCCTTGCCGCTCCAGTCAGGCTTCGCCGAACACCCGGCGGAAGATCGTGTCCACTTGTCTGAAATGATAGTCGAGGTCGAACTTCTCCTCGATCTGTTCAGCGGTCAGCGCCGCAGCGACGTCCGGATCGGCCTTCAGCAGTTCGAGCAGCGACAGCTGGCCATCCGACTCCCAAACCTTCATGGCGTTGCGCTGGACGTAACGATAGCTGTCCTCGCGCGACACACCGGCCTGGGTCAGGGCGAGCAGCACCCGCTGTGAGTGAACAAGACCGCTCATCTTGTCGAGATTCTTCATCATCCGCTCGGGATAAACGAGCAGCTTGTCGATGACCCCCGTCAGGCGACCCAGGGCGAAGTCGAGCGTGATGGTGGCGTCGGGGCCGATATAGCGTTCAACCGACGAGTGGCTGATGTCCCGCTCATGCCACAGCGCGACATTTTCCATTGCTGGCAGCGCGTAGCTGCGCACCATGCGAGCAAGGCCGGTGAGATTCTCGGTCAGAACCGGGTTGCGCTTGTGCGGCATAGCCGAACTGCCCTTCTGGCCCGGTGAGAAATATTCCTCGGCCTCCAGCACTTCGGTACGTTGCAGGTGGCGGACCTCCACGGCCAGGCGCTCGATCGAGCTTGCGATGACGCCCAAGGTCGCGAAGAACATGGCGTGGCGATCGCGCGGGATAACCTGCGTCGAAACAGGTTCGATCGCGAGCCCGAGCTTGGCCGCGACATGTTCTTCCACACGCGGATCGATATTCGCGAACGTGCCCACCGCGCCGGAAATGGCGCAGGTCGCAACTTCCTCGCGCGCGGCAACCAAGCGGGTCCGGCACCGGCTGAACTCGGCGTAGGCTTCAGCCATCTTGAGCCCGAAGGTCACGGGTTCGGCGTGAATACCATGGCTACGGCCGATGGTCGGCGTCAGCTTGTGTTCGAAAGCGCGGCGCTTGATGACTGCCAGCAGCTGGTCAAGATCGTCGATCAGGATGTCCGCTGCCCGGGATAGCTGCACGGCAAGGCAAGTGTCGAGCACATCGGACGAGGTCATGCCCTGGTGCATGAAGCGCGCTTCGTCACCGACCTGTTCAGCCACCCAAGTCAGGAACGCGATGACGTCATGCTTGGTGACCGCTTCAATCGCGTCAATCGCAGGAACGTCGATGGCCGGATTGCTCGCCCACCAATCCCACAGCGCCTTTGCGGCGGATTTGGGAACCACGCCCAGTTCACCAAGCGCCTCCGTGGCATGGGCCTCGATTTCGAACCAGATGCGAAACCGGGCTTCTGGTTCCCAGAGTGCTGTCATTTGGGGGCGGGCGTAGCGCGGGACCATCGAACGAATCCTGATTTGCTGGTGAAAGATCGCGCGCCGCCTAGCAGGCGAGCCTTTCAAGGGCAAATCGCGCCTTCTTTCGTCTTCCTTTCGCCCGTCCCGCCCGCTTTTCACCCTGATTATGGCAGTATTTGAAGACCAGATGAGGCCGTTCATGGGGTAAGATGTTGATGCTGAACAACCATTCAGGAAACACGATAGTCATTCATGTATTCTTGCCCCATGAAGCGGTCGCGCCCGACTTGCTCGATCGCTGATGGAGAAGATTATGTTTCGCGCCTTTATTGCTGCTGCTGTCCTGTCTGCTGCCGCCCCGGCGGTCGCGCAGACTTCCGCCGATGCGCCCGCAGCCGTGCAGCCGGACGTACCCGCGCAAGCCCAAACTCCGGCAGATACGGTGGCATCGATCGTCGACAGCGAGTTTCCAGCTTATGACGCCAATGGAGACGCGCAACTCGACAAAGCCGAATTTTCACGCTGGATGGCGGCGCTGAAGGATCAGGAGATGAAGAGCAGCGGCCAAAAGCTTGCGGCCGCTGATGTCGTGGCCTGGACTGACGGCGCTTTCAAGACGGCCGACGCCGACAAGAGCATGTCAGTGAGCAAGCCCGAGCTGATTTCTTACCTGAGCCGCGGCGCTTCCTGATCGCGGAGCATTCGACGCGGATTAGAAAAACCCCAACCCAAAAGGGTCGCAACATGGGGCGGCATGGAGCGAAGGCCATGCCGCCTCTTTTTTTCCAAAATCCAAGCTGGTCAGCCGCGCTTCTTGTTCGCGTATAGAAGCGCCGCCACGATCGCGGCCGACCCAATCCCGACCGCAGTGCCCATCCACACGCCCCTGCCCGCGGTCTTCCGCGCAGCGGATGCCAGATCGGACTTGGTTTCAGTTGCCTGCTCGGGGGCTTCGCCTTCGGGCGCATTGTCGTTGGGTTGGGTCATGGTGAATCAGCTTATGCAGCAAGGCCGCCTGCGAGAAAAGATGGCCCCGGCATATCTGCGTCAATAGTCCGGCAGCGTCTGGCGCGCTTCGCCCCAACCGCGCAACTCCCTTGATCCCGCTCGCGCGAGCAATTTATCGATGTCCGTGATCGTGTAAGCGCCCGGGCGGTCGATATCTTCCAATTCGCCCCAGGTCACGGGCACCGCCACCGGCGCATTCTCACGTGCTCGCACCACATAGGGGAGCACCGCCGTGGCGCCACGCTGGTTACGCAGCCAGTCGATGAAGATCCGCCCCTTCCGCTTCGCCTTGCTCATGGTGGCGGTGAAGCGGTCTGGTTCGGCAGAAGCCAGGGCGCGCGAAAAGCGGTCGGCAAAGTCCTTTACCTTCGGCCATTCGGCCTCCGGCGTAAGCGGCACTACGACATGCACGCCCTTGCCGCCGGACAACATGGGAAAGCTTGTGAGGCCAATATCCTCAAGGGTGCGGCGAATATCACGGGCAGCCTTTTTCACATCCTCGAAGTCCAGCCCTTCGTCAGGATCGAGGTCGAAGATCAGCCGGTCCGGCTTTTCGACATCCTCGACCCGCGATCCCCAGCCGTGAAATTCGATCGTGCCCATCTGAACGCAGGCAACCAGCCCGTCTATGTCATCCACATAGAGATAGTCCTGCTCGTCCCCGTCCTTTTCGCGAATAGGGACATGCTTCACATGATCGCCAAAGCTGCCGCTGTCATGCTTCTGGAAAAAGCATTTCTTCGCCCGTCCCTGCGGACAACGCACCAGGCTGATCGGCCGGTGCGCAATCCAGGGCAGCATGATCGCTCCGGCCGCCTCATAATAGTCGGCGAGCTGTCCTTTGGTCACCTTCGCTTCGGGGAAGATCAGCCGATCGCGATTTGAGACATGCACATCGCTTTCCTGTTCGGGTACAGCCATCACCTTCTCCCGGGAAACGTCCTTCGCCTTCTTGTCCTCACGGAGGCCCAGGAAGCTTCCATGACGTACGACATTGTCGCTGGTGAACTCGGCGAAGGCGATCTCCGCAACCAGATCAGGCCGCACCCATTTGGCACCCCGCGCCTCGCCGCGCGGAACCTGCAAGGCGGCGGTCTGCCGGGCCCGCGCCTTTAGCTGGCTTAGAAGCCGTTCGCTATTTTGCGCGTTGAACCCCGTGCCGACCTTGCCAGCATAGACCAGGCCTTGATCGTCATTCTGGGCAAGCAGGATGTTACGGAGCGAACGGCCACTGGCGGTGCTTGGCGTCCATCCCACGATGACGAATTCCTGGCGGCGGGTGCATTTGACCTTCAGCCAGTTCTTGGTCCGCGCGCCGCGATAGGGAGCATCGGCGCGCTTGCAGATTATCCCCTCCTGTCCCGCCTCGCACATCGTCCTGAACAGCTTTTCGCCAGCGCCCACGATATGGTCGGACAGGTGCACATGCGCGCTCCCCTGCCCAAGCAAGGCCGCGAGCTTCTCCTTCCGGGCGATATTGGGCTGCCAGGTCAGGTCTTCGCCATCCAGGGAGAGGAGATCGAAGGCGAAGAGATGTAGCGCTCCCTTGTTCTCGCCCTTCAACACCTGCTGCAATGTCGAAAAGTCGGGATTTCCGTTCGGCCCGAGCGCCACGATTTCGCCATCGATAAGCATAGGGGGAAGGTTCATGCCCGCAACCTCCTTCGCCAAGGATGCGAAGCGATCGGTCCAGTCCAGGCCGGACCTGGTAAAAACCTGCACGCGGCTGCCCCCCACACTGACCAGGCTGCGATAGCCGTCATATTTGATTTCATGCAGCCAGTTGTTGCCGGTGGGGACGGCGTCCACCAGGGTCGCCAGTTGCGGCGCCTGGAATGGAGGAGCCTTTGCCAGTTTACTCCGCTTGGGCGCAGGGCGCGCCGGGGTCGCCCTCTCCACTTCGCTCATCGCGGCGTCGAATGCTTTGCCACGCTTCCCCTTGAGCGAAATCGCAGGCGCGTTGGCCGCAATCTCTCCCATGGTCCTGCCGCTCTTGATGCTGGTCAGTTCACGCCCGACCAGATCCTCCGCAGGGCCAGCATAAGCATCATCGATCTTGCGGAGCAGCCAATTCTCCCGCTTCCCTTCACCAGGCCGTGGCTTCAAGCGGATCAGCAGCCATTCGCCCTTCATCCGCTGGCCGTGCAAAACGAAGTGGAGATGGCCTTTCGCCAAGTCCTTCGCACTCTTGCCGGGCACTGGCTCCCAGGTGCCTTCATCCCACAACATCACGGTGCCCCCGCCATATTCACCCTTGGGGATGGTGCCTTCGAAGCTGGCGTAGGATAGCGGATGATCTTCCGTGCGGACGGCAAGGCGCTTGTCGGCGGGATCAAGGCTGGGGCCGCGCGTCACGGCCCAGCTTTTAAGGACGCCGTCGACTTCCAACCGGAAATCATAGTGCAATCGGGTGGCGTCATGTTTCTGGACGATGAAGCTGTTCCCGCCCCGACGCTCCCGCTTTCCGGCAGGTTCCTTCGTCCGGGTAAAGTCGCGCTTGCGATTATATTCCTTCAGGGGGTCGGCTTCGGCCATATATCAGGCCCGCTTGCGCGCGGGAGCCTTGGTAGCAGAGCTCCGCCGGGACGCAGGTTTCTTTGCCGCAGGCTTTGCGGCTGCGCCTTTCGCGCCGCTATCCACAGATTTCTTGAGCGCGGCCATCAGGTCGATCACATTGCCGCTGCGCTTGGCAGGCGCTTCGTCCTCATCCTCGATGATGCGGCGACCCTTGGCCTTCTTCTTCTTGTCGATAAGCCGTTCGAGCGCATCGACATAGCGGTCGTGAAAGCTGTCCGGCTTGAACGGCGCCGTCTTCTTTTCAATGAGCGCCTCGGCCAGGTCGAGCAGTTCCGGGTCGGGTTTCACATCGTCTATTTCACGGAAATAGGATTGGGCCTTGTTGACCTCATCGGCATATCGGAGCGTCTCCAGTACCATTCCGCGCCCGCATGGTTTCAACGAAACGATATATTCCCGCCCGCGCATCGCAAGCTGGCCCAATCCGACTTTCCTCGCCCGGCGCAAAGCTTCCCGCAGGACGACAAAGGCTTCCTCGGCAAGATCGTCGGCGGGCACGACATAATAGGGCCGCTCATAATAGAGAACGTCGATCTCGTCGGCATCGACAAACTGGGTCAGTTCCAGCGTCTTCTTGCTCTCCAGCTTCACCGCTTCGATCTCGTCGGGCTGGAGCAGGACATAGTCGCCCTTGCTGACCTCAAAGCCTTTGACGATGTCCTCGGGCTTCACTGGCCCCAGTCCGGGCACCGTCTTTTCATATCGCACCCGCTTGCCGCTGGGCTCATGGATCTGGTGGAAGGCGATCTGCGCGCCAGACTTGGTGGCAGCGTAGATTTCAACGGGAATGGAGACGAGAGCAAGCCTGATCTGCCCCTGCCAATATGCACGCGCCGCCATGGTCCAACCTCCTTGCCATCGAGAAAAATGCGCAGCCCGGCACAAGGGTTCCGGGATCGAGCAGCGCATCTTCCCTTCGCATGATGCCGGTAAATCCGACGAGGCGCTTTCGAACTGCGCCGAAATGGCCTAAGCTGACCGGATCAGCAGCTAAAGGACATGCCGAATGCAATTCCTACGGACTGCCTTCTGGGTTGTCTTGGCCGTCGCGATCGCCCTTTTTTGCAAGGCGAACAACCGGCCCACCGAAATCAAGATTTGGGGTGACATAGTTTGGGAGACACGTATCTGGTTTCCCATCCTGATCGCATTTCTCGCGGGGTGCCTTCCCTTCTGGACCATAGCACGCACAACGCGCTGGCGGATGAAGCGGAAGCTGGAAAATACCGAGCGTGCCC
Organism: Sphingobium sp. S6; assembly: GCF_905120495.1. Taxonomy (NCBI): domain Bacteria; kingdom Pseudomonadati; phylum Pseudomonadota; class Alphaproteobacteria; order Sphingomonadales; family Sphingobiaceae; genus Sphingobium; species Sphingobium sp. S6. Next base: position 88,064 of record NZ_CAJHOG010000001.1, on the reverse strand, counting down.
TAGTGGCGGCAACCGCGACGGCGGCGCCTGCTTCCCTGCCCAGCGACACCGCTGACCATCTTACGACCGCTTCACCTTCCCACCCTGTCACAGGAACAGCATGAGCAGCCCCATCTACGTCGCCATAGACACCCCCGACCTCAGCAAAGCCCAGGATCTGGCCGGGCGCGTGCGCGGGCATGTCGGCGGGTTGAAGCTGGGGCTCGAATTTTTCTGCGCGCATGGCCATCATGGCGTCCGGGAGATGATGAAGTTCGACCTCCCGATCTTCCTCGACCTCAAGCTTCATGACATCCCCAACACGGTGGCAAAGGCCGTGCAGGCGCTCAACGGGCTGGAGCCAGCGATCCTCACCGTACATGCAGCCGGCGGCCGCGCCATGCTGGAGGATGCAAAGGCGGCGGCGGGCATCAATACGAAGGTGGTGGCAGTCACCGTCCTTACCAGCCTCGACAACAGTGACCTTCAGGACATCGGGGTCGGCGGCAAGGCAGAAGATCAAGTGGCACGTCTTGCCGACCTGGCGCGCAGTGCCGGGTTGGACGGCATCGTCTGTTCGGGGGAAGAAGTCGCGCTTGCGAAACGGGCCTGGGCCGACGGATATTTTGTGGTGCCAGGCGTGCGTCCGCAAGGAGGGGCCATGGGCGACCAGAAGCGCGCCGTGACGCCGCGAGAAGCTCTGGATCGTGGCGCGTCGATCCTCGTCGTGGGCAGACCCATCAGCTTGGCGGAAAATCCGGATCAGGCTGCACGAGAGATCGAAGCAACATTGTAAGAGAGTGGTGAGATGGGAGGACCGGCCAACGCCGGTCCTCCCATCCCGTCAGAAGCGCCAGCCTACGCTGGCTACGACCTGATGGCGGTCAGTATCGATATCGAACTCGCTGCTTGTCGCGCCATTTACGAAGTCGATATGAGCGCTGTCATATTTCGAGTAACGATATTCCAGCTTACCGAACATATTTTCGTTGAACGCGCGCTCAACGCCGCCGCCGACCCGCCAGCCGTCCAGCTTGAAGGCCGTGTCGGTGGACTGATTGGTGTCGCCTGCGAGCACGTTCAACTTGGTGTTGGTGTAGCCACCCTTCACATAGACGAGCGTGTTGGGGCTGGCGAGAATACCCGCGCGCGCGCCGATGTAGAGGTCACGCCCTTGGCTGACCCGGCCAAAGCCGAACTGGTCGGTGAAAGGATTCCGGCTGCTCTTGGCAGTAGAGTCGGTGAATTCGCCTTCAACACCTACGACGGCGCTGCCAAGGTTGAAGTCATAACCGGCGCCGACGCCATAGAGCAGGCCATCGATCGACTGGTCATCATCGCCATTGTCATTGTCCACGCTGCTGCCCGCGCCAGTATGGTCATAGCCTAAAATCGCTTCGACCCGAGGCCCGGTGAAAGTGGCTCCAGCATCCTGGGCCAAGGCGGGAGCGGCTACGGCCGATCCGGCCAGCAAGGTTGCGACCATTATTTTCCGCATAGGGTACTCCATTGTCACTCACCTCCTTCAGGAGGAAGTGCTGGAAGTCCCAAGCACAGCTCATGGTTTCATGAACCCAAGATAAACGGCTGAAAATGTGGCATTTGGGCAACGAAATCGGTGTCGCCCCGAACTCAATAGTCTTTCGAAATGCGCACATTTGCGCTCTCTCGTCCAAGCGTAGAGATCGCCGCCAGCAGGGAAAGCCAACGTGTCACCTGATATTCTATGCGCGTCGCTGAGTAGCCTTGGCCGTCGGTGATAAGTTCGACATAGGTCTTGCGCGTCAGATATTTTCCCGCCGCGATGGAGGTTCCCTGCCCCTGCGTAGGATCGGCCGCGATGATCCTCAAGCGATCCAACCCCGCAGCCTTGCGCACGGCATTGATCGGATCGAGCCCACCTTCGCCCTGCAACGATCCCACCGCCGATGCGAGTTGCAATGCTTCTGGCGCGGAAAGATTGGTGATCGAGGTCCCGAACAGAATGCGGGACAGCAGTTCGTCCTGCGGCAAGGCGGGAATGCTGGTGAAACTGATGTCGGGTTTCAGGCCGGTTCCACCCACATGGATCATCGCCTTGAGGTCGCTGACGTCTGCCTCGGCATCGATATCGAGCGTCGGATTAGCGGGCGTGCGGCCGTCGAACTGGATCTTGCCTTCGCGCAATTCAAAACGGCGCCCGGCGAAAGTATAGCCACCCCGGATCAACTCTGCCGTGCCAGAGATCGCCGGGCTGGTAACGGTTCCCCCGATGTCCAGGTTGGCGCGCCACTCGCTGTCCAGACCCAGCCCCCTGACCGTCAGGCGATTTCGCGCACGGGCCTTGACCGCCATAGCCCATGGCCGACTTGCGCGAGGGCGCTCGACTTCTTCCCCATTGCGGTTGACCTCTGTCACTCGCAACTCGGGGATTTGAGCGATGGCGGCCGCGCGCCCGAGCGTGAAGCGGCTGCGGTTGAGCAGCAGATCACCACCGATGGTGCCGTTGACGCCATCCGAATGCAGAGTGATCGGGCCAGTGACAGTCGCGGCTATGTCATCCCGCTCCAGCAGCGCGGCATTTTCCGCCTGCAGGCGCAAATCCATGCCGACGCCCGCGATCCCGGCAAAAGTGAAGCTGCCCGTACCTGTCACGATGCCGCCATTCTTGGCGGTAGCGGTGAAGCTGGACATGACGAGTTGAGCGCCCGAAAATCTTCCCCGAGCCTGCACATCGTGCAGCCGCATGCCAGTGACCGCACTGGTTATCGCTGCACTATCCGTTGCAAGCGCGCCGGTGATGACCGGATTGCCCAGCGTACCCCGCGCATCGGCAGACACGCTCACGGGTCCGGATATGTCCACGATCTCGACTCCGGTCAGCCGCCAAAGGGTATCAGCGGCGCCCCTCAATCGAAGCTGCCCGAACAGCGGCGCGCTATTGAGCCGATCGACAAGGCTTCCCTGCGTGCCAAGCGGCGTCAGCAGCACCTGAGCCCTTCCGATCGTCTGGCCATCGGCTGCGAACAGCATGCGTGCCGCCAACCGGTCCGGCATGAGAATGGCGTTGATCCCCGCGTCCACCGGACGGGAACTGAGGGACAATCCCGACCGCGACAAGCCGCGCACGCGCAGTTCCGCCTTGCCGCTCGGCATGCGGCCACGGCTGTGAACATAGGTCAGCGAGCCCGTGGCCGTACCCCCAAGGCCAAGATCGTCATAGACGATATCCAGCAGCGAAAGAGGGAGCTTTTGCACACGGCTTTCGATCCGGGTCGTCTGCCCGCTCAGCTCTCCACCCAATTGCAGCGAGCCGCCCGCATAGCTGATGGTCATGGGGGACAACCGCCAGCCGTCCGCGCTGCGGGTCAACAGCGCTGACCGCGTCAGCCGGATCGGGCGCTTGTCGATCGTCCCGCGAGCCGCCACACGGATGCGGTCTGGTTCCACCTGCGCTTCGCCCTGAAGATCGAACAAGCGCCCGCGCTGTCCTGACAGGCTGGCCTTTACAGTGCCATAGCCGCCCTTCAGATCTGCATTGGCCGCCAATCTGCCGATCAGGACGCCACCAACGCGCAGTCCCCTGGCTTGCATCACCGCGTTGATCGACGTTCCCGACGGGTCAAGCAGGACGGTCGCATCCAGCTTACCACGACGGACGGCGATGGCCGTTGGTCCATCAAAGCTGGCGTCTGTTGCGTCGAGTTTCAAAACCAGTTGCTGGACAGCGTTGATCGGCGCGAACGCGATACTTCCCTTGACAGGCCCGGCAACATTCAGCTGCCCTTCAAGACCGCCAGTCACCGGGCGCAGATCACCGCTTGCCACGACACCGGATACCGCGAGCTTTGCCACTCTCACTACCGCCTGGCCTCCGCGCGGCAGCAGGATCTGGCCAGCACCGGTGAAGGGGCCAAGCGTCGAGCCGCCTTGGGCCGTAAACTGATAACCGGCGCTGTCCGGCACGAGATGCGCCCGCATCCCCGCGACGCCCAGCGCGTCCAGCGGCCGATCAAGCAGCAGATCGATCGTCGGCTGTTCGATCTTCCCGTCCAACGTCAGACGCAAAGGCCCATATTGCTTGTGGGTTCCAATACCCTCGAAATGGAAACTCCTGTCGGGGCGCCGGTAGCCATTGGCGGAAAGGCTGAGCAGCGGCGCTTCCAGGCGCAAGCCCGTGAACATCAGTCGCTTGTCCGGCGCGAGCGAAAGGCCGCTCTTTACCACGGGAAGGCCTCCGCCCAAGCTGCGCAGGAAGCTGTTGTCCAACCGGCGCATCCGCGCCATCGCAGTCCCGCTCAAACCAAAAACACCGTTCTTCCCCGGCACCGCGCGTAATTTGGAGGTCAGGTCCACGATGCCGAGGCCGCGAATGGCGAGGCCGCGTATCTGCCCATCCAGACCAAAATCATAGCGCCCGGTCTTGAGGTCCGCGAGCATCACGAGCTTGCCGCTCAGCTTGTCGGAGCGGATCGGCATAGGATTGCTGATGAGTTGCTGGCCCTTGATCTGCAGCACACCGTCGAGCACGAAATTGCGGACGATGCCTTCGACAAGTTCGCCCTGTCCATCCAGTCGCCGCGCGCGCAGATGGAGGGGGATGAGCAACGGCGCATTGGCAGCCTTGCGCCCTTTGCCCTCGGCGCGGACGTCGCTGATCAGGGTGCGGCCGAAAACCAGCTGCCGGGCCCTTAGAAGATATTCGTAGCCAAACCCGGCGAAGGGACCGTCAAGCCGCACGCGGGCGGTGACGTCCCGCCCGCGCATCGACTTCAGCAAAGCCTGGGGCCGGACAAGGCTCACATCGATCAGCAGATTGTCGAACGCGGAGTTGCGTAGATCGAGCGCCCCATCGGCATTCAACTGCATCGCCTCCGATCGCAGCGACAGCTTGCCGTCAACGATCCGGTTTGTCAGAGACCCCCTAGCTTCTATTGAAAGGCGCGGTGCGGACAGGCGCTGTACCAATCCCTTGCCCGCTATCGCCTGCGCCTCGATCGATCCCGTTGCTGAATAGGTGCCGCTGCGCGCCGCCAACATGAGGTCGATCGCCGGTTCGCTGTCCAGCGTCCCGGACAAGCGCCCGTCCCAGCGGGTCCAGCTCCCCTTTCCCCGAACTCGCAGGTTGCCGTCCTGCCGCAGCCCTGCGATGTTCGCCAGCACGCCACCCGATGGGGCGTTCACCGTCACATCCAGATCGAACCGGTCATCGTCGGGCCGACTGTCGAGCGCGAGGTTTATCGCGTCCTCCTGCCCTAATACGCGCGCGGAAAGATCGATGACGGCCCTCCGCCCCCGGATGTCGGCATCGCCGGAAATGGTCGCCTGCTGCACCTTGCCGCTGATGCTGTCGTCGATGGTCAGCTGCCCGACCGAAAACTGCATCAACCGGATGTCGAAGCTTGGGAGGATGGGGCCTTGCTGCTTGGCGGGGTTGAGGCGGGGCAGCTTGTGCAGCGTTGCAGCCGGTATATTGAGCCGATCGATATCCAGACGGTTTGAAAGCCACGCCAGCGGCCACCAGTCCAGCTCTACCCGCGGCGCCGTTAGAAAAGCGCCCTTCGGGTCTGCAAGCGTCACGCCATGCAGAATGGCCCGGCGATAGATGCTGCCTTCGATACGATCGACATGGATGCGCAAACCCGACGGGGGGCTGATCTTGTCGATACGCGTGATGAGAAAGCGGTGCCCCGCCGACGTGTCCAGCCATATAAGCGCTGCTGCCGATATGACGACCAGCAGGGTCAGCAGCCCTGTGATCCAGCGCTGCCACCGGCCGTCCCATGCACGGTGCCGCCGCAGGGGCTGCTGGATATCCTCCTCCGCCATCAGAAAGCCTGGCCCAAGGACACATAGACAGCGACGAGGGGATCACCCTTTTGCGGGTTCAACGGCGTACCGACATCGATCCGTATCGGGCCGAAGCTGCTATAATAGCGAAGGCCCAAGCCCGCCCCGATGCGCAGATCGCGGAAACGCGGCAGGAAGCTGGTGGAGATGTTGCCCGCGTCGATGAAGGGCACGACGCCGAAATTGCCGAAACGGACGCGTGACTCCAGCGAGAATTCGGCCAGGCTCTTGCCGCCGATCGGGTCGTTGTTCGCGTCGCGTGGGCCGATATCCTGATAGCCATAGCCCCTGACCGAAGCGCCGCCGCCCGCGTAGAAACGGCGCGATGGCGCAATCCGGTCGACCGTCGAACCCAATATGGTGCCGAAGCGGGCGCGCGCCGCCAGGACCACGCGCTCAGTCATCGGCTGATAGACGCTGCCGTCGATCTGCACACGGGAATAGCCGAAGGTGCCGTTCTGGAAGGACAGCTCAGGACTGAACCTGCCGCCCAGGCGGAAACCCCGGCTGGGATTCAGCAGATCGTCGCTGCCATCATAGGTTAGGCTGAGCGGCACTGCGCCGATCAAGAAGGTTCGCCGGTTCCCGCCGCTGAACGCATCCTTTTCGTCCGATGCGATCAGTTCCGCTCCGACCCGCCACACCCATTTTTTCTGAAAGAGGATGTTGGTTTGCCGTTCGAGCGCCCCGGACAGGGTGATCGTGCGGGCGTCATAAGCGTCGCGCTTGATGTTGCTGATCGACACAAGTCCGGTCAGCACATGATCGCGCTCCCGGAAATTGTTACGCCGGTAGGTGAAGGATGCTGTCTGCTCCTGCGTTCCCAGAACACCGCGCAATGTGACGGCGCCTTCGGGCGGGAACAGGTTGCGGTGCTGCCAGCTGACGGCGGCACGATAGCCTTCTCCGGTGCCATAGCCCAATTCGCCCGCAATGGTCCGCAACGGTGCTGGGCGTACATCGACCGCCAGGTCGACATGCTCTCCGTCACCAGCGTCCTTGGGGGTCAATGTGACCGAGGATATGAGCCCGGTGGCGACGATCGCGCCGCGCAGGTCCTCGACATCCGATATGTTATAGGGATCGCCCCGTTCGAAGCGCGCGATCCGCGCCACATGGCGAGCGCTGAAGAGCTTTTCATTGTTGAGGATGATCGAGCCGAAAGTCCGGTAGGCGCCGGGCGTAACGACGATATCCAGCTCTCCCTTGCGCTCTTCATGATCGATCCGCACTTCCGGTTCGTCGACGCGGGCGAAGGGAAAGCCATTCTCGCTGAGCGCGAGCGACAAGGAGGCCTGCCCCGCCAGGATCGCATCGGCATCGACGGGATCGCCCACCTGGACAGGGAAGGCTTCGCGCAATTTCGCTTCGCGCTCGCCCGCCTCATTCAATCCCGGGAGATCGACCGAAGAAAGCTGATAACGGGGCCCCGCTGCTATATCGAACTGCACAGCCAGCCGGTCTTCAGTGCCGGGCAAGACGGAAATGGCACTGCGGACGCGCGCGGCATAATAGCCTTTGGCTCGCAACAGCCGCTCGAGCAGTTCGCTATCTTCCTTAATCCGCCTGTTTATCTGGGCGATATTGGCAGGCTTCCCTTCGCCTTCCCGCAGGACCGACAATTGTTTGAACCGGCCGTCGAACTGCGGGTCAGCGATCTGCTCCACGCCATTGAGCTGTACCAAGTAGCGCTTTTCTTCGCCGGAGTCCGCGAAGGCCGCCACCTCGGCAGGCACCTCATCACCTGGGTCCGGAACGGCGGCATCAGCCGCTTGCCCGGCCATATCTGGAGCGTCCAGGTCATCGGGCGGCAAGGACGTGACGGTATCGGCCTGTCCAAGGTCGGGCCATGCGACACCCAGGTCGGGCATGGGGTCAAGCGGCAGGTCCTGATCGACCACCCCCGCGGGCAGTTCGGTGCTCTGGGCGTGCACGACAGGAGCCGCCAAAAGCAGAGGCAGGAGGAGAAGCCGGGAGGCTTGCGACATGGCTGATACGCGGCGGCAAGGCCGCAAGCCCGTATTCATATCAGCGGTCTAGCCCAAGTTAGAAAGGAAGCGCCAGCCTGTAAGATGGCCGATGATGGGCGATTGCCGTTTAAAAGGCAGTGTTCAGGCGATCCATCAGCGCGCGCGCCGGGCTGCTTTCCACCTGACCCCGAGGACGCGCCATATGATCCATCCGGTCCTGCAGGCGTGCGACGCGGCCATATAGTTCCTGGCTAGCGTCGATCAGGGCGCGGGCGGCAAAGGGGAAAGCGGCCGCAATGTCCGGGTCCGTTTCCGTTGCGCGGCCCAGACGGTATTTTTCGTCCACAAGGTCCGCGTCCGAGATTTCGCCACGTTGCCACGCCCGCTGGCTGAGCAGCCAGGCGATGATGTGCATCAGCCGGGTCGTGACCTTGAGGGATTCGCAAGCGAAAGACACGCGGCGCAGTGGATCCTGCAGCTCAGCCTCTGTCGCATCGCGATGGTCGAAATAGGCACGCGCTTCATCGGCCATGACCATGGCTTCCAGATACAGGCCATCGACCAGACGCCGATGCAAACCACGGTCAAGAGTGACGGACGGAGACATGGACCGAATCACTGACATAAAAGCTGCTGCTTGTCAGTTAAGATGCAGCGGACATGGGCTGGATTGTCTCATTCAGGGCCGTTGTTAACCAACAAACAGGCGGACATGCGATCAGGCGATGATGTCCGGGACGAGCGCATCCTCAAGAAGCGCTATCTCATCTCGCAACCGGAGCTTGCGTTTCTTGAGTCGGGCGACCTGCATCTGGTCACGGCCGCCGGCATCGACGAGGGCTTCGATCGCGCCGTCAAGGTCGCGATGCTCGACGCGCAGCAGTTCCAGCCGTCGCATGATGTCTTCCCGGCTCACCCACTACCCACTTTCTCGGCCATGTTGCGGACAGCATCCTGATAACTCCGCAAACCCGGTCGGACCATCGCAAATTTGCACGCGGCCCGTCGCAAAGCACGGATAGCGCGAAGACATGAGGGGCGAATCATGATCTACTCATTCGTCCATTACCCTCATCAGGAGAATGTCATGGAAAACAGCCACATTTCAGCTCTTTCAGCCAAGCATGCCGGCCTTGAAGCGCGGATCAAGGCGGAGACGAGTCGGCCGATGCCCGATGCAATCCTGGTTGCTTCGCTTAAAAAGCAGAAATTGCGGGTGAAAGAGGAAATGACGCGGAATTGATCCGGCATTTTGAGAAGGGCGAGCGGAAGTTCGCCCTTTCCTCATTTTGAACGCACGGAATGCGGCTTAGCTGAAGGCGGGCCGCTTTTTTCATGAAGGAAATAGCGGGAAAACCGCGTTTTGCGATTTTAGCGTCCTATCTGGTGGAGGCGCAGATAGGAAGGGGCGCGGGAGGTGGTGCCGGAGGCCACGGGTTTGCGGGCAAGCGCAGGGTCGATCTCATGATCGAATGCAATACCGATCTTGCCATCTTTCGACCAGACGACGCGGCCGCTGACCCGGCCGACTCCGCGCAGTTCGAGGACGATCGCCGCATCCGGAGGTACGGGCCGTTCGCAATCGGCCATGAGCCCGGTCGCCGACAGGTTGCGCACCCGGGCGCGGCCGAGCGGCTTGCCCTCCTCCGTCGCCAGATTGGTGAGCAGGAACAGGCTGTCTCGCGGACCCGACCGTGCCGGACCCCGTTCCGCCATTTCCTGATCCTTATCCATGTCCAATACCTTGCAATGACCCGTTTATTTGCCGGGACATTGGCAGGGATCGGTGGATAAAGCGTTAATCGTCGCGCGAGACCTTTTCCTGCCGCTCGTGCCGTTCCTGCGCCTCGACGGTCATGGTCGCAATCGGACGAGCTTCGAGACGACCGAGCGAAATGGGTTCGCCGGTCACTTCGCAATAGCCATATTCGCCATCATCGATGCGGCGGAGCGCGGCGTCGATCTTGGAAATGAGCTTGCGCTGACGGTCGCGGGTGCGCAGTTCGATCGACCAGTCGGTCTCGCTCGACGCGCGATCGTTGAGGTCGGGCTCGCGAAGGGGTTCATTCTGCAGCACGGCCAGCGTGCCTTCCGCCTCAGCCAGGATCTGCTTCTTCCAGTCCCAGAGGCGCTGGCGGAAATATTCAAGCTGGAGGGGATTCATGAACTCTTCGTCGGGCGAAGGACGATAGTCGGGGGGAAGTATAACAGCCGATTTCGGCGGATTATGGCCGTCTTTATCGGAATTCAGGACCGATGCCATCTGGCTCTCCGACTCGAGAGGCTCCGGCTCAAAAGCGCCGGTAGCCCGTGACTTATGATTGACGGCGCCTAATAACGAGCGGCGCGGGACGACACAAGCGCGCAATCATCAGCCATGCAGAGAGGCAAGAGCGCCGAGGAGGGGAAACGGCCGCTGCCCCGGCCGATTCCGCCCTCATCCGCCCGCGCACCGGCTGCAAAGAAAAACACAATCCAATCGTTAACAACCAGCGTATCAAAACGAGACGTTAACCATAAAGATTGGTGCTGTTCTACATCGCCCACCAACTTATAGCCTATATTCAAGGTTAATGACGTTGAAGTTGAACTGTTCTTCCCCCTTTTTACAAGCACAGAACAGTTTCATGGCTGCCAAAGGCGACTGACGCGGCCCGAAGCTTCAAGACGAAGAAGAGTGGATAGCTATGTCGGTACGGATGGCACTGGCCAAATTATGTGCTTTCACCTGCGGTGGCGCGATCATCGGCGGTGGCGCCGTCCATGTCGCGGAGAGTGCGCGCCCGGCCGTAGTCAAGAGCACCAAGAGCGTGAAGGCCGCGCCAAAGCGCTATGCCGTCCGCCCGATCAAGCGCAAGATCGTGAAGCGGGCCGCTCCCCGCAAGCCGCAGACCATCACTGTGGTGACGCAAGGCGCGCCCATTCCCCTGCCCGCTCCACTTCCAGCGGCTGAAATGCCCATGTCCGGCGGCGGCGCTGCCCCCGTGGTGCTGGCGGGCGGCGGCGGCGGCTTTGGCGGCGGCGGTTTCTTCGGAGGATTTTTCGGCGGCAGCGGCGGTGGCAGCAGCGGCGGATCGGTGGTGATTTCCTCGACCAGCAGCTCGACCGGCGGCATCAGCAGTTCGACCAGCTCTACGACGGGCGGCGTGTCGACATCGACCGGCGGCGTCTCCACCTCGACTGGTGGCGTGTCCACGTCGAGCGGCAATGTGTCGACGTCGAGCGGAAACGTCTCAACCTCCAGCGGGAATGTTTCCACGTCCAGCGGCAACGTGACGAGCAGTTCTTCGACCTCCACCTCCAGCGGCAATGTGACGAGCAGCTCGTCGACGTCCACCTCCAGCTCGACATCGTCCTCGACGTCGTCCAGCACATCCTCGTCCACCTCGACATCGTCGAGCACATCTTCATCGACCTCGTCCAGCAGCTCGGGCGGTTCCACCAGCAGCGGCGGGCATGATGTGCCTGCGCCGCCGATGGTGTTGCTGTTCGGCGCGGGCGCGGTCGCGCTGGTCGCGCGGCGGCGCTTTGCCGAGCGGAAGGCGAAGCGGGACTGAAGCTTTGGGTATCGACGAGCCTGTGCTTTCTTGACCAGGCTTGGCCGTTTGGAAAGGAGCAGAGGGCCCGTTCGACTGGCTGCCTACAGCAGGCGCTCAGGACGGGCTTCGACAGGCTCAGCCCGAACGGAGATACGGGTTGGAGCTAAGATTTACCGGAGCTGGAGGTGGGCGTTAGCTGCCCGGATCCGGCCATTTCAGCCTTTCACGCGGGGGCGTGCAGAAGGGGCGGCTTGTGGGGGGCCGCCCCTTTTTTCGTTGGCAAGCTCAACTCTGGGCGATGATCTTTTCGATTTCCGGAACCGGATGGTTGGAAAGATCCTTGGCGATTTCGCCCACCAGGCGGCTCTGCACTTCCTTGTGATAATGTTTGCGCATTTCGCCGAGCGCGCTCGGCGGAGCGACGATGATCAGCTTTTCGAAATCATTGGCGAGCGCGCGACGCTTCAGCATGTCAGCCGCTTCGACGGCGAAGCGCGCCTCTTCCTGTTCATGATAGTCGGTCTTGCCCATGGTCGCCTGGCCACCAATGATCGATGGCGCTTTCCCCGCCAGATCGGTGGATTGATCGCGATCTGCGGGATTTTCCTGAACCTTCACTGTTTCCGCTTCCAGATTTGGCGCCATGCGGTCGCCCTTGTTCCGGAAGAACAGCATCTTGCGACCATCGGCCACCAGCACCATTGCGTCATGATCGATCCACATCAGCGGCTCCTTTCCTTATGTCTTGCAGTCCCTAACGGACGGGAGCGCGCAGGGTTGCGCGGCTGATCGCGGAACGGCATAGGGCTGACCCATGCACGACATCCGTTTCATCCGCGAAAATCCCGCAGCTTTCGACGTCGGCCTTGGCCGAAGGGGGCTTGCCGCTTCAAGCGCGGACATATTGGCGCTGGATGAGCGCAGCAGGGCGATCAAGACCGAATTGCAGCAGAGCCAGGCGCGCCGGAATGAAGCGAGCAAGGCGATCGGCGCGGCCATGGCGGCCAAGGACATGGAGAAGGCCGAGACGCTGAAGGCCGAAGTCGCGGCGCTGAAGGAAAGCATGCCCGCGCTGGAGAATGAAGACCGGGAGGTGAGCGAGAAGCTGCACGCGCTGCTGTCGGCCATTCCCAACCTGCCAGCCGCAGATGTGCCCGAGGGCGCGGACGAGGCGGACAATGTCGAGGTGAGCCGCTGGGGTGAGCCGCGCGCGTTCGACTTTGCGCCGCAGGATCATGCCGACTTCGGTCCGGCGCTGGGGCTGGATTTCGAGGGCGCGGCAGCGCTTTCGGGCGCTCGCTTTGCGGCGTTGCGCGGGCAGATGGCGCGGCTGCACCGGGCGCTGGCGCAATATATGCTGGACCGCCAGTCAGGCGACAATGGCTATGAGGAAGTGAACCCGCCGCTGCTGGTGCGGGACGAGGCGCTGTTTGGCACGGGGCAGCTGCCGAAATTTGCCGAGGACCTGTTCCGCACGACCGATGGCCGCTGGCTGATCCCGACCGCCGAAGTCTCGCTCACCAATCTGGTGCGCGAGCAGATTGTCGATGTCGCGAGCCTGCCGATGCGGTTGACCGCGCTGACCCCCTGTTTCCGGTCGGAAGCGGGATCGGCGGGACGCGACACGCGCGGCTTCATCCGCCAGCATCAGTTCGAGAAGGTGGAACTGGTCGCCATCTGCAAGCCCGAAGAGTCCGAGGCCGAACATGAACGCATGTGCGCGGCGGCCGAAGGCGTGTTGCAGGCGCTGGGCCTGCCCTATCGCAAGGTGCTGCTGTGCACCGGCGACATGGGCTTTGCGGCGGCGAAGACATTCGACCTGGAAGTGTGGTTGCCGAGCCAGCAGACCTATCGCGAGATCAGCTCCATTTCCAATTGCGGCGATTTCCAGGCGCGGCGGATGAATGCGCGGTTCAAGCCGGAGGGCGAGAAGCAGACGCGCTTCCTGCATACCCTGAACGGGTCGGGGCTCGCCGTGGGTCGGACGCTGGTCGCGGTGCTGGAAAATTACCAGCAGGAAGATGGCAGCGTGATCGTGCCTGAGGTGTTGAAGCCTTATATGGGTGGGATTGACAAGCTGGAGCCGAGGTAAGGCTTCCGTCTTGCGCCGTCACCCCAGCGTAGGCTGGGGTCTCAGGCCGGGTTGTGCGACATCTCCTGAGATCCCAGCTTTCGCTGGGATGACGGTAGGAAGAAGGGTTGAAGAAGCTGCATGCGCGTCCTGTTGACCAATGACGATGGGGTGCATGCGCCCGGCCTCAAGGTGCTGGAGGAGATTGCGCGCACGCTGTCGGACGATATCTGGATCGTCGCGCCTGCCGAGGAGCAGTCCGGCGCGGGGCACAGCCTGACGCTGACCCGGCCGCTGCGCATCCGGCAGCATGGGGAGAAACATTATAGCGTCACCGGCACGCCGACCGACGCGGTGATGATGGCGGTCGGGCACCTGATGAAGGATGCCACGCCCGACCTGCTGCTGTCGGGCGTCAATCGCGGGGCCAATCTGGCCGAGGACGTGACCTATTCGGGCACGGTGTCCGCTGCGATGGAGGGTGCGATCTCCGGCATCAAGTCGATTGCGCTCAGCCAGGTCTATGCGCGCGAGGGGATGGGCGATGCGGTGCCCTTTGCCGCTGCACGAGCCTGGGGCGAAAAGGTGCTGCGGCCGCTGGTCGACATGCCCGCGAGCCCCCGCCTGCTGTTCAACGTCAACTTCCCGGCGATCGACGCCGAAGCGGTGAAGGGCATTCGCGTGGTGCGGCAGGGTTTCCATGACGTCGATCGCACGCATATCGTGGAGGGGACCGATCCGCGCGGCTATCGTTATTACTGGTTCGGGCTTGGCAGCAGCTCTTCGGTGCCGGAGGGCAGCGATCTGGCCGCGATCGCGGAAGGCTATGTGACCGTAACGCCGCTCCATTACGACCTGACGCAGGATGGGGCGATGGCGGCGACGGCGCGGCTATTCGAGGCGTGAGCGGCGTCCGGCGCACGCGATGAGGATCAACCCCGCCCGCCCTCCCCTGGCGCAGACCGGCTTCCTGCGGCGACGGTCCTCCATGCCAGTATGGGCCGATCTTGCCTGGCGGGTGGGATTGGTGTTCGGGCTGATCGCGCTGGTGCTGCTGATCCACTGGGTCGGGCGCGACGGGCTGAAGGACAATCTGGACGACCAGATCAGCTTCGTTGACGTGCTCTATTTCACCACCGTCACCGTGACCACGGTCGGCTATGGCGACATCGTGCCGGTGAGCCCGGAAGCGCGGCTGTTCGAGGCGCTGCTGGTGACGCCGATCCGGCTGTTCGTATGGCTGATCTTTCTGGGGACGGCCTATAATCTCTTTTTCCGCAACATCTTCTACAGGTGGCGCATGGCTCGCATTCAGGCCGATCTGCATAATCACATCATCGTCACCGGTTTCGGCACCAGCGGGAGCGAGGCGGTGCGGGAACTGCTGGCACGGGGCGTCGATCCGCGCGAGATCGTGGTGGTCGATCCGCAGGAAAAGCCGCTGGTGGAGGCGGAGGATCTGGGCTGCAACGTGATGTGCGGCGATTCGACGCGGGACAAGACGCTGAAGGATGTGGCAATCGATCGGGCGCGATCCATGATCGTGTCGGCCGGGCGGGACGATACGTCGATCCTGATCACGCTGACGGCGCGGCATCTCGCCCCTCGGCTGCCGATCAGCATCGTCGTGCGGAATGAGGATAATGAGCTGCCCGCGCGGCAGGCTGGCGCGACGACGGTGATCAACCCGGTGAGCTTTGCCGGGCTGCTGCTGGCCGGGAGCACGAGCGGGCGGCATATCGCGGACTATATGGCGGACCTGGCGGCGTCCGGCGGCGCGGTGAAACTGCATGAACGCCCGGCCGTGGCGGAGGAGATTGGCGGGCCGCTCTCGGCAATCCGCACCGGGCTGGGCGTGCGCATCTATCGTGGCGAGCGGGTCATCGGCTTTTGGGAAGAGGGCGCGCAAAGGCTGGAGCCCGGCGACCTTATCATCGAGATTGTTCAAGGGCATGGCGTGGGTGAGGCGCCCGGCCCCGGCTGATCTTTCGCGCGGGCGTGACATTTGGCGCGAAAATCCCTATGTGCGCGCCGATCATGGCAACCAAAATTCCTGAAGCGCCGAAGGTCGGCATGGTGTCGCTCGGCTGTCCGAAGAACCTCGTCGATTCCGAGCGCATCCTGACCAAGCTGCGGTCTGACGGCTATCTGATGTCCGCCGACTATGCCGGGGCGGATGTGGTGCTGGTGAATACATGCGGTTTCCTCGATTCCGCCAAGGAAGAGTCGCTGGAGGCGATCGGCGAGGCGATCGCGGAGAACGGCCGCGTCATCGTGACGGGCTGCATGGGCGACGAGGCGGAACTGATCCGTCAGAAATTTCCGCAGGTGCTGGCCGTTACGGGCGCGCACCAATATGAGCAGGTGGTGAATGCGGTGCATGACGCGTCGCCGCCGGTGCCCAATGCCTTTGTCGACCTGGTGCCCGAAGGCGGGCTGAAGCTGACGCCGCGTCACTACAGCTACCTCAAGATTTCGGAAGGGTGCAACCACCGCTGTTCCTTCTGCATCATCCCCTCGATCCGGGGCGACCTGGTGTCGCGCAGGATCGATGCGGTGCTGCGCGAGGCGGAGAAGCTGGTCGCGGCTGGCACGAAGGAACTGCTGGTGATCAGCCAGGACACGTCGGCCTATGGTGTCGATACGCGGCATGATCCGCGCCAGTGGAAGGGCCGCGAGGTGCGCGCGCATATGACCGACCTGGCGCGTGAATTGGGCCAGCTGCGGACGAGCGAGGGCGCGGCTCCGTGGGTGCGGCTGCACTATGTCTACCCCTATCCGCATGTGGATCAGGTCATTCCGCTGATGGCCGAGGGGCTGTTGACGCCCTATCTCGACATTCCGTTCCAGCACGCATCGCCCACCGTCCTGAAGGCGATGAAGCGGCCCGCCAACGAGGCGAAGGTGCTCGACCGCATCCGCAAGTGGCGGGACATCTGCCCGGACATCGCGATCCGTTCGAGCTTCGTCGTCGGCTTCCCCGGCGAGACGGAGGCGGACTTCCAATATCTGCTCGACTGGCTGGACGAGGCGCAGCTGGACCGTGTGGGCGCCTTCCGGTTCGAGCCGGTGGAGGGCGCGGCGGCCAATGACTTGCCGGGCGCGGTGCCGGAAGAGGTCAAGGAAGAACGCTATCAGCGGATCATGGAAAAGACCGCCGCGATCTCGGCCGCCAAGTTGCAGGCGAAGGTCGGGCGCGTGCTGCCGGTGATCATCGACGAGGTCGGCGAGCCGGACGAGGATGGTTCGGTCGGCGCGACCGCGCGGAGCCAGTCGGATGCGCCGGAGATCGACGGCAATGTGTTCCTGCGCGATGTTGGTGAAGGGGTGAAAGCTGGCGACATCCTGGATGTGGTGATCGAGGATGCCGACGAGCATGATCTTTATGGCGCGCCGGTGGCTTAGAAACGCTTGGCCGAAGGCTTCGGTCGGTTAGAGCAAAGTGCCTTTGATCTGAACCTCTCGTCCGTCCGGGCTGAGCCTGTCGAAGCCTGTCCTGAGAGCCAGCTGCAAGCAGGCAGTCGAAGGGCGCTCTTCTTCCTGAAGGAAGTAGGGCCCTTCGACAGGCTCAGGGCGAACGGAGGTGAAGGCGTTCTTTCCGTGCGACGCAGATGGTTGCTCAGCCTCCCGCGAACGCGTTCTGATATTCGGTCTTGATCGCCTTCCGCATGGCTGCGTCTACGGCCAGCGGGACTTCATAGGTTCCTTCCGAATAGGGGCCCGCGCTATAGGGGCCGACGACGACGACGATCCGGTCGATCAGCTTGCCGCCGCGCGATGTGGGGACGAGCACTTCCTTCATCGGATCGATACATTGGGTGAAGGGATCATCTCCCCGCATGATCGGCCCGCCGCGCTTCTTTGCGCGGGCCTTGTCCAGGCCGTTGCAGAAGGACGTGCGGATGGCTTCGGCAAAGGCGGCGGGTGAGGTCATGAGCGCGTTCACGCTGGTTTCCCGCTTGCGCGCCTTGTCCCACAGCAGCACGTCATAGCCCGTCATGCCATGCGCGCCGCCCGTATAGGTGTAGCGGCTGGAGCGAAGCGACAGGAAGCGCGGCGTATCGGCCGCGACGGTCCAGCGCGTCTCCAGACTATGCGCGTGGAAGGGAAAGCCGGACTGCTGCGCCGATTTCCGGTCATCCGCAGCCATCTTGAGCGCGTCCACCTTGCCGCTTTCCATATCCTTGCGCAACTTGGCGGCGATCTGCGGCACGGCAGACGCCTGGGCGGGCCAGGCGTAGAGAAACTCCAGCAGATCGGTCTTTTCAGCCTGCTGGAAAGGCTCGGACGGCGGTTTGGGTTGTTCCGCGCCTGCCATGCGGTTGAGGAAATTTGCCGTAGCGGCATCTTCACCCTTGTCGGCGCGCCCTTCCGGCTGATCACTGGCGGTCGGGGTGCAGGCACAGAGAAAGAGGGCCAGTCCTGCGACCGGCCCCGCCTTCTTTCGCATCATCGATTGCTGCATCAATGCGGCTTGGCCGCCAGACAGCGCTCGCTGATCGCCTTGCGGGCATAGCTGCTCTGAAGAGCGGCGGAGGCATTCGGCCAACCTTCCGCGATCAGGGCCTGTTCGACCGCATGCGCGCCGTCGAACCTTCCGCTTTCCGCCAGTTGATAGGCACGTGCACGGAGCGCCTGCTGCCGCGCATCATCGCCATGCATAACCATGTCTCTCTCCTTGCCAGTTAGCGTTGACATCAATCTAGGCCTTTCGCGCCCGGGGCGCAAACATGGCGGGGGCAGATGGAGACGGCGGCGCGTTGAAAATGGGGCTTTCCAACCCTGCCATCCTTGTCCAGAATCCTGCCCATGACCGATTATTCCGACCTGCTGAAAGCAGATAACAACCAGCCCGCCCATATGATCCAGATCGTCGATGCGGAAAGCTTCGAAAGCTGGCTTTCCGCTCAGCCGCAGCGAGTGCGCGCCATCGTCGCCGCCCAGAAATTCGCGGGCAAGGGATATGAGCTTGCGATCATTCCGGGCGACGAGCCTTCGGACTGGTCGGTGGTCGCGGGGGTCGCGAACAGGTCGAAACTCAGCAGCTGGTGCCTCGCCAAGCTGGCGGAGACATTGCCCGAGGGGCAATATCGGTTGGCGGAGGGGACGGCCGGGCCAGCCATGCTTGGCTGGCTGACGGCGCAATACAGGTTCGACCGCTATCGCCGCGACGACAATGCCGCTGGGCCGCGCGTGCTGCTGACCGGCGAGGTGGCGCAGATCGACGCGGCGGTAAGGCTGGCGCAGGCGGTGGCGCTGGTGCGCGACCTCGTCAATATTCCGGCGGGCGACATGGGGCCTGCGCAACTGGAGGAGGAAGCGGCGAAGGTCGCGGAAAGCTTCGGCGCGCGCTTCACGGTGACGAAGGGCGACCCGCTGGAGCAGGGCTTTCCGATGATCCATGCCGTGGGGCGGGCGGCGGGCAAGGAGTTTGCCCCGCGCCTCATCGAACTGCGCTGGGGCGATCCCAAGCATCCGCGCGTCGCCATCGTCGGCAAGGGCATCTGCTTCGACAGCGGCGGACTGGACATCAAGCCGTCATCGGCCATGCGCCTGATGAAGAAGGATATGGGCGGTGCGGCGCATGCGCTGGCGCTCGCCCGGCTGATCATGGGCGCGCGCCTGCCGGTGCAGTTGCACGTTCTGATCCCGGCGGCGGAAAATGCGGTGGGCGCGAACGCCTTCCGGCCGGGGGACATATTGCGCAGCCGCAAGGGGGTGACGGTGGAAATCGGCAATACCGATGCGGAAGGACGGCTGGTGCTGGCCGACGCCCTGACGCTGGCGGGCGAAGATGATCCGGAGCTTGTCATCGATTATGCCACGCTGACGGGGGCGGCGCGGGTCGCCGTTGGACCCGACCTCCCTGCCCTCTTCACCAATGATGATTTATTGGCGGCAGAGATGGACGCGGCGGGCGGCGAAGTGGACGACCCGAGCTGGCGCCTGCCATTATGGGATGGCTATGCCGACATGCTGAAGTCGGACATCGCCGACATCAACAATGCGGGCGAAGGCGGCTTTGCTGGCGCGATCACTGCCGCGCTGTTCCTGAAGCGGTTCGTGCCGGACAAGGCGAAATGGATTCATCTCGACACCTTCGCCTGGCGGCCCTCGCCAAAGCCGGGGCGGCCCAAGGGTGGTGAGGCATTGGGCCTGCGCGCCGTTTTCCGTCTGCTGGAACAACGTTATGAAAAATCAGGGCGGAAATGATCCTGTGGCATGAGGCCGTTACGCAACCGGATTGTGCATTATGCGTTACGGGGGCATGGATGCCGCCTCTGCACATGATCAGAGCTCTGAGCTCAACCGCCCCGGTCTGAAACAACTCGGCCAATGGATGCGCACGCTGGTCGATTATGTGCGATCCGGCAGGCCCGACCTCACCAATCGGCAAATGGCGCTGATGATGACAGTGTACATCAGTTCCGGGCCGCATACGGTCAGGGGACTCGCGGAAGCGCTGCATGTGTCGAAGCCAGTGATCACCCGGGCGCTGAACAAGCTTTCCGCGCTCGGATATCTTCGCCGGGAGCGGGATGCGGCCGACCGGCGCAATATTTTCATCACCCGGACCGCCAAAGGGGCGGAATTCCTTGACGCGTTTCACCATTTCATCGCAGGAACCGGCCGCGATGAACGCCACGACTTCAACTCTGCGGAACGCACCGCCTGAACGCATCCGGTTCAAACTGGACGGCCGCTCCGTCAAGCTGGACAGCCGCATCCATGCCGCGCGCGGCGATCTTGCCGACCTGTCACTGGCAGGGGTGCTGTTTTCAGCCCATTATGCCCGCTCGATCGAACTGACCTGCGTCGCCGCTGGGACGCCGGTCCTTGCCTCAGCGGCGGTTACCGCGACTGCGGTAAGCGAATTGCTGCGCGGCGAAAGCTTTCATGCGCTGGACGTCACGACCGACTGGGCCTGGGGCTTTTGCGGGCATGACGGCTATGTCGGCTATGTGCGGCGCGACGCCCTGGACGTGCACGAACAGACCGATCATCGGGTGTTCGCTGGTACAGCGCCCCTGTTCAGCGCGGCCGACATCAAGTCGCCCATTCGCGACTATTGGCCGGGCGGCGCGCTTTTCACGGGCTGGGCGGAGGGCGGCTTCGTCGCCTGCGCCGAAGGATATGTGCATGAGCGCCATGCAGTGGGCGCCGAAGTTCTGGAAAGCGATTGGGTCGCGGTGGCGCTGCGCTATCTAGGCCAGCCCTATGTGTGGGGCGGGCGCGGCCATCGCGGCATCGACTGTTCGGGGCTTGTCCAGGTCGCGCTTGGCCAGTGCGGGATCAAGGCGCCGCGCGACACGGATTTGCAGCGCGAGGGCATTGGCGACCCCCTGCCCTCGGACGAGCCGTCGAGGCGGGGCGACTTCGTCTTCTTCCCCGGCCATGTCGGCATCATGACCGACGGCGACAATCTGCTGCATGCCAATGCGCACTGGATGGCCGTGGTGGTCGAACCCTTGGCCGACGTGGTCGCCCGGCTGGCAGATGATCATGCAGAACCCATTATTTCGCGGCGGAGGATCGGCGCGTGACTCACAAGATTTTCATCGATGGCGGGGTCGGCACCACCGGGCTTGAGATTGTCGAGCGGCTTTCCGGACGGCCCGAACTGTCCTTCATCACGCTGGACGAAGACAAGCGCAAGGATGCGGCGGCACGGCGGGAGGCTTTGAACGCCGCCGATATCGTGATCCTGTGCCTGCCTGATGACGCCGCGCGCGAAGCGGTGGCCTTGATCGACAATGACCGAACGCGCGTGATCGATGCGTCCACCGCCCATCGCGTGGCGGATGCGTGGACCTATGGTTTTGCCGAGCTGGAGCCGGGCCATCAGGAAAAGCTGGCAAACGCGCGGTTCGTGTCCAATCCGGGCTGCTGGCCGACTGGCTTCCTGGCGCTGGTGCGGCCGCTGGTGCTGGGGGGACTGCTGCCAGCGGACTGGCCGGTGACGGTGTCGGGCGCGTCGGGCTATTCCGGCGGCGGCAAGGCGATGATTGCGGAATATGAGGGCGAAGGCGGCGCGCCTAGCGCTTTCCGGCCCTATGGGCTTAGCCTGACGCACAAGCATATACCGGAAATGCTGCGCTATTCGGGGCTGTCGCATCCGCCGATCTTTGCGCCTGCGGTGGCTAACGCCTATCGCGGCATGATCGTCGAGGTGCCCTTGCAACTGCGCGCGATGGCGGGGGCGCCCAAGGTTGCCGACATTCATGCGGCGCTGGCGAACGCTTATGCGGGATCGCCGATCGTGAGCGTCGCTCCGCTTGAGGAAAGCGCCGTGCTTGGCCAGGTCGCGATCGAGCATGTCGGTGCGACGGATCGGCTGGCGCTGTTCGTCTTCGGCAATGACGATGCGGGTCAGGTGCGGCTGGTGGCGGCGCTCGACAATCTGGGCAAGGGTGCGGCGGGTGCTGCGGTGCAGAACCTCAACATCCTGGCGGGATTGCCGGAGACGGCCGGGCTGCGGCTCTGAACCCCGGCGCTTAGTGAACCGTGCCGAGCGGCATGTCGTGCGCGAGCAGCACGATCAGCCGCTCGATCTGGCGCCAGTGGCAGAAATGGATGTAGTTGCCGAGGTCGCGGCTGCGGTCTGCGCGCGCTGCCGCTTCATAGCCCGCATTGTCACCAAAGGCCGCCATCAGTTCCGCCGCATCCTCATAGCTTTTGCGGCCGGACAGATATGGCAACTGCATGAGAACCCCTTGAAAAAACTCACCCCGATGGGAGGCACGGGTTCAAGCGCCGTGCCAGTTTGATGCTTTGACGGGCTGCGGCGGGTTACGAGGGTGAATGGTCCGTTAGCCAAGTCCCGTTGCGGTACAGTTGTGCTGGATCGGGACGGGCATGTGCCATAGCGAGCCGGTGAGCAAAGCGCTGGCCTTGGCCCGCGGGTCGTGGCAAGGGCGGTGGCGATGACCAATGGCAAGAAGAATCCGACGGGCGCGGGCGCCATCATCGCGCTGCTGATCCTGGGCGGCGCGATCATCGGCGGCATGATGGGCCAGCCGAGCGCGGGGCTGCTCGCGGGCGCGGCGCTGGGCGGCGTGATCGCGCTGCTGCTGTGGCTGCGCGAACGGGACCGATAGCACGCCTTGCGGCGCGCGTTGCGGCAGCATAGACAAGCGCCATGAAGAAGCATCTGATCGCCATCACCCTTATCCTCCTGCTGATCGCTGGGGGCGTCATTTTCTATCTGGCGGAAGGGGATAAGGCGAAGCTGGCGGCGGGCGCCGATACGGGCAAGGAGCCGGTGTTCACCGCTCCTCGCAGCGAACTCATCCCCACGATCAACGTCGCTGAAGTGAAGGTGTGGACGGCGGGCGAGAAGCCGGTGGCGGCCAAGGGCCTTGCCGTCGCGCGCTTTGCCGATGGGCTCGCCCATCCGCGATCGATGCTGGTGCTGCCCAATGGCGATATTTTGGTAGCCGAGACGAACAGCCCGCCCCGTCCTTCCGGTGGGCTCGTCGATCGGGTGATGAATTACCTGATGAACAAGGCGGGCGCGGGCGTGCCTTCGGCCAATCGCATCACCTTGCTGCGTGACGCCGATGGCGACGGACGCGCGGAGGTGAAGACGCCGTTCCTGACCGGGCTCAATTCGCCCTATGGCATGGCGCTGGTCGATGGGACGCTCTACGTCGCCAATACCGACGCGCTGATGGCCTTCCCCTATAAGGAGGGCGAGACGCGGATCGCCGCCAAGGGACGCAAGATTCTGAACCTCCCCGCCAATGCGCCGAACATGCACTGGACCAAGAGCCTGACGGCTGGCCCGACGGGGCTGCTCTATGTCGGCGTCGGGTCCAACAGCAATATTGCCGAAGACGGCCTGGAAGGCGAAGCGAACCGGGCGGCGGTGCTGGAGGTCAATCCCAGGACCGGCGATTATCGCATCTATGCTTCGGGCCTGCGCAATCCGGTCGGGCTGGCATTCGAGCCCAAGAGCGGCGCGCTGTGGGGTGTCGTGAATGAGCGCGACATGCTGGGCAGCGACCTGGTGCCCGACTATCTGACGCGGATCGAGTTCGGCGGCTTTTATGGCTGGCCGTGGAATTATTGGGGCGGGTACGAAGACCGCCGCGTCCAGCCGCAGCGGCCGGAAGTGCGCGAATATACCAAGCGCCCCGACTATGCGCTGGGCAATCATGTCGCGCCGCTGGGGCTGGCCTTTGCCGACAAGGTGAAGATCGGCGGCGCGTTCGCGAACGGCGCCTTTGTCGGCCTGCACGGCAGCTGGAACCGCAAGCCTGCGGCGGGTTACAAAGTGGTCTTCGTGCCCTTCGCCGCCAATGGCGAAGTGAGCAAGGCCAAGCCTGTCGACGTGCTGACCGGCTTTCTGGATGCGGACGGCAATGCGCGGGGGCGGCCGGTCGATGTCGCTGGCGACGCGAAGGGGGCGCTGCTGGTCAGCGACGATGTCGGCGGCGTGATCTGGCGGGTGACTAGGGGCAAGTGATTGAGGCCGTGATCGCATATGCGGGCGCATCCGCACCAAGGCTCCTTTTCCGTCACCCCGGGCCTGACCCGGGGTCCCGCTCCCCGGGCGGCGTCAGATAAGAAGCGGGACCCCGGATCAAGTCCGGGGTGACGATCATTCAAAACATGATCATGGACGATTTCCAAGCGCTCCAAACCGAGTGCTGGTTAGGAAATCGGCAAACAAAGGATCAGAGCGCGCGGCCGTTGCGGCCTGCCAGTTCCGCCACATATTGCCAGGCGACGCGGCCCGACCGGCTGCCGCGCTGCGTGGCCCACTGAATCGCTTCGAGCGGGTCGAAGCTGAGGCCAAGGCTGTCGGCATAGCCGGTGACGATGTCGACATAGGCCTGCTGGTCGATGGCGTGAAAGCCGAGGCTGAGGCCGAAGCGGTCGGACAGCGCCATCTTGTCGTCGATGACGTCGCGCGGATTGACGGGGTCATCCTGCTCGGAAAGGTGGCGCGGAACGATGTGGCGGCGGTTCGAGGTGACGTAGAGGCGGACATTGGCGGGCCGCGCCGCCGTCCCGCCCTGAAGCAGGGAGCGCAGCGCACGTGCGTCGCCGACGCCGCCTTCGTCAAAGCCAAGGTCGTCGAGGAAGAGGATGAAAGGCCGCTGCGTCGTGCGCAGGAGCGAAAAGAGGCGCGGCAGGCTGGCCAGTTCATCGATCGCGCATTGCAGCAGGGCGATGTCCGCCCCTTCCCGCTGGAGCCGGTCGACGACGGCCGCTACCACGGCGGACTTGCCCGTGCCGCGCGCGCCCCAGAGCAGCACGTCATGCGCGGCATGGTGCGCGGCGTGGCGGCGGGTGTTTTCGAGCAGCGTCGCCTTTTGCGCGTCGATGCCGGTCAGGAGGTCGTAATTTACCGGCTCGAACGCATCTACAGCCTGGATCGCGCTGCCATCCCAGACATAGGCGGATGCGGCGCTGAGGTCCGCCGAGGGCGCGGGCGGCGGTGCCATGCGCTCCAGCGCGCTGGCGATGCGGCTGAGGATATCGTCGGTCATGCGGCGGGCTTAGCCCCCCTGCCCCGCCTCGGCAAGGCGAACGGGCCTGTCATTCTTCTGTAGTAATGGACTTTTACTCCACGTCGCAGGGGCTTATATCGCGGGGGCCGTGACCATCCCAAATCCTGTCTATTCCACCCGCATCTGCCGCTATGGCACCGAAGCCCTGCGCGAGGCCGCCTTGCTGATCCGCGCGGGCGAGCCGGTCGCGGTGCCGACCGAGACGGTCTATGGCCTCGCCGCCGATGCGACGGACGATAGCGCGGTCGCGGCAATCTACAGCGCCAAGGGGCGGCCAAGCTTCAACCCGCTGATCGTCCATGTCGCGGACCAGCAGATGGCGGAGCGGCTTGCCGTCTTTTCGCCAGTGGCGGACCGGCTGGCAGCGCGCTTCTGGCCCGGCGCGCTGACCATGGTGCTGCCGGTGCGGGAAGGAAGCGGCCTGTCATCGCTGGTGACGGCGGGCCTGCCGACCGTGGCGTTACGCCTGCCCGCGCACCCCGCGATGCGGGCGCTGATCCGGGAGAGCCACCGGCCGCTTGCCGCGCCGTCCGCCAATCGCAGCGGCGCGATCAGCCCGACGCGCGCGGAGCATGTGCTGGCCAGCCTCAACGGCAAGGTGCGGCTGATCCTGGACGAAGGGCCGACGAGCGAGGGGCTGGAGTCGACGATCGCGGCACCGGAGGAAGATCGCATCCGGCTGCTGCGGCCCGGGCCGGTGACGGCGGCGATGCTGGAGGAAGCGAGCGGGCTTCCGGTGGTGGTCGGGGCGGAGAAGGCCAGGATCGAAGCGCCGGGACAGCTGGAAAGCCATTATGCGCCATCGAAGCCGGTGCGCCTGAATGCATTGCGGGCGGAGAAGGATGAATATCTGATCGGCTTTGGTCTGATGCCATGCAATCTGAACCTCAGCCCCGATGCCGATGTGCAGGAAGCGGCGGCCAACCTGTTCGCGGCTTTGCATGTGGCCGATGCGAGTGCTGCTTCGCATATCGCGGTGGCGCCCATCCCGGACGAAGGGATCGGGGTGGCGATCAATGATCGGTTGCGGCGGGCGGCGGCTTGATCCGGCGGCTGTTTGGTTTAGGTGCGTGGGGCGCGGAGGCACAGGATATCGTGGCTTGGCGCCTTAGATCGAAATCACGCCCACCCCGTTCGGGCTGAGCTTGTCGAAGCCTCCCCTAAGCCTGCCGAAGGGCCCCTCTGTCCTTAAAAAGTGGAGCCCTTCGACAGGCTCAGGGCGAACGGAGGAGAGTATTGAGGTCAGCGGGGCCTGCGCGCTCAATAACAATCCCGATAGCCAGCGCGTTTGCACTCGCGACGGCGTTGTTCTTCGGCTTCCTTGCGTTCGCGGGCTTCGCGTGCCTCTTGCTTGCGCATGCGGCGACCGTAGTTGCGGTCGGACTCTTCCTGGCTGGTGGTCGCCCAGTCGGCGGCCTGCGCCCCGGCGCGGACCGGCAGCGTGGCGACGTCGAGCGCCGTCTTTGCGATGCAGCCCGGCAGCGTGAGCATGATAGCGGCTGCGGCGATCGTCATGAATGGGCGCATGAATATTCCCCTGTGAACTGCTGCGGGCATGGCATGGTCTGGATTAACCTTAGCCTAAGCGCTTCTGGGGTTTCCAATCTATTCCCGTCCGGGATGAGCCTGTGGAAGCCTCGTTCTTCTAAGAAAAGGAAGAACGAGGCTTCCACAGGCTCAGGGCGAACGGGGAAGGGTGTTGGAAGAAGCGGCTCGCTGGCGCTCGCTACCCACGCCTTCCCCCTCCCTTTAAAAGGGAGGGGCCTATTTTTGGTAATCAGCCTTCTATCCGTTCGGCGAAGCCCTTGCGCAATTTGGCGAGCTTGGGCGGGATGACCGCCATGCAATAGGGGTTCCGGTCACCGACGCGGTCCCAATATTTCTGGTGGTAGTCCTCGGCGGGATACCAGGGCGCGTCAGGCTCGATCGTGGTGACGATCGAGTTCTGATGATCCGGTTGCGCGCGAGCGATCGCGGCCTTGGCTTCCACTTCCTGCTCTGGCGAATGGGGGAAGATGGCCGAGCGATATTGGGTGCCGATGTCGTTGCCCTGGCGGTTCAGCGTCGTCGGATCATGCGTGGCGAAGAAGATGTCGAGCAAGTCGCCATAGGAGATCTCCTCGGGATCATAGGCGATGCGGATCGCTTCGGCATGGCCGGTCGCGCCGGAGCAGACCTGCTCATAGCTCGGGTTTGGCAACTGGCCGCCGATATAGCCGCTCTCGACTGACCGGACGCCTTTCAGATTTTGGTAGACCGCCTCGGTGCACCAGAAGCAGCCACCTGCCAGCGTCGCGATGTCTTCGGCCATTCGCTTGGTTCCTTATCCTGTGTGGCGCACAAGATAGGGACGGTCAGGCAGTGGTTCCAGCCTGCCGCGTCGCTGACTGCGCCTTGGCCCGTTCCTCGGCGACCAGTTCCTTGCGCGACAATTTGCCGACCAGCGTCTTGGGCAGGTTCAGGCGGACTTCGACCTCGCAGACCTTTTCGTGCTTGCCGAGCTGCGGGTTGAGCCAGGCTTTCAGGCCCTCGCCATCGATGTCCGCGCCCTCCTGAAGCGTGACGAACGCCTTGGGGCATTCGCCGCGATAGGCGTCGGGGATGCCGATCACCAGCGCTTCCTTGACGGCGGGGTGATGGTAGAGCACCGCTTCGACCTGGCTTGGGAACACCTTGAAGCCACCGACGGCGATCATGTCCTTCAAACGGTCGACGATCTTCACATAGCCGTCCTCGTCGATGAGGCCGACATCGCCTGTGCGGAGCCAGCCGTCGACAAACACGTCCTTGTCGGCGTCGGGGCGTTGCCAATAGCCCTTCATGATCTGCGGCCCGGCGAAGACTAGTTCGCCCGGTTCTCCGGCGGGCGGCGGGCGGGTCGGGTCTTCGCGATCGACCAGCTTGACGTGGGTGCCGGGGATCGGCTGGCCCACGGTGCCGGACTTGTTCAGCCCTTCATAGGGATTGGAGCAGACGACGGGGCTGCTTTCGGTAAGGCCATAGCCTTCGACCAGCTTCGCGCCGGTCGCAGCCTCGAACCGCTGCTTGACTTCCAGCGGCAATGGCGCGCCGCCCGAAATGCAGAGGCGCAGCGAGGAGAAGTCGATGTTGGGCGTCGCCGGATGATCGAGCAGCGCCTGAAACATGGTGGGCACGCCGGGCATCGATGTGGGGCTGGTCCGCTGTATCGCCGCGAGCACCTGCACGGCTTCGAAGCGGGGCAGCATGACCATCTCTCCGCCATTCAGCACCGTGCGGTTGAGAACGCAGGTGTTGGCGAAGACGTGGAAGAAGGGCAGCACCGCGATGATGCGATCGACGGCCTCCGGGTGGGGATCGATGAGGCGGATCTGGCGGGCGTTGGCGGTCAGATTCTGGTGGGTCAGCATCGCGCCCTTGGGCCGCCCCGTGGTGCCGCCGGTATATTGCAGCAGGGCAACATCGTTGACGGGATCGATCTCCACAGCCGCCGGATCTTCGCCATGGCGCAGCAGGTCGGCATAGTTGGTGATGCGCGGATCATGGGGGATCTGCGCCGTCTCCTTGCGCTTGAAGAGGCGGAAGAGGACCGACTTGGCAGGGGGCAGTGCTTCGGCCACGCAGCCGACGACGAGCCGTTCCAGGCTGCTATTGTCCAGCACCTCCAGCGCGGTCGGCAGCAGCGCCTTGGCGGACAGAGTGAAGAGGATCTTTGTGCCGCTATCCTCGACCTGATGTTCCAGTTCGGCGGCGGTGTAGAGGGGGGAGAAATTGACGACGATCGCCCCCGCCATCATCGCTCCATAATAGGCGGCGACATAATGGGGGACGTTGGGAAGGTAGAGGCCGACCCGGTCGCCCTTGCGCACGCCCATGTCCTGAAGGCCCTTGGCCACGCGGCGGATGGCGTGCAGCATCTCGCCATAGGTTGTGTGGCGGCCGAGGAAATCGATCATCGCCGCGTCGGGATTGGCCTTCGCGCTGGCGACGACCATGTCGACCATCGACAGGGGGGGAAAGGACTGATCCCAGGCATTGGGATGATTATAATGGTCTTTCCAGACCGCTTCGCTGCTCTCCATTAAGGCAGGTGTAAGCCGGACCCCTGCTTTACGCAAGCGTAAAGCAGGGCGTCAGAAGAGGATCAGACCTGACCCTGGTTGTTGCTGAACGGGTCGAGGATGGTCGCGGCGCCCGAGATCAGGTCGGACTCGCTCTTCAACGCTTCCTCGGCGCGGCGGGCGGCATCGTCGCGCTCGCGGCGCAGTTCTTCGATCAGCGCTTCGCGGTCGCCATCCAGGCGGGAGTCGGTCGGCGCTTCAATACCGGCCTTCTTCGCGGCCTTCGTCACCAGCGCATCCAGTTCGCGCTGTGAGCAGAGGCCGAGCGTCACCGGATCCTTGGGCACGATGTTGGAGATGTTCCAGTGCGTGCGATCGCGGATCGCGGCAATGGTGGTGCGGGTGGTGCCGATCAGCTTGCCGATCGCGCCGTCCGAGATTTCCGGATGGTTGCGCAGGATCCAGGCGATGCCATCGGGCTTGTCCTGACGCTTCGACACCGGCGTGTAGCGCGGCCCCTTGGTACGGCGAACCGGCTCGGGACCCTTCAGCATCTTGAGACGGTAATCGGGGTTCGCCTCACCCTTGTGAATTTCGTCCATGGTGATTTCATGGGCACGAACGGGATCGCGGCCGGTATATTTGATGCCAGCCGTGTCATCCGCGATCGCCTGTACTTCCAGGATGTGCAGCCCGCAAAATTCCGCGATCTGATCAAAGCCGAGCGCGGTATTGTCGACCAGCCAACTGGCGGTCGCATGGGGCATGAGAGGCTGGGACACGAGGATTCTCCGGCACTAAAAACAACAAGGGCCGCCCAAGCAGGGCGGCCACGCCCGTCCTGAGATAGTGCAAGAAGCCCGGTGGAGCAAGGAAAAGCGTCAGGCCGCGCTGTCTCTCGCGGCGGCATCGATGCAGTGAAGGCCAGTGAGAAACTCGTCGGCGCTGCGTGCCCAGCTGAAGCGTCGGCCTTGGGCGGCGCAGGCGGCACGATCGCCACGCAGCGCGAGGGCGATGGCGTCCTCCAGATCATCGGAAAGCGCGCCACTCGCCGGGGTCACGATGTCGATCGGGCCGCTGACGGGATAAGCGGCGACGGGCGTCCCGCAGGCCATCGCCTCTATCATGACAAGGCCGAACGTGTCGGTGCGGCTGGGGAAGACGAACACGTCAGCCCCCGCATAAGCGCCGGCAAGCTCCGCCCCGAACAGCGGACCGAGAAAATGCGCGTCCGGATAGGCGGTTTCCAGCTGGGCCCGGGCGGGACCATCCCCAACGACGACCTTGCTGCCGGAATGCGCGTTGCCGAGAAAGGCTTCGAGATTCTTCTCGATCGCGACGCGGCCGACATAGAGCTGGATGGGCCGCGGCAAGCTAGCGAAGAGCGCTGGCGGCTCTGCCTCGGGCGTGAAGGCGGCAAGGTCCACGCCCCTGCCCCACGGCCGCACCTGCGCCAGGCCATGCGCGCGGAGCTGCTGCCGCACCGATCCGGTGGAGACGAGCACCGCCCGAGCAGGACCATGGAACCAGCGGATATAGGACCAGAACCAGCTGGCGGGCAGCCCTGTCCGGCGCGAGACATAGTCGGGGAAATGCGTGTGATATGCCGTGGTGAAAGGCACCCCGCCCCGCAGGCACCAGCGCCGCGCAGCCAGACACAATGGCCCCTCGGTCGCGATATGGACCGCGTCCGGCTGAAAGGCCGCGATCGCCTCGCCCACGACGCTTGATCGGACGAATGCGAGCCGGATTTCCGGATAGGTCGGGCAAGGGAAAGAACCGTAGAGGTCGGGCGAGATGATCTTGACGGCATGACCCCGCGCCTCAAGCTCCGCCATGATGGTCTGGAGCGTCCGGACGACGCCGTTCACCTGGGGCGACCAAGCGTCAGTCACGATGACGATGCGCATCAGGCGGCCATCTTCGCGTCAGTGGCGGCGGTGCGCGCGGCAACCTCATCGGCCCAGTGCAGCACCTCCATGCGGCCGTCGAAATGTTCAACCAGCGCCGTGCAGCCTTCCACCCAATCGCCATCATTATAATATTGGATGCCGCCGATCTCGCGCATTTCGGCATTATGGATATGGCCGCACACCACGCCATCGACGCCGCGCGTGCCCGCCTGATGCGCGACGACCTCCTCGAAGCGGGAGATGAACTCGACCGCATTCTTGACCTTGTGCTTGGCCGTCTTGCTGAGCGACCAATAGGGCAGGCCCATGCGTTGCCGAACGGCGTTCACCACGACGTTCAGGCGCATCAGCAACGTGTAGGCCGCGTCCCCCACGAAAGCGAGCCATCGATGGGCGAGCATGATGGTATCGAACTCGTCCCCGTGCAGCACGAGGAGCTTGCGGCCATCGGCGGTCTCATGGATCGCCTTGCGCCTGATTTCGACGCCGCCGAAGCTGAGGCCGGTGAACTGGCGGAACATTTCGTCATGATTGCCGGGAATGTAGACGACGCGGGTGCCGCGCTTGGCCCGCTTCATGATGCGCCAGACCACGTCATTATGCGCGGCAGGCCAGTAGAAGCGGCGCTTCAACTTCCAGCCGTCGATGATATCCCCGACCAGATACATGGTGTCGCTATCGACGCTGTCGAGGAAGTCGATCAGCATCCGGGCGTTACAGCCGCGCGTGCCGAGATGGATATCGGAGATCCAGATGGTGCGGTAGCGTTTGCGCTTCCCCGCACGCTCTGGCGTATCGAGGCTGTGCGTGCCTTCATCCGTGTCCGCCAGAAAGGGCAAGCGCGTGATGGCATTCATGAAACGGGCCTTTGGAGCTGTTGTCCTCGGGACCGAATCCTTAGCCGGGCAATGTTACAATCCCGCACCGAATGTGACGGAATTGCTACTGTGGCACCGCGTCAGACGGTCAGCACGATCTTGCCGAAATGCTCCCCGGCATCCATCCGCGCATGAGCCCGTGCCGCCTCGGCGAGCGGAAAGCGCTGGTCCATCGCCGGCCGCAGCCTGCCTTCCTGGACGAAGCTCCAGACCTCACGGACAATTTCATCGGCGACCAGGCTCTTGAAGGCGGAGGAGCGGGGGCGCAGCGTCGATCCGGTCAGCGTCAGCCGCCGGGACATCACCGCCGGAATGAAGATTTCCGCCTTGGCGCCGCCCAGCACCGCGATGGATACATGGCGGCCATCTTCGGCAAGGCATTGGAGGTTGCGCGGCACATAGTTCCCGCCCACCATGTCGAGCACCGCCTGCACGCCCTGCCCGCCGGTGATGCGCTTCACCTCCTCGACAAAGTCCTGGTCCCGGTAATTGATGGCGTGATCCGCGCCCCACGCCTTCGCCTGCTCGCATTTCGCGTCGCTGCCGCAAGTGACGATGATGGTGATATCGAACAGGCGGCAAAGCGAAACCGCCATGGTGCCGATGCCGCTGGTGCCGCCATGCACCAGCACCGTGTCGCCGCCGACGACATAGGCCCGCTCGAACAAATTGGTCCAGACGGTGAAGAGCGTCTCTGGCAAGGCCGCCGCCTCGACAATGTCATAGCTGTCCGGAACGGGGAGGCACTGCCCGGCAGGCGCGACCGCATATTCCGCATAGCCGCCGCCCGGCAGCAGGGCGCAGACGCGCTGGCCGATCAGCCGTCCGGCGCTGCCGCCAGCCGCGACGATGGTTCCGGCAACTTCCAGCCCAGGAATGTCCGAAGCGCCCGGCGGCGGCGGATATTTTCCTTGCCGCTGCAAGACATCAGGCCGGTTGACGCCCGCCGCCGCCACCTGGATCAGCACCTCATCCTCGGCCGGAACCGGCACAGGGCGGCGTTCGGGCACCAGCGCCTCAGGGCCGCCCGGAACGGGAATGGCGACCGCCATCATTTCCTGGGGCAACGCCGCCTCAATCGCCATGATCACGTTCCCCCAGCCCCATCATCAAGCCGCAGCTGAAATTCGCCAGCGGCTCAAGCCCCTTATTGACAGAGCCGCCGCGAGGGTCAACATTGGCATATATGGACATGGACGACGATCTGCCTCGCAAGATTGATGATCCGCTGGCCCAACTGCTTCGACAGGATTTGGGTCCCTTGTCCCTTGCCGATCTGGAAGAGCGCATCGCGGCGCTGGAGGGTGAAATAGCCCGCACCAGATCAAAGATTGAAAGCGCCGTTAACCACAAATCAAGTGCCGAGGCGTTATTCAAGCGATGAACCCGCGCCCCGCCCCCTGCGGCCCTGAACAGGGTCTCTTCGGGCACGGGCAGTCTGGCAATTCCGGCGATCAGGGACCCCTCCTTGATCCGCCGTCGAGCAATGCCGACATATGGTTCAAGACAGCCCCTCTTGCGGGCTCAGGAGTAGAATAGAAATGCCATCTTTCGCACCCGCCCTTGAAACCACGTTGCACAACGCGCTGACCCATGCGTCGGAGCGCCGCCACGAATATGCGACGCTGGAGCATCTGCTCCTCGCGCTGATCGATGACGAGCATGCTTCGAAGGTGATGCAGGCGTGCGGTGTAGAGCTTGGCGAACTGGGCGACGCCGTCACCCAATATCTCGACAGCGAACTCGACAGCCTGAAGCTGGAGGGATCAAGCGACCCATCCCCCACCAGCGGTTTCCAGCGCGTGGTCCAGCGCGCCATCCTGCACGTGCAATCTTCCGGAAAGGATGAAGTGACGGGAGCCAATGTGCTCGTCGCGCTTTTCTCCGAGAGGGAGAGTTACGCCGTCTATTTCCTCCAGCAGCAGGACATGAGCCGACTGGATGCCGTCAGCTACATCAGCCACGGCGTCGGCAAGGGTACTGCCGCTCCTGAACAGAGCGCCGCCAAGGGCTCTCAGGAGGAGGAAAAGAAGGCGCAGGACAGCAAGGGCAAGAAGGACAGTGCCTTGGAGCAGTTCACGGTCAACCTCAATGAGAAGGCGACGCGGGGCAAGGTTGACCCGCTGATCGGCCGCAGCGCCGAAGTCGACCGGACGATCCAGATCCTGTGCCGCCGGTCGAAGAACAACCCGCTCTATGTGGGCGATCCGGGCGTCGGCAAGACCGCGATCGCGGAGGGCTTGGCGCGCAAGATCGTCGAGGGCGAGGTTCCCGACGTCTTGAAGGAAGCGGTGATCTATTCCCTCGACATGGGCGCGCTGCTCGCGGGCACGCGCTATCGCGGTGATTTCGAGGAGCGGCTGAAGGCTGTCGTCACTGAACTTGAGAAGATGCCGCATGCGGTCCTCTTCATCGATGAAATCCACACCGTCATCGGCGCTGGCGCCACCAGCGGCGGGGCGATGGACGCGTCCAACCTGCTCAAGCCCGCCTTGTCGGGCGGCACGATCCGTTGCATCGGCTCCACCACCTACAAGGAGTTCCGCAACCATTTCGAGAAGGACCGCGCGCTGCTGCGCCGGTTCCAGAAGATCGACGTCAACGAACCTTCGGTCGAGGACACGGTCAAGATCCTCGCGGGCCTGCGCAGCGCCTTTGAGGAACATCACAACGTCAAATACACCCCCGACGCGATCAAGGCGGCGGTGGAGCTGTCGGCGCGCTACATCAACGATCGCAAACTGCCGGACAAGGCGATCGACGTGATCGACGAAGTCGGCGCGATGCAGATGCTGGTGGTGCCGTCGAAGCGCAAGAAGACGATCACACCCAAGGAGATCGAGCAGGTCATCGCGACCATGGCCCGCATCCCTCCCAAGACCGTCTCGGCCGACGACAAGTCCGTGCTGGAGACGTTGGACACGGATCTGAAGCGCGTCGTGTTCGGCCAGAACCGGGCGATCGAAGTTCTGTCCTCCGCGATCAAGTTGTCGCGGGCGGGCTTGCGCGATCCGGAAAAGCCGATCGGCAGCTATCTCTTCTCCGGCCCGACCGGCGTCGGCAAGACGGAGGTGGCGCGCCAGCTGGCCAACCTGCTCGGCATTCCGCTCCAGCGGTTCGACATGTCGGAATATATGGAACGCCACTCGGTCAGCCGCCTGATCGGCGCCCCTCCGGGCTATGTCGGCTATGATCAGGGCGGCCTGCTGACCGATGCGGTCGATCAGAACCCGCACAGCGTCCTCCTGCTGGACGAGATCGAGAAGGCCCACCCGGACCTGTTCAACATCCTATTGCAAGTGATGGATAATGGCCGCCTGACCGATCACCATGGCAAGACGGTGGACTTCCGCAACACCATCCTCATCATGACCACCAATGCCGGTGCGTCGGACATGGCGAAGGAAAGCATCGGCTTTGGCGAACTGACCCGCGACGATGTGCAGGAAGATGCGGTGAAGAAGCTCTTCACCCCGGAATTCCGCAACCGTCTCGATGCCATAGTTCCCTTCGGCTATCTGCCGCCGGAGATCGTGGCGCGGGTCATCGACAAGTTCGTGCTCCAGCTGGAACTGCAACTGGCCGACCGCGACGTCCACATCACGCTGGACGACGAGGCGAAGGGCTGGCTCACCAAGAAGGGCTATGACAAGCTCTACGGTGCTCGCCCGATGGGCCGCCTGATGCAGGAAAAGATCAAGCAGCCGCTCGCCGAGGAACTGCTGTTCGGCAAGCTGGTGCATGGCGGTGAAGTGCATGTCCGGCTGAAGGACGAGGCGCTCGCCTTCGAGATCATCCCGGCGGCCCCCAAGAAGGGCAAGAAGGGTGGCAAGGCCAAGCCCGCCGAACCGGCCAAGTAAGCGGCCTGAAGCGGATGAGATGAAAGGGCGGCTCCTGAAGCCGCCCTTTTTTTTGGGGGGCAAAGAGGCCGGGATCAACTTGTCCCCCCTCCCGCAAGCGGAAGGGCGCCAGGGGGTGGGCCAGCGCAGCAGCCGAGGCAACCACCAAACAAAATTCCCGATAGTCCACAGCCTCGACTTGCGGCACTCTCCCTCTCACGCACTTAAGGGAGAACCCCATGCCCACAGACATCGCGTTCTACACCAACCCCATGTCGCGCGGACAAATCGCCCGCTGGATGCTGGAGGAGATTGGCCAACCCTACGACATGACCATCCTCGACTATGACAGCACGATGAAGGCGGCCGACTATCTCGCCATCAACCCGATGGGCAAGGTTCCCGCCATCGTACACAAGGGCAAGGTCGTGACCGAGGCCGCTGCGATCTGCGCCTATCTGGCCGATGCTTTCCCGGACGCCGGTCTCGCCCCGCCCGTCGATCAGCGGGCCGACTATTATCGCTGGCTGTTCTTCGCCGCTGGTCCGGTCGAGGCGGCGGTCTCCAACAAGGCGCTCGGCCTCACTGTGCCCGAAGGCCGGGAGCGCTCGATGGGCTATGGCAGCTATGACCAGACCGTCACCACGCTGGAGAAAGCGGTGTCGGGCGGCCAATGGATCTGCGGCGACCAGTTCACCGCCGCCGATGTTTATGTCGGCTCCCAAGTGGACTGGGGCCTGACCTTCGGCACCATCGATAGCCGCCCAGCTTTCGAAGCCTACGCCGCCCGCCTGCGCGAACGCCCGGCCTACAAACGGCAGAAGGAACTGGACGGCGCGCTCATTGCGCAGATGCAAAAGTCATCCTGACTCCTCTTGAACTACCCCATAGAAAAAGGCCCGGCGGATCACTCCACCGGGCCTTTTCGGTTCGTCTGCGAGCGTGCGATCAGTCGCGATTGCCCATGAAGCGCAGCAGGAACAGGAACATGTTGATGAAGTCGAGATAGAGGTTCAGCGCCCCCATGACCACCGACTTGCCCATCATGTCGGTCCCTGCGACATGGGCGTAGATGCTCTTGATCTTCTGCGTGTCGTAGGCGGTGAGGCCTGCGAACAGCAGTACACCGATGAAGCTGACCACCATGTCCAGCGCGCTAGAGCGCAGGAACAGGTTGATGAGCGACGCGACCAGCAGGCCCACCACGCCCATGATCAGGAAGGTGCCGAAGCCGGACAAATCCTTCTTCGTCGTATAGCCCCACAGGCTAAGTCCCGCAAAAGCTGCAGCGGTGGCGAAGAAAGTCTGGGCGACCGACGTACCGGTATACACCAGTAGAACCGATGAAAGCGAAAGCCCCATCGTCACCGCATAGGCCCAGAACAGCGCCTGCATGGCGACCGTCGACAGCCGGTTCATGCCGAAGCTCATCACCATCACGAAGGCAAGCGGTGCGAGCATGATCACATATTTCAGAATGCCCGGCCCAGCCAGGATCTGGTAGGCAAAGCCGCTGGACGCGAACAGCATCGCGACGATGCCGGTCAGCAGCACGCCGCTCGCCATATAGTTGTAAACCGATAGCATGTAGCTGCGCAGGCCAGCGTCGAAAGCCTCGCCGCGCGCCACTGTCGCCCCGCCGAAACCGGCAATATTCGATCGGGGGTCAGACCAATTGGCCATGAGATAGTCTCCTTCGCCGGCGCACTTTCGCCGATATCGCTATTATCGCCCCATATGAGTGGCAATTCAAGGGAAGAGCCAACGCTCCGTGGAAGGAATAGCGCCACATCGGCACGCTTGTCCGCTAGCGCCTCGGCCGGGCCTCACTATATCGGCAACATGCACCGCCTGTTCGTCGCCATTCGCCCGCCGGAGGACATTCGGACGCGGTTGCTGCCGTTGATGGGCGGCATTGCCGGAGCACGCTGGCAGGATGACGATCAACTTCACCTGACGTTGCGCTTCATAGGCGATGCCGACCGCCACCACGCCGATGACCTTGCGAAAGCGCTGTCGTCCCTTCGCTTTTCCCCCTTCTCGCTCTCCTTGGCGGGCCTCGGCCAGTTCGATCGCAAGGGACACACCCATATATTATGGGCAGGCGTCCAGCCGCACGATGCTCTCCAACACCTTCACCGGAAGATTGACCGCGTCTGCGTCGCAGCAGGCTTCCCGGCAGAAGAACGCGCCTACCTGCCCCATATAACCCTGGCGCGCTTCGGACGGAGCGGCGGCGATACGGAAGGCTTCATCACCCATCATGCCGGTCTCTCCAGTGCGCCTTTCACGGTAGATGAATTTGCTCTGTTCGAAAGCCATTTGACCCAGAGCGGCGCGCATTATGAGATTGCGGCGACCTACCCCGCCACGTCCGCCGCTTTATAGAGAGTGCGCGCGTCCACCAAGAGCATGCTGCCTTACGCAGCGGACAATATCCCACAGGCGATGCGCCCGCCTGCATTCCCCGCAGGATCGGTCTTGTTATCATCCGCCTGCGCATGAACCACGATCGCGGCGCCATCAGCGTCGAGCACAGCATTGGCTCCGCTACGTAGCGTAGCGCCAGCTATCACGAACTCCATCCGGCCCGTGCCATCGGCACCAGCGGTGAGGTTCGGCATATCCCCCATGTGCATGCCCGCAGGATTGTCCTTGCCATGCTGCCGGGCCGTGGGGTTCCAATGGCCGCCCGCGCTGGCAAAGTCGGGAGGCGTGCAAGTACCCGTCATGTGCACATGAACCGCATGAACTCCAGGGGTGATCCCCATCGCCCGTACCGCCACATGCAAGCCGTCCACCGCTTCCGTCACCATGGCCTCGCCGCGGCGCGAACCATCCGCCGCCAGAAGAACGGCGCGGGCGCTGGAGGCTCCAGCGGCCCCGCTATTGACGGTGCTGACGTCAGTGCTTGCACATGCGGCAAGACTAAGGGCGAGCGGCGCGAAGACGATTGCAGCACGTTTCATGATCAAATGCACTCCCGATGAAGCATGGCTGGCGAACGCAGCAAGACGCTGTTTGTTGCGCATATAGTTCAGAATGCCAAGCCGACGAGCGGATCGCCGCCGCTCCCCTTTCCTCCGGTGCTGTGCAGCACCATGTCGCCCTACACCCCGCAAAGGAAAAGGGGCCGGTCTTTCGACCAGCCCCTCAACCTTGATCCATCCCGAAAGATGGAGATCTTGCTTACTGACCCGAACCCGGACCGTAGGTGATTTCCACACGACGGTTCTGCAGTTCGCGAACACCGTCGGCGGTTTCGACGCGGGGGTTCGATTCACCGAACGCCTGGGTCGTCATCACACCATCGGGGATGCCCTTCGAAGCCATGTAGGCCTTGACGGCGTCCGCACGGCGCTGCGACAGGCCGACGTTGTACGAGGCCGAACCCGAACGGTCCGCATAGCCTGCCAGCATGACCTGGGCGCTGCCGCAGTTGCTGTAGGCCGAAACCGCGTTGTCCAGAATGGTGGCGGCGTCAGGCGTGATGTCCGACTTGTCCCATTCGAAGAAGACGATGTACGGCCCAGGGCTGCACTCAGCGACCGGCGGAGGCGGCGGCGGAGGCGGCGGGGGCGGCGGGGGCGGCGGCGGGGGCGGCGGCGGAGCAGCCGGTTCACCACCGAAGTTGTAGGTCAGACCCAGCAGAAGGCTATGCGTGCGCAGCTTCGTTTCGACGTCACCGCCAGCAACGCCCACCGCAGTGGTGTAAGCCGGGACGAGGTTGATATCGTCCTGGTTGAAGAAGCGATACTTCAGCGAAACGTCGAGGTTGTTGGTCAGCGGATAGCGAATGCCAGCCAGCGCCTGCCAGGCGAAACCGGTGTCGCTGTCGTTGACCAGGTCGTTGGCGAGCTTGGCGCGCGAAACGCCGACACCGCCGCCGACGAAGCCCTGCAGGCCATCGTCCGAACCGAAGTCAAGCAGACCGTTCAGCATGAACGAGAGAGCCGAGACGGAGCCGCCGAAGCCGCTGTTGTCCAGGTCGACCTTAGCGCGCTTGTAGCCGGCTTCGGCTTCAAGGCGGAAACCACCGAAGTCGTAACCGATGACGGCGTCAGCGTCCCAACCCTTGTGGTAGTCCACATTTTCCAGCGTGGTGCTGGCGGTGGGCAAGCCGGTCGACGGATCGAAACCGGGGCTGAAAGTGATGTCCTGATCTTCAACGATGGTGACGCCGGATTCGATACCGATATACCAGCTATCATCACGCGCCAGGGCCGGGGTGGCCAGGGCACTGGTCGCAAGCGCAGCCGCGAGGGCAAGCTTCCGCATTTGGATTCCCCTTTCAAAAGTGTCACGAAGGACTGCTGAAACCATGTATCGGCAAGAAAGTTTCATGGCAAGTCCACATTTGGTGAAACTGTTGCCAAAATGCATCAGGGGACTGCGGGAGCCCCGATATATAAGCATTTCCGTGCACCAGCACTGTAAAAGTCGGGCACGTTCAAGTCATGTTTCGATCAGTCCATGATCCCGCATCGCGGACAAAATAGCCGCTATGGAACTCCTCGCTTCACTGTCGATGGAACCCCCTCCCACGGGGTTGTCGATCGCCGGACGCCGCGTCCCCACCACGCGCAAACCTCCGGCATAGAGCCCATCGCTCCGCACGGCGCCGTCCGCCCATCCGTGGCCATCGAATTGCATGACATGCCCCCTGTCCGCCACCCACAGGACCAGACCCGCACGAGGCTCGGCATAACGCCATCCACCATCGGTCCAGCACGCAACCAATCCCTCCCGGCCAAGCCAGCTTCCCGTCGCGCCCGCAGCGATGATCCAGCATTGCCCTTCCCCGGGCGACAGCGGCGGCGTACCCTCGTCCGCGCTCTCCACCTGGCCGTGCAACAGCATGTCGATCCTTGCCAAAGCCTCGTTATGGAACAGTTCCTTCTGAGCCTGCCCGGCAAACAGGTTCGGCAGCGCCCAGCGCGGCGTCGCATCGCTCGTCATATGTCGGATTTCCTTTCCATTCTCGATTATCAGCCAGGCAGCATGATGCACGCGGGACGTCCCAGGGCGAAGGACCCGATCTGCCGGACCTCGATCGTCAAAGCGCCCCCGCCGTCGGCATCGAAGGCAGCGGCCCCGTAAGTCCACTGCGCCGACCCGGTTTCTATCCGCCGAAGCAAAGCGCCAGCCGCCAGAACGCGCAGTTCATAGCGCTCCACCTCCTCGCCCATTGGCACATCCGCCCCGCTGACCCACCGCCAGCCGCTCCTGCTGCGCCGCACCCATCGAATGTTCCAGCCGCCTGCCCCGTCAGATAAGGCGCGCAGGTGAACGGGCGCTACCGGAGTGACCGCCTCGCCGCTGACGGCCAGTTCTGCCTCCACCGGCTCGGCATCACCGATCCCCAGAGCCGCAAGGCGCAGCGTCATGCCGATCTCACTGTTGCCCGTCCCGGCAAATGGCTCGGTGAGCCGTTCCTCCTCGATCAGCAGAAACGGCTCATCAGGACCGTGTTCGGCCATAGCCCACTCGGTTCCGAACAGTCCACGGCGCAGCCCCTCCAACCGGAAACTCGCCGCACCCGTCTGCACCGCACGGGAAAATTGCAGAAGCTCTCGTCCGACCATGCAAATATTGCGCCCTTGCGCCAGCGCCGCTTCATCCGCGTCGCCCAATTCCATGTCATCGGCCAGCAACGTCACATGCAGGCTGTTGACCGCATCGATCAACACGCAGCTCCCCTGCCCCAGGACCTCGTCCGCCTGCCCCATCACCGCGCGAGGCGCCGTGCGGCCAACCGGGTCAGCCTCCCCCGCACCGCTCATCGCGAAGAGGGCCGCGCCCCGCCATCCTTCTCCGCCACTTGCCGCCGCCGCGATCAAGGGCGCCGTGGCGGCCGCGTCCCGCAACGGCGGAAGGTCGACCAGCATCAGCGATGTGGGTCCTGGCGGAGCATCCACCTGCCGCACGATGGAACCGGATGATGCACCCGCAGGCAACACACCCCCGGCTCCAGGCACCCGCCGCAGCGCCAGCCGCACGGCCATCGCCTCCCATTCCCGCTCCTCGATCCGCCAGCGCCCAGACACATTCTCGACCGTCACGATATCGCCCGGATCGTGTCGCAGAGCCTCCCACCCGCACCGCAGCGTCATGGCCGATCGCCCGGTCCAGTCATGGCCCAAACGTCGCGCCGCCAGCCGTCGTGCCGCATCGGCGGGCATGGTGACGGGCAGATCGATGCCACGTTCGATCCGCCCCGTCCCTGGCCGCGTCACCCGCTGCACCCCCGCCTGATAGTCGCGCGCCGCATCATAGTGGCGCAGGGCGAGCGCCACCGGCACCGCCTCGACGCTCCCGCCCGTCTGCTCGACAGCGTCGATGGCTCGCCCATTCACACGCTTGCAAAGCTTAGCCTGGCCGACCTCGGCCTCGGGCTCATCCCGAGCCGTTCCGATCAGCCGCAGCCCATCCTCCCCAGCGGCAAAGGCAAGGTCCCACGCCTCCACCAGCGGCGTGATCGCCTCCACCACATCGGTGCCGCCTGCCGCAAATCCCTGCACGCTCTCATCCCCAGCAGCGGCAAGCAGGCGGCCACTCAGGTCCATCGCCACCGTATCGATCGCCACCATCCCCGCATCCGCCTCGACTTCGAAGGTCAGCGAAGGAATGCGGTTTCCGAAATCGGCAAGCTGCAAGTCCTCGAACACGGCATAGGCAATCCCGCGATGCGCGGGCGCCTTGGCGATGCCCTCCGCCGAAGCGATCAACGGGTCGGCCGCCTGATCTTCCCCGCCCAGGTGCAGGCGAAACGCGTTCAGTCCCGACTTGAAATCGCCCGCCGCGCCGCGCAGCAGATTGCCGTCCGCCCAGATGCGCCGCACCGCCCGCACCCGCCGCGCCGACAAGGCCACGGCAAAACTCGCCGAATAGCTGTAGCTGGTGACGCTCGGCCGCCCCTTGCCGCCGCCGCTCCGGTTGCGCTTTTCCTTAAGGTCCGTCGCCCAGATCACCGAACCCGCGACACGCATGGTTCCGAACAGTTTCGGGATCTGCGCGCCATAGCTCGACGTCTGCAACTGCAATTCGGTGAGCCGCCTGCCCTCGCGCCCCTTGGGCTTGAACAGCACCGCCTGATCGAAACTGCTGCCGATCAGCCCGCCGATCGCTCCACCCAGCGGCCCGCCAATGGCGGTGCCGAGCGCCGTCAGCACTAAAGTCGCCATGTCTCCTCCTCTATCGTCCGCCAATGGCCGATGACGGGCCAGGGCGAAGGCCCCGGCGTCTCGACCACGCGTCCCAGTCCCGCATGGGCATGGACATGCCCGCCAGGGACCAGGATCATCAGATGCAATTGCAAAGGTCCCGGCCGCGCGAGCACCACGTCGCCCGCCTTGGGCCGCTCGACAGCCACCAATCCAGCCTGCGCCAGCCAGTCACGGGCCAGCGCCTCGTCCCCTGATCGCAGCCCATAGCCTCGCGGCAGGGCAGCCTCATGCCCCGCCTCCGCCAGAGCAAGCGCCGCCAGCCCGACGCAATCCACGCCGCTCGCCCTGCTCCGCCCCTGCAGGCGGAACCGCGCCCCCACCAGATCGCGCGCCGCCGCGACGACCCGGTCCGCTTGTACGCTGCTCATGCGCCCGGATAGCGCGTCAGCAGGTCCGTCCCCGGCAGATAGGGCTCCCCCCGGAAATTCACGACGTTGCCGAACCGCGCCCGGCATGCCTCCAACTGCCGATCACACCCCTCCGTCAGCAACGCCAGCGTGCCCGGCGCGACGGCAAAGGAGGGCGGGTCCGACAGGGTAAGCAGGCTCGCCCCATTATCCACCACCCCCTGCACCGCGCCAGCATTGGGTCCCGTCATCCACCGCAAGGTGCCAAAGGCATAAACTCCCTCCGCCAACCCCGCCGCGCTCACCTCAACATCATCGACGGCCTCCACCGTCACGACCTTGCGTCGCGCCGCCAGATCGACCCGGCACTGCCGGTCGCCCAGCCGCGCCCGGCAATCGGGCGATGTAGAGGGCGCGACCGGAGCCTTCAGCGCCGCCATCGCCCCCACCAGCTCCGCCGTGAACGCCCCGCCCTTGCGCGCCACGCTGCCGATCTCCCCCTTCGCCAGCAGCCACCACAGCACGCCCGGCGCTTCCCATTCGGTCAGCCGCAATTCCAGCGCAGCGCCATCCCAGCGCCCCGCCATCAGGTCCGCCTCATTGATCGCATCGGCGATCAATGCGCCAGCCAAGTCCGTATCACCCGCTTCCGCGCTGATCCCGCTGCGAATAGCCGAAGGCATCATCCCCGGCGCAGCGCGATAGCGGATATGCCCGATCTCCAGGTCCCGGTCATGGCTGGTGAGCCCGATCGTCACCCCGTCCCGCCGCTCCAGCCGCCAGCAGAAGGCAAGCGTCGACAGCGGCTTCCCCAAAGCCTCCACCCCGCTCATTCGCGTATCTCCACCAGCGGCACCGAAGGCGCCTCGCCCGCCGAAAAGGTCGCGCGATTGATGTCCAGCCTGTCCTCGGCAAAGCGCACCGGCACGTCGAAGCGATAGCCCGCCGTCAGCAGCGCGCCCGGCGCAGGCGCCTCGTCAAAGGCGATCACGCCCAGCCCCGCATGGCTCCAGCCGCTCATGATCTCGACGCCATTCACCGCCACCCTGATGCTGCCCGCAACCGGCCGGGTGATCCGCCGCGC
Source organism: Sphingobium sp. S6 (assembly GCF_905120495.1). Taxonomy (NCBI): domain Bacteria; kingdom Pseudomonadati; phylum Pseudomonadota; class Alphaproteobacteria; order Sphingomonadales; family Sphingobiaceae; genus Sphingobium; species Sphingobium sp. S6. The sequence goes on along the minus strand of NZ_CAJHOG010000001.1, from coordinate 43,830 downwards.
CTGCGCCTCCTCGCCCTCGCCATAATAGCGCTGCAACGGAAACTCCGTCCGCACGCCGTCCCCGGTCCCCAGACGCTGATCCAGCGCAGTCGGCACCATCCCCGGCCCGCAACTGCGATCATCATAAGGATCAGTGAAACGAAATCCCCGCGCCGCCCCGCGCCGCGCCCGGAAAAAAGCGATCAGCGCGACAATGTCCGCCTCCGATCGCACGCCCGGCCCCGCATCGAAGGACAGCCGCGCATCCGCCCAATCACTGCTCCGCCGCTCATGGCCGGACGGGCTCTCCACCACCTGTGTCGAGAAGGCGGGCGACAGGCTCGCCTCCCGCCCGATGGCGATCGGAAACGCCACATCGTCAAAGGCTTGCATCTCATCGTCCCCCTGAAGTCTGAAGCAGGTGAAGCCATCCCGTGCCACCTGCGGCAGCGCCCAGATGAAGGTCGCCGCCGTCCCCCGCCGCACCGCCGCCTCCGCCGCGTCAGCGATCTGCCGCCACTGCGCCGCCTGCTCACCCAGCAGCACGAAGCCCGAAAAATAATGCTGCTCCTCCACCGGATAGCCGAGCCGCGCCGTCGCCACCTCGATCCCCCTGGACGTGCGCGTAGGGCGGCCCTCCGTCACCCAGTCATAATCTTCCAGCTGCAACACATCGAAGGCGGGCGACGCCCAGCCGATCGGCATGTTCGCCCGCTTCGCCTCCGGAGCCAGCGGATCAAGCACGGTCGGCAGATAGGCGAGCAAATGCGTCACCGCCCCCGGCGCCACCCCCTTCACCCAGGCACAAAGCGCCGCGGTCGAAGCCGCCAGCACTGCCCCCGCCTGATCCAGCAGAGCCTTTTGCGGGCCGCTCAAAGCTCCCCGCACGTCGCTGATCGACACCGGGCTCCCGCCAAAGGCCGCCCGCGCCGCTGCGTCGTAAATGCAGATCCGCCCATCGGCAGGCATCACCCACCACCATGGCTCACCCACCTGAAACTTGATCGGAATCCCAGCGCTTAAGCCGATGGAAACAAAGGCCCCAGCCACTAACCGCAAATAGCTCATCGCTCCGTCATGCGCGGGCGACAGCAATGTCGAAGGCGGCGACCATCCGGTCAGCGCGGGATCGCCATTCTCCGCCCGCTGCTTCCAGTCGTTCCAGCAATGCGCGTCCAGCAGCTCATAGGAAAGCGACCAGATCACCCCCAGCCGTAGCGCCTTCGCCCGCCGCGCAAAATCCGCATGCCACGCCGCACAAGGCGCATTCAGCACGCCTCCGGCAAGGCTGACGTAAAATCCGCCGCCCAGCGGTTCGAGCCGGAAATAATGGCTCATTCCCACATAATGGTTGATGTCGCCGCGATAGCCCAGCGCATGGATCGCTTCGACAATCCGCTCGGGCGTCTGGTTGAAACAATCATCATAGCCGGTCGCCATCGACAGCCCATGTTCGGGCACCATCACATCGCCGACGCTCAGCACAGACCCCGCGCCGTCGCAGCGGATGTTCGACAGCTCGGCCCATCCCTCGACCCCCGCCGCAAAGGCTGTCGTCCCCGCGTCATAGCCGGGGGAGCCAAGCGAAATGAACATCCGGTCGACATCGCCCGCCCAAACCGGATCAGCTTCGCCCGGCAGCAGGAACCCGCCATCCAGATCAGCGAAATTCAGAACGACTTCAGCATCTTCCGCCGTGCCGCTCGCATAATTCCACAGCCGCACATACCAGGACTTCGCATTGCCCGCAGCATCCCGCCCCTCGATCGTCAGCGTCGGGCCATGCACCTCGTCCAGCCGCTTGAGCCCCCCGCTCCGCCAGCGGAATCGCAGCACGCACGCGCGAAAATCGCGAGCCGTCTCATAGGCCAGCAGCGGATGGCTCCACTTATCCTCCGCTTCCCAGATCAACCCCGCCAGATCGCCCGACCCATAAAAGACCGCATCCACCCGCAGTGCATCCGGCGCGGTCGTGACCACGCTTGCCATCATCGGCCGCGGGAAGTTCACCGTCCAATGCGTTGGCGCGAAACGCTTCATAAAGCGCTCCTCCTGCCCCCGCCGCGCGTCCGCCAGCCAATAGCCCAGCCCACTCATCCGTTCAGCGCCCCCCTGACCGCTCGTGCTACCTGCCGCGCGCTCCGCGCCAGCATCCGGGCGTTATCGAACCCTTCGCCGCGCCCCTGGACAGCGATGCTCACCCGCACATCACGCCCGCCACCGCCGCCATGTGCGACCACCTGGCCGCTCGCCGTGGGCACGAACAATTCCGGCCCCCGCTCGCCCACCACATAGGCGCGCCCCGGCGACACCGGCCCACCCGTCGCCCGCCCCGGCAGACCCAGCGCAGCGGCACCCAATGTCAGCAGGGAACCACCCACACCCCCGACACTTGCCGCGCCAGACCGCACCGCTCCGGCGGCGATTTCCTCCAACACCGACAACGCAGCCTGCTTCAGTTCCTCAAAACCAAAGCGCCCGCTCCGCACCGCCCGCAACAACCCCTGCTCAATCCGCCGCCCAGCCCGCTCCGCGCCTGAAGCCAGCGGCCCTTCCAACGCCCCCCGCATCGCCTCCACATCGCGCGACAAGCCCTGCGTATCCGCCCGAACCCGCACCACCAGCGTCTCGATTTCCTCGTCCATCCCCACCTCCAGCTCAGACAAAAAAGCCCCTCCACTTGAGGGGAGGGGTTGGGGTGGGGGCGCGCCCCACACGATACCTCCGTTCGTTCGAGCGCAGTCGAGAAACGGAAAGCACCCACCTCAATCCGGCATCACCCCCCTGAGCCGCGCCAACTCCCCCGCATCCATCCCAACATCCATATCTTCCTCCTCCCCCCTCGCGGCCCGCAGCACCGCCTCCAGTTCCACCGGCGTCGATCGCCAGAACTCATCCGGCCGCCAACCCAGCAGCCATCCCGCAACGCCAGCCAGCCGCGCCGCCGCTTTGAAGAAGCTCATCGTCCCCCCAAAATCTGCCTGATGATGCCGCCCAGCACCGGCGACAGCTTCGCCAGCCCCGCCTCGACGATCGCCTCGCCCAGCCTCTCGCGCGTCAGCCCTTCGGGCGGATCGGCCAGGCAGTGCCAGAACAGCCCCGCCATGTCGGACAGCGACAACTTGCCCGCAGCCGCCCGCTCCACCAGTTCGAACAGCGGCCCCAATTCCTGCTCCGCCGCCACCAGCGCCGCAAAGCTCGGCCGCAGCCGCAAAGTCTCGCCAGCCAGCTCCAGCGCAGCCTCGCCCCTCGCACGATTGGCCGCGCTCATTCCGACACCACCGGGCCGGAGCTTTCCAGGCTCAGCGCATAGTTGCGCTCGCCATTATAATCCCCGGCATAGTCGAGCCGCGTGACCAGGAAGCGCCCGCGCATCCGCTCGCCACTTTCGAAGCTCAGCTCAAACTGCTCTATCGTTCCCGCCAGCGCATGGTTGCGAATGCGCACCTCGGCGGCCGACCCGGTAAAGATGCCCGCCGCCGACACGCTGACGGATCGCACCCCCGCCCCCGACAACAGCTCCCGCCACCCGCCGGAATCCTTCGACGTCACATTGACGCCCTCGCCATTTACCGACAGCTGCGTGGTCCGCATTCCGGCGACAGTTGCGTATGCGACAGGCGTCCCGCCGTCGCCCACTTTCAACAGAAACGCGCTTCCCTTTTCCACTCCCATGGAGCATTCTCCCGTAAGATAAACCGTGCCTGAATTGCGATTGGAGAGGTTCGAATGCTGTTCGCTGCTCCCCTCATGATGATGCTGGCCGCCACCCCGCAAAGCGGCGACGCCGTAGGCGCTGGCCGCAAGGCGTATTCCGAGTGCCTGTCAAAGGAAGTCGGCCCCGCGCTCGACAAGAAACTGACGCTTGGCGACTTCCAGTCCACGCTGAAATCCAAGTGCAGCGCGAAGGAAGCCGCCTTCCGCGCCGCCATCGTCGCTGACGACAAATCCACCGGCATGTCCGACAAGGACGCCCAGGCAGACGCAGACGACCAGATCGCCGAATATGTCGACAAGATCACCGGCGAGTTCGAGGATTACTCCAAACCGGGCGGCTAAGGCACCGGAAAGAAGTTCCTCGCAGCCGCCTCCGTTCGCTTCGAGCGAAGTCGAGAAGCGTCACGCAATCCGTGTCTCGAGAACCGGGTTAGCGGGGAGACGTGACAACCCTCTGATCAGCCCAATCCCATCCGCGCCGAAGCATCTCTTCCTGCTCTGCGCACTCTGCGCCTCTGCGCGAGAATTAATCACGCGGAGGCGCGGAGACGCGGAGCGCCATGCATGACCGTGCTTTCAGCGCAGCATCTCCGCGTCTCCGCGTGAAAATCACCCGCCTTGCCGAACCACCCGCACCCGATAATCCACCACCGCCTGCCAGGTATCCTTATCCCGCCCCTTCACCACCCGGGACCGGATCAGCCGCACCCCGACGATCCGCCACGCCTCGGCAAATTCCAGAAGCTGCATCACGGCATTGATCCGCTCCAGCAACGCCGCCAACCGCCCCGGCGTCTCCCCGGCATCATGCAGCCCAATCGTCAAACGCAGCTCACGCCCGTCCACATCCTTCGCGCCCCAGTCGCTGGCGATACATTCGCCCACCACCGCATAGGGCACGCTCGCTCGCACCGGCTGCCCGTCGAACAGCCCATTGAAGCCGCCCATCAACGCAGCATCCCCCTTCAAAGCCGCGATCACCGCAGCCCGCACCATCACCTCTGCACTCATCGCCCACCCCTCGCCCGATCGCGCAGATCAAGCGCGCCCAGCCATCGCCGCATCAGCCCGCGTCCCGACAGCAGCACCGCATCCCCCTCGATCCGCGCATCCTCCACCCCCGCCGCCAGCATGGCCTCGGCCACCTCGCGCCGCCGCCGTCGGGCGCGCTCCTCCACCAGCCGCGCCAGCGCCGCGACCTTCATGCCAGCCGCATCCGCCGCCACGGCCGCCACAGCGCGCTCACCACCGCAGGCGGGCTCGCAACCTCGCCTCCACGCGCGGAGAAATGCTCCGCCGCCAGCCGGACGATCCCCTGCCGGATCGGCTCGGGCAGCCCGTCCGCATCCTCCGCCATTCCCGCGCGATAGCGCACCGCCAGCACCCGCTGCCCGGACAAAGGCCGCGCCCGCACCCAGCCATCGCCCGAAGCATCGATATCCACCGAATAGGCATCGACCGGCAGCGCCTCGGCCGAACCATCCGGCCCCACTGCGTCGACCCCCAGGATCGCCAACACGGGCCGGGCCGACAGCCGCTGCCATCCGCCATCCGCCCGCACCGTCTCCCGCGCTTCGCTGAGGATCAGCCACTGCCCCAGAAACTGCTCGCACAGCGCCGTTGCGCTTTTGATCAGTCCGTCCAGCAAGCCATCCTCGCCGCTGCCGCTAATCCGCAGATAATCCTTCACTTGCCCAAGCGACGCCCCCGCCGCCCCAGCCTCTTCCCGCACCAGCACCAACCGCCCCTCCCACGAAATATGATCCTTCTCCCGCAAGCGGGAGAAGGATACGAAGCCTTGGCCCGAACGGGCCTAGGCGAAGTTGGATGAGGGCGCCGCTTAGGAGGCCGCGAACTTCATCAACTTAATCGCCTCCGAATTGGAAACAGCGCCGCCGATCCGCTTCACCGCATAGAAGTGCACGAACGGCTTGTTGCTGAACGGATCGCGCAGGATGCTCGTCTCGCTACGTTCCGAAATCACATAGCCCGCCTGGAAATTGCCAAAGGCGATCGACAGCGAACCCGCCGCGATGTCCGGCATGTCCTCGGCCTCCACCACCGGATAGCCAAGCAGCGTCGCAGGCTGCCCCGCCGCCAACGACGGCTGCCAGATGAACGCGCCATCGCTCGTCTTCATCTTGCGAATGGCGGACAGCGTCGCCGAATTCATGACGAAGCAGGCACCCTGTCGATAGGGCGCGCGCAGGCTCTGCACCAGGTCGATCAGCTTGTCCTGCGGGCTCACCGCCGCAAAGCCCGCCGAAGCCCCCGAAGCCACATATTGCAGCGAACCGAACGCACGCACGCCGTCGGCCTCATTGGTCGCCGTATAGGTCAGGAAGCCCTTGGGCTTGTTCGTGCCATTGCCGTTGACGAAGGCGGCACCCTCCGCCGCCGCAAACTCACGCGCGATCTCGCCCGCCAGCCATCCTTCGACATCGAACTGCGCGTCGTCCAGCATCGCCTGAGACGCCGCCGGATTGGCGTAAAGCTCACCATAGGGCGGCACGATCTCATTGAAGCTGGGCGTTCCCGTCTCCGCCCTCGCACCCGTCTCGCTCGCCCAGCCCGACACGATGCCGCCCGACGTCACCAGCTTGCGATAGCCAGCGCTGCCCGTGCGCACGACATTGGCGATCGACCGGATCGGCGAAATGCCCTTCAGCGTCGCATCGATGATCTGGTCGATCTCGCGCGGCACCGCATAGCCGCCCGCAGCGCCAGTCGCGCCGGAAAAGCTCTTCAGCTCCACCCCGGCCTCAAGCCCCTGCCGCAAGTAACGATCAACAAAAGCCGCCCGCTTGGGATCGAACGTCCCACCCTTCACCCCATCCAGCGCAGGCCGCTGCTGCTGCACCAGCGCGCCTTTCAGCGCCGCGACCTCACCCTCCAGCACCTCGATACGCTCACCCTGCACCACCGCATCAAAGCTCGCTTCCAACTGATCCGTCATCAACCACTCCCACAAAAAAGGCGGCCCCAAGGGACCGCCCATCAAACCTTCTCCCCTCGAGGGAGAAGGATACGAAGCCTCGCCAGCTTCCTGGCTAGGCGAAGTTGGATGAGGGGGAGAGGCGCTACCTCTCCACCGCAATCACCCGCGCCAAAGGCTGCATCGGGTGCGTCACCACGCTCACCTCCACCAGCTCCAGCGCCAGCAATTCTCGCGGCGAAGCCCCCCGCGCCTCCCGCACCCGATAGCCAAAGGACAGCCCATCCACCGCGCGCTCCTTCAACGCCCGCGCAGCCGCCCTCCCCGCGCCAGTCCGCCCCGACACGCGCCCGATCACCCGCAATCCGCGCGCATCCTCCTCCACTCGCTCGACCGTCCCGATCGCCTCGCCCGGCAAATGCTGCCACAGCAAAGGCACCCCCGCCGCCACGCCTGCAAAAGCGCCCGGCCGCACCACGTCGCCGCCATGATCGACCCGATCGAACACCGCCGCATAACCAGCGAACCGCACATCGCCCCCTCCGCTCGGGCCGCTCATCCCCGGACCATCCCGATCAGCCCGGCCTTCACCGCCACGCCCAGCAGCACCAGCGCCATCACGATCCGCACCGCCCAGCCGACCACCGCCCCGCGCGCCGCCTTCTTCGCGTCCCGCCAGGCGGACAGCAGCTCGCGCAACTCCCGCACATCGCCCTCCGCACGCCCATCGCTCAGCCCCAGCCGCTCCAGGGCCCGCCCCGCGCCCAACTCACTCGCCTCCTCGATCAGCGCGCGGATCATCAACATGTCCATCTGCCCCGGCGCCGCTTCAGCCTGAGCCACCAGCCGCGCCAGCATCTCGCCATCATATTTCATCGGCCCCACTCCTCCCTCGCGCAAAGACCCACAGACGCAAAAGGCTGCCAAAGGCAGCCCTCAAAAACCCTCCGCGTCTCCGCGTCTCCGCGTGAACCTCAAATCCCCAGCATCGCCCGCTTCTCATCCGCCGAAAGGAAGTCAGCCGCAGCTACCCGCTCCCACAAAGCCGCCCGCTCATCCGACAGCGCAGGCACCGCATCCAGGTCCACCGCCAGGCCCAGCCCCGGCCACCATCCCTGCAACCCCTGCGCCAGCCCGCCGCAGATCTTCGCCACCAACGGCAGGATCGTCTGCCGCCACAGCGCCTTGTTCGCCTCGCGATAATTGGCGTAGGCATTGTCGCCGGGCAGCCCCATCAGCATCGGCGGCACGCCAAAGGCCAAGGCGATCTCTCGCGCCGCCGCAGCCTTGAGGCCCACAAAGTCCATCTCCGCCGGTGTCAGGCTCATGGCCTTCCAATCCAGCCCGCCCTCCAGCAGCATCGGCCGCCCCGCATTGGCCGCGCCGGAAAAGGCGACCTCCATCTCGCGTTTCACCCGCTCGAACTGCTCCGGGCTCATCACCGACCCGTCGCCCGGATCATAGACCATCGCGCCCGAAGGCCGCGCCGCATTGTCCAGCAAAGCCTTGTTCCACACCGTCGCCGCATTGTGGATCGCCACCGCCCCAGCAGCCGCGCCCACGCAGCCCAGCCCATAATGATCGTCCAGTGGATGCAACGCCTTCAGATGCAGGATCGACGCCCGCCCCGCCCCATCCTCGGGCAGCAGCCGCGTCACGCTGTCCCCCACGCGATAAAGATAGGCCGCAGGCCACCCCCGCGCGTCCGCCTCCACGCTCACCCGCTCGGGGCGCAGCGCATAAAGCTCGACCGGCTTGCCATCGGCTCCCGTCATCACCTGCACATAACCATTGCCATGCAGCAGCAAATGGCTCGCCAGCGTCTCCACCAGACTCTGCCCCGCCGAACAGCGCGTCAGCAGCGACAGCACCGGCCCGCGTTCTTCCTCCTCCACCCCGCTCGCCAATAAAGCCGTCGCCCCCGCCCCTTCCGACACTAATCGCAAGGCGCGCTGCGCCACCGGATTGCCAAGCACGCCGCTGCGCACCTGCGCCTCATAGGAAGCAGGCCACTCCCCCAAAGCCACCGCGCCCGAACCCCAGGCACGCGCCAACACTGGCCGCGCGCCACCCCGCGCGGCCTTCGCCCCGAAAAATTTCATGAAGACCCCACAAAAGCAAAAATCCTCTCCCCTTCAGGGGAGAGGATAGTGAAGCTTGGCGGCGACAGCCGCCTAGCGAAACTTGGAGAGGGGAAGGCCCTCACCCAACCTACTATCTTGAGATCGTCACCCCGGGCTTGGCCCGGGGTCTCGCTTCCTTGTCCGTATTGCGGAAGAAGAAGCGGGATCCCGGGTCAAGCCCGGGATGACAAAAAGGACTTACACCCACCAACTCAGGGATTACGCCGCAACACCCGATCACATTCGGCATTCGTCCCCTCGCTCTTCCCGATCACGCGCCCAGCCACTGCCCCAGCCGCACCGGCCAGCAGGGACTCACCCAGGCTGCCGCCCGCCAAGGCACCCACGCCAGCGCCGCCAGCCGCGCCGATCACCGTCCCGCGATCGCGTCCCTTCTTCGCCTGCAACAGGCAGTGACGCACATCATCCCGGTCACGCGGAGCCGCCCGCGCCACCCGCGCCCGCTCCTTGCTATTGAGCGACGCGGCCATCACCGGCGTCGCCACCAAAGTCGCGCCGGCCGCCACCATCATGATCCTGGCCAATTTCATCAGCCTCACTCCCTCGAAAAACTTGACTTGGGATAATACGCCGCGCCGGTCAGCCGGGTTCCTCAAACCGCCCGCACCCGCGCGTCGCCGCGCCGCCCGAGCATCAACTCGGTCAGAGCCCAGACCAGCGCATCCGCCCGATCCGGCGACCGCCCCGGCCCGGCATAGCCGCCACCGGCGATCAGCCCGCACATCTCATCCTCCAATGCCCAGAAGGCTCCCCGATGCCGCACCCGCCCGGCTTCATACAGCGTCGCCACAGGCTCGGCCCGCGCCGCCTTTCCCCGGCAGGCATGAACCAGCCGCACCGGCAGCGCAGCCTCCGCCGCGCGCAGCACGCTCTCCACCATCGCCCCACCATTATTGGCTTCGGCAACGACCCGGTCAGCGCCATGCAGCACCGCCGCCTGCGCCACCGCCCGCGCCCAGCTTTCCGGGCTCGCCTTCTCGACGCTCGCATCGGCAATGACATAGGCCCGCCCGTCGCCGCCCATCCCGGCCACCACGATCCCGCAAGCATCACCATGCGCCGACGCCGGAGGATCGACCCCGATCACCACGCGCGACAGCAAAGCCTCGCCATCCCCGCCGCCCGGCACATGCGCCACCCGGCACCGCTCCAGCAGTTCCCGGTTCCACAACGCGCCCTCGACCTCCTCGATCAACTCGCCGTCCAGTTCCTGCCGCCCGAGCCGCGTCGCGCCATAGCTCTGCTCCATCGCCGCAACGAAGCCTTCAGCCAGGTTGACCACATTGTCCGCCGTCCGCCCTCGCGTCAACGCGACATCGGCGCCGTCCCGCGCCACCAGCCCGCGCACCAGCGGCACCGGCCGTGGCGTCGTCGTCGCCATCACTTGTGGAGCGCGCCCCAGTCGCATCCCCATCATCATATTGTCCCACGCCGCTTCTCCCTGCGGCCATTTCGCGATCTCGTCCGCCCAGCCATGGCTGAACTGCGGCCCGCGCAACGATTCCGGGTCCGCCGCGCCGAACAGCAGCGCCATCGCCCCATTGGGCCACACCAGCCGCCGCAACGCTGGCGAAAAGACCGGCCGGTTCCACCACGGCGCAATGGACAGCAGTCCCGACGGCCCCTCCACCATCACGCTGCGCGCCTCGCCCAGGGTCGCGCCGACCAGCGCGATCCGCGCCGCGCCGTCATTCTCCGCAATCCGCCGCACCCATTCCGCCCCGGCCCGCGTCTTGCCAAATCCGCGCCCGGCCATCATCAACCAGATGCGCCAGCTGCCCTCGGGCGCCAGCTGCTCGGGCCGGGCCAGCCATTCCCAATCATGCTCCAGCGCCTGCGCCGCTGCGCCGTTCAACCCCGCCAGCACACGCTCGCGCGCCGCATCGGGCAGGGCCGCCAATCTCTCGAAATCCGACATGCCACCCATCGGCCATTCGCTCCCCTCACCAGTTCCCCTTACCGGCCAAGTGCCTCATTTTGGCCTTTTTTTATCATGCGCCTTTTCGCCTGCTCCGCTGCGTCCCTATATGCCGCCCATGATATCGATCCGCCCCGCCCGCGCCGCCGATGGTGCTCGCCTGCTCGACATCTGGCGCTGCGCCGTCGACGCAACCCATGATTTCCTCGATCCCGCCGACCGTCAGGCGATCGATGCGGAAGTGTCCGGCTTCCTGCCGCAATCCCCCGCATGGCTCGCCACCGATGCCGATGACCGCGCGGTCGGATTCATGCTGATCGACGGCACGCACATGGATGCCCTCTTCATCGACCCGGCGTGGCACGGCAAAGGCGTCGGCCGCGCGCTCGTCGATCACGGTCTCGCCCTCCACCCGGCCATGACGACCGACGTCAATGAACAGAATGAAGGCGCCGTCACCTTCTACGAACGCATGGGCTTCGCTCGCACCGGCAGATCGGAAAGGGATGGCCAGGGCAGGCCTTACCCGTTGCTACACCTGAGGCACGCTCCTGAAGCTCTTAAGTGACCCAAAGTCCCCTCTCCCCTTTAGGTGAGAGGGTGCCGAGCAAAGCGAAGGCGGCAGAGGGGACTGTAAGCAACAAGGGTTGCTCCCCTCTCCCCAACCTCGATGAGAGTCACGTGCCTCTCATCGATCCTTAAAGGGGAGAGGGAGAAGGAAAGCCGCCTCGCCTCACCCGACACTTCCTCCTCACCCACGCCTCTCCCGCACCCTCTCCAGCGCCGCCCGCAACCGCTCGACCGCATCCGCCCCGTCCGGCCGGTCCACAGTCTCCGCCGCCAGCTTCTCCCCAACCTCGCGCCGATGCTGCACCAGCAGCCGCACCCCCACCGCATTGGGATGCCCGCGCTTCACCTTCCGGCTCTTCACCATCCCCTCGCCGTCCAGCACGACCTCTTCCTCCTCCGTGCCGAACAGCGCCTGCCGCAGCAGCAGCGCCTCCAGTTCGCCATAGCCGACGCTCAGCGCCTGCGCCCATTCCCGCGCAAAGCCGGGGTCGCGCCGCTTCTGATAATAGGCGCTCGACAGGTTCTTCCCCGCCACCCGCGCCGCCTCGCTCACATTGCAGGTCGCCGCCAGCGTCTCCATGAAGATCTTCCGCCGCTCGGCGGTCCATCCATCCTTGCGCACCGCCCGCAACTGCGCGCCGCTGCCACCCGATCCGCGCTGGCTGTGCTGCACCGACAGCTCCCTGTCCGGCGCATCGCTGGCCTTGCCGGAGAAGCGCCGCACCACCTTCGCGCCATTCTGATCCGCCATGTCCTCGCCCTCCGCTTTCCCCAACAGAAAAGGGCCGGTTCCTTTCGGACCAGCCCCTGCCGCGTCACCGTCCCGGCGACTCACAATTCCCAATATCGACATCTCTGTCAGAAGAGCGTCACGATGTCAAGAGAAATGTTCCATATAGGTTCGCCATCCCGCCATATTTTATCCACTCACTCGCCAAATCCCCTACAACCATCATCCATATAGGTTATTACACATCACAATCCTGTCAGGACCGCAACCGCACTCACATGCCCGCACCGCCGCCACTGGCAGGCGCGCGGCTATAGTCGATCCTGATGCGCACCCAGCTGCCCACCATCACCTTCCCATTGACGCGCGGCGGCCGCACCAGGAACTGCCACGCCGCCAGCCGCACCGCGCGGGCAAAGCCCGAACCCTGCGGCGATTCTCCCAGCGCCTGGCAATTTTCGACCCGGAAATTCTCCACCGTCTTGCACGCCACCAACCCCCATCCACCAGCGGGCGCATTGGGCGGCATGTAACCGCCAAGCTCCGCAGGCGTCGGCCGCCGATACCATTCCGCCTCGAACAGCTGGACGCCGCCCGGCCCTTCGCCCGGCCCCGCCGCCACGCGGCTATTCCCCTGACCAGACGTGCCTGCGCTCTGGCTATCATCCTTCTTCGGCATCTTGCCGATATCGGCCGCCGCCATCTGCGCGCTGTCCAGTTGCAGGAACGGCATCTTGGGCTGCACGGGCAACGTCACGATCGGCTTTTCGACCGGTGTTTCGACGGGCTTCTCGACCGGCTTGCGCGGCTCTTCAGGTTTTTCGACCTTCTTCTTCTCCGGCGCCGCCGCTTCTTCCTTTTTCTTCTTCTCGGTCCGCTCCGGACTCTTCTCCGCCTCAGGTTCAGGCGAAGCGGCCATTTCGAACGTCACCGGATTGCGCGGATCGACCTTCTCGGGATCAAGCGCGGGCGCCAATGTCAGCAGCGCCAGCACCAGCAGTGCGTTCAGCCCCAGCGCAAAGATCAATCCCCCGCCACGCTCGCGCAATTTCGGCCATGATATGTTGGAGATCGTCACTGAAGTCGGGCCGGGCTGCTGCTGCGGAGAAAAGGGGTGATGCCCAGCCGCTCCCACCACGTCAACGCCTTCACGATGTTGCGACTCCGTAATGGGATGAAAGCGCTGGCGGTCCCCCGCAATCTCCGCTAGGCCCGCCTCCAATGCTCACCAAGCTTTATCAATGGACGCTGGCCAAAGCCGCCCACGCCCATGCCGAACGCTGGCTCTTCGCCATATCCTTCATGGAATCCAGCTTCTTCCCGATCCCCCCGCATCCGCTGCTCGGCCTCATGTGCCTTGCGCGGCCCGAACGGGCGATCCGCTTCGGCATCATCTGCACCCTCGCATCGGTGCTGGGCGGCCTGTTCGGATATGCGATCGGCTATTTCCTCTACGAAGCCGTCGGACAGCAGATCCTCGACGCGCTGGGCCTCGCCGCAAAATTCCCGGTAGCCGCCTGCTACTTGCGCGAATATGGCGCTGAAATCATCCTGGTGAAGGGCGCGACGCCCATCCCGTTCAAGCTGATCACCATCACCTCGGGCTTCATCGGCCTTTCGCTCTTCACCTTCATCTGGGCCAGCATCCTGTCCCGCGCCTTCCAATTCATGCTGGTCGGCTTCCTCTTCTGGAAATTCGGCCGCCCCATAAAGGCGTTCATCGAGAAATATCTCGGCCTCCTGTCCGCAGCTTTCCTCGTCCTCGTTGTCGGCGGTTTCATCGCGGCATCGATGCTTTCGGGCGGCGGGGACAAGAGCGACACGTGCAGCAACGCCACCATGGCCACGATCCACTGACTTTTCGCCCGATGATGCAGCTGCCCGCCCGCTTCCCAAGGCTCACCGCCCTGCTCGCCGGTTTCGTCGCGGCAACCGGATTTGAACCGCTCAAGCTCTGGCCTGTCACCCTCGCCTGCTTCGCGCTCCTCCTGTGGCTGATCGAAAGCGCCCCCACCCACCGCGCCGCCTTCACGCGCGGCTGGCTGTTCGGCCTCGGCCACTTCACATTGGGCCTCAACTGGATCGCCCACGCCTTCACCTTCCAGGACGCCATGCCGCACTGGTTCGGTTACGGAGCGGTCGTCCTCCTGTCCCTCTACCTCGCCGTCTATCCGGGGCTGGCAACGCTGGGGGCATGGTGGCTGTCTTCCATCCTCCCCTCCCGTAATCGGGAGGGGCCGGGGGTGGGCACCGAGCGCAGCGAGGCAAACAACAACCTCCCCCTTATCCTCCTCTTCGCCGCCACCTGGCTCATCAGCGAGTATCTCCGCGCCCTCGTCTTCACCGGCTTCGCCTGGAACCCGCTTGGCGTCACCCTGCTCCCCACCGGCATCACCATAGCCGCCACCCTGATCGGCACCTATGGCGTCAGCGCCCTCGCCGTTCTCGCCGCCGGAGCCATCTTCCTCGTCATTAAGCGCCAGTTCGTTCCCGCCGCAGCCATCGCCGTCCCCCTCTGCGCCCTCGCAATCTGGGGCCAACTCACCCAGGCCCCTCCCACCCCCGCAGGCGCCCCGCTGATCCGCGTCGTCCAGCCCAACATAGGCCAGGACGAAAAATACTCGCCCGAATTGGAAGAAGCCCACTTCCGCACCCTCGCCGCCCTTTCCGGCCAGCCGCGCCCCGCCCCGCGCCTCATCTTCTGGCCCGAAGCCGCCATCCCTGCCTATCTCGACATGGAACCGCAATGGCGCGCGCGTCTTGCCAGCCTGCTCGGCCCCGGCGACCTGCTGATGACCGGCGCGACCAAGGTCTATTTCAAGCAAGTCGAGAAAGACGGCGTCATCACCAATGCGCTCGCGGGAGCCGCCAACAGCCTCTTCATCGTCTCACCCCAGGCGCAGCTGCTCGGCCGCTATGACAAGGCGCATCTCGTCCCCTATGGCGAATATCTCCCCATGCGTGCGCTCCTCCAGCCGATCGGCCTCTCCCGCCTCGTGCCCGGCGACGCAGATTTCTGGCCCGGCCCCGGCCCACAAAGCCTGCCTCTCCCCGCCACGCTCGGCCGCCCGCAGCTCAGCATGGGCGTCCAGATCTGTTACGAGATCATCTTCTCCGGTCAGGTGATCGACGCGAAGAACCGCCCCGCCTTCCTCTTCAACCCGTCCAACGACGCCTGGTTCGGCAGCTGGGGCCCGGTCCAGCATCTCGCGCAAGCCCGCCTGCGCGCGATCGAAGAGGGCATGCCCATCATCCGCTCCACCCCGACGGGCGTGTCCGCCGTCATCGACGCGCGCGGCCATGTCCTACGCGCACTCGGCCTCCCTCGCGCCGGATATCTGGAAGGCGCGCTCCCTCCCGCACTCCCGCCGACGCTGTTCGCGCATCTGGGTAACTGGGCGGCGATCCTGTTCATGGCGCTGCTGGCCGGACTGGCCATTGCCATCCGCAGGGTGAAGGGCTAATAGGGCACATAAACTTTTCTTTATGTCGCCTTTCACGCCAGCTGGCTTACGGGAGTCTCATGCGCAGCAACTATCTCTTCACCTCGGAATCCGTCTCCGAAGGCCATCCCGACAAGGTCGCGGACCAGATTTCCGACGCCATCGTCGATCTGTTCCTGTCCAAGGACCCAGAAGCCCGCATCGCCTGTGAAACGCTGACCACCACGCAGCTGGTCGTGCTGGCAGGCGAAATCCGCTGCAAGGGCGTCTACGAAAATGACCAGTGGGCACCCGGCGCGCAAGAAGAGATTGAGCGTACCGTCCGTGAAACCGTAAAGCGCATCGGCTATGAGCAGGACGGCTTCCACTGGGAAACCCTGCGCTTCGAAAACAATCTCCATGCCCAGTCCGCCCACATCGCGCAGGGCGTCGACGCCGCCGGCAACAAGGATGAAGGCGCTGGCGACCAGGGCATCATGTTCGGCTTCGCCTGCGACGAAACGCCCGACCTCATGCCCGCCACGCTGGACTACAGCCACAAGATCCTGGCAAAGATGGCGCATGACCGCCACTCCGGCCGCGCGCCCTTCCTTGAGCCCGATGCCAAGAGCCAGGTCACGCTGCGTTTCGAAAATGGCAAGCCCGCCGCCGCCACCGCCATCGTCGTCTCGACCCAGCATGCCGCTGGTTACGACCAGGGCGAAAAGGAAGCGGAACTGAAGGACTATGTGAAGGGCGTCGTCGCCGAAGTCCTGCCCGGCGAGCTGCTCTCCGACGAAACCGTCTATCACATCAACCCCACCGGCAGCTTCGAAATCGGCGGCCCGGATGGCGATGCAGGCCTCACCGGCCGCAAGATCATCGTCGACACCTATGGCGGCGCATCGCCTCACGGCGGCGGCGCCTTCTCCGGCAAGGACCCGACCAAGGTTGACCGTTCGGCCGCCTACATCACCCGCTATCTCGCCAAGAACATCGTCGCCGCCGGGCTCGCCCGCCGCTGCACGATCCAGCTCGCCTACGCCATTGGCGTGTCGGAGCCGCTGTCGCTCTATGTCGACACCCACGGGACCGGCAGCCTCGATGATGCGAAGATTGAGGAGGCGATTCTGTCGATCAAGGAACTGGGCGGCCTCACCCCGCGCGGCATCCGCACGCATCTCGGCCTCAACAAGCCCATCTACCGCCCCACCGCAGCCTACGGCCATTTCGGCCGCAAGGCGGAAGGCGATTTCTTCCCCTGGGAACGCACCGACCTCGTCGAAAAGCTGAAGGCCGCGCTCTAAGCCTCCCTTCTCATCGCATCAAAGGGCGGCGCGCGGGCAATCCTGCGCGCCGCCCTTTGCTTTTGCCTCATCCCGGCGAATGACGGGATGACGCGCCCTCGACTTCCGTCCGTCCTGGCCTGTCGAAGGGCGCGCGCCACTTGCCCCGATAGCTCCACCCCGCTAAGCGCCCGCCCATGACCGCGCACAAATCCGGCGACCCCACAACGCTCAACCGCCTCTATGGCCGCCAGTCAGGCCACAAGCTGCGCGCGGGTCAGCAGCAGCTGGTCGACGCCCTGCTCCCCGCCCTCTCCGTCCCCGAAGAGGGCGAAGTCACCGCCGCCAATCTGTTCGGCTATGATCGTCCGCTCCATTTCGAGATCGGCTTTGGCGGCGGCGAGCATCTCGCCTACCGCGCCGACCTGCTGCCCGATCATGGCTTCATCGGCTGCGAACCGTTCCTGAATGGGGTGGTCACCGCGCTCGGCCACATCCGCGAGCAGGGCCTCGGCAACATCCGCGTCCATATGGGCGACGCGCTTCAGGTCCTCGCGCGCATTCCCGATGGCGCACTCAGCTTCGTCTACCTCCTCCATCCCGATCCCTGGCCAAAGGCGCGTCATGCCAAGCGTCGCATGATGAACCCGGGCCCGGTGGAAATGATCGCCCGGAAGCTCAAGCCCGGCGGCGAGTTCCGCTTCGGCACCGACCATCCCGTCTATCTGCGCTGGGCGATGATGGTGATGAACGGCCACCCCGATTTCGACTGGCTGGCCAGCGAGCCCAGGGACTTCCTCACCCGCCCCGGCGGCTGGCCCGAAACCCGCTACGAAGCCAAGGCCCGCCGCCTCGGCCATGAAGTCTGGTACTTCCGCTACCGCCGCAAGTAAGGCGCTTACCATAGCGCAGGACAGGTCCTGTTGCCGTCTTTTATTGCTTCGACATCCATGCAGCGCGCCGCCGCAACATCGGGAGCGCATCTCCTGTCCATTGCTGCCATAAGGCCAATCATTGCCCGCCAATGGTCTTCGTCCCAACAGCCTGTACCAATTAGAGACGAAGAAGTTTTTTTGCTAAATAATCCTTGGCATCGTTAACTTTGTTCGCCCTAGGAAAGCCGTGGGTTTGAGCTTCCCAACCCAAAATTTCCGGCTAAATCCGGGCTCTACTCAGGTGCCCCTACTCAATTTTGGGTATATATCATTCGTTAGGCCTTTGTTAATTGGCCCCTTAGCGAAGGGTAGACAATAAAAAACGAGTCGCCACCCTGCAGCCGACAATTGGATAGCGTGCCGCGGCGAAATTGCGGTCAATGTCCAGTTGCGCCGAAGTTGGGGGAAGTGGTGTATGCGTAAGAAGAGCCTGATCGTTGGAGGATGCCCCGCATCCACCGATTTCCTGCCTGTTATATCAGGAAACAATCACCCGTCATCCTGACGAAAATGATCCGGGCCCAGTTTAGGGCTCCTCCTTTCAAATAGCTTCCGCCCCGAACACTTCACCTGTTCGGGCACCCATGACGCGTTCCTCATGCGTGGACCTGCAAAGGCCTCCACGGCCGTGCAGCACCTATGATGCAGTAATAAGGGGCTTGAATAGTGAAACATCTACGATTGGCCACGCTGGTAGTGATCGCGTTGGCGACACCCGCTTCGGCCCAGGAACTGAAGTTCGAGTTCCGAAATCCTTCATTTGGCGGAAATCCCTTCAATTCCGACCATCTTCTCGCCACAGCGACAGCGCAACGCCCGCCCCAAAAGTCTAATGGCGGTGATGGAACCGGCGAACTGACCGAGGCACAACTGTTCGCCCGGCAGATTCAAAGCCGTCTGCTCTCCGCCCTGTCTTCCAGCGTCGTTGAAGCCATTACGGGCTCCGATCCGGGGACTTCGGGAGAATTTACGGTTGGCGACCAGAAGATTTCCTTCGAACGGACGTTGAGCGAAATCCGCCTCAGCATCTTCGACAATTCGACCGGTGAGACGACGGACATCGTCGTCCCGGTGCTGACGCTCAACAACGCCAACGCGAATGCGGCTGCGGCATCCGCCATCGGAAACAACTCGGTGGAAAGCTCGCTGGCCGCCAGCCTCACCGGCAACACCAGTCTCACGGGGCAATAAGATGAGCATCAGGGGGAATATCGTGAAGCGTTCGGCTGCTGCTGCGCTCGTCGGCTGCATGGCGGCCACTCTTGGGGGGTGTTCGGTCCCGCACGAACTGGTGGCATCCGCCAGCTCCGCGCCGCAGATCGCGCCCGTCACGCCTGTCCAGCGCGACCTCATCTACCTGCCGCCGCCGCCGCAGCCGGTGCCGATCGCGGTGTACAGCTTCACCGACCAGACCGGCCAGCTCAAGCCCTCGGAAAATATCCAGAGCCTGTCGCGCGCCGTGACCCAGGGCGGCACCAGCGTCCTCATCAAGGCGCTGCGCGACGCAGGCAATGGCAACTGGTTCACCGTGGTGGAGCGCGAACGGCTCGACAACCTGCTCAAAGAGCGCCAGATCATCCGCGAAATGCGGCAGCGCTATTTGGGCGAAGCGGAAACGCCCTCCAGCGTCCTGCCTTCGCTGCTCTTCGCCGGCATCCTGCTCGAAGGCGGCATCATCGGCTATGACAGCAACACCCAGACCGGCGGCATCGGCGCGCGCTTCCTCGGCATCGGCGGCGACATGCAATATCGCCAGAACACCGTCACCGTCTATCTGCGCGCCATCAGCGTGAAGACGGGCGAAGTGCTGGGCAATGTCGTCACGTCGAAGACGGTCGCCTCGGTCGCGCTCAACACCAACGTCTTCAAATTCGTCGAATTTGACGAGCTGCTGGAAGGAGAAGCGGGCGTGTCGGCCAACGAACCGATCCAGATCGCCACGCAGGCCGCGATCGAAAAGGCGGTCTACGCCCTCATCATGGAAGGCGCCCAGCCTGGCGGCCGCCAGCTGTGGAGCTTCGCCGACGCAGCTGCGGGCCAGACCTACCTCAACCATTATAAGGAAGAGAAGGAACGCGCCATCGCCGCCGCCTTCCGCCGCACGGGTCCCTACTACACCGACCCGATCGACGACCCGAAGAAGACCGCACGCGCCAAGGCCGCAAAGCCCCAGGCCCGCGCCTCCGGCAACCGCCAGGCCGCATCGGCCAAGGTCGCCGCCAACAACAATCAGAATTCCGCCGGTCAGCCGACCGCGCGGTGAACAAACTCGCCTCCCGAGCGGGGGAGAGTGTGACGAGCGGGCAGGGAGATCGAAGGCCTGCCCGCCCGGCGCTACCGAACTGGGGAGCCGGTAAGCCTAGCCGCCGCACAACATCGCGGCACTTGAGTTGAAACAGGAGGATTAACATGATCAAGAAGCTTCTTATCGGCGCTTCGGCGCTGGCGCTGACGGCAGGTGCCGCCAACGCGCAGACCGTAACTTTCGGCGCTCTGGATAGCTCGACCGTCAACAGCCAGGTTCAGACCGTCGCTGGCGGCGGCTCGACCAACAACTCGAGCGTTACTCAAACCAACAACAACAACGAAGCCAATGTCGATCAGACTGGCGGCAAGCGCAACAGCTCGGTGGTTACGCAGAGCGGCAACGTCACCAAGCAGGGCAGCTTGGCCGATGTTACGCAGAAGTCCACTGGCAGCCAGAAGACCGGTGCTAACTCTGCCACGGTCGTCCAAGTCGGCACCGACAGCTACAATGACAGCTTCCTCCCGGCCGAATATCCACTGCCGGGCAACCTGAACGGCAAGGGCCAGCGCGTTGTCGTGAAGCAGGACAATACTGGCAACAGCTCTAGCTCGTCCGACCGCAACGACGCCGTTGTTCTGCAGGGCCAGGCCGGTTCGGGCGGCTTTGCCAACTATGCCGAAGTTGACCAGAAGGGCACCGGCAATGACGCTGGCATCCAGCAGGGTGCGACCGCATTCATCGGCGAGCAAGACGGCCGCATGAAGGCTGTCATCACCCAGCGCGGCAGCAACAACACCGCCGAAACCGCTCAGGGTGAAATGGATGATGCATCCACCAGCCAGAACGGCAATTTCAACCAGGCCTATGTCAGCCAGACTCCCGCCCTGCGAGCGCCCGGCTTTGACGCATTCGGTCGCAAGAGCGACGTGGTACAGTCCGGCAACCTGAATGGCGCGTTCGTCGTGCAGTCGGGCCTAGAAGCTGTCAGCACTGTCGGCCAGAACGGCAACGGCAACATCGCCTCGGTCGATCAGAGCGGTGATGACTTCAATCCAGCTGATGTGCTGGCCAACCCCGCTTTCAACGCTGACAGCGCCGTTTCGCAGACCGGCAACGGCAACTTCGCCGGTGTCGTGCAGTCCGCCTATGCCAAGAGCGTCGTGACGCAGAAGGGCAACCTCAACGAGGCGGACGTCAACCAGAGCGGCAAGGCTGCCGACAGCAATGTCAAGCAGACCGGCTTCCTGAACGACGCCAATGTCGGCCAGAGCGGCGCGAGCGCCAAGAGCACCGTCACCCAGTCGAATGACCGCAATGACGCCTTCGTGCGGCAGAGCGGTGAGGGCGCCAAGAGCATCGTAACGCAGACCTCGACTCCGCGTTGGTCGACCGTCTTCGGCGGCAACGACGCAGTTGTGGACCAATCGGGCGCCAGCGATGACAGCGAAGTCAAGCAGACCGGCATCAGCAACTATGCCAATGTCAATCAGTCGGGCGTTGGCGGCATCAGCTTCATCGACCAGATCGGCACCGACAACGAAGCTCGCCTGACGCAGGCTGGAGACGCTGCGAACTCGCAGGTCCGTCAGGGCTACATCCGTGGCGGTTCGGCTATGCCTTCGTCCGAAGATAATAAGGCGACTGTCAGCCAGACTGCCACCGCGGATGGCGCGTTCAGCGACATCTATCAGAGCGGTTCGCGTAACGAAGCAACCGTCACCCAGACGGCTGATGCTGACAGCGTTATCGATCAGATCGGCAACCGCAACAAGTCGACTGTTACTCAGAACGACAAGGCCCGCAGCGGCGTGAAGCAGGACGGTAGCGACAATGCCGCAACCATCAAGCAACTCGCCGGTGCTTTGGGCGCGCAGAGCGATGTTCTTCAAGGCGGCTCCGAGAACCGCGCAAATGTGACCCAGAGCGCTCTCAACAACATCAGCGAAATCAGCCAGACGGGTGATTTGAACGAAGCCGATGTGCTGCAGAGCGGCGCTGGCGCCTACAGCAAGATCGCGCAGAACGGCACCAGCAACATCTCGTCGGTCACGCAGGGTGCTGCCGATGTCGACAGCATCATTTCGCAGTCGGGCAAGGGCAACCGTTCGACGGTCACCCAGAGCACCGTTGCGAACTCCTACAGCACGATCTCGCAGACCGGCAACTACAACGTCGCCACCGTCTCGCAGTAATTGCGCACAAGAAGTTGCGGGGCGGCGTCATGCCGTCCCGCATCCTTCTGCTCAGCAAAGCCCAAGGCTTTGTTCAGGTGAAGGATGATCGGCCAGCCAAGGGCCAGAATGCCGAGAAGGAGCATGACATGCGGATGACAGGCAATTGGACGCGCAAGGCGCGCTTGATCGCGGCGCTGGGTTCAGCAGCGATGGCTGCGGTCGCCACATGCTCCGGTGTGAACGCTCAATCTGTCGCCTTCATCGAGCAGGTGGGCGACTATAACCAGACCAGCATCGACCAAAGCGGCGCGACCGGATCGACGGCGCGGGCTCAGACGAAGGGGTCTGAGAACCTTCTCGACCTGACCCAGAGCGGCCAAGGCAATCGCGCGGTCGTGTCGGTCACCGGCAACCGCAACGGGCGGGGGGATGTCGTAGGAGGAACTGGCCGCACAATGGCTTTTGAACCGAAGAGACTGACCGGACTCGCGCAAGGCAGTTTCAAGGTTAAGCACGCCAACAACGGCCAAGGCGATCCCTGCGGTGAGGGGCATGGCCGCGGCGTTGGAAACCCGTGCGAGAGCAATAACGGCAACGATGGCGAAAACGGCAACGCAGGGCTCAAAGCGCTTCGATCATCCATCACCCTCACCCCACTCGCCAACCTCGAATCCGGCGTTATCCGCCAATCGGGCGAGCGCAACCTCGCGGGCGTTCTGATCAAGGGCGACAGCAACGACTTCCACGTGTCGCAGCTGGGCAACGACAACAAGGCGGCGCAGGCCATCTCCGGCTCATTCAACCAAGCCGCGATCGTGCAGGGCACGCCAAATGGCGCGACCGGCGGCGGCAACAGTGCCGTCCAGGTTCAGCACGGCGGCTTCAACTCGGCCTATGCGCATCAAGCCGGTAACAACAATATCGCCGTACAGGTCCAGGCCGGAAATGGCGGCGCTACCCAAGCATGGGCGGAAACCGCGCTGGCCTCCGCCGGTACGCTCGGCGCGGCTGCGGGCAGCGCCAATTACACCCAGTCGGCCGAAGCGGTGCTCGCCAGCTACAGCGATCGCGGCGATGGCACGAAAAACAGCATCACGCTTCAGCAGAATGGCGACAACAACACCGCCCTGCTCGGCCAGTTCGGCGACAACAACAGCATCGCCCTGCGCCAGCCGGGCAACGCGACCGCCGCCATCACTCAGATCGGCAACAATCATAGCATCGGCATAGAACAGCAGGCCGGCACCAATGGCGTAAGCGCGATCAGCGTCACCCAATATTGACCGCTCGGCCCGATCTGACGGGCCAGCTCATCCAACCGCTACGGGCTCAGGAGCAACAAGATGCGCAACAGGAACAATCTCTGGCTGCTCGGCGCGGCTGTTTCCTTGAGCCTGCCGCTGGCCACCCGCGCCGCCGCGCAAACCATCACCGCAGGCGACGGCATCCTCGTCACCGACATCCAGATCGCCGACACGCCGCAAAGCTTCATCCAGGATCAGGTCCTCGCCAACGCGCTCGGCAAGTCGCAGGATGCGGGCCTCGTCAGCGACAATGTGCCTGACCGCAGCGACGTGCGCGGCTTCAACAAGGGCGATGTTCGCGGCGCCATCATCTCGGCCTTCAACTCCAGCGCATCGTCGATCATCGGCAATTTCAACCTTGATGAGGTGCCTGGGCTGCAGTTCGATACGCTGGGCAACAAGGCGGCGGTCGAGCAGGATGGCCTGCGCAACCTTGCCAATATCAACCAGGCTGCGGGCAATGCGGGCTGGTCCGTCGTCAACCAGGCGGGTGAGGACAATGCGACCCTCATCGAACAGGCCGACACCCGCGCGCCGGGTCAGCGCTCGCTCAACCGCGCTTATGTGGGTCAGGTGGGCTCGGCGATCGGCTCGGGCGGCCTGCTTTATTCCAACTATGGCCGCATCCAGCAGACCCACCGTAGCTTCGACCTGTCGGCAGGCGCGTTCAGCGGCAACAACCTCGCCAACAATGCGACCATTCAGCAGGGCGGCTTCCGCGACATCAGCCTGCGCGAGGTTCCGGTCCAGTTCAACGCCGTCGCCGCGCGCAACGACGCCCTGATCGAGCAGGAGGGGGCGGAAAACGACACCGTCATCCAGCAGGGCGCTGAAAGCCCCAATACCTTCGCCTTCGAAGTCGGCGACACGATCGGCCGCAACAATCGCGCCATCGTCCGGCAGGTCGGCTATGGCAACCGGGGCGTCATTCTTCAGGAAGACGACGCCAACGCCATCACCCATCAATATGGCTCCGACAATCTCGCCTTCGTCCGGCAGGATGGCGACGTCGTCGATGGCGGCCAATATAGCCTGATCGAACAGGGCCGCCTGGAAAATGGCGATGTGTCGGGCAACTTCGCCACCGTGTTCCAGCGCGGCATCCTTCAGGAATCGACCATCCGCCAGAACAGCAACGGCAATGACGCCCATGTCTACCAGACCGCCGAGTCCGGTTATGCCAAATCCACGATCGAGCAGGGCGGCGGCAACGGCAATTACGCCAGCGTCCTGCAAAGCGCCGTCGCGGGCACCGTCGACATGGCGGTGGTCAGCCTGATCGCCCAGACCGGCGCCAGCAACGAAGCCTTCGTGTCGCAACGCACCGCCGGCAGCTACAGCAGCGTCGCCCAGACCGGCGACCGCAATTTTGCGCAGGTCCGGCAATAGGCTATATTGAAGCGGCACCCTGCGTCCTGAACCGTGAGCGAAATGTCTATGCGAACCCTATTGTTGATCACGGTTCTTCTGGCCGGGGGAACATCCGCGCTCGCGCAGCGCAGTGACCTGGCGGTTGAGCAGCTGCCGACCCATTCCTCAGGCCGCGCGGTGCCACAAGTCGGCGCGGCAAGCGCCTCGGACCAGATCTCGTCGAGCGCTTCCCAGGCCCCCGCGCTTCAGGGCCAGCTCTCCTCATCGCGTACCGGCCGCGAGCCAGCACTCCGCCAGATCGCCCCACGCACCGCCGGATCTGCCCCCACGTCTCAGCTTGCCGACCGCAACGTGAACCCCCGCATCAACGCCCTGCCCCCGGGGCTGGTCGACGCCTGTGCCCGCGCGGCCGAAGGCAGGGGCGAACCGCCCAAGGGCGTGGACTGCAACAGCGTGATCGAGGCTGCGCCGCCCCCGCCGCCAATATCCGCGGAAGAAGCCCTGCTCACCAGCGATGAAGAGCGGGCGTCGCAGCGCGTCGCCAGCGAACAGCAGTCACGCGGCCGCGCGCCCGATGCCGGAGAGGTCGCGCGGCGGCTGAGCTCCGGCGACGTTTCCAATTCTCCCGTCGCGCAGGCCGTCGCGGCGCAGGCGGCCTCGGACTCGATCGCCAACTCGACGCCTGCCCCCAATGGTCAGCCCGTCATCGTGCCCGGCGGCGGTTCCGTCGTCGTGCCGGGAAGGAACTGACGATGATCCGCACCATCCTGCCCCTCATTGCCGGAATGATGATGACCGTCTCCGCCCACGCCGCCGAACCCGAACTGAAGGCGCGCATCCTGGTCGAGGACGCGCCCAATGCCGCGAAACGGTTCGTGGGCTATGTGACGGCGCAACAGCCGTTCGAAGGCCGCTATGAACTGATCGGTGAAAAGAAAGGCGTTGCCGGCAATGCAAAGGTCAAGCAGGCAGGCGTGGTAAAGGCTGCCCCGCATCAACTGGTGCGCCTTTCCCATCTGGCTTTCGGTTCGATCGCGGCCGACGACCATTATACGATCCAGCTCAAAATCTATCGCGGCAAGGACTTGGCCGCCCAGGACCAGATCGTCAAATAGCCGCTAACGCTTTGTTATGCATAACAGCCTACTAACGCTGAACTAACGATATCTTCACGGCCCAGCCCATAAACCTACCTCCGGGGACATATGCCGGAGGACGTAATGGCGCACACATATGGACGGGTTGATGGCAGGAAGTGCCTCGCGATTTTGGGCCTGTCGGCCGCGCTTCTTTACCAGGGATCCGCTTTCGCCGCGCAATCGGATATATTGATCGATCAGATCGGCCAGCGCCCTGCCTGGTCTTCCCAGATCGTCGGCCAGATCGTTTCGCCCACGGCTGGAAACGCGTTCGTGTCGCAGGCTCAGCCGCAACAGCAGGCGATCGACGCCGCTTTCCAGGCCAATTCGGGCGGCCTGTCCTTCGCTCAGGCTGCGAGTGCCGACCAGCTTTCGCAAAATCTCTCCTCATCGGGCGCGCCCGTCGAAATGGCTTTCCTGGGCTACGGCCTGGATCTTGGACGGTATCTGCGCAGTGGCACCGGCTCCTACGAAGCCACGGACGCGCAGGGCAACAGCCTGCAGCAGGATTGGCGCGGCGAAGGCAATATCCAGTTCGCCTCGCAGGAAGGCTCGAACAACCGCGCCGTCCAGCAGCAATATGGCGTCGGCAATGTCTCCGTCCTGCTTCAGCGCGGCACCGGCAATGTCGGCGAAATCCTGCAATCCTCGACAGAGGGCGTCGCCACATTGCTGCAATCCGGCGACCGCAACAGCGCCACGATCGTCCAGGGAACAGCGGCCAGCTTCGCCAGCGTCTCGCAAAGCGGCATCGCCAACATCGTCGCGATCCGCCAATAAAACGCCGCATAACCGTCCACGGCAAATGGGCTCAGCTGCTTCCGTGAAGGGAGCAACTGAGCCCCCTTGGACGAGCTAGATCAAGTAAGGCGAGATCCTAGTAGAAGATTTTCCAGATCTCTGAAATATTACCGCCCGGTCATTTTCTTGAAATTCAAATATAGAATTGATCGCAATCGTTAAGATATTGCCACGCATCTTTTTACCTTTTAGGGCATTTCCGTCTTCAGTTTTTACTGTTCGGCTATGGTGGGGATGCTGCAAACCAGTCTTGAGCCTTTCGATGCGCTCGCCCTCGGGTGGATCTCCGCTGACTTCAGAGGACGTCTCATCATTGATTCACTATATCACATCCAATGGTGGAATGATGAGGGCAGACGCGCGATAGAAGCCAGTAAGATATTGCGCGAAGAAGCAGGGCAACTGCTAGTCGACGCCAGCCTCCGCACCAAATTCTCATCCTTTTTGTCCGATCTCAAATCGCAAACCGAAACCGGAATACTGACCGTCAAGGATGGTGACGGCCATTTCGTGATGTTTGGTCATCATGAACCCTCGACCGGCATGTTCTGCCTCGAAGTCAGCTGCTCCCATGCCGAAAAGCGCATCATGTTCGCCGATTTCGGAAGTATCTACGGATTGACCGAAAGCGAAACGCAAGCGGCTCTGGCGCTGTTTCGGGGCAAGACAGTCGTGGAAATCGCGCAGGACAGGAACGTATCGGTCGACACGGTTCGCACCCAGGTCCGAAAATTATACGGAAAGATCGGCGCCCAGTCCCGCGAGAAACTCTTCAAGATGCTGATGCCTTTCCGTATCACCTGATCAGCGGCCATATCTGTTCTCCCGGGCCGTTTATCGCCCGATGCGCCCGCTTCCTGGCTTGGCAAAGGTCCGCTTTCCTCCTTCCCATTCTTCCCAAATCCGATAGGGACGATGATCAAACTGGAGCTGTTCCATGACCGATCATCCCACATCCGCCATCCCCTGGGATCAGCCTGCAACCTTGATCGACCTTGAAGGACGGGCGCCGCTCATCGGCACGATCCGCGACTGCGCCCAGCATTTCGCCATGTTCAAACCGCATGCGCGGGAACAGGCGCGCGTCCTTCTCACCCAGCCTATCCATCGGATCGGCCGCAAGACGCGCACCTGGGTCCTTGAGCCCTTCGAAATCGAGCAGTTGGCCGACCGGTTGCGCACGGAAACACACTGACAGCTGCGCTCCACGATCGCGCAACACGCATGTATGACGTGTTTGCGAAGCCCGATCCTCCGCCTATTGTCGATTCCATTGGAGAGGATGCCAAAGGAAAGAATTGCCCATGAACCTGGAAATCTTGCTGGCGGAGCGGGAGATCGGACGCGCGCTCTATGCCTTCGCCCGCGCCATGGATGAGCGCGACTGGCAGGCGATCGGCTCTGTCATGGCAGAGGATGCGACCGCCGACATGGGAACAGGCCCGCTCAATGGCCGTGACGAGGTGATCGCGCTGATGCGTTCCTTCCTCGACGATTGCGGGCCGACCCAACATCTTCTGGGCAACCTCGTCGTCGATGTCACCGGGGATCAGGCGACCAGCCGCTGCTATGTCACCGACATGCACAAAGGCATGGGCGACAAGGGTTACCTGACCTTCTCGACCCTCGGCGAATATCATGATCGCTGGCGGAAGGTGGACGGTCACTGGCAGATGGTTCACCGCACGAAACTGAACCGGGCCCATATCGGCAGCATCGAAGTGCTGGGGCCGGGCCCGGCCTGATCTTTTTAGCAAGGATCGGCTGGCACCGCGGTCGCTCGTCCTCTCGCAGACGGGCGGCCCTCCTCCCCATTGGCCGCTAGAGCGCGCTGCGTTCAATCGGACGCAGCGCGCTCCAGTTTTGTTATCGCATCCTTTTAGTCGCGAAACCGGTTCCCACTTTTGCGCACGATGCTCTAGGAACCTCCCATGAGCGTTCCTTCCCTTGTCGCCCGCCCCCTTTCGATGATGCGCGCCTTCCTTGCGGCGGAAGCGGCAGGCGGCATCATCCTGATAGGCGCGGCGGCTCTGGGAATGCTGATCGCCAACTCTGCCCAATCGGCCACCTATTTCCATACGCTCCACATCGATATTGGCGGGCTCAGCCTGCTGCACTGGATCAACGATGGCTTGATGGCGCTCTTCTTCCTGGTGGTGGGGCTGGAGATCAAGCGGGAGGTTCTGGACGGACAGCTCGCCCGATGGCCCGATCGCCTGCTGCCGGGTTTGGCGGCATCTGCGGGCGTCGTCGTCCCCGCCCTCATCTACATCGCGATTAACAGGGGCGACGCGATCGGCATGCGCGGCTGGGCGATTCCCGCTGCGACCGACATTGCCTTTGCGCTCGGCGTGCTGGCCTTGCTCGGCCGCCGCGTGCCGGGGTCGCTCAAGATTTTCCTGACCGCCGTCGCGATCATCGACGACCTGATCGCCGTCCTCATCATCGCGCTTTTCTACAGCGAACAACTGAGCCTGCTGCCCCTCGCCCTGGCCGCAGCGGGCCTCGTCTGCCTCGCCCTCTGCAATCGCGCTGGGGTCAATCAGCTTTGGCCTTATCTGCTGATCGGCCTCTTCGTCTGGTTCTGCGTCCTCCAATCCGGCATCCATGCCACGCTGGCAGGCGTCGCCGTCGCGATGACCATCCCCTTGGCGCGCACGCCCGCCGCGCCCGACGACCAGCATTCGCCCCTGTCCCGGCTGGAACATGGCCTGCATCCCTGGGTCGCCTATGCCATCGTGCCGCTGTTCGGCTTCGCCAATGCGGGCGTGGCATTGACCGGCTTTTCCTTGCCCGACCTTGCAGCGCCTGTGCCGCTCGGCATCGCGCTTGGTCTCTTCGCTGGCAAGCAGGTCGGCATCTTCGGCGCGGTCTGGCTCCTGTCCCGCCTCGGCTGGGTCAGCCGCCCGGCGCATGCCAGCTGGACGCAGGTCTACGGCGTCGCCCTGCTCTGCGGCATCGGCTTCACCATGAGCCTCTTCATCGGCGGCCTCGCCTTTGCTGCCCACCCTCATGAAAGCGACACCGCCAAGCTCGGCATCCTGCTGGGCTCGCTTGCGTCCGCCACCGCCGGTTACCTCCTGCTACGGCTGGCGCCCGGCCCGATCAGAACGGAAAAAACACGCTGATCGCAGCAATCGCGACGACACAGGTGATGATGTTGAGCGGCAGGCCCACCCGCACGAAATCCATATATCGGTATCCGCCCATTTGATAGACGATGACATTGGTCTGGTAGCCAAAGGGCGTGGCGAAGGCGGCGCTTGCCGACATCATCACCGCGACCAGGAAAGGCCGGGGGCTGACCGCCAGGCTGTCGGCCAGCGCCACCGCGACCGGCGTCACCAGCACCGCCACCGTCGCGTTAGACAGCAACTCC
Organism: Sphingobium sp. S6; assembly: GCF_905120495.1. Lineage (NCBI taxonomy): Bacteria > Pseudomonadati > Pseudomonadota > Alphaproteobacteria > Sphingomonadales > Sphingobiaceae > Sphingobium > Sphingobium sp. S6. Next base: position 13,778 of record NZ_CAJHOG010000001.1, on the reverse strand, counting down.
GTCAGCACCATCGTCACAAGATACAGAACCACCAGCGCGATCAGCGGGCTCAGCCCATGAACGCTGCCGATCAGCATGCGCGAGGCATCCGCCGCCAGCCCGCTCTGTTCCATCGCGATCCCGATCACCACCATCCCCGCGATCAGGATCAGGATCTGCGGCCGCAGCCCGCTATAGGCCTCGTCCGCGCTGATCACCCGCAGCAGGATCAGCAACACCGCCCCTGCAAAGGCGCTCGCCGCAATCGGCGCGACATCGATCGCCGCCAGCCCGACCGCCGCCGCGAACACGCTGAGTGCGATCGCCGCCTTTGCGGGGTTCAGCGGCCGGGGCTCGGCGAACACCGCCGGGTCGCCCACCTGCGCGCTGTACACATGGGACGCGTCGATCGGCTGCGCTTCCCCTTCCCGCTCATCCGCTTCATGCCGCCCACCCAGCAGCCTCTTGCTGAACAGGAACAGGTACAGCCCGCCCGCCAGCGCCATCGGCACGCCCACCGGCGTAATTTCGAAAATGCCGAAGCGCGGCTGCCCGGCCACGCTGGCCATATCGTCGACGAGCAAATTGGTGGACGTCCCGATCAGGGTGCAGCATCCGGTCAATATGGTGATGTAGGACAGCGGCATCAGGAACCGCTTGGGCGACAGGCGCAGCGCATTGGCGACGTCGCGCACCACCGGCGCGCCCAGCACGACGATCGGCGTCGAATTGAGGAAGCAGGACACCGCGCCGATCATCGACAGCAGCAGCCACATGCCGGTCGCGCCCATCCGCTTGCACATCGACACCGCCATGGCGATCGCCCGGTCGAGCAGGCCCGACAGCTCCAGCGCATAGGCAATGACGAACAGCGACGCGAGCGCGATGATCGCCGGGCTCGCAAAAGCGCCCTGCACATCGACGGGCCGCACGACGCCGGTCATCAACAGCACCGCCGCGCCGGACAGGGCGACGACATCGGCGCGCACCTTGTCCCATATCAGCGCGGCGACGACGGCGGCCAGCACCAGCAGCGTCAGAACTTGGTCAATCGTCATGCGCCCCCTGCCTCGTGCCTGCTGCCGCCCCTGTCAACGCAGCAAGGCGGAAAAAGGGCGATTATCCTCTGGAGAAGGAGGACTTTTTTGCTATCAATGGCTTATGCGTGAACCCAGTGCCCGGACCAGCCGGCTCGCCATAGCCGCGGGGTTGGCCGCTTTCATCGCCATCGGCGCGGGGGGCTTCCTGCTGGGCCGCGCCACCGCGCCCAAGGCTCCGCCGCCCGCACCCGCGCCCGTCGCGGTGATCCCACCGCCCATCCCCGTCCTGCCGCAGTCGCCCCGCCTCTGGGGCCGTGCGGAGATAGCCGATCTCGCCCGCCGCGCCGCCGATGCCCTGTCATCGGGCAAGCCGCTGCCCGCCGACATCGCCGGGGCGGTAGGGCAGCGGTTCGAGCTTTCCCTTCCCTTCGGCTGCTCCGGGGAGGCGGACAAGGATAGCGCCGCCCCCATGCGCTGGCGCTATGATGAGGCGGCGGGAGTCTTGCGCGTCCATGCCATGCCGGTCGCGTGGAAGGCCGCCGACTTCGAACTTCCCCCCGGCGGCGACGGCTATGATGCCGAGGGGTTCTGGATGGAGCGCCCTTGGTCCACCAGCGACGAATGCCCCGCCGCGCCCAGGACAGCCTCTCCCGATCAGCAAGCCCCTGCGCCAGCACCCGATCAGACTCTCGCCCTCGCCCAATTCGGCCAGAATGACGGCAACGACCTCTGGCGCCAGGGCCGCCCTTTCGAGAAGGTGCTGCGCCTCGCCCCGGAAGATTTCGCCCCTTCGCGCGGTCTCAGGCTCCGCCTCATCGGCCGGATCGAGCAGGTGCCGGGGAACGGCCCCGTCCACTGCGTCCAGCCGTCAGGCGTGGAACAGCGCCCCGCCTGCGTCATCGCCGTCTCCTTGCGCGAAGTGCGCATGGAAATGCCGGGCGCCGACGCACCGCTCGCCATCTGGGAAAATCGCGGCGCGGCGGGCTCCGCCGGGCACTGAAAGCCACCCGTTCACCCGATCTCGCGCTCCGGCTCACAACAGCATGAACCATCTCCCCTGCCAAAGTGTTGGCCGGGAAAAGGAGATGCGCCATGCCCGACACCCAATCCGACAATCATGAAGAGATGATCCACGAAGACGGCTTGCCCGGTCACGAAAGCAAGCTGGAGCCCAAGCCCGAATGGGAACCTCGCTATCCCGGCTCCGGCCGCCTCGCAGGAAAGGTCGCCCTGATCACCGGCGCGGACAGCGGCATCGGCCGCGCGGTCGCCGCCCTCTACGCCCGCGAAGGCGCGGACATCGCCATCCTCTACCTCTGCGAACATGACGACGCGAAGAAAACCGCCCAGATCGTCGAAGCCGAAGGACAACAGGCCCTCACCATCGCCGGAGACATTGGCGAAAAATCCTTCTGCGACGATGCCGTGAAACAAGTCATCGACCGCTTCGGCCGCCTCGACATCCTCGTCAACAATGCCGGTGAACAGCATCCCGATCAGGACATCACCGACATTACCGAGGAACAGCTGCGCCGCACCTTCCAAACCAACATCTTCGGCATGTTCTTCCTGACCCAGGCCGCCCGACCGCACCTCAAAAAAGGCGCGGCGATCGTCAACTGCACCAGCGTCACCATGTATCAGGGCTCATCGGAACTGCTCGATTATTCGAGCACCAAAGGCGCGATCACCGCCTTCACCCGCAGCCTGTCGGAAAATCTGGTGAAAGACGGCATCCGCGTCAACGCCGTCGCCCCCGGCCCCATCTGGACCCCGCTCAATCCATCAGGCGGCGCGAGTCCGGAAAAGCTCGAACATTTCGGAGAATCCGTACCCATGGGCCGCCCCGGCCAACCCAACGAAGTCGCCCCCGCCTTCCTCTTCCTCGCCTGCGAGGACTCCAGCTACATGTCGGGGCAAGTCCTGCACCCCAATGGCGGCACGATCGTGAATGGGTGAGTGAAACAGGTAAGTCCCTCTCCCCTTCAGGGGTCGGCCAGAGGCACGTGACTCTGGCCGAGGTGCCGAGCGCAGCAAAAGCCAGAGAGGGCCCGTAAAGCCCGCCCAATCCGTCATCCCAGCGAAAGCTGGGATCTCAGGAGATGAAGCGCGATACTGCCCGAGACCCCAGCCTTCGCTGGGGTGACGGCATGAAGAACCCATCAGTTCGCCTTGCTCAAATCCACCTTCTCCACCCACTCAGGGTAGAATGTCGGCTCCCGGTTCGACCAACCCGCTGCCGTAGCCGCCGCTTCGCTGATCGACTGCAACAACGCCCGGCGCTTCTCGGGATGGAGATGCGGCAGGCTCGCCGCCGCGCAGAAGGCCCCTGGCAACCACGGCCGGGCCCCCGCCCCCAACAGCCGCTCATACAGGAAGCGATAAGCGGAAAAGCTGCTCAGCCGGTCCTGCCCCAGATCGAATGCCGATATCGTCACCAGCGGTGCCATGAAGGGCTCCATCTGATCGAGGCCGCTATCGTCGGGCACTCGCGCCTTGATCTCGTCCAGCCGCCCGTAAATGCGGGCCTGCGCACGGATGCTCGCTTCCTCCACCATGTCGCGCGACCATAGCTTCATGGCATCGCGGCGGTGGAGGCCGATGTCCAGCGATCTGCGGATGTAGCGCTGCGTGGCAGACGGGAAACTGGCGAATTCGCGCAATTCAGCCAGGGTGATTGCCCCGTCAGCCGGTCTTGCATTGGTGCCCATGCTCTTGCCCTCCGACTTCAAGTCGATCGGCAGATCATGCGCCTTTCATGGTTACTGAAAGATTAAGCGCCGGTTCTGCCGACAACTATAAGGAATCACGTTTCTTTGTGCGCTGCAACATGTAATTTTTGTGAATGCGCCGAATGGAAACGCGTGGCCCATCCTCTCCGTTCATTCCAGCAACGAAAGATAAGATAGCGCGGACAATTAATTTTCCTTCATCGGCAGCGGCGCGCCCCGCAACTCCCGCGCCAGGTCGGGCCAGTGCGACCGCCCCGCCGCGCTCGCCGCGGCCTTCTGCAATCCGCGATATTGGGAAAGCACGCTGAGCCCCAACTCCGTCAGCACCGCGCCCTCGCTCGATGTCGCGACGAGCGGCGCGGACCAGCACCGGTTCATCACGTCCACCAGCATCCAGCAGCGGCGATAGCTCATCTTCAGCTTCCGCCCGGCCGCCGAAATCGATCCCTCGCTGACGATCGCGTCGAGCAGGTCGGCCTTGCCCGGCCCCATGGCGATCTCGTCGCCACAATAAAGCTGTATCTTGATCTTGAGGCCCGGTCCGCTCATCCGCGCTCTATGGCATGGGCGGGCCGCACCGCCAATGCCGCGTCAGGGCCGCCGTTCCAGCACCGCTCCGATCATGCTGCGCCACACGGCGACGTCGCCCGCCTGCGCCATCTGCTCATCGGGTTCGCGCAGCGTGTGGAGGATCGCATAGGCATCATCCACATGGTCCTGCCAGCTCGCATCCACCGCGCCCGACGCGTGCGGATCGCTGCCCTCGCCATTCAGGCTCAGCTGGCGTCCGGCCAGCACCCGGGCAATGCGTTCGATCGCGGGAGTAGCGGAAGTCGGCATCAATAAGGCTCCTCTCACCTTTTGCAGCGTCGTGCGCTCGGCGAACCGCCCGGCCACCGCCGATCCGGTTCGCCTCGCCCATCGATCATATCATCAATATCGCCGCCGTCTATCGCCCGGCCTTCTCATCCTCATCTTCTTCTTCCTGGAAGCCCGATGAAGGAACCGGATCGCCATGATCGCCCGGCTTGGTCGCCGATGGCGGATCGGACGCATCCATGCTGTCCATCAATCCTTCTTCCAGCTGCTCCTCGGTGGTGACGGCATGGTCCTGCGCATCCGTGGGGCGCTCATCATGCGCCTCTTCACGGCTGTTGGGACGAATATCGGTCTTGTCGCTCATCTTGCTCTCCTTGGCGCAGCGAACACCGCGCGCCACGCAGGATCAACGGCCAGTCCCGATAGCCGGTTCCAAGGGAGCATCCTGAGCCAACATCACACCCCGCCCGTCATCCGGGGTAATGCTGCCAGCCCTCCTTGTTCCCCCTCCCGCAAGCGGGAGGGGGTTAGGGGGTGGGCCAGCGCAACGCCGGCGACGAAGAGCTGGTCACCCTTTAAACGCGGACACTCAATTCCCCGCGCCCGGCACCTTGTCCTTGCCAACCTCAGCAAAGCGGCTCCCGTCCTGGCCCTGCGCCTTTGCGATCGCGATAGCCATCGGCTCACGGACATGATCCACCGCCGCGATCTGGCAGGCGCGCAGATCCTTCATCGTACGCCCCGGACACACCTTCACGGCAGCGCGGCGGACACGCGCGGTCAGCTCCCGCTGACCCGACTTCTTCGACAGGTCCAGATCGCCATAGCGTACCTCCACGGTACGGCCGTTGGATTCGAACGGAATGGGGCCAGCCTGTGCCGCCGCGCCCATGAACAAGGTCGCGGACAAAGCGGCGAGCAACGCGCCGCTGCGCTTGGCAAAAAAAGTCATGATTGGTCCCCCTCAATTGAACTGCTGCGGCCTTGTCGCTCTTGAAGGCGACATTGCCCGCGATCAACCGTAAGGCTGGGACCCGTCAGTCCTCTCGGTCGGCGCAGAAATACTCCCAACAAAAGCAGCTGTCGACCCGGAAAAGCCTTGTTGTCGTAGCGTAAAACACCGTTCACCGAAATCGGCGTGAACAGTAAAACGCCCCCGGCGCAAGGGATGGCCGGGGGCGTATCCGGGATGCTGTCGGGCTATCCGGGATCTCTTCTGTCTCTGGACTCGGAAGACGCCGCCGTTACGGCCTTCCCATGAAGTTCCTTATACACCTAAACAGGTTAATTTCGCTTTCTCTTTCGACGATCCGCCGCACGCTCGCGCCGGAAAGCATGCCCCGCTTGCGAGCCGCCGCCCGCTATCCCATATCCGCGCGATAAACTTGCCCCATCAGAACAAATCTGGAACAACACGCCCCCATGAGTCTGACCACAATCTCCGTACGCGGCGCGCGCGAGCATAATCTCAAGGGCGTGGACGTCGATCTCCCCCGCGACAGCCTGATCGTCATCACCGGCCTGTCCGGCTCGGGCAAATCCTCCCTCGCCTTCGACACCATCTATGCCGAAGGGCAGCGTCGCTATGTGGAGTCCCTCTCCGCCTATGCGCGCCAGTTCCTGGAGATGATGCAGAAGCCGGATGTCGAGCATATCGACGGCCTCTCCCCCGCCATCTCGATCGAACAGAAGACGACCAGCCGCAACCCGCGCTCCACCGTCGCGACCGTCACTGAAATATACGACTATATGCGCCTCCTCTGGGCGCGCGTCGGCATCCCCTACTCCCCCGCGACCGGAGAACCGATCAGCGCCCAGACCGTCAGCCAGATGGTCGACCGCGTGATGCAGCTTCCGCAAGGCACCCGCTTCTACCTCCTCGCCCCGGTCGTCCGCGGCCGCAAGGGCGAGTATAAGAAGGAGCTGCTGGAATGGCAGAAGGCGGGCTACACCCGCGTCCGCATCGACGGCGAAATGTACCTGATCGAGGACGCCCCCGCCCTCGACAAGAAATACAAGCATGACATCGAAGTGGTGGTGGATCGCCTCGCCGTGGACGCCGACATGGGCACCCGACTAGCCGACAGCTTCGAACAGGCGCTAAAGCTCGCGGACGGCTTGGCTTATGTGGACCTGGCCGACGGGACCGTGGCCGACATTCTCCCCTCCCCTTCAGGGGAGGGGCCGGGGGTGGGGGCTATCCCCAAGCGCGAAGGCACCTTGAAAGGCGCCGAAGTCCCCCCCAACCGCATCGTCTTCAGCGAAAAATTCGCCTGCCCCGTCAGCGGCTTCACCATCCCCGAAATCGAGCCCCGCCTCTTCTCCTTCAACGCCCCGCAAGGCGCCTGCCCCGCCTGCGACGGCCTTGGCGAGCGGCAGGAGTTCGACCCCGAACTCGTCGTCCCCAACGAGCATCTCACCCTCAAGAAGGGCGCCATCGTCCCCTGGGCCAAGTCCAACCCGCCCAGCCCCTACTACATGCAGGTCCTCGGCTCCCTCGCCAAGGAGTTCGGCTTCAACCTCGAAACGCCCTGGATTGATCTCCCCCCGGAGGTCAAGCTCATTATCCTCCACGGCACCGCAGGCAAGCCCGTCACGCTCAAGTTCGTCGACGGCAGAAAATCCTACGAAGTCAAGAAACCCTTCGAAGGCGTCATCGGCAATTTGAACCGCCGCCTCCTCCAGACCGACTCCGCCTGGATGCGCGAGGAACTATCCAAATACCAGACCGCCATGCCGTGCGAGACCTGCCACGGCGCGCGCCTCAAGCCCGAAGCCCGCGCCGTCAAGATCGCGGGAGAGGACATCTCCATGTCCACCCGCCGCTCGGTGGTGGACGCGCTCGGCTTTTTCTCCACCCTCCCCGCCCAGCTCACCGACCAGCAGAACCAGATCGCCAAGGCCATCCTCAAGGAAATTGTCGAGCGCCTCGGCTTCCTCAACAATGTCGGCCTCGACTATCTGAACCTCGACCGCACCAGCGGCACCCTGTCGGGCGGCGAGTCCCAGCGCATCCGCCTCGCGTCGCAGATCGGCAGCGGCCTGTCGGGCGTCCTCTACGTCCTCGACGAACCCAGCATCGGCCTGCACCAGCGCGACAATGACCGCCTGCTCATCACCCTCAAGCGCCTGCGCGACCTCGGCAACACCGTCATCGTCGTGGAGCATGACGAAGACGCGATCCGCATGGCCGACTATATCGTCGACATGGGTCCGGGCGCAGGCGTCCACGGCGGCACCATCGTCGCGCAGGGCACCCTCAACGAACTGCTCGCCCACAAGGACAGCCTGACCGCGGATTACCTCAACGGCACCCGCCGCATCACCGTCCCCACAAAGCGCCGCAAGGGCAATGGCAAGAAGCTCACCGTCCACAACGCCCGCGCCAACAACCTGCAAAACGTCACCGCCAGCATCCCGCTCGGCACCTTCACCTGCATCACCGGCGTCTCGGGCTCGGGCAAGTCCAGCTTCACCATCGACACCCTCTACGCCGCGTCCGCCCGCACCCTCAACGGAGCCCGCATCGTCGCAGGCCCGCATGACAAGGTCACCGGCCTTGAACATTGCGACAAGGTGATCGACATCGACCAGTCGCCCATCGGCCGCACCCCGCGCTCCAACCCGGCGACCTATACCGGCGCCTTCACCAACATCCGCGACTGGTTCGCGGGCCTCCCCGAAGCACAAGCGCGCGGCTACAAGCCCGGCCGCTTCAGCTTCAACGTCAAGGGCGGCCGCTGCGAAGCCTGCCAGGGCGACGGCGTGCTCAAGATAGAGATGCACTTCCTCCCCGACGTCTATGTCACCTGCGACGTCTGCCACGGCGCGCGTTACAACCGCGAAACGCTGGAGGTGAAGTTCAAGGGCCACAGCATCGCCGACGTGCTCGACATGACGGTCGAGGACGCGGTGGAATTCTTCAAGGCCGTCCCCCCCATCCGCGACAAGATGGCGATGCTCGCCGAAGTGGGCCTGGGCTATATCAAGGTCGGCCAGCAGGCCACCACCCTGTCCGGCGGCGAAGCCCAGCGCGTCAAGCTCGCCAAGGAACTCTCCCGCAGAGCCACCGGCCAGACCCTCTACATATTGGACGAGCCAACCACCGGCCTCCACTTCGAAGACGTCCGCAAACTGCTCGAAGTCCTCCACGCCCTGGTCGAACAGGGCAATAGCGTGGTCGTGATCGAGCACAACCTCGACGTCATCAAGACCGCCGACTGGATCATCGACATGGGCCCCGAAGGCGGCGTCAAGGGCGGCGAAGTCGTCGCCGAAGGCACGCCGGAGAAGGTCGCGAAGAACGCCCGGAGCTTCACCGGGCGCTATTTGGCGCCGCTGTTGGGGCTGGAGGCGGTTGCGGCGGAGTGACCAACTACTTGCTTTAATTGACCAACATTAGCAAAGCGGCTGTAAAGGCGAGCTTGGATGAAGGTCAACTAAGGACGATGCACTCTCCTAAATTCTCCGCGAAGGTAAAAACGCTCTCAACCAGCATAAATGGTGCGAGCCTTGCCTACTCGTGGAAGAAAAAAGTCCGCGATGATTTGAAGAGACAAATCATCCCCGATCCTATCGAATATCTCGACCTGCATGTAAGCCATCCTGCTGTTTGCGCAGCCATCGCAACAGAGATACACGCCGGGAGCTATGTTCCTTCACACGTAACTCGTCTTACGTCGGAAAAATCACAGGGTCTGTGTAGATTGCTTGTTCTGCCGGACCCACGAGATGCGCTCGTGCTGCAAGTGCTTGCAGACTCCCTCTGGTCTGAACTCAAACAAGCCGCGCCATCAGATAAGTCGTTTTATGCGCCTAAAGATCATGCTTTTTCAAAGCCAAAAAAAGGTCTCGAGGATGAATATGGACCAATAGGCGTATGGCTAAAATTTCAGAGAGAGATTCTGGGATTTTCTGACAGATATAAGTATATAGTGGTAACAGATATCGCAAATTACTATGATTGGATTAGATATTCAGGCCTAAGATCTGTACTTACCGATCTTATTGACACCAAAGAGATCGTTTTAGATATCCTTATTTCGATATTAAAGGCTATGATCTGGCGGCCTGATTACATGCAGAATGATGATCTCGGTTTGCCACAATGCGACTTCGACGCAGCACGGATGTTAGCTCACACATTTCTGTTTGAAGCAGACGGATTGCTGAAAGACTATCCAGGCATTGAGTTCGCACGATACATGGATGATATCGACATCGGAGCCAACAATCTGGCCGATGCGAAAAAGGTATTGCGAGATTTAGACCTCACGCTTCAAAGCCGCCATATCCGCCTTAACTCTGGCAAAACCCGAATTCTGTCTGCGGAAAAAGCTAAAGAACATTTTTGCATCTACGAAAATGAGCTTGTTGATAAAATCGAGAAAAAACTGAACGCGCATTTATCGGCCGGTACGCTCACAACTCGTCAGCAAAACCTTCTTCCATGGCTGATGGATCGCTGGTGGAAAAAAGGCGTCTTCCATAATGGCAACGGCTCTAAGATACTAAAGCGTCTTATCAATTACTCGCGAATTTTTGACGCTCCTTTAAAGGAGCATATATTCCGAGAAGCGTTCCTCAACATGCCCGGCATGCGAGAGACTCTAATGCGTTATGTCTCGCGGTCATCCGACCCTACAACTGCCATGAAGATCGTGACATTGTGCCTGAAAACAGGTCAGATCGTAGACGACGTGACATACCTCCGGATTGCGAACGCTTTCACCACCGCCCGATACACCAAGAAGATAAATAAGCGAATTTTGCATGAATTCATATCTTCGTTCGACCAAAGCAATCCGTTTGGACTGTTATCTGCCTTGTTGATCGCCTCAAGGTTCTTCAGTCACACTGAACTGCGAAAGATGATCGATGCCGGTGAGCACACATGGCGCACAGAACCAATTATTATCCGCGGGGTGGCCGGCTTCCTGCCTTATCTGAGAGGCCATCGAACCTACGCCCCTGTTAGAGCAAGGCTAGAAAAAATCGGCGGTCGCTCTTCAGCAGACGTAATAAACTTCTTGGATCATATGGTGTTCGGGGAAGAATTTTCTAAAATCAAAAACTTTATCAAGGCACCAAATCCATCTTACATCAACGGACTAACCCATCAAAAATTTGGAATGATATTAGGATACTTGTCTAATCTGAACTTCTCAAAAGCAGATAAGGCCAAATTTCTTCTCAAGCATACTACTATGCGTCGAGACGTATATTATCGCGCAATAATCGATCAAAAGATGCGGACACTCCCCTAGTGGGCATCATGCACTTCGAGCGGTTCTCCAAGGGCAACCAGCGACCACATATCGTTCCCATTTTGTTCTGTCCTACAACCCCTCACCCCTGATACCGTCCCGGCAAACCCTCCCCTAAACCGGAGCTTTGCCCATGTCCTACCACTTTCCCCCGCTCCCCACCGCCGCCGAGCAAGTCCGCGCCGACGGCTGGAGCCCCGCGCGGCAGCGGCAGTTTCTGGAAACCCTCGCCGCCACCGGCGTCATCACCACGGCTTGCGACGCCGTCCACATCTCCCCCCGCGCCGCCTATGCCTTGCGCATCCGCCGCGACGGCGCGGCCTTTCGCCTCGGCTGGGACGCGGCCATCCTCATCGCCCGCGCGCGCCTCGCCGACGAACTGCTCGCCCGCGCCCTCACCGGCCATGAGGAAGTGATCCGCAAGGACATGGACGCAGGCGAAATCACCCGCCACCGCCACGACAACCGCCTCGCCATGTCGATGCTCTCCCGCCTTGACCGCATGGCCGACAGCCCGCCCGAAGGCTCTGACGCCGCCCTCGCCCGCGTCGTCGCGCAGGATTTCGCCGCCTATCTCGACATGCTCTGCCCGGAGGAACAGCCACGGCAGTCCGCGCCCGAACAGGCCCCGGCGCAGCAGGACCAGCCCGGCCTCGCCCCGCCCACAACCCCCGTCACGCCGGACATGGACGAAGCCGCCTCACACGACGCCAGCCTGCGCGATCCCGCACTTGGCCCATGCATCGAAGCCACCGCCACCGCCCTTTCCCCCGGCGCTTCCGCCGCGCTCTTCATCGCCGCCCGCATGGCGCTGCATGAGGGCAAAAAGGCCGCCAATGCGGGTCAGGCCCACCCCTTCCATGAACAGTGTGAACTTCGCCCGCCGCTGGTCGATCGCGCCACCCTTCCGCCCGACGAAGCTGCCGCGCGCCTGCGCGGCACATGGTGGGATGAGGAGCGCGAAGCCTGGCGCACCGACTATCCCGCCCCGCCCGGCTTCGACGGCGAAGAGAGCGGCGACATATACGACATAGACGGTTATGAGCGCGACCTGACCCCGCAGGAAAGCGAAGCCCTGGCCGCAATGGAGGAAGCCCAGCGCCGCCCCTATGAGGCCGCCGCCGCATTGGCGCGCGACGCCTTTTTCGGTTTCACGGCGTTGGAACAGGCGGGGTGATGGGATGGCAGGAGGCTTGCGGCAAATTCACCGTGCTCCTGCGTAGGCAGGAGCCTAGTCCAGACGCTGAGTTTCCAAACAAGGGCGGGACTGGGTTCCTGCCTTCGCAGGAACACGCTCTACCATTTCAGCACCCCAGCAATCCCCCGCCCTTGCAATCCGCCCACCCCCTCCCCACATCTCCACTGCTACAGACGCAAATCGACGGTCTTTCGGCGCTTTGCGGCACCAAACTTCCTTCTTTCCCTGCCCCTCTAGCGACCGGTCCGTCCACGCTGGATGGGCCGTACGAACGAAGGAACTACCATGAGCATCACCGGAACCGTCAAATTCTTCAACGCCGACAAGGGCTATGGCTTCATCGCCCCTGACGACGGCACCCCCGACGCGTTCGTCCACATCACCGCTGTCGAGCGCGCTGGCCTTGCCACGCTGCGCGAAAAGGACCGCGTATCCTATGATCTGGAACAGGACCGCCGCGGCAAGATGGCGGCCGTCAACCTTCAGCACGCTGAATAAGCCTCTGCCGAACCGTCCGGGCGCGGCTTTGCAGCGCCCGGGCACCATTTTTCGAGAAAGGAGCGCCCATGACCCACCCCGACTATCGCGCCCTCGCCGCCCAGGCCCGCAGCGAAGCGGACGCCGCCACTCTCGCCAATGTCCGCGACCGCTGCCTCCGATCGGAGGCCGGCTTCCTCGCCATGGCAGAGCGGCAGGATCTCGCCGACCGCAACCGCGCCCGTCGCGAAGCCGCCGCCGCCGCGCTCGCTGAAGAAAATGCTGCCGCTGCGCCGTCCGACGACGCCTCTAACGAATTGCAGGCCCAGCAGGCCCCCGCCGACGCCTGATCATAGCGGGGCCATGCTGCCACCCCCCCGGACGGGCCAAGGCAGGGCGCCCCTCATAAGCACCGCTGGCCGCTGCGCGAAGCCTCACCCCGCCGCTCCCGATGATGGCGGCGATGCTGGCAACAGCCTCCCGGAATCGCGCTTTTCCGCCATTTCGCTCAAGCGGCTCGCAATCGCCCATCCGGAAATCGCCACAGCCGCTCATCTTGTCGATTACTCCCAAAGCGCCCGGAACTCGACGCCTCCTGACCGGTTATCCCCGCGAACCTGGCAGATATTATCCGGTAAGGAGCTACACCAAATGATCCGCACTCTGATTTTCGGCGCCATCGCCGGTTATGTCGGCAAGAAACTGTATGACGAAGGCAAGCTGACCGAGTTCAAGGATGACCTCGTCGGCCGCTACAATCAGGTACGCGGCGACCTTTCCAGCCGTACCGGCAGCTCCAGCAGCAGCAGCCTCAGCGGCAGTGACATGTCCCCCGCGGTCACCTCAACCGCCCCGCGCCAGACGCCGTCCAGCTCGCCCCTCGTCAGCTGAACGGAACAGCGTTCCGCCGCGCCCTTACATTCCAGCGGCGCGGCGCTGGCTGACCGGCGGCAAAACCGCTGCTCGACGTCACGTCGAAAGCTGACGCTTCAAAATTTCTCTTCCGGCGGCTCATCCCTCTGGCCGCTGGCCACCGCCCGCCCGGCTCCGCGTTCTCCCCCCTTTCGCGGCGCTGTGGCGGGCGGACTAATGTCCGCCTCTCCACAATCGCGCGACGCCATCCTCTCCGAACGCAAAAAGGGCGCAGCCCCGCCACGCCCTTTCAATGCCGCAACAGCGACCGGAGAGAGCAAGCTCCCTCCGGCACCATAATCACAGCTTGCCAGTCAACTCCGGCACGACCTTGAACAGGTCACCGACCAGTCCG